>NZ_PVNC01000001.1:0-1298682 GCF_003001875.1 Paraburkholderia sp. BL18I3N2
GAGGCGAAGAAGATGTTCCCGAATCTCGACTGGTTCAGCGCGGTCTCGTATCACATGATGGGCGTGCCCACGGCGATGTTCACGCCGCTCTTCGTGATCTCGCGCACGGCGGGATGGAGCGCGCACATCATCGAGCAGCGCATCGACAACAAGATCATCCGTCCGAGCGCGAATTACACCGGCCCCGAGAATTTGAAGTACCTGCCGCTAAATAGGAGAAAATAGCGGTCGCTGTGCGCTTTCAAAGCGCGTGCAGTTCAACCCGCGCGGTCGCCAGGACCGGTAGCCCGCGCGTTTAACTGAAATTAGATAGAAAGGTTTTCTCCATGAAAAAGCTGATGATCGCCGCCGTGATTGGCGCCCTGTCCACGACGATGCTGACCGTCGCGACTGACGCCGCCGCGCAAACGGCGACCACCACGAAGCCGGCGGCAAAAGCCACGGCAAAGCGCCCGCAGCCGAAGCGCCTGATCAAGCGCAAAGCGAATCCGGCCAAGGAAGCGAAGGTCGATGCGGTGCCGGATGGCTCGGAAAAGTGGTCGTGCAACGAAGGCCTGGCTTTCGAACTGAAGGGCGACATGAAGCGTGACCAGATCGTCACGGTTCACTGGGCCAACAAAAATTACAATCTGCCGCGCGAAGCGACCACCACGGGCGCGGACCGCTTCCACGACGCCGCAACCGGCATGGACCTGGTCGTGATCCCGACGAAGGCAATGTTGTTCTCGGACAAGGACAGCTCGCGTCTGGCCGACGAGTGCAAGACGGCAGCCATGCAGCAAGGCGCACCGGCTCCGACGCAATCGAACGCGATCGACAAGACCAGCAACTAAATATCGTCATCAGGAAAGCTCCCCGATGTCCGCTCCGATTTCCAACGTGCGACCCGACCCGGACTCAGTCCTGGCCGATATCGTCGACTACGTTCAGGATTATCGGATCGACGGCGCGCTCGCGCTGGAAACCGCGCGTCACTGCCTGATCGATACGCTCGGCTGCGGACTCGAGGCGCTTACCTACCCGGCCTGCACCAAGCTGATGGGACCGATCGTGCCGGGCACGATCGTCCCCAACGGCGCGAAGGTGCCTGGCACGTCGTTCCAGTTGGACCCGGTTCAGGCCGCCTTCAACATCGGCGCCATGATCCGCTGGCTCGACTTCAACGACACCTGGCTTGCCGCCGAATGGGGCCATCCGTCGGACAATCTCGGCGGAATTCTGGCGACGGCCGACTGGCTCTCGCGCAGCGCCATCGCAGCGGGCAAAGCGCCGCTGGCGATGAAAGACGTGTTGATCGCCATGATCAAGGCGCACGAAATTCAAGGCTGCATCGCGCTCGAAAACTCCTTCAACAAGGTCGGGCTCGATCATGTATTGCTGGTGAAACTGGCATCGACCGCGGTGGTCGGTCAACTGATCGGCCTCACGCGCGAAGAACTGATCAACGCAGTGTCGCAGGCGTTTGTCGACGGGCATGCGCTGCGCACGTACCGCCACGCGCCGAATACCGGCTCGCGCAAGTCGTGGGCTGCGGGCGATGCGACCTCACGCGCCGTGCGTCTCGCGCTGATCTCGAAGACGGGCGAGATGGGCTATCCATCGGTGCTCACGGCGAAGACGTGGGGGTTTTACGACGTGCTCTTCAAGGGCAACGCGTTCAAGTTCCAGCGTCCGTACGGTTCGTACGTGATGGAAAATGTGCTCTTCAAGATTTCTTTTCCGGCAGAATTCCATGCGCAAACGGCGGTGGAAGCCGCGATGAAGTTGCACGCGCAACTCAACGCGGCGGGAAAGAGCGTGGACGACATCAGCAAGATCACGATCCGCACGCACGAGGCCGCGATTCGCATCATCGATAAAAAAGGTCCGTTGAACAATCCGGCCGACCGCGATCATTGCATTCAGTACATGATCGCTGTGCCGCTGATCCACGGCCGCCTGACGGCCGCGGACTATGAAGATTCGATCGCGCAGGACCCGCGCATCGATGTGCTGCGCGCGAAGATGGAATGTATAGAAGACCCGCAGTTCACGCAGGATTACCACGATCCGGAGAAGCGTTCGATCGCCAATGCACTGACAATCGAATTCAACGACGGTTCGTCATTCGACGAGGTCATAGTCGAATACCCGATCGGTCATAAGCGTCGTCGCGAAGATGGGATTCCGTTGCTGGTCGAGAAATTCAAGACCAACCTCGCGCGCCGCTTTCCGGTCAAGCAACAACTGGCGATTCTCGACGTGTCGCTGGATCAGGCAAGGCTCGAAGCCATGCCGGTCAATGAATACGTCGATCTGTACGTGATCTAGTTAAGTACTGTAGTTCCGCGATCAAACCAAGGAAAACACCATGGCCCACAACCTCCACAAAACGCTCAAGGAATTCGACAGCGGTTCCGGCAAAGGCAAGTTCTACTCCCTGCCGCAACTCGGCAAGGCGCTGAACATCAAGATCGACCGCCTGCCGGTTTCGATCCGAATCGTGCTGGAATCGGTGCTGCGTAACTACGACGGCAAGAAAATCGCCGAAGAACACATCGAGCAACTCGCCAACTGGAAGCCGACGGCCGCGCGCGTCGACGAAATCCCGTTCGTGGTGTCGCGCGTCGTGCTGCAAGACTTTACCGGCGTGCCGCTGCTCGCCGACATCGCGGCAATGCGCGGTGTCGCGAAACACATGGGCAAGGATCCGAAGTCGATCGAACCGCTGGTCCCGGTCGATCTGGTGGTCGATCACTCGGTGCAGATCGATCACTTCCGCGAAAAGAACGCGCTCGATCTGAACATGAAACTGGAATTCCAGCGCAACAACGAGCGCTACCAGTTCATGAAGTGGGGCATGCAGGCATTCGACACGTTCAAGGTCGTGCCGCCGGGCGTCGGTATCGTTCACCAGGTGAACCTGGAATACCTCGCACGCGGCGTGCACAAGAAGGCTGAAGGCGCGGACACGGTGTACTACCCGGATTCGCTGGTCGGCACCGACAGCCACACCACCATGATCAACGGTATCGGCGTGGTGGGCTGGGGCGTGGGCGGTATCGAGGCGGAAGCCGGCATGCTCGGCCAGCCGGTGTATTTCCTGACGCCGGACGTGGTCGGCGTCGAACTGAAGGGCAAGCTGCGCGAAGGCCTGACGGCGACCGACCTGGTCCTGACCGTCACCGAACTGCTGCGTAAGGAAAAGGTGGTCGGCAAGTTCGTCGAATTCTTCGGCGAAGGCACGAAGTCGCTGTCGCTGCCGGATCGCGCGACGATCGGCAACATGGCGCCGGAATACGGCGCGACCATGGGCTTCTTCCCGGTCGACGAAAAGACCATCGAGTATTTCAAGGGCACGGGCCGCACCGACGCAGAAATCTCCGCCTTCGAAAACTATTTCAAGGCGCAAGGTCTGTTCGGTATTCCGAAGGCTGGCCAGATCGACTACACCAAGGTCGTCACGCTGGATCTCGGCACGGTGACGCCGTCGCTGGCAGGTCCGAAGCGCCCGCAAGACCGTATCGAAATCGGTCACGTGAAGTCGACCTTCAGCGACCTGTTCTCGAAGCCGGTTGCGGAAAATGGCTTCGCGAAGAAGGCGGACGATCTCGAAGCGCAATACACGACGAGCAACGGCGTCGACGTGAAGAACGGCGACATTCTGATCGCCGCGATCACGTCGTGCACGAACACGTCGAACCCGAGCGTGCTGCTGGCCGCCGGCCTGCTGGCGAAGAAGGCTGTCGAAGCCGGCCTGACCGTCGCGCCGCACATCAAGACCTCGCTGGCGCCGGGATCGCGCATCGTCACGGAATACCTGACGAAGACCGACTTGATGAAGTACCTCGACAAGCTCGGCTTCACGCTGGCCGCTTACGGTTGCACGACCTGTATCGGCAACGCGGGCGATCTGACGCCGGAACTGAACGAAGCGATCACGAAGAACGACATCGTCGCGGCAGCGGTTCTGTCGGGCAACCGTAACTTCGAAGCGCGTATTCACCCGAACATCCGCGCCAACTTCCTGGCCTCGCCGCCGCTGGTCGTCGCTTACGCGATCGCCGGCAATATCACGCGCGACCTGATGACCGAACCGGTCGGCAAGGGCAAGGGCGGCAAGGACATCTACTTGGGCGACATCTGGCCGACCAGCGAAGAAGTCAACGAACTGCTCAAGTTCGCGCTCGACGCCGACGCGTTCCGCAAGAACTACTCGGCGCTGACCAAGAAGGGCGATCTGTGGAGCAAGATCGAGGGCGAAGAAGGTCAAGTCTACGACTGGCCGAAGTCAACCTACATCGCTGAGCCGCCGTTCTTCGGCAAGGACTTCTCGATGCAGCCGGCCGACAGCATCGCCGCCGTCAAGGACGCGCGCGCGCTGGGTATCTTCGGTGACTCGGTCACGACCGACCACATCAGCCCGGCCGGCTCGATCAAGGAAGACTCGCCGGCAGGCAAGTGGCTGAAGGAAAACGGCGTGCAGAAAGCCGACTTCAACAGCTACGGCTCGCGCCGCGGCAACCATGACGTGATGATGCGCGGCACGTTCGCGAACGTCCGGATCAAGAACCTGATGATCCCGGCGAAGGCAGACGGCACGCGCGTGGAAGGCGGCCTGACGATTCACCAGCCGAGTGGCGAACAACTGTCGATCTATGACGCAGCGATGAAGTACATCGACGCCGGCACGCCGACCGTCGTGTTCGCGGGCGAAGAGTACGGCACGGGCTCGTCGCGTGACTGGGCTGCGAAGGGCACGCAACTGCTGGGCGTGAAGGTCGTGGTCGCACGCAGCTTCGAGCGGATCCACCGTTCGAACCTGGTCGGCATGGGCGTTCTGCCGCTGCAGTTCAAGGGCTCGGATAGCGTGCAATCGCTCGGCATCACCGGTGAAGAAACCTACGATATCGAAGGCCTGGGCGCTGACTTCAAACCGCAACAGGAAGTGACGCTGGTGATCCGCGACAAGGAAGGCAAGGAAAAACGCGTGCAAGTGCTGCTGCGTATCGACACGCCGATCGAAGTCGACTACTACAAGCACGGCGGGATTCTGCCGTTCGTGCTGCGTTCGCTGCTGGCTGCTTGAGGTATTTGCTTACCTGAGTAGTCGCTACGAGCTGTTTTGCAGGAGCTGCGCCCTGTGGAGGACGCAGCTGACTTTGAAGCCCGACCGGTGGTCGGGCTTTTTTTTGCTGCCTACTTTTGAGCGCGGGCTGTCTGGAAGGCGTCGGGGCTGTCGGTGATACGGCGCTGAGTCATGCGGGCGTTCCAGTCGGTGTCGCCTGGCGTGGGTGTGCTGGCGCGCGTTGTGATGTTTGAGCGACGCTGTTGCGCCGCCCAGTCGCGTAGTGCTGCGCGCTCGGCTGTGTCGGTGGCGGACGTTGGGCGTTCACGCTGTTCAGTCCATTCGGTCCGGTCGGACTGCTTCGACGCGGAAGGCTGCGTGGCTGGGTTGGTCGTGCGGCTGAGCGCGAGGCGTTTGTCGACTTGCGGTCTGCTAAGGCGTGCAACTGGCGTCTGGGAATTGGCCTTCGCGAGTTCGATCGGCGCCGTGTGCCGTGTGGACACGCGGCCGGTTGGCCGCGGCACGAGGTGTTCGACGTGTTGCGATTCCGACGCACGGCGAAGAGTCGCCCCCAGTGTCATGTCGGGTGGCGTAGGAGCGCCGGGAGCCGTCGAATTCGGCCTCGAGCTACCAGCCAATGGCGAACTTCGCGCAGTCGTCCCGGCGAATTCAACCGATGGCTGCGCCGGTTTAGCTCGCGCTTGTGGGTGAATCGCCATCGCATTTCCGTCCGTCGACGCGACCGATTGTGTTCTTACGCTGGCCGCTGCCGTCGTCCTGTCGGCATCATGCGTCGTACAGGTGGCCAGCAACCAGGTCAGCGCGATGCTACAACTCGCGAAAATCGCCGCGCCGAGGATATGATCGGAACGGGTCGAACTCGGACGCGCTCCGCCCATCTCAAGGTAATACCGGGCTTCGGCCAACTGCTCCTCAAAACGACGCGAATGGTCAGGTTGCTGCGGTAACTTGTAGAAAAAAAGAAACCTGGCGCCGGATGGAACCGGCCCACGACTCGCTGTTGACGCCGGACGCCGCATCGCATTCTGGATCGCCTGTTGCGCGACGGCGTGTGCAGCCGGGTGTGGTTCACGTTGCGCCGCGGTCCGCGCCTGACGACGCCACGAACCGAAAGGCGGCGGCAAGGCATCGAACGGCCGCGGAATCGGAAGCGCGAGGTCACCTTCGATCAAGGCAAGCGGTCGGTTCATTATGATCTGCTCCGGAAGGCGCGGGACGTGGCTTCAAGTTGCGTGACGAGGCTTCTGGCGCGCGCCGTTAGCGCGTCGATGACTTCAGCGCCCAGTTCCGGCGGCGACAGGCTCGCGCGCCGCAACGCATCCATCAAACTGTGCGCGCCGACGAGCGCCACCGCTCCACTCAAGCGATGCAGCACGCGGTGAAAATGGTCGAAGTCGCTCTCACGAGGTAACGCGTCGAGGCGCGCAAGGTCGTCATTCATTGCTTGACGCCAGTTGTTGAGAAACACGTCAAGGTTGACGCCCTCTTCGAACAACGCGTCCAGGTAACGAATTTCAAAGGGCTCAAAAGGACCGCTTGATAAGCTGTCCGATGACTGCACGACGCTGCTAAAACGATGCGTCTGTGCATTGCCGCTAACCTTTTCCACGGATGACTCCCGTTGTTTGCCGGTGAACGGCGCGTTGAAGATGGCGTACTTGCGCCGTGCTCTCTTTGAAGACAAATACGCAGGAATCCGCGGAAGCCGTATCCAGCAGATCGTTTAGCGTTTGGCTCCCTATGCACCCAGCAGAACAAAACAGGCTCACCGTATTCATAGCGCGCAAACTTATTCGACCAATCGGTGCAAAGTCGCGAACTCAATGAGTCCTGCCAACGACGTGAGGCCGAGTTTCTCCTGGATACGGCTCTTGTATGTACTGACGGTTTTATCGCTGATAAACAAGGCATCGCCAATTGCCTTATTCGACATGCCCTTCGACAGCATCTGCAAAATCACGAGTTCTTTATCCGACAGAAGGCCGATCCTGGCCTCCTCCCCTCCCACTCCGTCAGCGAACGTCATGCCTGCGCCGCCGACCGCCATCGGGAACACTGTGTAGCCGGCCATCACCGCCTCCACGCCGCGCATGATCTCCTTCATTTCCTGCGACTTGCCGACAAAACCGTGGACGCCCGAGCGCATCGCGCGCGGCGCGAATGTAGCCGGGTCGTGACCCGACAACACCATCACGCGGATCTGCGGATGAGCGAGCTTGAGCCGGGGAATCACATCCAGTCCGCTGATGCGCGGAATATCGAGGTCGAGTATGGCGAGCTCCGGAGCGTGTATCCGGGCCAACTCGACAGCAGTCTGGCCGTTATCGGCCTCGACCACTTCTTCTACGCCAAGCAATTGCACGAGCTGCATTTTGATGACCATACGAAACGCCGGATGGTCGTCGATAACCAGAATAGTTGACATTTTTCTTTATCCTTCTGAATACACAGGCATTTCGCCGTTCGCCGCTGCGTGTCTCAAATTCGAAGACGCATCGATGTGCGCGGCATGGTTGCTTGCTCCTGATTCAAAAACACTACGAGCCCGCCGCGACGAGTTCGATCTCGACGCGTCGATTCGGCGCGAGGCATCGCGTCAACACATCTCCCTTTGATTGCCGGCAGTCCACCAGCGGATTCGCACTGCCTCTGCCTTGCGCGATCATCGGCAGGCTCACGCCGTGCGCGCGAAGATATCGCTCGACAGAGAGCGCACGCTGTCTCGACAAACCCAGGTTGTATGATTTGTCGCCGAGGCGGTCGGCGTAGCCGATGATCTTCAACTCGCTCGCGCCAGGAAAGTTCTTCAGACGCATTGCCACGTCGTTCAACTGTCGTTTGCCTGCGGGCAATATGGCGGCGTCGTCGCCACCGTTGAATCGGAAAAGAGAATCGGCCTTTAGCGTGATCTTTGGCGGCGTATTCGCGGCAAGCGTGGCCGTGGGAGTGCGCGCCCGCGCCGGAGCGGAGACTGCGGCTTGCATCGCCTGCTTGCATTGCAGCGCTGTTTGCGCTGACTGACGCAAGCTCTCCTGCACCTCAGGCAAGCGCTTTTCCGCGCTGGAGAAACTGTGCCGCCATGCGTCATGCCCCGCCTGCATCAGCTCGACTTCAGCACACGCGAGCGGCGGCTGCGCTTGCGGACATTGCGCAATGGCGGGATCCGACTTGATGGTATTGGCGATCTTCCACAGATCGGGACGCACCGTCGACACGGTACGCAGCGCGGAATTGGCAGCCGACAACGGTGCACCGTTTTCCAGGCTCATCGTGATCATGGCCGCCTGACCGACAGCTTCTTCGACGAAGCCCCAGTGATCGCCGGCTTGCCGCGCCTGTTGAGCGGCATTGATCCAGCATTGCGCCTTGGCGCGAAAATAGCCGTTCTTATCGCCCGGCAGACGGTCGAGCCGCGTCTGCAAAAGAGCCAGCGCCGTGCTGCTTACAACCGGCGAGTAGGTACTGATCCATTGTGAGTTGGCTGCGCCCGCGGCTTCGTCTTGCGTGACGCCGAAGCCGCTTTGCAGCAAGGTGGCGTCTTCAATGCCGAGCCGGTCTCGTGCGGCGTGGTTTGCGCAAGCCGTCAAGGCCAACGCACACATTAGCACCGTGAGCTGGTGTTTCATTAATCCCCTGCGTCGAGCGCATCTTCTTTTTGAGGGCTCCGAGTATGAAGAACCGCCGATGCATAGGGAATGGGAGCAGTCTTAGATTGACGTTAAAGGTGGATTGATTTTATTCGTTGCCAATGAAAAGCTGTCGTCCGATTAAGTCGATACTCAAGCCTTAACTGCTCGCGCCGCATTTCTCCCACGCAGCCATTCAAGCGCCAATAAAAGGCTAGTGGAAAAAACAATCAGAATTGTCGCCAGCGCGGCGATGGTCGGGCTGATATTTTCGCGGATGCCGGTAAACATCTGTCGGGGCAATGTAGTCTGATCCGCGCCAGCCAGGAACAAGGTGACGACGACTTCATCGAATGAAGTCGCGAACGCGAACAGCGCGCCTGAAATCACGCCCGGCGCGATCACCGGCAATGTGATGCGGAAGAACGTCTTTACTGGATTCGCGCCCAGTGACAAACTCGCCCGCACGAGGTTGTAGTTGAACCCCTGCAACGTCGCGGCCACCGTCGTCACGACAAAGGGCACGCCGAGCGACGCATGCGCGAGAATCAGCCCGATGTAGGTATTGGCCAACCCGAGCGGCGCGAAGAATAGATACATGCCGACGCCCACCACCACCACCGGCACGATCATCGGCGAAATCAGAATCGCCATGAGCAAGCCTTTGCCACGAAAGTTCGCCTTGGTCAGTCCGATTGCCGCCAAGGTGCCGAGCACGGTTGCAACCACCGTCGCCGACGGCGCGACGATAAAGCTGTTCTTAGCGGCCATGCGCCATTCATCGGATGCGATCAGATTCTGATACCAGCGCAACGACCAGCCCGGAATCGGATACACCAGAAACGTGCTCGACGAAAACGACAGCGGCACGATCGCCAGCACCGGCAAGATGAGATATAGCAGCGTGAGCACGGCCAGCGCACGCAACGCGAAATACCACACGCGCTCAACGAAAGACGTATGCGGCGCGAACAAAGGCTTGGCAAGTTTCATCGCAATAGACTCCGTTCAGCCGAGGCTCAGTGACGAGCGCGTGAAGCGTCCGTAAATGACGTACAGCACGAGCGTCGCCGCGAGCAGCAGACCGCCGAGCGCGCACGCCATGCCCCAGTTGATCGTCACGTTGGTGAAGTACGCAACGTAGTAGCTGACCATCTGATCGTTCGGTCCGCCGAGCAAGGCCGGCGTGATGTAGTAGCCGATCGCAAGAATGAACACCAGCAACGCGCCCGCGCCGATGCCCGGATAGGTCTGCGGTACATACACACGCCAGAACGCGGCGAACGGATGGCTGCCGAGAGAGATCGCGGCGCGCTGATAGGTCGGCGGAATCGACTTCATCACGCTATAGAGCGGCAGGATCATGAACGGCAACAGAATGTGCGTCATCGAAATGTAGACGCCCGTGCGGTTGAACAGCAGCGCCAGCGGATCGTGCAACAGTCCGCTGCCGATCAGCGCCTTGTTCACCAGCCCTTCGCTTTGCAGGATCACGATCCAGGCGGCGACGCGCACGAGGATCGAAGTCCAGAACGGAATCAGCACGAGAATCATCACGAGATTCGCGCGACGCTCGGGCAGCGTCGAAATCCAGTAAGCGAGCGGATAGCCGAGCAACAACGCGAAGAACGTCACCGCCGCGCCGATCACAAAGGTGCGGCTGAATACGGCGAGATAGATCTGTTGATCCGGATCGGTCGGAATGATGTGGCCGAACGCGTCCTGTTTGTGGTCCAGCGAAGCCAGCAGATAAAACGGCGAATAGGCGCCGGCGTTTTTCGCAATGGCTTGCCAGTACGCAATGTCGTTCCAGCGCTCGTCCAGTTCGGCGAATTTCGCGTGGATCTGGGCGGGCGTCAATTGCAGCGGCTTGCTGTTGTCGTCGACGAACGGCATGGCGTGTGCGGACTTGGCGACCAGCGAACGGTAGCCTGGAATTTCCACGTTCAGGCGTCGCGCGAGTGCGCCCATGCCGTCGCTGTCGGCGATCGCGGCGAGGTCGACAGCCAGCGCGGCGTAGGCGGTATCCGGTGGCGGCGTCTTGCGATCCCACGCGCTCAACGAGGCCAGCGTATGCGGCAGCGCGTTGACGACCTCGGGATTTTGCGCGGCACGCGTGAGAAGCGCGCCGATAGGCACGACGAAAATCAGCAGTAGAAAAATCGCGAGCGGCGCGATCAGCAGCAGCGCCATCGCACGCTTTCTGGCTTCCGCGGCCTTCAACTCGCGCTTGAGTCGGCCACTTGATTCAGGCGTCGAATCGGCAGCGATCGTCATCGTAGTCACACCTGTCTCCAGCTCTACGTTGGAACCGCGCGCACATCCATACAAAATGCGCGCGCGTCATTTCACGTGTAGAAGGCGCGGCCTCACTCAACCGGCCACGCCCTCTCACACACCGCTAATTACTTCGAAGCCCACGAAGAAAACCGCTGCTCCAGTTCATCGCCATGATCCGTCCAGAACGCCAGGTTCTGCAGCACTGCGTTCTTCCCATTGGCCGGCGAGTTCGGCAGATTCGCAAGCGTCTTCGGATCGAGCGCCTTGATCGCCGCCACATTCACTGGACCGTACGCGATGTTGTGCGCATAGTCCTGCTGCGGCTTCGACGAAATCGAATAGGCAATGTACTTCTCGGCCAGCGCCTTGTTCGGCGTGCCCTTCGGAATCGCCCAATAGTCGAGGTCGTAGATGCTGCCGTTCCACACCACCTTCAGGTTCTTGCCTTCTTTCTGCGCGGCGTCGATCCGGCCGTTATACGCGGTGGACATCACCACGTCGCCCGCTACGAGGAATTGCGGCGGCTGCGCGCCCGCTTCCCACCACTGGATGTTCGGCTTCAGTTCGTCGAGCTTCTTGAATGCGCGGTCCTGGCCTTCCTTGGTGGCGAGCACCTTGTAGACATCCTTCGGCGCTACGCCGTCGGCCATCAACGCGAATTCGAGGTTGTAGCGCGCGCCCTTGCGCATCGCCCGCTTGCCGGGGAATTTCTTGACGTCCCAGAAATCGGCCCAGCCGGCCGGCGCCGTCTTCAGCTTGTCGGCGTTGTACGCGAGCGCGGTCGACCACACGAAGAAGCCCACGCCGCAAGTTTGCGGTGCTTCGGGAATCAGATCCGACTTCTTGCCGATCTTCGACCAGTCGAGTTTCTCGTACAGCCCCTCATCGCAACCACGGCCGATATCGCCCGATTCGACTTCCACCACGTCCCAATTCACATGCTTGGCTTCGACCATCGCCTTCACTTTGGCCTGCTCGCCGTTGTATTCGACGGCGGTAACTTTATTGCCGGTCTCTTTTTCGAACGGCTGGTTGAATGCAAGCTTTTGCGCGTCGCCATTCGCGCCGCCGAAATTGACGACCGTCAATTCCGCTGCATTGACTTGCGCGGCGCCCAGCGCGAGCGCCACAGCACCGACAGCGATGGCGCAGCGCGATTTCCCGATCTTGCTCATGGTGTGTTGCTCTCCTTTGGTGGTGTGCTTCAGTACGTTCAGTGCGACTTTGTTATGTGCTGCTTGACCTGCTCTGCCCGCGTTGAACACATTGCGTATTCGACGCGTTCACGCCCCTGCGAAAACCCGCAGATGCTCGGGTGCGAATTCGAGTGCGACCGGCGCGCCGGGCGCGAAGGTGTCCAGTACGCCGGTGCCAAGCGGCACCTTCACGAAGCACTCGTCCTGTTGCGGCAGACCACAACGCATGCGCACGTGGTCGCCGAAATAGATCAGCCCGCGCGCTTCACCGGCGAGCGAATTGGCGCCCGGACGTGACAATCCGTTGGCGAGCTTCATGCGCTCGGGCCGGATGCACGCGACCGCCGGCGTGCCCGCTCGCGCGCCGCCGATATTGCGACCGGTAAGGCGCGTGCCGTCGATCAGATGAAATTCGCAATACTCACCGTCGACGTTCGCGATCGTGCCGCGCAGCTTGTTGCTGTCGCCGATGAAGTTCGCCACGAACTCATTGCACGGCGATTCGTACAGACGATCCACGGTGTCGAGTTGCTGCACGATGCCTTTATCGAATACGGCGACGCGATCGGACATGGTCAACGCCTCGCCCTGATCGTGCGTGACGTACACGAACGTGACGCCGAGTTTCTCGTGCAGTGATTTAAGTTCGTACTGCATATGTTCGCGCAACTGTTTATCCAGTGCGCCGAGCGGCTCGTCCATCAGCACGAGTTTCGGTTCGAACACCAGCGCGCGGGCGAGCGCGATACGCTGTTGCTGGCCGCCGGAAAGCTGCGCCGGATAGCGCTTCGCGAAGCTCTCCATGCGCACCATCTTGAGCGCGTTATTCGTGCGATGCGCGCGCTCCTCCGCCGAAATCTTGCGCACGGTCAGCGGATACGCGACGTTCTGCTGCACCGTGAGATGCGGGAACAGCGCGTAGTTCTGAAACACCATGCCGATGTTGCGCTTGTGCGGCGGCACGGTATTGAGCAGCGTGCCGTCCAGCCAGATTTCGCCGCCGGTGGGAAATTCGAAACCCGCCAGCATCATCAGACAGGTGGTCTTGCCCGAACCGGACGGCCCGAGCAGCGTCAGGAATTCGCCCTGATAGATATCCAGATCGAGCTGTTTGACGACCAGCGTTTCGCCGTCGTAGGTCTTGCGAACACCTCGAAAGCTGACGATCACGTCTTCGGTTTTCATCGTCCAAGTCTCCTCTGCGGTCCGGCTGGCTCCCGTGCAACGCAGCGGGATTGCATCAATTGCGTGGCTCACTATAGACCGTTACGGTTCTACAATATGGAACCATTTCATTATTCCGGATAGAACCACTTGGACACCGTGATCTTGTCGGATTGGCTCGCCGCGCGGCTCGACCGCGCGGCGGCCGAACCAGTCTACCGGCAGACGTTGCGGCTCATGCAGCAGGCGATCCTGACCGGCCAGTTGCCGCCGGGTACCAAGCTGCCCAGCTCGCGCACGCTCGCCGAAGACCTCGGCATTGCGCGCAACACGGTGCTGCACGTCTACGACCAGTTGACCGCCGAAGGCTATGTGATCTCGACCACCGGCAGCGGCACCTATGTCGCCGACACGCGCCCGGACACGGCCGCCGTGAACATGCGCAGGAAGCCGGCAGTGGCGAGCGTCGACAAAGAAGACAGCACAGCCAGGGAAACCACCAAGCCGCCGAAACGCGATCTGGGCGACCTGTCGACTCGCGGACGGCGTCTGATCGACAAAGCCGGCGTGTCCGCCAAACAGTGGGGGGCGTTCATGCCGGGCGTGCCCGACGTCGCGGAATTTCCGGCGCGCACGTGGAGCCGCCTGCAGGCTCGTTTATGGAAGGAAGCCAATCCCGATCTGCTCACTTACGCGCCCGGCGGCGGCTATCGGCCATTACGGCGGGCGTTGTCGGATTACCTGCGCGTGGCGCGTTCGGTGAATTGCACGCCGGATCAGATCATCATCACCACGGGCATTCATCAATCGATCGACCTGGCGGTGCGCCTATTGACCGATGTCGGCGACCGCGCGTGGGTGGAAGAACCGTGCTATTGGGGCGCACGCAGCGTCCTGCAGTCATCGGGGATTACCCTCGTGCCCGTGCCGGTAGATGACGAAGGCCTGAATCCGAGCGAACAGGACTTGCAACAGCCGCCGCGGCTCGCGCTCGTCACGCCATCGCATCAGTATCCGCTCGGCATGGTGATGAGCCTCGCGCGCCGCCGCACGCTGCTCGAATATGCGCGTCAGCACAATGTGTGGATCATCGAGGACGACTACGACAGCGAGTTCCGCTACGGCAGCCGTCCGCTCGCATCGCTGCAAGGACTCGACGAAGCCGGCCAGGTGATCTACGTCGGCAGTCTGGGGAAGATGCTGTTTCCGGGCTTGCGGATCGGCTACATGATCGCGCCGGAGCATCTGGTGGACACGTTCCGCACGGGCGTGGCCGAGTTGTACCGCGAAGGTCAGTTGATGCAGCAGGCGGTGATGACCGACTTCATCATGGACGGCCATCTCACCTCGCACGTTCGGCGCATGCGTGCGCTATACGGTGAGCGGCGGCAAATTCTGATCGATGCGATCACCGCGCGCTTCGGCAGCGAACTGCCGGTGATGGGCGACGAGGCCGGCCTGCATCTGGTGCTCGGCCTGCCGGATCACGCCAACGATCGCGCGGTGACCGCCGCCGCTTATGACGCCGGCGTGATCGTGCGTCCGCTCGCGAGCTATTACAGCAGCGATACGCCCGCGCGTCGCGGGCTGCTGCTCGGTTATGCGTGCGTGCCGAACGACAAGATCGGTCCCGCCTTCGACACGCTCGCGCGCGTGATCGAGCAAACCGCGTTGAAGGCGCCGACGCGCGCCGCTTGAGCGCGCTCACTTCAAACCGAAGTCGACCCTCGTCGTCGCGCCCTTGTCGTTGATGCCGTCGGCGCTCAGCTTCGGCGCGACGATAAACACGCGGCTGCTGTCGATCTTGCCGTCCAGATACTGCTGCACGCTCTGCGCCCTTTGCTGCGCGAGTTGCCGCAGGCTTGCGTCGTCGATCGGGGCGTTGGCGGCGAGCGCGCTCTTCATCTCGTCGTCCGGCAAGCTCTTGGTCAAGCCGACAAAATTGCGCGGCTTCTTGAAGTCCGCCGACTTGTAGGCCTTGCTCAGATACTTGTCGTAGTCCTTCGAGTCGACAGTGACGGTCGACAGATCGACGCTCTCGCCGTTGCCCACGATGTCCTTGATCTTCTGCTGCTTGACGAGGCGATCGACATAGCCGGTGCGCAATGCGGGTTCGTCGACAGCCGGATCGACGCGACCGATCAAATCCATACGGATCGATGGTTTATCGGCCAGTGCCTTCACGATCGTGTCGAGTTTCTGGTTGTCAGCGTCCGTGAGTTTTGCCGAGCCGGGTTCAAACTCGACGTAGCCCAACTCCTCGCCCTTGCCGCCGAACGCGTTGGCGATCAACGAGAACGGCGCGGTCACCGCCTTCTGTAGCAGATTGAGCACGGCATGCCAGATCAGGCCGCCAATACTGAACTCGGGATTCGACAGCGAGCCCGACACCGGCAGGTTCACGTCGATTTCGCCGCGCGAGTTCTTCAGCAGCGAGATTGCAAGACGCACAGGCAGTTTGGTCGCCGTATCGTTATCGACGTGATCGCCGAACGTGAGCTGGTCGATGAAGATGTGGTTGTTCGCGTCCAGCTGATCGTTCTCCAGCTTGTAGTGCAGATCGACGTTCAGCTTGCCCTTGGTGATCGGATAGCCGGCATATTTCGCCGAATACGGCGTGAGATTGGTCAGCTCGATATCGTGCGCGACCGCCGTCAGATCGAGCGCCGGTTTCGCGATCAGCGGATTGACCGTGCCGCGAATCGACAGCGGACCATTGGCCGCCAATTTCGCGGCGATGTCGACCGGAGCGGCCGTGGTGGACTGCGTGCCGAATGCGCCGACGGTGCCCTGAATATTGACCAGGTTCGCCGTGAAATTCGGCTTGATGAAGTTGTCGGTGTACGTCACGCGGCCCTGTTGCAGCACCAGTTGGCCGAAGTGGAGCTTGACCGGGCTTGACGGCGGCGTGGCCGCCGTCACCGTGGCAGGCGCAGCCGATGAAGCAGGCGCAGCCGCGACCGCCGATGCCGGTTGCGGCGTCAACGGCACGGGCTCGGCACCGCTCTTGTCGCGCGTTAGCGATTGCGCGGCACCGGTTTCGTGCGCGACCACGTCCTTCAGGTTGAGCTTGCCCTGCGCGTCGAGCAGCACGCGTCCATAGAACTTGGTGAACGTGACGCGGCCCGCGTCGACCACCGTGCCGTGCTCGTCGTAATCGGCTTTCAGGTTCGACAATGCAAGCGAGCCCCATCCCGCGAACGGGTCGGAAGTCGCCTTGTCGAGCATGCGGACTTCGACGAGCGCCAGGTCGCCGTGATAATTGGCTTTCAGCGACTTCGCCTGATTCAGCGTCAGGTCGCCGTTCCCATTGAGCAGCGCGCTCGCGACCACCGCATTCAGCTTGCTGCCGAAGTACGGTTCGAAGGCCGCCGCGTCAAGCCGGTTGGCGTTCACCTTGACGGCCACCTTGAGCGGCGTCGCCGTGACGTCGCCCTTTAGGCCGAGCGTGCCCTTCTTGTTCAGCGTCGCCTGCAAATCGATCGGCAACGGACGGCTGAGGTCGTCGCTGACGTTCTGCACCTTCAGTTGCAGCGGCGTAATGTTCAGTTTCACCGGCTGCGGCGTGGTGTTGTCGGTGAAATTGGCGGTGGCGTCTTTCAGGTTCAGTTCGCCGATCTTGTAGTGCCACGCGGGGCCTTCCGCCTGCGCCTTCCTGACCGCGTGAATCGCGGTGCGCTGCGGCGCGGCTTCGTGCTGGCCGGCAAGCGCGCTGAGGTTGATGCTGCCGTCTTTCAGACGCTGCGCATCGACCGCAAGACCTGTCGTGTCGACGCTGGCAATCTCGGCGTTGCGCGCCGCCACATCCACCCGCTTGATCTTCACGCTACCTTGCGCGAGCGAGATCAGCGGATTCTTGCTGTCGCGCGCCGCGACTTTCAGCGATTGCAGGTCCAGTTGCGAGTCGGTGACCATCACCGCCACCGGCGACTTCGACCAGTTCGCGCCGACATTGGCGGTGGCGGACAACGCGCCGTCCGTGATCTGCGCGACGGTCGCGGTGTCGATATACGGCTGCAACAGCGGCAGCTTCAACGACTTTACGTCGACCTTCGCGCTCGCGGTCTTCGCGACGAGGCCGAACGCGCCGGCCACGCCGAGCGAGCCACCAGCGTCCTTGAAATCCGTGTTCAGCGTGTAATGCGCGGGCGTGGTGGCGAGCGTCGAAAAATCGGTCAGTGTCACGGCCAGCTTTTGCAGGCCGACGTCGACGGGCCGCGAGGCGGCGTTGTCGTGGACGTTCACGGTGCCGTCATTGAGCACCAGGCGTTTGATCGACAGATCCAGCGGCGGCGCCGTCTTTTCCGTGGCGCTCGAACCGGAGGCCGCAAGCGGCGCGCTCGCGGCCGGTCGCGCCGCAGCGGCTTCAGATGCAGGCGCGGGCGCGAACATCTTCTCGACGCTCAACACGCCATCCCTATCGCGCGCGAGATTGGCGGTCGGCGCGTCGATGCGGATCTCGTCGAAGTGATAGAGGCTCTTCAACGGCTCGAGCGTGGTGGCGGCCACATGCAGCGCGCGCGCCGCGAAGAACGGCGCCTTGCTCCGATCCTGCACGTCCACGTCGTTCATATCGACGGTGCCCGCCACGCGCAGCGAAGGCGCGTCGTTGGAGACCACGAAGTTGAGCTTGAGATCAGTGGACAGTTTGCCCGACTGCACGATCACCGGCAGCTTGGTCGGCACGTACGACATGAGACGCGGCACATCGAGCCCGTCGAAACGCAACGACACTTCCGACTCGCGCGACGCGGCAAACGGCTTGGTCCTGCCGTCGATAGCAAGCGAACTGCCGTCGATCCGCGCACGCAATAGCGGCTCGACGAAGATATCGGTTTTCGACGGCAGCGTGGCGATGAACGGAATGCCGAGCTTCCATTGATCGATCACGTGCGTTGCGCCGAGCAGTTTGTCGTCGAACGTGATCTGGCCGTTTTCGAGCCTGATGTTCGACACGGAGAACAGCGTGGGTTTGCTATCGGGCTTGGCCGGCTGCTTCGAGAATTTCTCGATCAGGTCGCTGAAATTGAAGCGCTGCGCGTCGTAGCGAACAATATGAAAGCGCGGCGAATCGAGCTGCACTTCGTCGATGATCGGCGCCGCGCGAAACAGAGAACTCCACGACGGCTGCACGATGAGCCGCGAGATATCCACGAAGTCGCCCGCGCCGCCGCGCTCGCCGATATGTACGCGATCGGCTTCGAGCTTGAGCGTGTACGGATTGAGCGCAATGCGGCCGATGGTGGCGGGACGGTCGAGTTGTTTGCTGAGCTGTTGCTCGGCAATGTGGCGAATCAGCGGCGGCGCCGCGAAGAAGCCCAGCAGACCAAACAGTACAACGAAGATCAGCAGACCGGTGATGACACGCCGGGTGCGGCGTGACTGCGCGACATCGCGCACGGTCTGCATGGACGAGGCTAACGATGCTTTATTGAGGCTTGCCATGCTCGTGTTGGGTAGTGCGGCGGCAAGCCCGCCGCGAAAACGAAAATCCCGCAAGCGGCAGTATAAGTCGTGAATCTTTCGTGGGATATAAATGTAAGGCGTGGCTTACACATTACTCCGAGCGATAGCGTCGCAGGTCCGCCGGGCTGATACGGCGGACCTGCGACACTCGATGCTTAAGCGCTCGTTAGTGAAGCGCGGCTGTCACATCATGGACACGCAAGTATCACTGACGCACGACGGCTGGCGGTTGCCAACTGCCGTCGGTGGCTTGCGGCTTGGGTGCGTACAGACGCAGCACGAGTTGCAGATCGGCACGCGGCGCCGGCAGCCAATTGCCGCTCTTGCTCCGAGTGGACGACACGGTCACGTCGAGCGAGCCGTCGCGATTGCGGCGCGCGCCATTGCGATCGCCCACCGCCAGACGCGCCGGCGCGCTTTCGCCGAGTGCGCCGTCCTTCGTGTAAGCGGTGATCGACCAGAAGCCGCGCACCGGCGGCAGTTGATTCGGCGCGAAGTGGATCACGTAGCGGTTTGCGCCATTGAGCGCGCGACCGTCGCTGTCCTGCGTGACGACCGCGCGAACTTCGTCGTCTTTCGTGCCGATGCCCGGTTGCGCATAAGCGGCATAGGCGCGCATCGCGTAGTCGGGGCCGTAGCTGCCCACGCCGTCACCGAACCAGTTCCAGCCGTTGCCGCTCAGCAAATTCGACGGCGGCGTGACGACGCGTTCGTGACCGTCGGCGAGACCGGCCGCGATGGCGTCCGGCGCTTTCGGCAGCTTGACGGGCTCGCCGGGCGTCACACCGAGGTCCGAGAGGAATTTGAGCGCATGCGGATCGGCCGGCGTCGGCGGATTGTCGGGCAAGGCCTGCGCGAGTCGCGTGAAGAAGCCGTTCGCGTCGAGCGCCGCGACTTGCGCGGCCGGCGTGCCGGCAGCGCCCGCGGCGGCGTCGGCGGCATTGCTGCGCGGCGGTGTGATCGAGGCGGAGCGGCCGTCGCCCGCGTAGACACTGAGCGGCGCGACGCGAATGGCGCGCTGCAGCTTACGGACTGCCGTCAGGTCGCGCGTGCCGTTCGACTGGATACGCACGCTCACCCACGCGTTGCGAGTCGGCACGTCGACGCGCTTCACACCCTTGGGCAAATCGCCTTGCCAACCCGGACCGACAAAGGCGATCGCCTGCGCCTTGATGCCGGCCGCGCGCGTGTCGAACTGCGAACTGGTCGACCACACCACGTTGGTCCACATGTCGAGCACGCGAGCGTCGACATAGCGGCCGTGTGAATCGGGCAGTGAAACGATCACCGGTTCGCTGCCGACGTCCAGCCAGCCGGTCGAGTCGAATGTATCGAGACTCGGCTGCATCGGATTGGACGCGCCGATCGGCGGCAATGCCTGTGCATGGCGCAGCGTATTGATGGGCGCCTGGCCTGGATTGGTGCCGACCGCCGCATCGCGCGCGACACCCATCAGCACGAGCGGGTAGCCGAATACGTACGAGTCGGCCACTTCGTCCTTGATCCACCCCGTGGATTTTTGTGTCGCGGTGGGGGTCGACGCGCAACCGGCCAGAAATGCGAGGCCCGCGAACGATGCGCAGGTCCAGTGAATCGAAAACAAAGCTCGGCGATTTTTTATCATTCGTTCAGGTGGCGGAACGTGTGGTCCTAAGGGAGACGCCGGCGTGCAACGAACCCTGTTTGCGCGGCCTCCCAAAGCCCAACGCAGCCAGTCCGCGATTCGCGATGCCGACAACATCGGGTTGTATCGTATCCTTGCTCACCAGGCAAGCGCAAAGGCAGGATTAGCGCCAGTTCCCGCCCGCAAGCCGCTTTTTTGCGGTACGGTTGACGTTTTTTGTTACGTCGCGCCGGCACCCCACCCCTCGGACGATTTTTCATCACTGCTCTTTCGCCCCCTCGTATCCGGAGCGCTTCATGTACATGCCCGCCCATTTCGAAGAGAACCGCCCAGAGGTTCTCCATCGCCTGATCGCCGAGCAGCCTTTCGGCGCGCTAATCACCAACGGGCCGAACGGACTCGATGCGAACCACGTGCCGTTCGAGTTCGAGGTCCCGTCCGCGGCCGGTGAAACGCACGGCATCCTGCGCGCTCACGTCGCACGCGCGAACCCTGTGTGGCAGGAAGCCGCCGCGAATCCGGAAGCGCTCGTGATCTTCCAGGGTCCGGCCGCATATATTTCGCCGAACTGGTATCCGAGCAAGCACGAAGCGCATCGGCAGGTGCCGACTTATAACTATATGGTGGTGCATGCTCACGGCCGCATCGTCGTGCGCGACGACGAGTCGTTCGTGCGCGGCCTGGTTGCGCGTCTGACGCGCAAGATGGAAGCCGGCGAACCGGTGCCTTGGAAAATGGGCGACGCGCCCGCCGACTTCATCTCGCAGATGCTCGGTGCGATCGTCGGCATCGAGATCGAGGTGACACGGCTGGTCGGCAAGTGGAAGCTCGGCCAGAACAAGGCTGCGAACGACCGCCGCGGCGCGGCCGAAACCCTGCTGGCGCGCTCGAGCGACGACCAGCAGGCCGTCGGTCAAGCCATGCTGAATGCGCCGCCGGCCTTCTGAGCGGGCGTTTCGGCGACGTGCGGGCGGCCTTGAAACGCGCCCTGCAATTCGTCCTTGACCTTCCCATCACGGGAAGGTCAATACTGGGTTCATGATGCGGCCCGATGCCGCCACGAGCCTTCCTACCATGACCGAACTTGCCAACCCGCAGCGCCCCGCGGACGCTGCCACCCCTTCCGCCCGGACCGCCGAACTCGACATCGGTGGGATGACCTGCGCCTCGTGCGCGCTGCGCGTCGAAAAAGCGCTCGCCAAAGTGCCGGGCGTCACGCGGGCGTCGGTGAATCTCGCTACGGAGCGAGCGCGCATTGAAAGCGACGCCAGCGTCGATCCCGAGACGCTCGCCAACGCCGTGCGCAAGGCGGGCTACGACGCCACGCTGTCCGCCTCGACCTCCACGGACACGCCTGCGCCCGTTGCCGAGACGCTGGAGTCCACAGAACTGGCGATCGGCGGGATGACCTGCGCTTCGTGCGCAATGCGCGTCGAAAAAGCGCTGGCGAAAGTGCCGGGCGTGGTCGGCGCGTCGGTGAATCTGGCGACCGAAACCGCAACCGTCAGTCTGGATGGCCCGGCCGCCGCGCCCGACGCGCTGATCGCCGCCGTCAAGAAAGCGGGCTACGAAGCGACCTTGATGGTGCCGCCGGATGCACCGGCGGCGGCCGATCATGCGGACCACGCTGCGCCCGCCGACCGCAAACGTGACCAGACCCGCCGCGAACTGGCCGCCGTGCTCGCCTCCGCGGTGCTGACGCTGCCGCTTGTTGCGCCGATGGTCGGCGAATGGTTCGGCCTGCACGCGATGCTCCCGCCGTGGCTGCAGCTCGCGCTCGCCTCGATCGTGCAGTTCGTGTTCGGCGCGCGCTTCTATCGCGCGGCCTATCGCGCCGTGCGGGCCGGCGCGGGCAACATGGATTTGCTGGTGGCGCTCGGCACGTCGGCGGCGTATGGCATCAGCGTGTACGAACTGGCGACCCATCCCGGCGACATGATGCATCTGTATTTCGAGGCGTCGGCGGTCGTGATCACGCTGGTGCGTTTCGGCAAGTGGCTCGAAGCGCGCGCCAAGCGCCAGACCACGGACGCTATCCGCGCGCTCAACGCGCTGCGTCCCGACCGCGCGCGCATCCGCGTCGGCGCCGACGAACGCGACGTGCCGCTCGCGCAGGTGCGGGTCGGCACGGTGGTGATTGTGCGTCCCGGCGAACGCGTGCCGGTCGACGGCGCGGTGCTCGAAGGCCGCACGCACATCGACGAATCGCTCATCACGGGCGAAAGCCTGCCGGTGCCGAAGCAGATGGCCGACGCGGTCACCGCCGGCTCGATCAACGGCGAAGGCGCGATTGCCGTGACGACCACCGCGATCGGCGCGGAAACGACGCTCGCGCGGATCATCCGCCTCGTGGAAAGCGCGCAGGCCGAGAAGGCGCCGATTCAGCGCCTCGTCGACCGGGTCAGCGAGATCTTCGTGCCCGCGATTCTGGCGATCGCCGCGCTCACGCTCGTCGGCTGGTTGATCGCCGGTGCTGGCGGCGAAACCGCGATTCTGAACGCAGTCGCCGTGCTGGTGATCGCGTGCCCGTGCGCGCTCGGTTTGGCCACGCCAGCGGCGATCATGGCAGGCACCGGCGTCGCGGCGCGGCACGGCGTGCTGATCAAAGACGCCGAAGCGCTGGAAACCGCGCATCGCGTGACGATTGTCGCGTTCGATAAGACTGGCACGTTGACGCTTGGCCAGCCGTCGGTGACGGCTTTCGAGCCGATTGGCGGCATTGGCCGCGATGAAGCGCTGGCGCTTGCCGCAGCGGTGCAACGCAATAGCGATCACCCGTTGGCACGGGCGGTGTTGAAGGCGCATGAAGCCGCAGCGACGAACAGTGGCGATGGGACGGCGGCGGACGCTGGCGGTGTGATGGCAGCGAGCGCTGGCGGCGCGCTGGCGGCCAGCGCCAGCGGTGCAGTGGCGGCGAGCGCCGGCGGTGCGGTGGCGACGGACACTGGCGGTGCGGTGGCGTCAGGACAAGTCCCGCAGCAGCATGCGAGCGCCGCGCGCGCGATCGCAGGCCGCGGCGTCGAAGCGGACGTTGACGGACGCACACTGGCGCTCGGCAGCACACGTTGGCTCAATGAACTCGGCATCGACCTGTCGCCGGAACTCGCCGCTCGCGCTCACGAGCTCGAAGCCGCCGGCAACACCGTCTCCTGGCTCATGCAGCGCAATCCGCAAGCGCCTGCGGCACTCGCCTTGATTGCTTTCGGCGACACCGTCAAGCCGACCGCACACGCCGCCGTCGAACGGCTCGCGCAAATGGGCATCAAAAGCGTGCTGGTCACCGGCGACAATCGCGGCAGCGCGGCTAGCGTGGCGAAGGCGCTCGGCATCGACGAATTCCACGCTGAAGTTCTGCCCGACGACAAGGCCCGCGTGATCCGCGACCTGAAGATCCGCAGCGCCGGCATCGTGGCCATGGCGGGCGACGGCATCAACGACGCGCCCGCTCTCGCCGCCGCCGACATCGGTATCGCGATGGCGACCGGCACCGACGTCGCCATGCACGCGGCCGGCATTACCCTGATGCGCGGCGATCCGGCGCTCGTGGCCGACGCCATCGACATCTCGCGCAGGACGTGGCGCAAGATCCAGCAGAACCTGTTCTGGGCGTTCGTTTATAACCTGATCGGGATTCCGCTGGCCGCCTTGGGCTTGCTGAACCCGATGCTCGCTGGCGCGGCAATGGCGTTTTCGAGCGTGAGTGTGGTGACCAACGCGCTGTTGCTGCGCACCTGGCGCGGTGCGCAGGATCGTTCGGCTCGCTGAGCGAACGCGGAGAGATGTCATGCAGGCGGCAACGCCGATTTCGGGCGTCGTCACCGACGCTCTGTGGCTGCCCGCCCGGCGCGGCGCGCAAGTAGATCGACGCACTGAGCGGACGTAGACAGAAATACCGAGCACACGGCGGGGCCAATTTGCAGCGTCGTCACCAACGCGCCATTGCTGCGCGCCCCGTGCGGCGCGCAGCGCAGCGCAGTTCGGCACACTGAGCGCGCCGCGTACCAGAACGCTCCCCTGCCAGCAGAACCAATTACGAAGTGCTTTCGAATCCCTAAAGAAAGCGGACGCCGTGGCCGTAAACAAGTCGTCGATGCCGGGCATGCCTACGCATGGCTCATGCAGTACTTGTCCCCTTTACTCCACAAAAACGTCCATGGAATTTCTCTCTTTGCGCCGCGCCAGCGTCGGCGCGCGGCTCGCCATTCTTTCGTGCGTACTGGTGGCGTTGATTTTCGCCGCGTTCACGTGGGCGCTCACCCGCACCGCCGGCCAGCAGATCAGCGATCAGGTGCTCGAACGCATCGCCGATAAGGACCGCTCGATCGCCGCGATGATCAAGCTGTTCGACAAAGCCTTGTCGAACGAGGTCGATCGCTCGATGTCGCTGTTCGCGAGCTTCCTGCCCACCGGCTACACGCTCGACGAAACCCAGAAGGTCGACATCGGCGGCGTCGCCACGCCGACCATCAAGGCGGGCGACAAAGTCCTGAACATGGACTTTTCCATCCCCGATCTGTTTCTCGAACGCAGCGGCGCGGTCGCCACGATCTTCGCGCGCAGCGGCGATGATTTCGTGCGCGTCACCACGTCGCTGAAGAAGCAGGACGGCTCGCGCGCGATCGGCACGCTGCTCGACCGCAAGGCGCCGGCCTACGCGCTGCTGGTCGCCAACAAGCCTTATACGGGACTCGCCGCGCTCTTCGGCAAACGTTTGATCACGCAATACCGGCCGATCACGGACGCAAGCGGCCGCGTGATCGGCGCGCTGTTCGTCGGCGTGAATGTGGACAAGGAAATCCAGTCGGTGCAGGACGGCATTCGCAATCTGAAGATCGGCGACAGCGGTTATTACTTCGTCGTGAATGCGTCGAATGGCGCAGAGCGCGGCAAGCTGATCGTGCATCCGGCCGCTGCGGGCCAAAACGCCGACAACGCGAACGCGCCGTATCAGCAAATGCTCGACATGAAGGAAGGCCAGCTCGAATACACTTCGGCCGATGCGACACTCGGCGAACGCGGCTCGCGCGACAAGTTCGTGTCGTTCGTCACCGTGCCGGAATGGCAATGGCTGGTGGGCGGCGTCGCGCCGCGCGACGAAGTGATGGCCGACGTCATCACCACGCGCAACGAATTCCTGCTGCTCGGCCTGGTGCTCGTCGGCGTATTCGCCGCCGTGTTCCTGTTTGCGGTGCGGCGCCTCGTGAGCCGCCCGCTGGACGAAGCCGCCAAGGCGTCCGAACGATTCGCCTCGGGCGATCTGAGCGTGCGCGTCGCAAAAGGCGCGAACGCGCGCGCCGATGAAATCGGCCGCCTGATGCAGTCGATCGACGGCATCGGCGAAGGTCTCGCGCGCATCGTTTCGCAAGTGCGCAATGCATCGACGGATATGTCGCACGGCACCGAAAAGATCGCCACCGGCAGCGGCAATATTGCCGCGCGGATCGCCACCCAGGCGAGCAGTCTCGAGGAAACGGCGGCCAGCATGGAAGAGATCACCTCCACCGTGCAGCAGAACGCCGACCACGCCGCGCAAGCCAACACGCTCGTCACGCGCGCCGCCGATGCCGCGCTCGAAGGCGGCCGCGCTGTTGAACGCGTGGTGTCGACGATGGGCGAGATCAGCCGCTCGTCACAGAAGATCGCCGAGATCACGAGCGTGATCGAAGGCATCGCATTCCAGACCAACATCCTCGCGCTGAACGCAGCGGTGGAAGCGGCGCGCGCTGGCGAGCACGGCAAGGGCTTCGCGGTCGTGGCCTCGGAAGTGCGCGCGTTGGCGCAGCGCAGCGCGGCTTCGGTGAAGGAGATCGAGAGCCTGATCGCGACATCCACGGCGACTGTGCAAAACGGTTTCCAGATCGCCGAAGAAGCCAGTTCGACGATGCAGGGCATCGTTCAACAGGTCGGCCAGGTGCGGGCGATCATGGGCGAAATCAGCGTCGCCTCGCGCGAGCAATCGGGCGGCATCGAGCAGGTGAATCTCGCCGTCACGCAGATCGGCGAAGCCACGCAGCAGAACGCGACGATTGTCGGCGAGGCCGAACTCGCGGCGGCCGAGTTGCGCGATCAGGCGGCGCGTCTCGCGCAAGTGGTCAGCGTGTTCAAACTGGGAAGCGGGCGCGATTGAGGCGCAGTGGTTACGGCGCGGTATGGCTCGCCACGCTGAACGCCGCCCGCTGTTGCGGCAGTGTCGCCGCTCGGCTTCTTCAGAACTCGACGTCCAGCTCGTCGATCTCCTCCACCTCCAGTTGCGCGTCGGCGATCCACTCCTGCATCTCGGGCAGCGCCATGATCCGCTGTCCGTATTCGACGATCTCCGGATCGAGTTTGACGTCGTAGGTCACGAAACGCGTCACCACAGGCGCGTACATCGCGTCAGCCGCGGTGCGCTCGCCGAACAGAAACGGCCCGCCGTACTGCTTCAGACAATCGCCCCAGATCGTCACGATCCGATCGATATCCGACTGCGCCCGCGCCCACACCTTGAAGCCCGGAAAGTGCGCTTTGAGGTTCATCGGCAGAGCCGAGCGCAGCGAGCCGAATCCTGAATGCATCTCGCCGCAGATCGAGCGGCAATGCGCGCGGGCGCGAATATCTTCGGGCAGCAGTTTCGCGTCCGGTTTCAGTTCGTTCAGGTATTCCGCGATCGCCAGCGTGTCCCAGACCTTGATGCCGTCGTGCACGAGGCACGGCACCAGGATCGACGGCGACAGCAGCAGGAGTTCGGCGCGTGCCGCGGGATCGTCGATCGGCATCACGATCTCTTCAAAAGGCAAACCGCTGAACTTGGTCAGCAGCCAGCCGCGCAACGACCACGACGAATAGTTCTTGCTGCTGATGGTGAGCGTGGTATTCGCCATACGATCCTCCTCCAGATGAGGCGCTCGGTCGGCGCCTGACGCCATGCGTGCACGTTGCCGTGCGCGCTCGCACCAAAGCGCGGCAAATTCGGCCCGTTCTCCCGACTCGCGCAAATGCTATGCCAACGTGAGGGCACGGCTGCGCCAGTGCGTATGCATGCATGGCACATGACTTGCCTTTATTTGCGCTCCTTCCTCTTCAGCATTCGTGCGAAGGTTATGAACCTGTTCGCATATCCCACATACCAGGCTTTCGCCGACATGATGCTGCCGATGCGGCACGGCGCGGCACTGGTGAATCATTCGCTCGACGCATGGTCTGCGTTCGGCGAAACGTCGCATGGACGCTCGATCCGCGCGGCCTGCGAGTTGTTGACGCTGGCCGGACTCACGCCCGTGCGGCCGCCGTTCCAGATCGACAGCGTGATATCGGAAGGCAAATCCGTGGCGGTCGTCGAGGAAATCGCGGCGCACACGCCGTTCTGTTCGCTGCTGCATTTCCGTAAGGAGACGCCGCCGTCGGCGCCGCAACCCCGCGTGCTCGTGATCGCGCCAATGTCCGGCCACTTCGCGACGCTGCTGCGCGGCACCGTGCGCACGATGCTGGCCGAACACGACGTCTACATCACCGACTGGCACAACCCGCGCGACGTGCCGCTAAGCCAGGGCCGCTTCGGCTTCGACGAATTCGTGCAGCACGTGATCGACTTCACCGAAACGATCGGCCCCGGCGCGCATCTGCTCGCCGTCTGCCAGCCGACCGTCGCCGCGCTGGCCGCGGTCGCGCTGATGGCCGCCGACGATCACCCCGCGCAACCGGCGAGCATGACGCTGATGGCCGGTCCGCTCGACACGCGTATCAACCCAACGCGCGTCAACGAACTCGCCAAAAGCAAACCGCTGGAGTGGTTCGAGCAGAAGCTGATCAGCGCGGTGCCGTTCGGTTTTGCGGGCGCGCATCGGCGCGTGTATCCGGGCTTCATGCAGTTGACCGCGTTTATGGCGATGAATCTAAACCGCCATCTCGACTCGTTCGAGACGATGCATTACGAGCGCGCCAAAGGCGATCCAGCGAAAGCCGACACGATCCGCACGTTCTATGAAGAATACTTCGCGACGATGGATCTCACCGCCGACTTTTATCTGGAAACCGTCGACACGGTTTTTCAGCGTCATGCACTGCCGTTGCATGCGCTCGAAGTGAAAGGGCGTCTCGTCGAACCGTCGAAGATTCGCCGCACCGCGTTGCTTACCGTCGAAGGCGAGAAGGACGATATCTGCGCCGTCGGTCAGACGCTCGCCGCGCAGGACATGTGCGACAAGTTGCGGCCGTATTTGAAGACGCATCACGTGCAGACCGGCGTCGGGCACTATGGCGTGTTCAATGGACACCGCTGGGAGCGGCACATCTATCCGCGCGTGCGCGCCGTGATCTACGACAACGAACCGCGCGCGGTGCTGGTGAGTTCGCGAGCGCGCACGATTCAGCCGGTGCCAGCCGCGACGGCTGCTGAAGTCACTCCAGCAGCGCCGGCGGCAACGGCGGTGGTCGATGTGGAAGTGGATGCGGCGCCAATGGATGCTGCGAACGGAACTAGCACCACGTCAAGCGCCGGTTCGGCTGCGGCCATCAAGCCGCAGGCGGCGGCGCGCACTCCGCGTAGACGGCCGCCTGCGGCGCAATGAGTTGTTGTTCGGAAGCGCGCGGCGGCTGCCTGCTTGGTCGATTGCGTAGTACCCGCTACTCAAGCGCGCGGCCGCCTTCCACGTTCGCTAAGCCGCAGCGCTCTTCCAGGGCGTCACTGTCGGCACGTCGCACGGCCCTTCGACTTCGATCGATTTGAAATCGGCCGGCGAGACGATTTCGATGTACTCCATATCTTCCGAGTAGTCGAACAGATAGTGGACGATGCCCGGCGCCTGATGCACGCAATCGCCGGCGGCGACGAGCGTCTCTTTGTCGCCATACATGAAGCGCGCCCAGCCCTTCAACATGATCACAATGTGGAAATCGGCCTCATGACGGTGCCAGCCAGTGCCTTGCTCTGGTGCGTGGTTCGCTTTGACGAGTTGCGCGAGCACCTTGCCGCCGGTCGCCTGCGCGATACCCAAATCGCGGTACAGAAAAAAGTCGCGTAAGCCCTGATCCTCATAGGACGTGTCTTGCGGACGGACATGACTGAATTGCGTGGCGAATTCGGTGGACATGATCGCGCTCCTCGCGAGTGAGCCGGCAGTTGAAAACGACGCGTTGGAGCGTCGGTTGCAAGCATCAAGCGCGCCAGTATGCGGGCGCTGCTTTTTGCTTTTGCGCGATTCGGAGGCGATGCCGTGAATGTCGCGCCATCTGGCGTGGCGCGACGTAGTTTTCAGCGCTGTGCTGTCTATGCGGTCGGGCGGAACATCTGGAACATGTCGCCGATTTCCGCGTAGTCGGCGCGGTAGCCGGCGCGCATGATCGGCTGCGCGGCGTGCGTGTCGAACAAGCCGTCTTTCAGATACGCCTCGTTGATATGCACGCCGACCACTTGCCCGAGCGACAGATAGTTGTCCATCGGCGTGCCGTCGAGCGTATGCAGCCGCACCACTTGCAGCAGCTTGCATTCGAGCGCAGCCGGCGATTCCGCGACGTGCGGTACGGCCACGTTGCGGCCCGGCGCGGGAGTGAGTCCCGCGAGTTCGAATTCGTCGACGTGCGGCGGAACGGGCGCCGACGAGCGGTTCATCTGCTCGGCGAGCGGTTTGGTCGCCAGATTCCAGACGAACTCGCCGGTGGCTTCGATGTTGGCGACGCTGTCTTTACGGCCTTCGCTGCAGAAACCGATGATCGCCGGAAAGCTGGCGAACGCGCTGAAGAAACTGTACGGCGCGAGGTTCAATGTGCCTGCGGTGTCGCGCGAGGAGATCCAGCCGATCAGACGCGGCGCGACGATGGCTTTGAACGGATCGTGCGGGAGGCCATGGCCGGTGGCGGGGTCGTAGAAGTAGTGGGGCATGGAGATTGGGGGCCTTGCAGATGGAGCGAGACGGCATTTATACCGCAGAGCGGCGCGGGCTGCTGGGCGTGCCCTGGTAGCGAGGCTTCTCGTGACGCCGCACTTTTAAGCCTCGCCATTTTCGCGTCAATCAACCGCGACTAATCACACGCTTGCGCCCTTGCTTCACCTGCTCCAGATGCGCGTCGTCCCAGTCATGGAAACCCGCGCCGCTGCGCACGCCCACACGCCCTGCTTCGACCTGCTCGCGCAATAGATCGAGCACGTCTTCGTCTTTGGCCAGCTCCGGCATCAGGTGGGAAGCGATATCGAGGAAGGTGTCGAGGCCGCCCATGTCCGCGCCTTCGAACGGTCCAACGATCCCCCAGCGGCGACCCAAGGATGCCTTCATCACGCGATCGACCACGTCCGGCGTCGCCGCGCCCGAGCGCACGATATGCAACGCCTCGCGCAGCACCGCGAACTGCAACCGGTTGCCGACGAACCCCGGAATCGCTTTCGCCAGCACAACGGGCTCCATACCGATCGCACTCATCAACGCAGCGGTCTGCTGCGTCACTTCGGGCGCGGTCGCCGTGCCCGGCACGACTTCGACGAGCGGAATCATGTGCGGCGGATTCCAGAAATGCGCGATCACAAAGCGGTCTTTCGCGCGCAATGGGGTGGCCAGTTGATCGGGGTGAAAACCGCTGGTGTTGCTCGCGAGAATCGCGTCGTCGGCCAGCAACTGGGTCAGCGCCGCATACACGCGATGCTTCAGTTCGAGGATCTCGGGAATCGCTTCGATCACGAATTGCGCCGATGCCATCACGTCGAGTGCTGCATGCGTTTCAATGCGCGCCAGCGCCGCCTGTTTGGCCGTCGGGTCGATGCGCCCGGCGTCGATCAGTTCGTCGAGCACCGCTTGCGCTTTCGGCGCGACGCTCGCGAGACGCGCCGGATCGACATCGTGAACGATCGTCCTGTATCCGTGCAATGCGCTTTGCGTCGCAATGCCGACGCCCATCAACCCCGTGCCCACTACGCCAATCACTGCCTTGTCCAAGCCGCTCTCCTGCTGCCGTCGATAAGAGCGTTCAAGCATAGCGCAGCAAGCCGATTCGTAAGCTCGAACGTGACAAAGCCGGTCTTCCGCGAGGAAGGACCGGCTTTGTGGAATTCAGGCCGACGCCGCGTCGTGCGGCGCCGTCACGCGCGAATTAGTAGCGCGGGGGCGGGCGATGGTCGTCGCGGTGATGCGGATCGTAGTCGTGCGGATGATGGCGCATCCACTCGTCGTGGGCCCAATAGCGATGGCCGTCATAGTAACGATCGCCGTGCCAGCCGATATTGATCGACACGCCCACCGGCATCATGTGCGGTCGACCGTAGACCGCCGGTCCCGGGCCGTTTTCGACGACCACGCGTTCTTGAGCGAATGCGCTGCCGGCCGCGAGCAATGCGCCGCCTGCCAGCAAGGTTGCGATGATCGAACGCGATGTCTTGTTCAAGGTTTTCATAGTGACCTCCCATCAAAGTTTTGTATCAAGCCGGCGGCCGTGCTCGAGCTCGACCTGGACCTGCACCTTCAGGCTCGAACCAGACGCCGTACGCTTGAGACCAACTTTAGCGGCGCAAACCGCATGAAGACGTGAGCACTTGTAAGCGCACATTTCATAGAAAGAGACGGACGGCCAAAGCGCATTTTGCCCGTCTCGCCCTGCCTGCGAAGCCATGCGCCATGACTGGACCCTGTGGGCCCGGCGGCCATCTTTGATGGCTCCGTTACATCCATTTCGGCCGGGAAATATTCGGAGCCGGGGCCCGAGCGGCGGAAACGAGCCTGAAAAACAAAAAGCCACGGTACGCGTTTCGCGGACTGTGGCTTCAACAGTGATGCGATGCGCACCCGAAGTGCGCGCCCGTACGCGGTTGCTCCGCGCTTGGGCCGGTACGGCTTTGCTTTTAGTCGCTCAGCTTGACGCCGAACAACGTAGCTTGTGCTCTGCGCACGCGCTCTGCTTCGCGGCTACGCGCTTCGTACGAGTAGTCCGAATCCAGCGGCAGATGGGGCGACGCAAAGAGGTCGCTGACCTTTTGGAACATTGCAAAAATGAAGCTCATGGCGACTCCCGGTTAGTTACTGCATTTGCTAGGGTTTTCCCTTAAGAAGGATTATAGGGTTTTCCCTAGGCAAAAGCTAGTGCAATGCAGCAATTTTTCGGCGTGATGCTTTGTCGCGGGTATTTTTCGCATGCTGCGTTGCATCATGACAACGTCCCTGTTTTTGATTTTCAGGGTCACAAGGGTCTACCTCTGTAGCGGGCTAGTCGCCCGCTTTCTGCTGCGCACGAACGTTGGCTTTCGCTGTTGCCTTGCGGAAGCGGGCTATGGCGGCGTCGACGGGTATGGTGCCGCCCCGTCCGCACGTGTCAACGTCGCGTTGGCGGACGCTGGTAGCTGAGTGGTGGGCGGTGGGCGACGCGCGATGGGCGGCGGACGCCGGACAGCAATAGAAAAGTGAATCACCGCAACCGGCTTGTCGCCGGCGCGGCGCTCACTGACTGTCAGTGCGGGGTAGCCGCTTTCTGCTTATGTACATGCTGTGCTCGCGCTGCGCGCCTCGCGTGCGCTGCCGTCGCGGCGGCTTGCTGTGGCGCGGCGGGCGCTGTCGCGGCCGCGTCGGAAGCGGCATTGGCGGCGGCTGCGGTCGCCATCGCCATGTGCGTGTCGAGCAAACTGGCCATAGCTGCCTGCTGGTTCTGCATCATCTGCTCGATGCGGTGCTGCTGGGCGGTGGTCTCGCGCGTGAGGCGCATCAGCAGCACGGTTTGCGTGATGCCGATCGCAACCGTCATCAGCAACGCGCCCACCACGATCGACAGCATCCATTTCATGCGCCTTGAATGATCGGTCGCGGCGTGGCGTTGATCGGCGATCACGCCGTACAGCGCGTCGACAGTATCGGCGAACGCGGTCGCCCGCAGGCGATCGAGTTCTGGCGCGGCGCGCAGCGCCGCCGCGGCCGCTTCGGCACGCCGGGCTTCCCGCCAAGGCGTGGCGGACGCCGATGCATCCATCGACGCCTCCGACGCCGTGCTGTTCGGCGCGGCGATTTCAGCTTCCGTCGGCGCCCTATGCTGGTTCGGCACCGCGCCCGGCTTTGACCCTTCAGCAGCAGCGCCCTGTTGTGCCGACGCCGGTTCTTCCGTTGTGCCCGTCACGTTGGCCGCGACTGCGGCCGGTTCTTGCGAAGCCGATACCGAAGCCGCACCAGAAGCCGAAGCCGCCTTGGCAAAAGTCGCCGCGAAGCGTTGCGGCGCCTTGCCACCGCCGGCGTTCGACGCAGCCGCCGCACCGCCCGTCGCATCCGGCTCAGCCGCCTGGCGCAGCGCGGTCACGCTGCGCGCCACGGTCGCCGCCGCCATCGCCGGGGTAAACGGCGCCGATGCATCGCGCGCCGGTGCCGCCGATTTCTCTTCGGCAGACGCGGTTGTGTCCGCTGCCGGTTTCGCATCGCCCGAAGCCGGTTCGCCAGCCGGCGATGCCGCCACCACCAACGGCTCGATTTCGAGCCCGCTCAATAGCGCATTGACCGGAACCGGTTGGTCATCGGCCTTAGCCACGCGCGGCGCACGACGCGTAGCCCGCGCGTCCACCGCCAAACCATCGCCGCCATCGATCGCGCCGACCGCGGCCAACACCACGTCAGGCAATTCGAAACCATGCAGCGTACCTTGCCGGATGTCGATATTCATCGCTTCCAGCGTGGCGCGGGTGGGATCGTCGGGGAACAGGTCGAGCGTGCTGTCGTCGCGGGAGGCGTCGCTCAGTTGCGCGAGGCGTTGTGCGGAGCGCGCGGCGCGCGCCAGCTTGTTTTCAGTTTCGGTCGGGACGGTGGCCTGGCGGCGCTTCTTCGAAGCGGCGCGTTGAGGCCGGGACTGCATGGATGCTGCGGAATCTGCCATAGAGAAAAGAGCGGTCGTCGCCGCAAAGCGGGCGCCGAGCACCGCTCGTCAATGCCGTTGGAATTTTTCGAGACCGCATTGTCGCATGGCCGCCCGCGCCCGCCGAAGCCATTCGGCGACGATTTTCGTTTTCAGGAAGTCGCGTCGTCCTGCCGGAACTGCTTGACGCCGCGCAGTTGCCGCAAGCGCCCGCAGATCGCCTCATATTCGGTATTCGATACGCGATGCAAGGTGATCACCACTTCATCGCACTCGGGCGCGTCCTCGCTTTGCTGCATCACGAACTGCTTGACGCGCGGGCTGGCGGCGCCGAGTTCGTCGTGCAGCGAGTGGAACGTCATGGCGCCGCGCTCAACGATCATCGTCAGTTGGCGCCGTTGTTTGACCGTGATGAAGCGGCGCTCGAGCGGCTTGATGCCGGCCAGGATAATCAGAATGATGATGGTCGCCGCGATCGCCGCCGTGTACAGCCCGCCGCCGACCGCGAGACCGATGGCGGCCACCGACCAGAGGCTCGCCGCCGTCGTCAGTCCGCGCACGATCTCGCCACGCAGCAGGATCGAGCCCGCGCCGAGAAAGCCGATTCCCGACACCACTTGCGCGGCCATCCGCGAAGGATCGAGCACGACGTGGTCGCCTTTCAGGACTTCCGCAAAACCATAGGCCGAGACAATCATGATCAGTGCCGAACCGACGCACACCAGCATGTGCGTGCGCAGCCCCGCGGCCCACGAAAGCCGCTCCCGCTCGAAGCCGATGACGCTGCCGAGCGCGGCGGCCACCATCAAACGGGCGACGAGTTCGAGATTCCCCAGCATTGTTCTTCCTCCTTATCGGAAATTATTCGAAGTAGTTTCCGCACGGGTGACGCAGTGCCAGTGTGAGTCGTTTGCTTTATGCTAGGCCGCACATCGCGAGGCGGTTCGCACGGCTTGTCGCTATCCTGATTTTGCGGTTGCCGGTTTGCAAAAACAGGTAGCATCCACGCTCGTCGACACGTTCGCCAACAATTGCGCCGCGCTGAAATTCAGGCCACGGACACGACAACCAAGTCCGCCGTCGCCTGGCTTCGAAATACCCTGTTCGCCCCATTTGACTATGCAGAGCATGAACCCACCCGCCGCTTCCACCACCGCACTCGCCGCCGGTCTGCGCGATCACTTCACAGGCGTGGTGCTGCCGATCTGGCGCGGCCCGGGTTTCAACACCGCACTGAAGCTGCCCTACGAAGCGGTCAGCGCGGAAGATCATCAGCCGCTGCCCGCCGAGCGTTACCGGGCCATGGCCTGCGCGCGACAATTGTTCGTGTTCTCGCAAGCAGGCGACGCAGCCCATGCGCGGGTGTTGTTCGACTCGTTGATGCACACCTTTCAGGACACGCGCCACGGTGGATGGTTCTACAGCGTGGATGCGCAAGGGGCACCGCTCGACACCACCAAGGACCTGTACACGCACGCGTTCGTGGTGTTTGCGTGCGCGGAGTATGCCCGGCGCTCAGGCAATCACGACGCGCTGGAAATCGTGCATCGCACGTCCGCGCTGATCCAGTCGAACTTCGCCGCCGAGGACGATCTGTTCAACGCCGCACTGACCGCGGACTTCGCCGGCGTGACGGGCACGCCGATCCAGAACCCTTTGATGCACCTGACCGAAGCCTGGCTGGCCGCTCGCGAAGCCACGCACGACAACGCTTTCGACGCCGCGCTGCGGCGTCTCGCCGGCGCGGTCGCGCAGCGCTTCGTGCATGCGCCCACGGGCTGCATCGCCGAATTGCCGATCGGCGCGGACGACAACCGTCTGGAACCCGGGCATCAGTTTGAATGGTTCTGGCTGGTGAAACACGCGGGCGCCGTGTTCGAAGACTCGGGTCTCGCCGAAGCCATGCCGCGTGCCTTCAGCTTCGCGCAGCAACATGGCGTGGACCGGGAAACCGGCGGCGTGTACGCCTCGCTCGACGAAACCGGCCGGATCAAGGACGCGACTCAGCGGATCTGGGCCCAAACCGAATATCTACGCGCGCTGGCAAGCCATGACGAACCGTCGGCGCGCGCCGCGCTGCCCCGGCAAATCGAACTGTTCCAGCAACGGTTTCTGCGGCAGCAGGGCTGGTTCGAATGCAAAACGCCGGCGGGCGAAGTGGCGCGCGCCGACATGCCGTCGACCACGCCCTATCACCTCGCCACCGCCTACGAGGCGTTGCCGGCCTGAACGCCGCCGGCTAGGCCAAACAACGGCCGTGCGCCTGGAACTCCGCTAGCCATTCGTGCGGCCATGGCCAAAAAACTCGCCGAACCTTGGTATCGACCTCCGCCTGCGGACGAAATCTGCCCGCTCTGCGGCCGGCCGATCCCGGCGAGCCAACGCGATTTGCATCACTGGGTGCCGAAAACAAAAGGCGGCAAGGAAGTCGCCGCTTTGCACCGCATCTGCCACCGCCAGCTCCACGCGCTGTTCACGGAAGCCGAGCTGGCGCAACGCTATTCGACGGTCGAGGCGCTCCTCAGCGACGAGGCGGTCCGCACTTTCGTCCGCTGGGTTCGCACCAAGCCGAACGACTTTTACGAGCGCACGCGCCGCAGTGGGCGCAAAGGGTGAGGCCGAAAAACGGCCAGCGACCGGACCGATCGCGAAGCCGGCTGAACGCCGGCCGCGATCTCACGACGCCACGCGGACACAAAAGCCGACCGCCCGGTCGATCAATACTCTTCGCGCTGCCAGGGGCTCCAGCCGCTGTCGGCCGATTTAAAACGCATATAAGTTGCGCTGTGCCCGGTGGGGGTGTCCGACGTGTCGCCGCGCGGCTTCTGATCGGTGACGTGGAGGGCGAAAGCCTGACGGTCTTCGGTATCGACGGTGATACGGCCGACCGGGTCCGGGGCGCCTTGCTGAGGTGATTTAGACTCCAATATCGCCAGATAGGGGGTCAAACGACTCCAGAACGAGGTAAGTTCTTCTTGCAAATAATGTGTCAATGTCTTTCCTGGAAGAGTAATACCAGCAGTTTACCCTACCCGCGGGAACAGCCTTCCAATTGCTTTCCGGGCCTCAAAAAGACCGGAGCGGGGGAATACCCGAATACTGGTTGGTTGGCGTCCGTCATTAAGACGTGATACAACTCCTACTTCGCGCTCGATCTCGTGTTGAGAAATAGCGGTCGCGAATGCAACACACAACATTTACTGGATTAAAAATGGCAACAGGTACTGTGAAGTGGTTTAACGATGCAAAGGGCTTTGGCTTCATCACGCCGGACGACGGCGGCGAAGACCTGTTCGCGCACTTTTCGGAAGTTCAAGGCAGCGGCTTCAAGTCCCTGCAGGAAAACCAAAAGGTGACGTTTGAAGTTAAGCAAGGCCCGAAGGGCAAGCAAGCTGCGAACATCCAGCCGGCCTAAGTACCGTCAGGTACGTTGAGGCACCCTTAGGCGCTTGCGTCTAATGCAAAATGGCCCGCTTCGGCGGGCCATTTTCTTTGTCTGTCGTTTTCTTTTTGAGCGCTTTTGCGAGCTAGATTGCGCGCATACCGGACAACGAAAAATCGGCCGATTGACTTCGCGCTTCGTCGATTTGTTGCATCCGCAACACAGATTCAGAAATTTCGAAGACGGAAACGGCCTGCTTCAATTGCTGCGTCTGCTGATGCAGCGAAGCCGCCGCCGCTGCAGCCTCTTCGACGAGCGCCGCGTTCTGCTGCGTCATCTCATCCATCTGCACCACCGCCTGATTGACCTGCTCGATGCCCGTGCTCTGTTCGAGCGACGACGCGCTGATCTCCGCCATCATCTGCGTGACGCGCGAAATCGAGGCGGACACGTTGCTCATCGCTGAGCCGGCGTGCTCGACCAGTGCCGAACCGCCCTGAATCTCGGCGACCGATTCGCTGATCAGCGTTTTGATTTCCTTCGCCGATTGCGCGCTACGCTGCGCAAGGCCACGCACTTCGCCCGCCACCACGGCAAAGCCGCGCCCTTGCTCGCCCGCGCGCGCCGCTTCGACGGCCGCATTCAGCGCGAGGATGTTGGTCTGGAAGGCAATGCCGTCGATCACCGAAATGATCTCGGCAATCTTGTCCGAGCTCTGCGCAATGCCGCGCATCTTGTCGACCACCTCGTTGACCACTTCGCTGCCGCGCGAGGTCGCCTCAAGCGCGGTCTCGGCGAGCGCGTTGGCCTCGCGGGCGTGCTCGGCGTTCTGGCGCACGGTAGCCGTCAACTCCTCCATGCTCGACGCGGTTTCTTCGAGCGACGCCGCCTGGTTTTCGGTGCGCGCCGACAGATCCGCGTTGCCGGTCGCGATTTCATCGGCGCCGAGGTGGATCGAGTCGGCGGATTCGCGCACGGTCTGCACGGTGCGCGCCACGCTCGCCTGCATTTTCGCGAGGCCCGAGAACAATCGGCCGATTTCATTGGTGCCGCGCGCGGCGATAGGTTGGTCGAGACGGCCTTGCGCGATCCGGTCGAAGTGACGGCCCGCTTCTTCCAGCGGCGCCACCACGCCGCGGCGCAGCGCCGCGTACACGGCGAACGTGCCGGCCACCAGCGCCAGCAGGATCACGATGCTGACGGCACGGAAAGTCGCCATGCGCGTATCGATCGAGTCGAGCGACGCACGGCTCGCAGCGTTGCCGAACTGCACGAAGTTATGCGACTCGCCGAGGTACGCGTCCTGGAACGACTGCGTCGGCTGATCCAGGAAGGCCTGGATGTTGTTCGAATCGAGAAACTGCACCAGCTCCGCGAGCGCGTCGTGCAGCTTCTTGTAGCGCTCGGCGAGCGCGGCGGCGCGGGTGCCGTTTTCGTCGCCGGTCTTCGGCGCGCTCATGAAGGCCGCGAACGACTGGTCGGCAGCCGTCAACTGTTCGCGGGCGTGCTGCACGATATCCGTCGGCTCGGAGCCGCCGCGCACCATGCGCGTCCCGGCGCGCGAGAGGTTGATGCGCGCGTCCATCAAATGCTGGGTCGTTTCGTTGACCTCGTCCACCTGCTTCAGGGCGATGTTCGACAGATCGCCCACGTCGTCATGCGTGCGCGTGAGCGACCAGAACCCCAAACCCACTGTGACAAGCTGGAAAACGCAGAACGCGGCCAGAACACACAACAGGCCGGATGCGACCTTGATCTTGCTGAACATCGTGAATACCTGAAGACAGAGAATGACGGGAGCTACGTCAGGGTTAACGGCATACGCGCGTCGCGCTTGAGGCCAATTCCACTAAAGATCGTCTTACGCCCCCTTTTCATCGGTCAACGTCACCATTGCAATCAATTCGCGCAACAATGCACCGCACGAATTGCCGATTCACCTTGACGCGGTGCGTGCGCGCTTCCTAGAGTGGGTAGGACTGCACGACGCAGGCCAGTGCAGATTGCCACCGCGGGCCACGCCCGAAGGAATCACAATGACCGACCTCCTCGACCGGGCGCGCGGCGCACTGCATGCCCAGCCGTTCAGCATGCTGTTAGGCGCAGAGTTGATGCACACGAGCACCAGCGAACTCACGCTGAGCCTGCCGATCCGCGACGAGTTGCGGCAGCAGCACGGCTTCGTGCATGGCGGCGTCATCAGCTATCTCGCCGACAATGCGCTGACCTTCGCGGGCGCGCTGCTGCTCGGGCCGAAGGTCGTGACCGGGGAATACAAGATCAATTATCTGCGGCCGGCCATCAACGGCACGCTGATCGCTCGCGCGAAGGTCGTCTACGCGGGTCAGCATCAGGCGACCTGCCAATGCAACGTCTATGTGATGGAAGGCAACCGCGAAAAGCTGATTGCCGTCGCGCAAGGCACGGTCAACCGGATCAGCGAGAACGGCGAGCACGAACACGCGGGCTGACGCCACCGCGCCGGTCGGCTAAAGCACATCGCGCGGGCATGAACGCGCTTGTCCACGTTTCGTCATTTAGCTAATATACGAAACGTTATCGATCCAAGGCTCCGTTCCGCACCGCTTCATGACAGACGAACTCACCCGCATCAACGCGCTCGCCAACGCAAGCCGCCTCGCGGTCATGCGCTGGCTGAAAGAGCCGACGCGGCATTTCCCGTATCAGGACCACGCCGATATCGAAACGGTCGGCGTGTGCTGCACATTCATTACCGACAAGCTCGGCATTGCGCCCGCCACCACCACGCGTCACATGCGCATCCTTGCCGATGCGGGACTCGTGCGCGCACAGCGGATCGGCAAGTTCACCTACTACAAGCGCATTGACGCCGAATTGCAGAAGCTCGGCCGCGACCTCGCCAATCTCTAGGCGCGTGGCCTTCTTCAGGCTGCCGCGCCATCACGTTATCGATACTTGAAGGAACCACATGAACGAACTTGCTCTGATTGCCGATGCCGACCGACGCGCGCACGCTTACCTTGCCGACATCGGCAAGCGCCGGGTGTTTCCGGACGCGGCCGCGCTCGCGCAACTCGCCGCCTTCGACGAAGCCTTCCCGCAACACGGCCATGCGCCCGCCGACGTGCTGCGTCTGCTCGACGAAAGTGGTTCGCCCGGCACGGTTGCGTCGAATGACCCGCGCTACTACGGCTTTGTGATCGGCGCAGTGCTGCCGGCGGCCGCGGCGGCCGAGCGTCTGATGGGCGCGTGGGATCAATGCGCTTCGACTTTCGACAACTCGCCGGTCGCGGCCACGCTGGAGAAAATCGCGGCGCGCTGGGTGCTCGACGCGCTGGATCTGCCGCGCGAAGCGGCGATCGGCTTCGGCACCAGCGCGACGGCGTGCACGCTCGTTTGCGTCGCGGCTGCACGGCGTGCGCTGCTCGCGCGCAAGGGTTGGGATTTCGACAATGACGGCTTGAACGGCGCGCCGCCTGTGCGCGTCGTGATCTCCGAGATGGCCCACATCACGGTGAAGAAGGCGCTGCGCGTGCTCGGCTTCGGCATGAAGCGCGTGATTAGCGCGCCAGCCGATGAGCATGGCCGCATCGACCCCGCGCAGCTACCGCCGCTCGACGATATGACGATCTTCTGCGTACAAGCCGGCGAAGTGAACACCGGTGAGTTCGATCCATTCGCGGAATTGATTCCGCGCGCCAAAGCGGCCGGCGCGTGGGTTCATGTGGATGGCGCGTTCGGTCTGTGGGCGCGGGCATCGTCGAAACGGGCGCTGACCGATGGCATCGACGGCGCCGACAGTTGGACCACCGACGGCCACAAGTGGCTCAACACGCCCTACGACGGCGCCATGGCGATCTGCCGCGACGCGCAGGCGCTTTCATCGGCGATGAACAGCGACGCGGTCTATCTGACCGGCGCGCACGACGCGCAGAAGAACGTGAACCTGGAGTTCTCGCGCCGTGCGCGCGGCATTCCGATCTGGGCAGCGCTGCGTTCGCTCGGACGCAGCGGCGTGCAGGAGATGGTGGACCGGCATTGCGCACAGGCTGCGCGGATCGCCGAGGGTCTGCGTGCCGCGGGCTTCGAAGTGGTGAATCGCGTCGTGCTGAACCAGGTGCTGGTACGTGCGACGACCGACGCGCAGACTGCCGCGATTCGCGAAGCGGCGCAGGCGTCGGGCGAAACGTGGTTCGGTCAGACTGTCTGGCAAGGGCGGCCGGCGTTTCGCATCAGCGTGTCGTCGTGGCGCACTGAAGATGCTCACGTCGATCAGTTAGTGGCGCTGCTCGCAAGGCTGCTCGCCGAACACGGCGACTGAGCAGCACGCCGAAGACACGCGTGGCGATTATTTAGTGGCGCCGCGCGTGGGGCCGCTCGCCGAACACGGCGGCTGGGCAGCACGCCGAAGACGCGCATGGCGATTATTTAGTGGCGCCGCAGACGACGCTGCCCACCGAACACTGCGACTGAGCCGCGTGCCGAAAACATGGGCGGCAGCGGTTTAGCCGCACTCTCGACTGCGAATGGAGAGCGACGCGCGTAAGCTGCAGCGGCAGCGGCACATACAAAAAAGCGGCTCCTGCTTGTTGCTGCAGGAACCGCTGTTCTTCATGCCCCGCGAAGCCCGCAGGCGCGAATCACTCCGCCGCGTACGTCTTCTGCGTTTGCTCGCCCAGCCCTTCAATACCCAGGCGAATCGTCTGACCCGGCTTCAGGAACACCGGATTCGGCTTCACACCCATGCCGACGCCCGGCGGCGTGCCAGTCGAAATCACGTCGCCCGGTTGCAGGCTCATGCACTGCGACACATAGGAAACCAGTTTCGCGACGCCGAACACCATCGTCTTCGTGCTGCCATTCTGATAGCGGTGGCCGTCCACTTCGAGCCACAGGCTCAGGTTCTGCGGATCGGCGACTTCGTCGCGCGTGACGACCCACGGGCCGATCGGGCCGAACGTGTCGAAGCCCTTGCCCTTGTCCCACGTGCCGCCCTTTTCGATCTGCCATTCGCGTTCCGACACGTCGTTGATCACGCAGTATCCGGCGACGTAATCAAGCGCGTTGGCTTCGTCGATATATTTCGCCGGCTTGCCGATCACCACGCCCAATTCGACTTCCCAATCGGTTTTCTTCGAGCCGCGCGGAATTTCAATGTCGTCGTTCGGGCCGCAAATCGCGCTGGTCCACTTGTTAAAGATGACCGGCTCGGCGGGCACCGGCAGATTCGATTCAGCCGCGTGATCCGCGTAATTCAAGCCGATGCAGATGAATTTGCCGATCTTGCCGACGCACGGACCCATGCGCGGATTGCCTTCGACCAGCGGCAGCGAAGCCGGATCGAGCGCGCGCAGTTTGGCGAGACCTTCGTCGGTCAGCGCGGCGCCGTCGATATCGCCGACCACTTTCGACAGATCACGAATCTTGCCTTGCGCGTCGAGCAAGCCCGGCTTTTCCTGGCCCTTCGGCCCATAACGAAGCAGTTTCATCCTGGCACTTCCTTTCAGTGGTGTTCGGTTCGTGGTTCAGCTTGGGTCGGCATAGATCAGTTCGACCAGCCGCCGTCGATCACATGCGCATGGCCCGTGGTAAACGACGACTCGTCGGACCCGAGATACAGCGCCAACGCGGCGATCTCTTCCGGCTTGCCGATGCGGCCCATCGGCTGACGCGCGACAAAGGCGGCCTGCACGGCGTCCAGCGTCGCGCCTTGCGCCTGAGCCTGCGCGACGATCCGCTGTTCGAGCGACGGCGAAGCCACCGTGCCCGGGCAGATCGCGTTACAGCGTACACCACGCGTGATGAAGTCCGCAGCAACGGACTTGGTCAGCCCGATCACCGCGGCTTTGGAAGCGCTGTACGCAAAGCGGTTCGGCACGCCCTTCACGCTCGACGCCGCCGACGACATATTGATGATCGAGCCGCCGCCTTTTTCCAGCATGGCAGGCAGGAACGCGCGGATCATGCGGTACATCGCCTTCACGTTCAGGTCGAAGGCGAAGTCCCAATCCTCTTCGCTGCATTCGAGAATATTGCCCGCGTGCACGAAGCCCGCGCAGTTGAACAGCACGTCGACCGCGCCGATCTCGGCCGCTAGCGCCTTGATCGCCGCGTCGTCGCGCACGTCGAGCTTGCGCGCTTCGACCGGCTTGCCGGCGAGTCCGTCGATGCGGATATCCGTGGCGATCACGCGCGCGCCTTCGCGCGCGAAGAGTTCGGCGGTAGCGAGTCCAATACCTTGTCCTGCCGCCGTGATCAGGGCCGTCTTGCCGGCCAGTCTTTGTGTCATCTACGACTCCAGTTGAATGGGCTGTTGCTTGTCTCTTCCAGAAATCACAATCGATAAAACGCGGCGGCATTGCCGCCGAAAACCGCGTCGCGCTCGCCGTCGCTCAACGACGTGAGCAAGGTGTTCGCCACCGAATGCCAGAGCAGATAGTCGCCGTTCAGATCGAGCACCGGCCAGTCGCTGCCCCACATCAAACGCGCCGGACCGAAGGACTTCAGCAGATGCTCGACATACGGGTGCAGCGTCTCCTCGGTCCAACCACGCGACGCCTCGGTGACGAGGCCCGACAGTTTGCAATGCACATGCGGCAGTTGCGCGAGCCGCGTGATCGCGTCGGCCCAGCTTTGGTAACCCGCGCGTCCATAGCGGATGGGCGGCTTCGCCCCATGATCGACGACGATGCGCAACGCTGGAAAGCGCGTCGCGAAAGTTTCAAACGGCTCGACGTGACGCGCGTAAATCAACGCGTCGAAGGCGAGGTCGTGTGCGATTAGCGCTTCGATTGCCGGCGCGAGATCGGGGTTCGCGATCCACGTATCGTCCGGCAAATCCTGCAGCATCGGCCGCACGCCTTTGAACTTCGGCTCATGCGTCAGTGCTTCGATCACCTGCGGCGCCGTGGGCAGCAACAACGGCACCCAGCCGACCACGCCCGCAATCGACGGCTCATGGCGCGCCAGGTCCAGCAAATAACGCGTTTCGTCGATGGTCGGCGCTGCCTGCACCACCACCGTCCGTTCGATGCCCGCGCGTTCGCGCAACGGCGCGAGATCCTCCGGGCCGAACGTCCGGTACAGGATTTTCAGTTCCGGCGTGAGCCACTCGTAATCGCCACGAGCGGGATCCCAGTAGTGCTGGTGGGCATCGATATGCATCGTCAACTCAGTCCTCGGGCGCGGGCGCGCGGCTGTCGAGCAAGCCTTCGTCACGCAACGCGGACCACAAGGCCGCGGGGATCGGCAGCTCGAACGACGCGGCGTTCTCGCGCAATTCATCGGCACTGCGCGCGCCGGTCAACACCGTGGCGACCGCCGGATGCGCATAGGGAAACTGCAAGGCGGCGGCCGCGAGCGGCACGCCGTGCGTGCGGCACACTGCTTCAAGCCGCGCGACGCGCTCGATCACTTCGGGCGGCGCCTCGCCGTAGTTGAATTTCAGATCGCCTTCGACACCGCGCGCCAGAATGCCCGAATTAAACGCGCCGCCTAACAGGATGCTGACGCCACGTTTTTCACAGGCCGGCAACAGGTCGTCGAGCGTGGTCTGTTCGAGGAGCGTATAACGGCCCGCGAGCAACGCGCAATCGATATCGAATTCGGCCATCGCATCCAGTATCGCCGCGCCTTCGTTGACGCCAAGTCCGACGGCCTTGATCGCGCCAGAAGAGCGCAACGCGTCCAACGCGCGAAAGCCGCCGCCTTCCGTCAGTTGCCGCCAGTAACGGGGATGGTTGTCGCCGTGCGTGACACGGCCAATGTCGTGCACCAGCAGAATGTCGATATCGACGATGCCGAGGCGCTGCTGGCTATCTTCGAACGAACGCAGAATGCCGTCGTGCGTGTAGTCGTAGATCGCTTCGAAAGGGAGCGGATTTTGCCAGCCTTCCTTGTCGTCGAAAGGCGTGGTGCGCGGCACGAAACGGCGGCCCACCTTGGTGGACAACACATAGTCGGCGCGCGGATAGCGCCGCAAGGCGTCGCCCAGACGATGCTCGGCCTTCGTGTTGCCGTAATGCGGCGCGGTGTCGAAATAGCGCACGCCGGCATCCCACGCAGCGGCGATGGTTGCATGAGCTTCTTCATCGGACAGATCGCGGTAGAGGCCGCCGAGCGGCGCCGTGCCGAGTCCCAAACCGGTCACCTGCAACGGCCCGCGGCCGATGCGGCGCCGTTGCCCGATCTTCGATCCGATCGTTGCGGTCATTGAGCGCGTCTCCAATTTGTCGTGTTTTACCATGCATGGGCAAGGTTTGCCCACGGTGTGTACAGACGGCTTGCCGCCAGGACCGCGCGGCCAGGACGCAGCCGCTTAGCGCGGCTCGATCGCGACCATCCGATGCTGCGCTGCGGCGCTCGACGGCAGGCAAGCCGGTCCAACCGGTTCGAACGTCTTGTACGTCAGGATGAATTCCTGATGACCGAGCGTCTCTGACTTCGAAGCGGCACCGCGCGATACCGCCACCGTTTGCTCGAACACCTCGCGGCCCACTTCGTCCAGCGTGCCGCGGCCTTCGAGAATGCGGCCCGCGTCGACATCCATGTCGCCGGAGAGGTTGCGATACGTCGCGGGATTCGCGCACACCTTGATCACCGGCGAAATCGCCGAGCCGACCACCGAGCCGCGTCCGGTCGTGAAGAGAATCACATGCGCGCCGCAGGCGATCAGCTCGCCGATCTCCGCGTTGTCGCTGATGTTGGGAAAGCCGAAACGCGGCTCGCCGTCCGGCACCACGTCGAGCAGATAGAGGCCGCCGGTCGGCGGAATATCGCCGGGCTTGATGATGCCGACAATCGGCGACGCCCCACTCTTCGCATACGCGCCCAGCGATTTCTCTTCCTGCGTGGTGAGTCCGCCGTCCGCGTTGCCGACCGCGAAACTGCCGTGGCCGAGAATCGAGTAATAGCGCGCCGCCTTGGCGACGCAAGCCACGATTTCATCGCCGAGCGCCGGACGCGCCGCGCGCGTCTTCATATGGAATTCGCAGCCCACCAGCTCGCCGGTTTCTTCGAAGATGCAGGTCGCGCCCGCGTCGATCAGATGATCGAACGCGCGGCCCACCGCCGGATTCGCCGTGATGCCGCTGGTGCCGTCCGAGCCGCCGCAGATCGTGCCGATCACCAGTTCGCTCAGCGCCATCGGTACCTTCTGCTGCGCGGCGAGTTGCTTGCGCGCGCCGCGAATCCAGTCGACGCCATATTGAATCGTGCTGCGCGTGCCGCCCTTTTCCTGGATCGTCAGCACTTCGACGGGACGGCCGCTCGCGCGCACCACGTCCACCAGATAGTGCTTGTTCATGCTCTCGCAGCCGAGCGACACGAACAGCACCGCGCCGACGTTGGGATGCGTGGTGAGCCGCTCGAGCATTTTTTCCGCGTAACCGTTCGGATAGCAGCCCGGAAAGCCGATCAGATGCACGGGCGGCTCGCGCTCGGCGGAAGGATCGTCGAAGGCGTCGAGGGGTTCGCGAAACTGCGTGACGATCTCGCGCGCGACGTGATGCGCGCACTCGACCAGATACGCCACCGCGACCACATTGCGGATACCCTTGCGGCCGTCGCCACGCAGATAGCCCTCAAGCGTGGGCTGCTGCGCGGCGGCAGGCAGAGATGCTACGGAAGTGTCAGTCATGATCGTTCCAGCGCGGCGCGAGGCCACGTCGTTGTGCGCACATCAGTGATGGACGAATTCGTGGCCCGCGTCGTGCGTGTAGGTCGGCAGGTAATCGCTTTCGAGGTTGTGCGTATGCAGATGCGCACCGCGTGCCACGGCTTCTGTCACGTGACCGATCACTGCGCCGTAGCGCAGCACCTTGTCGTCCTTCGCGAGTGCATGGCGCGCCACCTTGTGACCGAGGTCGATGGTTTTGGTGAGCGTCACGCGCTCGCCTTCGATCTCGACCTGCGCGCCGCAGTCCAGACGCGCCGCCGCGATCAGGCAGTTGTCGGCGGGGCTGAGCAGAATCAGGCGTGGGTCCGTTTGTAGCGGCAATGAGCGGCTGGTCAAATGAGTTCTCCGAGGTGCGTGCGTATCAGTTCTGTCCTTCGCCGCTCGCGAGGCGCGCCACCATCAGCGAGCCCAGGATGATCGCGCCGTAAATCGCCTGAATCCAGAAAGACGGCACCTGGGCAAGCGTCAACAGGTTCTGCACGACGCCGAGCAGCAGCACGCCGGTGAGCGCGCCGAACATGGTGCCCTTGCCGCCGTCGAGCGAAATGCCGCCGATCACCGCTGCCGCGAACACCGTGAAAATCATGCCGTTGCCCTGGTTCGCGTTGATCGCCCCGACATAGCCGGTCACGATCAAACCGCCTATCGAGGCAAGGATACTGCCGAGCACGAATACGCCCCACGTGATGCGCTCGACGCGAATCCCCGCCGCGCGCGCCGCTTCCGGATTGCCGCCGATGGCGTACAACGCGCGGCCCAGCCGGTGATAACGCAACATGAACGCCGCGATTGCGAACGCCACCGCCGCGAGCCACACGGACAAAGGCAAGCCGAGCACGATCGTGGTCGCGAGCGCGAAGAACGACGGCGGCATATCGAACAGCGTGCCGCCCTTGGTCGCGCCGACCAGCATGCCGCGCAACACGATCAGCATAGCCAGCGTGACGATGAACGCATTGAGCCGCAAACGCACCACGAGAAAGCCGTTGATGAAGCCGATCACCGCGCCCACCATCACGATGGCGAGTAAGCCCGCCTCCGCGGGCCATTGCATGCCGAAGCCGGCGGACGCCGCCGGCATCACGAGCATTGCGCCCACGGCGGGCGCGATGCCGACCGTCGATTCGAGCGACAGGTCGAACTTGCCGGTCAGCACGATCAGCGATTCGGCGAGCGCGACGAGCGCCAACGCCGCCGACGCGCCCAGCACGCTGATGAGATTGGCCTTGGTCAGAAAGCTTGGGCTGACAAACGCGCCGATCACGATCAGCAAAGCGAGCGCGGGCAGCAACGCCAGCTCGCGCAGGCGCGCGAGTTCGGAGCGCGCGCGTTTGCCGCGCGACACCGGCGCGGCCAACTGCGGCTGAGCCTGAGCTTGCGCGGCGCCGAAAGCGGGACTGGGCACACTATTCTTCATGAAGACTGACTCCTTCAACGGATGCGATCAGGTCGTGGTCCTGCCAACCCGCGGGAAATTCGGCCGCGACACGGCCACGGAACATGACCAGCACGCGGTCACAGGTGCGCAGATCGTCGAGTTCTCCGGACACGACCAGCACGGCCTTGCCCTCTTCGCGCACGCGATCCACGACGGAGAGCAACGCTTCCTTCGATTTCACGTCGACGCCCGCGGTGGGATCGATCAGCACGAGCACATTGGGATTGGTCGCGAGCGCGCGCGCCATCACCACCTTCTGCTGATTGCCGCCTGACAGACCCGACACGACATGCTCCGGACCTTGCGCGACGATACCGAGCGCGTCGATCATCTTCTGGCCGAAGGCGTTCTTTTTCGCGGGCGGCGCGATGCCGAATTTGCCGAGCACGCGCGCGATCGTCATCGATGCGTTTTCCGCGACCGATTGCGTGAGCACCAGCCCTTCGTGATGCCGATCCTTCGGCACGCAGCCAATGCCGTGCGCAAGCGCTGCGGGCACATCGCCGGGCGGCAAGATTGCACCGTCCACACTGATCGTGCCGCGCCTGGCCGCGCGCAGGCCCGCAATCGCTTCGGCCACGCTCGTTCGGCCGCTGCTCGTCGCGCCAGTCAAGCCGACAACTTCGCCACGCTTGACGGTGAACGACACGCCTTCGTAATCGGCGCCCGCCAGTTCCTTGAGTTCCAGCGCGATCGCCGTATCCGCGGGCAATGCGCCACGTGCTGCCGCATCGGCGACGGCAAGACCACCGCGTTCGCCGGTCATCGCTTCGATCAGCTGCTCGCGCGGCAATGCGGAAACCGGCGCGCTGACGATATGCCGCGCATCGCGCAACACCGTCACGGCCTGGCAGATTTCATAGACTTCCTGCAGATGATGCGAGATGAAGAGGAACGTCACGCCCTCGCGCTGCAACTCGCTGATGCGGCGGAACAGGCGCTTGATCTCGTCGCCGTCGAGCTGCGCGGTCGGCTCGTCGAGAATGATGAAGCGCGCGCCGTACGACAGCGCGCGCGCAATCTCCACCAGTTGGCGCGCTTCCACCGAAAGGTCGCCGGCACGGGCATCTTCGCGCACGTCGATCTTCCAGTGATCGAGCAACGCGCGCGCGTCGCGCCGCATGGCTTGCCAAGCGATCACGCCGCCGCGCAACGGCTGCCGGTTGATGAACAGATTCTCCGCGACGCTCAGATCGCCGATGATCGTCGAATGTTGATAGACACACGCCACTCGCTCGCGCCATGCGTCGCGATCCGCGATCGACGGCGCGGCCGCGCCGCTAAAACGCACCTCGCCGGTGTCGGGCTTGCGCAGGCCGGTGAGAATCGACACCAGCGTCGATTTACCCGCGCCGTTGCGCCCGACGAGCGCATGCGACTCGCCGGGCATGACGCGAATGCTCACGTCTTTCAGCGCGGCCGTCGAGCCGAAGCGTTTGGTGACCTCGAGCGCTTCGACGACGGGCACGGAGGGCGTGAGTTCGCTCATTTGACCGTTCATTTAACGGTGTTACCCCACAAGGCTTTGTCGTCGACGTTCGATTTCGTCACGAGCGGCGCGGGCAATTGGTCTTCCAGAATGCCCGGCGCCAACTGGATGATGTTGCTGCCGTGATCGGTCGGGCCCGGCTTGAAGGTCTGACCTGCCAACGCCGCCTTGATATAGAACAGCCCGTATTTCGCGTACGAGTCGGCGGGCTGCGACACGGTCGCGTCGATATCGCCGCGGCGGATCGCGTCGAACTCTTGGGGAATGCCGTCGTTGCTGACGATCACGACATGCTTCGCATCGCCGGCGGGGAACAGCATCTGTTTGCGACGCAAGGTTTGCAGCGTCGGCGACAGATACACGCCGCCTGCCTGCATGTAGATGCCCTTCACGTCGGGATTCGCGGTCAGCAGACTGTCGAGCGCAGTGGCCGCGACATCGCCCTTCCAGGCCGCGGGAATTTCCAATACCGACACGCCGGGATAACCCTTCATGCAGGTGCGGAACGCTTCGGAGCGATCGCGCCCGTTGACCGACGCCAGGTCGCCCATGATCTGCACGACCTTGCCCGACTTCACATGATCGCCAATGTATTTGCACGCCTTCTCGCCATACGCGTGATTGTCGGCGCGCACTACCATCGCGACTTTGCCTTGCGTCGGCGCGACGTCCACGGCGACGACCGGCACGTTCTTCGCGGCGGCGGCGTCGAGCGCGCGGCTGATTGCCGCCGAATCCAGCGGGCCGACCACGATGCCCTTCGCACCGAGGTTCAGCAGGTTGTTCATGTCCGTGATCTGCTGGACCGGATCGCCATTCGAATTGACCGGCGCGAGGATGTCGAGGCCACTCTCTTTCGCGTATTTAGGCAGATAGTTGTTGTACGACTGCCAGAACGGCGACGTCAGCAGCGGCAGACCGAGGCCGATCTTGCCGGAGTCGGCGGCTTGCGCGGCGCCCGTCACGGCGAGGCCGGCGAGGCACGCAGCGGCTGTTGTAACGGAGAGCGAAGTGCGGAACAAACGGCGGGCCGTGAGCGGCCCTTTCACGAACGACATGGTTGTCTCCAGATATGCGTTGTGGGAACTGCGTGAACCGGCTCTGAGGCCGGCACTTCGTCCTGCGCTTTTCTTATTCGAGTCTCGTCGAGGATCGGCGGTTTTCATTCACCAATGAACGCATTATTCATATATGGACTTTTCGAAGTCAAGGAATATACACTGCACCGACCGTCCGTGTTTTCCCTGGACGTGCGCCATCTCCGCGAGATTCGCCCCGCACGTACACTCACGCGCCACATAATGAGAACAGCCCAACGAACCTCCCTCACGATGGACGCAGACGACAAAGACGACGCCGACCGCTACCGCGCCCCGGCGCTCGACAAAGGCCTCGACATCCTCGAACTGCTCGCTGAGCAGAAGGAAGGACTCACGCGCGCCGAAATCACCAAGCTGCTCGGACGCAACGCGAGCGAGATGTATCGCATGCTCGAACGGCTGGTCGCGCGTCAGTACGTGGTGCGCTCGGCGGCGGGAGACCGCTACTCGCTCAGTCTCAAGCTGTATGCGCTCGCGCACCGTCATCCGCCGATGAACCGTCTGATCTCCGAAGCGCTGCCGCTCATGCAGCGGTTTGCCGATACTGCCGAACAATCGTGTCACCTCGTGGTGTACGACCGCGGCAACCTGCTGGTCATCGCGCAAGTGGATGGTCCGGGTACGTGGGGCATGTCGGTGCGGCTCGGTTCGCGCGTCGGCCTGATCGACACGGGTTCGGGGCGCGTGATGCTCGCGTTTCAAAGCATCGAGCAGCGTGAACAGATGCTGGCCGAACACACCAAGGTGAAGGGCGAGGTCACGATCGATCGTGACGCGCTCGAACAGGCCTGCGAGCGGATTCGCGCAGCGGGCTTTTCGCAGAAGGACAGCCAGCAAACGTTCGGCGTGACTGACCTCACGTTTCCGATCCAGGGGCCGTCTGGCCAGGCGATCGCGGTGCTCACCTGTCCGTACTTGCGGCGGATCGACGAATACGTTGCGCCCACGCTCGAAGCCGCCACCGCGCTGCTGCGCGAGACGGTTCAGGCACTGTCGATGTTTCACGAAAACGCCGCCTAGCGCATGATGCGGCGGGTCGAACCTGAGCGACGGTCCGTCGAAAATCGGCCGCTCGCGCACATGGTTTAGAATGGCGACCCTCTCAAAAATCACGCCGCATGGGTTCGCTCATGCGCGCTCATCGATAAGCAATGGCGAAACTTCTGACCGATTCCGAATTCCAGCGTTTTTCCGAACTCCAGCAGAAGCAGTCGAGCTTCACGATCACGCCTGAAGAAGCCGACGAACTGCGCGACATCGTCGCTCACGCGCAAAAGCGCCGCGACGACCGCGCGGCGGCGATGCAAAGCATCGAGACGTTCATTCAGCAATTCGACATCAGCCCGGACGAACTGTTTTCGCCGGAGCAGATCGGCGAAGCCGCGCGCACGTACGGCCTGATTCCGGCCGCGAAAAAAGAGCGCGTGCTGCCGCCGCAATTCACGTTCAACGGCAAGCCGTATCAGTGGACGACGCGTGCGCTGCCGGACGATATTCGCGTGCCGTTGTTCGACGCGTTCAAGGCGGGTGAGTCGGTGAAGTCGTTTATCGCGACGCCGAAGGATGCGAGTCGCTGTGCGGCGACGATTGCGCGGTTGGAGCGCGAGACGGGCGCGGTTTACGGTGATGCGTGGCTTGAGGAGTTGGCGGTGACGCGGTCGCAAGTCGATGAGGCTGCGGCCAAGCTGGCGGCTTGAGGTCGTTCGCGGCCTTCTGGCTTATCGCGGCGCGAGGCCTCCGGCGCCTCTCGTCGCGTTGATCACCGCCTCGAACGCATTGGATGCGGTGATCCATTCAACTCAGCGCGTTGGGCACGCCGCCTAAGCGCTTGCCTCTGTCGCTTCATCCAGCGCCATCCTGAATCCGACCACACCCGGATCCTCCGTCCGCGTGATCGTAAAACCGCTGGCTTTGGCGAGCCCGATCATCGGGGTATTCTCGCGCAGCGCCTCGCCAACCAGCCAATGAATGCCGCGCGCCCGCGCATATTTGATGATCCGGTCGATCAGCAATTGGCCAAGGCGCCGGCCTTTCTGATCCGAGCGCACCGCCACCGCGAATTCGGCGGTTTCGTTGTCGGGATCGGCGACCGCGCGCACCACGCCCAGCGTCCGCGTGAAACCTTCGTCGCTCTGCACGGTGGCGATCAGCGCCATTTCGCGGTCGTAGTCGATCTGCGTCATGCGCGCGAGTTGCGAGTGGTCGAAGCTGCCCACCGCCCCGAAAAACCGCAGGCGCAAATCCTCCGGCGTCATTGCTTCGACGAAGTCGTGATGCGCCGCCTCGTCTTCCGGACGGATGGGCCGGATCGTCACTCGCACTCCTTGCCAGTCCAGCGTTTCTTCGAAGCGGCGCGGATACGGCACGATCGCGAGGCGGCTGCGCGTCGGCGCAATCTTCAGCGTGGGCTCGACGATCATCACGCGATCGCGGTACACCCTGAGCGTCAGGGTGAGCCCGACGAGTTCCTTGACGTCGCACACGGCTTGCGAGAGTGACGTCAGCGCGGCCAGCGCCGGCTCCGGCGCAACCAGCCGCGCGTAGGGCGAACGCGTGACCACGTCGCGCGCGAGCACCGGGTTCAGCGGCGGCAAGCCGTAGACGCGCAAAGGCTCGGACACGCCGTCGGCCGACGGCGTCGTGAAGCGGAAGACAGGGCCGAAGTTGTCGTCGTCGTGGAGTTCGATGGCGACGTCGACGACGGGTTTGGTAGACGAGTCGGCACTCGTTTCCGTGCAGTCCGACGCCCGCAGTGCGTCCGAAGCTGCCGCCGCGACCTGCGCCGATCCCTGCGCGATGCCTTGCGCAGTTTGCCCCGCGCTACCCTCGCTCGCACTTCCTTCTCGCGCTTCCACCTGCAATCCGAACCGACCCAAAAATCGCGCCGCCGCCTCGCCGGTTAGTTGGTGCTCACCTGCTGCAAGCGCCGCGCGCGCCTGAGCCTGAGCCGCGTCAATGCATTCGGGAATTTGCGCCGGCAAACCCTCCGGTGTCTGCATCAGCAGTTCGCGCCCCATCCGGTAATCGACCAGCCGCGCGAAGGCGCGCGCGAGGCGCTGCGGCGTCGTATGAACCGGAATGCCCTGTGCGTGCAGCGCGTCGCGCGTGGCGGCATCCACGCCACCGAAGAAACACGCCAGCAAGCCGCGATAAGCGAAGCGCTGATTCGCGATCAAGGCCTGGGCCACTTCGCCGACCGGCGCGCCGTGCGTCGACGCGTGGACCACGAAGGCCGTGCCGGTACCGCGATGATCCGCGAGCAGTTTGAGCGCGGTGCTGAAGTGCTCAGGACGCGCATCGTCGCCGAGTTGCAGCGGGTTGCCGCCGACCGCGTACGGCAAGCTCTGCTTCAACGCCTCCGTTGCCTCATCGGGCCACGGCGCGAGCGTATCGCCGGCTGCGGCGAAAGCGTCGCGAGCCAAAGTGGCCAGGCCACGGTCGCTCGTAATCAGCGTCGCCGTGGCGCCCGCCGCCACGCGGCCCACGCCGAGCGTCTCGATCTCGTCGAGCAGGTCGTCGAGCGCATCGACGCGCACCATGCCGGCGCGGCGGAACGCGGCGGTGTAGAGCGCGTCGGCGGGATCGGCGCGGCCGGAGCGCAGCGCGAGCACCGGCTTGTTGCGCGCCGCCGCGCGGGCCGCCGACATGAACTTGCGCGCCGCCCGCACGCTATCCAGTTCGAGCAGGATGGCACGCGTGCCGGGGTCGCTGGCCAGATAGTCGAGCACGTCGCCCGCGTCCACGTCCGCCTCGCCGCCGAGCGCCACCGCGTGCGAGAAGCCGAGGCCGCGCGCGTGCGCCCAGCCGAGCACAGCGTTGGTCAGCGCGTTCGACTGCGACACCCACGCGACGCCGCCCGCCTTCACCGTGCACGACGGCGCGCCCAGATGCGCGCGCAGCGCCGGCGACACCACACCGAGACTGCCCGGCCCGACGATACGCAGCAGGTTCGGCCGCGCCGCCGAAAGCGCGTGCCGCAGCGCGAGCCGGTCCTCATCGCACCGCACCTCGCCGACGATAATCGCCGCGCGCGTGCCCAATCCGCCGAGCTTATGGATGATGCCGGGCCACGTCGCCGGTGGCGTGCAGATCAGCGCGACCGTGGGCGCTTCCGGCAAATCGCCCGGGTCGTGGATCACGGCGTGGCCGCCGAGCGTTTCGTACTTCGGATTGACCGGCCAGAGCGGGCCGTCGAAGCCCCCATCCAGCACGCGCGTCCACACCATCTCGCCGGTGCTGCCGGGCCGCTCCGAAGCGCCGATCACGGCGACGGATTTGGGTCGAAACAAGGCGTCGAGATTGCGAACGGTCACAGGCGCTCCAAGGACAGGGAAAGCGAGCCGGCCTCGTGGCCAGGCGTGCGTCTTCGTCAGCATAGGCGAAGTTGAGCGCTCGCGCGGCGCTTCTCCTTCAGCGCCGGGCCGGCACCCAATCGCGGCCGGCTGTCCAGGGCACGCCGGGGATATTTGTTATCGAGATCAAGCAAACAACGAGCGCCAATGCGACAATCTTCCAGCCGCCACGATGGCGGCTTGCCTTGAAAAATTGCTGGCCGATGGCGGTTCGAATCGCGTGCGCCGGAGACACGCCAAATGCGATTCGTTTGGAGACAACGCGCGGCTGGCGATGCAGCGCAACCACCGTTCGCGGTCCGACCATCTTGCCGCCGGATCGCGCACGATTAAAAGTAATAGAAGGTGATTTATGCGGCGCTTGCCATCGCTGATCGCGTTGCGCTTCTTCGAAGAGACGGCCAGGCACATGAGCTTCAACCGCGCAGCCATCGCGCTGTGCGTGACCCAAGGCGCTGTGAGCCGGCAAATCAAGCTGCTCGAAGAATCGCTCGGCGCGAAACTGTTCGAGCGCGACCACAAAGGTATCCGCCTGACGCAGGCGGGCCTGCAATTGCTGCCCTGCCTGTCTGAAGCCTTCGATACGATCGAGCGAGGCTTTCGCCAGATCACGGCGGCTAAAGGACGACGGCGTCTCGTGCTCGCTCTGCCGCCCACTTTCGCCACGCAATGGTTTTCGCCGCGGCTGGGCTCGCTCGCGGTGGAATTGCCCGACGTCGAACTGTCCGTTCGTACCGAAGCGCACGGAGACCTTCACTGTCAGATTCGCTTCGGCCGCCAGGCGCTGCCGGACGCGCACTCCGAACTGCTGATGATGGAGCGCCACGTGCTCGTAGGCGCGCCGCGTTTGCTCGGCCAACAGCTCGACGCGCTGCTCGAACGCATGCCGGCGCTGCACGTGCTGCACAACGACGCCCGGCTCGAATTGTGGCCGAACTGGCTCGCCGAGGCGGGCATGCCCGCGCGTTACGCGGATAACGGCATCGAGTTCTCGACGCTGGAACAGGCGATTCGTGCGGCGAGTAAAGGCGCGGGGCTGGCGATCGTCGACCGGAACATGATCGTCGAGGAACTGGCGGACGGCAGTCTCGCGCAGTTTTCCGACGTCGAGGTGAGCGGGCCGTTTGGTTATTGGCTCGATATTCCGCAGCGGCATGTCGGGCTGGAACATGTGCAGGCGCTGGCGGGGTGGATGCGGGAAGAGGTGTTGAAGCTGGGGTGAGCGTTGATGCTCTTGGCGGCACAGGTGTGGGCGTTAACGCAAAAGGCCCCGTTTTCAACGGGGGCCTTTCGATTGCCGCTGTTTTACCCGGCACTCGCGTACCACCGCGGCGAACTTACATCGCCTTCTTGAACGGCGCGCCCGAGTGCTCGCGCAACTCGTTGAACACGATCTTCGGCCACGCCTTCTGCGCGACTTCGATCTCCGACACGTGCGAGGCCAGATACGTCGGTGCGTCGGACGCGTCGAGCGCGATCCGCGCCGCGTACGAATCGGTGAAGCGGCGCAGTTCGGCTGCGTCGTCGCAAGTCACCCAGCGTGACATGCGGTAACGCGCCGGCGCCATGCGCACGTCGACCTTGTATTCCGTCGACAAACGGTGCGACACCACTTCGAACTGCAGTTGCCCGACCGCGCCGAGAATCATCAGGCCGCCCACTTCCGGACGAAACACCTGAATCGCGCCTTCCTCACCGAGTTGCTTGAGCGCCTCGCCGAGCTGCTTGGCGCGCATGGGATCGACCACTTCGACGGTCTGGAAAATTTCCGGCGCGAAAAACGGCAGGCCGACGAATTGCAACTGTTCGCCTTCGGTCAACGTATCGCCGAGACTCAGCGTGCCATGATTCGGAATACCGATGATGTCGCCCGGATACGCCTCGCTCACCGTCTCACGACGTTGCGACAGGAACGTCACCACATTATTGGCGCGGAAGGTCTTGTTCGTGCGGGTCACCTTCACGGCCATGCCGCGTTCAAAATGCCCCGAGCACACGCGGATGAATGCCACGCGGTCGCGGTGCGCCAGATCCATGTTCGCCTGCACCTTGAACACGACGCCGGTGAACTTCGGCTCGTCCGGCATGACCGGACGCTGCACGGTCATGCGCATCGATGGCGGCGGCGCCAGGTCGACCAGCGCATCCAGAATTTCCTTCACGCCGAAGTTGTTGATCGCCGAGCCGAACAGCACCGGCGATTGCTGACCGGCGAGGAACTGCTCGCGATCGAAATCAGGCGACGCGCCGGTGATCAGATCGATCTCCTCCTTCGCCTTGATCCAGGCGTGGCCGAAGCGGCGCTCGCCTTCTTCGTCGCTCGGCGCTTGCAGCGTTTCCACTTCGCCGCCGGCCTTGTCCTGTCCCGCGCGGAAAATGCGCACCTGATCGCGCTGAATATCGTAGACGCCCTGGAAATCCTTACCCATGCCGATCGGCCACGTAAACGGCACAGCGGCGACGCCAAGATGCTGCTCGATTTCGTCGAGCAGTTCGAGCGGCTCGCGCACTTCGCGGTCGAGCTTGTTGATGAAGGTGACGATCGGCGTCTTGCGGCTGCGGCAGACTTCGAGCAGTTTGAGCGTTTGCGCCTCGACGCCGTTCGCGCCGTCGATCACCATGACGGCGGCGTCGACCGCGGTCAGCACGCGGTAGGTATCTTCGGAGAAGTCTTCGTGGCCCGGCGTGTCGAGCAGGTTGATGACGGCGTCGCCGTACTCGAACTGCATCACCGAGCTCGCCACCGAAATGCCCCGCTGCTTTTCGATCTCCATCCAGTCGGACGTTGCGTAGCGGTTGCTCTTGCGGCCCTTCACGGTGCCGGCGATCTGGATCGCGCCCGAGAACAGCAGCAGCTTTTCCGTGAGCGTGGTCTTACCGGCGTCCGGGTGGGAAATGACCGCGAACGTGCGGCGGCGTTTTAGTTCGGAGACTGACATCGGGTCTGGCGGTCACGGATAGGGGTTCGGGCGGTTGCCGGCGGCTTGTGGCTGCCGGTATGCCACGCCTTGCGCGGCGGCGTCGAGCTGCGGGAATTGGGCCGACGACCCGCATCACAGTGGCAACTCAGCCGCGTCGGAAACAGGTCACGAACGAGCGTTCGACAATACGGGAATCGCCGGCGCAGAACAGCGCAGGGAACGAATGATACACGTCCAGGGCCGCCGCCGTATGAAAACGGACGAGGCGGGGGCGACTGAAGCCGACGAAATCAGCTGCGACCGGGTTTTAGCAAAGACCGTCAAGTTGCCTGCGGAAACACAGCGCCGCCATGGTTATTGATAGGACATCGTGAACGTCGCGGTGGCCTTTACCGTTCCTGGAACCAGCGCGCCGGACGCTCGCACGTACTGCGCGGTAAGGGGAATAGTCATGGGGCCGCCCGCTGATCTGCCTGCTAACCACTGATTCATATTCCCTGCCGCCGCCGAGTCCGGTCCGTATGCGATGGGAGTGGATCCATTAAGTATCTGCAAGCCGACGCCCGAGGCGGACGAACCCGGCGCCAAATTCAGCGTGGTTGAACGGTTGGAAACGTCCGTCGCATCGGTGAGCGTTACATTGACGTTAGACGACAACGAGCAGTTCAGTTGAAGATTGAAGGGCGTTGCCCCCGTGGTGGAGTTTGGGTTACTCAGGTTCGCCACACGGGCCGGGGGCAAGGTCACTGCGACTGAAGACTGCGTGACGCTGCAGGTGGGCGAGTTAATTTGGGCGTAAATCATGAGATTTGCCAGCGTCAGTATATTTCCGTCAAACGAATCTCGGACATTGTGCCATCCTGCCGCGTTGTAGGACAGCATGTCGGTAGCGCTCGTGTCGATTGGACCAGTTACGACAAGTTCGATAAAAACGCGCATGTTGTCAGTCTTGCCGGTGTTCTGCCCGGCTTGGTCCAAAGAAAAGTTTAAGGGTATGGAAGAGGATAAATTCCCGCCGATGAGCGACACCGAAGCGCGAACGCCAAGTCCTGGAATGTTCGTTTCAAAAATGTCGGACAACACCTGCCGTGGGTCCATCGTAAAATATTCATTAAAAGAGGTACCGTCGCAGTGCCACGATTGATGTGTGAAAAGCGAATCGTATTTCATGTCTGTTTTGGCGATGACCGATCCAATCGCCACATTGGCCGGCGCCGCCACGATGCCCCAGTTCACAACACCTTGCGCAGGCGCGAAGCCGTCAACGATTCTGCATGCCGCGTGGGCGGGAAACGCAATGCCCAGAGCAAGCGAACTTGCGGCAATTGCCACGGCAAGCCGCATCCTATTGCGGCGGCCAAAACAGACGTTGTGCATAGAGCGTCTCACGCAGCAAACAAAGTTGAACAACCCAGTCATTTTTGAACTACCTGTTGGCCGTTTTCACGAATTGGGTTCTAGTGCTCATTGGCACCAACGAGTGCGCCAGAATCTATATCGACAGTTTCATTTGCCGGCACGCAATGAGCTTCCACGGACAAGTACGCGTCCTTCGCTGCTTTCTGCGGCAACACATAATCGATCTTGCATCGCTCCGCGTCACTCACACCCCACTTGACGAAAAGCGCGCCGCTGTCTTCGAGCCTGCGTGCGAAAATTCGGCTATCCTGCGCGACGACGCCCACGCCAAGTCCATTTGCATCGACTACATCGGCGCCAAACGGCAACGCCTTATCGCCAAGCAGAGGTGCGCGGATCAACGCCGCGCGTCCGGTCACCGTCTTGTACCTGATCATCACCACCGATCCGAACCGCGGCACCGTCTGTTCCGAAGTCGATTCGAACTCCACATCGGTCGACGTGCCCTTTGGATCGATATCGACCGTATTCATGCCGTAGGGCGTCAGATAGGGCACAACGGCATAGCCACGGCGATCGAGCTTCACGCCGGGCGCGCTGCTCACACTCGCCCCTGCCGCGCCCGGTGCTTCGATAACGCCGAACGTGTCGCTCACCGTCTGCGAGAAGGTCACGCCGCCCGGATGCGCGACGATCGACCCGCTCACACCCGCCGACGCCTGATTCGAGCCCGTCCCCGCGCTTGCCGAGCCGGTCAGCTGCGCATAAGGCGCGCGGTAAGCCCCGCTCACGCCGGCATTTCCGGTGCTGCTGCCATGACCGGTGCTGTAGGTTCCGTAGGCGTTGTACGAGTACTGGCTGCGCTCGCCGAGCGCGCCGCTCACGCTCGCCTGCATGTTCGCGTTGCCGCCGGAACTCGACAGATTCGTCGCCATCAGCGGCGCTTGCTGGCCGCGGCCGAGCGGCAGCGTCGCACCCAGCATGATCTGGTCCGACATCACGCCGTCCGAGGACCGTGTGCGACCCGCGGTGATGCTGTAGGTGCCAGATTTGAACGCTTTGGTGTAGCCCGCCTGATAGAACACGTCGCTGCCGTTGCGATTCCAGTACTGCTGGGCCGACGCGTTCAGAAAGACCGTGCCATATTTTTTGAAGCTCTGATTGAGGGTGACCTGAAAGCGGTTGCGCTCGCGATAGACGGAGGCCGGATCGCCGCCGCGCAACGCAAGGTCGCGCACGGAGGCGGCATCCGACAAATCCATGTAGCCCGCCGTCGAGTACCGGTACGCCGCAATCGCGATGTTCGTGTTGGTCGGATCGATGAACTTGCTGTAGCCCACGCGCAAGCTGGTGCCGCGTGAGGTGCCCTGCTTCGGAACCTGGGTCTGGGCACCTGTTACGTCGGCCGAAAAAGCGCCGAACTTCGTATTCAGCGCCGTCCCCATTTGTGCGGCCATGTAGCCGGTGGAGGCTACGCCGCCGCCGTAGAGCGTCACCAGATTGGTCAGCCCGCGTTGCAACGTGAACTGCGCGAAATTCGGCTTGGTCTCAAGTGCGGAGCCACGGAGTTGACCGGCCGTAACAGAAAAGCGCGTGATGCCAGGCCGCAGCGATTGGGCAACCGAGGCATAGGCAACGGTAAAGTCCTTCTTGCGGCCGTCGGCTTCTGTGACGGTGACATCGAGGTTGCCGCCATAACCCGTCGGGTACAGATCATTGATTTCGAACGCGCCCGGCGAGACGGTGGTCTCATAGATCACCTGACCATTCTGACGCACCGTCACACGCGCATTCGATTCCGCTATGCCGCGCACCACCGGCGCGTAGCCTCGCAGCGATTCCGGCAACATGCGATCGTCGGTGGCGATCTGCGCGCCGCGAAATTGAACGCTGTCGAACACGTCGCCGGTCGTGAAGCCGTCGCCGGCAATCACCTGCGCCTTCAGCGCGCCGAGGTCATGCTGAAGGTAAGTCGCGATGTCGTCGAAGTTCGTGCCAGTGCCGGTTCGCCGAGTCACCGACGACTGATGCCGGAAGTGCCAACTGCCGAGGTTCACGCCGGCATTCAAACCCAAGTAATTCTGGGTCGATTGCACGCCTGATCCACTGCTGTAATAGGTGTTCGCGTTGTAGCTCACGAAGGCCGCGTTCACACCGTCCTGCCACATGTCGGGCGGTACATAGCCGCGCGCCGTATTGCGCATGAACTTCTGCGGCACGCTCAACAAGAGCTTCTGCTCCGTGAAGTCGAAGTCCACAGTGGCCGCCGGAACCTTTGCGGCAAGACTGATGCATTCGTCGGGGTCGAGGTCTGGTTTGGCCGTGCCGGTTTCGACCACTTTTGCGTCACTGCTCGCGGCAAGCTTGGCGAAGTCCACGCCGAGCGTTTCCAGCAATCGGTGTGTCAGGCAAGGACGCGCGCCGGCCTGCGGGCTCGTCTCCACAAAGCGGACATCCTGGCGTGCGACGCGAATGCCGTTCACCAGCAGGTCAACCGAATAAACGCCCGGTTTGACCGGGTTGCCGCGAGCAAAACGCGCCACGTCCACGGCTGCGCTGGAGTCGACTCGCAGGAACATCGAGTCGAATTCCACCGGTACGTCGCCCTCCATCGCTTCTGCCGCTTGCGCGCTCATCGGCTGAACGCCGCCCAACACTGCGAATGCGAACATCGCAATGATGGCGACACGCCTGCGTCTGAACGCGTCAGAGCGCTCATCGGTGCGAGCAGCCGGATAATAACGAAGCGAGCCCTTCATGGTCTTGCTGAACTCCAGAGTCCTATGAACAGGCGTGCGCCGTCCCGCTGCGTTGCCCATGCAACGCACGCCATGAATCAAATGGATGGGTGTGGGACGGCGGGTTTTTGGCGATTACTCGCCGAGCGGCGCGTCGCCGTTGATCGGACCGCCGTAGTCGCTGATCGCGATGTAGCGCACCCTGGCGCCCGCTGCGACGGCGCTCATCTTGTCGATCGGCAAGACCACTGAAGCGCGTGGCGCGACCATGCCGCCCCGCTTGTTCGTAAAGGAATGACCGGCGCTTTCGACGTCGACCTCGCTAAACGACACGTAATAGGGCGTCGGGTTCGATACGCTGACCGCTTGCCCCGCTCCGTTCGGCGACGCAGCGAGTTTCCAGGTCAGTTGCGCGGGTGCATCTTGCGGTTTGCCAGGCAAGCTGGCCGGCCGCACGAACACCTTGATACGAGTTCGATAGGCAAGGCTCAACGTGTTGGCTTGCGACCCATGATTCGCTTTCGGCGGAATGTCGAGTACATTGAGCCAATAGATCGACTCACGGTCCTGCGGCAATGGCTCGCCGGTATACATGACGCGCAGCGTTTGCGCCTTCATTGCGTTCATGCGGAAAATCGGCGGCGTAATCAGAAACGGGACTTTCACTTCTCCGGGCTTGGCATCCGCATTGCCGTCGTCCATCCAGACCTGAACCAGCGAAGGTACATAACTGTCATTGTTCAGTTTCGCCGTAACCTCGCGTTGATCGAGCGGATACACGAGACGCGTGCCGCCTATCGTCACGCTCGCGGCTGCGCTGCCGGCCAGCAGCATGCCTGCGAAGACGATTCCCATCGCCGTTTTTCTGGGCAGCTTCATCACCTTCCGCCTGCTCCTATCGCAAATGAAGAGCACAAAAAAAGGCGCTCGCATTGCGAGCGCCTCAAACCTTCTGCTTACTGATATTGCAGCGTGTATTGAACCGAAGCGTTGACCGTCCCCGCTACTGCCGCATTCGTCGCGAAGTACTGTGCGTAGTACTGCAAGGTACCGGCGCCAGCGGTCATGACGGCGCCGTCCGTATCCAACGTGTTGTTCTGGCTCGTCAAGATGTTGATCGGCTTCATCTGCGAGTTCAGGAGTTGAACCTGAACGTTCTGCGCGGTACCGCCGACGTTCACCAGATTGCCGCTCGACTGATCGACATTCGGGCCGTTCTCGAAGCTCGCAATTGCCTTGCTGACGGTGCCGCAGCCCGTCAGTTTCAATTGCAGATCGGCAGGGCTCGACGTACCCGCCACCTCGCCGGTCGCCGAAAGCGCGGTGATCGAAACCGGCGCCAGTGTGACAGCCAGGTCGGCCGGAGTGCCACTCGCCGCGCCGTTGATCGAGCACGTGCTGTCGGTCACAGAGCCGGTGAAACTGATCGTGCCGTCCGCCGCATAAGTGCCGAACGACGCGAGGCCCAACATACTGCTGGTGGCGATCACGATTGCGGATAACTTTGATTTCATTGCTGCCATTCCTCAGTATCGAAAAGAGTGATTCGACAGCGGCCGGAACTGATTTAAAGACCGCTGACCGTCTCAAAACTCTGATGTTGCAAGCCATACAAATAAGAACATTCGCTTAGACACATTGCTACATTCAGAATGGTGGGATCGTAAGGTTTCCTAGTAAAAAAGTACCTAGGACAAATCGCCCCCTTTAGACCCAAAGCGCATAAGCTTGGTCCACGTAATGGAGGGACGTTGCGAATGGTTGGCAGACGCGGCGAACAGCCACATCAAACGACAAAACCCGCCGCATCGTCACGATGCGGCGGGTTCTTTACAGCGTCGGATTGATCCTGCGTTACGCGCCGCTAGCTTCGTTCAAAGTCAGATGCTTCGTTTCCGGCGCCCACGCGATCGACACCAGCATCCCGATCAGCAGCACCGCAGCGAGCACCATCATGGTGATATGGAAGCCTAAATGCACGATGCCGAGCGGCAACAGAAACGTGCCGACGGCCGATCCAAGCCGGCTGCATGCGATCGCGAGTCCAACACCACACGCGCGCACCTCGGTTGGAAAACACTCCGGCGGAAACACGCCGACAAGATTCGAGAACGCCGACATGGTCAGCGTGAAAATCCCGAACGCGACGATCAAGCCGAGCGTCGCCGACTCCGGCAGCACACTCAACGCGATCAGTGATACGCACGTCACCGCGAACGAGCCGATCAGAAACGTGCGCCGCGGAAGTTTGATCGTCAGCCAGATGCCGATCAACGCGCCGAGCACGAGAAATCCGTTCAACAGAAAGTCCGCGCTCGAATCATTGTTCAAGTGAATCGCTTTCAGAATGGTCGGCAGAAACGTATAAACGGCGAAGTACGGAATGACGAGACACACGAAGAACGCGCAATTGAAAATCGTGCGGCGAATCAGATCCGCCTTGAACAGACGCATGAAGCCGCCCGCCGATTGCGCGTGCTCGTCGTGGCCGCCGTCCAGTGTGACGTTCGCGCCGAAGTGCTTCAGCACGATCGATTTCGCCTCCGCCGTGCGGCCTTTGCCATGCAGCCAGCGCGGCGACTCCGGCGTACCCATGCGCAGCACGAGAACGATCAACGCCGGCACACCCGCCGACGCCAGCAGCCAGCGCCACGCATCCGGCGAGGCATCGGCGTAATGCATGCCGAGCACATTCGCCACCACGTAGCCGATCGTCCACACCACACTGAACGAGCCAAGCAACGTGCCGCGATGTTTGCGCGGCGAGAACTCCGCGAGAATCGCATGGCCCACGGCGAAATCGCCGCCCATGCCGAAGCCGATCAACACCCGCAGCAAACACAACTCGAGGGGTGAACGCACATAGAACTGCGCGAACGCAGCCGCGGTGATGATGATAAAACTCAGCAGGAAAATCTTCTGGCGTCCCATGCGATCCGACAACCAGCCGAAAACCAGGCTGCCGATAAAAATGCCCATCAACGCGGAACTGCCGATCATGCCCATCCAGAAAGCGTCGAGCGGCATCTGGCGATTCAGCGACGCGAGCGCATAGCCGATCGTGCCGAGCGCGAAACCTTCTGTGAAGTGCGCGCCGAACGTCAGCCCGGCGATCTTCACGTGAAAGGCGTTCAGCGGAACGTCGTCGAGAGGAATGGGGCCGTGCGCGGATGCCGCTGCCGCCGGCAAAGTGGGGGCGAGGCCGAGAGCGGCCACCTGCATATCCTGATTGCTCACGCTGTCTCCTTCGTTAGTATGGATCGCCGGGCGCGGTCGCCATGTCGCCGTGCGCCCGATTGCGTCATCCGCCCATGCGCCACGTTGTGCATGACGTATGGCCGATGCGCGGTGTGAAGATCAGCGTCCGAGGCCGCCCATCATCATGTACTTCAGTTCGGTGTATTCATCGAGCCCGTACTTCGAGCCTTCGCGGCCGAGTCCCGACTGCTTGACGCCGCCGAACGGCGCGACTTCCGTGGACACGATCCCTTCGTTGATGCCGACCATGCCGCTTTCCAGCGCTTCGCCGACTCGCCACGCGCGCGCCAGATCGCGCGTGTAGAAATACGCCGATAAGCCGAACGGGGTGTCATTGGCGGCTTCGATCGCTTCCGCTTCGGTCTTGAAGCGGAAACACGCGGCGACTGGTCCGAAGGTTTCTTCCCCGGCGATCAGCATCGAACTGTTGGCGTCGGCCAGAACAGTCGGCTCGTAAAAAGTGCCGCCGAGCGCGTGCGGCTCGCCGCCGGTCAAGATCTTCGCGCCTTTTTGCAACGCGTCGGTCACGTGGGTTTCGACCTTCTTCAGCGCGGCCTGGTTGATCAATGGACCTTGTTCGACTTCGCCTTGCAACGCGTTGCCGACGCGCATCTTACGCACCGCTTGCGTTAGTGCGGACGTGAACGCATCGTAGATGCCGTCCTGCACGTAGAAGCGGTTGACGCACACACACGTCTGCCCGGTATTGCGGAATTTCGAAGCCATCGCGCCTTGCACGGCGGCATCGAGGTCCGCGTCGTCGAAGACGATGAAAGGCGCGTTGCCGCCGAGTTCGAGCGACAGCTTCTTCAGCGTGTCCGCCGACTGCTTCGCCAGCAGTTTGCCGACGCGCGTCGAACCGGTGAACGAGAGTTTGCGCACCACGTCTGATTCCGTGAGCGCGCCGCCGATCGCCACGGCATCGCCGGAAACGATGTTGAACACGCCGGGCGGAATGCCCGCTTTCCCGGCCAGTACCGCCAAAGCAAACGCGGACAACGGGGTTTCTTCCGATGGCTTCAGCACCATCGTGCAACCGGCTGCGAGCGCCGGACCGGCTTTGCGCGTGATCATGGCAAGCGGGAAATTCCACGGTGTGATCGCCGCGACCACGCCGACCGGTTCGCGCGTCACGATAATCTTCGCGTTCGGATTCGGGCTCGGGATGACGTCGCCGTATGCCCGCTTCGCCTCTTCCGCGAACCATTCGAAGAAGCTCGCTGCATAGCCCACTTCGCCGCGCGCTTCGGCAAGCGGCTTGCCTTGCTCGAGCGTCAGCAGTTCGGCGAGCGCGTCGCGATTCTCCAGCATCAATTCGCCCCACCGTTTGACGCGGGCGCTGCGTTCTTTCGCAGTCAGCGCACGCCATGCGGGAAACGCGCGCCCGGCCGCCGCGATAGCCTGCGCCGTTTCCGCCGCGCCGCCTTTGGCCACGTGCGCGACGACCTCACCGGTCGCGGGATTCAAAACGGCATACGTGTCGGCGCCTTCGTACCACTCGCCGCCAATGTAATGGCCGGTGCGGAGAATTTCGTTCATGCGGCCTTCTCCAGTGTTTCGACGAACATGCCCTGCGCAAGGCGCGGCTCGCGCGCTATGCGTTTGCCTGCGGTGTAGTCGTTGATCAGATCGCACGGCGTGTAGTTGCGCTCGAGCTCGAACAGTTCATCGGCTGAGAGCGTCGTGCCGAGCGCGGCGAGCGCGCTGTCGAACTGCGCCGGCGTATCCGCACCGACCAGCATGCTCGCGACACCGCCGTGGTTCAGCACCCACGCTTGCGCGATCTGCGCAGCGGAAACGCCACGCCGCGCGGCCACGCGTGCCACCGACGCGGCAATTTCACGCGACGCCACATCGCCATACATCTGCGCGGTGAAGAAGTCGGTCTGATTGCGCGTCGAATGCGGGTCGCACGTCAACAGCCCGCGCGCCAGCGGACTGAATACGGACAAGCCGACGCCCTGGTCCTGGCAATACGGAATCATTTCGCGTTCTTCCTCGCGGTACGCCAGGTTCAATTGCAATTGCATGTTGATCGGCTTGTGCCAGCCGTTGCGCTCGCAGACCTGCATGATCTTGGCGAACTGCCACGTGTACATGGTCGACACGCCGATATAGCGCGCTTTGCCGGCGCGCACGATATCGTTGAGCGCACCCATCGTTTCTTCGACTGGCGTATTCACGTCGAAGAAATGCAGCATGTAGATATCGACGTAATCCATACCGAGGCGCGTGAGCGAGCCGTCGATGCCGTCCATGATGTGCTTGCGCGAATGGCCGCCGGCGTTCTGATACGCGCCCATGTCATAGCCGACTTTGGTGGCCACGACCATTTCCTCGCGACGCGTGAGACGCTTCAGTATGCGTCCCACCACTTCTTCGCCCACGCCGGTCGAATAGAAATCGGCGAGGTCGATAAAATTGACGCCCGCTTCGAGCGCATGACGAACGATCGGCTCGCTTTGCGCCTCGTCGAAGATCCACGGCTTCCATTGCGGCGTGCCCATGTTCATCGTGCCGAGGCACAGACGCGAAACCTTCAGACCGGATTGGCCGAGGCGAATGTATTCCATAGTGCGTGTCTCCTTCCAGATCGCATTCGGCGGCGCAGACGGTTAGTTGCGCATTCCTGAGAACGCACGACCGAACCGCGCTGCGTGCCATTAACGTTGTTTCGGTGTGTAGAACGGGTTCGATACGTCGCGCGCGGCGGCGAAGACTTCGTCGCGATGCGGCAAGCCCTTCATCGCCGCGACGATTGCGTTCTTGCACGCGCGGTAGTTGTTCTCGAAGACGGCGTCGAGATCGTCGGTCGACGGGTTAACCCAGTTCGCCGACACCACCACCCAGTCGTTCTCCGCTTCGGGCGGCAGCGTGCCGTTCTCCAGCGACTCGGCCACCGCCTTCGCGATACCGGCTTGCGAGGCACCCCACGTCGCGTTGCCATGGAAGTCGCTGCCGATCTGCGCCTTGTTCACGTACAGCGTGAGCGGCTTGGTCGGCACACCAGGACGCGCGATCACGACGAACGGCGCGTGACCGGCCGAAGGCGTCGCCAATGCGGTGGCGAATGCCTGGCCTGCCGGGCCGTTGCGCGGGCCGACCAGCACGTTGATGTGCGCGAGATTGACGCCGGGGCCTTCGAATCCTTCGCCGATAAAGAGTTGTTTGTTCGTCGATGCGCTCATGGTCTTTCCGTCGAGGTTGAGTGGATGGCCGATTGTGAGGTTCGGCATCCGCGACCATGTATCGATGAGTTTTGATGCGGGGTATGAGAGGAACTCAACTCCGGGTTAGCCCCGAGCACGGTGGCCCGCGCATATGACGCGCGCAAAGGTGAGGGTTTTCGGGACTACGTCGGCAACACTGCGGAATCGCTGCGAAAGGTGAGCGTCTCGACGAACGATAGCGCACCTGCGCTGCAAAGCTTTGCACAGAGTCGTACGCGCTAGAGGCGATTGAAAGACACGCAAGCGATCGCTGCAACGATTCTTCGCACAGCCTGGGAACGCCCACCAGCAAGGCTTGGCGCGGGTTTCGGAGCAAATGGGTCAGTCACGGCGGCCTGCGGTGGCAAGCGTGCCGCAAGGTGCGTGACTCGGAAAAACCAGGCTCACCGAAGCAACCCAGCCCCTCGCGGATTGCACATTCGAGCCTGCGGTTCACATGCCAGGTTCACGCGAAAGGTGAGTGTTTTCGGGACTTACTCTATCGTGTGAGAAAGGTGCGAGAAAAACCGCACGCGACATCACTTTAGACAAGCGGGCCCACGACAAGCGGACACGTCGTGCGCTGAAGCACTTCAAACTTCGATCAGGAAGCGTTCGCGATTCTTGCCTACGAGCCACGCAGGCGAGCGGCCACGGCCGCTCCAGGTCTCGCCGGTCTTCGGGTTGCGATACTTCGCGACCGAAGGCGTCTTGCGAGCGACGGTGCCCTTGCTCGTGAAACCCAGTTCCTCAGGCGTCAGGTCGTATTCGGCTACTTTCTGCTTGATGTCGGCGATCGCCTGCGCAACTTCCTTCTCGCGCGCCGCCGCGACTTCCTTGTGGAGTTTTTCGAGCTGGGCAGTCAACTGCTTGTACGAGGCCATGACGGGTGCTCCGATCATTTGACGAGAACTGAAGTGCGGACACTATCAGACGAATAAATTACCGGATAGAGAAGCCCGACTCCGCGAGCGGATAACGCGCTTAAAAGACGCCGGCCGGTGGCGGCCGGTCGCTCAATCGTCAATTGCATCGTACACGCGGCGTTCGAAGTCCACTGCCATTGAAAACGGTTCGACGGAGCGCCTTTGAATCAGCATCAGGCCGATCAGGTCTTCCACAGGATCGCCGAACCAGCTCGTGCCATACGCACCCGGCCAGCCGAACGAGCCCATCGAGCGATAGCCGAGCGGCAGCTGCTGCGCCGGATCGTCGACTATGGACAAGCCGAGGCCGAACCCTTGGCCCGCCCACAGCGCATGACCGAAGGCGGACACGCGGCGTTGGTCGCGCGTCAGAAAATTGGAGCGCATCAGATCGACCGAGCGATGCGACAACAAACGCGTCGTGCCGACCCGCCCGCGGCCGAGTAGCAGTTGCGCGAATTGCAGATAGTCGTGCGCCGTCGAAACCAGCCCGCCGCCGCCGCTCTGGAAGCGGTCCGGATCGGCCCATCGGCTCGACGACGGATGGTCTTCGACAATACGCCGCCCCGAGCCCTGTTCGATAGCATAAGCGGTGGCCAACCGGCCGAGTTGCGCGTCAGGCACCCAGAACGCCGTATCGCGCATGCCGAGCGGCTCGAAGATCCGCGTCCGGAAAAACTCGCCGAGCGGCATGCCGCTCACGCGCTCGATCAGCACGCCGAGCACATCGGTCGCAACGCCGTAGTGCCAGCGTGAACCGGGCTGGAACATGAGCGGCAAACTTGCGATACGGGCAAGCCAGGCGTTGCCGTCCATGCGCGCTTCGAATCCGTTGAAAGCCGCAGCGTACGCCTCGGCAAGCGGCCCGGTCGCGGTGAAGTGGTAGGCGAAGCCGGCGCGGTGCGTCAGCAGATCCAGCACGGTGAGCGACGCCCTGGCCGGGTCGGTTTCGTCGAGCGGGCCAGCGGGGTCGCGCAGCACACGCGGCGCGGACAATTCCGGCAACCAGAGTGAAATCGGCGTGTCGAGGGCGAGCCGATCTTCTTCGATCAGCAGCAGGATCGCGGCGCTGGTCACCGGCTTGGTCATGGAAGCAATGCGGAACAGCGTGTCGCGCTCCATCGGCAACTGCGCCGCGTCGTCGCGCCAGCCGAGCGGCTCGAAATAGCCAATCTCACCGCGCCGCCACACCATCGACACCACGCCCGCCACTTCACCGCGTTCCACATAACCTCGCATGGCGTTGGTCAGCGCCGTCAGCCGAGACGCGGAAAGTCCTGCTGGTTGCATGTTTGTCCTGAGTCAGTGGAGTGGGGATGGCGGCCTGCGCGCTCTGACGCGCGTCTTCGGTCAGCGGTCGGCCGGGCTGAGCGTAAAGCGGCGCCGGCGCGTGCGCAACGAACGAGGAGGCTTGTCATCCTGTCGAGACATCGTGCTGCGCCGGACCGCGTGCGTGGCCGTTACGTTCCCTTATTTTTGCAGAAAACGTTGCCCGATCGAAGGGTACGTCGCAGCCATCCACTGCACTGGGCGTTCAGGCTTTCTGGCGTTGCTCCAAAGCCGCGAGCGCGGCATTGAGCCGCTTGACGCGGTTCGCCTGTGCCGGCACCAGCGCAGCGCCGGAAACGGAGTCGATCCGATTTCGCCAGTAGGACAGCGGGATGCGGTCCTCCACTGAGAGATGCGTGATTACGTGTTCAAGATGTTCAATATCTTTTTCGAGTTGATGATGATTCATTGCTTTCCCCGGATTACTCGTTGAACTATTTTCAATGCGTAAATCGAAGCATAAAGCGTGCCGCAATAACTCCGGTTTTTGCCTTAACGGAAAATCCTTCCTAGCGCTTTCCGCATAAGCGACCAAACCGGCAAAACCTGCCTGCTGCTTGAATCTTGAGCAATGGCAAGAGAATACCGCGGCTCAACTTCGCGTTCCGTTAGGTGCCGCACCGACTTGGCTAAACGACACGAATGCGGGCGTTTTTTAATTGCGCCCGGCGGAAAGGAAAATAATACGAAGCGCGATATTAATACCCATTAAGCATCAAAGCCACGGAGAAAACCCGCATTAGACGCAGGTCTTTATGACGGCTATACGCTTATCGCGACGACCTCGAAACGTTGCGCAAACCCGTTTGGCGCGCACGAATGAAATCGGTGCGACGATCGAAACGCCTGCGTTCGTCGGCGTGCCGGCGGGCTCAAAGCAGATTGTTCAAGGCGCTGGTCGCGCCGGCCTTGCGCCGGGGAGCCATTATTTAGCGCGGCAGGCGTAAATCAGGTTGAGCGCGCCGTTTTCAGTGGACTGACGCACGACATCGAACGTGCCGCCGCAACTTGCGCTGGCCTGCTGCGAACAGGAGTCGGAACCGGCGGGGCATTGCACCAGCGTCGTCGCGCGGCCGTCCGGCAAAAACAGCGGCGCGCTGCTGCTGCAACCGCTCAGCGCGACCATGGCGCCGACCGCCAGCTTGGCGCAGGCCCGGCGCGCGTAGAAGGAGAGACTGCGTTTCATTTGAAACCCCGCTCACGTCTTGTTTTTCGATCACGCGATTGTGCCACGCGTCAATTACGCTGCGTCAATCGCCGTGGCGGAGCGTTGTCACACGTCGATGCGGTGTGCCGCGATCTTCTTATAGAGTGTCGCGCGGCCCATGCCGATCTGGTTTGCCGTGTCGATCACCCGACCGCCATTGGCGCGCAAAGCATCGCTGAGGAATCGCTTTTCGAAGGCCGCCATCGCCTCACTCCACTTGGCCGATTCAGGCGGAGTAGCCTGCGCGTTTGCCGGTTGCGTCGTCGAAGGCGCCTCGGGCAACGACGCATTCGGACGATGCGCACCGCCGCCGGGCGCCGAGCCGATAAACGGCGCCAGCGCCCGCGCATCGATCCGCTCGCTGTCGGACAGCATCACGGCACGCTCCAGCGTGTTGCGCAATTCGCGTACATTGCCCGGCCAGCTGTATGAACACAGCAGCCGCAGCGCGTCGTCCTGCAATTCGAAGTGACTGGCACCGCGCGCCTGCGTCGACAGATCCTCGAGCATGGCGTAAGCGAGCGCCTCGATATCGGAGGTTCGCTCGCGCAACGGCGGTGCATGGATCGTCAGCACGTTCAACCGGTAGAACAGGTCCGCGCGAAAGCGCCCGGCCGCGACCAGCGCGGGCAAATCGGCCGACGTCGCCGCGATGATCCGGACATCGGCGCGCACGATCCGGTTCGAGCCGAGCGGTTCGAACTCCTTGTCCTGCAACACGCGCAGCAGCTTGCCCTGCAAGGGCAGCGGCATATCGCCGATTTCGTCAAGAAACAGTGTGCCGCCGTTCGCGAGCTCGAACTTGCCGACGCGCCCTTTGCGGTCCGCTCCGGTATAGGCGCCGGGCGCGGCGCCGAAGAATTCGACTTCGAGCAAGGTATCCGGAATCGCCGCGACGTTGACCGTCACGAGCGGCTGATTCGCGCGCGCAGAGCCGCCGTGAATGGCATGCGCGAGCAGTTCCTTGCCGGTGCCGGTTTCGCCGAGCAGCAGCACCGGCGATTCGAGTTGCGCGGCGCGGCGCGCCTGACGCTTCACCTCGAGGCTGGCCGCGCTCGTGCCGACGAAACTGCCGAACGTATATTTGGCGCGCCGCGCCTGGGCGAGCGAGCGGCGCGTGGCGATCAACTCTTCCTGTACGCGTGAGTAATGGGAAAAAAGCGGCGTCAGCGCCTTCAGTTCGTCGAACAGCGCGAAACCAACCGCGCCGACCGTGGCGCCCGCATCGTCTTTCAGCGGCAAACGCGTGACGACGAGCGGTTCGCGATCCGTTTCCAGAATATCGAGCAGGATCGGTTTGCCGGTGTTGACGACCTCGCGCATCAGGCTGTTCGGGATCACCGCTTCGCAATCGCGGCCGATGGCCTGCTCCGGGTCCGCAAAACCGAAGCGCGCCGCATAGCGCTTGTTGATCCAGACCACGCGCGCGTCGGCATCGACGATAAAGGTGCCTTCGCTGAAATTTTCGAATGTGCGGAAGAGCGAATCCATCGCCCGGCGCAGTACGTCGCCGTAGGTGGCAGGAAGGCCTGCCCAGTCGTTCATCATGCTGTCGCTGTCTCCGGCTATCGTTTTATTATGCTTTGTCTCGTTTCGTAGACAAGCTTATCTCATCGAGGAGATCGCCAGCAAGCCTGTGGCATAAGGGTTTAACCTTGGTTTGGCCTAACTTGAGCCAATTTGCGTCCCGTTTTAGAGACGTTTGGGTACAATCGGCCCGGTCACGTTTTGAACTTCGGTCCGCGAAATCAGGCGGCTGGCCGTTGCCGCGTATGTGGCACGGAACCTGCATTCGCGGGCGCCGTGCCGCCGCATCTTCGAGACGGCGACCATGTAGAACAACCAAGCTTTGGAGACTCAATGTCCTTTGTCATCGTCCTCGCCGCGCTGGCGTTTCTGATGTTTGCCGCTTATCGCGGCTACAGCGTCATCCTGTTCGCGCCGATCGCCGCGCTCGGCGCCGTTCTGCTGACCGACCCGGCCGCCGTCGCGCCGGTTTTCACCGGTATCTTCATGGAGAAAATGGTCGGCTTCGTGAAGCTCTATTTCCCGGTGTTCCTGCTGGGCGCCGTGTTCGGTAAGGTCATCGAACTGTCGGGCTTCTCGGAATCGATCGTGGCCGCTGCGATCCGCTATATCGGCCGCTCGCGCGCCAATGCGGTGATCGTTGCCGTGTGCGCGCTGCTCACCTACGGCGGCGTCTCGCTGTTCGTGGTGGTGTTCGCGGTCTATCCGTTTGCCGCCGAGCTGTACCGCCAGAGCAATATTCCGAAGCGCCTGATGCCCGGCGCGATCGCACTCGGTGCGTTCTCGTTCACGATGGATTCACTGCCGGGTACGCCGCAGATCCAGAACATCATCCCGACCACGTTCTTCAAGACGACGTCGTGGGCTGCGCCCGCACTCGGCGTGATCGGCTCGCTGTTCATCATCGTGGTCGGCCTGACTTATCTGGAATGGCGCCGCCGTTCGGCGATGGCGACCGGCGAAGGTTACGGCACGGAGCTCGTCAACGAGCCGGATCGCGTGGAATCCAAGCAACTGCCGCACCCGTTGCTGGCGGTTGCGCCGCTGGTTCTGGTCGGCGTCGCGAACTTCCTGCTGACCCGCTGGATTCCGAACTGGTACGGCGCGTCGTACACCGTTGCGCCGGAAATTCTGCCGGGCGTTCACGCACCGGTCACGACGACGATCAAGGCCGTGGTCGCCATCTGGGCCGTGGAAGGCGCGCTGCTCCTCGGCATCATCATGGTTGTCGTGACGGCGTTCAACCGCGTGCGCGAGCGCTTCGCGATCGGCACCAAGGCTGCGGTGGCGGGCGCGCTGCTGGCTTCGTTGAACACGGCGTCGGAATACGGTTTTGGTGGTGTGATTGCCGCGTTGCCGGGCTTTCTGGTGGTCAGCAACGCGTTAAAGAGCATTCCCAATCCGCTCGTCAATGCGGCCGTTTCGGTGAGTTCGCTGGCGGGCATCACCGGTTCGGCGTCGGGCGGCATGAGCATCGCGCTCGCGGCCATGTCGGACACGTTCATCAAGGGCGCGGAAGCGGCGCATATTCCGATGGAAGTGTTGCACCGGGTCGTCGCCATGGCGAGCGGCGGCATGGACACGCTGCCGCACAACGGCGCGGTGATCACGTTGCTGGCCGTCACGGGCTTGACGCATCGGCAGTCGTATCGCGACATCTTCGCGGTCACGGTCATCAAGACGATGGCGGTGTTCTTTGTAATCGCGGTCTATTACGCGACTGGTCTGGTCTGAGTGAGCGGGTGTTGGGCAGGATGCCGGCAACGCGCCGGCATCCTGAGTTTTGATCGGTTACCTTGTCATCCCGACAACCGACCTTGCCCTGCACACCCGCCATGAGTTCAGTTCCTTCTTTCTGGATGATTCCCACAGCACCCACGCCGGTCGGCCCGTTCTCGCATGCTGCCGAGACCGACGGCTGGGTCTTCCTGACCGGCCAGATGCCGACCTCCCCGACCGACGACACCGCGCCGCTTCCGGAAGGCGTGGTCGCCCAGACCAAGCGCGTGATGGACAATCTCGTGCTGGTGCTTCAAGGGCTGGGCCTCGGTCTGCAAAACGTGGTGGCGACACGCATCTTCCTGACCGAGTTCAAGCGCGATTACGCGCCGATGAACGAGATCTACCGCGCGTACTTTCCCGCCGACGCGCTGCCCGCGCGAACCTGCATCGGCGTCACCGCACTGGCGCGCGACGCGCTGGTCGAGATCGATTTCATCGCCAAACGGCCTGGCTGACCTCGCAAAGCCGCATGGCGTATCAATGCGCCGACTGCTCGTCGAGTCCGTAGTGATCGGATAAGGCTTCGTGCAGCGAGATCGACAGTTCGTCCATCTCGGTGGTCCAGCGTTCGCTGTCGTTGCATAGCCGTTGCAACCGTCGGCATTGTTCGACGAACCGCGGTTCCTGCACGACGACGAACGCGCCGCTCGCGCTATGCGCCCAGCCGGCCAACGCCTGCACGTCTTCCTCTTCGACGATCGCAAGCAGTCTCGGCAGATCTTTTTGCAAGTGCTCCTTGAGCATCGCCGTGTAGCGCGCCCTGTCGTCCGCGCTGAGCGCGCTTCCTGCGGCGGCAGCAAACGACATCTCCTCGGCAGGCGCTACGCTCTGCGGCGCCGCCTCCAGCAAGGCCGTTTGCAACTCGCTCAACGACGCCGGCTTGGCGACATAGCCGCTAAAACCGCGCTCGCGCCAATTGTGCGCTTCCTCATGTTCGGCGACGGCGCTGAAGGCGAGCACCCGGACAGTCGCTTGCAACTTGCGCAGCGCGGCCAGCAGTTGGTAACCGTCCACCTCCGGCATGTGGATGTCGATCAGCACCACCTCGAAAGGCTTTTCCTCGAATAACTTCAGCGCGTGCTTGCCGTCATGCGCGATGGTCGGCACGCATCCCAATTCGACTAGCTGTTCGGCAATCAGATTCTGGATCAAGGGATTGTCTTCGGCGACGAGGACTGGCAGCCCTCGCAGCGTGGGATGGATCCCTGTCGAATCGGCCTCTGCCCGCGCGGCCTTCGGCACCTCGGTCGTGGACTTGGTTTCGCGCGCCAGTTCGATCGCCGATTGAACCGCAGTCCGGCTGAACTCAGTCACCTCGAGCACGCCGTCGCCGCGCGCCTCGGGTTGAAGCGGGCCCGCACGGGTGATCCAGACGACGCCGACCGGCTGCAAAGCACGTAGCGCGGCAATCACGTCGAGACCGTATTCGCCCGAGACGACCACCGCGTCTGCGCGATTCAAACGTAACCAGGCCTGCGCCGCGTCCGGCAATGTCACCAGATGTCCTGCCCAGCCCGCATGGTGAAGCCACTGCTCCATGACCTCGCCAGCTTCGCGTTCCATGGACAGGACGAGCACCATCCCGCGTTGCTCGCGGGCCTTTGCCGGTGCGCGCGAATCAATGGGCGGCTTCGCGAGTGGGATCGATATGCGGAACGCGCTGCCCACGCTTAGGACACTTTCCACGGCGATCTGACCGCCCATCAGTTCGCACAGGCGCGCGCAGATCGCCAGGCCGAGTCCGGTGCCGCCGACACCGCGCGAAGCACCCAACTCGCCTTGCGCGAACGGTTTGAAAAGCCGCGCGAGCGTTTCCTCATTCATGCCGGCGCCCGAATCCGAGACGCGGAAAGTCAGCATCGCTCGATCCGGCGAATCGTCCGTCACTTCGGCGCGCAATGTGATCTTGCCGGTCGAAGTAAATTTGAACGCATTGCTCAGCAGATTGTTGACGATCTGCGAGATACGCATACGATCGCCAACCAGGGTTTGATCGAGCGTCGGAGACAGGAGCGCATAGAAGCGGATCGAGCGCTCGCCGTGCATCGGCGCGTAGGACAGTGCGATGTTTTCGAAAACGTCGATCAAAAGAAATGGTTCCCTGACCAGCAACATCTCGCCCGCGTCGATCTTCGAAAAGTCGAGAATGTCGTTGACGACGCGGCGCAGCGCACCTGCGGCAAGGTCCAATGTTGCGAGCCGTTGCGAATGCGCCTCGAGGCCGGGTGTGCGGGCGAACAGCTCGAGATTGCCGAGCAGCGCGTTCAACGGCGTACGGATTTCGTGGCTCATCGCGGCGAAGAAATTCGTCCGCGCACGCATCAGCGCCTCGGACGTTTGCTGTGCGTGCCGCAATTGCTGTTCGAGCATGGTCTGCGCGGTCACGTCGAGAATCGCGCAGAACAGCACGTTCTCGCCGGCGTAACGCGCGGGCGCGTAAATGAATTGCAAAAACTGTGAGGAAGCGCCGCCCTCCTGATCCGGTGATGGCGAGAGTTGCGCCTCGTTTCGCTGCTCCGTTGGCGATTGATGCAAAGACTGAGCGGGCATCTGCGCCGGCCGCGCAGGCACGACGAAGGCAGCCACCCGCGCAAATGACATGGCCGACGGCTGATCCGGCGCCTGAGCCAGAAATTCGCCGACGATATGCGGCGGGAGCCGGTTGCCATCGGCGTCGATCCCGAGCAACTCGATCGCAAGCGCGTTGGTCGTCAGGACCGAATAGTCGCTCTGCCGAACAATGCACAAACCGACCGGCGTCGCGCTAACCAGAATGTGGTTGAGCATCTCGCTTTGCAGCGCGCGTGAAGTCTCCGTAAACGAATTGCGCAGCAAGCGCAGCCCGAAATAGCGGGCCATCAGCGCAATTGCCATCAGGATAAGCGCCGTCAGGCAACCTATCACCGCCAATTGCCAGCCGAGTGCGGCGGCCAGCGCGCCCCAGGGTACGTAGCCGACCAGAAGGCCGAAGCCCAACGCCAATGGCTCGTGAAAAATCACGCCTTCGCGGCCGTAGTGAAAGATCTGGGTTGGGGTTGCGGCTACTGCCTGTTGCACCAGGTTGATGACCGATGCGTCGAGCGGCATCGACGATACGGCAATGCGGCGGTCCACCGTCATCAGCAGATTCACGCCCTCGTTGTCAGGTGGCGCCAGATGCAATGCGAGCTCGTCCAGCGGAAAGCTCGTGCTGATCAGCACGGTCGGTGTGTCGCCGTCATAGTAGGCGCCCACCACGGAAATCACCGGGCGATTCTGCAGCGGATCACGATACGGTCCGAGCCAGATACGTTCGCCTTTTCGCGGCACGCGCCTGCCGGTTTGCGCCTCGATCCGGCGCTCGAGCGTCTCGCGCAGCAAGCTCGCGATTGCCGGTTGCGGCGCAGGCGTTGCGGCCTGATCGGGCGCGCTGGATTGGCCCGCGAGCGGATGAGTCAGCGAAGGCAGAATCGCTGCATAGTCTTCGTTCAGCCCGATCAGGGTTGCGCGTTGCCGGATTTCAAAAGCCTGCTGGGTCACGAGCGTCGATTGCGCCGCTTCGTAGAGGCGCCCGAGTTTTTCGCCCAATTGCGAGCCCCACGTGTGGCGCGTGACTTCACCGACCACAATGTCGAAATTCGCGTCCGCACCGTCTGTCTTGCCGAGCGCTACGCCCGTCTTCAGGATCGCTTGCTGTACGGCATCCGGCGCGTTGCGCCCGCCGGATGGGCCGTAGTAGTAATCGAGCGTCAACGCGGCGCGACGCAGAAACGACTCCTCCTGGTGGATGAGCAGAGAGATGTCGGTGGCGTTCTGCGACGCGAGGGCCCGGCGATAGTCGAGCTCCTTGAGCCCGGCGACGACTATCAGCACCAGCGAGAAGATCAGCACGATCAGCATTAGCGAACCGATCGTCACCAGGTAGAGCCGCCGTTGGCGCTTCGCGCTCTGTGCGAGCGTGGCGAAAGCCTGCGCTAACGACTCTTGAGTACGGTCGAGGATTTTCTGCATCAGCTCGCGAGTGTGGCGCGTGGGTGGCAAATTCGCGCAGGCAGAGCGCTGCGGAACCGGGGACTGGCTGCGTCCGCAGTCCTTGTACCGGCGCAGTGTAGTCCTTTTGAAGGTATCGCGCGACGCATCCGGCACTCTTTCACGCGGCCATCCACGACGCGTCAAACAACCCTGTAATAACGGCTTCGGCCTGCCTAAACCTGAGTGGTTTACTGGGAAACCCTCAAGGCGAAGGGGTCAATTGCCGTTATTCCTTGCAAACATGTAAGCGCCGCGCCTACGCGCCGGCTAGAACAGCAAGGAAAGCCATGCGCAACAACCAGCCTGTCACCGGGCACGAGTACGAATTCCCGTCGTCACACATGCTTGTTTCGGCGACCGATCTCACCGGCCGCATCCAGTACTGCAATCCGGCCTTCATCGCGGTCTCGGGCTTTACGCGCGACGAACTGATCGGTCAGCCGCACAACCTGATCCGTCATCCGGACATGCCGCGCGAAGCCTTTGCCGACATGTGGGCGACGATCCGCGATGCCCGTCCCTGGACTGCGCTCGTGAAGAACCGCCGCAAGAACGGCGATCACTACTGGGTGCGCGCCAATGTCACGCCGGTGGTCGAGAAAGGCGCGGTCGTCGGCTATTTGAGCGTGCGCGTGAAGCCGGAACGCGCTGCGGTGCGCGCCGCCGAAGCGCTCTACGCACGCATGCGCAGCGGCGAGTCCCGCGGCGTGCAGTTGCGCCGCGGGGTGGTGGTGCGCACCGGCGTGCTGGGGCGTCTGCAGGCGCTGATGCGTCTGCCGGTCGCTACGCGCGCGGCGCTCGGCTACGCGATCACGCCACTGGCGCTGCTGCTGACGGGCCTCGCCGCATGGCAAGGCGCGCCGCCCGCGCCGTTCTGGATCGGGTTCGGCGTCGCCACGGCGGTCAGCATCGCCTCGTGGCGGATGCTGACGCGGCAACTTGCCGCGCCGATCCGCGACATGTCGGGATTCGCCACGCGTCTCGCCGCCGGCGATCTCACCGCCGATCTCCAGATCGCGCGCCACGACGACCTCGGCGACGTGCTGCAGGCGCTGAATCAGTTGAAGGCGAATCTCGCGGCGATCGTCTACGACGTGCGCGCCCAGATCACGGGCATGCTGGACAACGCGCGCGAGATATCCAGCGGCAATGTCGATCTCGCGAGACGCACGGAATTGCAGGCGGCGTCGCTCGAAGAAACTGCCGCGACCATGGAAGAACTGACCACGACGGTCCAAGCCAACGCCGATGCCACCGTGCGCGCGCTCGATCTGGCGAGAGACGCCCAGGCGGCGGCCGCGGTCGGCGGCAAGATTGCCGGCCAGGTCGAGCAAACCATGGCGGGTATTACCGCGGCATCGCGGCGTATCGCCGACATCACCGGTGTGATCGACGGCATCGCGTTTCAGACCAATATCCTCGCGTTGAACGCCGCGGTCGAAGCGGCGCGGGCGGGCGAAGCAGGCCGTTCGTTCGCCGTCGTCGCGGGCGAAGTGCGCATGCTGGCGCAACGCTGCGCGGCGTCGTCGAAGGAAATCAAGTCCGTGGTCGAAGCAAGCGCATCCGAAGTCGCGGCCGGCACCGAACTGGTTGCGCGGACAACATCGCAAATGCGCGTGATCGATGAGGCGGTGGGCCGCGTGTCGTCGATCATCGTCGACGTGGCGAACGCGAGCAGCGAACAGGCCGAAGGGATTCGCCAGGTCAATCAGGCGGTCTCGCATCTGGACGGCGCCACGCAGCAGAACGCCGCGCTCGTCGAGCAGGCGGCGGCCACTGCGCAGCGCCTGGCGGAACAGGCGGACGTGCTGGATGAAGTCGTGCGGCTATTCACCGTCGCCGACACAGCGCCGGCGCAACGCGTTGCGGGCGCGAAGCGTGAAACGTTCACCTTGGATGCAGCGCCAATGCCTGCGCCTGAGGTCAAACGACACCGCGCGCCAGTCATCGCCGATGATGTCGAGCAGGAAGAAGCCGCATTGTTCTGATAGATCGGCGTTACTCCCACCTCGACAGTCCAGTATTGACGCAGCACGATGGCTCCGTCAGCGCCCAGTTGTTTGCAAGGGCAGGCTGACCCGAGTAACAACGGCGTTTAGCGGCCCGCCCCCTCCGTGGACGGGCCTATTTTTTTGGGGCTGACGCTGGTGTGCTGGTGTTGACGCAGTTGAGGATTGTTGAGGTTGCGCCTTCGCTCATGTGCCGCTGCCAGTGCAGCAGATCAGGTGAACTGTGAGGAAATACAGGAGCACATCCGCGCAAACTCGCCGCAAGACGTTTGCCTCGCGCGATGCGATGCGGTGCTACGCTACACAGGCAGCGCTCCCATTCTCGCGCCACACGCACCGCCACTAAGACGCGCAAGCGCGTACTCTCATGCCGATTCCCCGCCACCCGGAGGCCGACGTGATCCCTTCCGACCCGCCACGCGTCAATCCGCTGTCTTCGCACCTCGCCGCCATGGCGCGCAACAACGCCTGGTCGAACCTGCGCCTCTACCGCGCTTGCCTCACATTGACCGACGAAGCGTTCGCCGAACACAGGGTGAGCTTCTTCCCGTCGTTGCAGCTCACGTTGAATCACATCCTGCTGGTGGACCGTTACTACTTCGACGCGCTGATCGACGGCGGCGCAGGTCTCACCATTTTCGATAACGAACTGCCCTATCCGCGCGCAGCCGACCTGTGGGATGCACAAGCGCGGAGCGATCAACAACTGCTCGCCTTCTGCGAATCGCTGACTGACGACGATCTGCCACGCGAAGTCCAGATCGACCGTGGACCGTCGGTCGGGGTGCAACGGGAGCAGATCGGCAACGTACTGCCGCATGTTTTCGTCCATCAGATTCATCATCGCGGGCAAGTTCACGCGATGCTGAGCGGCACAGACGCCGCCCCGCCGCAACTCGACGAGTTTTTCCTCGCCGCCGACGCACCGCTGCGCGTTTCCGAACTCGGCGATCTGGACGCGATGCGCGAGCAGCGGACCACGCCGCGCCCCGCTCAATTCCCCTAACCGGAGCGCGCGTCAACTGCGTGACATTCATGGAGAAGGATCGCACCGGCACGGGGCACGAAAAATGCATCCGTCGTGACCTGGAGTCGCGTTAAACTGGTTGTCACGACGGGACGTCACGATAGGCGCTGCCCGGCGGGCCGCGCCAGTCAACGCGCTTGGCGGCGCAAGCCACGCAGGCAGGTGAACGGCGCAAACGTGACCGCGGCGCGACAGACGCCGCCCGATCCTGCCCGTACAATGGTTCAATCAACAACGGAACGAGGACAACTTCGATGCGCACTACCGGGTCTTCCGGGTCAATGGCCCTGCTCACCGAATACGACGACGCAACGGCGCGCGAACTTCGCTCGCTGCGCCTCGAATCGACAGAAGACGGCAAAGGCATTCTTTTGATCGAAGTCGATGAGCGCAAGCCAGGCATACACCGCGAAGTGCGCTATGAAATCACGCCGGCCGAACTGATTGCGGCAATTCGCGCACACGGCGCCGAATTGCCGGGCGAACAGCACAATCATCGTCAATGAAATCCGTCACGCGGCATTGCATCTCTGGTGCGAATGCCGCGTGACGCTTTAGCACCACCGTTTTCTAATTGCTTGCTGAGCTGGCGTCTGCGGACGTCAATCGGGCATTATTTCCGCTCCCGCATATCGCGCGACGTTCGCACCTATTTCGGTTTGTTCAGGTCGCGGTGCTAATGCGTCTTTCAGGTGGCTCAGCGCACTTGAATTAGCGCTTTCCATACCCAAGTAAAGGGCTACTTTTCGGGGCGTTTGCACGTCTTGAAAATGCGTCCATAATCCTTGCATTCTCCTTTGCATTTCCTACCTGCGCCGCGCCCGAAAGGGCCGCGGATGTAAGCCGATGCTACATGATCTCGTCGAGCAATATGGGCCGGCGCTCGTGTTCGTGAACGTGCTCGCCGCCTCGATCGGGCTGCCGGTTCCGGCAATGCCGTCGCTCGTGCTGTTCGGGGCGATGGCCGCCATGCATCCCGGATCCGTGGGCACGCAGTTGGCGCCGGTGCTCATCCTGTCGATATTCGCCACGCTGATCGGCGACAGCGCGTGGTATTTCGCCGGCCGTATGTACGGCGGCAATACGCTGAAGACGATTTGCCGGCTGTCGCTCTCGCGTGACACCTGCGTGAAAAAGACCGAACGCTTTTTCGGCCGCTGGGGCGTGCGCGTGCTGGCCGTGGCCAAGTTCGTGCCGGGACTGTCGATCGTTTCGATCCCTATGGCGGGCGCCATGGGCACGCGCTACCGCACGTTCCTCACTTACGACAGCATCGGCGCCGCGTTGTGGTCCGGCACCGGCCTCATCATCGGCGCGTTGTTCGCCAAGCAGATCGACATGCTGTTCGCCCTCGCCGGGCGCCTCGGTCGTACGGCAGCGCTCGTCGCGGCGGCTCTGTTGCTGGCGTACGGCGCATATCGCTGGATACGCCGGCGTCAGGCGATGGCCAATCTCGCGTCCGCGCGAATCGAAGTCGACGAACTGGCATCGCTCGTGAAGGCCGGCAATACACCGGTGCTGTTCGACATCCGTTCGAACGAGAAGCGCAAACTCGATCCCTTTGTAATTCCGGGCTCGCAATTCGCCGACGAGCGGCAGCTCGACGAGATCGTCGCGACCTATCCGCGCGATCAGAAGTTGGTGATCTACTGTTCCTGCCCGAATGAGATTTCCGCGGCATGGATGGCCAAGCAATTGAACGAAGCCGGCTTTTCCGACGTGCTGCCGCTGCGCGGTGGCATGGAAGCCTGGCGCGACTCGGGCAAGCCGGTGGAATCGCTGCCCAACATGCCGCCGCCCGAAGTGGCGGTCGACGACGTCGCGCCGAAAGCCGTGTAGCGCAAGCAGCGCATCGTGATTCGCGCCTTCGGGCGCCGCGCCGCTTCGCCTCTCGTTCGATCCATCAATGAACACCGAAGGAGCGGTTCAATGCTTTCGACTCAAGAACCTGAAGTGCAGCAACCGGAAGTGCCACAAGCAGACGTGCCACAACCAGACGTCGTCCCGGACGCGCCGTTTTCGTCGCTCTCGACGCGCATGCATCAGATGTTCCCCGCCCTCACGTGTGCCGAAATCGGCCGTCTGCGCAAGTTCGGCGAGATCGGCCACTGGAAGTCCGGTGAACTGCTCTTCGAAACCGGCCTCACCGGTCCCGGCATGTTCGTGGTGCTCGAAGGACGCGTGAAGGTGTATCAGCGCGACGGCATCGGACGCGAAGTGCTGATCAACGAACATGGCGCCGGGCATTTCCTTGCCGAAGTCGGTCAACTGTCGGGACGGCCCGCGCTGGTCAACGGCATGGCGATCGGTTCGGTGGAAGCGCTGCTGATTCCGCCGGAGCGGCTGCGCGCGCTGATCGTCGCCGAAGCGGAACTCGGCGAGCGCATCATGCGCGCGCTGATCTTGCGGCGCGTGTCGCTGATCGAAAAGGGCGCGGGTGGCCCGATCCTGATCGGCAACAGCAGCGACGCGCGGCTCGTCATGCTGCAAGGCTTCCTGTCGCGCAACGGCCATCCGCATTCCGTGATCGACGAACGCGATGAAGATGCGTTGCGTCTGATCGAGCAATTCGCCGCGCAGAAAGAAGACATGCCACTGGTGATCTGTCCGGACGGCTCGGTGCTGCGTCATCCGAGCATGCCGGAACTCGCCACGTGCCTGGGCTTGCTGCCCGATCTCGACGATGCACATGTGTACGACGTCGCGATCGTCGGCGCCGGACCGGCTGGGCTCGCCACCGCGGTGTACGCGGCCTCCGAAGGCTTGTCGGTGATCGTGCTCGACAGCCGCGCGCCGGGCGGCCAGGCTGGCGCGAGCTCGCGGATCGAAAACTACCTCGGTTTTCCAACCGGCATCTCCGGCCAGGCGCTGGCAGGCCGCGCGTTCGTGCAGGCGCAGAAATTCGGCGCGCACGTCGCGATTCCGGTCAACGTGAAGGCGCTGCATTGCGCCGACCGGCCGCATCGGCTGGAACTGAAGTGCGGCGGACATATCACGGCGCGCGCGATTGTGATCGCGAGCGGCGCGGTCTATCGGCGTCCGGCGCTCGAAGGGCTCGATCGTTTCGAAGGGCGCGGCGTGTATTACTGGGCGTCGCCGGTCGAAGCCAAGCTGTGCAAGCGTCAGGAAGTCGTGCTGGTGGGCGGCGGCAACTCGGCCGGCCAGGCGATCGTCTATCTGGCGACGCACGCGGCCAAGGTCCACGTGCTGATCCGGCGCAGCGGCTTCGAAGCCACCATGTCGCGCTATCTGATCGATCGGATCCGCTCGCTGCCGAATGTCTTCGTGCATCCGAATTCGGAGATCGGCCGGCTGGATTCCGACGACAGCGGTTTGTCGTCGGTTACGCTGAAAAAACCGTTGCCCGACGGCACCGATCATTTCGACACCCGCCATCTGTTCCTTTTCACCGGTGCGGACCCGAATACCGACTGGCTGCGCACCTGCGGCGTCAAGCTCGACGAGAAAGGCTTCGTGCTCACCGGCGTGAACGCCGACGGCGCCTCCGTCTGCGATCTCGCGACCACGGTCGAGGGCGTGTACGCGATCGGCGACGCACGCGCCGGCTCGACCAAACGCGTGGCGGCGGCCGTCGGTGAAGGCGCCGCCGTGGTCGCGCAGATTCATGAATTGCTGGCGGTGTCGGCGGGAGAAGCGGTCGCGCTGGGCGCCTGAATCTCTGGACGGTCTGAAGCCCACCGGCCTCGCAGCCGCCGGCGGGTAACCTGCTGTTACACACGCCATCAACTGGTTGCACCTGCTTGCCTTTCTGTCTCGTAATATTGTCGTCAGCCATTCGACAGGAGACAAGCATGTTCAAACGCGCGATCGTTTTTGCCGCCTTCGGCCTTGCCGCCGCCTGCGCATCGACTGCCGCCTCGGCACGGGTAGACGTCGGCGTGTTTGTCAACACGCCTGGTCCGGTGTACGCAGCGCCGCCCGTCTATGCGCCGCCGCCGGTCATCTACGCACCCCAACCGGTCTACGGTTACGGCTACCGGGACGACTACTATCGCGGTGGCCGTCACTGGCATCACGATCATGGCCGTCATCGCGGCTGGGATCGGCATCACGGACGCGACTGGTAAAGGCAAGTTCGAGCGCTTCACGCTACAGTAGCGGCTGCTGATCCAGGCCGGGCTTCGTGCCGGCCCCCTTCGCAGTCACTCACTGATCGACGCCCGCGTGAAGACTCTTTCGCTTTCCGCCGCCCGCACCCTGCATCTGGCCGCGCAAGGTTTGCTGACGCCGCCGCGCCGCAAAGCCGTCAAGGCCGACGTGCTCGATTCGATTCGCCGCATGGCGCAATTGCAGATCGACACGATCCACGTCGTCGCGCGCAGTCCCTATCTCGTCTTGTTCAGCCGGCTGGGCGCTTATCCGCCGCAATGGCTCGACGAACATCTCGCCGAAGGCAAGCTGTTCGAATACTGGTCGCATGAAGCCTGTTTCGTGCCGATCGAAGACTACGGCCTGCTGCGCCATCGCATGCTCGATCCAAGCGGCATGGGCTGGAAATACGCGGCCGAGTGGCACAAGAAACATCGCAAGGAAATTGACAAACTGCTCGCGCACATTCGCGCGACGGGTCCGGTGCGCTCCGCGGATTTTGCCCGCGAGGCGGGCACGGGCAACGGCTGGTGGGACTGGAAGCCGGAGAAACGCCATCTGGAAGTGCTGTTCGCGATCGGGCAATTGATGGTGGCCGAGCGGCGCAATTTTCACCGCGTCTACGATCTGACCGAACGCGTGCTGCCGGCCTGGGACGACGCGCGCGACCTGCCGCCCGCGCACACCGTGACCGGCGCCGTGTTACGCCGCACCTGCCGCGCACTCGGCATCGCGCGCGCCGATTGGGTCGCCGATTACTACCGGATGCCGCGTCGCCCGTATCGCGACGAACTGCATGCGCTCGCCGACCAGGGCGAGCTGATTCCAGTGCGCGTGGAAGGGTGGAAGCAGGACACGTACGTGCATCAAGACTTCGCCGCGCTACTCGACGATGCCGCGAGCGGCAAACTCACCTCGACGGTTACGACGGTGTTGTCGCCGTTCGATCCGGTGGTGTGGGACCGCAAGCGCGCGGCGGCGCTGTTCGACTTCGACTACGCGATCGAATGCTACACGCCCGCGCCAAAGCGCAAATACGGTTACTTCGTCTTGCCGCTGCTGAGTCGCGGCCGTCTGGTCGGCCGCGTGGATGCGAAAGCGCACCGGACTCACGGCGTGTTCGAACTGAAGTCGCTGCACATCGAACCGGGCGTGCGTCTGAGCGCGCGTCTCGTCGGCGATCTGCGACGCGCGTTGCAGCGCTGCGCGGATTGGCATGGCACGCCGCAACTGGAAATCACATCCGCGCCGCCGGAATGGCTCGACGCGTTAACCGTCGGTGACACCTTGGGCGACAGCGTGGCTGCCTGAGCGCCGTATCAACGTCGCACTCAATGCAGCGCCGCCCATGCTAGCGACAGGGAAAACACACCGAGCACGATCGAAGCGCCGCGCTGCATCTTCACCGGATCGAGCCAGCCGAGCTTGCCGCTGCCGAGCGCCGCGCCGAACGCGATCCATGCGAGCGCAATCGGCACCAGCAGGCATGCGAATATCAGCATCGAGAAGGCGTAGGCCGGCAGGTGCGCAAAAGCGATAGCCGGAAAAATCGTGCCGGCGAACAGCAAGCCCTTCGGATTGAGCAGCGTCGCCACGAACAACGTGCGCATGCCACTCGCCCGCTGCGCCGAGTCGGGCAAGGCGACTGCCGCGCGCCACATATCGACAGCGAGATAGGCGATGTACAGGCCGGCCGCCACGCGTAACAGCGAGGGCAACCACGGCAGCGCATGCGCCGCCTGGACGAGAAAATGCCCCCACACCGAGATCGAGACCAGATAGCCGCCCAGTTCGGCGGCGATCAACGGCAGCGAACGCCGCACGCCCTGGCGCAAGCCGGCCGCAGCAAGCAGCGTATTGGTGGGGCCGGGCGTAATCAGCACGACGATAATGCCGACGGCCAGCAGCGCGATGGCAGACGCAGAGAACATAAAAAAGGCGCAGTGTTCGAGAGAAAGTGCGCCTTTTTATCATAGACAGCGGCGGCGCCGAAATGCAGCGGCCAATTACGATGACGAATCGCAACCGCGTAACGCCGTCACCAACCGGCGCAACGGCCAGTCGACATCGGCATGCATGCCGATGTGAACCGCGCCGCCCACCGGCAACGCGCTGTCGCCTTTAGTGATCCAGCTTCGCGCGCAGCTCGCGAGCGGCTTCCAGCAGACCTTCGTAACCTGAACGTGCATGCTCCGGCAAATCGGGATCGCCGACGAACGTGCCGAGCGTTTCGATCAGGCTATACAGAATGCCCTTCGCGGCGCCGGATGCAATGCTGCCCGACGAAACCTGCTGATCCACGTGACTGAGCGCTGCGTCGAGGTTTTCCAGATCGGGCCGGTCGCCCGTGGGTGGCTTAGGCGTTACGTCTTGCGTCATGATGAAACTTCGCTCCGGTTGATGCAGCGGTGAACAAGTCATCCTTTCACGTTGTTATATACCGATCGTGCGTTGCCGTCTATTCGTGATCTGCACGCATGCGACCGGCGTCAAGGCGTCCATCGATACATCAGAATTTTTGCGCGGGCGTCGTCCTCGAGCAGCACGACATACTCGCCGTTGTCGCGTTGCACCGCGCTGATGCCGAGATACACGTCCACCCAGCCACTCGTATTGCCGACGCTCGCGCCCGGCGTCATGTAGCCGACCACCTGGCCGGTGCGCGCGTCGTACACATCCACCCTCTGCGTGTACAACTCCGCTACGAAGATGTAATTGCCGGCCACCGCGACGCCGACAGTCGTCGTTTGCGGATTGCTTTGCGTGTTCCAAGGCAGTGAGATGGTGTACTGCTGCGTCGGCGTGCCGGAGCTCCAGTTGTCATAACGCGCGAGCACCGGGCCCGCCTCTTTCCAATGCGTCGCATCCCATGGAATCGCGCTGGTGAAGCCGGAGATATACATCGTGTCGGTCGCCGCGATGTAGACGATCCGCGCAATCCGCGTGAACGGTTGCGGCATCGGGAACATCTTTGAACTAGCGTACGTGTAGATCGGATTGCCGGCGGAATCGAGACCCTGCAACGGCATTTCTCGGATGCCGCTCAACGGCGTGGCGAGCCAGATATTGCCTGGCGTGTCGACCCACCAGAAGCCGTTGCCGACCGTGCTTCCGGTCGACGGATTGCTGCTGATCTCGCTGGCGTCGACACTGCCGTTGCCATTGCTGTCGCGCCACAGCCATTCGCCGTACGTGGGCTGCGCGGCGGGCCATGTGCCCGGCAGCGGATTCTGCGCGAGCAGGCCGGATGGAATCGCCATTTCACCGTGGGCGGCGTCGAAGCGATAGACGTTCAGATAATGCGCGCCCGGATCCAGCGTATAGAGAAATCGCCGGCCGTTGATTCGACGCACCATCGGCTCGCCGCGCACGCCGCGCGGCTGATGAAACGCGGGGTCGTCCGGATAGTCGAAACGGTCGAGCGTGAAGCCCGCATACGACCATTCGTGGCCAACCGGCTGGTTATAGTCGAGCGCGAAGCGCTTCGAGCCGGTGTAGACGGAATTGGCCGTGGCGGGATCGAACGCGGCGCTATCGAGGAACGTCAGTCCATACAGGCGCCAATTGAAGGCGTGCGAACTGTACACGTAGCTTTCGAGCACCGCGCCTTGTCCGACCGATGCCGATCCGATCGGCCGCGGCCCTTCGCCGTTCTGCGCGACGTACAGATTGCCCGCGGGATCGACGCCAATGCCCGTCATGCCGTTGAAGCGCCAATTGCCCGGCACGCCTTTGACCGCGTGAAAGATGCCGTTGCGCGTGCCGATCGGCGCGGCCGCCTGCGGTTGACCGCTGCCGTCTTTGTTGAAGACGAGAATCTGCTGCGACGGGCCATTGTCCGCAACGAGGATTTGCCCCGCCGGCGTGACCGCGATGTCGGCCGGCACGGCGCCCACGGGCAGTGTCAATGTGCCGGCGAGCGCGGTGCCATTCGCGTCGTAGTGCTGAATAGTTAGGCTTCCGGACGAGATACCGCTGATCACCCACAGCGTCGAATCGGTATCTACCGCAATGCGTCCCGGCGACGTCACGTTCCACGAGCGCAAACGCTGCATCGAATTCGCGTCGAACACGACGATCCGGTTCGCGTAGGTATCCGCCACGTAGAGTTCGCTGTCGGTGGCGGCCATGCCGCGAATGCTCGCGTCGTTGCCGGTCGTTACCGTCTCGAGCGGCAGAAAGCTGTTCTTCGTTGCATTGGCGCTATTGCCGATGCCACCGCTGAACGGCGCGCCGGTCGCCAGATTGGCGAGCGTGCGGCGCGTGACGCCGTACCAGGTCAGGTTGGCTGCGGGAAAGTCCGCGCCCACCAGGGCGTTGCTTTCGTTACCGATCGACATCGCCGCATACAGATACGTGTGATTCACCGCGACCGCGTCGCCACCGGCCGCGCCCCAGCCATGTGTCGAGCCGGCTACGGCAATCTTGTCGCCCGCGCGATAAGCGGCGATTTCACTGCCGCTTTCGTCCCAAGGCGCGTTGGTGTACACGGTGCCATCGGCGCCGACGCTGATGGCCTGAATATCCTGCTGCATCCATTTGCCGTCGCCGAAGCCAAAGCTATTGCCGATCCATGAAGTGGTGTAATTGAGTTGCGATTGCGCTGACGCATTCAATGGAATAAGGCTGTTAAAGATAACAGCGGCCACACCCAGGCGAGAGAACAATGTCACGACGGTATTTCCTTGCGAGGCACGAAGCGCGTCCAGTTGACATGTCCGGCGCGTGTTCGCGCGCATGCGGATCGATAAGCAATCGCGCATGCGTAAAATTTGACGCTTTATCCTCGCATAGAAAAATCGGAAATGTATTGATAAAAAAATCTCTTTAAATGTTGAATTACCCAAACCATTCGAAGCGCATAAGCTTGCGCACGAATACGGCGAATTTCACGCGTGATCAGCAGTCGCAGCCTGCACGGCCGCCGCTTCCGCCGCGGCAACAGCAGGCGATACGATGGCCGGCTGCCCCGTCTGCCGACGCGAGCGGCCCGAGCTCAGATAGTCCGCAATCGAATCCTGCGTGACCTCGCCGACGTAACGGCCGTCGCCATCCAGCACCGGCATCCAGGACGAATTGAACTGGTACATCTTCGACAGCACGATGCGCAGATGCTCGTCCGCGCTAACCGTCGCCTTGAACGCGGACAGATGGTCGCCACACACGCCCTGGGCCGCACGCGCTGCGCGGCGCGTCACATAACCGAGCGCCTGCTGCTTGTCGTCGACGATGGTCAGATAGCGGCTGTCGCTGTCGTCCATCATCTGGAAGGCGCGCGCGACCGGCATGTCGGCATGCGCGGTTTCCGGCTGGGTGGCGGCGTCGCCGGCCTTCACCAGCAAGAGGCGCTTCAACGTGCTGTCCTGACCGACGAACGCGCCGACGAACTCATCGCGCGGATGCGCCAGCAACGTATCCGGATGATCGTATTGCACCAGTTGACCACGACGGAACACGGCCACACGATCGCCGAGTTTGATCGCCTCGTCGATGTCGTGGCTCACCATGATCACGGTCTTGTTCAACTGGCGCTGCATCTGGAAGAACTCGTCCTGAATCGACTCGCGATTGATCGGGTCGACCGCGCCGAATGGCTCGTCCATCAGCAGCACCGGCGGATCGGCGGCCAACGCGCGAATCACGCCGATGCGCTGCTGCTGGCCACCCGACAGTTCACGCGGATAGCGCTTCAGATACTGCTTCGGGTCGAGCGCGACCATCGCCATCAACTCCGTGGCGCGTTCGCGGCAACGTTTCTTGTCCCAGCCGAGCAGGCGCGGCACGACCGTGATGTTCTCCTCGATCGTCATGTTGGGGAACAACCCGATCTGCTGGATCACGTAGCCGATGTGGCGGCGCAATTCGACTTCGTTCAGACCCGAGGTGTCCTCGCCGTTGATCAGCACTCGGCCTGAAGTCGGCGCGATCAGACGGTTGATCATTTTCAGCGTGGTGGTCTTGCCGCAGCCCGACGGGCCGAGAAACACGCAGATTTCGCCTTCGCCGACAGTCAGGCTCACCGAGTCGACCGCCTTCACCTGCTGGCCGTCCTTCTGCGTAAACGTCTTGGTCAGTTTGTCGAGTTCGATCATGTCTTTTGTACTCCCTTCGGGGTCAGCAAGCGTTGCAGCGCTTGCAGCAGCAGGTCGGCGACGATCGCGAGCGCGCTCACGAGCACGGCGCCCACCAACAGTTTCATCATGTTGCTCTGGCCGATCGCACGGATGATCAGCGTGCCGAGACCGCCCGCGCCGATCACCGCGGCAATCGTCATCACGCCGATGTTCATCACCACCGCCGTGCGCACGCCGCCGAGAATCACCGGCACGGCGAGCGGCAGATCGACGAGGCGCAGCCGTTGCCACACCGTCATACCGATGCCGATGCCCGCTTCCTTGATGCCGGCGTCGACGTTGCGCAGCGCGAGGTAGGTGTTGCGCATGATCGGCAGCAGCGAGTAGAGGAACACCGCGGTGATCGCAGGCACCGCGCCGATGCCCTGGCCGAAGCGCGAGAACACCGGAATCATCAAGCCGAACAGCGCGATGGAAGGCAAGGTCAGCACCACCGTGGCAACGCTCAGCAGCGGCGCCGCGAGCCACTCGTGCCGATTGATCAGGATGCCCAAAGGTACGCCGACGACAATCGCGCAGCCCACCGCAATCCCCACCAGCCACACGTGTTGCGCGGTGAGTTGCAGCAACTCAGGCCAGTTGGCCGATAGATAGTCGAATACAGTCATAAAAAAGATCTCCGCTCAGGGCAGCTTGTGCGTGCGCAGAAATTCCGTCGCGACTTCGCGCACCGGCTTGCCGTCGATGTCCACCTGCTTGTTCATCTCCAGCATCGTGTCGTTGTTGAGCGCGTCGGAGAGCGCGTTCAATTGCGGCACGAGTTGCGGGTTCTGGTCGAGCGTCGTCTTGCGCACCACCGGTGTGGCGTTGTACGCGGGGAAATAGTGGCGGTCGTCTTCGAGCGGCATGATGTTGAAGCCTTTCACGCGGCCGTCCGTCGTGTAGATCAGTCCGATCGGCACCTGATTGTTATGCAACGCGGTATAGACGAGGCCCGGATCCATCTGACGCGTTTCCGCGCGGCTGAACTGCATGCCGTAGGCGGCTTCGAGCGGTTTCAGGCCGTCCGGGCGATTGGCGAACTCCGCATCCATCGCGAACACGTGCTTCTTGTTCGGCTCCGCTGCCATCTTCGCCGCGAGTTGCGAAATCGTGCGAATGCCCGTTTGCTGCGCGACTTGCTCCGGCAGACCGAGCGCGTACGTGTTGTTCAGCGGCGAGCAGTCGAGCCACACCAGGCCGCGTTTCGCATCGAGCGCTTTTACGCGCTCGTACATCGTCTTCGGATCGAGCTTTTCGGTGATCTTGTTGTAGACGATCGCGGCGGTGCCGGTGTATTCCCACGTGATGTCGACCTGGCCGTTCTCCTGCGCGCTACGCAACAGCGTACTGCCGAGGCCGGTGCGGGCATCGATCGTATAGCCCTTCGCGCGCAGGTATTGCGACGTGATCTCGGTAAGCACGTACTGCTCGGTGAAATTTTTTCCACCGAGTACGAGCGTCGCCGCGCTCGCCTGAATACTCGCGAAGAGCAATGCGCCCGCGGCGATCCAGCGGCTGCGTTTGAACAGATTCGTCATGCCGTCACCCCGCGTCGCGCGAGCAGGTAGCGGCTGCCGGTCGAGACGATGCCGTCCAGAACCAGCGCGAGAATCGCGGTAGCCGCTGCGCCAAGCAAAAGCTGCTGCTGGTTGTTCAGATAGATGCCGGGAAAGATCAGCGTGCCGAGACTGTCCGCGCCGATCAGATAGGCGAGCGGCGCGCTGCCCACATTGATCGCCAGCGCCGTGCGCACGCCGCCGATGATGATCGGCATGGCGTTAGGCAACTCCACGCGCAACAACGATTGCCAGCCCGTCATGCCGAGGCCGCGCGCAGCCTCGCGCAAAGCGGGCGAGACGTTCTTCATGCCTTCATAGGCATTGCGTGTGATGGGCAGCAACGACGCGAGAAACAGCGCCACGAGCGCCGGAATATCGCCGATGCCGAAAATGCCGAGCGCAATCGCCAGCACGGCCAGCGAGGGGATCGTGTTGCCGATGTTGAAGATCTGCATGAAACGTTCGGCGTGACGCGCCAACGATGGGCGGCTCAGCAACACGCCGGCGGAGACGCCGACCAGCAGCGCGAGCGCCATGGAATAGCCGACGAGCAACAGGTGCCGCTTCGTGTAGTAGACGAGATCGGGCGCGTACTGATGCAGTGCGCCGGGGTCGATCGCGCGGCACAGCAACGCGACGACAACACCGATGGCTACGAGACTGCCGATCAGTCTGGCAGGACGTTGAATCATGAAGATGCGCCTCCTTGTTCGGGCGGCGCGCGAACATAGCCGCGCCGCACAGGCGCCGTGACGACGCTGCGAATGGGAAGTTCGGGACGCGGCACATGCCGCGAGGTGAACCGAGTGGTGCCGGAGGTTTGTTTTCTCCGGCGCGAAGGCGGTGTGATTTCGCCTTCGGTGGCGGACCAGTCAGCAAAACTGGCGCCAGATCCATCGATGATGTTGGTCAGCAGCGCTGAGCTGCTGTCCGATGGGGTTTGAGTGCCCCTTTTGAATGCCGGTTTTTTACCGGCGGCAGAGGCGAATGCAAACTACTGCCAGTTTGCATTTAACCCCTTCTAACGTTGCCCATCTAGCTGCGATTTCGCGGTTAGGGTGCTGCGATTATACGGGCGACGGGCGGCTTCGTCTACCCATGTGGTTAATGCAAAGGAGCTGGCGGGGATGCCGCCTTTGGTTTTTGCTCGATATGCGCTCTCCCGCAAAAGCTCACCGATGGTTTTTTCAACGGCTTTTCGGCTCCCGAAAAGACTCACCTCAAAGCCTCCGGGTGCGGCCGGACCCATCGGAATCGTCACCTTTGATCGACCGGCGCATTGATAGACGATGTCTCTTCGGCGCGTTCGGCGCGGCCGCAAATTAGCGCGCCGCGCCGGCACCACGGTCCGTCACGAAGTCCGCACCCGGCGCACAAAAATACGCCGAGTGAGATCGAACGCGACCAGATTGCCGGCCACCACCAGCAACAGACCGACCACGGCCAGCGCGGACCACTGATAGCCTTCGAATACAGTCGACACCGCCAGCGCCACGATAGGAAACAAGACCGTGCTGTAAGCGGCGCGTTCCGGTCCGATGCGCCCGACCAGCATCAGGTACGCCGTGAAGCCAATCACCGAGCCAAAAATCGCGAGATAGGCGAGCGCGCCGAGATAGCGCGCGGACGGCTCGACGGCAAACGAAAAGCCGGCCAATACGCTGCCCACAGTCAGGACGCTGGCGCCGATCAGCATCGCCCAGCTGTTCGTGGCGAACGGGTGCAAGCCCATCGCTTGCATGCGGCTCGACAACAGATTGCCGGCCGAAAAGCACAGGGTTCCGAGGAACGCGATGCCAAGACCGAACCACGCGGCATGATCGCCGAGATGCCCCGTCATCTGCTGAACGAACAGACATACGATGCCGACGAGTCCCAACGCCGCCCCCGCAATCGCCGTGGGTTGCAACGGCCGGCCCATGAACAGGCGGCCGTTGATCGAATTCAGCAGCGGCGCGGTGGAAAACACCACCGCCACCAGGCCGCTCGGCACCACCTGTTCAGCGTAGTAGAAGCACAAAAAGTTCAGACAGAAGAGCGCCAATCCTTGTGCGATCAGGAAACGCCATGCGGCGCGCGGCGGCCAGATCGGCCGGCGCATGATGCGCAGCAACGCGAACAGCACCAGCGCCGCGATCCAGAAACGCCAGGCAATCGATACCGGCGGCGGCACCGCTCCCAGTTGCCATTTGATCGCGATCCACGTGGTGCCCCAAATCAGAACGGTGACGGCATAGAGGAACAAATTCATAGTCCAGCCTGCAGCAGCAAATACGGGATTTCACTATGCCGCCGCCCGGCCGGCCGCACTTGTCCAGGATTGCGCACTTTTTCGGAGTGGCAAGCCGCCGCTCGCGGGCGGCCGTATACTGGCGCTCATTCAGTCACGACAAGTATTTCGCCCGCTTCGTGAACACCAGACCGCCCGCCCCCGTTACCCACTCCGCTGAAACGCCGTTCGGCCTTCAGTCGGTGTGTCACACGCTGACCAGCGCCAACGCGAATCTGGACCGTTTCGCGTGGCTCGGCGACCGGCTGGCCATAGCCGTCTGGACACGCGACACGGAAGAAGCCGAGACCGTCTACGAGCGTCCCGGCCATCACACGCTGTCGTGCTATCTGGACGGCGGCTATCGCACCGAACGCCAGAAAATGCCGGGGCATTATGGCGCGCCGTCGCGGCTCTGCGCGCTGCCGGGAGAGCACGAATCGCGTTGGTGGGTGCGCGGGCACATGCATTTCATGCACCTGTACTTCCTGCCGGAGCACTTCACGCAGCGCGCGGTTCAGGAGCTGGACCTCGAGCCGCGCGAACTGACGCTCGCCGATCGCACGTATTTCGAAGACGCACGCATCGCCAAGTTATGTCAGTCGCTGGCGAACGAAGACTGGCAGGATCCGGACGGCTTGCTGCGCACCAACGAGACCGCGCATCAGGTGCTGAGTCTGCTGTTGCGCGCGCAAGGCGTGCGCCGCACGAATGCATCGCTCAAAGGCGGTTTGTCGGTCGCAACTCGCCGACGCCTGCATGACTACATCGAAAGCCATCTCTCGCAGGCGCTCACGCTCGGCGAGCTTGCCGGCGTAGCGGCGCTGTCGGAATTTCATCTTGCGCGCATGTTCCGCACCTCGTTCGGACTGCCACCCGCCGCGTGGATCGCGCAGCAGCGGCTCGAACGCGCTCGCACGCTGTTGCGCACCACGGCGCTGCCGCTCGCGCAGGTCGCCGAACAATGCGGCTACGCGAACGCCAGCCATTTCAGCCATCGTTTCCGTGAGAGCGTCGGCGTGGCGCCGACCGCGTATCGGCAGGCTGTCGCCGCCTAGCGCGGCTGGCGCGCTTCACGCGTTGCCGTGGTTACTGCACTTACCGCAACGCCATCGCCAGCACTCGCGCCACGTGAATCGCGTCGACTCCCGCGCCGTCGTGGATCTGATGCCGGCAACTCGTGCCGTCCGCGACCATGAGCGTGTCGCCGTCCATCTTGCGCACCGCCGGCAGCAGCGAAAGCTCCGCCATCGCTTGTGACGTCGCGTAATGCTCGGCCTCGTAGCCAAAACTGCCCGCCATTCCGCAGCACGACGATTCCACCGTCGATACCTTCAGTTCAGGAATCCACTTCAACACGGTTTGCACGGGCGTGAAGGCGTCGAAGGCTTTCTGATGGCAATGGCCATGCACCAGCGCCTGCTGCTTCGCCAAAGGCTTCAACGCAAGCTGCAGACGCCCGGCCTTTTCCTCGCGCACCAGAAACTCTTCGAATAGAAATGCCTGTTTCGACAACCGCTGCGCTTCGTCGCCGAAACCGTAGTGCAGGAACTCGTCGCGTAACGACAGCAAACACGACGGCTCCAACCCGACGATCGGCACACCGCGCTCCACGAACGGCTTGAACAGATCGAGCAGGCGCCGCGCTTCCTGCTTCGCTTCATCGACGAGACCCGCCGCGAGGAACGTGCGGCCGCAACACACGGGCCGCTCGCCCTGGCGCGTGTTGAAGTGCACCGTATAGCCCGCAGCCTCCAACACTTGCTGCGCAGCGCGCGCGTTCTCCGGCTCCATGTTGTTGTTGAACGTGTCGACGAATAGCAGGACTTCTTTGAGGGCGACACCTTGGGCTGCGTTGCGCGCTGACACCGCATCAGCCAAGAAAGACTTCTTGAAGCGCGGCAAACTCCGCTCGGGCGCGAAACCCACGGACCGCTTGAACCATGCCGACAGCACCGGCACGTTGTCGGCGAGCGCCATCAGACCCGGCATGCGGCTGGCCGTCGACGCGTAACGCGGCATGAAAGCCACCAGCCTGTCACGCAGACGCAGCCCGTGGCGCTTGACGCGCGCCGCCCGTGCCTCGATCTTGAACTTCGCCATATCGACGCCCGTCGGGCAATCACGCTTGCAGCCCTTGCAGGACACGCACAGATCGAGCGTTTCCTTGACCTCGTCGCTCGCGAGACCCGCTTCGCCGAGTTGACCGGAAATCGCGAGGCGCAACGTGTTCGCGCGTCCGCGCGTGACGTGCTGTTCGTCCTTCGTCACGCGGTAGCTCGGACACATGGTGCCGGCGTCGAACTTGCGGCAGTGGCCGTTGTTATTGCACATCTCGACGGCTTTCGCGAGACCGCCGGAAAGATCGTTGCCGCTACCCGGCAAGGTCTCCTGTCCGGTCAGCGGATCGCGTTCGACATTCCATGCCGACCAGTCGAGCGCCGTTTCTATGCGATGTTCCTTGTAGCCCGGCGCGAAGCGGAAATTGCGCGCGTCGTCCATTTTCGGCGGACGCACGATCTTGTCGGGGTTGAAGCGGTTGTCCGGATCGAACAGCGCCTTGATCTCGCTGAACGCCTGATTCAGGCGCGGCCCGTACTGCCACGCGACCCATTCGCCGCGGCATAGTCCGTCGCCGTGCTCGCCCGAATAGGCGCCCTTGTACTCGAGTACGAGGGCTGCGGCTTCATCGGCGATCGCGCGCATCTTCTGCGCGCCGTCGCGGCGCATGTCGAGAATCGGCCGCACGTGCAGCGTGCCGACGCTCGCATGCGCATACCACGTGCCTTCCGTGCCATGTCGATGGAACACTTCGGTAAGGCGGCTCGTGTACTCAGCAAGATGTTCGAGCGGCACCGCGCAATCTTCGATGAAGGACACAGGTTTGCCATCGCCCTTCATGCTCATCATGATATTGAGCCCGGCCTTGCGCACTTCCCACAGCGCTTTCTGTTCGTTCGCGTCGGGCATCTCGACGACCGAATCGGGCAAGCCGAGATCGGCCATCAGTTCGGTGAGCTGCTTGAGCGACGCGAGTTGGGCGTCGCGGTCCTCGCCCGCGAACTCCACCAGCAGAATGGCTTGCGGTTCGCCGACCAGCGCCTTGCCGATCACCGGACGAAACGCTGGATTGCCCATCGCGAGATCGATCATCGTGCGATCGACCAACTCCACCGCCACCGGTTTCAGCTTGACGATGTGCTGCGTGAGATCCATCGACTGCCAGAAGGTCGGGAAGTTGACCACGCCGAGCGTTTTATGCGCGGGCAGCGGTGCAAGCCTGAGCGTCAACTGCCGGCTGAACGCGAGCGTGCCTTCTGAGCCGACCAGCAGATGCGCGAGATTCGCGACGCCGTCGTCGGTATAGGCGCGCGGGTTCTGGCAATCGAACACGTCGATGTTGTAGCCCGCCACGCGGCGCAAGACTTTCGGCACGCGCGCCACGATTTCATCGCGCTCGCGTTCGGCGATCTGCTTCACGCCAGCGAGTATCTGCTGCAAGCGCGCGCCTTGCGGCGCCTCGCGCAACGAGGCGAAATGCGCTTCGCTGCCGTCGGCGAGAATCGCGTCGATTGCGTCGACGTTGTGCACCATGTTGCCGTATTCGATCGAGCGCGAGCCGCACGAATTGTTGCCGGCCATGCCGCCGATCGTGCATTGCGCGGCTGTCGAAACATCCACCGGAAACCACAGACCGTGAGGCTTGAGCCACGCGTTCAGATGATCGAGCACGACACCCGGTTCGACCGTCACCGTGCGCGCTTCGGCATCGAAGGCGACGATGTTGTTCAACCATTTGCTCGTGTCGATCACCAGCGCTTCGCCAACCGTCTGGCCGCATTGGCTCGTGCCCGCGCCGCGCGCGAGCAGCGGCACTTTTTCGCTGCGCGCGATTTCCAGTGCGATGCGCAGATCGTCCTGGTCGCGCGGCACCACTACACCGACCGGCGTGATCTGATAGATCGACGCATCGGTCGCGTAACGGCCACGGCTCGCCGTGTCGAACAACACGTCGCCGCGCAATGATCTGCGCAGATGCTGCGCGAGCGGACTCGTCAGACGCGCGGCGGACGGGACCAGGTGGATCGGCTTGACGAGTAAAGCGGAAGTGGGGTTCGTCATATCGTCGGCCTATGGCAAAGACAGGAAGCGGCTAGTACAGCGTGAGGCTGACCGGCGCGAGTCCCTCAATGCGCCCGTTCGCCGTGCCCGCCGTCTTCGGAAAGAACATGCCGGTGTATGAACCGGCCGTGATGACCATCTCCGGCGTCACGGCAATGCCGCGCGACGTGGCGTGATTGACGAGCCACGTCAGCAGGCGCCGCGGATCGCCGGCAGGATTGGCGGGCGTGGTTTTAACCACATCCTGTCCGTCGAAACTGAATTGCAGCGACGGCGCCGCAAACGGAAAGTCCGCGCGATACGGCGTGAAATCGCCGACGATCAACGCGCGGTGATTCTGCATGTCCGCGAGTTGAGCGAGCTTGTCGATGGCGGGCCATTCGGCGTAGCGGCTCGCCACGATCTCGATAGTCGCGCCGATCGAGCCGATACTCGCCAGCACTTCGGCCTCGCTATACGGCGTGGCGGAAACATCGAACCGCCGCCCGAAGCGAAACGCGATTTCCAGTTCGAGTCCCAAGGGCGCGGAGTCATAGCGCGGCAAACGTGCGCCGTCGGCATGCAGGTCGAGGTCGGGTAACGGCGCGCCCTGGATCGGACCGCTCCCGGACTTTGCGCCGATTTTCCAACCGGCGATCCGCGCGCCGCATGCATCCAGGATCTCGTGCTGGATCGCGTAGGCCGCGGCGGCGTCCGCAGGGGTTTGCTCGGGCGGCAACGTGTCGAGCGTGGCGTGATTGCGGCGTGCGTCGGCGAGACGCCGGCTGAGTGCTGTCGTCATAGTGTCGTGTCGTGAGGCGCGGAGATGGAGCCGTGCAGTGCGCTCAAACGCCCATGCCGGTGGGAACGTGCGCCTTGTCGGCCGCGTTAAGCGCGAATTTGCTTTCCGGCTGCATGCGAAACGCGAGCACCACGCCGATCGCCATCAACAGCATGCTGCCAACGAACGGCAATTCCCAGCTTCCGAAGTAGTCGATCAGAAAACCGCCGACCACCGGCGAGATGATCGCGGCAAGTGCCGAACCGGTGTTCATCATGCCGCTAGCCGTGCCCGAGTATTCCGGCGCGATGTCCATCGGAATCGCCCACATCGGACCGATCGTCATTTCTGCAAAGAAGAAGCCGGACGCGAGACATGCCATCGACAGATAAAGGCTGTGCGTGAACATCAGCGGAATCAGCGAAAGCAGGCAGAAGAACATGCAGACCGACACCATCCAGCTACGTGCGCGCTTCAGACTGCCGGTGCGGGTGAAGATCCAGTCGGTCACAATGCCGCCGAGCGTGTCGCCGATCACGCCGGCGAAAAACACCACGGAGGCGAAGATCGCCGACTTCTGCAATTGCAGGTGATAGCTGTGCAGAAAGTATTGCGGAATCCAGCTCAGGAACAGCCACAGCGTCCAGCCGTAGCAGAAGTACACGATCGTGACCGGCCACATGCGACGAAACAGTTTGCTCCACGGCACACCGGCGACTTTCGGCTTCGGCGCGGGCAGCACGGACAGTTCGTCGTTCGTGATACGCGGGTGGTCTTTCGGATGCTCGGTAAACGTGATGGCCCACACGCCGACCCACAGCAAGCTGAACACGCCGCAAATATAGAACGATTCGCGCCAGCCCCACGTCGCCATCACGAGAACGATCAGACCGGGCGCGACCGCATTGCCGATCCGCGACGCCGCATGTGTGATGCCCTGCGCGAAGCCGCGTTTTTCCTTGGCGACCCAGCGCGCCATCGCCGAGGTGGCGGCGGGAAAGGTCGCGCCTTCGCCGAAGCCGAGCAGCACGCGCGCGGCCAGCAGCGAAATCAGGCCGCCGGCAAAGCCCGTGAGCAGAGTCGCAACGCCCCAGATCGCACCGCAAAAAATCAGCGTGCGTTTCGCGCCGAAGCGATCACTGACCCATCCGCCGATGATCTGAAAGATCAGATACGGATACGCGAAGGCCGAGAACACCAGGCCGACTTCCGTATGCGAGAGATGGAATTCCTTGCCGAAACCCGCGGCCGCGGTGCTGACGTTGACGCGGTCGAGGTAGGTGATGAAGTACATGATGCAGAGCATCACTAGAACGATACTGGTCGCACTGGTTACACGAAACCGCTTCATCGTCTCTCTCCATTGCATGTGTCGACGGCGGGCCTGAGATGGCGCGCTGCGTCGTTGCCCGGCTGCGGTTTGCGCCGCAGGACCATCGCATTCGTTCGGGCCGCGTTCTGTGCGCGGCTTCGTGAGGAAGTGTTCCCCGCCTTCCCTTTTCCACGAGTCGCCGATTGCGCTCCGCTCGATGCCCCAAAAAGGCACTGCTTTCAGGGCGTACTCAGGCTGCGGCTTTCAGGCCGGATGCCTTCGTCGGCTGGCTCAACCACTCCATAGCGGCAGGTAAGCCACTTTCCTTGAGCGGCACGCCCGCGAGCCGCAGACCCATTTCGCAGCCGGCCAGCGTGGCCAGCAGCATCAGGTCGTTGCAGTCGCCGAGATGGCCGATGCGGAACATGCGCCCTTTCATCTTGCCGAGCCCCGTGCCAAGCGACATGTCGAAGCGCTCGTAGATGAGCCTGCGCACCGCATCGGCGTCGATGCCGTCGGGCATCATCACGCCCGTGAGCACCGGGCTGTACACCGACGGATCCGCACACTGAATTTCCAGACCCCACGCACGCACCGCGCGACGGGTGGCTTCGGCGAGACGTTCGTGACGGGCGAACACGTTGTCGAGCCCTTCGCCGAGAATCATTTCGAGCGCTTCGTTCAGGCCGTAGAGCAGGTTCGTGTTCGGCGTGTACGGCCAGTAACCGGTCTTGTTCATCTCGACGATGTCAGTCCAGTCCCAGAAACTGCGCGGCAGTTTGGCCTGCTTGCTGGCGGCCACGGCTTTCTGCGAGATCGCATTGAAGCTGATGCCCGGCGGCAGCATCAAACCTTTTTGCGAGCCCGAGACGGTGACGTCGACGCCCCATTCGTCGTGACGGTAGTCCGCACACGCGAGGCCTGAGATCGTGTCGACCAGCAGCAAGGCCGGATGACCCGCGGCGTCGATTGCGCGGCGCACGGCGGCGATGTCGGAAGTGACCCCCGTTGAGGTTTCGTTGTGCACCACGCACACCGCCTTGATCGCGTGTTGCGTGTCGGCACGCAGACGCTCCTCGATCATTTGCGGCTGCACGCCGCGACGCCAGCCTTCAATGCCCGGCAGGCCGAGAAACTCCGGCTTCAGCCCGAGGCTTTCCGCCATCTTTTTCCACAGCGTGGCGAAGTGGCCGGTTTCGAACATCAGCACGTGGTCGCCGGGGCTGAGCGTGTTCGACAGCGCCGCTTCCCAGGCGCCCGTGCCGGAGGCCGGGTAAATCACCACGGGCTGCTGCGTCTTGAAAATTTTCTTGATGCCGTCGAGCACCTTCAGACCGAGTTCGCCGAACTCCGGTCCGCGGTGGTCGATGGTCGGGTAGCTCATCGCCCGGAGGATACGGTCGGGCACCGGGCTCGGACCCGGGATCTGCAAAAAGTGACGGCCAGCGGGGTGAAAGTCTAACTTGAGCATTGAACTCCTCCGATTGAATTTTGCATTCAAAAAACTATATCAGACGAACTGCGGCGATCCCAAGGCGAAAATTGCATGTCGGCACGGGTGTTTACCCGCGCTATTAACTAATCTTTCACCTTCCTATAAAATCCGGGCTAATAGATGTTGAGGGTTTTTGTATGCAAAATTCGGATTTAGAGGCGAGCATCCCCGCTTCCCCGCTCATGCCGAAGGTCGAGCGGCAGCGCTTGCATGACACGGTGGTGGAGCATATTCGGCGCTTTATCGTTGAGGGCGTGCTCGAGCCGGGCAAGAAACTGAACGAGCGCGAGCTGTGCGAAACGCTCGGCATATCGCGCACGCCGCTGCGCGAGGCGCTGAAGGTGCTGGCCGCTGAAGGGCTGATCGAGATTTCGCCGAATCGTGGCGCGTCGGTGTCGAAGATGTCGGAGGCTGAGTTGCGCGAGACCTTCGAATTGATGAGCGGCCTTGAAGCCTTCTCGGGCGAACTGGCGGCTGAGCGGATGACGGCGGCTGAACTCGCCGAGATCAAGGCGCTGCATTACGCAATGCTCGCGTGCCGCACGCAGAACGATCTGGCTGGGTACTACAGCCGCAATCAGGCGATTCACGACAAGATCAACGAGGCGGCCAGGAATTCAGCACTGCGGCAGACTTATGTCGCGGTGAACCGTCGCTTGCAAGCGCTCAGGTTTCGGTCGAACTTCCAGATCCCCAAGTGGGATAGCGCGATTCATGATCACGATGAAATGCTGAAGGCGCTCGAGGCGCGAGACGGTAAGAAGCTGAGTGCGATTCTTCGGCAGCATCTGCTTGATAAGCGCGATGCGGTTTTACAGGTGCAGTCGCGGGAAGAGGTGGCTGCGTCGCCGTTGAAGGCTTGAGGTGAGTTGAGTCAATGCATCTGAACGCCGGTTGCGTTTGGCGTTGGTGCGAATTTGCACGTCTGCGCCGATGGCAAACTTGTCCACCTAAAATGTTGGCAAGCCTGTGGACAACGTTCTTACATCTTGGGCAAGTGGTTGATGCAAAGGGTGTATCGGCTGGTGGGTCACGCATGAGCATGAGCCGCGCCACAGCAAGCTGGTCTATCGCCTCGGTGCCGCGCAGATTCAGCCGGGCAAATGCCTAACCTCAAACAAGTATCTCCACGGAGTGCAACGCCCGGAGAATCTCCGGCGCTCGCACCCATGATTCGTCGCGGATCGTATCGATCAGGCAGTCCATAAAACAGCTCGATACTGCGTCGGGCGGCTGCCCGGCACGCGTGATGATGCCGACGGTCGACTCTTCCAGTTGTTCTCGCACGGGGATCGCGCAGAGTCCTTCGTGCGCCGCGCATAGCTCGACGAGCGGCCATGGAAAGATGCTGACCATGTCCGTACGCTTGAGCAGCGAAACGGCGACGGTCAATGAGTGAAGAAAGTGAATGCTGCGCGGCACGGTCAGGCCGTACTGCGCGAACATCTTGTACGGCGTCCGTCCTTCCGTTTCAGGGTCCAGCGCGACGAGCCAGTCGAGATCGAGCAGGTCGGCCAACGACCGGGTGTCCGCACGCGGATGACCTTGCCGCGCGACGATCGCCCGGCCCGAAGAAAACAGCGGCCGGTAAGCGAACTCGGAACCTGTCTCGCCCGGCGTTTGCCTGCCCACATAGATGTCCAGGCTGCCGTCGCGCAAACGCGGATTGGCAATCGCAGGCAGACCTTCGAAGATCTCCAGTTGAATGTCCGGCATCCTCGCACGAAAGCGTGTAACAGCCTCCGGAAGAAACGTCTTGGTGACCCACGCCGACACCGCAACGGAGAGGCGCCCGTGCGGATCGCCGCGCATCGCATCGACGGCCTGATGCGCATGGGTTATTTGCGCGACGACGAGGCGCGCATGGACCAGCAGCGTTTGCCCGCATTCCGTGAGTGTCACGCCTGACGACGTGCGCGCCACGAGCTGCATTTGAACGGTCTCCTCCAGATACTGAAGGTTTTGAGTGACCGCCGCAGGCGAGGAATTGAGCAGTCGCGCCGCGCCGCGGACGCTGCCCGCGTCGGCAATGGCGACAAGCGCACGTAGCTGATGAATTTTCATTGCACTTTCAGATTAACGGTGCCACCGGCAAACGCGTTGAAAACGACGGTGGCCGCGGCGACGGCGACGGTCCGGTCATAGCAAATCGCAGGCGACCGCGACACCACGTTCGACAACGCGACAGCAACCCTTCAGTGCAGAATCTTCGCGAGAAAATCTTTCGCGCGATCCGACTTCGGATTCGCGAAGAAATCTTCCTTGCGGTCATCTTCCACGATCAGGCCGCGATCCATGAAGATCACGCGATGGGCGACCTTCTTTGCAAAGCCCATTTCGTGCGTGACGCACATCATCGTCATACCCTCCTGAGCAAGCTCAACCATCACGTCGAGTACTTCGTTGATCATTTCCGGATCGAGCGCGGATGTGGGTTCGTCGAACAGCATCGCAATCGGATCCATAGAAAGCGCACGCGCGATCGCCACGCGCTGCTGCTGACCACCCGACAGTTGCGCCGGAAACTTGTCCGCCTGCGCGCGCAGACCGACGCGATCCAGCAACCTAAGTCCCTTCGCCGCCGCTTCGTCTTTCGAACGGCCCAGCACCTTGACCTGCGCGAGCGTCAGATTCTGCACAATCGACAGATGTGGGAACAGTTCGAAGTGCTGGAAGACCATGCCAACTTTCGCGCGCAACTTCGAGAGATTGACCTTCCTGTCGGTCAGGGATTGACCATTGATGACGATCTCGCCTTTCTGAAACGGCTCGAGACCGTTGACGGTTTTGATGAGCGTCGATTTCCCCGAACCAGACGGACCACACACCACGACCACTTCGCCCTTCTGGATTTTGGTCGTGCAATCCGACAGCACCTGGAACTGCCCATAGTATTTAGAAACGCCATTCAACTCGATCATTTTGCCAACCTCGTTCGGACCACTTTGACGGTCACCGTCAACCCTGTACTAATCGACCAGTAAGCGACGCCGGCGAACAGCAGCATTGGTACGACCGTACCGTCGCGCTCGCCGATTGCCGATACCCGGCGGAAAAAATCGCCCAGCGCTATCACGTAGACCAACGACGTGTCCTGGAAAATCACGATGCACTGTGTCAGCGCCACCGGAACCATCGCGCGAAACGCCTGCGGCAGAATCACATAACGCATTGTCTGTCCCGCTGTCATGCCGAGCGCAAGCGCCGCCTGCGCCTGGCCGCGCGGCAGGCTTTCGATCCCGGCCCGGATGATTTCGCAAAAGAATGCCGCCTCCAGCAGCGAGTAGGCCACCATCGCGGAGATGAGCCGCACGTCGACACTGGCGGGTAAGTTGAACAGCGCCTTCAGGAACTGCGGCACGATCAGGAAGAACCACAGCAACAGCATCACCAGCGGAATCGATCGGAACAAGGCAACGTAGCCTTGTGCGAAAGCGCGCACCGCGCGCTGCGGCGATCTGTGCAATACCGCTAGCACGGTGCCCCATAGCACCCCGCACAAGATCGCCACGAGCGTAATTTGCAATGTGACGCCCATGCCCGCGAGCACGATATCCTTCGAATCCGCGAGCGCTTGCCAATCTATATTGAACATCTCAATCTCCCAGCAAGCCCGGCAGACGGGTTTGGCGACGAATCCAGTTCATGCCGTGCAGAATCGCAAAGTTCAGCGCCATATAGGCCAGCGTCACGCAGATAAACGATTCATAGGGCTGTGCCGTGTAATCGACCAACTGACGCGCCTGCCCCGATAATTCCAATAGGCCGATGGTCGAAGCGACAGCGGAATTTTTTGAAATGATCAGAAACTCGGATGTGAGCGGACCCAGAATGGTGCGAAACGTCACCGGCAGCAACACGTAACGATAAGTCTGCGCGCGCGTCAGACCGAGTGCGAACCCCGCGTCGAACTGGCCGCGCGGCAGCGCCTGAATGCCGGCGCGTACCTGTTCGCAGATTCGTGATCCTGTATATATCCCGAGCGAGAAGATCGATACCGACAAAAACTGCGCATACGGCGGCAGGTTTTTGAACCAGTCGCCTAACTCCGTAGGCAGCAGTTCCGGCACGACAAAGAACCAGATAAAGAACTGCACGATCAGCGGCACGCCGCCGAACACCGACACGTACGCTGTGGCGAGCATCGCCGCAGGACGGCTCGGCAGCGTGCGAAGAATTCCGAATCCGGTGCCGATCACGAGCGCCAACGCGTAGGCCGACACGGTGAGCAGCACGGTGTTGAGCAGGCCGGAAAACAGCCATCCGAGGTACGTCGTGTGCTCGCCGGTAGACACGGCCTGCAGCAGCACACCCCAATCCCATGAGTAATCCATAAACCCCTCCAGGCCGGCGGATCGTGGCCCGCCGCAAATGACAACCGCCCGTCAGGACGCCGGTTTATCGTTCGGATGCGCGAACAGCGTCTGCATGCGAGTGGACATCGGAAAGTTGAGATTGATGCCCTTCGGTGGAATCGGCGCCATAAACCACTTTTTGTAGAGTGCCGTGGCCACGCCGGAGCGTTCGGCATCCGCAATCGCTGCGTCCATTAGCGCTTTCAACTGCGCATCGTTCTTGCGCAGCATGCAGCCATAGGCTTCGAATGATTGCGGCGTGCCGACGATTGCGTAATCGTCCGGACGGCTGGTTTTGGCACGCTCACCAGCCAGCAGCGCGTCATCCATCATCATCGCCTTGGCGCGGCCGGTGGAGAGCATCAGGAACGATTCGCTGTGATCCTTTGCGCTGATAATGTTCATGCCCATCGATTTCTCGACATTCATGTTGCGAATGGACTTCTCCGACGTGGTGCCCGCACCGACAACAACCGTCTTGCCCTTGAGGTCGGCGAAGTCATGGATGCCGGAATTCTGCCTGACGAGCAGGCGCGTGCCGATGTCAAAGAAGCTGTTGGAAAAATCGACCTGCTGCGCTCGCGCCGCGTTGTTTGTCGTGCTCGTGCACTCGAAGTCGATCGTGCCGTTCTGCAGCAGCGAAATTCGGTTCTGCGACGTAATCGGAATCAGGCGCACTTGCAGGTCGCCCTGCTTAAGCTGTGCCTTGATGCGGTCGATAATCAGATTCGCGATGTCGATTGAATAGCCAATCGGCTTTTGTTGTGCGTCATAGTAAGAGAACGGAATCGACGCGTCGCGATAGCCGATGGTGACGACGTGCTGGTCCTGGATCTTCTTGAGCGTATCGGTCGGCGCCGCATCGGCCGCTACTGCGGGCAGCGACATGACGGCCAGCGCGGCTGCAAGCGCTGAAAGGCATGCGCCGAATGCGTGACGCGGACTCAATGTGGAACGGGTTTGTTTCATGGTGTCTCCCCTATGTGAGGTTGATTTCGATTTTGGCAGTTGGCGCGGGCTGTCCGATTCCAGCAAAGCGAGGCGAAGAAATCAGCGTGGCCCGCGCTTTATGCGCCAGTGATGGCCGATACATCGATTACATACATCTGGCGCTCGCCTTCATGTACGGAGTCGATGCACACCGCGCGGCCGTCCCGGCGCCAACGCGGATGCAGATCGCAGCGGTTCTCCTTCCTCAGATCGGGTGGTGTGTAGAAAGAGCCGATGTCGTAGCGCAAACCTTCCTTGGTGTCGAACAGGAACAACACCCGCTCGTTGGTCTGCGTATCCGGATACGTGTCGGACAACAGCCAGCGCGGATCGACGGGCGAATACGTCATGTGACCGTTCTCTGTCAGCACGCCCTCGCCGACGACATCGACCTGACCTGAATCACTGTCCTCGTAAAGATGGTAGTGAATGCTGCCCGCATGCGGCCCCCAGACGATGATGTGCCGCTCGTCCCGCCACAGCGGGTGAGAAATCTGGTACTCGGACTTCTCGTAGTCGAAGGTGCCGACCGCGGCAGGATCGAAATCTTCCGCGAGCTGCGGCAATGGATGGTCGGAACATTCGAGCAGGCGCATGGCCGTTCCGTCCGGATTCATCGTGATTAGCCGATGCAGGAAACAGGTCTCGTCGGCTACCCGTTCGGTCCAACGATGCAGGAATAGCATCCGCGACGACGCCGGATTGATTTCGATATGACTCACCCAGTGGATTGCCTTCTCCATCGACGCTTTCGGGTGAAAACCGCGCAAATCAGCGTAACTCACCAGCAACTGCGCGGCACCAGTAGCAAGGTCCATCCGATAGATACCGTCGTCCGATGGCGCGAGCGGCAGTTCGAAGGGGCCACCGTGCTCGCCATATCCAATCGTCTCGTGCGTGACATACAGGCGACGGTAATCGACGCACAGCGCGTAGCGGCTGTTGGGTGCGACCACATAGACAGGCAGCGGCAGCGCCGTCGATGCGTTGGTGTCGATATCATGGATCGCTGCGCCAAAACCCGGATAGCGCGCCGTCATGTCACCGGTGCGGACGTTGTAAACGATTTTGCGTCCGGGTTCGCCATCGAGCCATTGCAACTGGCAGCCCATTTGCCAGTTCCATGCGCGCGTGGTGCCGACCGCGCGAAATGCCTCGCGCTCGCCCAGAGTGAAATAGCCAACTTCGGCCTCCAGCTCCGGTGTCAGACGCGCGTCCATCATCGGCACCTGATTGGCCAGCAGATAGCTGCCCGTCTTGTCCCAGCCAGATTTATTGTAGTAGCCGAAGAAGTGATGCTTACCCCCCGACTCCAGGCGGTGTACGGGGCATGGATGTTTGATGACGCGAGACGAAGTCATGAGCTGGTGCGTTCAAGAATCGGTGAGACCGCGATAGGAAGCATTGCGGTCAGAAATGAGATAGCTGGGATCATATATTTGGGTAACCTATGCACAGTAATTCTTTTTTTTCGATAGGCTATTCACTTTTGGTATAGTCGAGGCCTGACGCCGTCATCCATCCCTCTTCGGTGAAACTATGGCTAGGCCTTTGAATTTTCAGCAGATCCAGGCCTTTCGCGCCGTGATGCAGATGGGCACCACGACTGGCGCCGCCTCGATGCTAAACACGACGCAGCCGTCAATCAGCCGGCGCCTTGCCGAGCTGCAGAGTTCCACCGGGCTCGAGCTCTTCGAGATGCACCAAGGGCGGCTTCGGCCGACCAGCGAGGGCAAGCTGCTCTACAAAACCGTCCAGAAGCACTTCGACGGACTGGAAAAGATCGAATCCGTGGTCGCGATCATGCGCAAGTCGGGCACGGGCGCGCTTCGCATAGGCTGCACGCCAACGCTGGGAGCCGGGCTGCTGCCGCAGGTGGTGCGCGCGTTTCTATCGGAATTTCCGGGCACCTATCTCAACATGCAGACCATGAACACGCCACAGCTAGCTGATCTGCTGCGGCAAGATCTGTTCGACGTCGTGCTGACCACGGGCAAGCTCGATCCGCGAGACTTCGAGCCGGTGATCATCAAGACCGTGCCGGCGGTTTGCGTGTTGCCGCCTGGTCACCGGCTGCATGTCGAGCCGGAGATTCATGTGTCCATGCTGCTCGACGAAACGATGCTCTCGCTGGGCGAAGCCGACGACCTCACGATCGAAATCAAGAAGCTGCTGCAAGCTCACGGTTTGTCCGACAATTTTCTGATCGAAACCACGTCATCAATCGCAATCTGCGCGCTCGTTGCAGCCGGCAACGGTATTGGAATCGTCAACCCCTACGTGGCCAGTACGTTTGCAGGGCAGTTGCAGATCAAACCGCTGGTCCCCACTATCGACGTCGCCGTTCAGATGGCTATGCCGAGACACACGGCGCCGTCGCTATTGACGCGTCATTTCGTTGACGTCCTTCTGACGCACGTCAATGCGATCCGCACGGACCCTGGGTGCTGAAAGTAAGGTTCTGCTGAATTACACATAGGTCGGGAATTTAGCGAGCGGGCAAAGTCTGGAGCCTCCGTCGCCGCCTGACTTGCCGCGCTTCTTTTACAAGAACCGCGAGGCTAACGCTCGCCTCGTCAAGGCATGGGCCACCTGAACGCGGCATATCACCGCACCGACAGATGGCGCATTTAGACAATCGTTATCCAGCAGACAAAGTTATCAAATAAGGATAACTACTATTATCCGCAGCGTTCGCCTATTCGCACTAAATAGACACCTTATATTTTCAATGGATCGATTGCCTCATGCGGCAATCCGTTCACCTTTGCTTTACGCGTTCACCCAAACGATCCGTTCTCGCACCGCTGATTCTCGGATATCGTGGCAGCACGTTCATGACTGCCCGCGCTGAGGCATGCACATCATGCTGCTCATGCCGGTGTGCATGGTTCTGACCTGCATGACAACCTGTCATGCGCCGGACGAAATTCTAGGAAGGAGTGCAAAGATGACTCGTCGAGCGACCATTGCGCGCGTCAAGGCAAGTCTGCCCGATCTGGCCGCTCGCATTCCACTCGGTGACGCGGCTTTTAATATGCGCTGCGGATTGAGCAGTGAACAGTCGAGCCCCATTCGACATTTGGGTTATACGTCGTTTCTCGATTCGCTCACCGGTTTGTATAACCGCGCTTATGTGGCCGAACGCGTTCAGCATTTGCTCAAATTGATGCCTGCGGCGCGCGTCGCCGTGCTTTTCATCAATCTCGATTGCTTCGGCAAAATTAACGATGTCGCCGGTTACGAGCTTGGTGATCGCGTTTTGCGCGGCATCGCGCGCCGGCTTGCGGGACTGATCAATCATGATGATCTGCTCGGGCGGATCTGTGGCGACGAGTTCGTTGTCGTCGTCGATAAGCGCGGCGACGCGTCGGCCATCGGCGAGTTCGCGCTGCAAATCCTCGACCTGTTCAGCACGCCGCTGGAAATCGCGGGCCGTGAGTATCACCTGGGCGCGTCGATCGGCATTGCCTGCTCCTCCAATGACGCTCGCGATGCGGACACGCTGATACGCAACGCCGGCTCGGCGATGCGTCGCGCGAAGGAGAGCGGCCGCGGCCGGGTGCAATTTTTCACGGAGGGTTTGCAAGACGAGTCGCAACGTCGTTTCAGGCTAGAGGAGTTGTTGCGCCACGCACTTGCCGCCGGTGAACTGAGGCTGGCTTATCAGCCCATCATCAACAGCGCCTCGCACCAGACGGTAGGCGCCGAAGCGCTGCTGCGCTGGACCAGTAGCGAGTTGGGCGAAGTCGCGCCGGCCGAGTTCATACCGGTTGCGGAAGAGGCCGGCCTGATGGCGAGCATCGGCGACTGGGTGCTGGAACAGGCCTGCGCCCAAGCCGCTCAATGGCGCAGAAGCATTGCGCCGCGCCTGCCTGTCTCAGTCAACATTTCGCCGCTCCAGTTCAACGAGCGCCTCGTGCAGCACGTTGCCGCGTGCCTCGAACGCAACGGGCTCGACGCATTGGCGCTGCAACTGGAAATTACGGAGCGCGTGTTAATGCCGGATGACCCGACGGTTGCGGCGACGACGGCAGCGTTGGCGGGTCTCGGCGTCACGCTCGCTCTCGACGACTTCGGCATGGGCTACGCGTCGCTGTCATACCTCAAGCGCTTTGCTTTGCACAACCTGAAGATCGATCGCTCGTTCGTCGCGGGCTTGCCACGCGATAGCGATTCGATCGCGATCACGCGTGCGCTCGTGGCGATGGCTCACGCGCGCGGCATGACAGTCACGGCCGAAGGCGTGGAAACCTATGAACAGGCAACGGTTCTGCGTGAGATGGGTTGCGACATGCTGCAGGGCTATCTGTTCGGCCGCCCGGCCAGCGCGGATAAATTTGCCAGCTCGCTGCTGGGCGCCAGTCGCGCGAATACACGGCGTGCCACGCCGTAAAAGCATTCGGCAACACAACAATTGAAATTGTCGGCGCGTCGCAACGTCTTTGGAGACGTCTTTGCGTTGCCCACATGATGCGAATCAGGAGAGGGACCATGTTCGACGCGGAAATCGCCGCTGCGCTGCTAAACCGCTGGGCAAGTCAGGCGCCCAAGGAAGAATGCCACGCGTATCTGGGCTTGCTGCGCGAAGGCAACCTGCACTTCACCCGCAAAGTCGGCTGCATGGGCGCACACGGCATTCGCGACACGGGCGTGTGCTGTACCGAATCGCTTTTTTTCGGCGACGGTTCGCGGGCGTTGCGAGTCGGCGCGCCGGACAGCGACACAGGTTGGACCCGATGGGCGGCGCTGCAACCGCTTCAATGACGGCCCGGTTGCGAACAAGCCTTTGCCTCAGGCGATTACTAATTACGAATCGACGTCAGATATGCGGTCTTCCGATGTGATGGACAACAGTGCATGGATAAAAGGAACAACACAATGAGCGCTGACGCGCGTGCACTCAATTGGATGGGCACCCGATGCCAGCCGCGGAAGTCTTCGGCCACCGGCACACGTCGCGTCGCTATGGTCACGAGCATATTTATCATGGCATCGTGGACGACTGGCGATGCCTTCGCGACCGAAGGTGGCCTGGGCCGTCCTGTTGCCGGCATGAGTGTCTTTTCCGGAGCCGGCATCGTCGCACCTGAGCCCATCACTGCGGTGAGCATCGAACAGATTTATATCAACGGTTCGATTGGCGGCAGCCGCGAGGTACCGATCGCTGGAAAGACATCGTTGGGTATCGACGCCCCCGTGGCCTTCACGCTGGCGTCATTGCTGCGTGTATGGGGTGGCGCCGGTGGCTGGGATTTCGCATCCGGCATCACCGTGCCTTATGTCTGGACCGAAGTAACCGCGTCGCTCGCGGTTGGAGGCGCCGGCGCCTCGACGAGCGACCGCGCATCGAATCTATTCGACCTCTATTTCACGCCAATCATTGCCGGTTATCACTTTTCAAACACCTCGCATATTGCCGTCAGCTTCAACTTCTGGGCGCCTACCGGTCACTACGACGCGAATACATTGGCGAACCCGAGTCTGAACAACTGGACGTTCGTGCCGCAGGTCGCCTATACGCAACTCGTACCCAAATACGACGTTGAGTTCAACGTTGTCGCGGGCCTGCAGTTCTACACGACCAACACTGCGACCGATTACCACAATGCACCTCTTTTCACGCTCGATATCATGGCATTGAAGAAATTTGTGAACGGTCTCGGTATAGGCATCGTGGCCGGAACCGTGCAACAGCTCGGCAACGACTCAGGCCCCGCCGCCGAGCGTCTGCACGGTTTTCGCGGACACGACTTCGCACTGGGGCCCGTCATCACCTACGACACGAAGATCAACGGCAAGCATCCATTGTCGGCCAGCCTGCGATGGGTTCCGACAGTGACCGGTACCAACCGCATCAAGAGCACGGCGAGCGTCATGGCGACAGCGATGCTCGCGTTCTGATGTGACGCCAGGTGGAAATCGACAAGGAAGGCTTTGTCGTCGATTACGACCGATGGCGTTTGGATTCGCTGGGCATTTTGCTAGCCACGTGCGCGCAAACCCGACATGCCCATGGGAATCGACGTGACGTATGGACTCCGACAGAACGCCTTTTACGCTCAGGTCGGCAGCGCCATTCGCCAACGACGTACGAACAGGAAGAATTCATGGAACTCAATATCGTTGAGCAAGTTGCATCGACCCTGCGACGCGCGGCCGAACACAGACGGCTGGTTCCCTACCAGCAGTTCCACGCGCTCTTCGACCCGATGGATCCGCTGTCCAGCCGGTATGCCGCGCTCGAGAAAGCTGTTGCTCTGCTGGCTGGGAAGAGCGGCGTCGACTACGGTGCGCTACTCAGTTTGGCTAATGGACTTGCGGGAAAGGAATTTTATTTGCGCTTCAGGCGCAACAGATTCGACGACTATCTGGCTGTCATGGGCAGTCAGATGCATGAACATTCGCTAAAGAAAAAGAGGTGTCTCGTTGAAGCAGAGCGCGCCCGCGTTTTCGACGATGCCAAGCAGCGGCAAGGCTCTGTAGAGAAGGAGACGGTATGACGAACCACTGAGTTGCGCCAGCAGGCAACAAGGGCGCAGCCTGAATCGCGCCATCAATCCTGATCCGCCAAGTAGTCACTTCTCCAACCTGACACAGGAACGTCTATGAAGAACCGTCAACATCATCGTTCGCACATGCTCCGCTCGGTCCTTCTGGCTTCAGCCCTCGCTAGTCCCGTGTTCTGCGCTCGCGCGCAGGACAGCCTGTCTGCGGGCGCGCCGCAAACGGTCGGCGCTGCTGCGCTCGTCGAAGCGACCGCGCGCGTCGTTCATATCGATACGCAAAACCATGCTGTCACGCTTCGGGGGCCGCGAGGAAATACCAACGTTGTAAAAGTCGACCCGGCGATCGGCGACGTGAGCAAACTAAAAGTCGGCGATGAGGTTCACATCGCCTATGAAGGCGAGTTGCTGTTGTCGGCGGACAAGGTAGATACCAAGGGCATTCGCACGCGCGTCGAAGACCAGGCGACGAACCCTGCGTCGGGCGGTGTATCGGTGCAGTTGCGACGCGTCGAAATCATCGCCACGGTCCAGAATATCGATCGAAAGAAGCGGCAGGTGACGCTTCGTGGACCTTCCCGCACGGTGACCTTACAGGCGTCGTCAGACGTGCAATTGGAAAAATTTAAAGTTGGCGACAGCATCCGTGCCGACTATGCATCCGCGAAGGCCGTGCAGATCACGCGGAACGGGCAAGCCGTTCAATAGCCGCGAGGTCGGTTCAACGCGCACACCAGGCTCATCGTACCCGTCACATATAAGGCCGGTGTCGTACTGCCGGTCAGGTCTCTCACACGCCCCACCATCATCGGGCTCACAATGCCGCCGAGCGGGATGATGCACGGCATCCCGAACCTCCAGTTATCCCCACAAATTGTTCGCAAGCCTGTGGATAACCTGCGCACAGCCCGGCCAAGTGTTTGATCCCACAGTCCTATCCCTTCCGGACGCAACCGCGGGCACCCTCGCAGCGGTGTGATAAAAAGTAGTTCCCCGCCACTTACCGAGGCCGAACATGTCGTCCGTCATGGGCTTCAAAGTCGTCCTGCTGTCGCTCGTCGCGATCATCGGTCTCGAACTGCTCGCCAAGCGGTTGCGTCTGCCGCCAGCCGCCGCGCTGCTGGTCGGCGGCGCTGCGATGGCTTTCGTGCCCGGTCTGCCACGTTTCAATCTCGATCCCGAACTGGTCCTGATCGTGTTTCTGCCGCCGCTCCTCATGGACGGCGCGTACTTCTCCGTGTGGGACGAGTTCAAGAACAATCTCGGCGGCATCCTGCTGCTTGCGATCGGCGCCGTCGCGTTCACCACGCTCACGGTCGGGCTGGTCGTGCATTGGGTCGTGCCCGCCCTGCCATGGGGCGCCTGCTTTGCGTTGGGTGCGATCGTCTCGCCGCCCGACGCCGTCGCCGCGAAGGCGGTGCTCGAACGTGTCGCGCTGCCGCGCCGCCTGACGGTGCTGCTCGAAGGCGAGAGCCTCCTCAACGACGCAGCCGGACTCGTGCTGTTCCGCTTTGCAGTGGCAGCCGCACTGACCGGCACCTTCAGCGCACAGCATGCGGCCGGACGCTTCGCCGTGCTCGCCTTGGGTGGCGTGGCAGTGGGCGTGGCGATCGGCTTCGTGGTCGTCAAGCTGCTGCGTTATCTCCACGACGGGTACCTCATCATCACCGCAGCGACCCTGTCCGCGTGGATCAGCTACATCGCCGGCGACACGCTGGACGTGTCGGGCGTGATCGGGACCGTGAGCTGCGGGATGGTGCTTGGCTGGCATCAGCATGAAGTCTTTTCGGCGGCGGTACGCATGCGCGGCACGGCCTTCTGGCAAGTCGTGATTTTCCTGATGGAAGCGCTCGTGTTCATTTTGATCGGACTGTCGCTGCGCGGTGTGATGGTGCGGCTAGGCGGCTTCGGCGACGCGTTGACCGCGTTCGCCCCGGCCGTCGGCGCGGTACTCGCGGCAGTCGTGCTGTCGCGCTTCGTGTGGGTCTTCGCGGTGGAATGGTTGAAGGCGCTGGTGTGCAAAGTGACAGGCCGCGCGGGCGGCACGCCCGACTGGCGCTCCGCGACTGTCACGAGTTGGGCCGGCATGCGTGGCGTGGTCACGCTGGCCATCGCGCTCTCCTTGCCGGAGGCGATGCCGGGCCGCGATCTGATCCTTGTCGCGTCATTCGCCGTGATTCTGGTCACGGTGCTCGGTCAAGGCACAACGATCGGACTGCTGATTCGATGGATCAATCCGGACCACGCATCCGAACGAAACAAACGGCATCTGACTGAGCCGCAGGCGTGGGCGCGGCTCGAAGCCGCGCAGCTCGCCGCGATTCAGCCGCTCGTGCACGCACCGGATGGCAGCGTGATTCATCCACGCTTGCTGGAACAGTACAGCTATCGTGCGCGCATTACCGAGGCCCATCAGGACGAAGCCGCCTTTCCTGCGAAGGAACGCGCCGCACACTACGACGTGGTGCTGGCCGCCGTTTCGGCGGCACGCGTCGAGCTATTGCATCTGCATCGAACGGGCTTGCTTCACGATGAACTGCTGACCGTGCTCGAACACGATCTCGATCTGCAGGAAATCGCGGCGGTGCACGGCAGAGGCTGAACCGAACGATCTCTACCGCGCGGCTTCCCTGCGTCGCAACGAATCAGGCAAGCCGTACAGCACGATCAGCGCGCACACCAGGCTCATCGTACCGATCACATACAAGGCCGGTGTCGTACTGCCGGTCAGGTCTCTCACGCGTCCGACCATGATCGGGCTCACAATGCCGCCGAGTTGCCCGAGTGTGTTGATCAACGCGATCCCACCCGCTGCGCCGGCTCCCGTGACGAGCTTAGGTGGCAGCGCCCAGAACGCCGGAATCGAAGCAACCACGCCCGCGCCCATCACAGCCAGCGCGGCGACCAGCAACGCCGTCTGCTTGTCGAAGAAGCCCGCGGCAAAGAAACCGATCGCCGACATCACCAGCAAGCCGAACACGAACTTGCGCCGTTCGCCGCTCGCATCGGACAAGCGCCCGACCACCACCATGCAGATTGCGCCGGCAATATAAGGCACCGCCGTCAGCAAACCGATCACCGTCGGATTGCTCGTACCCGCCACGTGAATCAGATGCGGCGCCCAGAAGTTCAAACCGTACGACGCCACTTGAATCAGAAAATACACCAACCCCAACGTGAGAAAGCCCGGCGTCCTGATGGCGCCCATCAACGAATGCCCGGTATCTGGATGACGGCTTTGCTGCGCAATCTGTCCCGACAGAAGGGACTTTTCCGCGGGCGACAGCCAACCTGCGTCTTCGATACGATCCTTCAGCACTTTCAGCACCAGATAGCCGAGCACGATGCACGGCAACCCACCGAGCAGAAACAGCCAGTGCCAACCCGGCATGCCAAGCACGCCGTTCATGTGTCCAATCACGAGTCCCGCAAGCGGCGCGCCGACCAGGCCGGAAAACGCGGACGCCAGAAACAGCATCGACGTGATACGTCCGCGATAGCTCGGCGGAAACCACAGCGTCAAGTAGTACAGCACGCCCGGCGCGAAGCCCGCTTCCATCGCGCCGATCACGAAACGCAACCCATAGAACTGCCATTCGTTGCTGACGAACACCATTGCGGCCGTCGCCAGTCCCCACGAGATCATGATCCGCGCGATCCAGCGCCGCGCGCCGACCTTGTACAGAAACAGATTGCTTGGAACCTCGAACAGCACGTAGCCGATCACGAACAGGCTCGCACCGAGGCCATAAGCGGTGTCGGACAAGCCGAGGTCACTCTGCAACTGAAACTTCGCGAAACTGATGTTGATGCGGTCGAAGAATGCAAACAGATAGCAGATCATGATCAACGGCATCAACCGCCACGCTACTTTGCGGATGATGGCCGCGGCGTTGTTCGCGCTGTGCTCGCGGTTGCCGGTTGCGACTGCGCCCAGGTCACTCATGTTCGTCTCCAATGCCGGATTCGGCGAAGCCATCCGGTCGTTTAATCGTTAAGGGTTATCAGATTTGTAGAACGTATTCAGGTACGGGATGCAGGTCGCAGTTACGGCCTGCCTTTGCCAGTTGTCCGGGCACGTCGTGGCCGAGCAACGCGGGCAAGCCGCGCGATAACGCGATCAGTTTTTCCAGATCGATTCCAGTGGGAATGCCCATTTCGTCGCACATGTTGACGAGGTCTTCCGTGCAGATGTTGCCGGACGCGCCCGGCGCGAACGGACATCCACCAAGACCACCCAACGCGGCGTCGAAGCGGCGCGCACCGGCTTCGTATGCCGCCAGCACATTCGCAAGACCCAGCCCGCGCGTGTTGTGAAAGTGCAGCGTGAGCGCGGCGGCCGGCAGCCGTTCGAGCACGCGTGTGACGAGACGCGTCACCTGGCGCGGGTTCGCCATGCCGGTCGTGTCGGCGAGCGTGATGCCCTCGATCCCCATCTCGCGATATGTATCGACAATGCTGATCACGCGGTCTTCATCGATCTTTCCTTCGAACGGACAGCCGAATGTAGTCGCCACCGATCCGTTCAACAGCACGCCCGAGCCCTTCACGTGCCGCACGATATCGCCGAACGCCACCAGCGACGACTCACAGCTCATCCTCATGTTGGCGCGATTATGGGTCTGACTCGCGGACATCACGAGATTCAGTTCGTCGGCACGCGAAGCCAACGCGCGTTCGGCGCCCTTCAGGTTCGGGATCAACGCGACGTAGATCACGCCCGGTGGCCGCTCGATCTGCTGGAACACGGCCTCGCCGTCACGCAACGCAGGAATCGCTTTCGGCGAAACGAACGAGCCGCCCTCGATGCGGGTGAAGCCCGCAGTAGATAGCGCGTTGATCAGCGCGATCTTGTCCGCGGTTTCGACCCAGGTGGGTTTGATCTGCAAACCATCGCGCGGCGCCACTTCCTGCACGATCAGTTTGTCGAATTGCGGGGTGTTCAAAACGCGATTCATTGCACGGCTCCTTCGCGGCGCAGCCGCTCGATATCGTCGTTGGCGAATCCGAGTTCGCTGAGCACGCTGCCGGTATGCTCGCCGAGCGTCGGCCCTTGCCAGCGCACTTCGCCCGGTGTGTCCGAGAGCTTCGGTACGATCCCCGGCATCTTCACCGACGCGCCGCCCGGCAGTTGCGCTTCCAACAACATGTCGCGTGCCAGGTAGTGCGGATCGGCGACGATATCGGCCACCGAATAGATGCGCCCCGAGGGCACTTCGGCGCGTTCGAGCGCTGCCAGCACGTCGTCGGTGGAGTGATGCGAGGTCCATTCGGTGATCGCCTGATCGAGCATCGCGCAGTGCTGAACGCGGCCGTCGTTGCGCGCCAATGCGGGATCGTCGGCGAGATCGGGACGGCCGATCACCTGCATCAGGCGTTTGAAAATCGGATCGCTGTTGCCGGCGATCACGACGAAGCCTTCGTCTTCCGTGCGATACGTATTCGATGGCGCGATGCCTGGCAACGCGCCGCCGCTCCTCTCGCGTACATGGCCGAGCAGATCGTATTCCGGCACAAGGCTTTCCATCAGATTGAACACGCTCTCGACCAGCGAGACATCGACCACCTGGCCTTCGCCCTGCCCCGTCTTCACGCGCAGCAGCGACATCAGCGCGCCGATCACGCCATGCAACGAGGCGAGCGAATCGCCGAGACTCACGCCGACGCGCGCCGGCGCGCCGTCCACGTCGCCGGTCGTGTAGCGGATGCCGCCCATTGCTTCGCCGATCGCGCCGAAGCCCGGCCGGTCGCGATACGGACCGCTCTGGCCGTAGCCGGAAATGCGGACCATCGTCAGTTTCGGATTGACGGCGTGCAGCACGTCCCAGCCGAGGCCGAGCTTTTCGAGCGCGCCGGGGCGGAGGTTTTCGATCACGACGTCGGCGTCGGCCGCGAGCCGTTTAACGATCTCGACACCGTCCGCCGACTTCAGATTCACGCAGATGGACTTCTTGTTGCGCGACTGCAGATACCACCAGAGCGAGGTGCCTTCATGCAGCTTGCGCCATTTGCGAAGCGGATCGCCAGTCTCAGGCGCTTCGATCTTGATGACGTCGGCGCCGAACTCGGCCATGAGGCGCGCGGCAAACGGCGCGGCGATGAGGGTTCCGATCTCGATGACGCGGATACCCTGAAGGGGTCCACCCATAATGCTGTCTCCGAAGCTGGTTTCGTGTTGAGAGACAGCTTATGAGCGGCACGGACGTGGCGTCCAACCGCAATTCGCCAACGACCGTTCGCGAACGGCGAACGCTTTCCATCAAGCGACGGTGGGCGGGGCTTCCGAGGCTTCGATCGAGCGCAGATGGTCGAACAACAGGCGGCTCACCGGCGACAATGCATCGACATCGCGCACCACCAGCACGAGGCTGCGCGCCGACCAGTCGTCTTCGAGCGGTGCACCGACGAGACCCAGCGGCCGGCCCATGAGTTGATACACCTTCAGCGGCAAAACACCGACGCCCATGCCGGCCTGCACCATCCGGCAGACCGCATCGAAGCCGGGCACGTGAATGCGCAGGCGCAGCGGCTTGCCCGCCTGACGCGCGGCGAGATGCGTGCGAGCATTGATCGAACTCGCGGCGTGCAGACCGACGTGATCGCCGTCCAGCGTTTCGACGAAGGCAACGCTTTCGCGCGCCGCCAGCGGATGATCGTCGCGCATCACGAGCACCAGCGAATCGTGCCGGTAGTGTTCAACGTGCAGATCGCGCGTGTCGGCATCGCCGGAACAGATGCCGACGTCGACGAGGCTGTCGTCGACCGCTTCGACCACGCCGCCGCTCGGCCGCTCTTCCAGATCGAGCTTGACGCGCTCATGCTGCAACTGGAAAGCGCGCAAATCCTCCGGCAGGAATTCGACGATCGCCGACAGGTTGGCCATCATGCGCACATAGCCGCGCACGCCGCTCGCATGACCGGCCAATTCGATGCCGATGTTCTCGATGTCGCGCATCACGCGGCGCGCGTGGTGCAGCAGCGTTTCGCCCGCCGGCGTGAGCGTCATGCCACGCGCGTTGCGCTGGAACAGCGTGGCGCCGACCGCCTGTTCGAGTTCGAGCAGACGCTTGCTCGCGGCGGAGATGGCGATCGCCTCGCGCTCGGCGGCACGCGTGAGCGTGCCTTCCTCGTAGACCGCGAGAAAGAGTTGCAGCGTGGTGAGGTCGAGCCTTCGGAGAAGGTTTTTGATTACCATGGCGGGGCGCCGCGTTGTTGTGCGATCCGCCTATTCTGACGCCAGATGCAAAAAATAGGTGCCGAGCCCTCGCGGATTCCGTCCTTCGTCAAAGGAAGTCTTCCGATGCCCACCGTCGCGATCGCGATCTTTTCCGGCGTGCAGGCGCTCGACGTTGCCGGTCCCGTCGACGTGTTTTCCGAAGCCAATCGCTTCATCGCGCCCGCGGATGCCTACGAGGTGAAGTTGCTCAGCGCGGAAGCCGCACCGCTGCGCGCGTCCAACGGCATGATGCTGGTCGCCGACGCTACCTTCGACCAGGCACGCGGAGCGTTCGATCTTGCGCTGGTCGCGGGCGGCCCGGCGCTGCCGGACACCACACCTGAGGCGCCACTATTGGAGTGGCTGGCGAACGTCGCCGCTAAGTGCGGCCGCTACGGTTCGATCTGCACCGGCGCGTTCGCGCTTGGTCACGCGGGCCTGCTCGATGATCGCAACGTGACGACGCATTGGCAGCACGCAGCGCAACTGGCGGCGCAATTTCCCAAGGCGCGCGTCGACTTCGACCGCATCTATCTGCGCGATGGGCAACTCGTCACATCGGCCGGCGTGACCGCGGGCATCGATCTGTCGCTCGCGTTAGTCGCCGAGGATCACGGTCCGCACACGGCGCTCGCCGTCGCCAAACGTCTGGTGGTGTTCGCACAGCGGCAAGGCGGCCAGTCGCAATTCAGCCCCTACCTGACAGCGCCCGCCGACGACACCTCGCCCGTCGCCAAAGTCCAGGCGCACGTCATGGAACGGATTCGCGAGAGCTTTTCGGTGAAGCAACTCGCGGATGTCGCGGGCATGAGCGCCCGCAACTTCGCGCGCGTGTTCGTGCAGGAGACCGGCGTGACGCCGCATGAATTCGTCGAGCGCGCCCGTGTCGACGCGGCGCGCAAGCTGCTCGAAAGCAGCGGTGCGGCGCTCAAGGCGATTGCGTACGACTGCGGCTTCGGCACGGCGGACCGCATGCGCATTGTCTTCGCTAAACGAATTGGTGCGACGCCGATGCAGTATCGCGAGCGCTTTCGCTCGGCCTGACGTGAAGCTCACGCACTCGCGGTGAGAGCCGCCGCACGCGGAAAAATGTCGCGTGAGAAAATAGCCGCCTTTCCAAGCCAACAATCCCAAGGACCGACATGACCACATCTTCTCCGATCCGTGCGATCGTCACCGGCCACACACGCGGTCTGGGCGCGGCGCTCGCCGAACAACTTCTGGCTCGCGATATCGCTGTGCTGGGATTGTCGCGCTCGCGTCATGCTACGCTCAAAGCGCGCTTCCCGGCGCTGCTCGAAGAAATCGAACTGGAACTGGCCGACACCACACGCGTCGCCCAATGGATCGCGAGCGATGCGCTGCGTGAATTCGTCAGCGGCGCGCAAACGGTTCTGCTGATCAACAACGCGGGCATGGTGCAGCCCATCGGACCGATTGAAGGACAAGACGCGGCATCTATCGCGACCGCCGTGAGCCTCAATGTCGCCACGCCCTTGATGCTGGCCAGCGCGCTGGCCGCAGCCGCCGTCGACGCAACCGACCGGTGCATCGTGCACATTTCCAGCGGCGCGGCGCGCAACGCGTATCCCGGCTGGAGCATCTATTGCGCGACGAAGGCTGCGCTCGACCATCACGCGCGCGCCGTTGCGCTCGATGCGAATCGTGCGTTGCGCATCTGCAGTCTGGCGCCGGGTGTGATCGATACGAATATGCAGGCGGAGATTCGCGGCAGCGGCGTCGAACAGTTCCCCATGCGCGAGCGATTCGAAGAACTCAAGCGCAACGGCCAACTGTCGACGCCTGAACAATGTGCGACCCAGTTGCTCGATTACGCCTTGAGCGATGCATTCGGCCAAACGCCGGTCGCGGACATTCGCGAGATCGCAAAGCCGGCGTGATGCGCCGATAGCGGAGCAGTAGCAGGGCGCAGCGAGCGCTCCCGAAAACTCTCACCTTTAGCCAGATTCCCCGCGGATCTACACGCCGGGCGCGACCATCACACCGCGCTCGGCCGCACCGAGTTCGCCGTGCGGCACGAACACATAGCCGCGTCCCCACACCGTTTGCACATAGCGCGGCTCGGAAGGATCGATCTCGATCAGCCGACGCAACCGCCAGATCGACACGTCCAGACTGCGCCCTTGATGCATCACGCTATTGCCGCGCAGTTTCTCGTTGAGCTGCACACGCGTGAGCACGGTCATCGCGTGATTCACGAAGATCTTTAGCAACGCGAATTCGGAACTGCGCAACGCGAAGTGCTCGTTGTCGCGGCGCAATTCGCGCGCGGAGAAGTTCAGTTCGCAGCGGCCGAAGCGATAAGGCGGCCGCGTCTCGGGCGCGCCTGGCGCGAGCGTGCCGCGCCGTCGCAGCAGGACGCGAATGCGCGCGAGCAGTTCGGCCGGGTCGGCGGGCTTGCTCATGAAGTCGTCGGCGCCGAGTTCGAGACCGATCACGCGATCAATCGCCTTGCTGCTTGCCGATAGCAGAATCACGGGCACGTCGTTGCCGCTCATGCGCAAGTCTCGCAGGACAGCGAGGCCGTCGCCGTGCGGCGCCGAGATGTCGAGCACCAGCAACGAAGGCCGCTCCCTCTCGATCACGTGCTTGAGCCCGGCGGCAGGCGGACGTGCCGACACGCCGCAGCCTTGCCCGCGCAATGATTCGCCCACCACGGCAGTCAAGCCGGCGTCGGCACCCACGAAAAGAATATGCTGACTCATCCAACTGATTCCAGGAGACGATCGTTTTTCAGAGACAGGCATCTGGCAGGCGGATATAGCCAACCCGCGCACCCTGTCGTCCGCGTCGCCATCTTCCCTGCATGCGGGTGTTCTCAAAACGCGGAACAGCCCCCAAGGTTGCCAATTTCTTCCCAACTCTTTCAACGCGAAACGTGATATGAGCCGGCGCGTGTGGCGCACCGTACGATCTTTCAGGTCGGCTCCTGAAAAACCTCACCTTTGACACGGAGCGCTTTGGGTTCGAGGCGAGGTGCGCGTCGGATTGCTCCCGAAAACCCTCACCTTTCGAGCTTGGGGGCAGGCCGCAAAGGCATGCTGGGCGTGGTTCGACTACTCCAAAACGGGCCACTCCCGCAAACCCTCACCTTTAGAACCTGTGGAGTAATTTGCATACCCAGGTAAGCATCTGTGCGCGCGAGCGTTTGCACGTGATGGAGATGCGAGATTGATGCAAGAGATGCGCGGTGTGATCGATCAATGCCGGCGATTGCGACACCATCGTGTCGCGCACAGCATGCGCCTGGTGAGGGCGGATCGATTTCGCCGCTCACTGTTTTGATTCTGACGCGCGAAACTCGGAAAACAAGGCGCTGCGGCGAGCGTCGCACGAATGCGAGAAAGGTCCCGAATATCCTCACCTTTGAGCAAGCAGAGGCATCCGGAAGCATCGCCTCGATCGCTGCGCCGGCCGGTTAATTGGCGTTTTTCACGTGTTTCGACAGCCACGGTGACCGCGAACCAGGCTTAAACACCATCTCGACGCGAGGCTCCCGAAAACTCTCACCTTTGCGCTCGCTTGAAGCGAAAGAGGCGCTCAGCCCGCCAGTTTGCGGAACGTTTCCAGCACCGCGTCGCCCTTGAACGGCTTGACGATCCAGCCTTTCACGCCGGCCGCTTTGCCGCGCTCCTTCATCGCCGGGCTGCTCTCGGTCGTCAGCATGATGACGTTGACGGTCTTGTTCGCGAGCTCGCCGCGAATCTTCTCGACCATCGTCAGGCCGTCCATGTTCGGCATGTTGACGTCGCTGATCACCAGCTTGATGCCCGGGCTGGCCTTCAGCTTGGCGAGGCCGTCCTTGCCGTCCACGGCCGTGTCGACGTCCAGACCGTTCTTCTTCAGAAAGCCGGCCACTTCGTCGCGCACCGTGCTCGAATCATCCACCACTAGAATTTTAGACATGTTTTTTCCTATGACAACACTCAGAACAGATCCAGTTCGCCTGCCTCGACCATTGCGCCGACGTCGTCCGTGACTTCTTTGAAGTCCTCCGGCGACCAGCTCAGGCTGAACACAAAACGTTGATGCAACTTGACCGCACGGTTCGACTCCGGGTCTTTCAACCAGTACGTGAAGCACAGTTGCGGATTGCCGCTGCCGAACGAGATGTACTTGTGCTTGTGACTCACCAGCAGCGGCACCTGCACCTGGCTGCGCGCCCAGGCGTCCGCGTCGCCGACATAGCGGTTCTTGAAGGAACCCCAGATCAGATTCGTCACTTCGCCGAGCACGCTGTTCAGGTCGCGGAAATCCGCTTCGCCATGCCGCGCGCTGCCGATCATCTGATAACGATCGAGCAGTTCGAGGATCGGCGTCTCTTCGGCCTGCATCATCATGTAGCCACGGCACCATGCGCTTTCCAGCGGAATCAGACTGAACACCTCGCCGAAGATGATGCGGTCGCGCACGATGTACGGCGTGTCGCACGTGATGGTCAGGTCCTTGAACACATCGCCGAGAATCGCCTGCGTCATGTCGGCGATGCCGCGCACCAGTGCGTTCGGATAATCCAGGCTGAAGATGTAGTCGTCGATCACCTGGCGCAGCGGCGCCATATCGTGCGCGACGTACGCGGCGCAGACCACGCGCCGCAAACTTTCCGGCAAGCCGTCCGTGCCGGGATCGTTATCGCGGCGCATGATGATCGGCAGTTCGGGGCGCACCGCGTTGATCCTGATCGCGATCTCGGCGCTCGCTTCCGGCGAGCCGCCATAACTTTCGGCAAACAGCACCGCGCCCAGATCGATGTTCGAGCGCAGCACCGACTGCAGGCGGTTCTTACCGACTTTCACGCCGACCAGATTGTTCTCGTCGCAAAAGCGCTTCAGCGCTTCTTTGTGCGCCGGGCAGTCGTCCAGCACCAGCACTTTGCTGACCGGCTTGTTCATGTTCATGTCGCGTTCCTGCTCACAACGGTTAATCATTTCACGGTCAGAACAACTCCAGCTCGCCGCTGGTTTCTTCGAGAGCACTGGTATCGGCAAGAAAGTCGAGCGGCGCATCTGCGCACACGCACACGGTCGCGGCCAGCCGCACGCTACCGTCGAGCCTGATCGAATACGACGACAGCAAAGCCGGCTTCAATTCATGCAGATGTGGCAGGCAACGCGCGTTCAACACATAAGGCGTCGACATGCCCAGGTCGGGGAAATAGCGCAGCAACTCCTGATTCATCGCTCCGCAACACAGATTGCAGATTTCCAGAAAAGCTTCCTGAAAATTGCGTTCTTCCGTAGAGTCTTTCAAGTAGTAGTTGCGCGTGCTGTCGTCTTCGTCGAAATGAAGGATCAGCAGCAATCTGAACACGATCGACGAAATGGTCAGCACGACCACTTGCGTGTCTTTGGATACGCCGACACTGGCGTCGGCTATCGGCACGATCTCGCACAGATCGCCAGAATCCAGCGGCAAGCGCGCCTGCGCCGCCTTGCGAAAAATGCGGTCGAAGCTGTCCTTGGCGTGGGCCGAGATCACACCGCCACCTCGTGCAGCTTCGAGTGAAACTGGTGGGCCAGTGATTCGACGCTGGCAAGCGATGCCGCGATCATCTTGCCGCCCGCCTGAATGTCCTGAAACGTGGACGTCGTGGTCAGGTCGTTGCGATGCAGGCTGTCGCGATAGCTCTTCGACAATTCTTCGGAACGTGCGGCGAGGGCGCGCACTTCGCTGGCCACCACCGCGAAGCCACGGCCGGCCGGTCCCGCGCGCGCAGCTTCGATCGACGCGTTCAGCGACACGATCACCACGTGCCGCACGATCGACGACAGCTCCTGATTCTTCGCGTGCATGTCGTGGTTTTGCGTCATCAGCGAAATCATCTGTTCGTGCCAGCGTTCGAACGTTGCACCGAGGCTCTTCAGACGCTCGGCTTCGCCGGCGATCTGCCGGGCGTGATGCGCCAATTGGTCTTTATCTTCGCTGGCCGCTTTCAGTGCGGAGCGCAGTTCGTCGGCATCGCTTTGTTGCCGCGCGAGTTCCTCGCGCAACTGCGTGGTCAAAGCGTGCAGTTCCTGCTCCGCCTGCTCTCGCTCGCGGATGGCTGCGCGGTGACCGGCCCGCTCAGCTTCAAACCTGGAGATGCTGGCTTGCGCTTCGGCACGCAGCCGTGCCGTCAGCTTCGCGCTGTGCAGCCTGTGCGCGGCAAATGCAAGCAGCGCGGTCACCGCGCTGCTTGCTGCCACCGCCAATACATACTGTTGAATCACAACCGTTCCCTTCGAATTGCGTCGCGACGTACGCCGATGCGGCGCTCAGTCCGCCATCGCGTCGAGTTGCAATGTGCCTGCTTCGCCACGCGCTTCCACGCCGAGCGTATCGATGGCGACGCTGTCCGGCAGGCAGACAATCGTCTGAAACTGACGGAACGCCGCGCCTTTGCGATCGTCGGTGAAGCGCAGTTCTATGCTTCCGTTCGCGCGCTTGAGGAAATCGCGCACGGCGTCCATGCCGACTCCACGGCCCGACAACTCCGTGACCGTTTCCGCAGTCGAAAAGCCCGGCCGAAAAATGAAATCGGCGATAGCTTCGTCGCTCAGCGTGTCGTCGTGGCCGATCCAGCCGCGCTCCATAGCGATGCCGCGAATGCGTTCGAGCGCAAGGCCGCGGCCGTCGTCGCTGAGCGTGATCTGCAATGCGCCGTTGTCCACGCCGACTTCGATATCGATCGTGCCGGCCGGCGCCTTGCCGTGGGCGCTGCGCGCCTCGGCGGTTTCAATCCCGTGATCCATCGAATTGCGCAACAAATGCATGAACACGTTGTTCAGCGTGCCGCCCGCCTGACCACGCAGGCGGTAACCGTTGTCGTCGATACGCACGTTGGGTGCGGGCTTGCCCAACTCGCTCGCGAGCGACGGCAGCGAGTCCAGCACGCCGGAGAGCGCGTCGCGCACACTTTCGCTGCCCAGTGCGCGCAGCGTGCGGCGCAGCGCATCGCGCATCGACTGAAGTTCGCGCAATTCGCCGGCGTTGGTTTGCTCCAGCATGCTCAGGGTGTGCTGGATATGTTCCTTCGCGACCATCACGTAGTGAGCGGAGTTGGCGGCGTCGTTTGTCTGATTCTTGTTCTTGCGGCCAAGGCTCTGTTCGTTGATCTTCGCGTAGCTCTCGATGGCTTCGCGCACACGCGTCAGTTCGCTCATCAGATGCTCCTGATCCCACGAACGATCCGCGTCCGGTTGGCGCAACTCGTGATAGCTCTGCTCGGTTTCGTGCACGACGTTGGTCAAATGCTGGAGGTTGTAGGTCCGCGCATTGCCCTTGATGGTGTGCATGTTGCGAAACAGCTCGGCAATCGCCGCGTGATCGGCCTCCGAATGCTTGCGGATGATCCGCTCGTTCTCACTGATAAAGCCCGCCGAGCTTTCGATGAAATGGTGGAACTTCTCCTCACTGACCGCGAGAATCTCGCCGATCATGTCGAGGCGGCGACGCTGTTCGCTGGCTTCCGCCGCGAGCTTGCGCAATTCGGTGACGTCGCGCACGCACAGCATCAGGCGTTGGATCACGTCGTTTTCATCGGTAATGGCCGACCAGCTCAAGTCGAGAATCTTCACGCGACCATCGGGCATGCGTTTGGAAATTTCGCCGACCAGCAGATGCTGATTGAACGCGAAGTTGATGCAGTCTTCACCCAGACACGCATGCGCGGCGGCATCGACTTGTGAGAGCGCGTCCGAACCGAGATCGGTATCCGCGAACACCAGATCCATCAAACCGCGCCCGGCGATATCCTTCGTTTCGAAGATGTCTTCCAGATACGCCGAGTACTCGGCGTGGATCACGGCGCCATCGATCACTGTGAGAATGCCTTGCTGCATGTTCTGCAGCATCGCCTGAATATCGGCGGTTTTCTGCTTGAGTTGCGCCGAGCTTTCCTGAATCTTCTCGATCATGCCGTTGAAGGCGACGATCGAGTGGCCAATCTCATCCAGCCGCCCCACCGGCACGCGCCGTGTAAAGTCCTGGCTCGAAGCGATCTCGCTCATCATGGCTTGCATGCGGCTCAGCGGGCGTGTGATCTGACGATAGAGCAGCGAGCCGATGAATGTCAGCAGAATGATCGCGATACCCGTGACGGCGGCGATTGCCGTGGTCGTAGTCGAGAGCGTAGTGTTCAGCGTGGCAATCGCCTCGTCTTTCTCGCGATTCTTCTCGACTCGCAAAGTCTCGACGATCCCTTCGAGTTCGTCGCGATACTGCGCGACGTTGGCGAACAAATAAGCCTGCGCGAGTTCGTTCTTACCGTCGGCCTTCATTTTGGCCGTCTCGGCGATCGCGGAGAAATAGTTCTCGAGGCTGTCGTTGGCCTGCGCGACGAGACCTTTCTGGGCGTGGCTCGCGGCATCTTTCGCCTGCAGGGCGAGCGCCTGTTGAAGCGAGGCGCGCTTCTTCTTCAGTTCGTCCTGCGCCTGGGCCACCATGTTGGCGTCGGGCGCGTAGACCAGCGTCATCGTGGCGAGTTGCACATCCTTGACTTGCGAGACGAGGTCGGCGGAAGCGAGCGCGCTGGGCACGACGCCTTCCGTTACCTTGCGCACCTCGGCAGCGCTGCCGCGTGTCTGGTAGACGGCGTAGCCGCCGATCGCCGATAAGGCGACGAACATCAAAACAACCAATAGCGTGATGCGATGACGAATAGTCATGTGAACCCCCCGGGGTCTGGCCTTCGCGTCAGCCCTCATTGGGAGCGGCGCGTTTTATGCGAAATTTGGTCTGACTTGCAGCCCTGCGGAGTATTGCGCAAGCATGTTACTAAGCGATGACTGAAGACTTTTTCGAAGCAGATTCTGCGCTCTAAATTAATGGCTAAAGTTTCCGGAAAAAACGCCGTTATTTAACGCTCTATTGTTTTTTCGTCTTGTCACCATTTCAACAAACTGCGCGACCAGACTGAAGCTCCATCGACATCGTGGAGCCCAATGATGAATGTCAGCGTTCGCAGCTATTTGTCCCCGACACTCGTCCTGCTTGCTTTCGATTGGCCCGAAGGCGGCACGCACGAAGACTTCCTTGGTTTCGCCATCAAACGGACGCCGGGTTTTCTCTCCGCCGATGGAAAAGAACGTGAAGCCAGCAGTTGGCTGCCGAACCGGTTGACCTTCAAAGGCGCGGTGCCGGACACGCAGAAAGACGCGCCGACGAACGAAGCGCCCATTCAAAAATTCATGTGGTGGGATGCGCGGATCGACGAAGCGGATCGGGAGAAGTCGTTCACTTATCTCGTCTATCCCGTGGTCGGCACGCCGGAGGCGCCGCAATTGCTCGACGCGCAAAAAGGCGAATGCAAGCTGACTTTGCCCGCGCATATGGAAGCGAACATCGGCTCGTGGTTCAACCGCGCCGTGGTCAGCTCGCAGGCGTTCGCGCGTAAAGTCGCGGCGCTGCATCTGGCGCCGAACGCGGCGCCGTCGCCGGAGCAGGCATTGCGCCTGCGTACATGGCTTGCGAACGACTTGCAGGAAGTCTTCGCGCTGACGGTCGATCATGCGCATCGCGCGGCGTCGGCGGTGTACCACCTGACCGATCCGCTGTGGGCGATTCCCGCCTTCGAGGCGTTCGGCAAGAAGCAGGGCAAAGCGTCGCTCGCCATTGTTTACGACTCGCACGAAGTCTCGCAGAAGGGCAAGCCGCCGGCACCGTCGCCAAATCAACCCGCCGTCGATCAGCTCGCCGACGTCGCCACGTTCGCTCCGCGCGACAAGACGCACATCATGCACGACAAGTTCATCGTGGTGGACAACGGCAACGGCGAGGCGTCGCCGGCGCGGGTATTGACGGGTTCGGCCAACTTCACCACCGAAGGCATCACGGAGCAGGCCAACGTGCTGCATCTGTTCGATTCGCCGGAATTGGCCGCGCTGTACAGCGAACGCGCCAAGGCGCTCGCCGGCAACCCGACCATTGCCGCCACAGCGAAGCTCACGCTGGGCTGGTCCGAGCCGATTCAGATCGGTAGCGCGAAAGTGCGGGTCTGCTTTTCGCCAGAAGCGAAGGACTCGCGTTTGCAAATAGACACCATCGTCGACGCCATCAACAACGCGAAACACTCCGTAGTGTTCTGCCTCTTCATGCCGACCGACGCGCCGCTGCGCGATGCCTGTTTCGCGGCCGGCGACAAAGGCCGGATGATGTTCGGCCTGGTCAATCACATCAGCCCGAAGTCGGCGGAAGCAGCGGAAGAGGCGGAGAAAAACGGGCAAATCGTCTCGACCACCGCGCTCGCTAACATGGAGCTGTATCACCGCGGCCGCGACAAGCACGACGTGATCGACGCAGAGTATTTTTCACCGGCGACAGTGCCGGCAGGCTTCGAAACTGAGTTGCGGCTTTTTCCGGGCGAACATGCGCCGAGCTATGCGCCGGTCATCATTCACCACAAGTTTCTCGTCATCGACGCAGAAGGTCCGAATCCGATCGTCTACACAGGCTCAGCAAATATGAGCAACAACTCGGAACATTTCAACGACGAGAACTTGCTGGAGATCCGCGACCGCCGCATCGCCGGCACGTATCTCGCGGAATTTTTGCGGCTCTATGAGCACTACCGGGCGCGCGCGTTGGCGATACGGCAGAAGAACGACGGCACGCATCAACGTTTGATGCTGGCGCCGGATGGATCGTGGGCAAAGAAGTATTTCGTTGCGGGCAGTCCGGAAGACAAAGCGCGGGTTGCGCTCGCGCACGGCGGCGATTGAACCGCGTTCGGGCGAACGCCAGGCGGTCGAAGCACGCGTCAGCGAATCGGCGGAAGATGCTTCGACGCCTCGCGCAAGGTGAGCGGTGAGATGAGGTCTCGGGAAGCCGATAGAAAATCGCTCACCGCCTCTGGCGCGTGTCGCGCGTAGTCTCGCAGTGCCCGGCCGATCGCCTTACGGATGAAGAAGTCACTTTCCGCGGCCAGCGAACGCGCGTAGCCGAACAGGCGATCTTCGTCCGTGTGCGCGCGCCAGCCGAGTTGATGAATCATCGCGATGCGCCGCACCCACATGGATTCGTGCAGAAGCGCTGCATCCATTGCGGCCTGCGCTCGCGCCTGCGGCGTCTGGACTCGCGCCGCTTTTAGCACGTCGCCGACCACGGCCGCGAGCGGGTCGATCGAATCCCACCACGAAGCGTGCTGAGCGATTGTCAGCAAATGCGCGATGTCGGTCACGGCAAGTGTCTTCCAGTTGCGCGCCAGCAGATCGGTCGCGACGTACTGGTATTCGCGCGCCGGCATCGTCCATAAGCGATTGGCGCATGCCAGCAAGTGTTCGGCGTTCTGCACCGGCAGCTGCTTGAAAAGCGGCGCGACGGCTTGCCGCCGCAGCGGCGTCGGCACACCGATAAAGTCGAACTGATGACGCATATAGGCGCGCATGGCGAGCGCGCGTTCTGCATCGACGTGCGGGGCGAGCGCCGCCTTGATGTCCCTAGCGAAGGCGTGGGGCGTCATTGCGGAAAGTGCTCGACGTGCCGGCTGACGTCGTGCTCATGCTTCGCGCGCATGGTGATCTCCAGCAGGGTTGGACGTCCATTAAAACGGAAGCGTGGACTAGACGTTAATTGAATCGTAATTTCCTGGGAAATGAGCGTCAAGGTCAAGGAAAAAACCCTTCAATGATCCCGGCGCTCAACTCCCGAATTCCCTCACCTTTGTACGTAAAGTGCGCACACAGGTAGCGATATTCTCACCTCGCCGGCTCCCGAATCTTCTCACCTGTACGCTTTCAGCCCTGCTCCCATCCTCCGCCCAACACCTTGTACAAAGTCACGAGATTCGCTTGCCGCGACAGCGTATCCGTCGCAAGCTGCTGCTGCGCGGTGTAGAGCGTGCGCTGCGCATCGAGGAACGTGAGAAAGCTATCGGTGCCCGCCTTGTAACGGGCTTCGGCCAACGTGTAGTACCTCTGCGAGGACGCCACGTATTCGCGATCCGCCTGCACCTGATCGACATAAGTGGCGCGCGCCGTCAGGGCATTCGAAACCTCCTTGAACGCCGTCTGGATCGCGCTTTCATAGTCGGCGACCTCGATCTGCTTCTCGATCTTCGCGACATCAAGCGATGCCTTGTTGCTGCCGTAATCGAAGATCGGCACCGATACGCTCGGCGCAAATGCCCACGCTCCCGTGCCGGCCTTGAACAGGCTTGAGAGCGTCGAACTCGACGTGCCGGCCGTCGCGGTCAGTTCGATCTTCGGAAAAAACGCGGCGCGCGCGGCGCCGATGTTCGCATTCGCCGCTTTCAACGCGTGCTCCGCCTGCACGATGTCCGGACGACGGGTGAGCAGCAGCGACGGCACGCCCGCACCGATGTCGGCGAACATCGACTCGTCGTCGAATGAGCGGGCAGGCGGCAGGTCATCGGGAATCGGCGCGCCGAGCACAGCGACCAGGTTGTTGCGATCCTGCGCGACGGCGCGACGGTAAGACGCGAGACTCGCCTTCGCGCTTGCCAACGAGTTCTCGGCCTGTTGCACGTCGAGCAGAGAAGAATTGCCCAACTCCTGGACGCGCTTCGTCACGTCGTAGGTCGACTGATCCGCCTTGACCGTATCTTCGGTCAACTGCAACAGGCGTTCATCGGACAGCAAGGTCAGATAATCGGTCGCCACCGTCGCGATCAGACTGATCTGCGTGCTTTGCCGGGATGCATCTGTTGCAAGATAGTTTTCCAGCGCCTGACGCTTCAGGCTCCGCAGGCGTCCAAAGAAATCGATTTCCCACGACGTCGTGCCGAAGTTGAGGTCGCTGACACTGCTGGTCACGCCTTGGGTCCGCTCACGAGTCACGCTGCCGCTCGCGCTGATCGACGGCGCAAGCGCGGCACGTGTGATGCGGTATTGCGCTTCATATTCGGCGACGTTCAACGCCGCCACTCGCAAGTCGCGGTTGTTCGCCAGCGCGATTTCGATCAATCGTTGCAGGCGTTCGTCGCGAAAGAAACTTCGCCATGCGGTATCGACGGCAAGCGGCGGTGCAGCGACGGTAGCGCTCGCGCTCTTTGCGACCGTGGCCGCGGCCAAGCTCGTGCTTTCGTACGCATCGCCTTGCGGATACGCCACCGCCACCGGCGCCGCCGGGCGTTCATAGTGCGGATCGAGCGTGCAGCCCGCGAGCACGGCGAGCGCAAACGCCACTGCACCGGCACCGAGTTTGAGTCTCATCATTCAACACCTTCCTGTTGCTTGGGATCGCCGTGTTCGCCGAACAGGCGTCGCACGACGACGAAGAACACCGGCACGAAGAAAATCGCGAGGAACGTGGCGGCGATCATGCCGCCCATCACACCGGTGCCGATCGCATGACGGCTCGCCGAACCGGCGCCGCTGCTGATCACGAGCGGCAAGACGCCGAATATGAATGCGAGCGAAGTCATCAGAATCGGCCGCAGCCGCAGCCTGGCGGCCTCGACGGTGGCCTCGATCAGTCCACGGCCCTGCGCTTGCAGATCCTTGGCGAATTCGACAATCAGGATCGCGTTCTTGGTAGACAGACCAATGGTCGCGAGCAGGCCGACCTTGAAGTAGATGTCGTCGGAGAGCCCGCGGATATGCGCGCCCAGCACCGCGCCGAGCACGCCGAGCGGCACCACCAGAATCACCGCGATCGGAATGGACCAGCTTTCGTACAGTCCGGCGAGACAGAGGAACACGACGATCAACGAGATCGCGTACAGATAGATCGCCTGAGAGCCGGCGATGCGCTCCTGGTACGATTGCCCAGTCCAGTCGATGCCGTAGCCCGCGGGCAGTTTCTTGACGAGTGCGTCGACGGCGTCCATTGCCTGGCCCGTGCTGGTATTCGCACCGGTTTGCGCGGTGATTTCCATCGCCAGCGTGCGGTTGAAGCGCTCGATCTGTGGCGGCCCAAAGGTCCATTTGCCGCTGGCGAAGGCGGAGAAGGGCACCATCTCGCCGTCGTAGCCACTGGTGGTCGTGCTGCTCGTGCTGCTCGCCGTAGTAGCCGTACTTGTGCTCGTCGAAGTGGTGCTCGACCGCACATACCATCGGCCGATATCGGACGGCATCATCCGGTACGGCGCGTCGGCTTGCACATAGACCTTTTGAATCCGCCCCGTATCGACATAGTTGTTCACATACGACGAGCCGAACGCGGTCTGCAACGTGTCGTTCACATCGGCAATGGAAAGCCCGAGCGCGCTCGCCTTTTCACGGTCGATGTCGACATGGAACTGCGGCGTGTCGTCGAGACCGCCGGGACGCATGCCGGACAGCGCGCTGTCTTTGGCTGCGAGCGCGAGCAGTTGCTGGCGCGCGGCCATCAGCTTGTCGTGGCCCTGGCCCGCGCGATCCTCCAGTTCGAAGTCAAGGCCGCTCTGTGTGCCGAGTTCCTGAATGGCCGGCGGATTGAGCGCGAAAATCTGTGCATCGCGCGTGGCCGCGAAGTGCATGTTGGCGTGCTGGATCAGCGCTGCCGCCGAGCCGTCTTTGCCGCGCCGGGTGCTCCAGTCCTTGAGCTTGACGAAGGCCAACGCATTGTTCTGTCCGGAGCCGTTGAAGCTGAAACCGGTCAGCGCAATGATCTTGTCGACCTGCGGAAGCCCGAGATAATAAGCTTCGACTTTTTTCACGGTCTCCAGCGTCTGCGCGGCCGGCGTGCCGACGGGCGCGGAAATCGACGTGATGATGATCCCTTGATCCTCGTCCGGCAGGTACGACGACGGCAGCTTCATGAAGAGCAACGCCACCACGCCCGCGATCAATACGTAGATCACCATGTAGCGCATCGGCTTGCCGATCACGCGCGAGACCGCCGAGTCGTAGCGATCGGTGCCGCGCGCAAGCACGCGGTTGAACCAGCCGAACACGCCACGCTTCGCTTGATGCTCGACGTCCGCGCGCCGCAGCAAGGTCGCGCACAGCGCCGGTGTGAGTGTCAGCGCGAGGAACACCGAGAGAAGCATCGCCGCGACGATCGTCACCGAGAACTGCCGGTAGATCGCGCCGGTCGAGCCCGAGAAGAACGCCATCGGAATGAACACGGCGATCAGCACCGTCGTGATGCCGACCAGCGCGCCGGTGATCTGCTTCATCGCCTTGCGCGTGGCTTCGACGGGCGACAGTCCTTCTTCGGCGATCAACCGCTCGACGTTTTCGACGACCACGATGGCGTCGTCCACCAGGAGGCCGATCGCCAGCACGAGCCCGAACATCGACAGCACGTTGATCGAAAATCCACCCGCCGACATCACCGCGAACGTGCCGAGCAAAGCGACCGGCACGACAATGGTCGGAATCAGCGTCGCGCGCAGGTTTTGCAAAAACACGTACATCACGACGAACACCAGCATCACCGCTTCGACCAGTGTCTTCACCACCTCTTCGATCGAGATCTTCACGAACGGCGTGGTGTCGTACGGATAATCGACCACCACGTTGCGCGGCAACTGCCCACTCATTTCGTCGAGCTTCGCACGCACGGCCTTGGCCACGCTCATGGCATTCGCGCCGCTCGCGAGCTTGACCGCGAGCGATGCGGCGGGCTTGCCGTTCAGGCGCGAGTCCGTGCTGTAGTCGTCGCCGCCCACCTCAACGCGCCCGACGTCCTTGAGCGTGACCTTCGAGCCGTCGCTATTCACACGCAACAGAATCGCGCCGAACTGCGCGGGCGTGGTGAGCAGGCTGGACGCGGAAATCGTCGCGTTGATGGCTTGCGTTTTCGTGGACGGCGAACCGCCAATCTGGCCCACCGAGAGTTGCACGTTCTGATTCGTGATCGCGGTGGTCACGTCGGCGGTGGTCAGTCCGACCGCCTGCAACTTGACAGGGTCGAGCCAGATGCGCATGGCGTGTTGCGCACCGAACAGCGTGATGTCGCCCACGCCGTCGATCTGCGTGAGCGGGTCCTCGATTTGCGTCGCGATGATATTGCCGAGATCGATGGAATTCATGCTGCCGTCCGCCGACGACAACGACACGATCATCAGGAAGGCGTTGGCCGCTTTCGCGACCTGCACGCCTTGCTCCTGAACCGTCTCCGGCAGCGACGAACTAGCCTGCTCGACCTTGTTCTGCACCTGCACCTGAGCGATGTCCGCGTTGGTGCCCTGCTGAAATGTCAGCGTGATACGCGCTTGTCCCGACGAGCTGCTGGTGGACGACATGTAGAGCAGATGGTCGATGCCGCTCAGTTTCTGCTCGATCACCTGCGTGACGGTAGTCGCGATCGTTTCCGCCGAAGCGCCGGGATACGTCGCGGTGATCTGCACGGAGACCGGCGCCACGCTCGGATACTGTTCGACCGGAAGCGTCCCGATGGAAGCGCCGCCAATCATCATGATGACGATGGCGATGACCCACGCGAGAATCGGTCGGTTGATAAAAAATCCTGCCATGAGAATCTCGCTTTAACTATGTGCTGCCGACGTGTTGTCCGCGGTGGCGGGCGCGCCCGATGTGCCCGATGTGTCCGCCGTAGCGGGACTTTCGACCGGCTTGACGACCGCACCGGCGCGCGCATTCTGCGAGCCCGCGACGATCACGCGATCACCCGCCTTGAGGCCGCTCGTGACGAGCCAGTCGCTGCCTGATGCGGTATCAGCGGTCACGGCGGTTTGCGTGACCTTGTTGTCTGCGCCGACAGTGAGCACGCTGGCCGAGCCGTCCGACGCGCGCGAGACCGCGAGTTGCGGCACCGTGATCGCTTGCTGATTCACGCCTTCTTCGAGTCGCGCGCGCACGAACATGCCGGGCAACAACACGCCGTCCGGATTGGGAAACACGCAGCGCAAGGTCACCGAACCGGTGGTGGCGTCGACGGTGATATCGGAGAACAGCAGCTTGCCGGATGGCGCATAAGTGCTGCCGTCTTCCATCACCAGATGAACGACGGCGCCGTCGGTACCCGACTGCTGCAATTGCCCGCTTGCGAATTCCTTCTGCAAGCGCAGCCAGTCCGCGGAAGAGCGCGTGACGTCGAGATACATTTCCGTGGTTGCTTGCACGGTTGCGAGCGCGGTGGTCTGTTCGGCGGTAACGAGCGCGCCTTCGGTCACGCTCGATTTGCCGATGCGGCCCGCAATCGGCGCTACCACCTTCGTGTAGCCGAGGTTGATCGCCGCGGTCTTCAACGCGGCACGATCGGCGACCACGTCGGCTTTTGCTTCGTCCAATGCGGCGACGGCGTCGTCGTAATCCTGGCGACTTACGCCCTGGATCTTCGAGAGCTCGGCGTAGCGCGCGGCCTTGGTCTGCGCGGCGCTGGCCGTGGCCACTGCTTTGGCCAGCGTGCCGACCGCCTGGTCGTAGGCGGCTTGATAACTGGACGCGTCGATCTGATACAGCACGGCGCCGGCCGCGACTTGCGAGCCTTCGGTGAACAAACGCTTTCTGACGATGCCCTCAACCTGCGGCCTGACTTCCGCGACGCGAATCGCCGAGAGCCGCCCGGACAATTCAGTGCTCGACACGACGGTATGCGGCGTGATCGTTTCTACGCTGACTTCGGGAACCGACTGCATCGGCCCGTGAGACGCCTGTTCGCCGCAACCCGATAACATGAACGTGGCTGCGGCAACGGCTGCGGCAAGAAGCGTGAGCGCCGGCGCGCGCCGCGACGGTTCGACCGCGATGGAGAGAGTGGGCATGCTGTGAGCATCCTTCGACTGGATTCGACCAAGGGCCGTCCGGCATGCGCCGTTCGCTCGTGAAGAGCCCACGCAGCACCGCGCCGGCGGCAAGATGGGGCCCAGCATAGAGAGCAGCGTCTTACGGTGGCTTAGACAGGGATTACGGCGTGTAACGCAGTGAGGAGTAATCGCGTGAAGGGGTGTGAAGGGACGCGCCAGTTCGCGCAGGCCACTCGAACTGGCGCCGCTGCCGTAATAAACTGTAAGCACGGTTAAGAACCTGAAACCGTCGGCGCGGCGCGATTCGATATATTTCGACGAGCGACAGGCGCGCGCAAATGCCGTCAGTCAAATGTCCTCATCGATCAGGGCCCAGCCATGTCAGACACGCCCATCCAGGTTTTACTGGTCGACGACGACGCCGACCTTCGCGACCTGCTCCGAACCTTCTTTCAGCAACGCGGCATCGAGATGTCGGTACTGCACGACGCCAATCATCTGGCTCGCCGGCTGGAGCGCGAGCGGCCGTCCATCATCGTGCTCGATCTGATGATGCCGGGCATCGACGGACTCAGCGCGCTCAAGCAATTGCGCGCCAACGGCGACACGATTCCCGTGATCATGCTGACCGCGCGCGCCGACGGCGTGGATCGCGTGGTCGGTCTCGAACTGGGCGCCGACGACTATCTCGGCAAGCCGTTCATGCCGCAGGAATTGCTCGCACGCATTCATGCCGTGCTGCGCCGGCATGCGCAACCGGCGCCTGCCGCGGCGACGCCGGTCGAGAAGCGCGAGGCGCTGCGCTTCGGCCGCTTCCGGCTCGATTTCGCGAGCCGTACGCTGTTTCGCGACGACGAGCCGCTCAAGCTGACCGGTAGTGAATATGCGTTACTTGAAGTGCTCGCCTTGCATCCAATGGAAACACTGTCGCGCTCGAAGCTCGTCGATCTGCTGCACGGCCCGTATTCGGAAGTGACCGAGCGCGGTATCGACGTGCCGGTGTGGCGTCTGCGCCGTCTGCTCGAAGAAGACCCGGCCAATCCGCGTCTGATTCAGACCATACGCGGCACCGGCTACATGTTCGTGCCTGGCGGCAGTGACGATGACCAATCCCTTTAACACACTGTTTGGCCGGCTCTCGTTGATGACGGTGAGCCTGATCGTGCTGGTGCACATCACCGCGCTGCTGCTCGTGGACCGTGAGCGCGGGCAGATCGATACGGGGCACGCGCGGCAGGCGCTGCTTCTGGCGGTCCAGGCCGAACACGACGGCGCACTGGCCGCGTCGCACGTCTCGGCGATACTCGGCGTGTCGTACGTCAAGGCGAGCGACGTAATCGCGGCAGGCTGCCCCGCGCCATGTGAGAACACGTCGGGTCCGTTCGAACGGGACCTGCGCGCGAAGTTGCCGCCGGGCAGCCAGGTGGTGGCCGACGCCGATGACGGTACGGTGTGGGTGCACTACGCGGGCTACTCGGACTGGCTCAAACTGCAGAATTCGATGCTGCCGGCACGGCGCTTTCTCGGCGCATCGGCAACGATGCTGGTGCTCGCCGTGATCAGCGCGTTGGTTGGCGCCTGGCATTTGCAGCGGCCATTGCATCGGCTCGCGCTCGCGGCGCGCGAATTCCGCATCGGCCATCGCGCGCCGGTCGTCGAGGCGAGCGGTCCGCGCGAGTTGAAGGAATTGATCGGCGACTTCAATCAGATGGTGCATGAGCTCGCGCAGGCCGACCAGGAACGCGCGGTGATGCTCGCTGGCGTGGCGCACGATCTGCGCGCGCCGATCACGCGCATGCAGGTGCGCGCGGATCTTCTGCCCGACGAAGCGAACCGTCGCGGCTTTTTGCGCGATGCGGAGTCGTTGTCGCGCATCGTCACGCAGTTTCTGGATTTTGCGCGCGAGACCGCGGACTCCTCGCCGCGCACAAATGTCGATGCGCATTGCCGCCGGCATTACGGCGACAGTCTCGCCGACGATGCACTCGTGCGTCTGAATCTGCACGCCGGCGACGGCTTCGAGCTGCCGCTCGTCGATCTCGACCGGATTCTGACGAACCTGATCGAGAACGCGCTCACCTATGGCGAACCGCCGGTGGAAATCTCGACGTCACGGCATAACGGCCGCTTTACGCTCGAGGTGCGCGATCACGGCGGCGGCATTCCCGGCGGTCAGCTCGACCGCGCGCTGCAGCCCTTCGTGCGGCTCGACGAAGCACGCAGCGGCGATGCGCATTGTGGCTTGGGCCTCGCGATCGTTCGTCGTCTGGTGCGCTATAACAGCGGCGCTTTTCATGCGGATAATGCGGTCGACGGCGGGTTCCGGGTGTCGATGACGTTTCCGGCGTACTAGCTCGCGCAATCGCGTAGATGAGCTGTTCGCACGATTGCCGCGCGTGAACTCACGCGCGGCGTGTACGGGTCAGGCTCGAGCGACGTTGCCGGGAACGACGATCGCGCCATGAGGCCCATCTCCCCCACCGGGGCCGCCGCCACCGGGACCACCGTGACCCGGACCGCCGCCGCCCCAACCCGGAGGCGGTCCCCACCAGCATCCGCTCAAGGTTGCGCTCAAAGCGGCCAGCGTCGCGATTGCCAATAACTTCTTCATGCTTTCTCCCTTCGATGAGTCTATGGTCACGTCACGTCGTCGTCCGTGTCTGGAGTGGCGACGTTGCGTGTCATGCACAACTTATCAACCCGCGAAAGATCATGTTTTACGAAGCCGTTACAAGCACGATGATGAATGGCGCTTGTCGCGAAACGTGTGAGCGGGCGTGTCGCCCGACGGCGCGAGCGACGTGGCTTTTTGCGGCGTTGCGCGGGCGCGCCGATGCGTTCACGCTTTGTTTGTATATGGAAGATGATGTAAGCAGATGGGCGGCATCGGCAATGCGTCGATGCCCTTCGAGGTGAGGTGCCTGGGCGCTTGATGCTTCACCGTTAGCGCTATGAATAGAACTCCCTGGAAATCCTCACCTTATCTTCGGTGCGAATTCTGCGCGGCGATGACTCACCTCCTGGAATCGCTCACCTTTTGCCGCGTCCTCTCCTGAAACGGCTCACCTTGACATCTTTTGTTTGTGATTAAGGTGCGGCTCCCGCTCTTGGGACTGCTCACCTCTCAGCAAGTTTGAGCTGTCTGTCTCCTGGAAAGCTTCACCGTTGAACGTAATGAAGTGATCTCCTGGAATTCCTCACCTTTGACCGTGGTGGTGCCGTCTCCTGGAATTCCTCACCATTCACCGTGCAGCACGATCTCCTGGAATTCCTCACCATCCTGGAACGGCTCACCTCAACGAGCGACCCTATCGGCAAGCCAGACGACTGCTCTGACTGCGGCGTCGAGTGCTTCTTTCTTCGAAGCAAACACAGCACCCGAATAGTATTGGACTGGCGTCCAGGCTCCGCCGTCTTCAACATCACGGCGAAACTCTTCAAATCCGTAGGTGCTGTCCGAACGCAGGAACAGATCCACGCATCGGTTGTGCTCATCGTTTTCGATGCTGTCGAACACCAGCGAAGACTTATCGATACGTGATGACATTTCGAATCTCCACGCGTAGACCGGGGCCACGTTTCGTCGTTGTCGTGACTTACCCATCGGGATGCTATCACCGCAGGCGACTTCCTGTTCTCACCGTCTAGCTGGAGTTGCAAGCGCGGTTTTTGGCCACCCGTAGACCATTCGTAATCGGCCTTTCTCAGTGCCGGCATGACCGGAGACCGGCCATGGGCCGCGCTCCGTCCCATTGTTCGGTTTGTAGCAACTGTGATTTCACACTATCGGCATAGAAAAAAGATAGGCGCCATCTAAACTGCGTCTTGTCAGCAGCGCGCGTCTCACCCCGATTCGCGGTGCTCCTAAAAAATCGCATTGGAGGTTCATCATGAAAAGCAAACTTCTTGCAGCCTTGCTCGTCGCAGCTACCACCGCTTTCGCTGCTCCCGCATTCGCCAGCGGCTACGGCCCGGCGCCTTCGTATCGTCCGTCGGTTGGCGCCCCGGCTTCGCAGCGCGGCCAAAGCGCGCAAACCGTCGCAGCAGAACGCAACGACGCAGTCGGTTCAGTCAATAGTTCGTACGGTGGTGTCGTAACGTTGTCCTCGGAATCCGGCAGCCGTCAACCGGACCAGTCTTTTGGTCGCGTGTACGCAGGTCACTAATCTGAAGGCTCGTGTGCGTAGCAAGGCGGTAGCGAGGTGTTGAAATGTTGAAGATTATCGAAGGTGCAGCGGTTCTGAGTGCGCTGATGCTGTATCTGGCGCCCGCAATGATTGCGGACGCCAGAGAACGGAAAGACGCCTTTGCGGTGACCATGGTGAACATCCTGCTCGGATGGACGGTGATCGGTTGGTTCGCTGCGCTGATCTGGGCGCGGCACCCTGTGACCGATCGTCGTCTGAAGCATTTCGCCAAGCGGGCGCAGCGCGCGGTGGCGCGAGTCACTATCGACTCAATCGTTACTCGGGCTGAGTGTCGTGGTAGTTCGATCCCAGCGTTAAATCCGCGTGTGGTGCCGATCGTTGCACGCATTGCTGCGAGCAGTAGTCGGCGGAAAATTTAGCTCGGCTGCTAATCCTGGCGTTTTCGGATGACCGCAAGCTACCGGGGTATCGACAGTTCGTTTAGAACTTCACCTTCAACTGAAAGCCAATGGTGAACGGAAGATTATCGGATGGAATTGGCGGAATCACGATAAAGTTCGCGCCCACACGCTTGTACTCGAGCATGACAATCGGCGCGACCACCGGGCCGATCGTGTGGTCGCGGCCCAAGCCCCAGTTGCCGTAGTTATAGCCCGAGATAATCCCACCGATGGCCGCGATCCGCACAATACCCCAGTGTGCGAATTCCGGCGCCCATACCCCGCCACCGTAATAGGAAGGCCGGCGCAACGAGTTGCGAAAGCCGCCGGCAGTCAACGCCCATTGGTTATTGAGCCAGCATTCGACGCCGAGGCCCGGGTTGAACTGCTCGAAATGCGTGTCCGGGTCGGGGTTGATGTGATACGAACCCAGCATGGCGTCGACCCATACGCCGCCCTCGCACCAGTTGCCGGCATGCGCGGCGGACGCAGCGGCGAAGCTTGCAACGAGCGCCGCTGCGGTCCGCCGGATATTCTTGTTGATCTGCCGAAAATGCATGTCCTCTCCGCCACCGGTCGAGCGCCGGCGTCATCTATGTTCTGGGTATGCTTGCTTGCCGTCCGTCGCGCACTGTACCTCAAGCCGCACACGCGATGTTGAGGACACGCTCGGGCGCGCGGGCACAAGACGTGCCCGGTAGCGCAGACACAACAGTAACGGAGAACCGATGGCAGAGCGGTGAACGCGCATCGCGCGTTCGCCCACGGAGGGTCAAAGACCGAGTTCGGACAGACTCGGATGGTCGTCGGGCCGGCGACCGAGCGGCCAATGATAAAGACGGTCGGCTTCGCGGATCGGCAGATCGTTAATGCTCGCGTGACGGCGCGCCATCAGCCCGTGCTCGTCGAACTCCCAATTCTCGTTGCCATACGAGCGGAACCAGTTGTTCGAATCGTCGTGCCATTCATAGGCAAAACGCACGGCGATGCGGTTATCGGTGAACGCCCACAGTTCCTTGATCAAACGGTAATCGAGTTCTCTCGCCCATTTACGGCGCAACAGGCCGACAATCTCCGCGCGACCATTCGTGAATTCGGCGCGATTGCGCCATACGCTATCCACGGTGTAGGCGAGCGATACGCGCTCGGGGTCGCGGGTATTCCAGCCGTCTTCGGCGGCACGCACTTTCTGGATCGCGGTTTCGCGTGTGAAGGGCGGCAGCGGCGGGCGAGTTTCGATTGTGTCGGCCATGATAGTTCCTCAGTCAGGTTGCGGTTCGCCGGGATGGCGGTCGTTTGCTTGGCGATATGCCTGGCTCGCCCGCGCACTCCGCGTCGAGCAGGACTTGGGCTGCAGCTTGCGCGTCTAGAGCGGCATCGGGCTCGCCGCTCACCAGCGCCACGGCAATGGCGCCGTCGAGCAGGATTAGCCATTGACGCGACAGACGCGCCGCGCGGCGGGTGTCGAGTTCCGACTCCGCCGCGAATGCATCGCATTCGGTTCGCACGAACGCCAGCAGGCGTTCCTTGTGATGGCGCGCGACGATCCGGATTGGGTCGTCCGCGGAGGCAATCTCACCGGACGCATTCAGAAACGCGCAACCGTGAAAATCCTCCGATGCAAACCATTCGCGCAACACTTCGAACATGCCGAGCAGGCGTTTCTTCGCCGTCTTGCCCTGCCGTTGCGTGCCTGCGATAAACCAGTTCATCCAGCGCTCATCGCGCCGGTCGAGTGCGGCCGCAACGAGCGCATCTTTCGATTCGAAATGCGTGTAAAAGCTTTTGCGCGCCGTGCCGGACTGCTTGACGATCGCGTCCACGCCCGTTGCGTGAATGCCGCCGGCGTAGATCAGCGCCTCAGCCGCGTCCAGCAGCCGCTCACGCGCGCTGCCGGGTGTGACTGATTCAGTGTGAATTTCGGAAGCCATGGACGAAGGGTAGAACGATCATTCTCCTTCGTCAAGTCTTTTGCGTTTTTGCAGCTGGAGGGTGCGAACTGCTATCTTGTGCACGATCGGTCAACGGGAACGAACTTCATGAGCACACTGACTCTCCGCGCCACGATCGCGCGTGCCTTGCTCAGCGCAACGCTACTGACGGCGATGGCCTGCACGCCTGTGCAAGTGCTTACGCATACGGTCAGCCAGAACGAGACGCGCGTGCCGCCTGGCCGCTACGAAATCGATCCGGATCACTGCAGCATTACCTTCGACATCGATCACTTCAAGTATTCACGCTTCACGGCGCGCTTCGATCGCAAGAAGGGAGAGCTCGACTGGAACGAAGGCGGGCTGGACAAGAGCACGACGTCGGTGACGATCGACGCAGCGAGCATCGATACGAATGTGCCGTTGCTGGACAAGATGGTGAAGAGCGGCAACATGCTCGACGTGGAGCGCTATCCGGAGATTCGCTTCGTCAGCACGCGTTTTGAGCGCACCGGTGAATCGCGCGGCACGTTGACTGGCGATCTGACCATTCGCGGCGTCACGCAGCCGGTCGCGCTCGACGTCACCTTCAACGGTTTTGCCCCCGATCCGCTCACTAAAAAAGACACGCTCGGCTTTTCCGCCGAAGGCCGTTTCAGTCGAGCGAAATTCGGTTTGGCGACGTGGTATCCGGCCGTCGGTGACGATATTCATGTGCGCATTCAGGCCGAGTTCGTTAAAACGCCCGCAGGCGGGTGAGCGCGGTGCGGGCGTTTGGAACCAGGCGTTGGCGCTGTGTGCGCGCTGCTACGATCGCGCACTTCAAGCACGTTCACACGTGCTAACTCACGCGGCCGTCCAGTCGAGAATCACCTTGCCGCTCTCGCCTGAGAGCATCGTGGCGAACGCTTCCTGATAATCGTCGACCTTGAAATGGTGCGTGAGGATCGGCGAGAGATCCAGGCCGCTTTGCAGCATCGCAACCATCTTGTACCAGGTCTCGAACATCTCGCGCCCATAAATGCCCTTGATTTCGAGGCCTTTGAAGATCACCTGCGTCCAGTCGATCGCTGTCTGCGCGGGCGGAATGCCGAGCAGCGCAATCTTGCCGCCGTGGTTCATCGCTTCGAGCATGCTGGTGAACGCGCTCGGCACGCCGGACATTTCCAGCCCGACGTCGAAACCTTCGGTCATGTGCAATTCCGCCATGACGTCGCGCAACGATTCGCGCGAGACATTGACCGCGCGTGTCGCGCCCATTTTGCGCGCGAGTTCGAGGCGATAGTCGTTGACGTCGGTGATCACGACATTGCGCGCGCCGACGTGTTTCGCGATCGCCACCGCCATGATGCCGATGGGTCCAGCGCCGGTAATCAATACGTCCTCGCCGACCAGATTGAACGACAGCGCAGTGTGCGTGGCGTTGCCGAACGGATCGAAAATTGCAGCGAGGTCGTCGGAAATCTCGGGGGGAATCTTGAAGGCGTTGAAGGCCGGAATCACCAGATACTCGGCAAACGCGCCTTCGCGATTCACGCCGACGCCCACCGTATTGCGGCACAAATGCCGACGGCCCGCGCGGCAGTTGCGGCAGAAACCGCAGGTGATGTGTCCTTCGCCCGACACGCGATCGCCGATCGCAAAGCCGCGCACTTCCTGGCCCATTTCGACGATTTCGCCCACGTATTCGTGACCGACGTGCATCGGCACAGGAATCGTTTTTTGCGCCCAGTCGTCCCACTTCCAGATGTGAATATCGGTGCCGCAAATCGCGGTACGCGTGATGCGGATCATCACGTCGTTGTGGCCGACTTCAGGTTTCTTGACGTCCGTAAGCGTGAGCCCGGGAGCGCGTTCGAGTTTTGCCAATGCTTTCATGTGCGCCTCCGTATTAAATAACGCCGAGTTCGCGGCCGACGCGCGCGAATGCATCCACCGCGCGGTCGATCTGTTCGGGCGTATGGGCGGCGCTCATCTGCGTGCGAATCCGTGCGCGGCCTTTCGGCACCACCGGGAACGAGAAGCCGATCACGTACACGCCTTCTTTCAACAGGGCGTCGGCCATTTTTGAGGCGAGTTGCGCGTCGCCGAGCATGACCGGAATGATCGGATGTTCGCCGGGCACGAGCGTGAAGCCGAGCGCGCTCATCTTGCTGCGGAAGTGCGCGCCGTTTTCGCGCACACGTGCGCGCAGTTGCTCGCCTTCATCGCTTGCCAGCAGTTCGAGCACTTTCAGCGAAGCGGCGGCAATGCTCGGCGTCAGCGTGTTCGAGAACAGATAGGGACGCGAGCGTTGACGCAGCAACTCCACGATCTCCTTGCGCGCGGCCACGTAGCCGCCCGATGCGCCGCCCAACGCTTTACCCAGCGTGCCGGTAATGATGTCGACGCGCGACAGCACGCCACAATGTTCCGGCGTGCCGCGCCCATGTTCGCCGACAAAACCCACCGCGTGCGAATCGTCGACCATCACGAGCGCGCCGTAACGGTCGGCCAGATCGCAGATGCCGGCGAGATTGGCGATGATGCCGTCCATGGAGAACACGCCGTCGGTCGCGATCAGTGTGAAGCGCGCACCGGCTGCCTTCGCTTCGATCAGCTTCGCTTCGAGGTCGGCGAGGTCGTTGTTCTTGTAGCGAAAGCGCTTCGCCTTCGAAAGCCGCACGCCGTCAATGATGCTCGCGTGGTTCAGTTCGTCACTGATGATCGCGTCGTTTTCGTCGAGCAAAGTTTCGAACAGGCCGCCGTTTGCATCGAAGCAGCTGGAGTAGAGGATGCAATCGTCGGTTTGCAGGAACGCGGCGAGCGCGTGCTCAAGATCTTTATGCACGGTTTGCGTGCCGCAGATGAAACGCACCGACGCCATGCCGAAGCCGTCGTTGTCGAGTCCTTGCTTGGCGGCGTCGATCAGCCGCGCGTCGTCGGCGAGGCCGAGATAATTGTTCGCGCAGAAGTTCAGCACGTCCGTGCCGTTAGCCAGACGAATGTCAGCCGATTGCGGGCTGGCGATCACGCGCTCGCTCTTGTAAAAGCCGTCAGCGCGAATCTGCTCGAGTGTGCCGCGCAGATGGGCGAGATAAAGGTCACGCATGAACCAGACTCCTGAGATGGGTGATGGCGCCTGTGTCAGCGTGTTCGGCATGTGCGACCACGAGGCGGCCTGTTATAGTCGGCTGTCAGTTTTATCGGATATTTTCGTTTTTCCGAACTAAAATCCGGTATGTCGAACAACTCTAAACGATGGGTCAAGAAATGGCAAGTTCGGGTATTCGCCGCGCCGCAGCCAACGCGGCGCCCACTTCAGGCGCAACATCGGTGCCGGCAGTCGCGGCGCCGCCGCGCGTCGGCGAACAGATTCAGCGTTTGCGCGCCGAACGGCGCATGACGCTCGACGATCTGTCGCGCGCGGCTGGCGTGTCGAAATCGATGCTCTCGGAGATCGAGCGCGACAAGGCCAATCCGACCATCGCGGTCGCTTGGCGTCTGACCAACGCGCTCGGCGTCAGCCTGGATTCGCTGTTCGCGCCGCAAAAGACGCCGGAAGCGATCGCCGTCTCCGGTCCGCACGAGATTCCCACGTTGAGTGGGCACGACGCCAAGTATCAGTTGCGCGTGTGGGGGCCGATCGAGCTGGCCGGCAAATTCGAATGGTACGAGTTGACGCTGCAGCCGGGCGGGGCGCTGGTGTCGAACGCGCACGAACCCGGCACGCGCGAGCATCTGACCGTGCTGCAAGGGTCGATCGAAATCGAGGCGGCCGGCACGACGAAACGGCTGAAGGCAGCGGACACCGCGCGCTATGTCGCCGACGAACCGCACGCAGTCCGCAACGCCGGAAAGGGCGAGGCGAAGGCGCTGCTAGTGGTGATTCACGGCTGATTTTTCGGCGCGACGTGGCTAGCAGTTGGCGGAATCGACACTTCGGCCGAGGTTGCATCCGACACTGTATATTTGTACAGTACAGGGTATCGACTGGAGCCGATCATGAACAACCTGACAACCGACTCGACCGACCATGCTCTGGCCGCGCTGCGCTATCAAACCGCGGCGCGCGATCTCGAACGCATTGTGCGCAATATTGCTGCGCGCTACATCGTTCAGCAGGTACCGCTCACCTGGCGTTTGCTGCATGCGATCGAAGCCGAAGCGCTGGCTGATCTCGGCTTTGCCAGCCGGCACGACGCGGTGATGCTGGGCCTTTTTCAACGGCCGTCCGGCCTGCCATATCCGGAGACGGACGAGGCTGTGGACTTCGGCACGTCCACGGCGCTGCCGGCGGTGTTCGCGTTCGCGGTGACTGCCTATGAAGAGGCGGCACATCGCGTTGCGCAACCGTCGGAGAACGCGCCTCTCAAACGTGCACGCGCTTGGGGCGACTGACCGAGGGCTGCATTTCCATCGGCTGCCACCTACAATGTGTGCAACTAACAGAAATATAGCCTATGTCACCTCCCCATCTGACCGCCCCGGTCCCTCGACCTGCGCCGTCCACGGATCTCTTCGATCAGCAACGTGAAGACTGGCGTCGCGACCCGCAAATTGCTTTCGACGCTTGGCTTGCCAAACAGAATTTCCGCCGTTCCTCCGCCGAAGTCTACCAGGCGCAATGGGGGCTTTTTCTCGAATGGCTGAGCGTGCGCCAGAAAAGTCTCGTCACGGTCGATGCCCACGCGATTGCCGAGTTCGTCGCTGGACTCGACGTAAAAAAGACCCAAAGAGTGCGGTATTTACGGCTGATCGAGCGGGTGCTCGATCATGTACGCGAAATCGAATCCGCGTCGACTAATCCGGCACGCTTCATTGCTCAGGATGGCGAAGCAGCGTGGCGGAACGCACGCGATAACGAGCCGACCGGCTTTCTCAACCACGCCGAACGAACGGCGCTGATCGCGCATCTGTTTTCGCCATTGCCGGATTTGTCCACGGCGCAACGTTGGAGGGAGCGGCGCGACCGCGCTTTGATCGCTGTGTTTTTAGGTGGCGGGCTGAAGACGGGCGAGGCCGCAGCGCTTACGGTTAGTTGCGTGAATGCCGGAACGCCTTGGGTGACGATCGAGTCAGCTAACCCGATGCTCACACGGCGCACCCGGCTCGCGCCTTTCGCCGCGGCCATTCTCGACGCGTGGCTTGCGGAACGGCGGTTGTCGGAACTGGCGGGCAACCTGGTGTTTCCCGCATCGCCTTCCGGAAGGCCCATGCATAAAGCGACCATGCTGCGCGCGGTCGACGCTTTGATCGACGGAGCCGGAATCGCAGAGTCGCGGGCGTCGCGCGCCAGTCCGCAAACATTGCGGAATACGTTCGCGGCGGATCTGTTCGAAAGTGGAGTCGAGGCGGAACTGGTCGGACAATGGCTGGGATTTGTGCAGGCGGTGTCGGCGAACCGTCTGTATCGAGCGTGGCAAAACTGGATGGATCAGCAGGATTCTCCCGCCACCGACGTTCCGGATCCGGCGGTTCCGCCTTTAGCCGCACCTAGACGCGACGGGCGTTTGACGAGGAAAAGGGGAGCCGTCGAGTCCTGAAATTCCTCACCTTTCGGGTCCCGAATTTCCTCACCTTTGCCGATTTAACCGCTATTGCACCGCGTCAAACGTTACGCCGACGCCGCAATCGGGTCGCTGGACAGAAACCGGCTAACCGCCTCCAGCCTTGATCCGCCGAGGCCCGACGAGTGATCGCACTCCGGACATTGCAGTTCGAAGCGGTGATCCACTTGCGACAGTTCAGGCTCACCTTCCTCACATTTTGGGCACCGTAGAGGAAGGGCGACGTGACCATCCACCGCCGTGCCAATCGCTTTTAATTCGTCGCCCGTCAAGCGGCCCGCTTCGACTAGCGAGCAGAGCAGATTCGCAATCGCCGGATCGATCCCTTGCTGACCACGCAGAACGGCGACTTCTTTCGTGAGCGCGTCTACTTCATCCGATTGCTCGCGCAATTGGGCGTCGAGCCGGTCGCCGCGCGCCTTGGCCGCGGCGATTTGCTGAATAAACTCAAATTCCTTGCGGCTCGCGTCGCGCACCCCGGACTGATAAGTGGCCGCCATGCTGCGCAACGAATCGAGTTCGACCAGCATCGGCTTGACGCGCCGCTCGGCTTCGGCGACGGCGTCCTTGATCTGTTGCGCATAGTGTTCGGTGCTTTGGCGCAATTCGACGTGCAATGCATCGATCCGGTCCCGTAGGGTCGCGTTGTTCGCGAATTCGTTGTCGAGCCGTTGACGAAGCGCTTCGTTTTCGTGCTCGAGCCGGCGCACCGTTGCCTGTAAACCTTCCTGGTGAGCATTTCCGTGTGTGGCCGCGCTAGACAACTCGCTTTCCAGTACGCGAACGCGTTCCCAAGCCGCCTCTGCTCGCAACTCGCTGCGTTTGATCGCGTCTTCCGACGCTTGACGGCGAATCTCCGCTTCCCTAGCGCGCTGGTCAGCGGCGGTGATTTGCGCACGAATTTCCTGGCGCTCGTCGTTAAGAGTGGTGCGCGCATGTGAAACGGCTTCTTCAAAAAGTGCGCCCAGCAATTCGCCCGCTCGGTCTTCAAGCGCTTTCGGAATAGCGCCTGCGCCGACTTTCACACGCGATACATTCCGGATGCGCTCCCAAAAGTGGTCGATGTCCTTTGGAATGTCGCTCGCGCTGCCGGTCTGAGTCAGATCACGAACCGCAGCCATGGACGGGCGAATTCCCAGATCAAAAAACAGCCGTTTGCATGCGTGCAGCGAAAGTTCTTGTCGCCGTGCGCCGTTAGCTCGCAGCGTTTCGAGCTCGTCTCGAATGGCCTGCCGTTCCTGATCCAGATTCATGTATACCTCGATGTCGCTCGAATTGGATGAATCATAACAATTTACGTACTGTTTGCTACGTATTTATGGGTTAGGGTACGAAGTGGAAAACAGGGCTGTTTTGCTATCACCCGTGGGGCGGTGGATTCGTGCTAGTTGGTTTTTTCCGTGAAACAAAACGAAGAATAGCCAATAAGGTCTTGTAAAGAAAGAGTTTTTAGAGCCTTTCCAACGATCGCGCACTGTTTCACGAACGCGTCATGTTTGCCTCCTTGGGTTGGAGGCTTTGTCCGAAGGACGCGCGGGGGGAAATTCTAGAGAGTAATAAAAGTAAACACCTTTGAACCCATGTTAAAAACGTTAACGCCACGGCAAAGCCTTATCTGGCAAGGGTTCCAGCCTGGTAAGGTGAAGCTTTGCGGGAGAGGTGGTGAGGTCTTGCGGGAATGTCGAGTGATGAGGTTCGGGGGCCTCGGTGAGCGGGTCCGGGACAGAACGTGAGCGGGTTCAGGAACGACTCCAAAAGTGCGACTCGGCCAAAGGTGAGATTTTGCGGGACCTGAATGCCGCGGATCGCCCGGCAGCGCTCGAAAGTCAGCTCAAGGCTGGATTAGGGCGAAGGTGAGCGCTTTCGGGATGTGTTCGTCAGCCCATTTTCGACTTTATTTTGAGCTCGTTAACCCCTTTGGTGAGCCAAGTCAGGAGAAAACGGGAACCGAAGGTGAGGCTTTACGGGGCAGAGGTGGCGTTTTTGCCTTATTTCTGTGCATTTCGATGCCTAAGGTGAGCGTTTTCGGGAGTGGGCCTTGGTTTCAGCTGGAAAGCCGTGGTCGACGCAGATGATGTGGTGGATCGCCGGCGGTCAAAGGTGAGGGAATTCGGGAGGTCGGGTTTTGTGTCGTCTGCCGTCCTTGAAATGCACCCGGTTTGGATCAAAGGTGAGGTTTTGCGGGAGACGTCAGGGCGCTTGACGATCATGAAGGTGAGGAAATACAGGACCAAAACGGCTTCCACCGGCCGGAAAAGCCCTGCTGACGCTGCTGAATCCATTCGCGGTTCAGGGGCGCAAAGATCGAACGGTGAGATTTTTCAGGACCGTGGCGGCTGGGATGAGAAATGGCCGGATTTCACATAGATGGGCGTTGAGGTGAGATTTTTCGGGAGAGGTTGCAGTTGGAGTCGCATGATGGAAGCTATAAAACATTGAAATCATTGGATATTTTTTCATGTTTTTGTCAAGGTGAGGTTTTTCGGGGCTCATGATTGAGGTGATTGGAGACCGTCAGAAGCCTCTATGGTGAGGTTTTTCGGGACTGGTTTTTGGTGCTTTTGGAGCACAACACGGCTGAAGGCCGCGTCGTTTCGAGCGCTCCGGCTGGATTAAGGTGAGGTTTTTCGGGGGCCGTGAGATGGAAGAGCCGAGCCCATCGGCTCAAGACGTCTTGGTCGGCACCAACCGTCGCCGTAGCACAAGTGGTAGTTGCATCGATGCACGAACTCGGGCGTTGTGGATCTGGGCCGGTACGTGGTTGGAAAGCTTGCGACGTCTGTAGAGAGAACGCTCGCGGGGCTGCATGGCGATTTCGCGGGGGGGGGCTTGCGCGGTGCGGGCCGATGAACGCAGGCCGGCGCTTGTAGCTGGGCTCAGCGGGCTCTTCGCATGGCGTCGCACATATACGGGGCGTTGCTCGTCAAGGTGACATCGATTCGATGGTTCGCATGTCGGTTTCTCACGATTGCACCGGCACACTACTGCCCTCCTGCCAAATAATGCTTAAAACTTGTTCATCGATTTGATCGACCATTTGAGCGTCCAGTCCGCAGCCGCACACCCGTCAAAATTCACCAGTTTTTTTGAGGTGAGAAGATTCGGGATTGGATGGCCTGCCTTCGCGCTCGCGGCAGAAATGCTCCGAATTTGCCAAGCCCGCGACCTGCAAGGACGGCCCGAACTTGGGGCGAAACGGCTGAGGTGAGGGTTTTCGGGAGTTGTTCGAGGTGAGTTGCGCCTCGTAAACTCGCTTCACCCGCAACGGTGAGATCCACGCTATAGACGCGTATCACCGCAGCCGGTATGCTCTCGCCAAATCCCTCCTCGACCAGACGCATGGCCACGAAGCGCGCGAAGAAGACCGACGTAGTCAGCCCGAGCTCGGCCGAATTGCGCAAAGCCGTCGAGGCGATCGCGATTCAGCCCAAAAGCGGCAAAATCACGCTCCTTACCCGTAAGCTGTTCAACGTGCTCCTGGCCGTCGCTCAGCAAGCAGATGAATCTGGCGACACGTATCGGGCCTTGCTGTCCGACATCGTCGCAAACTCCGCGTTTGATTCCAACGACACCGCGCTCGTCAAGGAGCACTTGCGGCGCATGGTGTCGGTGCAGGTTGAATGGAGCACCGGCACGTCCAGCCAGAAGCCGGGTCGGAAATGGGGTATTTCCACGCTGATTGCCGACGCGGAAATTCTCGAAGACCCGACCACTCGGCGTGTCTGGGTGGAATTCTCATTTGCGCCGAAGATCAAGAAGAAGCTGCTCGATCCGGTCCAGTACGCACGCCTGAGTCTCCAGTTCCAGAGCCAGCTGCGCAGTAGCGCTGGCCTCGCGCTGTACGAGATTTGTGTGCGCTATCTGACCAACCCGAGCCATCTGACGATGCGCGAGACGTGGGAATGGTGGCGCCCTATCCTCTCCGGCACGCCGGACACAGAGGCGGGCGACGAAGCAAAGCGCGAATATAAATACTTCAAGCGTGATTACTTGCGCCCGGCCATTGCCGAGGTCAACGCCGTCACCAATATCTTTGTCGAACTGATCGAACATCGCGAGGGGCGACGGGTCGCCGAGATCCAGTTCCGCGTGACCGAACGCAAGCAGCCGATGCTCGCGCTCGACGAACATCCGAACGTGTTCGACAGTACGCTGGTCGACCGGATGGTGAAGATCGGCATCCCGTTGAAAGAAGCGCAAACGCTCTACGCCGACAGCGAAGAAAATCGCATTCGCGCCGCACTCCAGATGACCGAGCAACGCATGCGCAGCACGTCGTTGCCGCCGGTGCGCAGCGCGCCGGCGCTGTTCAAGGACGCGTTGAAGAAAGGTTACGCGCCGCCGGTCGAAGCGCTGCCGTCGGGTAGTGGCGGCAAGGCCGCGGTTGCCGCGCCGGCCGACGACCTCAAGGCGCGCCTGCTTGGCGAGTACTCGGCGTTTCGCCGCAAGGAAGCGCGTGAGTTGTACGACGAACAAGGTGAGTCCGAGCGGGAGATCGCGCGGCAGTCGTTTGAGGAAGATGAATTGCCGGGACTCGGCACGCACATGCGCGACGACTGGCGTCGTCGCGGGCTGGATTCGAAGATCGTCGAAACGGCATTCTTCGATTGGCTGGCTCGCAAGACCTGGGGTGAGCCTACCGACGGTGATTTGCTTGCCTTCACGCTGAGCCAATCGCGCGCGGCGTAATTACTGATGGGGTGCGGCTATCTGCTGCCGCGCCACCCCATCGCTCTACAGTCGGTCCTACTTCAACATCTTTTCAATCTGCCGAAGGATGTCGTCGCGCTTTTCACGCGTGAGCCCCTTCAAGCGCAGTTCGATTCGATCATCCCCATACGATTTGAGATCGCCGACTGACACGCCGTCGAGTTTGATTTCCAGACGCTGAGCGTAGCGTTGCCGGCCCGCAGGTTTGGTGCTTTCCTGGGCGGTCGCTCTTCCTTTGACGATGTCCGCGACTTGCCGCGTACTCAGATCATCCGAGAGGATCTTGTTGATCAGGCGTAGCGTTGCGTCGGCGCCGCGGGCAGTGTGATAGCGACCCACCTGATACGCCATGTTCGAGCCGAAGCGGTCCGGTCGCGCGACCATCTCGTGCATAACGACCTCAGGCAATTTGGCGATCGACAAGGCGACCGCAACCGTCGACTCGTCTAGCCCGAGGTGTTCGGCAAGTTCCTTCTGACTCTGGAAATGCCGGTCGTCGAGAAAGCGTTTCCATACGACCGCGTTGTCGAACACCGTCTGCGAATCGCGCTGGACGTTGAGGTCGTAGCCGAGCTTGTAGCTCTGGATACCGATCGGCAGATCAATGACGATCGCCTTCACCGTTTCCTTGTTCGCCTCTTTCAGCGCCCGCACCCGCCGCCCGCCATCGCTGACGTAGTAGGTGCCGGGATTGTCGTAATCCGGAATAACGTGAATCGCCTGCTGCTGCCCCTGCTTGGCCAGGTTGACAGCGAGCTCGGCAATCGACGACTTCAGATAGAAATGTCGCGGATTGAACGGGCTCGGCTTGATCGTCTTGAGCGCCAACTCGATGACCTGGCCCGGCCGGTAGCCGTGCTCGTTCCGCCACGTGCGGTAGGCCGCCGATTCATTGGCTGCGTCAGCGGCGTCGACTTCGATAACGCTCGGCGACGGCAGGACGGGCGCGATGGTGCGTCTCGCCGCCTCGCTACTCGTCGGATCATTCTTGACCAGGCCGTCGATAGCGTTCAGTCGATCGAGCGCGGTTCGCTTTTCGCTGCTGGTTGAGTCAGGACGTGCTTGAAAGCCTTTGGCGAATTGGGAGGGTTTCATTCAGGGTCCTTTATGCGCATAAATTTCACGGGAGCAAGGCGGCGATCTCATTCGCGCACGCCCGTACTTCGATGGCGGCCAGCTTGGCGCCGCGATCATTCATCTGAAGCACTGTTTGTCCCAACGCCATGGCCTGCTTGTAGGCCTCGCGTGTTGGGATCTGTGTCTTGAGCAGCGGGAACCCGAGCTCTTCCAACGCGCGCTTCAGTTCACGCGTCAGCATCCGCTTTTCTTCGGTCTTATTGAGCAGGAAGACCGCACGCAGATCCTCGTTCATCACCTGAGCCTGCTGGACGAGCTTCACCAATCCAATGCTCGACCAATAGTCGGCGGGCGATGACGATGTCGGGATCACCGCGACGCTTGCAGCGAGAAGGACGACGCCGGAGACTTTCTCGGTGATAGAAGGCGGGCAGTCGACGACGATGATGTCGTAGTCGGACACGAACTTCTTGATCTCGCGATGGATCTGGCTGCCTGCTTCGGAAAGATTGACGACGGGAAAAGGGATACCCGTGTCGCCGTCTGATGATGCGCTGGCCCAGTGGATCAACGTGTTTTGACCGTCTGCGTCCACGACGAGGACGCGTTTGCCTTTCTCATGAAACGCAGCGCCGAGGTGCATCGCGATTGTGCTCTTGCCGACCCCGCCCTTTTGCTGAGTTACCGCGATGATTTCTGCTGCCAATCTTCACCTCCTCTTTTTAGACGCAGATGGATTTTACCTGGATGAATTTCTATTTCAATCGTTTTTGTGTAAACAAAAGACGGATTAGCCGTTCGGGATAGGTTTATGCGCATAAAGGATGCGGACGCTGCTGCGGGCGCTGGCGCGGTTAGGAAAGGCAGTGAGGGCGATGTATCAGCTGACCGGTTAGGTCGATGACGTGCGTGGTCCAGTGGCTCAGAGTGGCGGCAGATTGAAAACTGCTTCCTGCGCGCAGAGGACCCCAGAGGTTTGGTCAGTGCGGCATCAACCCGAGTGGGATTTGCCGTGTCCGGATAGCTGTATTTATCAGCGCTGACGTCGTTGGCTACTTGAGGTGCGTTGGCGCTGGACGCGCGATCGTTCGATGAAACAGACCGCGAGATTTATGCGCATAAAGTAGTCGCAGCAGGGCTGGTTGTAATGGCGCTGCCGGAGCGAGCTGGCTAGTAGCTTAGTGCATCGAAGCAGTGGGCAAGCTTCGCGCCGGAAACCGGGAGCCCGGGCACCAGGCAATAGGCACGCACCCACGAGCGCGGACGACCCGCGTAGACGGCGTGCGTAAATTGGAGAGCGCGGCGCTTGAAAAGATGGCTGCGGCTAAAAGTCGGCCGCACGGTTTATGCGCATAAACCGAAAAATCGAGCCACCGAGGACAGGCGCCGTTCAACACTCAGCCGCTTGGTCAACCCATCACCGGTCGCACTCGCCGGCAGTTCATGGATCCTCGCCTCGGCGCCCCATCTTTTCGGACGCTCGCCAAGTCCTGTTCATGCAGGGGGCGCGATTGATAGAGCACCAGCATGAGCCGCCGCGCTCAATACCGTTCCGCTGACGAGCAATAAATTCAGAAACGAAGCGAGCAAAAAAATGCCTCATCGCCACGGAAGACAGCCGGGTGTGGCACCAAGCGCGCCGCACGATTACACAAGCGTCGCCGTCTCCGAACAGACCCAAATCCACTGCGTACCGAGCAACCCGTCAAATACACAAAGCTCCCCAGCAAACGCACCAACCGGCCGACTCCGCACCCGCTAAAATCCCACCCAACTGCCGCCGCGCACACTCCTCCCAAACCGCTCAGACCACCCCAAAAACCCATGATCACGATCTACCACAACCCCCGTTGCTCAAAATCGCGCGCCGCATGCGAGCTGATCACCACCACCTACAACAGCACAAACGAAGCCACAGAAATCGTCGAATATCTGAAGCATCCGCTCACGGTCGAACAACTCAAGCAACTCAACGCGCAACTAGGCTGCACCGTCCATGAAATGATTCGCGACACCGAAGCCGAATACAAGGAACTCCAGCTTTCCGACCTCGCACTGACTGACACTCAGTTATACGAAGCATTGGCAAATCATCCGATCCTTCTGCAACGGCCGATCGTCGTGCGAAACGGGCGAGCCGTAATCGGCCGCCCGCCGGAAAACGTCGCCGCGTTATTCGCATGAATGGCGTAACGAAGCGCTCAAATCGAAGCAGAGTATCAAGCCAGCAAATTAGACTTTGCTCCCCGGCAACGCCGCATCCCTGGTAACGATCTTCGTCGGAATGATGCGCAACTCGCTGAAGGTATCGGCGATACGTTGCTGTTCCGCAAGCACCGTCGCATCGACGGGTTTGTACACGTGCGCGTAGTGCCGCAAACCCGCTTCGATCACGCCCGCGTCGAGCCCTTGAATCGGCGCGAGTTGCGCGGCAGCCTCGCTGTAATGCCCGCGCACCCATGCGCCTTCTTTGCCCACGTCGTCCATCGTGATCGCGAGCACTTCGGCGTTCTGTTCCGCGAACGACCGCGCGCTCAGGAAGAACTGGTGATGGCTCACAATGCCGTCGGCATCCGCGAGCAAGCGCGCGTTCGACTGCCGCTTCGCCGCTTCGAGGAACGGGTCCCAGATCGCCCATGCATCGATCGCCCCGCGTTCGAAGGCGGCGCGCGCATCCGCTGGCGCCAGATAGACCGGCTGAATCTCGCTGTACTTCACGCCGGCTTTCTGTAGCGCGGCGACCAGAAACCAGTGAACATCCGAACCTTTGTTGAGGGCTATTTTCTTGCCCTTCAGATCGGCCAGCGCTTTGATCGGCGCATCCCGATGCACGAGAATGCCTTCGGCATGCGGCGTCGGGACTTCATAGGCGACGTAGACGAAGTTCGCGCCGGCGGCCTGCGCGAACACGGGCGGCGCCTCGCCGACATAGCCGAAGTCGATGGCGCCGACATTCAGTCCTTCCAGCAACTGCGGTCCGGCAGCAAACTCGATCCATTTGACGGTGATGCCGAGCGGCGCGAGCCGTTTTTCGAGCGTACCGTGCGCCTTGAGCAACACAAGCGTATTGGCGGCTTTCTGATAACCGATGCGGAATTCCTTGGCGTGCGCGTCGGCGGCAAAGGCGGACGTGGAAACGACGGGCAGCGTGGCGGCGGCGAGCGTTGCGCCCACGCCGGCAATGAATGCGCGGCGTGTGAGCAGCGGATGACGTGACATGAGAGGGCTCGTAAAAAGGACGGACGCAAAACGGACCGATTGGCTCCGACAATAATTCGTCTGCAAGCCTGGACGAACCGATAAATTCGCATAAGCAAATCACGCGGTCGCCAAGTTGCTGCTCCAGCCCGAAACGTTCCTATTCAACACGCTGAATTTCCTGGGTGAGCCGCTGATCGCGCTCGGTCTCACCGTGCTGTTCGCCGTCGTGGCGCTGGGATGGTCGCGCGGGGCATGGCGCGCGAGCGCGTTGGCGGGATTCTGCGCAAAAGCTTGCCGCCGATCGCCGCGCTGCTGCTGACCATCGGCGCCGGCGGCGGTGTTAAGCAGGCGCTCGTAGTGGCGGGCATCAGTTCTCGACCATCGCCAAGATCGCGGTCGGCGCTCACATGCCGCTGATTTTGCTGGCATGGCTGATCGCCGTCGCGCTGCGCCAGGCGACGGGCTCGGCAACGGTTGCCACGACGACCACGGCCGGCATCGTCGCGCCGGTCGTCGCCGGTCTGAGTACGACGCACAATTCGCCGATGGCGCTCGCCATCGGCGCGGGGTCGCTGTTCTTCTGCCACGTGAACGATGCCGGCTTCTGGATGGTCCGCGAGTATTTCGGGCTGCAATTGAAACAGACCGTGCTGGTCTGGTCGGTGTTGCAGACGATCGTGTCCGTCGTCGGCCTCGCGCTCACGCTGGTGTTGTGGACCGTGCTGACTTGACGCCGAACCAGGCTCTCGCGACGTTGGCAGGAATTGATGCGCGGCTGTCCATTCCGGGCGGCCCGCGCCGCTTACACTGCCCGGCAGGCGAACTGCGGTCCCGCAGCGCGCTTCCCTGAAAACGCGGAGCCACCATGCTAGAACTGAGACCGTCCTGTGAAGGATGCGGCAAGTCACTTCCGCCGAACGCGTCGGACGCCATGATCTGCACGTACGAGTGCACCTTCTGCGAAATGTGTGCGCTCACTACGCTGCGCAACGTGTGTCCGAATTGCGGCGGCAATTTCCAGCATCGACCGGTTCGTACGCGCGCGCAGCTTGAGAAACATCCGGCCGGCACCGCGCCGCATCCCGTTTCGATCGACGAAGCGTCGCACGCGCGTTTCTTCGAGCGCTATCGGGACACGCCGCCCGGCGAGCGCTAGATCAGATGGCGCGCTCACACGCGCCCGTGGCACGAAAGCATGACGCACCGTGCGTGCCGTACGCGCCGCGTGCTTCAATCGTCGCTATTCGCCGCGCCCGGCGCCGCGATGCCGCCGACGGTATGCGCCGCCACGCGCAGCAGACGGATCTGCTTTCGATAGTTGCGGCAGCCACTGCAGGTCGGCAGATGCAGGCGGATCGCGACCCACTCGCCGGTCGTCAAGGAGCGGTCGAGGGCGTCTGATAACAAGCGCGTGATGTGCTTACATTTCCCCATTGGCGTCCTCGCTGGATAGGCCCTTTTCGCTCAGGCAAGTGCGCAAGCGTAGCCGCGCGCGATAGATCAGCACGCTGCAATGATTGGCGGTCATCTGCAGTTCGGCGCAAATTGCCTCGGTCTCGAGATCGAGGAATTCGCGCATCATGAACACGCGTCCGATGTGCTCGGGCAAGCGTTCCAGGCACATCTCGAACAAGGTCCAGAACTGTTGCTGACGCAGCACGGTTTCAGGTGTCGGCCACGGGCGCGGCTTGCTTTCGCGCGACCAGTGGCCGTTGTCCTTGAATAGCTCGCGATCGAGCAAGCCTTCACCGTCGAGCTCGGACTCGAGCGCCGACAGATTGATCGTGCGTCTCCGCGCGCGCAGGGTGTCGACGAGTTTGTGCCGCAGGATGCCGAACACCCAGGTCTTGTGTTCCGATTGCGCGGCGAAGCGATCGGCTTGCGTCCATGCCGCGGCGAGCGCTTCCTGGACGGCATCTTCCGCGGCGGCGGCATCGCGCAGTTGCAAACGGGCAAAACGCACCAGGTCGCGCCGCAGTTGCGTCAGATAAACGGGATCGTCGAGCGCCGGGCCGCCTACTTGCGCCATGGACGGCCCCGTTGACGCAACGCTGGCTTGCGCATGTCTTTTGTTGGATCGTGGCGATTCATGAGCCGGTGATTTTCCTCGCACTGTGGCTAAGCTTGTGCGCCATTCTCCCCCGAGCGCCTGTGCAATCGAATGGGTATTGAACATAGGCTCGACCATAAACGATGACTAGATGAATGTAGTCGCGCCGCGCGAGCAGTTATGACAACGGCAATAAATTATTGCGAAAATTGAAATCGCCGACATGTAGTGTGGGCAGTGCATTGCCGTACAAGGAACGCCCACAGCCTATCCGGGCTCGAAATTGCACCGGATAGTCGACCCGTTTATTTCAGGATTTGAAATAAAGTCTTATCGTCTTCGTTGTTTTTCGGCGGACGCTCAATCGATATTCTTCAGCCATCGATCGCACCAGATCGCGAACCAAACGCTGAGGAGCAGCACCATGAAACGCATTCTTTCCGCCCTGATCGCTTCCGTCGCCCTGTTTGCAGCCGCTTCCGGCGCCGCTCACGCTGCCACTCCGTCGCAATGCAATGGCCCGGCATCCTACTGCAACGTGTTTTTCGGCAACTGATCGGCTGACGGGCGCGGACCCGTCGACGAGGAAGCTTTCAAAGTCAAAGGAAGGGCGCCAATTCGGCGCCCTTTGTTTTTGGGCAAGAACATCAGACCGGCAGCGTGATGCCGGCGTGAGGTCTTCCGCGTAGCGAGGCGAACGCTTGGATCAACACGGCAAGCGCCGTCGGCCAATAAAAATCCGGAAAACACATGGTCCACAGGAAGCAACACATTAGACGAGCGGAAAACAATACCCGGCACTCCGAAGCAACACTCGCGCCCGGCACACAAATGCGGTCAACGCTCACCCTACTAACGTGTTACAGTGGGTCAACAGCTTGCAGTTGTCCTGCGCACCGCGCGCAGTCCCTGACGCAAACGCCTCGCATCACAGCGCCCTGAACCGAACAGGGTCCCTTCCTCCCAAGCAGTTCCTCGGTGTCGTCAATATGGCCTGATTGAATCGGCCGTTCTTTGGGCACATCGTTGATCAACACCACGTTTCGCTGGTACGCCGCGATCTGGCGGGCATTGCGCCCGACAACCAAGCCACGTTCCACGAAAACCATCACCGGAGACGAGCATCATGGGCAATACGATCAGAAGCTATCGAGGTCTTGAGATCTATCCGTTGGTGTATCCGCACCAGCCGAGCGGTCTCGACGGCATCCGCCACTACGATTCGGGCTTCGATGCCGCCGTGCGAATCTGCCGGCGCGGCACCGACGACACCATGACCGCCAGCCGCGTGTTTCGCGTGCCGAGTCGTTCGCCGTTCGGCGCCGCCGGCGACGCGCGCATTGCTTCAACCAGCTATGCAGAGCAGGTCATCGACGGCATGGTTGCCGGCCAGTCGATCGCTGGACTCTGATGCGCGCGACAATGGCAAGTCAAGCTTCCAGGCGCGCACAGAGCGCGAATCTGCCTGCTCTCACGGGCCGCGAGAACTATCAGGTGATGGCGTCGTCGCGCCGTACTTCGAGCGGCACCGTGCCGACGCTGAAAGTGATCCGCTTGAGCGACGAACGGGTGATCTACCCGTTCCAGGGGCACGCCGACATGCCTTTTTTCGAACGCGCCGAAGCCGCGCAGTCGTTCGCCGAAACCTATGGCTGGCAATTGGTGGATGGCGACATCGCAGTGCCGGAATGACGCGCTGAATGCAGAGCCAAGCAATCTCGCGATGCAACGGCAATCGAGCGGCAAGACACAACGCCACGCCTGCGTGGCCGGGCAAGCCGCCACCTCGCCACCGCAAATCACCCAACGCGAAGGGCTGCGTAGCGGCGCATGACGACAGGCCCGCCGCGCTACCGGCGACTAAATCTTCCCGCCACCATCCATGCCGCTACCGCGGCGCCACACTTCCTTGCCGCGTTCTGACAATTCGCCGCTGCTATGCGCGGCGTCCGCCTCCGTACCATCGACCGCCATCTCGCCTCCGGCTTGTTCCTGTGCCCGCTGCTTTTCCTTCTTCCGAGCAGCGACGGCTTCGTCGTGGGATTTACCTGCGTAATTCGAATTCATGGCTCGTTCCTCCATCAATTGGACGTGCTTGTGCGGCGCACGTCACGGTCGTTTATGCCTGACGCGTCAATTTCGGCCCGAACGGGACGGTAGCAAACATCCGTTTGCCTAAAAACGTCCTAGGCCGAAAGCATGCTTGATTGACAAGGCAAAAGTACCAGTTATCCACAAGGTTATTCAGCGAATCTGTGGATAACTTTGTGCGATGCAAACTTATCCACAGCACCTTTCTCCGTCGTACATGCCCCAATAGTCATGGTGCCGTTATTTCGGCGCCCGCCGTCCCCGCCCGCCCTGGCTTTTGCCTATGATGGACAGTTCGTAACCCTTTGCGCCTCGAGCGCCTCACATAAGGAAGCGAATCATGGCCTATCACATTGCAGTCGTCGTTGGCAGCTTGCGTCGAGAGTCGTTCAACCGGCAGTTGGCCCAGGCGGTCATTTCGCTGGCGCCGTCAGACTTCACCTTCGAATTCATCGATATAGGCTCATTGCCGCTCTACAGCCAAGACTACGACGCCGACTACCCGGAAGCCGGCAAGCACTTGAAGCAGCGCATCGAAGCGACCGACGGCCTGCTGTTCGTCACCCCCGAATACAACCGCTCCATACCCGGCGTGCTAAAAAATGCGCTCGATTGGGGTTCGCGCCCGTGGGGCACCAATTCCTGGGGCGGCAAGCCCGGTGCCGTGATCGGCACGTCGCTGGGCGCGACCGGCACGGCGTTGGCGCAACAGCATCTGCGCAATGTGCTGGCGTATCTCGATGTCCCGGTGCTCGGGCAACCCGAAGTGTTCATCAAGCACGATGCGACGGTCATCAACGAAAAAGGCGAGATCCTGAACGACGGTACGCGCAAGTTTCTACAGACTTTCGTCGATCGCTACGTTGCATGGGTCAAACGTCTGGGCGCAGCTTAATGCGGCCGGCGCGGTAACAGCGCGAGACAGGAACAAGCCGATCGCAAGACGGAAGGCGGCGGCATGCCGTAACCGCACGGCCTGCCGCCGCGAACGCTTTCACGTTCAGACGTGATGGTGCCCGGTCACCCGCTCCCAGCCGTGACGCACGGCTAGCTTGAAACGCTCCCATGTGCTGTCCGGCGAGGTGCTTTCCCAATGGCGTCGTGCTTCCGGTTCGACGTCGTCCCACGGCTGGTCGCGATAGCGCATGTCCTTGCCGATCTCCGCGCCATAGCGGTAGGCCGGCACGTAGTCTTCGTAACGTGCGTTTTCGGCGGCGTACTGCTCGTCGTAGTGCGCGCGGAAATCTTCCTCGTACTCGAGATATTCGTTCGGCATCTGCCCGCCTAGACCGGCGTTCGGCTGACCTGCCTCGGAAACAACTTCGGACGGCTGCATGACCGCACCCGAGCCCGGCACTGACCCCGCGGCGATCGCGCTACGGCCCACGTCGCCGACCAGCGGGTCCGTCACCGGTTCGTTGATCGGATCCACCACGGGCCGCTCGCTGAGCGGCGGCGGCACGAACGGCTCGGCGTCGGTGCTGCCCGGCGGCACCGTGTACCGTGGCTCAGTCATCGTGGCAGGCCGTTCATATGCTGCAGCGTCCGCAGCGGCGGCGGTCGCAGCCTGCTTCGACACACTCGATGTACGCGGCGTACCAGGCGTCGCGGCGCCGATGCCGAGTTCGTCAAGGACGGAGTGCTCGCGGCCGGTTTCATCGATTGGTGTGTCCCAATCGGGCGCGCGTTCACCGATGTCGGTGGCGCCTAGCCTGGTCAAGGTATTGCGAGCGAGGTCTGCATGCGCTTCACTCACCGCGTTGACGCACACCAGCACGGCGCCGCGGCGCACAGCCTCGGTGTAGCGTGCGGTTTCCGTGGCACGTGGACCGCTGGCAAACAGGCTCGACAGGAAGCGTTCGATATTCGCCAGCACGCCCGAACTGGCAACTTCGTCGGTTGCCGAGCCGACCGACGGTTCCGGATTCGCCTGCAATTCAATCGTGTCGCGGCCGAAACCAGCCTGGACGAGCGAATCGCGCGCGGCTTCCGCTTGCGCATAGGTGTCGAATAAACCAATCACGGTGTGTCGCATGGCTGTCTCCCGACGTAATTTAGGCACAACGGACGACGCGCCAACGCGCCGCCCCTCCCGCTGTATTCGCCGCAACGATCATGCCGGGCCCCCGTCTGGCGGACATACGGGCCTGCTGGCGCGCACCCGCGCGCGACGTGCACAAAAAAAGCGCGGCGTGACGCTGCCGCGCTTTTACAACCGCCGGTAAATGCCAGACCTGGACCAACGTCTGCCGACGCCGCCTTACTCCGCCGTATGCGCCGCCGGGTCGGCGCCCGTCTGCGCCAGCTCGCGCTGGATTGTTTGCAGAAGTTCTTCCAGCAAGCCGATATCGAAAGGCTTGGACAGCACGCGCACGTCGACGTGGCGCGCCCGGTCGAGTTCTTCGGCGTAGCCGGTGACCAGAATGACCGGCAGTTTGGTGTGGAATGCAAGCACCGCCTCGGCCAGATCGATGCCGTTCAGGGTGCCGGGCATGTGGATATCGGACAGCACCAGATCGAACGGCAGCGGTTCGCCGGTGCGCGCTTGCCGCGCGTGGGCGTCGTCGAACAGGCGCAGCGCCGTGTCGGCGTTGAAGACGCACGTGACCTGATGGCCCATCATCTGCAGCAAGGCTTCGGTGCCGGCGGCCACTTCCTCGTTGTCCTCGACCAGCAGAATGCGCAAGCCCGGCGGCGCGCCGCTCTCCTCAGCGCCGGAGTCCGGCGGCCCGTCGACTTCAGGCTCAGCCGTGGCGCGCGGCAAATAGAGACGCACGGACGTACCCGCACCAACTGCGCTGTCGATCGCGGCGAGGCCGCCGGAGCGCTCGCAGAACGCGAAAACCTGCGGCAAGCCGAGTCCCGTGCCCATGCCCTTCGGCTTGGTCGTGAACAGCGGTTCGAAGGCGCGCGCGAGCACCTCGGGTGCCATGCCCGCGCCGGTATCTTCGAGCGAGAGTTGCACGAAGTCGCCCGTCAGCGGGAAGCCTTCTTCGTGCCGGAAATGGATGTTGGTGGCGCGCACCGTGAAGCGCCCGCCGTTGGGCATGGCGTCGCGTGCGTTCACCGCGACGTTGATGAGCGCCAACTCCAGTTCGGCGACGTCGACGCGCATCGGCCAGATCTCGACGCCGATATCGATCACCAGCGACACCTTCGCGCCGAGCGAGGCGCGCAGCAACTCGCGGCACGCCGGCAGCCAGCGTTCGAGCGACAGCGTCTCGTTGCGCAGCGGCTGCTTGCGCGCCACGCCGAGCAATTGCCGCGTAAGCGACTCGCCGCTCTTGAGCGCCCGCTCCATCGCCGACAATTCGCGGTCCAGGCCCGTTACGCCGCGCCGCCGTGCGATCTGCACGTTGGCCGAGAGGATCATCAGCAGATTGTTGAAGTCGTGCGCGACGCTGCCGACCAGCGTGCCCAGCGCTTCCATCTTGCGCGACTGACGATACGCCGATTCGATCGAACGGCGCATGGACGCCTCGGCCTGCCAGCGCTCCCACGCCTCCTGTTCGGCCCCGAGGCGGCGCAGCGACAACCAGATCACGCACCACAAGGCAATGGACGGCGTGAACATCGACAGGATCAGCACGCCGAGGTGCCGGTACCACGCGGCCCAGATCGCCGAGGCACGATAGCCGCACACCACATACACCGGATACGAACCGACATGGCGGAACGCGAGAATCAGATCTTCGCCGTCGACGTTCGAATGCATGCGCACCACGCCGGCCCGCCGTCCTTGCGCGAGGGCTTCGGCGAACGGTGTTCGCGGGGCCATGGCGTTGGGCTCGCGCGGCGTGCGGGGATAGTGTGCGAGGATCGAGCCGTCTGCGCGTACGAGGCTCATGGTCATCGGCGTGCCGTTGCTGCTGCCGCTGCCGCCGAGCAGTTCGCGGTAGAACGCGTCGAAATAGCTCGGCCGCAGCGCGACGGAAACCACGCCGGCGAACGAGCCGTCGGCGCCAAGCCGTTCGACGCCCATATTGAACACCTGTTCGCCGGCGACGTGCCCCGTCATGACCTTCGACACATGCTCCAGATCCTTGCCGTCGCGAATGCCGATGAAATCTTCACGCTCGCCGACCGAGATGGCCGGCGCCGGCAGGTAGCGGCTGCTGGCGAGCAGGGCGCCGTCGCGCCCGAAGATCGACACCGCGGCCACTTGCGGATAGCCGCCGCCCATGACGCGCAGTTTCTCGTGAATGGCGGCTTCGCGGGCGCGAATGCCGTCGTCGTCCAGTCCCTCGGTCAGATCGACGATGCGCGCGTCGAGCGTCTCGTTCATGTCGAACACTTTCAGCGCGTGCTCTTCGGCGATCCGCACGGTACGCAGCGTCATGTCGGTGGCGTCAGCATCTCGCGCGCGCAAATCGCTGATGGCCATGGCCGCGACATAGACGCATGGCAGCACGATCGCCACGATCAGCAGCGCGATCAGCGTGATGCGCCGCACATGGAAGTTCTGTTCCGGCACGGCGGGAAACAACGCCTCATCTTGCCGGCTAGCGGCAAGGCGGCTCGCGGGCGGCGGTTCGAACCGGTCTGGTGTCATTGTCGATAAAGCAAAGGTCGTTCGGGACGCGGAGGCCGGGAGTCAGCATCATACGAGAAGCATAGACACGGAGCGGCGGTAGAAGTACACCGCAGCAAACGGGCCGCAGTGAGACCGCTTGCAGCGCTGCCGCAAGCGGCGACTCATTTGTCTGCTTTTAAAACAGCGACGAATCGAGAAGCGCAAACGTACACAAAAGTATGGAAGCAATAAATTCGTTCCGAATCTACCAAAATATTTTCATAAATAGAATTTAATGAGAAAATCTCTTTAATGAAAGTGAAATTGGCGAGTTGCCTTTCCGCTGTTTTGCTTCGAGAATCAGCGTCATGATAAAAATGCGTCCGCCATGTTCGGATGCATCTGCCGCGAGGGCACCCAGCCAAACCACGCGTACAACGCGTGGCGGAAGGCGTTCGCGGAATCACGTGCGCGGCAAGGGACCAGCCCGATCCACGAAGCCGCGCAGATTCATCTACGGGGTAGGCTTCGAATATGCCGGTCATCGCCGTCGTCCACCGTGCGCGTACGCTTTCAGGCGTGCCCACCGGTTCCGTCCATCGCGCCTCGCCGCGCGAGCTTCCCCCTCGGCCTCAATCCGGATTTCAGCAACTTTCAGCGCGCTTCGCCGCTGGTCGACAGACTTCGCGCTAAAGAATCCACCTTGATCCGCCGTTAACGCGAATGAGCTAATTCCGCTTTCCGACCCGCCCATGTCTTTGCCTATTGTGATCGCCGATGATTCGTTGCTTGCCCGCAAAGTGCTCACCAAGGCATTGCCGCCGGACTGGGACGTCGACGTGTCTTACGCATCGAACGGGCGCGAAGCGCTTGCTTTGTATCGTGAAGGCAAAGCGTCGGTGATGTTCCTCGACCTGACCATGCCGGACATGACCGGCTATCAGGTGCTGGAAGCGCTGCAGCACGAGGATCTGAACACCTTCGTCATCGTCGTCTCCGCCGATGTTCAGCCGATGGCCCAGTCGCGCGTGCGTGCGCTCGGCGCCGTGGCGTTCATCGCGAAGCCCGTGACGCCCGAGGCGGTACTACCCATCCTCAAGGAGTACGGGTTGTATGTCTGAGCCAGTCCTCAACGAAGATCAGCGCGACGCGCTGCAGGAGGTCGCCAATCTGGCGATGGGCCAAGCCGCGACGCGTCTTGCGCGGCTGCTCGATGCGTTCATCGAATTGTCAGTGCCGCGCGTGAAGGTGGTGGAGGTCAGCGAGGCGGCGCAGGCGCTGCGGGAGATGACCGGGATCGAGGACACGGTGAGCGCGGTGCGCCAGGGCTTCCGCTCCGATATCAAGGGCGAGGCGCTGGTGATCTGCCGCAGCGACAGCATCGAGCAACTGTGTGCGCTCGTCAGCGATCCGTATTCGCGCTCGGCCTACGAGGCGGTGAGCCAGACAGAGCTGATGTTCGACGTGGCCAACGTGCTGACCGGCGCCTGCGTGTCGTGCATCCTGGACCAGCTCGGCCGCACGCCGGTCTTCTCCGCGCCGGGTTTGCTCGGCGAAGCCATGACGCTCGACGAAGTCTTCCAGCCCGGCGTGCTGCAGTGGGAAGTGGCCTTGCTGGTCGAAGTGAATTTCGCGCTCGAAGACCAAAGTTTCCGCGCGCACCTCGTCATGCTGATGGCCGAGGAATCGATTCGCCACATGAACGGGGCGCTCGACGCGCTGCTGTCGAGCCTATGAATGCGCCCGTGGACTCACTGAGCGATCTGGTGGTCGAACGCGTCGGTTTCGGCATCTTCGTGCTGGACCGCGACATGAACGTGCTCATGTGGAATCGCTTCATGCAGGATCACAGCGGATTGACACCGGACCAGGTGGTCGGCAAGTCGCTGTACACGCATTTTCCGGAATTGCCGCGCGTGTGGCTGTCGCGCAAGATCGAAAGCGTATTCCAGCTTGGCAGCTTTGCGTTCAGTTCGTGGGAACAGCGCCCGTATCTCTTCAAGTTCGATCACGACCGGCCGATTACCGGCGGCGTCGACTTCATGCAGCAGGACTGCACCTTCATGCCGCTCATGCGCGAGCGCGAAGTGGTGGCCGTGTGCGTCACCATTTCCGACGTCACGCACGTGAGCATCGTGCAGCGCGAACGCGAGGAAGCGGTCGCAAAGCTGCAGGAATATGCCGATCGCGACGGCCTGACGGGCATCGCCAACCGCCGTTTCTTCGAAGCGCGCCTGCGCGACGAATACACGCGCTGGCAGCGCTACGGCGGCGATATGTCGGTGCTGCTGTTCGATCTCGATCACTTCAAGAAAATCAACGACCAGTTCGGCCACGGTGTCGGCGATACGGTGTTGCGCGTGATGGCGCAGCGCGTCGCCGATGTGGTGCGGGCGCAGGACACCTTTGGGCGCTTCGGTGGCGAGGAGTTCGCGTTGCTGCTGCCGTGCACACCGCTCGAGGACGCGATGCGCGTCGCGGAAAAGATCCGCTGCACGATTGCCGACACGCCGGTCGAAGTGCACGGCACCGGCGTGCCGGTGACGGCGAGCGTTGGCGGCGCGTCGGCGCGGGTCGGCGTGCCTTCGTATGACGTGCTCATCAACGAGGCCGACGCCGCGCTTTACAGCGCGAAGCGGCAAGGACGCAACCGCTCGGTCGCGTTCGTCTGAGGACATCACACGGCAGCGGCGCCGCACCTCGCACGAGACGCGTTTCAAGCCTGCAGCAAGCCGCCTGACGCACCGCCCCGCCGCCGCCAGACTTTCTTCCGGCCCCACATCCGCCGACGAAACTGCGGCATCTCACAAACGTTGATATACTTTTCGCCGTTTCCGGCCTCCCAGCCGGGTGTTTCGCGCGTGTCCGCGCGCGCGTGCCGCCAGCCCTGCGGGTGGCCATCAAACTTCTTGAACGCCTTTCAGCGGGCGCCTCCAGCGGAGATCGTCTTGGCTGTTTCCAATCTTGTCGTGGACGATACAGAAATCGACGCCGCTGCCGCCACGTCCGGCAGCTCGTTCTATCTCGCCATGCGCATCCTGCCGGCCGCGCAGCGCGATGCGATGTATCAGGTCTACGCCTTCTGCCGCGCCGTCGACGACATCGCCGACAGCGACCTGCCGCGCGCCGAACGCGCCGCCGCGCTCGAGCGCTGGCGTGCCGATATCGACGCGTGCTACGCCGGCGCGCCGCGCGCTTCGCTGCGCGCGCTGACGCGGCACATTCACACGTTTCACCTGCAACGCGAAGATTTTCACGCGATGATCGACGGCATGGCGATGGACGCCGCCGAAGACATCTGCGCACCCGACGAAGCCACGCTCGACCTCTATTGCGACCGCGTCGCCAGCGCGGCGGGCCGTCTATCGGTGAGGATATTCGGGATGCAGGAAGAGCCCGGCCGTTTGCTCGCGCATCATCTGGGCCGCGCGCTGCAGCTCACCAACATCCTGCGCGATATCGACGAAGACGCCGGCATCAACCGCTGTTATCTGCCGCACGAACTGCTGGCGCGCGAAGGCATTGCGGTGACGAATCCCACGCAGATCGCCGACGACCCGTCACTGCCGCGCGTGTGCGCCACGCTCGCCGAGCGGGCCAAGGAGCACTTCGCCGCCTCCGACGCGATCATGGATCGCGAGCCGCGCAACCACGTGCGCGCGCCGCGCATCATGTCGGGCGTGTATCGCTTGCTGCTCGAACGGACGCTGGAGCGCGGCTTCGACATTCCGCGCACGAAGGTCAGCAAGCCGAAGCTCCGCATGCTGTGGATCGTCGCGCGTTACGCGCTCTTCTGAGCTGATGCAAAAGCTCGTACATGTGGTCGGCGCAGGCCTTGCCGGGCTGGCCGCCGCAGTGCAGCTGCAGCGGCGCGGCGCGCACGTCGTGCTGCATGAAGCGGCTGCCCAGGCGGGCGGCCGTTGCCGCTCGTACTACGACCCCAAGCTAGGCGCGACGCTGGACACCGGCAATCACATGGTGGTGTCGGGCAATGCCGCGACGCTCAACTACGCGCGGGCGATCGGCGCCGCCGACGAACTGGTTGGTCCCGCCCAGCCCGAATATCCGTTTGTGGATCTGGCCACGCGGGCTCGCTGGACCGTGCGGCTGTCGCCGGGACATTTGCCGTGGTGGGTCTTCGACCCGAACGCGCGCGTGCCGAATACCGGACCGGGCGATTATCTGGCGCTCGCGCCGCTTCTGTTCGCCCGACCGGGACGCAGCGTCGCGCAGACCATGCGTTGCAACGGCCCGTTGTGGGACCGTCTGCTGCGGCCGCTGTTTCACGCGATGCTGAACGTCGAGCCGCGCGATGCGTCGGCGGAACTGACGGGCGCCATGGTGCGCGAAGCGCTGCTTGCCGGCGGCCTCGCGTGCCGGCCGCTGGTGGCGCGCAACGGACTTGGCAGCGCGTTTGTCGATCCGGCCTTGCGCCTGCTGCAACATGGCGGCGCGGCGATCAGGCTGGGTTCGCGCCTGGACGGAATCGTCTTTGCCGCCGACAACCGCCGCGTGCAAGCGCTGCATTTCGCCGACGAGAGCATCACGCTCGACGCGAACCATGCCGTGATTCTCGCGGTGCCGCCAGACATCGCGCAGACGCTCGTGCAAGGTTTGCGCGCACCGACGCGCTTCGCGGCCACCGTCAACGTGCATTTCGCGGTCGAGCCGCCGTTTGGCTTGCCGCAGGTCACGGGGCTGCTCAACGGCACGGCCGAGTGGCTGTTCGCCTTTGAAGGCCGCTTGTCGGTGACCGTCAACGGCGCTGAGCGCTTGCTCGACACGCCGCATGAAGCCCTCGCGGCTACCGTCTGGGCCGAAGTGGCGCAGGCGGCCAGCTTGCCGATCGCGCCGATGCCGGCCTGGCAAGTCGTCGTGGAAAAACGTGCGACGTTTGCCGCGCTGCCGGATCAGGAAACGCGGCGGCCCGGCACGCGCACTCGCTGGAATAACCTCATGCTCGCGGGCGACTGGACGGCTACCGGCCTGCCCGCGACGATAGAAGGCGCGATCCGCTCCGGCCAGAAGGCCGCGGATACGTTGCTGAATGAACCGATGGAACGCCGATGAACGATTTATCTCACGCCCAGCCGCTGGACGCCGTCCTGCCCGATTTCGCCGACGCAGCGCCGAGCGCGCCCGCGCCGGCTGTTACGGGCGAGGCGCCCACGGCGTCGCTCGACGCCGCGATCACGCGCGCGACCGATGCGATTCTCGCCGCGCAGAAGCCCGACGGCCACTGGGTCTACGAACTCGAAGCCGACGCGACGATTCCCGCCGAATACGTGCTGCTGGTTCACTATCTCGGCGAAACGCCGAACCTGGAACTGGAACAGAAGATCGCGCGCTATCTGCGGCGCATCCAGTTGCCCGACGGCGGTTGGCCGCTGTTCACCGACGGCGCGCTCGACATCAGCGCCAGTGTGAAAGCGTATTTCGCACTGAAGATGATCGGCGACCCGGTCGACGCCGAGCATATGGTCCGCGCGCGCGAGGCGATTCTCGCCCACGGCGGCGCCGAAACCGTGAACGTCTTCACGCGGATTCTGCTCGCGCTGTTCGGCGTGGTGTCGTGGCGCGCGGTGCCGATGATGCCCGTCGAGATCATGCTGTTGCCCGTGTGGTTCCCGTTTCATCTGTCGAAGGTGTCGTACTGGGCGCGTACCGTCATCGTGCCGCTGCTCGTGCTCAATGCAAAGCGGCCGGTGGCGCGCAACCCGCGCCGCGTGCGCATCGACGAGCTGTTCCGCGGCGCGCCGGTCAACACCGGCCCGCGCGATCGGGCGCCGCATCAGCACGCCGGCTGGTTCCGGTTTTTCAGCGGCGTGGACGTGTTGCTGCGCGCTGTCGATGGATTGTTCCCCAAGGCCACGCGCGAGCGCGCGGTGCGGCAGGCGGTGGCTTTCGTCGATGAACGGTTGAATGGCGAAGACGGCCTCGGTGCGATTTTCCCCGCGATGGCGAACTCGGTGATGATGTACGACGTGCTCGGTTATCCGGCCGATCATCCGAATCGCGCGATTGCTCGCCAGTCGATCGACAAGCTGCTCGTCATCAAGGATGACGAAGCATATTGCCAGCCGTGTCTGTCGCCGGTGTGGGATACGTCGCTCGCGGCTCATGCGCTGCTCGAAACCGGCGAGGCGCATGCCGAACAGGCCGCCGAACGCGGGCTCGCGTGGCTGCGTCCGCTGCAGATTCTCGACGTGCGCGGCGACTGGATTTCGCGCCGTCCGAATGTGCGGCCTGGCGGCTGGGCGTTCCAGTACAACAACGCGCATTATCCGGACGTCGACGATACGGCGGTGGTCGCCATGGCGATGCAGCGCTCGGCAACGGTGACGCAATCCGATGTGGATCGCGACGCCATTGCGCGTGCGCGTGAATGGGTGGTCGGCATGCAGAGCAGCGACGGCGGCTGGGGCGCGTTCGAGCCGGAAAACACGCAGTACTACCTGAACAACATTCCGTTCTCCGATCACGGCGCCCTGCTCGATCCGCCGACCGCGGACGTCTCGGGCCGTTGCCTGTCGATGCTCGCGCAACTCGGCGAACTGCCGCAGAACAGCGAGCCGGCGCAACGCGCGTTCGACTATATGCTGAAGGAGCAGGAATCGGATGGCAGCTGGTACGGCCGCTGGGGCTTGAACTACATCTATGGCACGTGGACCGCGCTGTGTTCGCTGAACGCTGCCGGCCTGCCACACGACGACCCACGTATGAAGCGCGCAGCGCAGTGGCTCCTGTCGATCCAGAACGAAGACGGCGGCTGGGGCGAGGGCGGCGAGAGCTACAAGCTCGACTACCACGGCTACGAGCGCGCGCCGAGCACGGCTTCGCAAACCGCGTGGGCTCTCATGGGCCTGATGGCGGCCGGCGAGGTCAATCACGAAGCGGTGGCGCGTGGCGTCGCGTACCTGGAGCGTGAACAGCGTGAGCACGGTCTCTGGGACGAAACACGTTTCACCGCGACCGGTTTCCCGCGTGTGTTCTATCTGCGTTATCACGGCTATCGCAAGTTCTTCCCGCTGTGGGCGCTGGCGCGCTTCCGGCATCTGAAGCGTAACGGCCTCACGCGCGTCGCGGTCGGGATGTAAGGGATGCCGTTTTCCACAAGCCTGTCAGCCGATGACGGCCGCAGTCCCTTGCCAGTGATCGTGGTGACGGGCATGGCGTTCGAAGCGCGCATCGCCCGCGGCGAAGGCGTCGAGGTCGTTTACGCGGCGCGCGCCGATCTGCTCGAGCGCGCGTTGAGCGCGGCGGTCGAACGCGGCTGTTCGGGCATCGTCAGTTTTGGCACGGCGGGCGGTTTGGCGCCGGACCTGTTGCCGGGCTCGCTGATCGTCGCGGATGCAGTGGAGGGGCCGTTTGGGCGCCTCCAGACCGATCGGCCATGGTCGGACAGGCTTGCGGCCGCGCTGGCGGCCGGGCCGCTCTCAACGCGTTTGCGGCGCGGTCTCATGGCGGCCGTCACCGCGCCTTTGGTGAGCGCAGGCGACAAGGACGTGCTGCATCGCTCGAACGGCGCGTTGGCGGTGGACATGGAGTCGCACATCGCCGGGGCGAAGGCCGCCGCGCATGGAGTGCCGTTTGCCGTGTGCCGCGCGATCGTCGATCCGGCGTGGCGCACGCTGCCTTCGGCGGCGACCGCCGGCCTGCGCGACGACGGCAGCACGGCGCTGGGCCCGATTCTGCGGGAATTGATCCGCCAGCCGTCGCAACTCGGCGCGCTGATCCAGGTAGCCGTCGACGCCCGGGCGGCGCGACTGTCGCTGGTCCAGGCACGGCGTGCGATCGGCGACGCGGGCGCTTTTCGCTTGGCCATCGCCTGAAACGCGCGTAACTGCGGGACTTTCCTTCTTATTCAGCAGGTATTGAAATATTAGGGAAAACCCTTACGTTTGGTACAATGTCAGTGTTAACCCTAGGTCGTGACGCAAGCTTGCGCGCCTAGGCGCCTTGAACACGGAGTACCAAATGAATTTTCACACCAGAAAGTGGGTCAAGCCCGAAGACCTCAACCCGAACGGCACGTTGTTCGGCGGCAGCCTCCTGCGCTGGATCGACGAAGAAGCCGCGATCTACGCAATCTGCCAGTTGGACAATCAGCGCGTCGTGACCAAGTTCATGTCCGAGATCAATTTCGTCAGTTCGGCGCGGCAGGGCGACATCATCGAACTCGGTATGACGGCCACGCATTTCGGCCGCACGTCGATCACGCTGCGCTGCGAAGTGCGCAACAAGATCACGCGCAAGAGTATCTTGACCGTCGAGAAGATGGTGTTCGTCAATCTTGACGAGAACGGTGAACCGGCGCCTCACGGGCGTACGCAGATCCGTTATGCGGATGAAGCGTTTGCCCGCTATCGCGAGAATTCGCGGCCGGTGCCGCAAGGCGCGGTTGCCGTTGAAGAGGAGCGGGTTGTGTCGCGTGCCGAGGTGGATAGCCTGCATTGAGCCGGTCGATTGGTTCTAACAGGTGGCGGTGCGTTGCGCGCCGAAGCGGTAAGCGGTAATCGGTAACTCGTCCGGCTCTGTGCCGGCGTCGAGTCCGGCTTTACGGGGCGCCCGTTCTGGGCGCCCCGTCTAAATCCCAATACTTATTGCGTCACCGGCGCTGAAGCCGGTTGCGTGCTGTCGGCCGGCGCGGCGGGCGGTGTCGGTGCGGCCGTGCCTGAAGCGCCATTGGGCGCGGCAGCCGGCGCGGCCGGCGTCGACCCTGCCGCGCCGCTCGCGGGCGTTTCGCCTGGATCGCTATAGTTGGGCACGCCGGCCGGCGCGCCCGTGGCAGCGCCGGAGGCGGCATTCGGGGCCTCCGCGGCGTCGCCCGGATCCGCGTAGTTCGGCAGCGCGCCGGCCGCCGGCGCGCCTGCCGCGGGTGCCGCCGAGGCGCCGGAATCGCCCTGATCGTCATAGTTCGGCAGCGGCGCTGCGTTGTCGCCGGTGCCGCGCAGACGCGCACGGCGTTGCTGCGTATAGGCATCGCGCACGAACGAATACTTGTCGAGCGCAGCCTGCTGCAGCAGGTCCGACGCACCCAGCAAGTCTGAACGCACGCTCACGAACTGCAGCACGTACAGCGGATTGCGCACCGCCGGCTCCATGTAGTTCAGCGGGTTGAACTTCACGTCGACGATCAGCCCCATGCTGTCACGCACCGTGCTCGGCCCGAACAGCGGCAGCACGAGGTACGGGCCCGACGGAATGCCCCAGTGACCCAGCGTCAGGCCAAAATCCTGATGATGCTTGGGCAGGCCAGCCGGCGTCGCCCAATCGAGCAGGCCACCCAGACCGAAGGTCGAATTGAACGCGAAACGGACGAAGTCCTCGGTCGCGTCGGTGATCTTCAACTGCAGCAGCGCGTTCGCGGCGTTGGTCAGATCGCCCAGATTCGAGAAGAAGTTGCTCACGGCGGTGCGCAACGGTTGCGGCGTCACCTTCTGGTAACCCTTCGCCACCGGAACGGCGACGTAGCGGTCCACGCCGTCGTTGAAATTGAACACGGCCCGGTTCATCGGTTCGAACGGGTCGCCGGGTTTGCGGTCGGGGCCGGTGGCGCAGCCAGAGATCAAACCGGTCGCGACGACCGCCAGCGCGGCGTTACGCAGCTTCATGCTTATATTCCTTTTTGCTTTGCGCGACGTGAGCGCGGCTTGCCCATCAACACGGGTTGAAACACCACTGCGCCGATCAGTGTGCAGAACAGCGAGAGCGCCAGCAAGCGCCCCATGCTCGACGTCCCCGGATGGTGCGACAGCCAGAGGCTGCCGAACGCTGTTGCCGTGGTCGCCGCGCTGAACAGCACAGCGTGGGTCAGGCTCGACTGCAGTAGACCAGTCTGACCGTGGCGCCACGCCATCACGAAGTAGATCTTGAACGCTACGCCGACGCCGAGCATCAGCGGCAAAGCGATGATATTCGCAAAGTTCAGCGGCATGCCGAATACCACGCACAACTCGAGCGTCACGAGCGCCGACACGAGCAGCGGAACCAGCGTGCGCAGCATGTCGCCGACGCGCCGCAGCGCGATCCACAGCAGGATCGCAATCGATACGAGCGCGTAGCCGGCGGCCTGCAGGAACGCCTTGATGATGGTATCGGCCGAATGCAGGATCGAGATCGGCCCGCCGATCGCGCCCGGCTCCGCCTTCTTCACCGCATGCGCGAAGTGGGCGAGCATGACGTCGTCGTTCGGATCGGTGCCGGGTTTTACCTTCGGCGAGATGTCGACGAGCGCGCGGCCGTCCTTCGAGACCCAGGCTTTCGAGATTTCCTTGGGCAGATTCTCGCGGGTGATCTCGGTGGGTTGCAGCAGGTTGGCCAGCTGCTTCAACGCGATGCGCAGCGTCTCGGACATCGCGGTTTCGGCGCGATCGCGCGTGGCGGCGTCGGCGGCGGCTAACTTCTGCAAAGTGGCGGACAGATGCTTGGCTTCGGCGGCGCCGGGGCCCGGGTGATCGTCGGCGGCGAGCGAAAGTTGGTTCGACGCGCGCTTGAGCGCGGCGACGCGCACGGCGTCCGTCGCCTGTTGCGCGGGCTGTTGCTGCAGAGCGGGCAATAGCTGCTGCGCGGCGCTCGCGATCAGCATCAGCTTTTGCTGCTGGTCGGCGGGAACGAAGGTGTCGAGCGTGTTGACGCGGCCCACTTCCGGCAACGTGCGCAGATGGGCGGCCATGCGGTCGGCGTCGGCGAGCGAGGGCGCGAGCACATGCACGTTGTTGACCGCGGCCTCCGGCGAATCCTTCAGCGACAACAGCGTCTCCATCGACTCCGTATGCGGGTCCTTCAAATGCAGCGGGTTGAAGTCGAAGCGCAGATGCGTGAGCAACGGCGTGGCCCCGATCACGACGATCAGCGTGCCGATCAGCACCGGCTTGCGATGATGATCGAGAAAATCGTCGACCGGCGCGAGTTGCTTGAAGCCGGGCGAACCGGCTTCGCCTGGTGGCCTGAAAATCTTCAGCAGGGCCGGCAGCAAAGTCATGTTGGTGAAGTACGCGACGAACATGCCGACGCCCGCGATCTCGCCCAACTCGGACACGCCGCGGTAAGCCGTCGGCAGGAACGAAAAGAAGCTCAATGCGACCGCAATCGCCGCGAGCGTGAGCGGCACGCCGATACTGTGCGACGTGTGCATCAGCGCAGCGGAAAGCCGGTTGTCGCGATTGCGCTCCTCACGATACTTGACGCCGAACTGCACGCCGAAATCGACCCCGAGCCCGACGAACAGAACCATGAAGGCGACCGAAATCATGTTGAGCGCGCCCACCAGCATCAAGCCGAGCGCCGCGGTGATCGCGAGCCCGACGAACAGCGTGATGAACACGGCGGCGATCATGCGGCCCGAGCGCAGCGCCAGCCACAAAATGATCAGCACGACGATGAAGGTGCCGATACCGTTGAGCGCCGCGCCGTCCTTGACCGAAGCGAACTCTTCGTCGGCGAGCGGCTGTTCGCCGGTCAGACGGACGGTGGCGCCGTAGCGCGAATCGAGGTGCAGCGCGGCGGCGGTGTCGCGGATCGACTTCGACGCCGACGCGCCCGGCTCCAGCGCGTCGTAGTTTACGACCGGCTGCACGATGACGAAGGCGCGCGCGGGCTCGGCAGCTGCGCTCTTGTCGACCAGCGCGCGCCACGAGAAGGCGGCCGGCTGGCCGGCCAGCACGCGGTCGAGCGTGCTCGCGCTTTGCGACAGCAGATGGCTCATGTCGCCGAGCTTCACTTGACCGAGCTGAAGCGGCAGCAACAGACTCGTGGTCAGCGTGCCGGCAAGGCCGGTCAGGCTGGGATCGTGGGCAAGGGCATTGACGAGCGGGCGCGACTGGACGAGCTGCGAGGTGGTCGACATGACCTCGTCGAGGGACGGGAACAGCAGGCCATTGTGTTCGAAGAACGGGCCGCCAGCCGGTTGCGAAACTGCGACGAACTCCTTGGGATCGGCCTTGAGAGCGGTGGTCAGGGCTTGCGCGGCGGCATCGGCGAATTCCGGCGCGCGTGCTTCGACGACCACCAGCACGGTTTGACCGCGATCGGGAAAGGCCTCGTCCACAGCGTGTTCGAGCGCCGACCATTGCTTGTCGTTCTCGATGAGACGGCTGATGTCCGTGTTGATCTTGAAGTTATAGGCAACGTAGAAACCGCTCAGAACGGCGAGCACGAGCGACAGCGCGACGACCTTTATCGGATGACGCACTGAATAGGCGACGAGACGGACAATAGATGACTTCAGCATGTAGGCGAACGTGGCCTTATCACGGTTGTTGTTTTTGACGAAAGTGCACAAGTATACAGAGCCGGAGGGCTCAGTCTCCGGTTCGGTAGCAAGTGCGGCTCCCGCACACGCTCTGCGGGCGGGAACGCAATCTCGGTATACTGGTCTATCCTGCTCTCGCCGCGTGCTTGCAAGCCCGGTGGCGCTTACTTCTTTCAGGTTCTGTCGAGCGTATGAAACGTTATCTGTCTGCTTTTCTGGCTGCGGCCTTGGTGTCCACTGCGGCATATGCGCAAAGCGCACCCGACGCGGTGGTAAAAAGTGCTGTCGAGGGCACGGTGGCCGCGATGAAGGCTGACCCGCAGGCGCGCGGCGGTGACATGGCCAGGATCACCCAACTGGTCGAGTCACGCTTCCTGCCGGCCACGGACTTTCAGCGCACCACGCGCATCGCGGTCGGCAAGGCCTGGTCCACCGCGACGCCCGACCAGCAAAAGCAACTGTACGAGCAGTTTACGCTGCTGCTCACGCGCACTTATGCGGCCTCGCTGTCGCAACTGCGTGACCAGGACGTGAAGTTCAAGTTCGCGCCGGTCAACGTGCCTGCTGGAGCCAAAGACGTGGTCGTGCAATCGCACGTGCTGAGCAATGGCGGCGACGACGCGATCGACTATCGCATGACCAAAGATGGCGCCGGCTGGAAGGTCTACGACATTAACATGATGGGCGCGTGGCTGATCCAGGTGTATCAGACGCAATTCGCCGATCAGATTTCCAAAGGCGGCATCGACGGGCTGATCAAGTTTTTGACCGCTCACAATGCGCGTAGCGCTGGGTAACGGTGGGTAACGGTTGATTCCCTCACTTCGCAACGAGTGAGGCATGAGGTATAAAAAAAGCGCGGTGGCTGAATGGCCACCGCGCTTTTTTGCATACTGGACATGCAGGACAAAGAGCGCCGCGAGGCCGCCCGTTCGACCGTTTAAGTTGCGGCCGTCGCCGTCTGCACTTTCTTGCCCTTGCCCGACACCTTGATCTCTTCCAGCTTGATCTCGACGTGACGCGAGAAGACATACTCGGCGGGGCGTTGCTTATCCAAAGGAATGTCCTTCGTGAAAGCGCCCGACGTCTTCGGACCGCGCAGGCTGACCTTCAGCGCCTTAAGCGGATGCGTGACCGTATCCATCACGGCGGTCGCTTCGAAACCGCAGTGCACCATGCAGTCCGCGCACTTTTCGTAGTTACCCGTGCCGTATTTTTCCCACTGCGTGGTTTCCATCAGTTCCTTGAAGGTCTTCACGTAACCTTCGCCGACCAGATAGCACGGCTTTTGCCAGCCGAACACGGTACGCGCGGGGTTGCCCCACGGCGTGCATTCGTACGTCTGATTGCCGGCCAGGAAGTCGAGGAACATGCTCGACTGGCTGAACGACCAGTTCTTGCCGTTGTTGCCGCGCTTGAAAATTTCGCGGAACAGGTGCTTGGTCTTGTCGCGGTTCAGGAAGTGCTGCTGATCCGGCGCGCGTTCGTACGCGTAACCCGGCGAGACGGTGATGCCGTCCACGCCCATCGGGCCCAGCGTGTCGAAGAACGCGGCGACGCGTTCCGGCACGGCGTCGTTGAACAACGTGCAGTTGATGTTCACACGGAAACCGCGGCGCTTCGCTTCCTTGATGGCGGCGACAGCCTTATCGTACACGCCTTCCTGCGACACCGAGTGATCGTGCGCCTGCTGATCGCCGTCCAGGTGAACCGACCAGACGAAGTACGGATTCGGCTCGTAGTCGTCCATCTTCTTTTCCATCAGCAGCGCGTTCGTGCACAGGTACACGAACTTCTTGCGCGCCATGATGCCCTTCACGATCTGCGGCATTTCCTTGTGCAGCAGCGGTTCGCCGCCTGCGATCGAGACCACCGGCGCATTGCATTCGTCGACGGCTTCAAGGCATTCTTGCAGCGACAGACGCTGATTCAAGATGGGATCCGGATAATCGATCTTGCCGCAGCCATTGCAGGCGAGGTTGCAGCGGAACAGCGGCTCCAGCATCAGGGCGAGCGGGTAGCGTTTGTTACCGGACAGATGCTGACGCATGATGTATGCGCCGACCCGGACTTTCTGTAGCAGCGGAATAGACAAGACGTCCTCCTTAAACTTCGCGTGCAGCGAGTGGTTGCATCAGCTTCGATGGCAACTTGAATTCGACCTTTTCTTCACGGCCCGCCATCGTCGTGACATCGACGGGCCCCAATGCGCTCAGCGCATCGATTACGTTCTTGACCATCTCTTCCGGCGCCGAAGCACCGGCCGTGATGCCGACGGTCTGCACGTTTGCAAACCATTCCGGCTTCACTTCCGAACCGTCGGCGACGAGATAGCTCGCCACGCCGCTTTCGCTGCCGATCTCCCGCAGCCGGTTCGAGTTCGAACTATTGGTTGCGCCCACCACCAGCAGCACGTCGACCTGCTTGCTCAACTCGCGCACGGCCGCCTGGCGGTTTTGCGTGGCATAGCAGATGTCGCGCGTATCCGGTCCGACGATGTCGGTGAAGCGGCGCAGCAGCGCGTCGATGATGCCGCGCGTGTCGTCCACCGACAGCGTGGTCTGCGTGACATAGGCGAGCGGCGTGTCGACCGGCAGATCGAGGTGCGCGACCTCGGCCTCGCTCTGCACCAGCAGCACTTTGCCTGGAATCTGGCCGATCGTGCCTTCCACCTCCGGGTGCCCGGCGTGACCGATCAGAATCAGCGTGCGGCCGGCGCCGACGTACTGGCGCCCCTGCACGTGCACTTTGGTGACAAGCGGGCAGGTCGCGTCAAGCACGTCGAGACCCCGCGCTTCGGCGTCGCGCTCAACTGTCTGAGCGACACCGTGCGCGCTGAAAATCGCCACGGCGCCTTGCGGCACTTCATCGAGTTCCTCGACGAAGCGCGCGCCTTTCTGGCGCAGGTTGTCGACCACGTGCCGATTGTGAACAATCTCGTGGCGGACATACACGGGAGCGCCGTGTTGCTGTAACGCGCGATCGACGATCTCGATTGCGCGAACAACACCCGCACAAAAGCCGCGGGGTTGAGCAAGGATGACTCGCATAAGTTGGCGAACTCCGACTGACGCGGGTTTCGAAGAAGTCGGTAACTCTGACTTTATCGCCGCGATCATCTAATTAGTTGACGTCTTGAGCCCCGGCGACGTGCCGGTACAGCAAAACCAAACGCGCATTCTAACGCTATCAGCCGGGCTTTGCTTCGGCGACGCCCGGCGGGTGTTGGTCAGGCGCAGCAGTAACGGAACGATGCCCCGGCGCGGCAAGCAACGGATACGGCAATGCGGATGCGGTAATGATTGCACGCTGCAACGGTTTGACGGAACCCTTAAACTACGTAGTCCTGCGGCGCCTGGCGCCCGCATTACAAAAGGGTTTCGAGGCTCGCTGGATGGACGTCGATCAATACGAAAACTTTCCGGTCGCGAGCGTGTTGCTGCCCAAGGCGTTGCGCGCGCCCATCGGCATTATCTATCAGGTTGTCCGCACGGCGGGCGACATTGCCGACGAAGGCGACTGGAGCGCAACCGAGCGGCACGCCCGTCTCGCCGATTTCCGCGCCGGCCTCGACGCCGTAGCGGCGCGGCGCGCGGCGCCAGTGCATCCGCTTCTGTTCGGCAAGCTCGCCGGCGTGGTCGCCCAGTATAAACTGCCGCTCGCGCCGTTCTACGATCTGCTTCACGCATGCGGCCAGGACATCGACATCAATCGTTACGCCGACCGCGCCGCGTTGCTCGACTATTGCCGCCACTCGGCCAATCCGCTGGGGCATCTGATGCTGCATCTGATCGGCGCGGCTACGCCGGAGAATCTTGCCGACGCCGACGCGATCTGCACGGCGTCGCAGTTGATCAGCTTCTGGCTGGACGTCTCCGCCGACTGGAAAAAGGACCGCGTGTATTTGCCGCTCGCCGATATGCGGCGCTTCAACGTGACCGAGGCGCACATCGCCAACGGCGTCGCCGATGACGACTGGCGGGCGCTCATGGCGCACGAAGTGTCGTTCGTGCGTGAGATGCTGGTGCGCGGCGCGCCGCTCGCGCTGCGAATTCCGGGGCGGCTGGGCATCGAGTTATGCGGCGCTATTCACGGCGGCCTGCGCTTTCTCGAACGCATCGAGAAAGTGGGCTATGACGTGTTTCACGAGCGGCCGGTGCTCAATACGTTTGACTGGTGCGTGGTCGCGGCGCGCACGGTGGTGATGTGGCTGTCGCGTCGCGTCGGCGTAGAAGCGCGTTCAATCGAGGGTAATGCTTAATGGCGGTGGTCCTGTTTCTTCTGTCGTGTCTCTCCTTGCTGATCTGGTGTGTGCTGCTGTTCGCGCGCGGCGGTTTCTGGCGCGCGCGTCCTGCCGCGCCGCTGACCATCGCGTCGCGCGCAACGTGGCCAGCCGTGGCCGCCGTGGTGCCGGCCCGCAATGAAGTCGATGTGATCGCCGAGGCGGTCACCACGCTGCTTCAGCAGGACTATGCAGGCGAATTCCACGTGATCGTCGTCGACGACCACAGCACCGACGGCACTGCCGACGCCGCTCGCGCGGCCGCCTTGCAGTTGCAATGCCCGGACCGTCTGACCGTGTTGAGCGCGAAGCCGCTGCCGCCGGGCTGGTCCGGCAAGGTGTGGGCACAGTCGCAAGGTATCGAGGCCGTGCGCACGCTCGGCTTGTCCGCGGATTTCCTTCTGCTGACCGACGCCGACATCGGCCATCCCGCCGACGCGGTCGCGCAACTCGTCGCGCGCGCGGACGCAGAGCAGCGCGATCTCGTCTCGCTGATGGTGCGTTTGCGCTGCGATTCGTTCTGGGAAAAGGCGCTGATTCCCGCCTTTGTGTTCTTCTTCGCCAAGCTGTACCCGTTCTCGTGGGTCAACAACCCGCGCAATCGCACGGCGGCGGCCGCGGGCGGCTGCATGCTGGTGCGCCGTAGTGCGCTGGAAGAGGCGGGCGGCATCGAGTCGATCCGCGCCGAGCTGATCGACGATTGCAGCCTCGCCGCGCGCATCAAGCATCGCGGCACGGGGCGTCATCCGATCCGGCTGGATGTGGCGGCGCGCAGTGTGTCGCTGCGTCCGTACGACAGCTGGCGTGAGATCTGGAACATGATCGCGCGCACGGCCTTCACGCAATTGCGCTACTCGCCGTTGCTGCTGGCGGGCACGCTGGCCGGCATGACGATCATTTACCTGATGCCGCCGGTCGCCGCGCTGGTGCTCGGTCCGACGGGCTGGCCGGCATGGCTCGCGTGGGCGGCCATGTGCTGCGCTTATGCGCCGATGCTTAGCTATTACCGTCGCTCGCCGTTGTGGGCGCCGTTTCTGCCGCTGATCGCGTTGTTCTATGTCGGCGCGACGTTCGCGTCGGCGGTGCGCTACTGGCGCGGCAAGGGCGGACAGTGGAAGGCGCGGGTTCAGGCGCCGGTGCAGGAACGCTGAAGCAGGCAGTAGTCAGAAATCGCGGTGGAATGCAAAAGCGGCGCTCGGGCGCCGCTTTTTTACTTGGTGAGCATCATGTAAAGCTGGATCACCATGTCCGGCGAGAACGTGAACGGCACCCAGCCGTGACCGGTGTGGCGCATGACCAGCAAACGGTCGCCATTCGACTGTTTCTGCACCGCCATCACCGGATTCTTCGTGGACACGAAGCGCCAGCCCGGCGGAATGCCCGGCGGCGGTTCCGGCGTCATCGACGCGCGCGCGTTCGACAGTTCCTCGATCAATTGGCCGATCTGCTCCGCGCGCAGCGCGACGGTCTGGCCGCCGATCGTCATGGTGATCTCGTTCTGCGCAGGGCGATTGATTTCGAGCGTGGGCTGACGCTGCGGAGCCGGAGCCTCGCCTTCGACAACGGCCGCCTCGGTCTCAGCCCGTTCCGCGTGGGATTCGGACGCGACCTGATCCGCCGACGCTTGCGGCGCGACGTGCTGTGCGGGTGTCTCGGGGATGTTTTCGGCCTGCGGGGCCACGACAGCCTGAATGAGCTGATCGACGCCCATTTCCAGTGCGCCGAGCTGTTCGTGAAGATTCATGCGAGGTTTCTCTGGTAAGACCCACGATTTTAACTGCTGCGCGTAGGCTTTTACCTGTCGCTAACACAGTGACGTTGTAACAAAATGCTTGCAGCCGAGCCGGATCGCCGGACACAGGCCGCCTGTTTCAGGCAAAGATTACGGCTTCAGATAGCCCGCTTGCCTGAACCAGTCGAGTGCGTCGCTCAAGCCCTCGCGATAGGGCCGCGAGCGATAGCCGAGTTCGCGTTCCGCTTTCGCCGACGTGAAATACATCTTGTTCTTCGACATTTTCAAGCCGTCGACGGTGACGAACGGTTCGCGTTTCGTGATCTTGGCGACGGCTTCGGCGCCCATGGCCAGCGGATACAGCGGCCAGCGCGGCAGGCTCAGCGTCGGCGCCTTGCGGCCGGTCAGCGCCGCGATATCAGCGAGCATCTGCTGAAGCGGCAGATTTTCGCCGCCAAGAATATAGCGCTCGCCGATTTTGCCGCGTTCGAGCGCGAGGAAATGGCCGGCCGCGACGTCATCCACGTGCACGAGATTCAGGCCGGTATCGACGAACGCCGGAATCTTGCCGAGCGCCGCTTCCACGATGATGCGTCCCGTTGGTGTCGGCTTGACATCGCGCGGTCCGATCGGCGTGGACGGATTGACGATTACCGCCGGCAGGCCGTCTTCGGCGATCATCCGCTCCACCGCGCGCTCGGCCAGCACCTTGCTGCGCTTGTACACGCCGATCGCCTGATCGGCTTTGAGCGGCGAGGTTTCGTCGGCGGACTGGCCGGAACTGGTCACTTTCAGCGTGGCCACACTGCTCGTGTAGACAATGCGCTCGACGCCTTCCTTGAGCGCCGCGCGCATGGTCGCCTCGGTGCCCTCGAGGTTCGAACGCTCGATCTCGCTCGGGTGAGGCGCCCACAGCCGATAGTCGGCGGCCACGTGCAGCAGATAGCGCACGCCGCGAAGTGCGTTGCGCATCGACGCTTCGTCGCGCATATCGCCGACCACGATTTCCGCGTCCAGCGAGTCGACGTTCTGACGCGGACTCGTGGCGCGCACCAGCACGCGCACCTTGAAACCCTTCTGCTGCGCGATGCGCGCCACCGACGAGCCGACGAAGCCGGAGGCGCCGGTCACGAGCACGAGATCGCGATTCTGTTCGGTCATTCTGTTTCCATTCCCTGCATGACAGTCGACGGATTGTACGTGGCGCGCGCGCCGTGTGTCGCGCTGGCGATCCCACGCGGACAATCAGATGTACGCTTTGCCGAGCAAGCTCGCCGCGACGCGGCTAGAATGCCCGCTTGAAAGATTGTGCGTTGCATGGCACCGGAGTAAGCGCTAAAGCGCCAACTCCGGTCGACAGAAGGGAGAGGACGGCATGGCCCCGGATCTGGATCAGCGGATCGAAACGTATTACGTGCGCGTGCGCGGCACCGTGCAGGGCGTCGGCTTTCGCCACGCGACCGTGCGGCAGGCTCACGCGCTCGGTATCAAGGGATGGGTGGCGAATCTCGACGACGGTTCCGTCGAAGCGATGTTGCAGGGCTCGGCCAACCAGGTTGACCGCATGCTGTCGTGGCTTCGTCACGGGCCGCCGGCGGCGCGCGTGACCGAGGTGGCCGGCGAAGAGCGCGCCACGGAAAAGCGCTACGAACGTTTCGAGCAGCACTGAGCGGCTGCACGTAGAACGCAAATCACGCAAAAACAGAAGGCGGCGCGCCATCATGCGCGATGGCGCGCCGCGTTGCCGTGTTTGCGCGGCCCGTGTTTCAGTCAGCGGCCCAGCGCACTCATCGCGCCACGAGCAGGCTCTCCGCAAAGCCCCATTCGTCTTCGATCCATTGATGGCTGCACACGAAGCCGGCGTCGTCGGCAATCGCGGGCATCTCTTCCGCGCGATATTTGTGGCTGCTCTCGGTCCAGATCGTTTCGCCCGCCTTGAGCGACACCGTCAATTGCGCCGCGCCCACGCGCGCGGTGACGTCGCGCTTTGCTCGCAGATGCATTTCGATGCTGCGAGCGTCCGGGTTGAAGCGCGCGACGTGCTCGAACGCCTCGAGCGGAAAGTCGCCGTCGAGTTCGCGATTGATGCGCGCCAGCAGGTTCAGATTGAACGACGCAGTGACGCCGATCGAGTCGTCATAGGCGGCTACCAACACAGGCGTCGGCTTGATCAGGTCCGTGCCGAGCAGCAACGCGTCGCCGGGAGCGAGCATGTTGCGGATGTCGCGCAGAAAACGCGTTGCCGCGAGTCTGCCGAAGTTACCGATCGTACTGCCAAGAAACAGTACGAGTAACCGCTCGTCGGCCGCGCGCTGCTTGCTCACTTCAGCGAGGCCGGCCAGGTAATCCCGTTCATAACCGACAATCGAAATGCGCTCGATGTCGCCGAGTTCGCGCCTGCACAACTGCAGCGCGCTGCGCGAAATTTCAATCGGGCAGTAAGAGGTGGGGCGCTTTTTACACAGCGCTTCCAGAATGCGCCGTGTTTTACGGCCGCTGCCGCTGCCGAGTTCGGCGACCGTCACGTCGTGTGGCAAGTGCGCGACGATGTCCGCGGCATGTTTGGTCAGCAGACGTTCTTCGGCGCGCGTCACGCCGTATTCCGGCAACACGGTGATCACTTCGAACAGCGCCGAGCCCACTTCGTCATACAGATACTTCGACGGCAGTTCTTTTTGCGGCGTATGGGTGAGGCCGGCGCGAACGTCGGCGGCAAAGGCGGAGCGTAGGTCGGGCGATGCGTCGTGCGATAGGGCTGGCTGGGTCATGCTGGCTCCAGTAGTCACATTCGATGAGCGGGATTGCTGCCGGGCGGCGGCACGCGCGATGAAACGCAGTGAGGCGTGCCGTGGAGAAGAAGGCGGGCTCGGTCCGTTGGACTGCCATAGCCGGCCCGGCTCATGGATGCTGCACATGCTGTCCCCGAGGAGACTTCCTGAGGGCGTTGCGAACGGTGATGCAAGCTGCGTCGCAAGACTAGGTAGCAAGATTCGCGCTTGAGCCGCTTGGCGCGAGATGATATGCGTCGTTTGCGCACATGAAGTTATGTTCTAGTCCATCGACGTGCGATGCGCACGGAATAATTTCGGCTGATTGATGACAGCGCGCGGACCCACGCGGGAGCCGCGAGCGGATAACACGTCTAGAATGCCGCCTTCGTATCCTTTATCAAAGCAAGAAACGCAGGGCTGGATACGCGCTGCCCGCTTGTGAGATTCCACTTCCAATGACAACAACGAATGCCGGCCGGCTGAATGCTGCGCTGCAAACAACACTGCCCGCGCGTGCGCCGGTATTGTTTCTCGAAGCGCCTACCCAACAGGCCGCTCGATGAACCAGTATGACCTAAGGCGCGGGATCACGTTGTCGGTATGCGCGACCACGACGTTTGCATTACTGTCCGCTTACGCAACCCTGCTCGCGCCGCTAAGCGGCCTCGACATTTTCGCGTGGCGCGTCATCTGGACTGTGCCGGGAGCGTTGTTGCTGGTGGCGTTAAGACAGCGCCTGCCCATTCTGCGGCAACTTCTTTACCGCATGGTGACCGCGCCGAAACTCGGCATGGCGATGATCGTGAGCGCGGCGTTGCTTGGCGCGCAACTGTGGGTGTTTCTGTGGGCGCCTCTGCACGGCCGGATGCTCGAAGTCTCGCTCGGCTATTTCCTGATGCCGCTGATGATGGTGCTTGTCGGGCGCTTTTATTATCACGAGCGTCTTGACGGTTTGCAGTGGCTGGCTGTTGCGTGCGCGGCGCTGGGCGTCGGCCATGAATTGTGGGTGACGGGCGCATTTTCGTGGCCGACCTTGCTGGTCTCGCTCGGCTATCCGCCGTATTTCGTTTTGCGTCGCAAGATCAATCACGACTCGCTCGCGATGTTCACCGTGGAAATGGCGCTGCTGTTGCCGCCGGCAATCGTACTGGTTTTCAACGGCGGCTCGCTGGCGATGATCGCCGGCCATCCAGGTCGGTGGTGGCTGCTGTTGCCGGGTCTCGGCGCGCTGAGCACCATTGCGCTCGCGTCGTATCTCAAGGCGAGCCGGTTGTTGCCGGTCGCGTTGTTCGGCATTCTCGGCTATGCCGAGCCGGTGTTGCTGGTGCTGATCTCGATCACGTTGCTCGGTGAAACGCTGAGCGTCGCACAGTTGGCGACCTACGTTCCCATCTGGATCGCGGTCGCGCTGACGGCATTGCATAGTGTGCGCCTCGTTCGACTCGCACCGAACTGAGTCGCATCGAACAGGCACTCGCTTAAGCGGCGGCGCGCTTTAGCGATGTGCCGCCGTATGGGCCGCATTGATACGCGTCGGACCGACCTGCGCCTCGATCGCTGCGCGCAGCGCGGGCCGCCAGCCGAAGCCGAACAACGCTTCGGCCAGCACGAACAGCGGTCCGATCAGCAGGCCGATCACATCATCCACAAAGGCCGGCTTGCGATGTTCGTAGGCAACGTGTCCCACGAACTGAAACACCCAGCCGGCCAGAAAGAGCCCGACACCGATCAAGAGCCACGCGAACGGCGATTGCGTGGCTGTCCATTGGCCGAACGCGACGCAGAGCGCGGACACGAATGCCATCATCACGCCGAGCGGCACGTCGAGCACGAGGTAATACAGCGTGGCCACGACGAATAACACCCACGCGGGAGACAGCGTCAGCGGCCAAACGCCGACAGCAAAAGCGGGCCTGCTCAACAACACCGCCAGGGCCAGCACGATCATCGGAATGCCGAAGAAATGCGTGGCGATATTGCGCCGGTCACGATGGTAGGCCGCATATTGCGTAAGTTTTTGCGTCAGCGTTCTCATGGATGCCGCTCCTCTTTCAAAGTCAGCATAATCGCGGGCAGCGGAATTTGAAACCATCGGGTAGCCGACAATCGGGCACGAGTGCCGTTCTATGACTGCAAGTTTTCCATCGAATGAGCTTGCCGCGCTGCTCGGACGCAGCGCGTGGTTTCGCTCGGCGCCGGCCGCCATGCAGGCGCAGTTGATCGAAGTGGGGCGTGTCGAACGGCTCGCTGCCGGTCAGCGGCTCTTCACGCGCGGCGATTCCGACGACGGCCTCTATTGCCTGCTCGATGGCCTGATGAGAATCGGCGCGGCCAGTCCGGCGGGCAAGGAGGCTTTGCTTGCCGTCATCGAGCCGGTGAACTGGTTTGGCGAGATCGCGCTGTTCGACAACCGGCCGCGGACTCACGACGCGTATGCCGAACGCGATTCCGAGCTGTTTCATGTGCCGCGCGGCGCACTCGCCGCGCTACTCGAACGCACACCCGCTTATTGGCATCTGTTCGGATTGCTGTTGACGCAAAAGCTGCGTCTGGCTTTCGACGCGATCGAAGAAGCCGCTTTGCTGCCCGCCGCGCAGCGCGTGGCGCGCCGCTTGTTACTGATGGCAGGTGGCTACGGCGAGCCCGGTGCATTGCGGCGCGTGCTCAAAGTCCCGCAGGAAGATCTCGCGATGATGCTGGCGCTGTCCCGGCAAACCATCAACCAGGTGCTGAAGCAGTTTGAAACGCAAGGCGCGCTGAAGCTCGGTTATGCGGAAATCGAAATTACCGATCTGCAGAAGCTGGCTGCATTGGCTGAGTTGAATCCCGTTGCGGATTGATTGCGGTGCGTTTGCTATTTACCTTTCGCCTGCTCACAAGCGGCGGCGGACACGGCTATGCGCGACGTGTCGTGTTGAATATGCAGCGTTTTGACGAAAGGTTGCGCCGCGAATGAAGTCATCATTCGCGGCGCAGTAAGAAGAGACCGAACAGGATGGGCTAGTTCATCACGCCGGCAAACTCGGCGCGTAGATCCTGCAACCGGTCGCGCGCGGTACTTAGACGCTCGACGAGTTGCGCCGAGGCACGCGAGATCGGCATGCGTGTTTCGTCGCTGAGCGAACGATCGAACGCCAGCATGGCTTTGATTGCGGACGGATTCGGCGCGGCGAACAGGAGTCGCAACACCGGCAGCAAGCTGGCGAACAGATTGCGCGCGTCCACGTCGCGTCCAGCACCCAGCAGGTCCTGATACGCGACGAGCAGATCCGCGCAGACATGCGCGCTGGCGAGAATGCCGCCTGTTCCGCCATGACGCAGACAATCGTCCAAGGCTTCATCCGTGCCGCACAGGACGTTGATCGGCAGGTCGCTCAACTTGTCGAAATGCTCTTTCACGCACTCCTTGATCGCGACGATGTTGCCGCACTCGACGAGTCGCGCGACGGTATCCGGCGCGATCGTCACACCGGTTCGGTGCGGCACGTCATACAAGACGATAGGACGCTCGGTCGCGAGCGCGGCCTGCTCGAAGTGCCACTGCACACCGGCCTGATCCGGACACACATATGACGGCGCGGAGACCAGATATCCCGCGCACGCCCAGCGCTCATAGCGCTGGATATCGCGCAGCACGTCGCGTGTATTCGATCCGCCGACACCGATCAGCATCGGCAGACGGGAGCCGGTCACTTCGGTCAGCGCCTGCAAGACGGTAATGCGCTCGGCTTCCTGTAGCAAAGCGGCCTCGCCCGTCGTGCTCAACGCGACAATGCCGCTGATCTCCGTGCGCAAATAGTAGTCCGCGAGGCGCTGCAATGAATCGATATCGACTTCGCCGTTACGTAGCGGTGTAACGATGGGCAACCAGATGCCTGAGAACATGATTACCGCGCCTTTGCGTTTGCAGCCGCGCTGCGGCGCTTCAACGGTCCGATCATCGCGGCGGGAAGTGTCGAAATCAGCGTGTGCAGGGTGAAGTCGAGGTCGTCGGGAGCGATGTCGAGTTGCACGCGGATTTCCTGGCGAACCGTTTGGGTGGCGACGACATAAACACCGAGAGGAGAATGAAGCAAGGCGCGAAGCTGGGTGCCGGGGAATTCGTACGGCCGATGAGGCAGCATTATCTGCAAGCGGACGCGTGCTGCGGGGAAGGGAATGACGTTGCTGCGTTGAACGTGAGACTCGTTGACCGGCTGAGTGGCGAAACTGTCGATTGATTGTGTGAGAGCCATGTGATGCGGCGTTCGTCGACGCCATGGTTGATCAAGACAGTTCGAGATTAGACGTCTGCGGGTAAACGCGGTGCAAAAATTGGGGTGTGCGTTGGAAAAATCATACGGGGTTGCCTGAAGCGGAAACACTCGACGCGATACGAACCGCGCATAAAAAAGGCGAGTCATATGACTCGCCCTCCCTGAACGGCACAGTTCGGCTTCGATTACCTACACATGCCTGGCCGGTGCGTGCCGAAACCGATCACGTGTTATTGCGTTTTTGTCGTGTCGGTCTTTGCGCCGTCGGCTTTTGCCGGGGCATTGCTGGCCTCTTTCGCGCCCTCCGTTTTAGTCGTGGCGGCGCTCGTTTCTGCCGCGGCCTTCTTGGTGGTCTTGTGCGCTTTCGCCGTGTGATGGGCGGAAGTCTTCTTTACGTGCGCTTTGGTCGCGGCTTTGGCCGGCGCCTTCGTTGCTGCGGCGCCGTCGTCCGTGGCGCCCGTTTGCACGGCGGTACTCGCCTTCAGGTTCGCCTGGCCAGCGGGTTGCGTTTGCGCGGGCTGCGCGGCGGACGGTGCGGCCGTTTGAGCGAAAGCGGTCGACACGAGCAGAGCGGAAGCGAGAGCGGCGAAAAGCGTCTTCATGGTTTAACTCCTGGTTTAACCGGTTGATTCTTGTATCGCGGCTGAAATTTTTCAGCGCTGCCGGTTTAACGTTGACGGGAAGACAGGAGTTGACGTCGCTCTGGTGACAAAACGTAACCGCTGAAACATATTGGGGATCCCGAAGCAGTTTCGGTGGTCCGGCTTGCGCCGTGGCGGCAAGTGGGAAACTGGCTGGGTGGCCCGAGGTCGTAGAGCGGATTCGTTCGGCTTTGATCGAACTGCGCAACACAGGATGAGGGCCGGCCGCTCGCATAAAAAAATGCCTCACGCCAGTTGCCGGCGCTCTGAGTGACTAGTTGAAGGGGTTCTTCACGACGCCCGGCTTCGCATCCGGTTCGTCCTTGACCTTCGCGGGCAAATTGCTCTGCGCCTGCAAGTTGGCCACGATCGCATCCACCGCTTCTTTCAGTGCCAACGCCGCCTTCAATCCACGCTGATCCTGCGTCAGCTCCAGCGTGCCGTTCAGCACGATGCGCGTCGTGCCGTTACTCACCGTCAACGCATCGCCCTGAATGTTGAGCACTTCGTCGTCGTTCGAATAGGGTTTAAACACCTTTCAGTCCTCCCGGTCGCTGGTCTTTGAGGTTCTCCGGAATGCCCGGAAAACGGATGCCCGATGCTGCTTCGAGTTCGTGAATCGTCTTGATGTCGTAACGGTTCGTCGACACATTGTCCACCACCACGGCGAACGCCATCTTCCGCGACGGCACGTAGATCACCTTGAACAACTGCGTCGGCACGAACACGCGCGTCGGTCCGATAGTCTGCAATTGCTGGCCGTTAAAGATCGGGCCGGTAACCACATAGGTATCGTCGTACGAGACCGCGATCTTGCGCACGGAGGTCTCGATGCGCGCCCACAGACGCTGGTTGTTCTCGCGGTTTTGCGGCACGACGTTGGCCAGCGTGAACGATTGTGCCATCGCCTCCTGATTCCAGCGATTGCCCGCCGGGCTCATGTGCCCGCGGTCGAATCCGCTGCGCTTGTAGTCCGCGAGCGTGGCGCCTTCGCCGTCCGGCAGGCGCGCGTCTTCGAAGAACTTGTTGGTGCGCACCATGTCTTTGGCGGCCTCGATATGATCGCGCGTCAGATGCTCGGCGGACCACAGCGGACCGTGCGTGATGCCCGAATGCAAAACCGCGAAATCGCTATAACAGAGCATGCGCGTTTTCGGAGCCATCTTCTGATTGCTCAGAACCGGCCATTGCGAATTCGGTGTGAATTGAGTGCAGGAAGGCGCTGCGCTGGCGTGAGCGGCAACGGCGAACAACAGACAGGCAAACCACTTCTTCATGTGTCAATCAGTCGAGGGATGGGGGCGCAAGTATAGCGTTGCGAGCCCATCTCGCGCGACGTGAAATGCAGGGAACCACCGGAAGAGAAACGGGATTCGCGCGTCGAGCGCTGTCATGAAAACGATGCCGCCGCGTGGCGCGCGCGGAGACGTCCACACCTCGCCGCACCAAAAAAAAACGGGCCGCTTTGCAGCGACCCTAATGCGTGGATTTCCAACTCTACTCACGCAAACTTAAGGCGGGCTTAAATGCGCGAGCGGCGAAATAGCAGTCAAAGAATCAAAAAGACGGCGCACGAACGCACGTACGAAATGACGCATGCGCGAGCGGAACGCCCGCTCGCACATGCGTCATTTCGACCGATAAAAATAAGTGCAGAAACCTAATTGCCGAACACGCTGTGTTCGGCGCGCACCTGTTGGCGGTCCACTGCTTGCAGACGCCAGAAACCGCTGGTCGGCGCGCGCGTCGGCAGGGCGGTCCATGCCGCGGCGCCTTGCGCGGCGCTCACGCGCTGCTTGCGGTCCACGTGCAATCCGCGCAACGTGCACAGCGGCGCATCCGTGCTAGGCGCACAGAGAGTTGTCACGCCGTTTTCGTCGCGTAGTTCGCCCCAAGGGGGCAAATCGATCCCTTGATGTGCTTCTCTCGACCACCGGTGCTCGTCGGTGTCGAGCCATAACACAGCGTAGTCGTGGCTGACGGTGGGATCGGAACCGTTGATCAGGATGGTCAGTCGCATGGCGGGTTCCGTACAAATTGCGAAGTTGTGCTTTAACAGTCTATGCTGCAACGGGCGTTATGCAAGGCAAACCGTGTGACGATCGGGCACGAAAAAACGGATGCACGCTGCGGACGGTTGTACGATAGCCGCGTCCTGTTACGTTCGCGGAGGCACGCCATGCTGCATCGATTTCTGCAGTGCACGGTGATGGCGGGATGCCTGAGCGTGGTGGCCGCCGTTGATGCCGCGGCGGACAGTGCGCCGTTCGCGGAGCCCGCGCCCGTCGTCTATGTCGCCGACTTCGATCTGGACGTCGCGAACGTGACGCCGGACAGCGGACCGGGCCAACGGGTGCGCCGCCTGCGCGGCTTGCTGCCGAGCGGCCCGGGACCGATGGGCCAGGACAAAAATCCGCAGGAGCATGCCAAACATATCGTGGACGAAATGGCGGACGCGCTAACGGACGATCTGAAAAAGGCGGGCGTCGATGCGCGCCGCAATGCGCCGGGTCAGCCGCTGCCGACCGTCGGTTGGCAAGTGCGCGGCGTGTTTTTAAGTGTCGACGACGGCAATCGCCTCAGGCGCGCGATGGTCGGTTTCGGCGCGGGCCAAAATGACATCCAGGTGGCGGTGTCGTGCGACAGCCTCGGCGCGCCTGATTTGCCGCCGCTCTATCAGGCCGTCGACGAAGCCGACAGCAAGGGCATGCCGGGCGCGGCCATCAAACTGAATCCGTACGTGATCGCCGCCAAGTTCGTGATGGCGAGCGGCGACGAGAAGAAGACGATCAAAAAGACGGCTCAGCAGATTGCAGATGCGGTGGTTGCAAAACTGCACGGCGCTGCGCAGTCGAAGCCGCAGTAGTTCGAGCTGAAATGCCTGGGGCCACGCGCGCCGCAGGCGTTTCAACTTTCGAACGTTCAAGCGCTCAAGCCAGATCCAACGTGCCTGTCAAATCCCCCAACGGCGCGAGTCCGTTGCTCGCGAACGCCCGATCGCGCGCCACCACGCCATCGAGTGGCGCGAGGCCATGCACGCGGCTGATCAGCCGCAGAATCGAATTGGTGTCGTACACCGTGTGATCGACGTAACCCTTCTTCGCCAGCGGCGAAATTACCAGCGCGGGAATCCGCGAACCCGGACCCCAGCGATCACCCTTCGGCGGCGAGACGTGGTCCCACCAGCCGCCGTTCTCGTCGACGGTGACGACCACGACCGTGTTCGCCCACTGCGGCCCGCGTTGAATATGCTCGATCACTGTCGCGATGTGGCGGTCGCCCGATGCGACATCCGCGTAACCCGCGTGCATGTTGAGATCGCCTTGCGGCTTGTAGAAAGTGACCGTCGGTAGGCGTCCTGCATCGATATCCGCGATCAGGTGGTTGGTCGACGCGTCGTTGCCGAGACCGCCGTCGCGCAGATACTTGCGCCGCGCCGAAGTGCCCGGCGCGTAATTCGTGAAGTAGTTGAACGGCTGATGGTGATACTGGAAGTCAGGCACCGCGCCCGTATCCTGATGCTCCAACGCGTATTGCCACGCGCCGCTGTACCACGCCCAGTCGACACCCTTGTCGGTCAGCCGATCGCCGATCGTCGCGTAATTCTGCGGCGGCAGCACGCGCGGATTCGACAGGTCCGCGAAGGCCGGATTGCCGCCTTCAGCGGGCCGCACGTTGCTCGGCTGATACGGCGGCGCCATTGTGTTGACGGCGTAGCCGTCGGCGGTGAACGCGCCGTCGTTGACGAATTTCGGCGGACCGTCGAGCGCGGACGCGGGCGAGTCTTCCGACTGCTTCAGCCGCGCGCCGGTCGGATCGTCGCCGTCCACCACGGACACCATCTTCTTCGCCGGGCTGTTCTGAATGTCGGGATAGAACGGCGCCTGCGCCGAGATCAGAAAGATGTGGTTCAGCCACGAGCCGCCGAAAGCCGCCATGAAGAAGTTGTCGCAGAGCGTGTACTGCTGCGCAAGATTCCACAGACGCAGCGTGTCGGCGGAATTACGGTAATGGCCCATCACCAGGCCGCCGGAATCGCCCCACGCGGCGAACTGATTGTTGCGGCCGGCGTTGATCTGCATCTGGTTCTGATAGAAGCGATGCACGAGGTCGCGCGTGATCACGCCGGTCGGCAGCGGCGCGCCCTGCGCGTCGGCGATATGGAACGGGCGGTTGTGCAGGTTGACGATATCCTTCTGCCCGATCATGTAGCGCTTGCCGTCGACTTCCTGCGCTTGCGGCACGAGGCCGCCCCAGATTGCCGGCAAGCGCGGCAGCGGCGTCTTGCCGTCGCGGTCGAGTTGCAGATAACGCTCTGCGCTCACGGCATCGAGCGGATGCTGGACGCCGGGGAAATTGCCGTACAGGTTCGCGAAGCTGCGATTCTCCGCGTAGATCACGACGATGTGCTTCACCTGATCGTGAAGCGCGGCATCGAGACGCAGGTCGGCGGCGCTGCGCGGCGCGCCGGTGCTCGACATGCTTTGGTCGGTTTTGCAGCCCGTCAGCGCCAGTCCGATACCGACTGCTGCCAGGCCGGTAAGGACTCGGCGGCGTTCGGGGTCGTCGGGGGCGTTATTGGCCTCGTTGGCGTTGTCGGCGTTCGGCGGCAGGGTGGAGTCGTGATCGTTCATCAGTGGGTTCCGAAGTGGCTGTGACGGGCACTACAGCGCCGCTCGGAGCGGCGCGCGCGCGGCACCGGTTGCGGATTCGAAGCAGCTGGAGATGCAGATTAAGGAAGCCGGCGCTTCACGCGCCAACTGTTATGCGTGGCGTCGACGGCAAGCAGAAGCCAATGCCGCGTGTCGACTGGGTGACGCTTTTGCGTGGCATAGCGGTCGACCATCAATTCGAGTTCGTCGAGCGCCCGGCGATGGCAGGTCGCATTGGCGCCGGAACCATCCGCGAATTCGATGACGGCAGCCGCCCCTCGGGCCGGCTCGGGCAAGTGCGCGATGCGCACCGCGCAGCCCGGATAAAGGTGCGAGTCGGCAACCTGAATCTGAATGGAATCGGACATGAGCGTGGCCTCCGGACGCTTGAGCGGAGCGAAAGCGCGGCAGCGAGGCATCGCGCAATGGACCGCTTCAAAGCATAGCACCGCGTGAAATGGTGGCGGTGCAGCAATTGACATGGTTAACCACGACGCGGCATTCGGCGCGCGCTTGGTGACGGTCGACGATTGCGCGATTCGTGGCGATTGCGTCACGCGTAAGAAATGGCGAAGGCGGTGAGGGCGGCGCGCCACGCGCTATCATGCTGATCTGACCTTGATGAACAGCAGAAACGGCAGCCAAGATGGCAAAAGAAGAGCAGACAGGAGCGGGACGCAAGCACGCGAAGCCACGCGGTGCGGCAGCGTCGATTTCGCAGGACGACACGTTGCCGCCGGCCCCGGCAAACCACGCCGAGTCCCAGGATTCCACCGACGAAGAGAGCGCCGGCGGATCGACTTATCTCGTGCCGGGCCTTGAGCGAGGCCTACGCATTCTGGCGGAATTCAGCGCGCGTGAGCCGGTGCTCGGCGCGCCCGAATTGTCGAAGCGCATCGGCATTCCGCGCACCACCACGTTCCGTTTGTTGCAGACGCTCGAAGCGCTCCGCTTTCTCGAGCGCGTCAACGGCGACCGCTATTTCCGCTTGAGCGTAGCGGTGTTGAGGCTCGGCTTCGAATATCTGAGTTCGCTCGAATTGACCGACGTCGGCACGCCGATTCTCGAACGCCTGCGTGATGCCACGGGCCTGAGCACGCATCTGTTGATCCGCGATCAGCGCGACGTGGTGTTCGTCGCCAAGGCGCAAACTCATGCGCCGATGTTCAGCTCGGTGAAGGTGCATGTCGGTACGCGTTTGCCGGCGCATGCGACGGTGCACGGCCAGGTGTTGATGGGCGATCTGAGCTTCGAGGAATTGCGGCAGTTGTATCCGGAGCCGCAGCTCGAACGTTTCACCGAGCGCACGCCGGCCACCGTCGAAGAACTGTACGAAAGAGTGCGCGAAAGCGCGGCGCTCGGTTATGCGCTGAGCGAGGCTTCGTTCGAGCGCGGCATTTCGGTGGTCAGCGCGCCGGTGCGCGACCAGAGCGGCAAGATCGCGGCGGCGTTGACCGTGACGATTCCACGTTCGGATATTGGCGAAGCCGAAGAGCGCGAGCCGCTCATCATCGCGGTTTGCCAGGCGGCGCTCGAACTGTCCGAACGACTCAGCTACCGGCCGCGTCCGGACGATCCGACTGCGGTCCAGGCGCGCCGCAAGCCCGTGGCGGCGGGCTGATTCCGCTTCTATTTCAGCATTCACTTGAGCGCTAGTCCGGTTGCGTTCGCCGCCGGACTAGCCGCGTCAGATCACAGTCTCGTCAGCGCATTAAAACGAGTGATGGATGCCGGTCAGAATGATCGTCTGGTTCCGTCCACTCGACACACCCGCGGTAAAGAACGCCGCATCCGTGTTTGAACCGGCGCGTTCATACAGCGCGTTCACATACAACTGCGTCGACTTCGACAGCGCGTAGATATCGCCGATTTCGAACTGCGTCCAGCGATGCCCCGCCAGCGTCGTCGTCGCGGCGCCACCGGCCACGGTGTTAAACGGCGTGAACTGGTAATTCGCGCCGACGTCGTAGCTCTGATAGGTGTCCGAGTGAGAACCCGACTCGAGCTTCACGCGCGTGTACAAACCGTGCACCAGCAGCTTGCCGAACTGATATGAGGCGCCCGCGCCCATGTTCTCGACCTTGTCCGCGGTATAGGTGGCAGCGGCCACGCCCTGGAAGTTGGTGATGCCCGTCGTGACGATCGACGGCGTACGGTTGTGCTCGTTCGCGTACGTGGCACCGGCCTTGAACGGACCGTTCGCATAGCTAAGCGCAAAACTCAGTGTCTTGCCGGTCGAGAAGTTGGTCGTGTTGCCGAGACCCATCATCGCGCCGACCTGAAAGCCGCTGAAACTCGCCGAGCGGAATTTCACCGAATTGTCGAACGGCACCACGCCCGTGTCGGCGAGTTCGTCGATATTGCCCGGGTGGAACGCATACCAACTCGCCGCCAGATAAGCCGTGCTCAGCGGACCCAACACGTCGAAGCTGAACGGAGTCTGATGACCGAGGGTCACCGTTCCTATCGAGTCTGAACTCAGACCGACAAACGCCTGGCGATTGAACAGCACGCCGGCTTTGGCGAATGCGCCCGTGTTCGTATAAAAGCCGTTTTCCAACTGGAAAATCGTCTTCAGGCCGCCGCCCAAATCTTCCACGCCCTTCAGGCCCCAGCGGTCAGGCTGCATGTTGCCTTGTTCTTCCATCCACTTCGAATGGCCGCCTACATTGCTGATATACGCGACACCGGCATCCAGGCTGCCGTATAGCGTCACACTGCTCTGCGCCCATGCGCCTGTCGTTGCGCAGATTGCCGTCAAGCCGGCCGCAATGATGTGCTTCACCGTTGGTTCTCCTGATCACGCGACGGGTAGCTCTCGCCAGGTTCGTCGACCCTGATCCTTGCTTTGGGTTGAATGCAGCTCTGGGGTTTATGCGCCAAAACTGCTACGCTTTATGTTCCACCTATGGGCGTTTGTGTCGCCTATGGAAAATTATAGTGAGTCTGGAAGCGGTCAAAATAAAATTTTGGACCCCGTACAAACCCGCACAAGGGCTGTTGAATTCGTCTGGAAATATGGCTGGAACCGTTACCTGATAAGGCTTTTCGGGGACCAAAGGTATTCGCGCGCGTTCGCATGACGTCGTCTTGCGAGCGTCACGCTCGGTGTTTTCCCCTACCAGTCGAGATTTTTATTTTCTCTGGCCAAAGCCGCTCCTATAATTATCCATACACGAACTGATGTTCCTTGTATGGAACATAAGGCTTCAGGAGAAGGCGAGAAATGACTGAACAATGGCGCTGCGCCGGCCATGCCGGCGACCTGTCCGATGACGCGCCGCTCGAGTTCAAGCTCGACGGCACCGAGATCGGCATCTACAAGGTGGGCGATGCGCTGTACGCGCTGGAAAACGTCTGCCCCCATGCGTACGCGTTGCTGACCCAAGGCTTTGTCGATGGCGACACCGTCGAGTGCCCGTTGCACGAAGCCGTGTTCCATATCCCGACCGGCAAATGCTTGAAAGAGCCCGGTGGCCGCGACCTGAAGGTGTACTCGGTGCGCCTCGCCGGTGAAGAAATCCAGATCAAGGTGGAATGACATGCGAGAGCAAATCGTGAACTTCAATCCTTTCCTGAAGCCGTGGCTCGCGCCGCAGCCGAACAACGTCGCGGGCAAGGGCGTGATCGAAAAGCCGGGTGAGACCGAGAACTTCATCTGGCAAACGCGCAAAGCCGAGCCGACGCAGTACGAAAACGACTTCGGCGACGCGCTCGAAAAAGTCTTCGAAGCGGGTGCGATGGAGTTGCAGGAAGTGGTCGACGGTCTGAACCGCGTCGGCTTCCGCACCCCGGAAGGCAGCACGTGGAACGCCGACCGCCTCGCCGCCGAATTCCGCCTGCTCGCCGAATAGGCGCGCTTTCCCGAACACGTTCATCGCATTCGTATCTGGAGTCTCTTCATGACGTCCCCCAATACAAACCAAGGCGCGGCCGATCCGATCCAGTCCTATCTGGACAAGGGCCTGCGTAACTACTGGTACCCCGTTGCACCGAGCTGGCAAGTCGGCGACGCGCCGGTCGGCATCACGCGTCTCGGCGATCAGATCGTGCTGTGGCGCGACAAGGAAGGCAAAGTCCGCGCGCTGGAAGACCGCTGCCCGCACCGCGGCGCGCGTCTGTCGCTCGGCTGGAATCTCGGCGGCAGCGTCGCGTGCTGGTATCACGGCATTGAAATCGACGGCAGCGGCGAAGTCGTCAAAGTGCCCGCCGTGTCGAACTGTCCGCTGGAAGGCCAGAAGTGCGTGAAGTCGTATCCGGTCGAAGAGCATGCCGGCGCGATCTTCCTGTGGTTCGGCGACGAAGCGCATAAAGAACCCACGCCGCTCGTGCTGCCGGAAGAACTGGTTGGCGAGGAATACGCGAGCTTCCTGTGCATGTCGCACTGGAAGTGCAATTACCAGTACGCGATCGACAACGTGATGGATCCGATGCACGGCGCCTACCTGCACGCGACGTCGCACTCGATGGCTGAAGGCGACAAGCAGGCCGACATGCGCGTACGCAAGACCGAAACCGGACTGATGTTCGAAAAGGTCGGCCAGCGCGACGTGAATTTCGACTGGGTGGAACTCGGCGAAACCGGCACGCTGTGGATGCGCCTCGCGATTCCGTACAGGAAGAAGTTCGGCCCGGGCGGCAACTTCGGGATCATCGGTTTTGCAACGCCGGTCGATGGCGACAACTGCCAGGTGTACTTCTGGCGCACTCGCAAAGTGTCGGGCTGGCAACGCGACGCATGGCGCTTCCTGTACCGCAATCGCCTGGAAGGCCTGCATTGGGCCGTGCTGGAGCAAGACCGCTATGTGCTGGAAAGCATGGCGCCGAACGCGCGCGCTCATGAATTCCTGTATCAGCACGACGTCGGCATGACGCGTGTGCGCCGCATGTTGCGTCAGCGCGCGCAGCAGGACTTTGCCGCACTCGAAGCGCATCGCGCTGAAGCTGCAAAGGCAGGCGCCGCGCAATCGGCGGAAACAGGCCACAGCCATGCATAACGACGCGTCCTCAGCGCTCAACGGCCGGCGCGTCCTCGTGACGGGCGGCGCGCGTGGTCTCGGCGCGGCATTCGTCCGCTCGCTGGTGCAAGCCGGTGCGCAAGTCGTGTTCGGCGACGTGCTGCACGAAGAAGGTCGCGCGCTCGCGGCGTCGCTCGTCGAGCAAGGACATGCAGTCACCTACGTGCCGCTCGATCTCGCCGACCCCGCCAGCATCAAGCAATTCGCAGAGCAAGGCGCGGAGCAACTCGGCGGTCTCGATGCACTGATCAACAACGCGGCCATCACCAACTCCGGCGGCAAGTTCGCCGATGAGTTGTCTGTCGATACGTGGGACGCCGTGATGAACGTCAACGTGCGCGGTACCTGGCTGATGAGCACCGCCGCGCTGCCGTATCTGCGCGACTCGGGCCGCGGCAGCATCGTCAACATTGCGTCGGACACGGCGATGTGGGGTGCACCGAAGCTGCTGGCTTATGTCGCCAGCAAAGGCGCGGTGATTTCGATGACCCGGTCGCTGGCACGCGAATTCGGCGCGCATCAGGTGACGGTGAACGCGGTCGCGCCGGGGCTGACCGAAGTCGAGGCGACCGCCTACGTGCCCGCCGAACGTCACGAGTATTACCTGCAAGGCCGCGCGCTTACGCGCGCACAAGTGCCCGACGACGTCACCGGGCCCGTACTGTTCCTGTTATCCGATGCCGCTCGCTTCGTGACCGGCCAACTGCTGCCGGTCAACGGCGGCTTCGTGATGAACTGATCTTGTCGAATCGAAAGGAGAAAGAGATGGCGGACGCCGATATCGAACGCAAATCGTGGGACCAACCCGCGGACGCGAGCTTTGCCCAATGGCTGGACACTCGCGTCGCGCGCCTGGAAACGCGTCGCTACGACTGGGATGCGCTGAAGTTTCAGGCCGACTACGACCCGAAGTATCGCCGCGCGCAAATGCGCTATGTCGGCACGGGCGGCACGGGCGTCGCGAAAGACATGAACACGGTGCCCGCCGGCGGCTTCACGTTTTCGACGATGGTGATTCCGGCGGGCAACATCGGCCCGAGCCACATTCATATGGATGTCGAAGAAATTTTCTTCGTGCTGCGCGGCAAGATGAAAGTGATCTGCGAGAAAGACGGCGAAACGTGGGAAGCGGTGCTCGGCGAACGCGATCTGATCTCGGTGCCGCCGGGCGTGTATCGCACGGAAATCAACGTCGGTGAAGAAGACGCGTTGATGTGCGTGATGCTCGGTTCGCCGAAGCCCATTACGCCGACGTATCCGCCTGATTCGCCGCTGGCCAGGCTCAAGCGCTAAACCCTCAAACGGTTCCGCAGTTTTACGACACCCACGAAGGAAATCATGTCCGCAGTCCCGTCCGTTACAGCTGATCAACACGCTACGCTCGAAGCCCGCCTTGCGCGCTTTCCGGCGCAGCAGATCTGGCTGGCCTCGCAACGCGCGGTGAGCTATCGCGAAGTCGATAGCGCCGACAGCAGCGCGTTGCCGCTCGTGCTGTTGCACGGTATCGGGTCGGGCGCGGCGTCGTGGGTGCAGCAGTTCGAGGGACTCGGCTCGACGCGCCGCGTGCTGGCGTGGGATGCGCCGGGTTATGGCGCAACCACGCCGGTCGCGGCCGAATCGCCCGCCGCAGCCGATTACGCGAGTGTGTTGAAAGAGTGGCTGGACGCGCTCGGCATCGAACGCTGCGTGCTGCTCGGCCATTCGCTCGGCGCGATCATCGCCGGCGCGTTTGCCGTGGCGCACCCGCAGCGTGTGGCCGGATTGCTGCTGTTGTCGCCGGCTGGTGGATATGGCGCGGCATCGGCGGAAGTGCGTAATACGAAGCGCGATCAGCGTCTTGCCATGCTGAACGAACTGGGCCCGCAAGGCCTCGCTGAAAAACGCAGCACCAACATGCTGTCCGCTCACGCGAGCGACGAAGCGCGCGCATGGGTGCGCTGGAACATGTCGCGCGTGATCCCGCACGGCTACGCGCAGGCCACGCATCTGCTCGCCAACGCCGATCTCGCTAGTGACCTCGCGCGCTTTAAAGGCCGCATCAACGTGGCCGTCGGCGCCGAAGACACCGTTACGACACCCGAAGCCTGCGAGCGACTCGCACTGGCCGCGGGCACCAAACTGCAGGTCGTGCCTCGCGCGGGTCACGCCGGCTATATCGAAGCACCCGCCGCGTACACCGCGATCATCGACACGTTCTGTCGCACGAGCGACGGACAACGGAGCCAATGAATGACGCCCGACACGCCCGACACCGCTCACGCTGAGCGCGAAGCGGACGAAGACCGCAACGACAGCACCGGCGACACCGCGTACCGCGTGCCCGGTCTCGAACGCGGCCTGAAGATTCTCACGGAGTTCTCGCCACGCGAGCCGGTTCTCGGCGCACCGGAATTATCCAAGCGCCTGAAGATTCCTCGCACGACGGTGTTCCGTCTGTTGCAAACGCTCGAATCGCTCGGCTTTCTGGAGCGTGCCGACAAGGACCGCAACTATCGCCTCGGCGTCGCGGTGCTGCGGCTCGGTTTCGAATATCTGAGTTCGCTCGAATTGACCGACCTCGGTTTGCCGATCATCGAGGCGCTGCGTAACGAAACCGGCTTGACCAGCCACATCGTGATTCGCGATGGACGCGATGTCGTGTTCGTCGCCAAAGCGCAAAGCCACACGCCGATTTTCAGTTCGGTGAAGGTGAACGTGGGCACGCGTCTGCCGGCTTATGCCACGACGCACGGCCAGGTGCTGATGGGCGACCTGACGCTCGACGAGCTTAAGAAGCTCTACCCCGAGCCCGAACTCGAACGCTTCACGAAGCAGACGCCGGGCACCGTCGACGACTTGTACGAACGGATTCGCGACGACGCGCGGCGTGGTTTCGCGATCAGCGAGTCGTCGTTCGAACGCGGTATTTCGGTGGTGAGCGCGCCGGTGCGCAACGACACAGGCCGCATCGTCGCCGTAATCACGACCACGATTCCGCGCCACGAGATCGACGCGTCGCTGCTCGACAGCGGCCTGATCGACAAGGTCCGCCGCGCCGCCGACGAACTTTCGCAGCGGCTCAACTATCGGCCGAAGGGCGCGAAGTCGGGCAGCAATTACATGAAGGCATTGGGGCTCTGATGATCCAAATCGACTTGACCGGACAGGTAGCGGTGGTGACGGGCGGTTCGTCCGGCATCGGCCTCGCGACTGCCGAACTGTTTCTGCGTGCGGGCGCCTCGGTCGCGATCTGCGGCCGCGATACCGAACGTCTCGCGCAAGCGGAAGCCGCGCTGAAAGGGCAGTTCCCGCAAGCGCAACTGCTCGCGCATCGTTGCAACGTGCTCGACGCCGACGACGTGAAAGCGTTCGCGGAAGCGGTGCAGACGCGTTTCCGCCGCACCGACATGCTGGTGAATAACGCAGGCCAAGGCCGCGTGTCGACTTTCGCCGACACCAGCGATGAGGCCTGGCGCGAAGAACTCGACTTGAAGTACTTCAGCGTGATCCGCCCGACCCGCGCGTTTCTGCCGATGCTTCGCGACGCCGCGAACCCCGCTGTGGTTTGCGTCAACTCGCTGCTGGCCGTGCAACCCGAGCCGCACATGGTCGCGACCTCATCAGCGCGCGCCGGCGTGCAGAACCTGCTCAAGTCGCTCGCGGTGGAACTCGCGCCGCAGCGCATCCGCGTCAATTCGATTCTGATCGGCATCGTCGAATCGGGTCAATGGCGCCGCCGTTATGAGAAAGAAGCACAGCCGGGCCAGAGCTGGGAAGACTGGACGGCGGAACTGGCGCGCAAGAAAAACATTCCGCTAGGCCGCTTCGGTCGCCCCGAAGAAGCCGCTCAAGCGCTCTTTTATCTGGCTACGACGCTGTCGTCCTATACGACGGGCAGTCATATCGATGTTTCTGGAGGCGTTGCACGACATGTCTAACAAAACCACCGTTGGCGAACTGATCGCCGCCTTTCTCGAGCAATGCGGCGTTCAAACCGCGTTCGGCGTGATCTCGATCCACAACATGCCGATCCTCGACGCGATCCACAATCGCGGCAAGATCCGCTACGTCGGCGCGCGCGGTGAAGCTGGCGCGGTGAACATGGCCGATGGCCTCGCGCGTGTGTCCGGCGGCCTCGGCGTTGCGTTCACCAGCACGGGCACCGCGGCGGGCAACGCGGCGGGCGCGATGGTCGAAGCTTTGACCGCCGGCACCGCTCTGCTGCACGTCACCGGTCAGATCGAAACCGAATACCTTGATCAGGACCTCGCGTATATCCACGAAGCACCGGATCAACTGTCGATGCTGTCGTCGATTTCGAAAGCCGCGTTCCGCGTGCGTTCGGTCGAAACCGCGCTGCCGACCATCCGCGAAGCCGTACGCGTCGCGCAGACCGCGCCGAGCGGCCCGGTGAGCGTGGAGATCCCGATCGACATTCAGGCCGCCGAAGTGGAATGGCCCGCTGATCTCGCGGCGCCGCATATCACGACGCTTACACATTGCAAGCAGCGTGTCGCGCAACTCGCCGATTCGCTGGCAACGGCCAAGCGCCCGCTGCTGTGGCTGGGTGGCGGTACGCGTCACGCGACGAAGGCAGTCGAGCGTCTGGTCAAGCTGGGTTTCGGCGTCGTGACCAGCGTGCAAGGCCGCGGCGTGCTGCCGGAAGATCATCCGGCGACGCTCGGCGCGTTCAACGTGCACACAGCGGTCGAGAGCTTCTACAAGACGTGCGACGCGCTGGTGGTGGTCGGTTCGCGTCTGCGTGGCAATGAAACGCTGAAGTACAAACTCGCGTTGCCGCAACCGCTGTATCGCATCGACGCCGACGCGCTTGCCGATAACCGTGGCTATCGCAACGAGATGTTCATTCACGGCGATGCATCTTCGGTACTCGAAGAACTGGCGACGCTGCTCGAAGGCCGCATCAAAGTCGATCCGACGTTCGCCCAAGACCTCGCTGCCGCACGCGAAAGCGCCGTCGCCGATGTGGGCAAGGGCCTCGGCCCGTACAAGCGTCTCGTCGATGCATTGCAAGCCGCAGTGGGCCGCGACTACAACTGGGTGCGCGACGTCACGATCTCGAACAGCACGTGGGGCAACCGCATGCTGAAGATTTTCTCGCCGCGTGCGGGCGTTCATGCGCTCGGCGGCGGCATCGGCCAGGGCATGCAGATGGGCATCGGCGCGGCGCTCGCGGGTAGCGCGGCGAAGACCGTTTGCCTCGTCGGCGACGGTGGCTTGATGGTCAACGTCGGCGAGCTCGCGACGGCGGTGCAGGAAAACGCCAACGTGATGATCGTGCTGATGAACGACCAATGCTACGGCGTGATCCGCAACATTCAGGACGCGCAATACGGCGGCCGCCGCTGCTACGTCGATCTGCATCAGCCGGATTTCGCGCAGTTCTGCGAGAGCCTCAAGCTCACGCACTACCGCATCAAATCGCTCGATCAGGCCGACGCGATCATTCGCGAAGGCATGGCGAAGACCGGCCCGGTGCTGGTCGAAGTGGACATGCTGTCGGTCGGCTCGTTCGCCACCGCGTTTGCCGGCCCGCCGGTCAAGGAACAGGAGCCCGAACATGCGTGATGCGGGCTACGCGGGGCATCACGCACCCGTCGACGTCGCCATGATCGGCTTCGGCGCGATCGGCCAGGCAGTGTATCGCTCGGTCGCCGCCGATCCGACCGTGCGCGTGTCGCACGTGATCGTGCCGGAGCGTCACATGGCTTCGGTGCGTGAAGTAGTGGGCGACTCGGTGGATGTCGTGGCCTCTGTGTCCGCCTTGAGCAGCCAGCCGCATTTCGCGCTGGAATGCGCGGGACATAGCGCGCTGGTCGATCACGTGGTGCCGCTGCTGAAAGCCGGCACGGACTGCGCGGTCGCGTCGATCGGTGCGCTGTCCGACATGTTGCTGCTGGACGCACTGTCCGCTGCCGCCGATGAAGGCGACGCCACGTTGACGCTGCTCTCCGGCGCCATCGGCGGCGTGGATGCGCTGGCCGCGGCCAAGCTCGGCGGTCTCGACGAAGTGCTGTACACCGGCCGCAAGCCGCCCACCGGTTGGCTCGGCACGCCGGCGGAACAGCTCTGCGATCTGCACACGCTGAATGAAGAGAAGGTGATTTTCGAGGGGAGCGCGCGCGAAGCAGCGCGTCTGTATCCGAAGAACGCCAACGTGGCCGCGACGATCGCGCTGGCCGGCCTCGGTCTGGACCACACCACGGTTAGGCTGATCGCCGATCCGAACGTGACGCGCAACGTACATCGCATCGTGGCGCGTGGCGCTTTCGGCGAGATGTCGCTCGAAATGTGCGGCAAGCCGTTGCCGGATAACCCCAAGACGTCCGCGCTAACCGCGTATAGCGCGATGCGTGCGCTACGCAATCGCGCGGCGCGCTGCGTGATTTAAGCCATCAGTTGATTAGCTGAAGCAAACTGGAATGACCGACATGACTCACTTCGATACCAGCCTCGTGCCCACCGGCGATATTTTCATCGGCGGCGAATGGCGGCAAGGGCGTGGCAACCCGTACACAAGCCTGTATCCGGCGGATCAGTCGGTCAACATGGAAATCTCGACGGCCAATGCCGACGACGCCCGCGACGCCGTGGAAGCCGCGGATCTCGCATGGCGCCGCGCGGACTGGTCGGGTTTGAAGCCGCATCAACGGGCGCTGATTCTGTACCGCATTGCCGATCTGATCATGGCGCGTCACGAAGCGCTCGCGCAATTGCAACGCCGCGACAACGGCAAGCCGATCGGCGAAACGCGCGTACTGGTGGCGAGCGCGGCGAACACGTTCCGTTATTTCGCAGCCTGCCTCGAAACGCTCGACGAAGAAGTCACGCCCTCGCGCGGCGATTATCTGACGATGAGCATCTACGAGCCGATCGGCGTGATCGCCGCGATTACGCCGTGGAATTCGCCGATTGCTTCCGACGCGCAAAAACTTGCTCCGGCACTCGCGGGTGGCAACGCGGTCGTGTTGAAGCCGGCTGAAGTGACGCCTTTGGTCTCGTTGGCATTGGCGCGCATCTGCGAGGAAGCCGGTGTGCCTAAGGGCGTAATCAGCGTGGTGCCGGGCAAGGGTTCAGTGATCGGCGACGTGCTTGTGCGTCATCCGCTGGTGAAGAAGGTGTCGTTTACGGGCGGCACCGAAGTGGGCCGCGGCATCGCGCGCATTGCGGCGGACAAGCTGATGCCGGTCTCACTCGAACTGGGCGGCAAATCGCCGACCATTGTCTTCGACGACGCTGATCTCGATCACGCGGTCAATGGTGTGCTGTACGGCATCTTCAGTTCGTCGGGCGAAGCGTGCATTGCGGGTTCGCGCCTGTTCGTACAGCGCCCGATTTACGACGCGTTCATGAAGCGTCTCGCGGAAGGCGCGCGCAAGTTGCGCGTGGGCGATCCGACGCGTGCTGAAACGCAAATGGGTCCGCTGATTACAGCGGCGCATCGCGAAACCGTCGAGCGTTATGTTGCGCTTGGCCTCGAAGAAGGCGGCCGCCTGCTATGCGGCGGCGAGCGTCCGGTCGGCGATGGCCGCGAAGCCGGCACGTACTTCCAGCCGACGATTCTCGAAGGCCTCACGAACAACGCCCGCATCTGCCAGGAAGAAATCTTCGGCCCGGTGCTGGTGGCCATGCCGTTCGACGGGGAAGCCTCGCTGCTGAAAGAAGCGAACGACAGCGTGTTCGGCCTCGCCGCCGGCATCTGGACGCGCGACTACAAGCGCGCGTACCGGATTGCCCGCGCACTCGAAGCCGGCACCATCTGGATCAACACCTACAAGCTGTTCTCCATCTCGACACCGTTCAGCGGCTGGAAAGAGAGCGGCATGGGGCGCGAGAAAGGCCGGCTCGGCATCCGCGAATACATGCAACAGAAGAGCCTCTACTGGGGCTTGAACGACGCGCCGCTGGCGTGGGCGAATTAATACGCAAGATACGCAAGAGGCACGTTATGACGATTCTCGGCATTGAACAGATTATTTACGGCGTGACGGATCTGGCCACCTGTCGCCGCTTTTTCGCGGACTGGGGCTTGAAGGAAGTCGCGCACGACGAAACCCAGGCGCGTTTCGAAACGCTGAACGGTTGCACGATTCTCGTTGTGAATTCGGACGATCCCTCGTTGCCGCCCGCATTTGAAGAAGGCCCGACGCTGCGCGAAGTGACGTGGGGCGTGGCCACGAAAGCCGAGCTCGACGAACTGCGCGGCCGCTTCGCCGGTCAGCCGGGCCATTTCGAAACCGACGACGCCGTCGGCTGCATCGACCCGAACGGCATGGCGATTCGCGTCGAAGTGACCCGGAAGCGCGCGCTCGACATTCACGGTTCGCCGTCGAACGTGTGGGGCCAAACGCTGCGGGTCGATCAGCCTTCGCCGATTTACGAGCGTGCGGAACCGGTCGAAGTGGGCCACGTGGTGTTCTTCACGAGCAAACTCGCCGAGCAGGAAAAGTTCTATCAGGAACTGCTCGGCTTTGAAATGTCCGACCGTTATCCGGGCCGTGGCGCGTTCATGCGCTGCGCACCGCACGGCGGCCATCACGACATTTTCCTGCTGGCCTTGCCCAACGGTAAGCGCGGCCTGAATCACGTCGCGTTCACCGTGCGCGATATCCACGAAGTGTTCGGCGGCGGCATGCATATCAGCCGCTGCGGTTGGGATACGCAACTTGGGCCGGGGCGTCATCCGGTGTCGTCGGCTTACTTCTGGTACTTCCAGAATCCGGCGGGCGGCCTGATCGAGTATTACGCCGACGAAGACCAACTCACGCCCGACTGGCAGCCGCGCGATTTCGAGCCGGGTCCGACCGTGTTCGCCGAATGGGCGATCGACGGCGGCATCGACGGCAATACGCGGCGCCAGAAAAACGCGAAGGCGCCGGAAGGCAAGTTCATGACGGAGCGGAAAAATGACTGACGCTGCTGCTGCAAAGGCGCAAGCCGCCCATGCCGGACTGGAAGCACCGCGCACGATCGTCGTGATCGGCGGCGGCCAGGCGGCTGGGTGGGTCGTGAAAACCTTGCGCAAGGAAGGCTTCGACGGCCGCCTCGTGATGATCGCCGACGAAGTGCATCTGCCATACGAACGCCCGCCGCTTTCGAAAGCGGTGCTGGCAGGCGAAGCGGATATCGACACCGTGCGGCTCGTGAAGCCCGACGACTTCGAAGCGCTGAACGTCGAAGCGTGGCAGCCGGATCGCGCGACGTCGATCGATCGCGAACAGCGCATCGTGCGCACGCAATCGGGCCGCGAAGTGCAATACGACCGACTGGTGATCGCCACCGGCGGCGCGGCGCGCAAGCTGCCGGAGTCGCTCGTGAAGACCTCGCACATTGCTTACCTGCGTACGCTCGACGAAGCCGTCGCTTTGGGTGAACGGCTGCGCGCCAGCAAGCGCGTGCTGGTGGTGGGCGGCGGCTGGATCGGGCTCGAAGTCGCGGCAACCGCGCGCAAGCTCGGCGTCGAGGCCACGGTGGTGGAAGGCGCCCCGCGTTTGTGCGCGCGTTCGCTGCCGCCGATGGTGTCCGGCTTCCTGCTCGACCTGCATCGCGCGAACGGCGTGGACGTGCGTTTGAACGCCTCGCTCGCGTCGCTCGCGGATCATCCGAACGACGCCAATCGCATTCGCGCCACCTTCGCAAACGGCTCGACGCTCGACGCCGATTTCGCGGTGGCCGGCATCGGTCTTACGCCGCACACGGCGCTGGCGGAAGCCGCGGGCGTGAAAGTGGAAGACGGCATTGTGGTCGATCATTTCGGCGCCACCGACGACCCGCGCATTTTCGCGTGCGGCGACGTCGCTAACCATCCGAGCGCGTGGCTCAAGCGCCGCGTGCGGCTCGAATCGTGGGCCAATGCACAGAATCAGGCGATTGCCGCCGCGAAAGCATTGCTCGGCACCTTCGAACCGTATGCGGATATTCCGTGGTTCTGGTCCGATCAGTACGACGTGAATCTGCAGATTCTCGGCGACATTCCAGGCGATGCACAACTGGCTGTGCGCGGCGATTTGCCGGGCAAACGCGCCACGCTGTTCCATCTGGAAGACAGCGCGATTCGCGGCGTGATCGCCATCAATACGCCGCGCGAACTGAAACTGTCGCGCAAATGGATGAACCAAGGCCGGACCATCGACCTTGCCACCCTGACCGACGCCTCAACGGCACTTGCCTAACCACACCTACGGACGGCACAACGGCATGAGAACCATCGACAACACCATGGGGGACCGCAGCAGCGCCGGTGTCTCAGGCCCTGTAACGCGGGGCTCGATCATCGCGCGTCTGGAGCGTTTGCCCAAGAACGCGATGCAGGTGCGCGCGCGTATCTTGATCGGTCTCGCGACGTTCTTCGACGGCTTCGACGTGATCGCCATCGCGGCGACGTTGCCGATCCTGATCGCGAAGTGGCATTTGACGCCGTGGGAAATCGGCTTCCTGATCGGCTCCGGTTCGGTCGGCCAGTTGATCGGCGCGTTCGTTTTCCCGTGGTACGCGGAACGCAAGGGCCGCGTGAAGGCGATCGCGCTGAGTTCGGGGATCATCGGCATCACCAGCATTGCGTGCGGTTTTGCGCCGACGTTCGCGGCATTTGTCGTCTTGCGTGTGGTTCAAGGGCTTGGGCTCGGTGGCGAATTGCCGGTGGCCGCGACTTACATCAACGAGATCAGCCGCGCGCATGGCCGTGGCCGTTTCGTGCTGCTATATGAAATCGTTTTCCCGGTCGGCCTGCTTGCGTCGAATGCGTTGGGTGCGTGGATCGTGCCGCGTTTCGGCTGGCAAGCCATGTACTTTATCGGCGGTATGCCGTTGATTCTGTTCTTCGTGCTGCGCAAACTCGTGCCGGAATCGCCGCGCTGGCTTGCTGAACGTGAACAGATGGCTGACGCGGATGCGGCGGTGCATGTGTTCGAACGTGCGGTCAAAGGTCCGCTTCCGGCGGTCACGCACTCGGCTGAATTTGAAGTGATGGCGAATCGTCATCCGAAGCGTCGCATGGGCGACCTGTTTGGCCCGGCGTATCTGAAGCGCACGCTGGCTGTGGCCATGTTGTGGATCACGTGCGGCTTCATTCAATACGGTCTCTCGACGTGGCTACCGACGATCTATCGCACGATCTATCACGCGCCGCTGCAACTCGCGTTGAATCTGGCGGTGGCCGCTTCGGTGCTCGGCGTGGTGGGTTCGCTGACTTGCGCGTTGCTGGTGGATAAGGTGGGGCGTAAGCCGATCATCAACCTGTCGTTCGTGGCCTGTGCGATTTCGCTGCTGCTGGCGGGCGTGTTCCACGATTCGTCGGTGTATGTGGTGGCGACGTGCTGCGCGTTTTCGCTGGGCTTCCTGGCGTGCGGGTTCATCACGGCTTACGTGTACACGCCGGAGCTGTATCCGACGAGTATCCGCGCGATGGGTTGCGGCGTCGGCGGCGCTTGGCTGAAGGTCGCGGCGATCTTCGCGCCGGCTATCGTGTCGAAGACGATGATCGGCGGGAATTTGCAGGTTGCGTTTTATATTCTCGCGGCTGTACCGTTTCTTGCGGCGGTGGCGGTGCACTTTCTTGGGATTGAGACCAAGGGGAAGGTGCTGGAGCAACTGGAGGCTTGAGCGTTTCGCGCGGTTCGAGTTTGGTGGGCGGTTGATGTTGTAGTACCGCAATTAGCTGGGAGACGAGGGGCGCACTGGGTGGTGTGCCCCTTCGTTTTTGGGGTCGCGGTCTACCGCGTTGCCTGTCGCGTTTCCCGCCGCCGCTTGATCCCCTCAATAACCCAGATACTCATCAACCCCGCACTCACACAAGCGATGATATCCGGCTTATAAATCGCCAGCGCCATCCACACGAGGTTCGCATACCCGCGGAAAAACGCCGGTATCGCGTTACGCAGATCATTCCAACGCGTCGTCGCCAGCACGCCGCCCGCGGCCGACATCACCGCAAACAACGCCCACGCGAACTGCGTCGTACGCACTTCCTGTTGCAACAGCAACACGATCAACGCTACGAACCCGGCCCACCAAAAAGGCACGCAAGCCCAAAACAACCGCGGCCGACGCGCGATCCATCCGCGCCATTCCGCCTGCGAAAACGAAAAGAAGAATGCGAACAGCACACCGTGCGCATAAGGCATCAGCCACGCATGCGAATCCGTGGCGATCCAGTGGCCCGCAAAACCCAACGCCGTCGCGCTGAATGCGGCCAGTATCGCGAGCTCCTTGATGGGCGGCCAGCCGTGAATCAACGCGGCCCAGATCGTACAGACGCCCAGTGTAGCCATCGCGATCGATGTCGAACGGCCGCTGCCGTCATCGCACAGTGCAAAGGCGGTCGCGCCAAGCCACACGGGAATCCAGCCATAACGCAGCCAGCCGATCAAGCGCAACGCCCGCAGCCGCTGTTGCTGCGGCTCGGACAACAGCACGGTCGTTGCGGCGACCGTCGTCAACGCGAGCATCAGCGTCGACAGAAAAATGCCCAACTGAGCGGGCGACCACTGATCGAACCATCTGTTGCTGTTGGGGTTCAGCGAAGCGTCGGCGAACAGCAAACCGCACCACGCGTTCAATGCGAGCGCCGGACCAAACAGACGGCCCACACCGACGCGGAATTTGAGGCAACGTCCCCAGAAATCGACCTTCTCGGCATCGAGCCGCAGCCGTACGACATTCGGATGGTAGCGGCCAAGAGCAGTCAACAACTGCTCCATCTCGGCACGTACGCCGGCACGAAGCAATGCACGCGCGCCGGCCGTCATTTGCGGCAGCGGACCTTCGAGCAATGCCATAGCGTTCGTGAAGCGCAGACGCAGCGCGTCGTAGTCTTCATCGGCGAACACGCGGTTCAAGGCGAGTGTGGCGATGGCTGCGTTGCGACGCCGCAGATGCGTGGAGTTGTCCCGCCAGCCGAGGACCGCGCTCAGGTTCATGCGCAGCGTAGCGGGCGTGTCCTCGTTCAGACAATGACACAGTGCCTGCCATTCGAGTTCGTCGCGCGTCGCAAGGTTGACGACGGCGGCGAATAGATCCTGCAGCGAGCGGCGCGACTCGAGGTCGTCCGCTTGCGCGATGAAGTTGTGCCAGAGCTGGACGGCGGTTTCAAAGGCGTCGGGTTCGCGAGTGGCGGCCTCGACTTCCGAAGTGTTGACCGAGACGCGGGACGTCTCCGGCCCGGTTGCAGATTCCGCCGTGGTTGCAATCAAAACCGCAGGTTGAGCGCCAGAAAGGTTCGCGGTCGGCTGCTCGGCTGCCGCCTTCGCGACCGCGCCGCTCGCCATCTGCAACGCGGATTCATACGCGTACCGCAGACGCTGAAATGCCTCGGCATCTTCATCCGGACGTTGTTGTTTTAACAGCCGCGCATAAGCGCGACGCACCGCGCGCTCGTCGGCATCCGATTCGATGCCGAGCACATCCCATGGCCAATGATTGTTGGAGATCGTATCCATGGCCGCTCAGTAAGTTACATGCACGTCGAAACGGTCCAGCAGTGCGCCCAGTTCGCCGCGCGCCTGCGCGATTTCGTCGGCGTCTTGACGCTCGATCAGTGCCTGGAAGCGAGCGATATGCGCCGCCAGATATTGCCGATGGTCACCGAGCGTTTCTTCGTAGACACGGTCGGCGCGCGTCAACAGCGTCCGGTTCTCGAGTTGATCGCGTGGGTGAATCTTCAACGCGCTCAACGCCGCGAGACGCTGGCGGATTTCTTCGGGCGTCATCACGCCGGGGTTTTCTTCGATCACCATCGCGCGCTTTACGCCGCCCGGAAACGCCGTGGCTTCGACTTCCAGCACGCCGTTGATGTCGTAGGTGAAACGCACATCCGCGCCAGCTTCGCCCGCTGCCTTGAGCGGCACTTCGAGCGTGAATTCTCCGAGCGCAACGTTATCCGCGGTCAAACGCGCTTCGCCCTGAAACACCTTGATGCTAAGCATCTGCTGACGATCGCGCACCGTGAAAATGCGCTGCATGCGGCTCACCGGAACGATCGTGTTGCGTTCGATGATCGGCAAGAAGTGACCGGGCACGAACTGCGCTGGGCCGACCTGCATGGCCGTGTCGATGCCGAGGCTATAGGGTGCGACATCGGTCAACACCATTTCGTCGAGTCCGGCATCGCGTCCGACGAGACCGGCCTGTACCGCCGCGCCAAGTGCGACCACTTCGTCCGGATTCAGATGACCGGCGGGCAGGCGGCCGAACATCTTCGAGACCAGCTTGCGGACCATGGGCATGCGTGACGCACCGCCCACCAGGATGATCTCGTCGAGCGCGGCGACGGCGATCTTCGAATCGCGCAATGCGCGTTCCACCGGTTTGCGCAGCCGTTGCAGCAAATGCTCGCAGGCGCGCTCCGCGGCGGCTGCATCGAGTTCGAGCGCGTGCTGGTTGTCGCCGATCGTGAGTTCGAGCGTGACGCTGTCGACGCCGTTCTGCGTGAGTTGACGTTTCGCGCGTTCAGCCTGCTGATGCAGCCGTTGCGCGGCAACCGGCGTAAGCGATTGGAGCTTCAGACCGTTGCGCTGGCAGAACAACTCGACCAATGCGTCGGTGAAGTCTTCACCGCCCAGAAAATTATCGCCGGTGCTGGCGCGCACTTCCATTACGCCTTCGAAGAAGTCGAGCACGGAGACGTCGAAAGTGCCGCCGCCCAGATCGAAGATCAGAAACTTGCGCTCGCTGTCGCGTTGGTGCACGCCATACGCAAGCGAGGCCGCGGTCGGTTCGTTGACGAGGCGCAGTACATTCAGGCCGGCAAGTTCGCCGGCGATGCGCGTGGCTTTGCGTTGAGCGTCGCTGAAATAGGCGGGTACGGCGATTACGGCGTCGCTGACCGTTGCGCCGAGAAAGGCTTCGGCATCGGCCTTCAACGACTTGAGCACCAGCGAGGACAACTCTTCGGGACGCAGCGTTTGCGTGCCGAGCGACACGGCGCGGCTGGTGCCCATGTAGCGTTTAAAGTTGGCGGCGGTGCGCTCGGGATGCGTATGCAAGCGGTCGTGAGCGGGCCGGCCGACAAGGATCGAGCCATCGCCGTCGATGGAAACGCACGAAGGTGTGAGCGTTTCGCCTAACGCGTTCGGGATGAGCACGGCGCGGTCGTCGCGCCAGATTGCGGCGAGACTATGCGTGGTTCCAAGATCGATGCCGATGATCGAAGGCATGTACAGTTTCCGATTCGTTTGCGCCCCTCCATGAGGAGATCGCCCAAGGTTTCGCCGATGAACCGCGTGGTGCCGGGTGTAGCTCCGTCCAATGGCGATAACGGCAGACCGCACGCAAACTTGAGCGGCACGGGCCTGGAAGGTGGGGAGAATCGGACTGGACAATGCGCGGCGCATGGTGGCCGCGCGATCGGTCGAACATAAATAGGCGACGTGCGACGTGCGGCGTGGGGCGCGCGGCACGGCGAGACGAACTGGCAGCGTGCTATGCGAGCGTGCCGCGCGCCATCACAACGCCTTGCGATACACCACGAAGCCTGAGCGGTCCGCGACCTTGCCGTAGAGCTTCATCGCCGTCTGATTCGTTTCGTGCGTCTGCCAGTAAACGCGCTGCGAACCATCGGCTGTGGCGCGCTCATATACCCCTTCGATCAACGCGCGGCCGACGCCTTTGCCGCGCTCGCTGTCGAGCGTGTACAGGTCTTGCAGATAGCAGATTGGTCCTTTCATCGTCGTGTGACGGTGATACAGGAAATGCACGAGGCCGAGCAGGCGGCCGTTGCGTTCGGCGACCATCGCGTGCATCGGCTCGTAGCCATCGAAGAAACGTTCCCACGTGATCTGCGTGATCTCGCGCGGCAACGCGGTTTCGCCCGAGCGGCCGTAGAACGCGTTGTAGGCGTCCCAGAGCGGCAGCCATGCGTCGAAGTCGCCGGGGACGACGGGACGGATCTGAAACGAATCGGACATGTGCGGTTCCTTGTTGAGTGAAGACTGCCAATCCGTCAGCATAAGAAATTCGACGCAGCATTGTTAGCTCCACGACACGGCCGAAATTTGGAGCCACGAATGGACGATGGGCCGTCGATGTCGAATGTGGAGCGCGGTGCTGCAGCAGCGCCTATGCCAATGGATAGCAAACCGCACTCAGTACGAACGCTGCTTGATACCCCAGCGCCCGTCCTGCCACGTCACGATCCAGACATTGCGATGCTGGGTGATGATCGAACCGTCCGCGCGATTGCGCGAATAAACCACACGCAGGTGCACTTTGCGCGGGCTCACCAGCACCACGTGCTTTTCCTGATAAGCAGTGTGATGCCACCCGGTAGCGCGCGTCAGATCGTCGAAGAAGCCGGCGGGCAATTGCCCCGGCCGTTCCCAGATCACCAGTTGTTCGCCCGAAAGAATGACGTGCGGAAAGTGCAGATGCGCGTCCATGCCGTCGAGATCGCGCGCGTTGAAGCAGGCGGTAAAGCCGTCGATGCAGGCGAGCGCGGCAAGCGTCATCGCGGTTTCGTCGATGCCGTCCTGCTGCGGGATGAACAATGCGTCGGCGTCAGCCATCGTTACGTACGGGAAAAAGCGATTGTTCAGACCGTCTCGGCTCTGAGCCAGCGCGCGAGGGTAACGTCGTCGTTTGTCTCCAGCGTCTCCGCGATTCGCCGTCCCACCGCTGCGCCGAATTTGTAGCCGTGTCCGGAGCAAGCCGACACCACCAGCGTGTTGCCGATGCGCTTCGAAAAGAAGCGGTTATCCGCGGTGAAGGTGTACGCGCACGTCTTTACTTCGGATACCGTATATTCGTCGATCCGGCTGAACGGCGGTGAAAACAGCCGCCGCAAACGGTCACCTTCGCCAGGCGTCGCAATGCGATTCGCCTCGGGGTCCGGCGTGCGCGCTTTGTTGATGCCGGCGCCAAACTTCAGACCAATGCCGTCGAGCGGCGGCAGCACATAGCCATCGCTCGCGCCGCCGATATCGACGATCGCGGGCGCCTTCGACCACGCGTCTTCCAGATCCACAGGCGGCTCCAGATAGGCGACGGTGTTGCGATATGTCATCAGGTTCTCGGCAAGCGCGGGAAACAGTTGCGCCGTCCATGCGCCCGCAGTGACCACGAGCCGGTCGGCGCGCACGATCTCGTCGTTTTCGATTTGCACGGAAGCGGTCTTCGGATCGACCGCGTGCACCTTGGTGTGCATGCGAATGTCGGCGCCGCGCATCTTGAGCCACGCCTTCATATCGCGTGCAATGCGTTCGCTGAAAAGTGCGCCGCCGTCGTGATCGAGGTATGCGTAACGAAACGTGGCTGGATCGAGAAACGGGTAGCGCGCCGCTGCGTCGAGCGGTTCTAGCCGTTCGTACTCGAATCCCATGCGGTCGAGGCCGGAGCGGAAGTGTTCGGCGCCATCGCCTGCGAATTGGGAAATGCCGAGCACGCCGCAATTTGCGTAATGGGACACGCCGAGATCGTTCCATAGCAGGTCCCAGCTATCGAACGCCTCTTCGACGTTCCGCGCATAACCATCAGCATCGCCGTATGCGCGGCGAATCATGCGATGCCGGTCGCCCGATGCGGCGAGTGGATTTGGAATCGAGCCCTGCTCGATTAGTGTGATGTCATGTCCCTGTTTCGAGAGCGACCACGCCGTGCTCAAACCGGCGATGCCCGCGCCTACGATTGTTACCCGCATGCCAACTCCCCCGACTGGATGGTTCTGGGCCAGAGTCTATCAGCGGGAAAAAAATCAGTGCGCGTTACGTGAATTTTCGCGCGAGTCGGTCGAGGCGAATAGGTGATTCAACGGGCGGTGGTCTCCGCGCGCCGCCGTGTCAATGTTTGCGATTTGAAATGTCGCGAAGCTGGTTGCGTACTTTTTTCGCGGCGAAGAGCGGCACGTAGTCGAATACACGCGCGTCGTGCCGATAGCTGGCCAAGGTATCTGCGTACATCTTCGAGACCGTTTCCGCCGGCGTGTCGGTTTCCTCGGCGATGCTTTTCACTAATTCGTCTACGTTAGGCTGGGGTTGCGACATAGATCTCTCCAAAGGTGCAGGCGGGTTGGACAGGTGACACGCGGATAACAGGAGTTTCATTACAGGATGCGATGCGCGCCGATGCCAATTGAATCGGTCTATCGCCTGATTTCTTTTCACAGAGATTTTTGTCTTGCGACGCGGCAAGTGCCCGCGCAGCGTGGCCGAGCGAAAAATCAATGCGTGTGCCGGTGATGGATGTCCGGGAAATGCGTATGCGCGTGAGTCATGGGTGCATGGCGGTGCGGATGGGTGTGCGGCTCGTCGCCGTCCCACGCGAAGTCATGCTCGTGCTGGTGATGCGCGTCGTGCCGGTGACGATGCGAGTGCTCGAGCGGATGGTGCGTGTGCGGGTGTTCATGACGTTCGCGAATGTGCAGCCACACGCCCAGCGTCATCAGCGCGGCGGCGACCCAGAAGAGCGGCGGCGGCAGTTCCGGCCATAGCAGCCATGAGAGGGTCACGCCGAATAGCGGCGCAACCGAGAAATAAGCGCCGGTTCGCGCGGTGCCGAGATTGCGCAGCGCGACCACGAACAGCACCAGACTCACGCCGTAGCCCGCAAAGCCGGTGAGCATGGTGAGCGCGACGGTCGAGAGCGTCGGCCATGCGGTGCCGAGGGTGAGCGCGAGCGCCACGTTCACCGAACCGGCCACGAGTCCTTTTACGCAGGCAATGAACATCGCGTCGTGCGCCGACACCTTGCGCGTGAGATTGTTGTCCACGGCCCAGCACGCGCAGGCGCCGGCCAGCAGCAGCGTGCCCGGCGGCAGTCCCGCCGCGCCCGGTTGCCAGGCCAGCGCCACGCCGCCCGCGACGATCGCGGCCATGCCGAGGAACACCTGTACGTCGACGTTCTCGCGGAACACGATCCACGCGATCAATGCGGTGAATGCGCCTTCCAGATTCAGCAGCAGCGAACCGGTGGCGGCCGGCGTCGTTTGCAGACCTAGCATCAATAAAGCGGGCCCTGCGACGCCGCCGGCCGCGATCGCGCCGGCCAGCCAAGGGATTTCGCGTAACGGGAAACGGCTGTGGCCGGCCGGCTGGCCGCCGCCGCCTTTTAGCCGGCGTGCCAGTATCACCGCGGCAAGGCCGCAGCCGCTGCCGAGGTAGAACAGTCCGGCGAGCAGGAACGGCGAGAGCGAGCCGAGCAACGCTTTGGCGAGCGGCGTCGTCGCGCCGAACAGGGCGGCGGCAAGCAAGGCGGTGAATGGGGCGCTGAAGCGGATCGACATGCGGAAATTCGAGTGGGGGCAGGCGTTGCGGACACGATAACGCGAACCGGATCGCGCCGCTTGTAAGCTCGGCGTAAAGCGTTGCTGCGCAGCAAGTCGGCAAGTGCAGCTATGAAAGTGTCCAGTTTAGGCGAATGTGGTCGCCTGGACGGCCAGAGCAGCGCAAAGGTCGCGCGTGCGCCAGGTGGTGGTCGAGCACGCTTTGCGGGGTGGCCGTGTGTCCTGACGCGAATCAGCCGTGTCGATTCACAGGCGCCGCGCGCATCCAGACAGCCCTGTCGAACGTAATACGTTTATTGCCGCCACACGTTCGAGGCCGCCGCTATGCGCCGAGTTGTCTATGCCATTGTCACTGCTGCCGCAACTGCTGTTGCGTCGGTGCTGCTGTTATCGCTCGCGGCTTGCTCCAACGATCCGCCCAATCCCAACCCGCGTGCGGGCGAACCGCTCTCCACCGTGCCCGTCGACTTGCCGCGTTACATGGGCCGCTGGTACATCATCGCGAACATCCCGTATTTCGCCGAGCGCGACATGGTGGCGAGCCGCGCTGAATGGACACTGCGCCAGGATGGCAAGATCGACGATTCGTACTACGCCCGCAAGAAGCGCTTCGACGCCGAGGAAAAGCACTACCAGTTTCTCGACACGCCCGTGCCCGGCAAAGATGGCGGCGAGTGGCGCGTGCGGTTGTTCTGGCCCATTCACGTGACGCAACTGACGCTTTACGTCGACCCTGACTATCGCTACACGATTCTCGGTTATCCGGGCAAAAACCTCGGCTGGATCTTTTCGCGTGAGCCGGACATGAGCGACGACACGTACCGGGCCTTGCTTGCGCGGCTCGATGCGATGGGCTACGACACGTCGCGTTTCAGGCGCGTTCCGCAGCGGCCGGATCAGTTGGGCAAGCCGGGTTTCGCTTCACCGGGCGACGAGGACTAGCGGGGCCGCCGCGCGCATCTGATACGACCGCCGCAGCGTATAACCGCACCGCCATCGAACGAGGAAACCATGCCGCCCCTTGCCACCGCCGTAATTGCCCTGATCGGACTCGTCGCGATTTTCAGCGCGGTCTGGGCATGGCAGTTGAAAAGCGAAAACGCCGGCATGGTCGATCCCGTCTGGGCGTATTCGCTCGGCCTCGTCGCGGTGCTCTACGCGGTGCTCGGCACCGGCGACCCCGGCGCGCGCGCGTTGACCGCGCTCGGCGGTTTGATCTGGGGCGTGCGGCTCGGCACGCATCTGTGGAAACGCAACGCCGGCAAGCCCGAAGACGCGCGCTATCACCGCTTCCGCGAAGAATGGGGCGATAAGGCGGCGAGCAGGATGTTCCGGTTTTTCCAGTTGCAAGTTGTGATTTCGATGCTGCTCTCGATCGCGTTTCTGGTGCCGTCGTACCGCGGCACGGCGCCGGCTATTGGATGGGTCGTGCTGGCCGTCGTGGTGTGGATCGTTTCCGTGGCTGGTGAAGCCATGGCCGACCGCCAGTTGCAAAGCTTCAAGGCCGATCCGGCCAATCGCGACGCGGTGTGCCGCGCCGGCTTGTGGCGTTACTCGAGGCATCCGAATTACTTCTTCGAATGCGTGCATTGGGGCGCTTATATCGCGTTGTCGATCGGCACGCCGTGGGTCTGGTTCACGCTGCTGCCGCCGGTGCTGATGGCGTTTCTGTTGCTGAAGCTCTCCGGTATTCCATTGCTTGAAGAAAGCATGGCAAAACGGCGCCCTGGTTACGCCGCTTACATGCGCACCACCAGCGCACTGATTCCGTGGCCGCCGCGGCGTTGAACAGGCGAGCACGGCGCACGCGCGCATTCAAAAAGTCCAGAATAACGACAGGGAGTCAGCCTCATGAACGTATCCACTACCGACCACACGCTGCCGCCATCGCCTGCCGCGCCCAGTGATGGCTGGCTCATTCAAGGCTGCGAACGCGGCTGGCTGCCGGACAGCGTGATCCGCTTCGGCATGCGTCAACTGATGCGTCAGCGTCTGCGCGACGAAGCGGCCAATAACGGCGAGTTGCGCGCGCAACGGCTCAACCGTCTGCTCGACGATCTGCGCGCGAGCCCCATCGCCATTGAAACGCAAGCCGCCAACACGCAGCATTACGAAGTGGCGGCGTCGTTCTTCCACGCGCATCTCGGGCCGCATCTGAAGTACTCGTGCTGCCTGTATCCGACCGGTGGGGAGACGCTTGCACAAGCCGAAGCGGCGATGCTCGAACGCTATGCCGAACGCGCGGAACTCGCCGACGGTCAGCAGATTCTCGACCTCGGTTGCGGCTGGGGTTCGCTGTCGTTGTGGCTGGCGGCGCGTTATCCGAATGCGCGGATCGTCGCGCTATCGAACTCGCATGGGCAGCGCGCGTTTATCGAATCGCGCGCGGCGCAGGCGGGTTTGCACAACCTCTCGGTGGTGACGGGCAACATCGTCGATTTCGAATTCGACGAGGCACAGCTTGGCCCAGGCCTCGACCGCATAGTGTCGATTGAGATGTTCGAGCATATGAAGAACTACGGCCTGCTGCTCGCGAAAATCGCACGCTGGATGCGCGACGACGCGAAGCTGTTCGTGCATATCTTCGCGCATCGCACGTTTGCATACCACTTCCAGGTGGAGGACGGTAGCGACTGGATGTCGAAGTACTTCTTCACCGGCGGTACGATGCCGTCGGAGGCGCTGCTGCTCAATTTCCAGGACGATCTGCGAGTGGAGCGGCAGTGGTGGGTGAGCGGCACACATTACGAGCGCACGGCGAATCATTGGCTCGCCGCGCTCGATGCGGCGCGTGACCGGGTGATGCCGATGCTCACCGACACCTACGGCGCGCGCGATGCCGCAGTATGGCTGCAACGGTGGCGCATGTTCTATATGGCCGTGGCCGAGCTGTTCGGCTACGCGCATGGGAACGAATGGGGCATCGGGCATTATCGGTTCGTCAAGCGCTAGACGGCGGCCCGCTGGCATCACTGATGCGCGAGCCGTGACGCGATGCGCCGGCCGCCTTTCACGGTGTTTTCACGCTTGTCCCGCTGTTGTGCGGCCGTCTCCCGGTTGCCGCGCGACGATTTATCGCGTCGGCAGGAAACTGCGCAGTCATCCTCGCATCAAACCTTGGACGCATCCCGAGGTATGCCGCAACAACGACAATGGCGTTCCGCTCGTCGTTCGCCTATGGCCGCAACCGCCCCGCCTGGCATCGGCACTGACTTGATGCGCATGCAACCAACGACCGGCTCGACGAATAACTCAAGTAGGCCGCACTGATCTCGCGGAGTGGCGCATGAGTCGGCGCACGTTCAAGATGCAACGGCCTCGCTCAACCCGCGTGCAGAAATAATCTGAAACATAGTTTTAAGCGCCCGGCGGAATAAAGCGTCACACTGGGGCGTTTGCCTATACTGCGGCGCATCTGGATGTGCTACTGCCTCGCCGGATTTTCAAACAGCTTTCGCAGCCATGCCGCTGCGGATGGAATAAACATGAACACGCACGCCGACCCTTTGACCGATTCGACCGGCACGCCCGTGCCGTCGCGCTACACCCGCACAGCCATGGTGCTGCACTGGCTCATCGCGCTGCTGATGATCGGCAACGTCGTGCTCGGCCTGAGCGCGGATTCGTTGCCGGACGACTGGGTGCGCCCGGTGGTCGACACCCACAAGTCGATCGGCATCACGGTGCTCGGTCTCGCGCTCATGCGCATCTTGTGGCGCGTGTCGCACAGGGCGCCGCCCTTGCCGCGCGAATTTCCGAAGTGGGAAAAGATTGCCGCGCACGTCGCGCATTTTCTGCTCTATTTGCTGATGATTGCGCTGCCGCTGTCCGGCTGGCTGCACGATTCCGCATGGAAAGACGCGGCCACGCATCCCATGCATCTGTTCAATCTGTTTCCGTGGCCGCGTATCAGCTATGTGATGAACCTCGATCCGGCGCTCAAGGAGACCTTGCACGACCGCTTCGGCGCTTTGCATACCTGGCTCGGCTACGCGCTCTATGCGCTGCTGGCAATGCATATAGGCGGCGTGTTGAAGCATCAGTGGATCGATCGCAAGTCGGTTCTGAAGCGCATGGTGCCGTGAGCGCCGCTTTCACCTATCAACCGTAACATCGACAAACCCGGCAGTCATTTTGAAGAAAACCCTGGAACAGGCTCTCGCTCTCGCTTCGCCGCGCATTGTGCCGCGTCGCACGACGCCGTTGAGCACGCTGATTCATCTGAGTGTGGTCGTACTGTGGCTGCTGCTGTTCGCGCGCGCCTTCTTTCTGCAGGGCGCGCTGGCATGGTCGACGGGTATTGCGTACGTGGTGTACGACACTTTGCTGCTGGCGTTCGTCACGTGGAAAACACTGCCGTTGATGCGGCGTGCGCCGCCGCTCGAGCCGGACTTCGAGCGGCGCAGCTTGCCGAGCATGGGCGTGATCGTCGCGTCGCATAACGAAGCGACGGTGCTGCCGGTGACGCTTGCCGCGCTGCTGCGGCAAGCGCACGGGCCGACGCAAATCGTGATTGCCGACGACGGTTCCACCGACGCGACGCGCGAACTGCTCACCGAACGCTTCGGCCTCACCGCGGCCGCCGACGGCGTGCTGAGCGCGCCGAGCGCCTTGTATCCGAACCTGTTCTGGCTGCGCGTGCCGCACGGCGGCAAGGCCCGCGCGCTGAATGCGGCAATCACCGTGATGACCACGGAGACCGTCATGACGGTCGACGCCGACACCCTGCTCGACGACGACGCCACCTACGCCATGCGCTCCGCTTTCGCGAGCGAGCCGAAGCTGGTCGCCACAGCGGGCATTCTGGTGCCGGTGTGCGGCAAGTCGGTGTCGGGCCGCGTGTTCCAGTGGTTCCAGACTTACGAGTACATGCGCAACTTCATCGCCCGTTTCGCGTGGATGCGTGCGGACAGTCTGCTGCTGATCTCGGGCGCCTTCGCGTCGTTCAAGCGTGACGCGCTGGTCGACGTGGGCGGCTTCGATCCGCAGTGTCTCGTCGAAGACTACGAGCTGATTCACCGGCTGCGCCGGTATTCGGTCGACCACGACCTCGGCTGGGACGTGCGCGTGGTCGGCGAGGCACATGCCCGCACCGATGCGCCGGATAACCTCGCCAGCTTTCTGCGTCAACGCCGCCGCTGGTTCGCGGGCTTCCTGCAGACGCAGTACTGGAACCGCGACATGACCGGCAATCCGCGCTACGGCACGCTCGGCATGCTGATGCTGCCGGTCAAGGCGATCGACACCATGCAGCCGATCTACGGCCTCACCGCGTTTGCGCTGCTGCTCGCCTTCGTGTTCGGCGGACATGGCGCGATCGTCGTGTCGATCTTCAGTGTGATCGGGATCAAAACGGCGATCGACCTCGCGTTCTATTTGTGGAGCATCCATCTGTACCGGCGCTGGACCGGCGAGCGCACAGGCTCCAGTTTGTGGATGGCGATGCTCGCGGCGGTCGCCGAGCCGTTCACGTTTCAGCTGGTGCGGCACGTGGGCGCCGCGCTCGGCTGGCTGCATTTCCTGCGCGGCGGCCGGTCGTGGGGCGTGCAGCGCCGCTCGGGACTGGTGGTGCACGACGAGAGCTGACGCGCGCCGCATCGCTCCAAGCGGGCGTGGGCCGGGCAGGCGCCGCAGGGGGTGGTTGCACGGTCCCCGAACCCATGCAGCGTTGGGTTCTAGTAGACTGGCGACGATGCCGCCCGCAATTTGCAGGGCGCAACCTTCTATCCGCCCGTGCACGGAGACCCACCTATGCATGCTGTTCCCCCGCTAGAACAAGACACCGTCGATGTAACCGTCGATGCGTCGCCTGCCCAGGCCGCATCGCAGAAACCGGCTCACGCGCCGGGCCAGGCCGCCAACGACGCACCGGTGCGCGATCTGCGCCGCGTCGGTATTCACCCTGATTACTGGTATCCGCTGGCGTGGTCGCACGAGGTGAAGCGGGGCAAGACGCATGGTGTGACGTTCGCGGGCGACCCGATCGTGCTGGCGCGCACGGAGTCCGGCAAGGTGTTCGCGCTGGAGGACCGCTGCGCGCACCGGCAGGTGCCGTTGCATCAGGGCGTGGTGGATGGCGAATCGATCCGCTGCGGCTATCACGGCTGGACTTACGACTGCTCGGGCAAGTGCATCGACGTGCCGTACCTGGGCCGCGAGCGTCTGCCGAACGGCGTGCGCTCCTATCCGTGCCGCGAGATCGAAGGCCTGATTTTCGTTTTCCCCGGCGACGCCGCGTTGGCCGAACAACGGCCGCTGCCCGATCTCGCGTCGGTCTCGGACCCGAAGTACAAGACGCGCCGCTTCGGCCGCGCGGTGAACTGCCATTACTCGTTCATGCACGAGAACCTGATGGACATGAACCATCAGTTTCTGCATCGCAAGCAGATGGGGCAGATGCGGGCGCGTTCGCTCGGCCGGCGGCGTGGCGAGGGCTGGGTCGAAGTCGATTACACGTTCGCGCGCATGGCCGGCCAGCAGCCGATCGGCGAAGCGATCGTGTTCGGCCAGAGCCGTAAAACCGGCGGCGACAACGACAAGGACGTGATGACGATCCGCACCGAGTATCCGTATCAGACGCTGCAGATCCGCACGTCCGAGCAGACGCTGGTGATGAATCTATGGATCATCTACGTGCCGCTCGATCGCGAGCAGCGCACCAACCGCACGTTCGGGCTGCTGTCGATTCGCAAACCGGGCATTCCCGGCGTGTTGAACCTCGCGTGGCCGCTGCTGGTGTGGTTCACCGAGCGCATTTTCAAGGAAGACCGCGAGATCGTCGAAGCCGAACAGCGCGCGCACGATTCGCAAGGCGCGGACTGGAATCACGAGGTGTTTCCGGTCATCAACGATCTGCGCGCGTTGCTGCGCGAAAACGGCGCGCCGGACCAGGTAGTGGGCGCCGGCACGGGCGACACGGCTGTGATTCGCTTCTGGGACTCGCGCCACGGCAGCCCGTTGGCAAAGAGCTGATTTTTTCCCTTTCGAGGGGAATTAATCCATCTCCGGACGGTAGGGAATCCAGCAGGATCGAGCAGCGATAATGGCAGCTAATGCACGGCGGTTTGCGCTATTCGACATGCGCCGGCCGCGGACACGTGTACCATTTCGCTTTTTCCGATCTTCAAGAATAGCCTGTGACTACGCAACAAATCCCTACCGCTCCCCGTAAATCCCTCACGCTGCTGCAATTGCTGGGCCTCATCGGTGCCGCCGGCCTGATCGCCGCGATCGTGCTGAACCAGTTCGTCTGATCTCCGCGCGAAGGCTCTGCGCGACGCTTGCGTCCCATGCCGGCACGCCCCCAAGGGAGACTTCTTGCGGGGCGCGTTGCTGGCTTCATCGAAATTCCGATTTGCCATGTACAAGAAGGGCGTAGCCGTAGAAATCCAGTTTTCCTCTGAGCGGCTCAACGACGGCGCGGGCGATCCCTACTGGATCGATCTGACGCAGGCCGAAGCGCAGCGATTGCTGGAGAGCCTGCAGGCGCGTCTCGCGGAGACCGGCGTGGGCACGGCCGCGCCGTTAGTGGTGAGCCTCGATGAAACACCTGCGTCGCACGCGGCCGATGCGCCGCAGGAGGCTGAGTCCGCGGCTTCTGCGGATGACTTCAAGCAGTGGGTCTGCGTGATCTGCGGCTGGGTCTACGACGAAGCCGCAGGTTTGCCGGAAGAAGGCATCGCGCCAGGCACCCGCTGGGCGGACGTGCCGGCCGACTGGCGCTGTCCGCTTTGCGACGTGGGCAAGGAAGATTTCGCGTTGGTCGAGTTCTGAGCCCGGCCAACACACCACATACGCCTAAAGCTCAACCCGCTCCTTCGGGAAAATCCGCGCCCACCGTGGTGGCTTCCCACGCGTCGAAATCGCCGCGCATGAAGTCCAGCTTCTTGCGCGCCAGTTCAAGCGCCATCTTGCCGAGCAGCAAGCGCAATGGCGGTGTGTCCGACAGCGCGGCGTCGATAATGGCCTGCGCGGCGCGCACCGGGTCGCCCGCCTGCTTGCCGCTGCGCGCCTCGGTCTGCTTGCGGCGCTCACCGGCCGTGGCCGTGTAGTCGTCGATTACCGTGGCTGATTGTTTGATCGACGGACCCGCCCAGTTCGTGCGGAACGGTCCTGGTTCGACGATCAGCACGTCGATGCCGAGCGGTTTCACCTCCGCTGCCAGCGATTCGGATAGACCCTCCACCGCGTATTTCGTGGCGTGGTAATAGCCGGTTGCCGCGAAACTCGTAATGCCGCCGATCGACGACACGTTGACGATCAAACCGCTATGCTGCTCGCGCATGATCGGCAAGACCGCCTTCGTGATATCGATCAGACCGAACACGTTGGTTTCGAACATGGCGCGGACTTCGTTGTCCTCGCCTTCCTCGATCGCCGCCAGATAGCCATAACCCGCGTTGTTGACGAGCGCGTCGATGCGGCCGAAACGCTGCTTCGCTTGCGCCACCACGTCGTCGATCTGCTTGGGGTTCGTCACGTCGAGTGGCAGAACCAGCGCGCGATCGCCGTGCGCTTCGGCGATATCTTTCACTTTCGACGGGTCGCGTGCGGTGACCACCGCGCGCCAGCCGCGCTCCAGCACCAGCTTTGCCAATTCGCGGCCAAAGCCGGTGGAACATCCTGTGATCAGCCAGACGGGATTGTCTCGATTCATCATTTGGGAAACTCCTGTTGATGGTCTACGACATGTGAAAACTCATGCGGCGCGAAGGCGCTGTGCGCCTTTCGCGTTCGCAATCGGTGTGCTGCTGTGCTTAGCTTGAAGCGTGCCCGGACTTTTCGGTGGTGGATGTCGGCAATGGCTGGCGCGCGCTGATTCGCGAACAAAAGCCGTCACTGCTGCTTGCGTCCGGTGTGGGATTTCAATTGTAGCCGCAGCGCCGCGGCTTCGCTTTGCAGCGCTCCAACGAACTCGCCAGCCAGCGGGTGACCCGGACGATGCTCCGGTTGAATCACACTCACGCGAAACGGCAGCGACACGGCGAGCGGCCGGATATGCAGATGGCGTCCCACGAAATCGAGGGCTGTTAGCGGATTGACGATCGCGAGGCCAAGCCCTTGCCGAACGAAGCTGCACACGGACACCGCGGTAGGCGTCTCGACGATCTGGCGGCGCGCGATTCCCGCTTGTGCGAAGGCCTCGTCGATCTGAATCCGGTATGGATCATTCGACGACAGGCTGATGAACGGCTGATTGGCGAAGTCCTTCAGTGCGATCACTCGCTTGCCGAGCAACGGATGGCCGTCGGGCAGCACGCACACTTCATCCACTTCGAGCAAAGGCGTCAGACGCGTGCCGGCCGGCGGCGCGCCGTGTTCGGTGAGGCCGAGATCGTAGCGCTGGGCGGTCAGCCATTCCTCCAGAAACGGCGACTCCTGCGTCGCGATCGACAGACTCGCGCCCGGTTGCGCGTCGTGAAAGCGCTTCGCCGCGCCTGGCAAGATCGAATGTGAAAACGCGGGCAACGCGATGACGGAAAGCTGGCCGCCCTGAAATTCTCGCAAGCTCGCGGCGGTGGACGCCACGCGTTCGAGCCCGACATACGCGCGCTTGATCTCGTCGAACAAGGTGAGCGCGGACAGCGTGGGACGCAGCCGGCCATTCGTGCGTTCGAACAGGGCAAAGCCGATGCTCTGCTCCATGCGCGCCAGTTCACGGCTCACCGTGGGCTGCGAAGTGAACAGCATCTCAGCCGCTTTGGTGACGCTGCCCGCAGTCATCAGCGCGCGGAAGACTTCGATATGCCGATGTGTGAGCGCCATGTGTCTGGTATATCAGAAGTGAATGGACTTGCGAAGAATTGGTATTTTACTGAATGGTGTGTTTTTAGCATCATGTCGCTCACACCAACGCTTCGACATGAAAAGAGAGACGGGACCGTGACGCCATTCAATCCGCAACAACTCGTCGAACTCGCCCTCGAGCACGGCACGCCGCTGTGGGTCTACGACGCTCACGCAATCCGCAGGCGCATTGCCCAATTGCGCAGCTTCGACGTGATCCGCTTTGCGCAGAAGGCGTGTTCGAATCTGCATATTCTCAAACTGATGCGCGAGGAAGGGGCGATGGTCGACGCGGTCTCGTTGGGCGAAATCAAACGCAGTCTCGCGGCGGGCTTCACGGCGGACGGCGATCCCGAAGGCGTCGTGTTCACCGCCGATCTGATCGATCACGCGACGCTCGCCACCGTGATCGAGCATCGCATCACGGTCAACGCGGGCTCGCTCGATATGCTCGAACGGATAGGACGGCATGCGCCCGAAGGTCATCGCGTGTGGCTGCGGATCAATCCGGGCTTCGGCCATGGGCATAGCAACAAGACCAACACGGGCGGCGAGCACAGCAAGCACGGCATCTGGCTCGACGATGTGCCGCGAGCGGTCGAGCTGGTCCGGCGTTATCGCCTCAAGCTGGTCGGGTTGCACATGCATATCGGTTCGGGCGTCGACTATGGACATCTGTCGCGTGTCTGCGAGGCGATGGTCGAAGCCGTGAAGGGCCTAGGCCACGATATCGAAGCGATTTCCGCCGGCGGTGGCTTGTCGGTGCCATATTGCGAGGGCGAGTCCGATATCGATGTCGCGCATTACTTCCGGCTCTGGGACGCGGCGCGCCAGCAGATCGAAACGCATGTCGGGCATCGCGTGAGGCTGGAAATCGAACCGGGGCGTTTTCTGGTTGCACAATCGGGCGTGCTCGTCGCGGAAGTTCACGCGTTGAATCGGCGCCCCGCGCAGCAGTTTGCTTTGGTTGATGCTGGATTCAACGATCTCGTGCGACCGTCTTTTTACGGCAGTCATCATGAGATGACGGTGTTAAAGCGTGACGGCTTGCCGAGCGAAGCGCCGGTCGATTCGTTCGCGGTGGCCGGGCCGCTCTGCGAAGCCGGCGATGTCTTCACGCAAGCCGAAGGCGGCGTCGTCACGAACCGCTCAATACACACGCCTGAAGTGGGCGACTTCATCGTGTTCCACGATGCAGGTGCGTATGGCGCGTCGATGTCCTCGAACTACAACAGCCGGCCGCTTGCGCCCGAGGTGTTGCTCGATCATGGCAAGCCGCGACTGATCCGCCGGCGCCAGACTATCGACGAGTTGCTCGCGCTCGAAGAAACGGCGGCCTGATTTCAGCGCCGCAGCAGCACCGCTTCAACGCGCCCGCACCGTGCGCGTGTACGAAGCGATCATGGTCGCGAGTTCCTGCGCGGCGGGCGTAAGCGGAATGGCCGCGCGCTGCAGCAGGCAAACGTTCTGTTCGAGCGCGCGCTCGCGCACCGGAATAGCGGTGAGCGTGCTCGCAAACGGTCCGCGCTTCACCACGATCGACGCTTCCAGCGACAGGCAATCCGTCGCGCTTACCAGATGCAGCGCTTCGTACAGGCCTTCCACCGTCGCGACGATTTTCGGCGGCGGCAAGCCATGGCTTTCGAACAGATGGTTCAGGCGGCTGGTTTGCGGATCGTCCGTGAGATTCGGCGAGCGCGTGGCGACCCACGTGCAATCGACCAGATCGGCCAGCGAGGTCGCACCGGCCTTCGGATGCCCCTCGCGGCAGACGATCACCGGGTCGGACGGATACAGCGGCGTGACCGAGAGATCGGCGGTGTCCGTGTGCTTCGATACCAGCGCCACCGCGAAATCCAGCGTGCCTTCGCGAATCCACGAAATCATCATGCGCGAGGTGCCGGTGCGCAGATGCACGGTGACCCGCTCGAAGCGCGTGCGAAATTCCATCAGCACCGGTGCAAAGGCATCGATCAGCGGTTCGGTCGTCATGCCGAAGGTGACCTCGCCGACGTAGTCGCCGCGTAGCTGCTGCACTTCCTGCTCTGCGCGTTCGCATTCGCCGATGATCGCGCCCGCGCGCTGCAACAACCGCTGGCCAAGGGCCGTCAGCGCGATGCCGCGGTTCGTGCGAGTGAACAGGGTCGCGCCGAGCATCGATTCGAGATTCTGCAACTGCTGCGTGATGCCGCTCTGCGCGATGCCGAGCGCCCGCGAAGCCGCGCGGATGCTGCCATGCTCGGCGACGGCCGTGAACGCGCGGAGTTGGGAGATCGTCAACGCCATGAGAAATTGCCAGTTTAGTGATCGGTAAAAGTGATCATGATAGTCCGAATGGGACTTCTTTGAGGCACGCACGCGGCATAGGATAGCTCCGTCGTTATCCGCCCACCCACATTCCGTTCTCCCATGAAAATTCCGCTGACAATCTTGGGCGCTGCGTTGAGCACCGCGTTGAGCGCCGCGCTGGCTTTCAGCAGTGGCGCGTTCGCCGTTGAGCCCACTACGCTGCGCCTCGGTATCGACCCGAGCTATCCGCCGATGGACGCCAAGGCGCCCGACGGCAGCTTCAAAGGTTTCGACGTCGATCTCGGCAACGAGATCTGCAAGCGCATTCAGGCGCGCTGCCAGTGGGTCGAACTCGAATTTTCGGGAATGATTCCGGCGCTGCAGGCGCGCAAGATCGACGCGATCCTTTCGTCGATGGCGATCACGGAGAAGCGCGAGCAGCAGATTCTGTTTTCGTCGAAACTCTTCCAGTTCAAATCGCGGCTGATCGCGCGGCAAGGTTCGGCGCTCGCGGGCGGCACGAATGCACTGGCCGGCAAGCAGATCGGCGTGCAGTCGGGCACGCAGTTCGAGGGCTATGCGCTGAAGAACTGGGCGCCGCTCGGCGCGCATGTGGTGGCGTACAAGAGTCAGGACGAAGTGTTCGCCGACTTGCAGAACGGGCGCCTGGACGGCGCATTGCTCGGCTCGGTGGAAGCGGACATCGGTTTCCTGCGCACGCCGGCTGGGAAGGGTTTTGCGTTCGTCGGCGAACCGCTTTCAATGGGCGATCGCGGCGTGGGCATCGGCTTGCGCAAGGATGAGACTGCGGTGCAGGCCTCCATCAACGCGGCAATTGCCTCGATGCTCAAGGACGGCACGTACGCTCAGATCGCGAAGAAGTACTTCGACTTCGATCCGTACGGCAATTGATTTTCCGAATTCTCTTTACAGACTCCCGCTCATGAACAGGCAATCGATTCCGCTTCTCTCGCCGGCTATCGGCACGCACCGCGAACTGGTGTCGTTTCATTTCGGCCCGGCGAATAGCGGGCAGAAGATTTATATCCAGTCGTCGCTGCATGCCGATGAAACCCCTGCGATGTTGACGACCGTTTTGCTCAAACGTCGATTGCTCGAACTGGAAAAACAGGGCGCGCTGAACGCGGAAATCGTGCTGGTGCCGGTGGCGAATCCGGTCGGGCTCGGGCAATACGTGCTCGGCCAGTTTCTCGGCCGTTTCGATCTGGGTAGTGGGAAGAATTTCAATCGTCACTTTCTGCAGTTCTCGAAGCTGGTCGCGCGCGCGAAAGAAACGTTGGGCTCAGATGCAACCGAAAACGTGCGACTAGTGCGGCAATTGATTGCCGAAGAATTGGCCAACCAGAAACCGTTGACCGAGTTCGAATCGCTGCAACTGGCGTTGCTGAAGCTCTCGTTCGATGCGGACGTGATTATCGATCTGCATTGTTCGCTCGAAGCGGCCATGCATCTCTACACCAGCGAGGCTGCGTGGCCGGAGTTCGAACCGTTGTCGCGCTATCTCGGCGCGCAGGCGTCGTTGCTTGCCACCAATTCAGGCGGCGAATCGTTCGATGAAACGCACAGCCTGTTGTGGCGGAAATTGCAGCAGGAGCTGCCGGCCGACAAGCCGGTGCCGAACGGTGCGATTGCGGTGACCGTGGAATGCCGCGGACAGCGCGACGTATCCTATGAAGTCGCGCAGCACGATGCGGACGCGCTCGTCGATTATCTTGTGTGGCGCAAGGCGATCAAGCTCGATACCAAGCCGTTGCCGGAGCTACTGTCGCCAGCCACGCCGCTCGCCGGCAGTGAGCAGTTTTATGCACCTGTAAGCGGGATTCTGATTCACCGTGCGAAGATCGGCGACACGATTCGCGCCGGACAAGCGCTGTTCGATATCGTCGATCCGCTCACCGACGAGACGACCTCGATCGCCAGCAAAACCGAAGGCGTGTTTTACATGCGGCGCGCGATTCGCTTCGTAACGGCCGGCGCGCCGCTCGGTCGCGTGACGGGTACGCGGGCTTTCAGAACCGGGGTTTTGCTGGGGGCTTGACGTTTCTTATGCAGGCCGGCCGCGCGCTGTCTTTCATTCAGGCTACGCCTTACTGCTTTCTTCCCACCAGATACGTTACGCCGTTCGGACCATAACGCTCCGAATGCGGTTTGTTCGCCGGCACATGGAAGACGTCGCCGACACGATATGCACGCTCTTCGTCGTCCACGCGGATGCTCAGTTCGCCTTCCAGGATCAGGGCCCGGGCTTCGAATGGATGCTCGTGAACGTCCATCTCGACGTTCGCCTCGCGCGTGACGACCACGGCGTCGGGGAAGCCTTCTTTCGTCAGGCTTTCGGTGAATGCGTTACGGTCCATGATGTGCCCATAGGTAGGAAGTGGGGAGCACTGACTGTAACGCTATCCGCCGTTTCGTGCAGGACGTCTAGCGTGATCACATAGCGGTACTGGGCTTCGATCAAGCATGCCGCCTTGACCGAAGCCCGCTCACCGTTGAGCGCCTTAATTCACCACCAACACCGGCGCCACCGCCGCCGGATCGCTAATGCTCGGCCGCCCATTCTCGACGTGACCCGCAACACGGCGCGAGAAGCTTGCATCGTCATTACTCGTCACCGTCAAGTCGTACCAGTGATGGCTCGACGCCAACACCCACGCTTCTTCGATATGCGCGCCGGCCGGCACCAGCACCGGACGCGGGCGCGCACCGTACGCGTTGTCCGTCACCGTCAAGCGTGCAATGCCGCTGCCCTTGTTGCTGAACTTCAGGAACACGTTGCCGTTCGCGGCGTCGTATTGCACCTTCACTTCCGGCTCGGACGGTTTGTTCTTGCCGTGGCTCGCTGCGATCTGCGCGTTCTGCGCTGTCGCCTGCTGCGTGTTGCCGGCGAACTTGCGCACGAAACCGTTCGGCCCGAACACTTCGAAGCTGTACACGCCGTTGGTTACCGTGAGATCGAAAGTCTCGTTGATCGACTTGCCCGCTTCGACGGTGTAACGCCACGGGCCGTCCGTGCGATTCGTCGCGTACATGTAGAAATGTGCGCCTTGGTCGCCCGTGTTGCCGATCGCGATCTCGAACGTATTTTTCTTCTCGTTGGCCTGGCCGTTCACATGCAACTCATACGGCAGCGCACGCGCGAAACGAATGCCGCTTTCCTGCGGATCGATGGCGCCCGGCGTCGCGGGAACGGTCGGCTTCGGCTGCGTTGCGCACTGGTTGTCGGCGATGCTCTTGTAGTTGCTCGTGTCCGGCAGCGGTGGCACTTTCGAATCCGGCGTGCGGAAGTCGAAAGCCGTGGTCAGGTCGCCGCACACCGCGCGGCGCCATGCCGTGATGTTCGGCTCGTACACGCCAAAGCGGGCTTCGATGAAGCGAATCACCGACGTGTGATCGAACACCTGCGAGCAGACAAAGCCGCCCTTGCTCCACGGCGACACGATCGTCATCGGCACGCGCGGGCCGAGGCCGTACGGCAGGCCGTCGGCGGTGTAGCTGCCGCCGCGCGCCGGATTCACCACGTTGTGAATTTCGCCTTCGGTGCTGACCGTCGACTTGCCTTGTGCGCCGGTCGTCGCCGGTTGCGGCGGTACGAGGTGATCGAAGAAGCCGTCGTTCTCGTCGTACATGATGAACAGCACGGTCTTGCTCCACACTTCGGGATTCGACGTCAACGCATCCAGAATCTGCGAGGTGTACTCCGCGCCGTATGCGGGCGTATAGCTCGGGTGTTCCGAGTACGCGGCCGGCGGGCACAGCCACGACACTTGCGGCAGCTTGTTGGCCAGCACATCGGCCTTCAGGTCGTCGATGGTGCGCACGGTTTGCGCGCGCTCATACAGCGGCGAACCCGGCTGCGCGTTGATGAAGTTCGTGAAGTTCTGCAGGATGTTGGTGCCGTAGTTGCCGTTCAACGGATCGGCGCCGGTCAGGCCCTGCTGGTACACCTGCCACGAAATGCCCGCGGATTGCAGACGCTCCGGGTAGGTGGTCCACGAGAGCAACTGATAATTCGGCGGACCGTCGCCGTCGACGAAATCGTTGTTGTCGAGCAGCGGACCGCCCAGCGTGCCGCTCGGATCGACCATGCCGGTCATCAGATACGAGCGGTTCGGGTGCGTCGGTCCCGGCAGCGAGCAGAAGTACGCGTCGCAAATCGTGAACGCATCAGCCAGCGCGTAGTGGAACGGAATGTCGCTGCGCAGGTGATAGCCCATCGTCATGTCGGTCTTGTTGGCGGGCCACTGGTCGTAGCGGCCGCCGTCGATAGCGGCATGAGTCTTGTACCAGGAGTGATCCAGATCGCCGACGCATTGCGCACTGGTGGTCGCCGTATTCAGATGGAACGGCAGGACCGGCTGGGTCGGATCTTCCTTCGACGGTTGATACCACACCGGCTTGCCGTTCGGCAGCGGAATCGGAAAGCGGTCGTTGTAGCCACGCACGCCGCGCATGTGGCCGAAGTAGTGGTCGAACGAGCGGTTCTCCTGCATGAACACGACGATGTGCTCGACATCGCGGATCGTGCCGGTGCGCGAAAACGCGGGAACGGCGAGCGCATTGCGAATCGACTCGGGCAGCGCGGTCAGCGCGGCAGCAGCGCCGGCGGATGAAGCCACGGTCTGCAGGAAACGGCGACGGCTATTTGATGTCATCGAATATCACCTTCTGCGGGGAGGAAGAATAGCGCGCCACGCGCGCCGGTGGAGTCGGGTTAGTTGCTATTGGCGCTGTCGCCGGGCGCGTAATGCATGACAGGCGCCACTTGCTGGTTGTCCGCGGCGAGACTGGCTTGCATGTTCTGCGTGATCGGATCGGAGGCCGCTGTGGGGTCTGCTGCGAGCGGCGAAGATGCGTTGAGGATTGGCGTCGCGGGAGAGGTAGCCGCATTCGGCGCGGCGTCGTTGTTCGCAACGGCCGGGGTTGAAGAGGCTGCCGACGGCGCGGAATCATCCGCACCGCAACCGCTCAACGCTAAAGTTGCAAGTGCAACCAAAGCCGCACTCGCGAGGCGTTTGTTTCTACTCATGTCTGCATCCAGTTTCGTGAAAGCGGGTGCAGTCTCCAACCCTTTCAAGAAATAATTGTGAAACGTTTGCGAGTGGTAAAACTTGCGTCGACAAGTCGGTTTTTCGAAAGGAAGCGGAAAGTGATAAGTAGGAGAATGGTCACCGCAGCGCCCCATGCCTGACATTCAGGCGCACTGAAAGATGAATGGCTTTGCCTAACCGGTGAGTTCATGACACACATCGAACGACCTTTCGACATCACGCGTCTCGAAGACGAATGGCTGGAAGCGGACGGCTTTGGCGGATTCGCGTCAGCTACCGTGGGCACGCTGCGCACGCGCCGCTATCACGCGCTTCTGCTTACCGCGACGAGTGCGCCGGGCGGTCGCGTGGTGCTGGTGAACGGCGTGGAGGCGTGGCTCGAAGCGAACAACGGCGCGCGTTATCCGTTGAGCATGCAGCGATACGTGCCGGACGTCGTCTATCCGGACCTGACCACGAGTCTTGTCTCGTTCGATACGCAGCCGTGGCCAACATGGCGCGTTCAGATCGGTGCTGGTGCCGTGTTGACTGCTGACGTGTTCGTCAGCAAAGCGACTCGCGAAACGGTTTTGCGTTGGCGCCTGGGGAAGGGTGTGGGAGCCGGTTCGGAAACGAACGCGTTCACGTTGAAAGTCAGGCCACTGCTGTCGGGCCGCGACTACCACGCGCTGCACCATGAGAACGCCGCGTTCGACTTCAACGCGCAGACAAGCGACGACCAGGCCAGCGTAAATTGGCAGCCATACGGCGACCTGCCGGTGATCCACGCCGCGACCAACGGCGTCTACACGCACGCGCCCGACTGGTATCGCAACTTCTGCTACGTCCGCGAGCGGGAACGTGGCCTCGACTGCAGCGAGGATCTCGCGACGCCCGGCGTGTTCAGCTTCAATCTCGCCGATGGTGAAGCGGTGATGATTTTCAGCGCGTCAGGTGCTACCGGCGTGACGCAACCGGCAACAGCAAAAGCGGCGGCCATCCGCGCAACAGAACTCGCGCGCATCGAACAACAGCGCCGCGACGCGCTCGGCTCGCGGTTGCAGCGCTCCGCCGACGCGTACGTCGTGACGCGCAACGAAGGCCGCACGATCCTCGCGGGCTTTCCGTGGTTCACCGACTGGGGCCGCGACACCTTCATCGCGATGCGCGGCTTGCTGATCGCCTCGGGCCGCCTCGACGACGCCGAAGCGATCCTGCTCGAATGGTCGGGTGAGTTGTCGGAGGGCATGTTGCCGAATCGCTTTCCCGACTATGGCGATACACCGGAATACAACTCCGTCGACGCATCGTTGTGGTTCATCGTCGCCGTGCACGATTATCTGGTCACGCGTCACGCGAGCGCTGCAACGCAGCAGCGCCTGCAACAAACATGCGAAGCCATCCTCGCGGGTTATACGAAAGGCACGCGTTTCAACATCCAGGCGTCGGCCGACGATGGCCTGCTGAGCGCCGGCATGCCTGGCGTGCAGCTCACGTGGATGGACGCGAAGGTTGGCGACTGGGTGGTCACGCCGCGCATCGGCAAGCCGGTCGAGGTGCAAGCACTCTGGATCAACGCATTGCGCATTGCAGCAACCTGGAATCCGCAATGGCAGCCCGTCGCGGAGCGGGCCCTGCAAGCGTTTCATGAACGCTTTGTCGATCCGTCCACACAAGCGCTGTTCGACAACGTGGACGTCGACCACGTTAAAGGCGCGATAGATCGGGCGATCCGGCCCAATCAGATTTTTGCGCTCGGCGGCCTGCCGTTTCCATTGCTCGGCGGCGCGGCGGCGCGCGCGGTGCTCGATCAGGTCGAAGCGCAATTGCTCACGCCGCTGGGACTGAGGACGCTCGCGCCGTCCGATCCTGCCTATCGCGGACATTACGGCGCATCTCTACTCGAGCGCGATGGCGCCTATCATCAAGGAACCGTGTGGCCGTGGCTGCTCGGTCCGTTCGTCGAAGCGTGGCTGCGAGTCAACGGCGGCGCGGCGGATGCCCGCATGCAGGCGAAAACGCGTTTTCTCGACCCGCTTTACGCGCATCTCGACCACGCCGGTCTCGACCATCTCTCCGAAATCGCCGACGGCGATGCGCCGCACGCGCCCGCCGGCACCCCGTTTCAGGCGTGGTCGCTCGGAGAGTTGCTGCGCATTGAACACCTGCTTGCCCGGTTGCCGACCGCCGGCGCCTAAACCGCGCTACGATGTGTGTCCCACCGCCAAGCCCGATGTAAGGATGTAGTCATGCCACCGCTGCGCGCTGCCAATCTGCTCGCCACCATTGAAGGTTCACGGCTGCATTCGGCCGACTGCGCGCATTGGCAGCGCTGGGGACCATATCTCAGCGAGCGGCAATGGGGCACGGTGCGCGAGGATTACAGTCCGGACGGCACCGCCTGGGACTATTTTCCGCACGACCATGCGCGCAGCCGTGCGTATCGCTGGGGCGAGGACGGCATTGCCGGTTTCGGCGACGACAAGCTCAGCTGGTGCGTCTCACTGGCGCTATGGAATCGCAAAGACGCAATCCTGAAGGAGCGCCTGTTCGGCGTTACGAATGCTCAGGGCAATCATGGCGAGGACGTGAAGGAACTGTACTTCTACGTCGACGGCACGCCGACGCATTCGTACATGCGCATGCTCTACAAGTATCCGCACGCCGCCTATCCGTACGACGACCTCGTTCAGGAAAACGCGCGCCGTGGCGGCGACATGCCGGAGTACGAAATTCTCGACACGGGCGTGTTCGACGACTTGCGCTACTTCGACGTGCAGGTGGAATACGCCAAACACGCGCCCGACGACATCCTCATGCGCGTGACCATCGAGAATCGCGCGGATCAGGCGGCCTCGCTCGATGTACTGCCGCAAATCTGGGCGCGCAATTCGTGGTCGTGGAAGGAGGACAAGGACAAACCCTCGCTCGTCGCCGGCATGGATCATAACGGCGCGGCGCAGGTTGTCGGGCATCAGCATGGGCATGAGCCGATTGTCGTGACGGCCTGGTCGAAAGACGCGCCGCAGGTGACGTGGCTCTTCTGCGAGAACGACACCAACGTCAAGCGCCTCTTCAACATGGACGGCGCGGGTCCGTTCAAAGACGGCTTCAACGACTACCTCGTGCATGGCGATGAACAGGCGATCCGCCGCGACACCGGCACCAAGGCCGGCGCGCACGCCGCGATCGCGCTCGAACCGTATGGACGCGCCGTGGTGTACATGCGCTGGCGTCCGCAGTCGAGTCCCGACGACGTGCAACTCGATGCCGATGCGATCTTTGCGCGCCGCATCGCCGAGGCCGACGAATTTTATGGCGCGCTGCAACACGAAATCACCGACCCCGACGCGCGGCTCGTGCAGCGTCAGGCGCTCGCCGGCATGCTGTGGTCGAAGCAGTACTACCAGTACGACGTGCAGCGCTGGCTCGAAGGCGATCCGCTTCAGCCGACGCCGCCCGCCAGCCGCAAACAAGGTCGCAATCGGGACTGGCGGCATCTGTGCAACGCGGACATCGTGTCGATGCCCGACAAGTGGGAATACCCGTGGTACGCGTCGTGGGATCTGGCGTTTCACGCGGCGGCATTCGCGCTGATCGACCCGGCTTTCGCGAAACGGCAACTGCTGTTGCTGGTGAAAGACCGTTATCAGCATCCGAACGGTCAGATTCCCGCCTATGAATGGGCGCTCGGCGACGCCAACCCGCCCGTGCATGCGTGGGCCGCGTGGCGCGTGTATGAAATCGACCGCGCGCTCACCGGCAAGGCGGATCGCGATTTTCTGGAACTTGTCTTCCATAAGCTACTGCTGAATTTCTCGTGGTGGGTGAACCGCAAGGACGCCGACGGCCACAATATTTTTCAGGGCGGCTTTCTTGGGCTGGATAACGTCGGGATCTTCGACCGCTCATCGCCGTTGCCTACTGGCGGGCACATCGATCAGTCCGACGGTACGGCGTGGATGGCCGCATATGCGCTCGACCTGATGCGTATCGCGCTGGAACTCGCGTACGCCAATCATGTGTTCGTCGACATCGGCGTGAAGTTCTTCGAGCACTTCCTGTATATCGCCGAGGCCGTGAGTTGCGACGACGGCTGCGAAACGGGCCTCTGGGACAGTGAGGACGAGTTCTTCTACGACAAACTGCACCTGCCGGACGGCAGCAGCATTCCCATGCGGCTGCGCTCGATCGTGGGTCTGATTCCGCTATTCGCGGTGCACGTGCTCGAAGAGCGTCTGCACGGCGGCTTGCCGGGCTTGCGCGAACGGCTGGTCTGGTTCCTCGAACATCGCCCCGATCTGGCGAAGCTGGTCTCGCGCTGGAACGAGCCGGGCAAGGGCAATGCGCTACTGCTCTCGCTATTGCGCGGGCATCGCATGAAAGCGTTGTTGCGCCGCGCGCTCGACGAAAGCGAATTCCTGTCCGATCATGGCGTGCGGGCGCTGTCGCAATACCATCGCGATCATCCGTTCGTGTTCAACCACAACGGCGACAGTTTCAGCGTCAAGTACTTGCCGGCCGAATCCGATACCCGTGTGTTCGGCGGCAATTCGAACTGGCGCGGTCCGGTATGGATGCCGGTGAACTATCTGCTGATCGAATCGCTATACGAATTTCACCGTTATTACGGCGACGATTTCAAAGTCGAGTATCCGACCGGTTCGGGCGAGAAGTTCTCGCTAAGCCAGATTGCGGACGAATTGGCGCGCCGCTGCACCACGCTGTTTCTCAAGAACAGGGACGGCGAGCGTCCGGTAATGGGCGCTTATCCGCAATTGCAGGCCGATCCGCGTTCACGCGACCTGATCCTGTTCCATGAGTATTTCCATGGCGACAACGGGCGCGGCGTGGGCGCCTCGCATCAGACCGGCTGGACCGGGTTGGTTGCATTGCTGTTGCAGCCGCGCGCGATGAGCGCGTCGGGCAACGTGCCGCTGGCGGGCGAAACGGATCGGGCGCCGATTCCGACGTCACCTCCGGCGCAAGCCACGGCGCCGGCATGCCCCGCCGAGGCGGCGCCGGCTGCCGAACCGGCGCATGCGTCGGCGAAGTAGTGCGTAGCGGCGGCGCGAACGAGTGAGATGAGGTTACACAAGCCATACAACGTCGCAGGCTGACCAGGTTGCGTGGCCGATTTTGAACTGTGTGGGTTCTAGCGTGGTCTTTCATGAACCACCACGTCCGTTCTATTGGTTTCCAAAAGTGAATCCCATGTCGACTACACCGAATACCCCAGCAGCCGATCGTCCCGCCGCCAGTCAACCACCGAGCTGCAAAGTCAGCGCGAGTCCGCAGGAAGCGCCGGCCTCGCCGCCCGGCAAGCGGCCCGCGCCACCGTGCACGCTGGTGATCTTCGGCGCCGGCGGCGACCTGACCAAGCGGCTGCTGATGCCGGCGCTGTACAACCTCGCGGTGGATGGCCTGCTCGATGATGGAATGAAAATCATCGGCGTGAATCACGGCGAGCGCGAGACGAACGCGTGGCGTGAAGATCTGCACAAGTCGCTCGAACAGTTCGCTGCCGACAAGGCCAGCACCTTCCACGCCGGCAAGCTCGACGACAAGGCGTGGGACTGGGTCGCGCAACGCCTCGAATACATGTCCGGCGAATTCGAAACCGACGATACTTTCACGAAGCTCAAGCAAAAGCTTGAACAGACGCCGGGCGGCAACGTGATCTTCTATCTCGCGGTCAGCTCGCGCTTCTTCAAACCGATCGTCGAGCATCTCGGCAAAGCGGGTCTGCTGAAAGAGGGCGACGGCGGCGGCTTCCGCCGGATCGTGATCGAGAAACCGTTTGGCACCGATCTCGCTTCCGCGAAAGATCTGAACGCGCACATCCTGTCGTATGCAAAAGAAGAGCAGGTGTATCGCATCGATCACTTTCTCGGCAAAGACACCGTGCAGAGCATTCTCGCGGTGCGCTTCGCCAACGCGCTGTTCGAACCGATGTGGCGGCGCGAATATATCGACAGTGTGCAGATCACGGCGGCGGAAACCATCGGTGTGGAAGGGCGCGGCAAGTTCTACGAACAGACCGGCGCGTTCCGCGACATGCTCCCTAACCACCTGTTCCAGTTGCTCGGCATGGTCGCCATGGAACCACCCAATTCGTTCGACGCCGAAGCCGTGCGCGACAAGAAGGCCGAAATCTTCGACGCGATCAAGCCGTTGACGCCGGACGACGTCGTGTTCGGTCAATACGAAAAGGGCCCGGCCGGCATCGGCTACCTCGAAGAGCCGGACGTCGCACCGAACAGCACGACGGAAACCTATGCCGCGGCGCGCGTGTTCGTCGAGAACTGGCGCTGGGCCGGCGTGCCGTTTTATTTGCGCACTGGCAAACGATTGGCCGCGCGTCGCACGGAAATCTCGGTGCAACTGAAGCCGGTGCCGTTTCGCTTATTCCGCGACACACCCGTCGACGCGCTCACGCCGAACGTGCTGACCTTGCGCATCGATCCGGCGCATGGCACGAGCTTCGACTTCAACGTGAAAACACCGGGGCCGGTCATGCAGATCGGTGCGGTGCAGTCGTCGTTCGACTATGGCGACTTCTTCGCGGAACGCGCCAACGTCGGTTATGAAACCTTGCTCTACGATTGCATGCTCGGCGACGAGACGCTGTTTCAGCGCGCCGACAGCATCGAAACGAGCTGGTGCGCGGTGGACGACGTGCTGCATCCGAAAACCGGTGGCGCTGTACCGGTGCATGGCTATGCGGCCGGCAGCGAAGGCCCCGCGGAAGCAGACGCGCTATTGGCGCGCGACGGTCACGCGTGGCGGCCGTTGAAGCGGGAGGCTTTGCAGAAGAAGTAATTCAACGACGAGTCGCACCAACACAATCGGGGGACACCGTGGTGACACGCAAGACGACACGTAAGACGGCGACGAAGACGCCGGGCAAGACGGCAAGCAAAGCGCCAGCGAAGGCGGCGCTTAAACGGTCAAGTAAGCCGTCAACTAAGCCGTCAACTAAGCCGAAGGTGACAAGCAGCACTGAGCGGATTCTGGCGATCGACGTCGGCGGCACGGGTTTGAAAGCCGCGATCATCGACGCGGACGGCAACATGAAAACCGAGCGCCTGCGGGTAGCGACGCCGCATCCGTGCACGCCGGATCAACTCGTGGACGCGCTGGCAAAGCTGGTTGCACCGCTCGTCGAACAGGAGCCGCCTACGCTGATGTCGATCGGCTTTCCGGGCGTGGTGCGCAACAACCGCATTCTGACCGCGCCGCACTTCGGCGTGGAAGGCTGGCATGACATTCCGCTCGCCGATTCGCTGGCGCAGCGCCTGGGCGGCCTGCCGGTGCGCATGATCAACGACGCCGAGATGCAGGGCTTCGCCGCGATCGAAGGCCAGGGCCTCGAATTCGTGCTGACGCTCGGCACGGGCGCGGGCACGGCGATGTTCCGCGACGGCGAGTTGATGCCTCATCTGGAGCTGGCGCATCACCCCGTCAGCAAGAAGGGCGTGGCGTACGACGAATACATCGGCGACGCGGCGCGTCAAAAAGCCGGGAATAAACGGTGGAACCGGCGCGTTGAGAAGGTGATCGGGATTCTGAGTACGCTCGTGAACTACGACAAGCTGTGGATCGGCGGCGGCAACGCGGCACGCCTCGCGTTCGATCTGCCGGCGAACGTCGCCACCGTTTCGAACGATGCAGGTATCGAAGGCGGCGCGCGTCTATGGCATCCGAGTTCCGTGCGCGAGACGCGGCAACTGCCGGAAGCGAATGAGCGGACGGGCCGCTTCAAGTAATGTCGAACCACCGCTAAACCTTGGCCGGAGTCAGAAACGATGATTGGCAGCAATCGCTTCGGCGTCGCACGACGCCTGTTACCGGTCGGCGTGTCCGCCGCGCTGGCGCTTGCCGCGGTGCATGTCGTGGCGGCAGAAGTTTTCGTGGTGTCGTCGCCGGGACTGGCCGACGGCGGCACGCTGGATTCGAGCCACGCGGCGAGCGCGAACAATTGCGGCGGCGGCAATGTATCGCCGGCCCTGCAATGGCGCAACGCGCCCGCCGGCACGAAGAGTTATGCGGTGACCCTTTTCGATCCCGACGGCGCGAAGGGTCTGGGAATCGTGCACTGGGTGCTATATGGCGTCGCGCCCTCGACGACGTCGCTCGACGCCGGCGCCAGCCAGCCGCCCGGCAGCGTCGCCGGAACGAATCAGACGGGCGCCACCGGCTATCGGGGACCCTGCCCGCCTGTGGGCGACAATCCGCATCACTACGTCGCGCAAGTCTATGCGCTCGATCTGCCGCCGGATGCACTGCCGCCCGGTTTGACGCGGGACGCGTTGTTCGCCGCAATCAAGGATCACGTGATTGCGGCGACGAGCACGGTGCTGCGTTACGGGCGATGAACGCCGCGGCCTTCGCCGCCCGTTTGAACAAGCTCATCGCGCCGCGTCGCCCCAGCGATATTCCACACTCGCTTCGTCGAGCTGCGTCTTGATCTGCTCGTCGAGCACGAGTTCGGACGCCGCGAGCGTGTCGCTCAATTGCTCGACGCGGCTCGCGCCGATAATCGCCGACGTGACGAGCGGATTGGCCAGCACCCAGGCGAGCGAAACCCGCGTCAACGATTCGCCGGTCGGCGCAACGATCGCCTTCAATTGCTCGATCGTCTCGAACTCGCGTTTGTGCCAGTACCGTTGCTGATACATCGCGCCGGCCTTACCGACGGTTTCGGTGAATCGGCCGGACGTGGGCGCGGCATCCAGTTGATGCTTGCCCGTGAGCAGGCCGCCCGCGAGCGGGTTGTACGGCATCACGGCTAATTGCTCTTCGGCGGCGAGCGGCAACAATTCACGCTCGATCTGACGGAACAGCAAGTTATAGCGAGGCTGCACGGAGACGAAGCGCGCCACGCGCAGCACATCGGCGCGACCCAACGCGCGCGCCAGCCGATACGCGAGAAAGTTCGACACGCCGATATAGCGCGCCTTGCCTGAGCGAACGACCACGTCGAGCGCCTCGAGCGTTTCGTCGAGCGGTGTATTCGTGTCGTCGGAGTGGAGCTGGTAGAGGTCCACGTAATCCGTGCCGAGGCGTTGCAGCGAGGCGTCGATCGCATCCAGCAGATGTTTGCGCGACGCGCCTTGATCCCACGCCGACGGCCCCATCTTGCCCACCGCTTTGGTCGCCAGAATGAAGCGCTCGCGTTTGCCCTTCAGCCAACGCCCGACGATCTCTTCCGTGCGGCCGGCAAGGTTTTCCGTGCCGCCGAGCGGATACACGTTGGCCGTGTCGATGAAGTTCACGCCGGCATCCGCCGCCGTGTCGAGAATGCGATGCGAGACATCTTCTTCAGTCTGCAGGCCGAAAGTCATCGTGCCGAGACATAGGCGCGACACGGTCAGGCCGGTACGGCCGAATTTGCGGTATTGCATGGTCAACTCCGGGATGAACGGAACAGTTCGATAAGCAGTGTTGCAAAAAGGATAAACCGAGTCGGGATCGAGTGTGGGCTGCAGGCGCGACCGATTGTTACTTAGTTGAAAGCCTGTCGGCGGCGTCGTTTTTACTTTCGACGGTGAAAGTCTTTCCTTTCAATGCTCTTAATATTACAAACACGTAAGGATCGAGCGAGGCGATGCGCATATAAATTACAAAAAGCCTACATCCGTAAAAAACAGAAACAATTCTGTTACTAGGGGTAAGCGATGTCGCGATTGATGCACCTTTATGCGTATGGAATGATATCGATTCTCATTTAACCAGTAGCCAGCCATCCCGTCGTCGGTGCCGTGCGCACGAGACCGGCAGCCAGCCAATTGCGACTTTGCCGTCGATTCCGTCTCAGACATGCGAATCCGGCAAACGCATCTCCGACGGGAATTCCCATGTTCAACCACACGCCGCTTGCGACTGCGTTAGCGTTAGCTTTTGCCGTTCCTTTTGCGACTCCGGCGGTCGCGCAGACTGCTCCGCAAACCACTTCGCAGCAGCCGGCCGCGAATGCAAACGCGACGATAACCACCGCAGCCGACACCGGCAGCTTGCCCACCATCGGCGTGGCGGCGCAAGCAGAACAACAGGACTTCCAGGCGGAGCGTGCGACGGTGGGTGCAAAGACGCCCACGGCGCTGCGCGACATTCCGCAGACCGTCACCGTCATCAATAAGGCCGTGCTGCAGTCGCAAGGCGCCACTTCGTTCCAGGACGCGTTGCGCAATGCACCGGGCGTGACGATCGGCGCGGCCGAGGGCGGCCAGATCGGCAACAACATCAACCTGCGTGGTTTCACCGCACAGAACGACATCTACCTGGACGGCTTCCGCGATCGCAACCAGTACTATCGCGATACCTTCGACCTCGAAGAACTCGAAGTGCTGTACGGCCCGTCGTCGATGCTGTTCGGCCGCGGCTCGACGGGCGGCGTGATCAACCAGGTCAGCAAGAAAGCGAACCTGCACGACTCGGCGGAAGTCACGGGCATGATCGGCACGGACGCCAAATATCGCAGCACCGTCGACGTGAACCACAAGCTGACGGATACCTCGGCGATTCGCCTGAACGCATTCGGCCAAAGTCTCGGTTCGACGCGCGACGAGATGAAGAACAAGGACTACGGTATCGCGCCGGAAGTGCGCTTCGGCATCGGCACGCCTACCGAAGTGACGATCTCCGCGCTGATCCAGCACAACTACGACATGCCGGACTACGGCGTGCAGGCGTTGAACGGCCGCCCGTCGCCGGTGCCGAAGAACACCTTCTACGGCTTGACCACCGACCGCACGATCCAGGACATCCAGACCGTCACGGCCGGGATCAAGCACAAGTTCTCGGACAACCTGATCCTGACGAACCAGACGCAGTTCTCGCACTCGATGACCGACGCGCGCGAAACCGCGCCGCAAGCTGTGTTGACGGGGCCGCGCGCCACCAGCCCCGCGTTGAGCAACGGCAATTTCACGACGCTGTCGCCGTCGCAGCTGTTCATCAAGTTGCAAAGCCACGACCGTGTGATCGAGAACCACTCGCTGTACAACGACACGATGCTGCAATACAAGTTCGTCACCGGCCCGATCAAGCACGACCTGATTGCCGGCGTCGACCTCGGTCACGACAGCTATTCGAACCAGGCGCAAACCCGCAACAACTTGCCGGTCGTGTCGATGGTGAACCCGGCGTATCTTTCTAACCCTGCCGGTGTGACCACCACGGTCGGCAACTACGCCGATTCCGGCTCGAACGAAATCGGCGCGTACGTGAACGATACCGTGTCGATCGGCCAGCAGTGGAAGGTGATCGGCGGATTGCGTTGGGATCGCTTCCAGGCGCAGATCCACAACACGATCAGCCAGCCGGGCTATGCGACGCAAACCAACTTCTTCACCAGCGTGCGCGCTGGCGTGATCTATCAGCCGACCGACTGGCAGTCGTACTACGTGTCGTATGGCACGTCGTTCAACCCGTCGCTCGAAGCGCTGACGGTCACCAACCTCACGCAGAACCTCGCGCCCGAGTCGACCAAGTCGTACGAAGTCGGCGGCAAATGGGATCTGCTCGGCGGCAATCTCTCGGTGACGTCGTCGTTCTTCCGCGAAGAAAAGACCAACGCGCGCACGCAAGTCTCGCCGACCGAATACGAGCTCGACGGCGACGTTCGCGTCGACGGATTCCAGGCCGGCGTGACGGGCCACATTACCGACAAGTGGCAAGTATTCGGCGGCTACACCTACATGGACGCCATCATCCTGAAGGCGCGCGACGGTACGCAAGGGCATGTGCCGGCCAACACGCCGCGCAACACGCTGACGTTCTGGACCACCTACGCGATCACGCCTCACTGGGAAATCGGCGGCGGTCCGACGTATATGTCGCCGCGCTATGCATCGAATACGAACTACGTGCAAGTGCCGGGCTACACGCGCTGGGATGCGACCGCTGCGTATCACGCGAAGAAATACGACGTGCGCCTGAACCTGTTGAACATGACCAACAAGTACTACTACGACGCGCTGATCCCGTCCGACGGCGGCCGTTCCGTGCCGGGTATCGGCCGCACTTTGCTGGCGACGTTCGACTACCGCTTTTGATACGCGTTGAACGGATGCGTTAGGCTTGCCGTTTTCCAAGACGGCAAGCCGACGCAAAGAGGAAACACCATGTTGCTGCACATACCGAACGTACTGAACGCCGAGCAGTTGCGGCTCGTGCGCGAGCGGCTCGACCAGGCCGGCGACGCCTGGGTCGACGGCCGCGCGACCGCCGGTTATCAGGGTGCGCCCGTCAAACGCAATCAGCAGATCGCCGAGCACACGCCGGTTGCGCGTGAACTCGGCGACGTGATTCTCGCCTCGATCGAACGCAACCCGCTGTTCATCAGCGCGGTGTTGCCGAACCAGGTGTATCCGCCGCTGTTCAACCGGTACGAAGGCGGCATGCAGTTCGGCAGTCACGTCGACGGAGCCGTGCGCGTGCTGCCCAATGGCGTGAAGCTGCGCACCGACGTCTCGGTGACGCTGTTCATTTCCGATCCCGCCGACTACGACGGTGGCGAACTCGTGATCGAAGACACGTACGGCGTGCAGCAGGTCAAACTGCCGGCCGGCGACATGATCGTCTATCCGGCAACGAGTTTGCATCAGGTCACGCCGGTCACGCGCGGCGCGCGGATCGCAAGTTTCTTCTGGGTGCAAAGCCTCGTGCGCAGCGATACACAGCGCGCGATGCTGTTCGACATGGACACCGCGATTCAACGGCTGAACGCCAGTAACGCCGACGATACCGCGCGCCGCAGCCTTGTCGGCATCTATCACAATCTGTTGCGAACCTGGAGTGATACGTGAGCGTACCCGAGGCAATCGATATTCAAGCGCCCGCGGGCATCGACCGAACGACGCGCGAGCCGCAGCGGCTCGACAACGACGAATTGAAAGCGCGGCAGCAGCGTTCGCGCCGCGCCACCTTCGTCAAATGGCTGCGCAAGGTGCATGGCTGGGTCGGCTTGTGGGGCGCGGCGTTGGGTTTGTTGTTCGGCACCACGGGGTTCCTGCTGAACCATCGCGGCGGACCGCTCAAAGTGTCGACCGGCGAGCCGCAAGTGGCAATGCTGCAGGTGCCGTTGCCGCAACCCGCGCCGGAAACGCCGCGTGAGTTGGGCATGTGGCTCAAGCACGAACTGAAACTGGCGGGCATGCCCGGGCGCGTGCAGAAAGAGCCGGCTCACCCGGTGGCGTGGGGCGAGCGTAGTGTCGTCCAGCCGGAGCACTGGCAGCTCAATTTCGCGTCACCGCATGAGAACACGTCCGCCGAGTACTGGGTGGGCAACGGCTATGTGACGGTCAAGCGCAGCGAGAACACGTTTCTCGCCATGCTGACGAACCTGCACAAGGGCGTGGGCCTGAGCGTCGGCTGGGTGCTGCTGATCGATACGCTCGCAGGCAGCATCATCTTGCTGTCGCTCACCGGCGTTCTGCTCTGGACCGAGTTGAACAAACGCAAAACCATCGGCGCGGTGTTGGTGCTGGGCTCGATCGTCGCCGCGGTCTGCGTGGGTCTGCTGTAATACATTGCAAACCCGCAGTGATCGAAGAAATCCGGTCGCGCGCCAAAGGCGTGGCGATCGGGAAAATTGCCTCTCCGCACCCATTGCGTCAAGGTACGTTTTACCTGCGGTTCGGTTTCATTTCGCGGCGTCTCGTCGACTCTGCCCAAGCCTCCGCGTAACATCCAGTCTCACGCCGCGAAAAGCCTGCTGCTTGGGCTTTCGGCGCGTCGTCTCACCTTCCGCCGGCACACCGCTACGTGCGAGAATCGCGCTACATTAATTGCGTGGTGATCGTTAGCCATCCGTCGTATCAGGCACCGCATTTGCAATAGCGGTCCGCACGAATATGACCCGCCGCGTCGAGGAGATCGCGTTGAAAGAGCCGGACCGCTTCATGTCGGATGCATCGCCCGCCGGCTCGGCCGCGCCGTCCTTCCTTGCCGGCGGCGGCGAACTGGGCGCGCTGATCCGCGCCTACGACTGGACGCAGACAGCGCTCGGCGCTCCCGACACCTGGCCACAAGGCCTGAAGATCGCGATCCGCATCATGCTCACGTCGCGTCAGCCGCTTTGGATCGGCTGGGGCGACGAGCTGCTCTATTTTTACAACGACCCGTATAAATCGATCATCGGCGGCAAGCATCCGGTCGCGCTTGGTCAACCGACCCGCGTCGTGTGGCGAGAAATCTGGACTGACATCGAGCCACTTCTGGATACGGCGCTGGCGGGCGCCGAGGGCATCTTCGTCGAACAGAAGCTGCTCATCATGGAGCGCAACGGCTTTCCGGAGGAGACGTATTACACCTTCTCGTACAGCCCCATTCCCGGCGAGGACGGCGAACCGGGCGGGATCATCTGCGCCAACAGCGACGACACGGCGCAGGTGGTCGGCGAACGGCAACTGGCGTTATTGAAGGAACTGGCGGCGGTGAGTCCGGACGGCCGCGACTGGTGCGAGGCCTGCGAACTCAGCGCGCGTGCGTTGCAGGCGAATCCGCAAGACCTGCCCTTCGCCTTGCTTTACGCAGCCGAACCCGGCAGCGACACGGTCACACTGGTCGGCGCGTGCGGTATCGAGCCGGGCCATCCGGCGGCGCCGCAGACGATGCGCGTCGGTGAATCGCTCTGGCCGATCGCCGACGTCCTCGATATCCAGGCGCCGCAGATCGTGCGCGACTTGACGCGGCGTTTCGGCACCGCATTGCCGAGCGGTCCGTGGCATCTCGCGCCGGAGCAGGCGGTCATCCTGCCGGTGTCGGCCGGCAGCGAGTCGACGCAAACAGTGCTGCTGATCGCCGGCCTGAATCCTTGCCGCCTTCTCGACGACGCCTACCGCAGCTTCCTGAACCTGGTTGCCGGCCAGATCGGCGCGGCGATCGGCTACGCGCAGGCGTATGAAGAAGAGCGGCGGCGTGCGGAGGCGCTGGCCGAAATCGATCGGGCGAAGACCACGTTCTTCTCCAACATCAGCCATGAATTCCGCACGCCGTTGACGCTGATGCTCGGCCCGCTCGAAGAACTGCTCGCCAGGCCGCAGCCAGCCGCGAACGGTGATAACGCGCAGACACGCAGCGATATCGACGACCGCGCGCTGATCGAAATCACGCATCGCAATGGCTTGCGCCTGCTCAAACTCGTCAACGCGTTGCTGGATTTCTCGCGGATCGAGGCGGGGCGCATCGAGATTCACACGCAGCCCACCGACATCGCGTCCTTCACGGCCGAACTCGCGTCGCTGTTCCAGTCCGCGATCGAGGCGGCCGGCCTGCGCCTCGACGTGGAGATTCCGGCTACGCCCGTGGTCGTGCAGCTTGACCGCGACATGTGGGAAAAGGTCGTGATGAACCTGCTGTCGAACGCGTACAAGTTCACGTTCTTCGGCACGATCCGGGTCGCGGTGCGCGCGGTCACAGGCGGCGTCGAGGTCAGCGTGACGGATAGCGGCATCGGTGTCGCGGAAGAAGAAGTGCCGCGTCTCTTTGAGCGCTTTCATCGCGTGGCGGGCGCACCGGGGCGCTCGGTCGAAGGCAGCGGCATCGGGCTCGCGATGGTGCAGGAACTGGTGAAGCTGCACGGCGGTACCGTGCGGGTCGACAGTGTGCTCGGCGAAGGCGCGTGCTTTACCGTTTCGCTGCCGCGCGGTGCCGTGCCGTCCCAGCGCGAGGACACAGGCGTGCATGCCACCATGAGCAAGCACGCGCGCAGCTATGTCGATGCCGCGTTGCGCTGGAGTCCGGAGAACGAGATCGTGGACGGCGCGTCGATCGAAACGGCCTCGGCCGGCGAGACGTCGCCCGAGGCTGCGCCGGCCGCCGCCGCGCGGCTGCTGGTCGTCGACGACAATGCGGACTTGCGTGAGTACATGAGCCGCATATTGCGGGCGGCGGGCCACGACGTGCGGCTCGCGAGCGACGGTCAGGCGGCGCTCGAAGCCGCGCGCGCGGAGCCGCCCGATCTGGTGCTCTCCGACGTGATGATGCCGCGCCTCGACGGCTTCGGCCTGCTGCGCGCACTGCGCGCCGATCCGGATTTGCGCGACACGCCGGTGCTGATGCTGTCGGCCCGCGCGGGTGAGGAAGCGCGCGTCGACGGGATCGAGCATGGCGCCGACGACTATCTGACCAAGCCCTTCTCCGCGCGCGAACTGCTGGCCCGCGTGTCGGGCAACCTGCAACTCGCGCGCTTGCGTCGCGAGACCGAGATGAAGCTGCGCGAGGAATCGCGCACGCTGGAGATCCTCAACCGCGTCGGTTCCACGGTGGCGGCCGAACTCGATCTGAAGCGCGCGGTGCAGATCGTGACTGACGCGGCTACCGAATTGACAGGCGCCGCGTTCGGCTCGTTCTTCTACAACGTGCTCGACCAGAAGGGCGGCAGCTACATGCTGTACACGCTTTCCGGCGTGCCGAAGGAAGCGTTCGAGCGGTTTCCCATGCCGCGCAACACGGCGGTGTTCGCGCCGACGTTCGAGGGCGAAGGCATCGTGCGCGTCGACGACATCACGCAGGATCCGCGCTATGGCCACAACGCGCCGCATCGTGGCATGCCGGACGGTCATCTGAAGGTGCGCAGCTATCTGGCCGCGCCGGTGCAATCGCGCGGCGGCGAAGTGGTCGGCGGCCTGTTCTTCGGTCACCCGGAGCCCGGCGTGTTCACCGAGCGCGCCGAGCGGATCGTGGCCGGCATCGCGGCGCAGGCGGCGATCGCCATCGACAACGCGCGCCTGTATCAGGCGGCGCAAACCGAAATCGCCGAGCGCACCAAGGCGCAAAGCGCATTGCGCGATCTGAACGAAACGCTGGAGCGCCGCGTGATCGAAACGGTGGCGGACCGCGACCGTCTGTGGGAGCTGAGCGAGGATCTGCTGGTCGTGGCCGATATCGAGGGCCGCTTGCAGCGTGTGAGTCCATCGTGGAGTACGGCGCTCGGTCATAACGTGCATTGGCTCATGTCGCGTTCCTATGTCGATCTGGTTCATCCCGATGACCTAGAGACGGTCCGCACGCACCTGGCCGAACTGCGCAGAACGGGCGTGCCGGTGCGTTACGAAAACCGCTTCAAGCGGATCGACGGCACGTGGCGCTGGGTCGCGTGGACACTCGCGCTCGATCCCGACACGGCGCGCATTCACGGCGTGGGCCGCGACGTCACCGCTGATAAGGAAACCACCGAAGCGCTGCGGCACGCCGAAGAAGCGCTGCGCATGGCGCAAAAGATGGAAGCGATCGGCAAGCTCACGGGCGGCGTCGCGCACGACTTCAACAACCTGCTGCAAGTGATCGGCGGCAATCTGCAGCTGCTGGCGAAAGACGTCGCGGGTTCGGAGAAGCCCGAGCAGCGCGTGCGCAATGCGCTGGCGGGCGTCGCGCGCGGCGCGAACCTCGCCTCGCAACTGCTCGCGTTCGGGCGGCGTCAGCCGCTCGCGCCGAAGGTCGTCAATCTCGGCCGCTTCGTGCGCGGTCTCGACGACATGCTGAGACGCGCGCTCGGCGACGGCGTCGAAATCGAAACGATCGTGTCGGGCGGCTTGTGGAATACGCTGGTCGATCCGTTCCAGGTCGAGAACGCGCTGCTGAATCTGGCAATCAACGCGCGCGACGCCATGAACGGCCACGGCAAGCTCACGATCGAAGCCGGCAACGCCGCGCTCGATGACGCCTATGCCAAACGCAACGCGGAGGTCACGCCGGGCCAGTACGTGATGCTGGCGGTCACCGACACGGGCGCCGGCATGTCGCCGGAAGTGCGCGAGCGCGTGTTCGAACCGTTCTTCACGACCAAGGCCGAAGGCCAGGGCACGGGCCTCGGCTTGAGCATGGTGTATGGCTTCGTCAAGCAATCCGGCGGCCATGTGAAGATCTACAGCGAAGAAGGCCACGGCACCACGATCCGCATCTATCTGCCGCGGGTGCGTCAGGAAGAAGACCTCGAAACGAATATCGAAGCCGGTCCCGCCAAGGGCGGCACGGAAACGATTCTCGCGGTCGAAGACGACGAGGAAGTGCGCACGACCGTGGTCGAAATGCTCTCCGATCTCGGCTACCGCGTGCTGAAAGCGAAAGACGCGCAAAGCGCGCTGGCGATCGTCGAAAGTGGCGTGCCGATCGACATGCTGTTTACCGATGTGGTGATGCCCGGCCCGTTGCGCAGCACCGAACTCGCCCGCAAGGCGCGCGAGCGGTTGCCGGCGATCGCGGTGCTGTTCACGTCGGGCTACACGGACAACGCGATCGTGCATTCAGGGCGGCTCGATGAAGGCATCGAATTGCTCAGCAAGCCCTATACGCACGAAGCGTTGGCGCGCAAGGTGCGCTACGTACTGCAAGCGCAGAATCCGCAGGCAGCCGAAATCGCCGCGGCCGAGCAGCATCTTCTCGAGATCGATCCACCCATGACGCCGGATGGCGCCGATAGTTTCGTCACTCAAACGCGGCCGCGGATTCTGCTGGTGGAAGACGACGAACTGATTCGTGTGAGCACTGCCGAATTGCTGCGCACGTTCGACTTCGACATTCTGGAGGCCGAAGGCGAGCATGATGCCAAGCAGATTCTCAGCGAACACGCGATCAGCGTGATGTTGACCGACGTGGGGCTGGCGGGTAAGTCGGGCATCGATCTGGCGCTCGACGTATGTCGCGAGCGGCCTGATCTGCGCGTGATCTTTCTGACCGGCTACGACCTCGTGCTGACGCCGGCGCAGCGCGCGGTCTTGCCGCACGCGATGCTGCTGCGCAAGCCCTACGATCCGCTCGATCTCATCGATGCGCTGAAAACGCCACTGCGCTAAACCGCGCTGCGCGCGGCCGGCGTTGCCGGCGCGCCAGCGGGAAAGTGCGCGCTCGCGCTAGAATTCCCGGAGACCGCCACAACTGCTGGTTCCACCGGAATTCGCCGATGACCACACCCGTCAACAACGTCGACGCCGCGCTCCTCACGCGGCGTTCGATTCGCGCCTTTCTGCCCACGCCGGTGCCGCGCGCCGATATCGAAGCCATTCTTGAAGCCGCCAGCCGCGCGCCGTCGGGCACCAATACGCAGCCGTGGAAGGTCTGCGTGGTGACGGGCAAGTCGCTGGCGCGTCTCTCGCAGGCCTTGCTCGACGCTTACGACCACCCGCAACGCGACGCGCTGTACCAGGAGGAGTATCCGTACTATCCGCATCGATGGGTGTCGCCGTACATCGACCGGCGCCGCAAAATCGGCTGGGATCTGTATGGTTTGCTCGGCATCGAAAAGGGCGACAAGGCGCGCATGCACGAGCAGCACGCGCAAAACTATCGCTTCTTCGGCGCGCCGGTGGGCTTGTTCTTCACCATCGACCGGGTGATGGAGCGCGGCAGTTGGCTCGACTACGGCATGTTCCTGCAGGCGATCATGACGGCCGCGCGCGGGCGGGGTCTCGATACGTGTCCGCAAGTCGCGTTTACGCCGTTTCATCGGGTGATTGCTGAGCAGCTCGGCTTGTCGCCTGAAGAGCAACTGGTGTGCGGCATGTCACTCGGTTTCGCCGACGAAAACGCTTTGGTCAACACGTTGCGCACCGAGCGCGAACCAGTCGAACGGTTCACGCGATTTCTCGATTGACGGCGCTTGATCGCAATCGAGGCAAGTCCCCACTTTCCATCGGACCCATATGAAAACATCGCGTCGCCATTTTCTGCTGCTGGGCGTGAGCGCGGGCTCCGCGCTCATGCTCACCCGTGGCGCCTTCGCCGACACGGCAAATACACTCAGCGAATCCGATCCGAAGGCCCAAGCCGTCGGCTATAAAGAGGACGCGTCCAAGGTCGACAAAGCGAAGTTTCCGGGCTACGCCGCCGGACAAAGCTGTGCCAACTGCTCGCTGTTCCAGGGCAAAGCCAACGACGCATACGGCGGATGCACGCTGTTCGGCGACAAGCAAGTCGCCGCCCGCGGCTGGTGCAGTTCGTACTCGAATATGTGAATGGCAAGAGGCGGCGCGCGCTCCGGTTTGTCGCGCGCCGCACTTACATGCGGTCAACTTAACGCGCTCAGCACCAGTTCGTACGAATGGCCGATCCATACGGCTGCGTCGCGATGATCGCGTAACGCATCGCCGGTATTGGGGTGCAGGAAGATATCCAGCGCGCCGTGATTGAGCGTGAGCCAGCCGACCACGTCGGCGAACTGCGATTGCGTGAACGCGAGCTGATACGACCACATGGGATGCGGTCCGACCGCGCGCTCGTGAAAGCGGCCCAGTTGCAGTGCGTCGCCCCAGTGCGCGTCGATCTGCTCGCGGAAAGTCCATGCGGCGTCGCGGCTGCCCGCGTCGAAATACACGTGGGCGTGCCAGCTCGTGATGGCGGAGATGTCGCGAAAGGTCATATCAAGTCCGTTGCGTATCTGTCTTTATCCGACATTCATTCTGCTTCAATTTCCGCCGACGCGCGCGGCGTGCGCCTCATGTGAAACTGTCTCTCATCTTCGCCGACGATCTCGAAGCCGAGGCGCTCGTAAAGGCGCTGCGCGGGATTGCCTTTGAGTACCTTGAGGGTCACCGGCAGTGCGTCGGCCTGCGCGGCGCGCAACACCGTGTGCAGCGCGCGTTCGCCGATACCGCGCCCTTGCAGCGCAGGCGCGATCTGCAATTGCACGACGACCCACTCGGCGTCGGTGCGATGCGCTTTGAGCAAACCGGCGGGCGCGCCGTCGATGCAAATCACGCGGGCTGTGTCATAACGATGCAGCAGACGCGCGCGATGCTCGGTATCGTCCGACGGTTCGCCGACGCGCGCCAGGTGCTCCGTCATGGTCGCCTTGCGCAGCTCGAATAGAAAGGCCTCGTCCGTGTCCAATGCCGGGCGCAGGGTGAAGACAGGTTCTTGAACGGACATGTTGGTAGCGTTTTCGGCGTGCCGGCGGCCAGTAAGAATGGTCGTGAATTGTCGCGCCAGCAGCGCTTTTTTACCACGCGGTTATGTTTGTGGCTCTCGAATTTGCCAGTCGCCGGTCGTGCCGATGCCGTCGTCATAGGGTCTGTGCTGCGACGGATTGGTGCGTTACCGCGTGCGTTGCTTCAGGCGCGCTCGGCGTTTGCGGTGTGCTGGCGGCCTGGTGCGGACTATTCGCGTTGTGTTCGCCGCTATTCGCACGACACGTTTTTCGTTCATTGGCATGCGCTTTGCTTTTGCCTCACTCGCGAATTGCTGGCGCGTGCGGGTTTGAAGGTCGAACCGCCGATGAACGACGCCAACCTGGCAGAACAACGAAAATGCTGAATACGAAACCACTTACGGTCACGCACGGGGTCGACGGCGACGCGATCACGCTCGTCTTTTATCCCGACACCGGTTGTCTGCGCTTTGCCGATGCGCGCGGCATGTGCCACGAGCTTCGGCCGCCGCATTCCTGGTTCGCGCTGTCGTCCGCGTCGCGAGGCGTGCGGCGCGGTACGCAAGCCATGACGGAAGGGTTGAATGCGCTGCTGCACGAGTTCCGCGCGAAACGTCCGCGCTGGTCCGGCGCGCATGCTTCCGCCAACCGACAGTGGTCCAGCGCACAGTGAGCCTGGCCGTGGCGCGATAGCGTGCATTGATCAGTCGAAAGAACTCGACGCGTGTTTCGCATCTGTATTCAGTTTTTTTCGGTGTCGTTCGTTCAACACGGCGAGCGGTTTAACGAACTTTGCGAGGTGGGCCATGGAGATTATCGAATTTGAACCAAGCGTCTCGGCAGACGGACGCACGGTGATTTTCCAGCTTTCGACGCGAGGCCGGGACCTCGAGTGCGCCGTCACGCGTGAGGCCCTGGAGCAGCACTTCTGGCTGCAACGCGGCGCGGGCGAGGAACGTGTCCTGAAGACGTTTGCCGACGGCCGCAAACGCATCACCGCTGTAGCGGAAAGAAAACTGCTGGCGCGTCCGGGCGAAAAAGTGCTGCTGACGATCAGCGATTTCGTTGCACGCGGTTGAAGAGATCACGCTGCGCGTCGTGCAAGCTCACATGCGCAAAGATCGGCGAGCGACGGTGACGGTGCCGTCGCTCGCGTCGTTGCCATTCCGATCCGCGCATTTCTCGGCTGTGCAGCCGAGGTCGTCGACGACGATCCGGCCCGCTCGATAACCGCATGTTTTGCAGCGACGGCGCAGGCTGTCCGCCGCTCACCTCTGCCGAAACCGGCCTGTTACACCGATCCGCCAAACTGGCCTGCCAAATCCCTTCGCTTCGCCCAATTGCATTCGCACGTGCCGGAATACACTGTTTTCCATGGAGCGACAAATCACCGAGCCCCATCGACGCGGTCTTCCCCCCGCGTTGTTTTGAACCGTACCGTTGATGGCAGTTTGCCGTGGTTGTCGAACGCGGCAGGGCAGTAAAGCAGTAGGTAGTAGAAGCAATGCAAACGGCGCGCGATCCACGTAATTTGCGCGTGAATCAGCAGGGGGTTGCAGTCAGGCGATGTTGAAGGCGAAGGACCCGACTGTGATTGCAGTGTGCAGTTCTGAAACGAATGATTTTGCAGCAGCAGTATCGGCAGCACCTTTTTATTTGTCGTGGTATTTCACGCAGCACGGTTTTATTTGCAGTGGCAGTCCAGGCAACACAGCTTCAGCAGGTGTAGTTCAAGTAACAACAGCTTTGCGAGTTTGCGGTGGTTATATGTCGGCGAGCATCCACGCGCGAGTTCGACTGTTTCATCCTGTCAGGCCCTGTTCCCTCGCGGGAACAGGGTTTTTTTTCGTCGTGACACGCGACGCGACTTGTAATCGGCAAGTTCGAACCGATATCCCAACGTCGCGCTGCGCGCCACGCTTTTGGCGGAATCGAACAACCGGCGGGTTGCGTAGTGTGAGATGCTGCGTACAAACCGGACTTGAAGTCCGTTTAAGTCTGTCTTAATAGTTGCTTGCCATGATGGCTGCACAGACTCACATCAGGGCCTGTCAAGCCGCCGGCGTATCGGCGGCGTTTGCCACCGGAGCAAAAGAATTCGGTGGCGAAGCCGAGAGTTAGAGAAGGAGGTTCAACCGATATGTCCAGTAAATCGCGAGTCCGCAAGCACAACCAGTCGGCCATGTCCCCGTTGTTGCGCGCGCTGACCTATAGCCGCACCGCTCATGAGCCGGTTACGTCGGCGATGCTCCTGCAGTGCTATACCGCCCTCGATGCATTCCGGCACGGCCACGGCTCGCGGAATCTGCATATGACGTTGAGCCGGCATTTGCTGGTGTCGCAGGAACTTGCGCGCCTTGGCCTCGGCGAAGACGTTCTGTCCGACATCGAAAACGCACACGCCGCGATGGTGCAGCTCGATATGCGTGAACACGACGAAGGCGCGTGGGTATTGCAAGACGGCGAATACGCCCGTTTGTGCACGGCGTTGGCGATTCTCGACGGACAACTGTCCGTGGCATCGCTGAGCGAGATCGCGAGCGCGGAAGCGCGAATGATCGAAGGATTGATGAGGTCCGCGCAGGTGCAGGCGATTGCGGAAGCTACGGTCTAAGCCGACCGCACGCGTTTCTCCTTTTTCATACGCGCAAATGAAACGCCCCGTGGGGCGTTTTTTTCATTCAACCGCGGCGACGTAGCAAGAGAACGGCGCTAATCGTCGTGTGCCGTCGAAATGCTTTAAGGCAGCGCTACAGTACCGCCCAATAAAAAATCTCCCCATACGCGCGGATATTACGAGTCTCCGTAAAACGTCCAATGGGCCGCCGCGCCAATGCCGGATCAGGTTTGCCGGAGGCTTTCATGCTTGTTAGACTGCCTCTCGCCAGCCCACCGCACGCGCGTTTTTGCCTTGATACGCCTCCAGGGCGTTCACATCCGCGGCGCGATCAAAATCGGAGACGCCATGTCTTATATGCTGCTTATCGTCGAACCCCCGAATCAACGCATTGAACGCGGCGAAGCCGCGGGCCGCGAAGTCTACGATCAGATGGTCCGCTTCTCCGCCGATCTCAAAGCGCGCGGCAAACTGGTCGCGGTCGAATCGCTCACGTCCTTGAACGACGCCGTGCGCGTACAGGTGCGCGACGGTCAGCCGAAATTGCTCGACGGCCCGTTCGCCGAAGCCAAGGAAATGGTCGGCGGGTTCTTCCTTCTCAATGTCGAGACGCGTGAAGAAGCCGTGGCGATTGCCGAAGCCTGCCCGGCCGCAACGTGGTGCACGGTCGAGGTCCGCAAGCTCGGCCCCTGTTTCCTCTAGCCGATTCGCGCATCGACGGCATGTGGTTTCGGGGTTTTCCCTGGCGGATCGGCAAGTGTGTCGATCCGGCCGCGCGTTGTTCGTCGTGTGAGTAAAGAAGCCAGCCACGGGCGCGGCTCTCCCTCATACAACGATAAGGATTCACGGCGATGCGATTCATGATCCTCGTAAAAGCGACCGCTGCCAGCGAAGCCGGCGAGATGCCGGACGCGTCCCTGATGGCCGCGATGGGCGCGTATCACGAAGAATTGGCCAAAGCCGGCGTGCTGCTCGACGCCACCGGCCTGCAACCGAGTTCGAAAGGCTGGCGCATTCGCTACAGCGGCGGCAAGCGCTCGGTGGTCGACGGGCCGTTTCCAGAAACCAAAGAACTGATTGCCGGCTACACGCTGATCCAGGTGCGCTCGCGTGAAGAAGCCATGGAATGGGCGCGGCGCTTTCCGCCGCCCTTCGGTGACCAGGCGGACGGCGAAATCGAGGTGCGTCAACTGTTCGAATTCGACGACTTCGAACCCGGCGCGGAGTTGGAGCGGTTCCGCGAACTGGACGCCGGCAAACGCTGAAGCGCAAACGCAAAGCGCGCGCCGCTCCGGCTCTATCGAAGGGATTCATCATGCTCAAGACCATACTGATCGCCGTGGTCGCGGCCGTGGGCCTGTTGCTGGCCTACGCGGCGACCCGGCCCGGCAGCTTTCGCATCGAACGCAGCGTGCGCATCCAGGCGCCGCCGGAGCGGATTTACTCGCTGATCGACAATCTCCATCAATTCAATTTGTGGAATCCGTTCTTGCGTAAAGACCCCGCGACCCAAGGCACGTATAGCGGCACGCCGAGCGGCAAGGGCGCGCGTTACGCGTGGCAAAGCGAAAAGGTCGGCGTGGGGCAAATGGAGATCGTCGATACGGCCGTGCCCTCGAGCGTGACGCTCAACCTCGATTTTTTGAAGCCGTTCGAAGCGCACAACATGGCCGAATTCACGTTGAAGCCTGAAGCGGGCGCGACTGAAGTGACCTGGGCGATGCATGGACCCGCGCCGTTCATGTCGAAGCTGATTCAGGTTTTCTTCAGCATGGACAAAATGGTCGGCAAGGATTTCGAGGACGGCCTGAACAATCTGAAAACGCTCGCCGAGGCGAGTTGAACACGGCGCAGGGCGTTCCCGCCGCGCCCTGTCCACAACCGATCATTGGACTTCGTCATGCATAAGCAGATCTACGTCAATCTCGCGGTCGATAATCTCGAACGATCGAAAGCCTTCTTCAGCGCGATCGGTTTGAGCTTTGAACCACAATTCACAAACGAACAGGCGGCGTGTCTGATCCTCGGCGATAACATCTACGCGATGCTGCTGGTCAAGGACCTGTTCAAGTCGTTCACGCGCAAGTCGCTGTGCGATCCGAAGGAAAGCACGGAAGCGCTGGTGGGCCTGTCGTGCGAAAGCCGGGCGGAGGTGGATGCGCTGGTCGCCAAAGCGCTCGCCGCCGGCGGCACCGTACCGCGAGCGCCGCAGGACTACGGCTTCATGTATGGGCACGGCTTCGAGGATATCGACGGCCACATCTGGGAGCTCATTTACATGGACCCGAACGGCAAGGCGGCGGGCTGAAGCTGTGACCACGGCAGCCACCCACCGTGCCATCGAGGCAGTCTGGCGGATCGAATCCGCCAAGGTCATCGCCCACGTCGCGCGGATCGTGCGCGACGTCGGGCTCGCCGAGGAACTGGCGCAAGACGCGCTGGTGTCCGCGCTCGAACATTGGCCCGACGCGGGCGTGCCCGACAACCCGGGAGCATGGCTGATGGCGACCGCAAAGAACCGTGCCCTCGACCGCCTGCGGCAGGAAGCGCTGCATGCCCGCAAGCGTCAGGAGCTAGGTCACGATCTCGACGCGATGGAGGCGCATCTCGTGCCCGATTTCGTCGATGCCCTCGATGCCGCCCGCGCCGACGATATCGGCGACGATCTGCTGCGGCTCGTATTCACCGCGTGCCACCCGGTGTTGTCGACCGATGCGCGCGTCGCGCTCACGCTGCGCCTGCTCGGCGGCCTCACCACGGACGAAATCGCGCGCGCGTTTCTGGTGCCGGAGCCGACCGTCGCACAGCGCATCGTGCGGGCCAAGCGCACGCTGTCGGCGGCCAAGGTGCCGTTCGAGGTGCCGCAAGCGGACGCACGCGCGCCGCGGCTCGCTTCGGTGCTGCAGGTCATCTATCTGATTTTCAACGAAGGCTATTCGGCCACGGCCGGAGACGACTGGATGCGCCCGGCGCTCTGCGAGGAAGCGCTGCGGCTTGGCCGCGTGCTGAGCGGTCTCGTGCCCGACGAAAGCGAAGTGCATGGGCTCGTCGCGCTGATGGAGATTCAGGCCTCGCGCACGCATGCGCGCACGGATGCGCAAGGCCGTCCGGTGCTTCTGCTCGATCAGGATCGCAGCCGCTGGGATCCGCTTCTGATCCGTCGCGGACTGGCTGCGCTCAACAGCGCGCATGCGCTGGGCGGCGCGAGCGGCCCGTACGCGTTGCAGGCAGCGCTCGCCGCATGTCACGCCCGTGCGCGTCGCGCAGAAGATACCGACTGGGCGCAGATCGTCGCGTTATATGACGCGCTGTCGCAAGTGGCGCCGTCGCCGGTGGTCGAGTTGAACCGCGCGGTGGCGGTCGGCATGGCGTTCGGTCCGGCGGCCGGTTTGGAGATCGTCGATGCACTGGCTAGCGACGCCGCGCTGGCGAACTATCACTGGCTGCCGAGCGTACGCGGCGATCTACTGGCGAAGCTCGGACGCGTGGAAGAAGCACGCGCCGAATTTGAACGGGCCGCTGGGATGACGCGCAATGCGCGCGAGCGCGAGTTGCTGCTCGAACGCGCGCACGGTATGGCGCATTGAGCGCAGCGCGTTAAACGTTATAACCGCTACCGGATCAACTGACGCACGCCTAGCGCGACGATCAACCCGCCGCATACGCGGTCGATCCACGCCTTCCAGCTCCGGTACGCGATCGCAATACGCTCATGCGACAAGGTCAGCGCGACGAATCCGTACCAACTGCTCGCGACCACGCACACCATGCCGAGCATCGCCACAAACGTGCCGACGCTGACATGCGCCGGCGCGGCGGACGAGAACACGGCGGCGAAAAACGCCATCGACTTTGGATTCGCGATGTTGGTCGCGAAGCCTTGCGCGAACGCTTGCCGGAAACCGCCCGCCGTGGCATTCACGCTGGCGGCCGGTTTGCCCGCCGACGCGTTGACGATCAGGCGTCCGCCGAACCAGATGAGATAGCCGGCGCCGGCCAGCTTCACCGCCAATGCGAGCCATGGAAAAGCCGTGAACACGATGCCGACGCCGAGAATCGCGCAGCTTGCCCAGAACAGATTGACCAGCACGATGCCGCCGACCATCGCGAGTGCTTCGACGCGCGTCGCCGACGCAGCCTTGTGCGCGACCGCAACGAAGTTCGGCCCGGGAATCACCACGCCGGCCACATACACAGAAAAAACGCCAAGAACCGCGGATCCGTCAACCACGCTGTACTCCTTCATTCGCGGCGTGCGGCGCACTACCCGGCGCACGCCGCTTCGCTCATCAAGCCGAGAAGAGCGCCAGCGCGCCGGTGATCACGCCCGCGCCAGCCACGACGAACGAGAGATTGCGCAGCCATTTCTTGCGCGTCAGCAACGTGATCGCGCACAGAGCGATCGCCACCTGAATCAGCGTGGTGGCCTGTGCCCAGCGATGATGGCCGTGCAGCAACGCTTCGCTGCGGGCGTCGTTATCGACGACTTCCTTTTCGATCGCTTCGGCCTTCGCGCGGATCGGCTCTTTCTGCTGCTTGTATTTGTCGACGTCGGCGAGAAATTTCGCATGCGCGTCCGTGTTGCCGGCGGACAGCGCCGCGCCGAGTTCGGCGAGATTTTGCTTCTCGCCCTTCGCCTGGTAGTAGTTCCACTGGTTCGACGCTTCGGTCTTTTTGATGGCGGCTTCGTTCTTGTAGTACAGCGCGAGATTTTCGCTGTTGCCGCTCTGGTACGCGCACAGCGCGCCGATCGTCGCGAGAATGGCCGTGATCACGGCCATGCGGCTCGCAAAGGGATCCGCGTCGTGATGACCGGCATGTTCCACGGCATGGTCGTGCGGACCATGCACTTCATATTCTTCAGGCATCTGATTCTCCGAGGCAAAGCTTTTCTTGTCGTGCGCGGGCGACGCACGAGGCCGTCGGGCTCAATCTTAGCGTGTGACGCAGGGGGACGGAGAAGTTGCCTCTGGGAGACGCGGCCGCGGCGGCGTTTTATTCGAAAACCACGCGCAACTCAACGCGAGCGGGGCGCGGCCGCAAGATGTGAGTCAATGAATGCCCGACGCCAGCCACGTCCGCACCAACGGAATCATATGTTCGCCGCCGAGCATGCCGAGCAGCCCGACCAGCGCGACGGTCGGCGGCGCGGGCGACTTCACGTCCATCACGCTGTAGAGGAGGCCGACCAGCACACCGGCGGCCAGCGAGATCAAATACGCTTTCATGACTGTTCTATCCAGGTGAGAGGCGGGCTGCCACGCCCGCCGGTCGCGATGGCGATCACATTGCGATGACGACCCGGCCGCGTGTGCCGGCGGCCACGGCCTCGTAGGCTTCGCGAGCGCGTTCGAGCGGGAATGTCTGTGCGATTGCCGGGCCGCTCAGCTTGCCGGTTTCGAAGCCGTCGACTAGCGCCGTCATCAACGGCGCCGATTCCGCGACGCCGAGCTTCGCGCTGTCCACGCCGAGCAATTGCGTCTCGTTGTGATAGAAGTCGATCAGATCGAATTCGACGCGGCGCTTGCCCGTGCCGCTGATTTCGAGCACGCGGCCACGACGTTTGACCAGGCTCAACGCGGTCTCGAACGCCACGCCGCCGACCGTGTCGTACACCACGTCCGCGCCCGCGCCGTCGGTGAGCGCTCTCAAGCGGTCCGTGACGTTTTCATCGAACGGCACGTAGTCGTCAATCAGGCGGCCTGCCGGCGTGTCCGCGTCGAGCGGATGACGGTCCACGGCGATCACACGAGCGCCGCGCGCCTTGGCGATCTGCACCACCGCCCCGCCCACGCCGCCACCCGCGCCCATCACGGCGATGGTTTCGCCCGCTTGCAGATGCGCGTACTCGACCGTGCCGAGCCAGGCAACTACGAAGTTCACGCCGATCGCGGAGGCTTGCGCGTGGCTCAGCGTTTTAGGTTTGCGCGAGAGTGCCGCGAGCGGCACCTTGATGAATTCGGCGTGCGTGCCGTCGCGCGTGAAGCCGATGTCGCCGCCCGTGCCCCACACTTCGGCGCCTAGCCAGGCTTGCGGGCCGTCTACCACCACGCCGCTGAAGTCGCGGCCCGGCGTGGCGGCAGCATCGTGTGTCCGAAATGTCCGGAGACGTTCTTGACGTCGCTCGGGTTCACCGAGGCGGCCTTGACCTGCACGACTACGTTGTCCGCATCGGCTCGCGGGGTCGGCAGATCGACGTAGTCGAGCACTTCGGGGCTGCCAAAAGATTTGAACTGGATGGCTTTCATCGTTTGTGGCTCCAATTGGATTCCGGGCTGCGTCGCGCAGTAGATTGAACGTTAGTCTAGGTGGCGGGCAGAAAGGCGTTGAGACAAAGGCTTTCGAAATTCGGACAAGACGTTTGGAGACCTGCGCCCGTAACACAGGGAACCTGGTCAGCTTGGGCGCCCTTTCGCGGCTTCGGGCGAGACGGCGGATGCGACCTCGCTCAACGTGCCGCTTGGACCGAAACCGGTCGGGGGCGCGCCCAGTTCGCGCCGGAACATGTCGCTGAAGCTGCTCGGCTGAAAACCGAGCGAGCGCGCAATGCTGCTCACCGGGCGTCCTTCGGCGAGCCAGGAGACGGCGACTGCCAGTTGCACCTGGCGGCGCCATTCGGCAAAACCGACGCCCAGTTCGCGTGTGAAGAGCCGCGCCAGCGTCCGCACGCTCGCCCCGACGGACGCCGCATGCTGTTCGAAGCTGATCGCAATCGACGGATTGTCGATCACCGCGCGGCACAGCGCGTTGAGCCGCCGGTCCGATGCGTCGGGCAGCGCGATGCGCAGCGACGAGCGCGGCGCGTGTGCCAGTTCCAGCATGGCGAGTCGGTAGGCGGCGTCGAGATAGGTTTGATCGCGCGAATCGCTGCCTTCATGCTCCGCGATCGAAGTGATCAGTTCGCGCAGCAAGCCGTTCACTTCGAACACGTCGCTGCGGCGGCTCAGGTGACCGACATTGCGCGCGTGGAGATAGAGATTGCGCATCTCCACCTCGCTCATCATGTGGATGGAGTGCAGCGTGCCGGCCGGCAGCCAGACCGCGCGCTGCGGCGGCACGACCAACGCTTCGCGGCCGACCTCGACCCACATCACGCCCGATACCGCGTACAGCACCTGCGCCCACGTGTGCGAGTGCGGGTCGATACGCAGTCCGCGCGGATAGTGCCGCGCGAGCGAACGGGCATTGGCGTCGTCGTGGAGTTCGGGTGGGCGGGCTTTGGGCACGGCGGCTTGGCTCAGGCTTCGCGCATTGCGGACGAAGGTCGCGGACCGGGGCGATCCGTTCGCGAAGCATAGCGCGAGGCGCGCGCCTGTGCAGCTTGAGCGCCGGTCGGCGCGTTCGGGCGCGCGTGGATTCGCTTATGTGCGCGTACTTATGTGCGCTTACGCGCGATGGCCCATCAACAGCAGCAGCAACGAGAGGGTCGCGATCGAGCCCACGGTCGAAAGCAAGATCGTTCGCGAGGTGATGTGCGCTTCACGCTCGTAGAACTCGGCGAGCATGAACGGGCCGGTGCCGGTGGGCAACGCGGCGAGGATGACCGCCATTTCGACCAGCACGGAAGAGAGCCCGAACACGCGCGCCGCGAGCCACCACGTCAGCGCCGGCTGTACGAGCAACTTGACGCCGGTCAGCAGCCAGGAGATGCCTCGTGCGCCGGCGTCGGCCGGGCGCTTCTCGGCGAGGAACAGGCCGAGGCTCACCAGCGCGCATGGACTCGCCGCGCCGCCCAGCAGTTTCAGGAAGGTCTCCGCGCTGGCCGGCAACGCGACATGGAGGCTGGCAAACAGCACGCCGGCAATCGGCGACACGATCAGCGGATTGCGAGCCAGCGAGCCCAGCACTTTCAAACCCAGCTTATGCGGCGTGCGCTCGGTCTGCAGACCTACTTCGATCAGCACGATGGCAGCGGCGAACAGCACACACGCGACAAGGATCGTGGCAATCGTAGTCGGCGTCAGGCTCGCCGAGCCGAACGCGATCATGCCCAGCGGGAAGCCGATATAGCCGGTGTTCGGATACGAGGCCGCAATCGCATCGACGCTTGCATCCGCGAGATGCCGGCCGGTCATTAACCGCATCGCCAGAATCAGCACGAACACGCTGACGCACGCAATCGAAAAGGTGGCGACGAAGGCCGGTTGATAGAGCTGCTGCCACGTGGCGTGCGCCATGATGTCGAACAGCAGCGCCGGCAGCGCCAGCCAGACCACGAAGCGGTTCAGCTCCGACGCCGAGTTCGGTCCGAGCACGTTGCGCCGGCGGCAGGCGAAACCCGCGAAAATCAGACCGAAGACGGGAAGCAGGATTTCGAGCGTGGCTAACATCGGCGCAGAGATGTGGGGGAAGCATGGCGATTCGCCAGCGTAGAGGTTAGCGGCGATACAATCCAATACCGTTTTCTGTGCTCAATAATACCTTTTTTGCATTGTCATTTTGCGTGAGGGCGTCGTGATCGATATCAAGCCGCTGCGCTATTTCGTGACGCTTGCCGAGACGCGCCATTTCGGCCGGGCGGCGGCGCGTCTGAATCTGTCGCAGCCGCCGTTGAGCCGTCAACTGGCGGCGCTGGAGGCGAGCGTCGGCGTGACGCTGGTCGAGCGCAGCCCGCGCAGCGTGAACCTGACCGCCGCGGGCGAGCGTTTTTACGCCGACGCGAAAGCGATTCTCGCCTCCGTTGAGCAGGCGGTCAGCAATGCGCAAGCCGCCGCGCATGGTGACGCCGGCAAGCTTGCCATCGGTTTTACGATGTGTGCGGCATATAGCGTCGTGCCGGGTTATGCGCGGGCTTTCGGCGCCGCGTATCCCGAGGTCGCGTTGAATTTGCGCGAGGTCGTCTCGAACGATCTCGCCGCGCAGGTGCTGGCCGGGCAGATCGACGCGGCCATCATGTTCCCTAACGTGCCCGACAAGGGGCTCGCCACACGCACGATTCTCAGCGAACCTCTATGTGTTGCGCTGTCGCGCAGTCATCCGCGGGCTCGCGCGCGGCGTTTGAAGATCGCGCAACTGGCTGGCGAGCCATTCGTGCTCGCGTTCGAGGAAGTCGCACCGACATTGCGCGCGACGATCCTCGAGCATTGCCGCTCGGGCGGCTTCGAACCCGACATACGTTTCGAAGTGCAGTTGCAACAGACGGTGCTGAGTCTCGTCGACGAAGGGGTGGGCGTAGCGCTGGTGCCGGCTTCCATGCGCCGCGCGCAACTCGCGGGCGTGGTGTTCCGGCCGCTGGTCGATGCGCCGCTGATCGAACAGGTGCTGGCGTGGTCGCCGGCGAATCGCAATCCGTGTCTGGCGCGCTTTCTCGATCTGGCGTGAGGCTCAGGCTTACGAACTGGCGAGGTGGTTTGTCTTTGTCGCGTCTACGGTGTCGTCCGGATAGCGCAGCGCATCTCGCTTGATGAGCCGGCGGCACCAGAAGGTCCAGGCGGTCAGGCCGGCATAGACGCCGTATCTCAGCACGTTGGAGGCAACGACCGAGCGCGGATCGTCGGGCCATTGCCAGACGATCAGACTGCGCAAGATGTTCTCGCCCGTCATGCCGATGCCCCACACGAGCGTCATCAAGCGGATGTACGCGACGAGCGAGGGACGTTCGCGCCAATGCTTTTCAAAGCTCTCGACGCTGCGATGATCTTCACGCGACATGGTCGAGCGAGCGAGGTAAAACACCAGTGGTTTGGGCAGCGCGAGCGACAGCAGGAACGATACGCCGATTATGCCGGAGACCATCGGGTCTGCGATCTCGCGCATTCGCGTGTTGCCGCCGAAGCCGATGCTGAGTGCCAGCAGCGACAGCACGATGCCGACCAGCACTTGTGCGCTGAGCGCGTCGAAATGGCGATAGCGCAAAAGGTCCCAACTCATCCACGCGATTAGCGGAAGCGCCGACGCGGCCAGCGCGCCGAGCTGGCCACAGTGCGGGAAGGCGAGCCGGTAGGCGAGCACGGGCAAGGCGACGTTCACGATCAGCGCGGTGAGGTAGCGCAGGCGAGTTTTCATCGACGGAGCGGTAGTGAGCGCGTGGAAACGATGGTTGGCCGTACCCGGCGAGTGTAGGGCGAAGTCTCTTCGCATGCCATAGCTTTGCCGCACGCGCGCACGCAGGATTTTGTCCACGTCCCTGGCGCGCAAAAAATCTGCGATCATCGAGCCGCTGATTGCCGAGCCATTCCATCAACTATCCGCTCCTACGCAATGCCGATTGTTCCCACGCTCCTCACCACCGCCCGCCTCACCCTGCGACCCCACACCCGCGACGATTTCCTCGAAAGTTACGCGATGTGGTCCGATCCCGAAGTGATCCGCTACATCGGCGGCAAGCCCTTCACGCGCGAAGAAGTCTGGGCGCGTCTGCTGCGCTACGCCGGGCATTGGGCGATGCTGAACTATGGCTATTGGGTCGTGCGGGAAAAGGAGAGCGGCCGGTTTCTCGGCGAAGTCGGCTTTGCCGACTACCATCGCGAGATCGAACCGTCATTGATGGTGCCCGAAGTCGGCTGGGCGCTGGACCCGGCCGTGCATGGCCGCGGCTACGCGACCGAAGCCGTGCGTGCCGCGCTGGAGTGGGCGGACCAGCAGTGGCCGGATGGCGAAACGGCCTGCATCGTTGCGCCGGAGAATCTGCCGTCGCTGCGCGTTGCTCATAAGTGCGGCTATCGTGAGCAGCATCGCACCACGTACAAAGGCAAGCCGACCATCGTGCTGCGTCGGCAGGCCCACGCGGTTTGAGCCGGCGCGCGGCGAGCGCCGCGATTGCCGGTCAGGTGGAGCGAGCCATGCGCGCCGGCCGGCTCGACAATCAGCTCACTGCCCGCTGCCGTACGATCAGATCCGCCAGCCGCTCGACCTGCTGGCCTTGCGCATCGAAATTGCCGGTATCGAGCCATCGCGTATAGCTCGAACGCAGCGCGGGCCATTCACTGTCGATGATCGAAAACCACGCGGTGTTGCGATTGCGTTCGCGATACACGATCGCCTGGCGGAAGATCCCCTCGAACGTGAAGCCATAGCGCAAGGCCGCCGTGCGCGACGGCTCGTTCAACGAATCGCACTTCCATTCGAAGCGCCGATAGCCGAGTTTGTCGAACACCTGTGTCATGAGCAGAAACATCGCTTCGGTGGCGATGCGCGTGCGCTTCAGGCGCGGCGAATACGTGACGTGGCCGACTTCGATCACGCCGTTCGCGCGGTCGATCCGCATCAGCGCCAGCGTGCCGACCGCCTTGCCGGTCGCCAGATCGATCACCGCATGGTGCAGCGGATCGGCGGACGCGGCGGCGCGCGTCAGATGCTCGCGATAGGCGGCGAGACTCTCGAACGGACCGACGCTCAGATAGGTCCAGTCGCGGCCGTCTGTGGCCGAGCTGTACGCGTCGTACAGGTCCTCGGCGTGACGTTCCACGTCTACCGGTTCGATCCGGCAATAGCGGCCTACCAGCGGCTCGCGGCCAGGAGCCTGAGCGCCGTTCCAATCCGGCACGGGGGCGCCGATCGGTTGGTCGAATGCGTTGCGTCTGGATTCCATATCGTTGGTCCCATGCAGGAAGGTTGCTGTCGGTTACGAATGATCGTCGATGATGAGAGAACGATACGGCAAACGTGGTATGTTAAAAAGATCCACGCCAACGTCATTTGATAGGTCCAGCCGCGATGATCGAGATCATTGGCCCGCTTAGCAGCCCGGCTGCGTCGGCGGCCGCCGGCGGCGGCGCAAAGCCCGAGCCGCTGCAAAAACAATTGCTCGAGCGCCTGCAGCAGGCGATTCTCGCGGGCCGCTTGCCGGCGGGGTCGCTGCTGCCGTCGTCGCGCCTGCTTGCGGCGGAAATGGGCGTGTCGCGCAACACGGTGGTGATCGCGTACGAGCACCTGGCTGCGGTGGGTTACGTGGTCGCCGACAAGAAGGGCACGCGCGTGAGCCCGCTCTCCAGCCCGTCCGCGCGCGGTGAGCCGCCCTCGCAGCCGGCCGCGCCCGAAGTGACCTACGCGTCACGCGTCGGGCAGTTCGCGGCCACGCGCACCCATGCCGACAACACTTTCCCTCTGACGCCCGGCACGCCCGCCCTGGACCGTTTCCCGCTGACCGCGTGGCGGCGCGCGCTCGAACGCTCGATGGAGCGCGCATTGCCCCTCGCGCTGGGCTACGGCACGCCGGTTGGCGAGCCGGCGTTGCGCGACGCCATCGCCGCACATTTGCGCATCGCGCGCGGCGTGCGTTGCGAAGGCTCGCAGGTGGTGATCACCGAGGGCGCGCAGGAGGCGCTGAACCTGTGCGTGCGCCTCTTCACCAATCCGGGCGATGTCGCGTGGGTCGAGGACCCCGGCTATCGCGGCGCGAAGGCCGCGTTCAATCTGGGCGACCTGACCACGCTGCCGATACCCGTCGACGCCGAAGGCATGGCGGTGCCATCCGACGCATGGCGCTCGCAGCCGCCGAAGCTGATCTACACGTCGCCAGCGCATCAATATCCGACGGGTTCGGTGCTGTCCGTGGCGCGTCGTCTGGAGCTGATCGCCCGGGCCCGCCGCAGCGGCGCGTGGCTGATCGAAGACGATTACGACGGCGAGTTCCGCCACACCGGCGAGCCGATCGCCAGCATGCAGGGGCTGGTCGAGGACGCGCCGGTGTTGTACGTCGGCTCGTTCAGCAAAACGATGTTTCCCGCGCTGCGCATCGGCTTCGTGGTGTTGCCGCGGCCGATTGCGGCGCACACCGCCATCGCGGTGCAGGAGATGCTGCGCGGCGGACATCGGCTGGAACAACTGGCGCTCGCGCATTTCATCGAGAGCGGCGAGTTCGGGCGGCATCTCGGACGCATGCGGCGTCTGTATCGCGAGCGCCAGCAGGCTTTGCGCGATGCGCTGACCGAGCATTTCGCGCCGTCGCAAATTCTCGGCGGCAATTGCGGCATGCATCTGACGCTGCGCTTGCCGCCACGCATCGACGATCGGACGCTGGCCGAACGTGCGCTCGCGCAAGGGCTCAATCCGCGCGCGCTGTCCGGCTTCGCATTGCAACCGCGCGCCGAAACGAACGGGCTCGTGATCGGTTACGGCAATACGCCGGCCGAACGACTGGCGCCCGCAATCCGTGTGCTGGCCGGGCTTGCGGCCGGGTTGGACGGCAAGCCGAAGCGCCGTTCGGCAGCCACGCCGGGCACGAAGATGCGCGCGTAACTTTTTGCGTTTGTCCGCGCGGCCCATGTCGCGCTATCGTGTCGCTTATGCGCGGCGATTTCGGAGTGTGCGACATCGACGGATCGCCCGCAGCTCATGCCGCACGCGCCGCACTGCAACATCGCGTGACACGTGGTGCCGCAAGCGCGCTTGCCGGGCCGTCGCCGGCCCCGGCATGAAGAAAGCCTTTGTTGCGGTTATCTATGATGATTTATCCGACCGGAGACGACATGAAGGAAATCGAACCGACCCCGTGGTTTGAGCTTGAGGCCCACACGCCCGTCCGTGAAGGCTGGTATGAGGTGCAGTTGACGAGCGGGGACACGGCCTTTGCGAAGTTTGGCGACGGCGTATGGACCGAGAAACCGTTGCTCGTGTTCACACACTGGCGCGGCTTGTCCGCCGATCCATCGACAGCCGGCGAAGCCGAAGCCGAGTCGATCGCCGCCGAGGCCACCGCGGCCCAAGGCGTGCGCGCCGCCTGGAACGCGTTCTTCCCAGGACTTGGCGAGGAACAGCACAAGCCGCTGGACGCTGTACCCAACGGTAAAGCGCCGCACTGATGCGCAGCGGGGCGGCGGCTCGCGAGTTGCCGCCCTGATTTGCCTGACCTTACTTGCGCTTTAGCGTTTGAGCGCCTCGGCAGCCAGTCTGCCGATCTCCATATCGATGTCGGGCGCCTCGCCCGTCTCGAGAATCCACGCCGCGGACAAACCGGACCACGCCTGAATCCACTGCAGCAGACGGCGCCGATCGAGTCCCGCCATCCGCGCGACCCGTTCGACGCGACGCTCGAACCATCCCGGCCGCAACGCCGACGCCTCGTCCGGATTGCAGAAAATGTTCGCGTAGTCGAATCCGCGCTCGCCGTACAGGCCTTTCGGGTCGATGGCCAGCCAGCCGCGCGGGCCGAAATCGAGCACATTGCCGTGATGAATGTCGCCGTGCAACACCACCGGGTCTTGCGGCGCGGCGAGCAGGACCTGCGCGACGGCGGCGCTGTCCTGCAACCAGCTGCCGTATTCTTGCGCGGCGGGCCAGAGACTTGCGAACCAGCGCGGCAAATCGATCAATTCAGGCGGCGGTTTGTTTCGCGGCGCGTGGAGCTGCGCGGCGGTGGCGCAGAGAATGTCGGTGGCGCGGTCGTCGGCGTCGCTATCGCCGGTGCGTGCCAGGTCCGCCAGCGCGTGACTGCTTTGCGCGCGCTCGAGCAGCAGGGCGTCGGCATCGTGCGCGAGCACGCGGGCCGCGCCTTCGCCGTCCCACCACACCATTAACCGCGCGCCGAATTTCTCTTCGGGTTCCTGCGCGACTTTCAGCATCGCGGGAATGCCGTGGTGGCGCACCGGCAGCAGCCGGCTACTGTGCGTGCGAATCGGCGCGCCGTCCTGCTGCAGATCCCATTTGACGATGTACTCGGTGAACATGCGCGCTTCAGTTCGCGAGTGCTACGACGTTACTGTCAGCGGTATGCGGGCAGACGATGTGCACGGTTCCTCCAACAAGTTCGACGGTCTTGCATTCTCGCCTGAATCGAGCCGAAATGGCGTGCACAACGCGTATCGAGGCCCAACGCTACAATCGATCTCATTCATTGGACGCGGAATCTACGTATGAAAATCACCCGAGAACCTGTGGCCTTGCCGCGGGCCACGCAACTGCTCAATCATGGGCCGGTCACGATCATCACCAGCGCGCATGGTGGCCGCTCGAACGTGATGGCGGCGTCGTGGGCGATGCCGCTCGACTTCAACCCGCCGAAGGTGGTCGTGGTGGTGGATAGCCGCACGCTCACGCGACAACTGATCGAGGCAAGCGGCGTGTTCGGACTGCAGCTGCCGAGCCGTGGATTCGCTGCGCAAACGCTGGCGGTGGGTACGAACGCGGGCACGGAACTCGACAAGTTCTCCGCCTTCGATCTGGAGACGTTCCCCGCGCAACAGATCGACGTGCCCATGCTCGCGGGCTGCATCACCTGGATGGAGTGCAAGGTCATTCCGGACGATAGCCAGCGCCACGATCTGATCATTGGCGAAGTCGTCGCGGCGTATGCGGATAGCCGCGTGTACTCGAACAACCGCTGGCATTTCGGCGACGATCCTGATCTGCGCACCTGTCACTATGTGGCCGGCGGGACATTCTTTGCCACGGGCGATGCGTTCGAAGTGGACGCTGTGGCGAATGGCGGGGCGCAGTGAGTGCCAGTGGGTGCGCGAACACGCGCACCACTCACGCGTCGCCCTCGGCAAACTTCTTCAGCGCGTCACCCGCTAACCGATACCGTACCCATTCGCTCTGCGCGCTTGCGCCGATCGATTCATAAAAGCCGATGGCCGGCTCGTTCCAGTCGAGCACGCTCCATTCGAAGCGGCCGCAACCGGTGTCGCAGGCAATGCGCGCGAGGTGACGCAGCATCTGCTTGCCCGCGCCGCTGCCACGCGATGCCGGCGACACGTACAGGTCTTCCAGATAAAGCCCTTGCTTGCCGAGCCAGGTGGAATACGAAAGAAAGTAGACGCAAAAGCCGATGGGCTCGTCGTTCATCTCGCAGATCAGCGCCTTCGCGCTGGAAGCGGCGGAAAACAGGCTCGCTTCGATGTCGTGGATGGTCGCGACGACTTCGTGCTCCGCTTTTTCGTACACCGCGAGTTCGGTGATGAAGCGAAGAATCAACGCTGCGTCGGCGGCGCGAGCGGGACGGATATGGATAGTCAAGGTCAGAGGCTCGATGGATCGTTGAGTTGCAGACCGAAGTTTCGCGCAGACGCACGGGCTTCGGATCAGACATACATCGTAGCGTTTAATGTGCCGTTCTGACCAGAGCGCGGCGAGAATGCGATTGACGTCCCGTCACAAAATCGTTTACTGTCGATCCATGGACTTCCACTCGATTCCCTTCGCTGCCGTCACCACCACGACGACCACCTTCAAAGGCGGGTCGTCTGGAGGTTGCACGCGCTAGAAGCAGGACGCTGTGGCAAACCACCAAAGGCCTCGCCGGAAACGGACGGGGCCTTTGGCATTTCTGGACCTCCGTTTGCGGCATCCATTCGCGGTAACCGATCAAATGGAGCAAGACTGTGAACGATATCGACCATCGTGTAATCGGCAATAAACTCGACCTCTTCCATCAACAGGAAGAAGGCGCCGGCATGGTTTTCTGGCACCCGCGCGGCTGGGAGCTGTATCGCGTGCTCGAAGACTATGTGCGTGCACGCATGCGTCGCGCGGGCTTTCGCGAGATTCGCACGCCGCAATTGCTGGCGCGCTCGCTGTGGGAGAAGAGCGGGCACTGGGAGAAGTTCGGCGCGGCGATGTATTCGTTAGCCGATGCGGAAGAAGGCCGCGCGCTGTGTCTGAAGCCGATGAGTTGTCCCTGTCATGTGCAGGTATTCAATCAGCGCGTGCGGTCTTATCGCGAGTTGCCGGTGATCGAGGTGGAAGTCGGGCACTTCTGTGCGTTGTTGCGTGCTATGGAACCGTGAAACGAATCTCCTATGCGTTGGCTCGATGCACGGACGACACCGTGAGGAACATCTTTAAGCGGTTCGCGATCGCGCGTATCAATTTTTCAACTTCAGGTCGCGTGCATGGCGTCACACCCAAACGCAAACAGCCGCCCCCATTTCGCCAACGGCCTCATATCCACTCCCACCAACCTCAACGCCTTCCAGATCACCGTCGCCACCGTGTCATAAGCAGGAATATCCGTCGCCATCTCGAACGCACGCACCAGATGCGCCGCGTGCAGATTCGTGCAGAAGGTCGTCACTGCATCCGGTCTCGCGAACGCGGCCTCGTGCATCATGATCGCGAGTTGTGTATCGGGCACTTCAGCAAAGCTGAAATTATCCCGCAGACCCAAATGCCGTTCCGCGACGCATTCAATCTCGAGCTTCTCGTAGTTACGCACGATCCGCTGCTGGACATCATCGGTGTAAGGCGATACGAGACCCAATCGCCGCACACCCGTATTCTCGAAGATCTCGTTAAGCGCCAGCACCGAAGTCGTCGCGGGAATGCCCGTCGCCTCCGTAATCTGTCGACACAGCGCCTGATCGCGCTCGAATCCCAGCCAGCCTGACGACGTGCCGCTCCAGCCGATCACGTCTACCCGCGCATCGGCCAGTTGACGCGCGGCCGCCAGAATCCGGCTCACGTCGAACTGTCCGAGCGCCTGCTCGGACAACGCGATCTCCGTCACCGTGAAGCGGGCAAAATGCGCGCTGACGTGCGGCAGTTCGCTCAGCATGGCCGCCGTCAACGGCTCGAGCGCGGTGTTCGACGAAGGCGTCAGAATACCGAGCCGGATTCGTTTGCTTTGCATTTTGCAGCGTCTCCTTTCCTTTAATCGGCGAGCAACAGCTTCACGCCCTCAGCCGCTTCGTAACGCAGCGCGTCGAGATCGAGACCCGGAATCACGCCGTTATCGACCACCACGCGACCGTTCACCACGTTATAACGAACGCGTGCCGGCTCGCCTGCCGTCACCGGCGCAACGGCAACATCGTGAAAGCCGTTGAAGCGCAGATCGCTGACGTCATACAGCACGAAGTCCGCGGCCTTGCCGACTTCAAGCGTGCCGACCGCATCGAGTCCGAGCACGCCCGCGCCACCCGCGCTGCCCCAATGAATCGTCTCTTCGACGGTAGTCGCCGACGCGCCCTGCGCCGCGCGATGCACGAGCCACGCGAAATGCGCTTCGTTGGTCATGCTGCCGGATTCGTTCGACGCCACGCCATCCACGGCCAGCGACATTGGCACACCCGCGGCCGCCATCTGCGGCGCGGGCGCGATACCGCTGCCCAAGCGCGCATTGCTGACCGGGCAATGCGAGCATCCACTGCCGGATTCAGCGAGCATCGCGATCTCGCTCGCTTGCAGGTGCACGAGATGCGCGAACCACACATCGGGCCCAAGCCACTCATGATCGGCAACGAACTCGACCGGTAGCTTGTTGAAGCGCTCCTTGCAGAAATCGACATAACGGGTCGTCTCGGACAGATGCGTATGCAACCTCAAACCCATCCGCCGGGCCGCGCGCGCGACTTCGGGCAACAGTTCGGGCGGCAAGGAAAACGTCGGCGTGGTCGGCGCGACTACGACACGACGCATCGAGGCATCGCCACCGTCGTGATAGCGCGACTTTAATCGTTCGATATCCGCGAGCATCTGATCGAGCGTCTCGGGCTTGAGCGCGACTTTGGAAAAACCCGGATGATCTCCCGCCGCCTGCAATGCGCCGCCGCGGCACAACACGAAGCGCATGCCGAACGAAGCCGCTTCGTCGAACAGCAGATCGCCGGTTTCGGTGGTGCCGTCCGCGTGATAGAGATAGTGATGATCGGCGCAGGTCGTCACGCCGGAGAGCAGCAATTCGGCGAGACCCAGACGAGCGGCAACGCGAGCCAGATCCGGCGTAAAACGCGCAAGACGCGGATACGGTACAGCGGCGAGCCATTCCTGCAAATCCGCATTGATACCGGACGGCACGGCCTTCAACAGATTCTGGAACAGATGATGGTGCGTGTTTACCCAGCCCGGATACACCACGCAGGAACGCGCGTCGATTACGCGTTCATCGGCGCGCGGTTCGAGATTCGGCGCGATGGTTTCGATAAGGCCATTGCGAATCCGCAGATCGACCTGGCCGAGCCTTGCGCGCTCGCCGCTCATTCCGCTCATCACCGCGACAGGGTTCTTGATCAGCAACGCTTCAGTTTGCATGCTCACGATTCGATATCCTTTCAGTTACTGCGAAGCGGCCGCCTTTGCAAAGTCAGCCGCGCTCGTCATGCAACATCCGCTTATTCGCGGACCATGTTGTGCGCCGGCACCACGTCCTCTTCATGCGCGCCGTTGAGCACCGCGTTCAGCACCACGGAAACGAGGCACGCCAGCACCACGCCGCTATGCAGGAACGGTTGCGTCCAGTCGGGCATGTGTTTGAAGACCTGCGGCGCCATCACCGGAATCAACGCGGTGGCGATCGTAAAGCCGACGATCAGCACGTTGTAGCGATTGCGCTCGAAGTCCACCTTGGCCAACGTCTGCACACCGGCCGCGACCACTACGCCGAACATGGCGATACCTGCGCCGCCGAGCGCGGCGGAAGGCGTCGACGCGACCACCGCGCCGATCTTCGGCACCAGCGCCACCACGCACATCAGCACGCCGCTGATCGCCACCACCCAGCGGCTGCGCACCCCGGTCAGAATGACGAGGCCGACGTTCTCCATGAACGCGATGAAAGGAAACGCCGCGAACATGCCGGCAATTGCGCTCGCGAGACCGTTGGCACGCATGCCGCGCACCACGTCCTCCTCGCTCACGTCCTTATCGACGATGTCGCCGATCGCGACGAACAGGCCCATGGATTCGACCATCTGCACCACCATCACGACGATCATCGTCAGCACCGGCACCAGCGAAAACACGGGCGTGCCGAAGTGAAACGGCAGCGGCATGGTGAACCACGGCGCCTGCGCCACGCTCGCGAAGTTGCCCATGCCGAGCGAACACGCCAGAATGCCGCCGGCAACCAAACCGATGAGCACTGACAGATTGCGCAGAAACGCATTGGCAAAACGGTTGATCGCGAGAATCACCAGCGCGACGAACAACGTGACGCTCAGGAAGGGCAGCGCGCCGAACTGCTGCTGCGCCGCCTCGCCGCCACCGGCCCATTGATACGCGACGGGAAACAACTGCAAGCCGATCACGGTCACGATGCAGCCGGTCACTACAGGTGGAAAGAACCTTCGTAAGCGCCCGACCAACGGCGCGGCGAACATCGTGAACAGACCCGCGCCAATCACGGCGCCGCACACGCCGGCAAAGCCGACACCCGGACTCGTGCCGATCGCGATCACCGGCCCGACGCTGCTGAATGCGACTCCTTGCAGAATCGGCAGACGCACGCCGAACTTCCAGACGCCGACGGTTTGCAGAATCGTCGAGATGCCGGAGCAAAACAGCGCCGTGCTGATGAGCACGGTGGTGTCGGCCGGCGACATCTTCAGTGCCGACGCGACGATCAGCGGCACCGCAATGGCGCCAATGTAAGCCACTAGCATGTGCTGCAAACCGAGCGTGATCATCTGGCGCCTCGGCAAAATGCGATCGACGGGGTGTATGGCGGTGTTCATGACGTGTCTCCAGTGTCGACCGGAGTGAGCGCTTCAGCGCTTACTCCGGTCCCATGCAAGGTAGTTGCACTATGGTTATCGATCGGAGCGCGCCGACCGGATCTCCCGTCAGGCCGCAACCGGCACGGCAAGACAGGTATGGAAGCGGTCGGTCAGCGCGGCGCGATCGAGATCGCGTCCGATGAAAACGATGCGGCACGAACGCGGCTCGCTGCCCCACACTTGCGCCGCGCGCAGTTCGATGACGTTGTGCACGCCTTGCAGCACGTAGCGATGCGACTGGCCTTGCACCGCGAGAATGCCTTTCATACGGAACAGGTTCGTGGCATCCGAGTCGCGCAGTTCGGCGAGCCACGCTTGCAGCGCGTCGAGGTCGATATCCGCGTCGACTTCGATCCCGACAGAGGCCACGCTTTCGTCGTGCTGGTGGTCGTCGTGATCGTCGTCGTGATGGGCATGCTCGTGTTCATGTTCTTCATGGCCATGCGCATGTTCTTCTTCATGCAAGCCGTCGGTCTCGACGAGAATCTGCGAGAACTCGTTTGCACCTACGCCGAGAATCTTGCCGAGGTCGATCTGCGCATAGCTCGACTCGACGATTTCCGCCGTGGCATTGAGTCCGCGAATACGTTGCGTAAGCGAGGCGATCTCGTCCGGCCCCACCAGATCGACCTTGTTGATGACGATACGGTCCGCGCACACGATTTGGTCGACGGCCTGGTTGTCGCTGCCGTCGAGCACGAGATCGTCCAGATGCGCGGCGATATGCTTCGCATCCACCATCGTGACGACGGCGTCGAGAGTGACATGTTTAGCAATCGGGTCGTCGAGAAAGAACGTCTGCGCGACCGGATACGGATCGGCGAGCCCGCTGGTTTCGACGATGATGTGATCGAGCCGGTCCGGCCGTTCCACCAGCATGCGCACGATCCGCACCAGATCCTCGCGCACCGCGCCGACGCAGCACACGCAGCCATTCGTCATTTCATAGATCTCTTCGGTCGATTCGAGCACGAGGCCACCGTCAATGCCGATTTCGCCGAACTCGTTTTCGATCACCGCGATCTTGCGGCCGTGCTTCTCGCGCAGGATGTAGTTGAGCAGTGTCGTTTTGCCGGCGCCGAGAAAGCCGGTCAGCACCGTGACGGGGATTTTCTCGATTTCGTTGTGGGTGGTGTGAATGTGATTCATGGCTCATCTCCGTTTCTTCGTTCGTACTGCGGTTCGGCTATCAGGCGATATACGGTGCTTGTGCTTCAACTTCTCGCCAGCGTTTGACGGTGCCCGCTTCGAGACCGAACAGATCGAGCACGCGGCCAAGCGTGTGATCGATCATCTGGTCGAGTGAAGCGGGGCGCGCGTAAAACGCCGGCACGGGTGGCGCGACGATCGCGCCCATTTCGGTTACGGCAATCATGTTGCGCAGATGCGCCAGCGTGTATGGTGTTTCGCGCGCGAGCAGTACTAGCGGGCGGCGTTCTTTCAACGTGACGTCGGCGGCGCGTGAGATCAGGCTCGACGACATGCCGCTGGCGATTTCGGCGAGCGTCTTCATCGAACACGGCGCGACGATCATGCCCAGCGAACGGAACGAGCCGCTGGAAATGGCCGCGGCCATGTCGTCGCAACGGTAGGTGGCGCTCGTGAGCGCGCTGACGTCGGCGAACTTGTAGTCGGTCTCGTGCGTCATCGTGAGCAGTGCGCTGCGCGAGACGGTCAGATGCGTTTCGATATCGAGTTGACGCAGCAATTGCAGCAGGCGCACGCCATACGTGAAGCCGGATGCGCCGCTGATGCCGACTACGAGTCGCCGCGTGCTCATTGCGGTACTCCGGCGGCGCGGGACAGAATGTCGACGGCCTCTTGCGAGGCACGTTCGCTGATCCGCGCGCGAATGCCGTCGAAATGCGAGCCGCGCGTCGCGTCGATGCCCATGCGCGACGTGGTGCCCGCTGCGGACGACGATGGATCGAGCGGACTGCCCGGCAAACCATCGACGATAAATATGTCCTGGTGCGGCTGAAAATGCGTGGCGATAGCCCACAGCACCTGCGAGTCGTTGGTGATGTCGATGTCGTTATCCACCGCCACAACGTTCTTCAGATACGGATCCCAGCCGAGCAGCGCGAGCATGATCTGGCGCGCTTCGCCGTCGCGCGTTTGATTCAGGGCGACGTAGCAGTGAAAGTGTGTGCCGGAGTTGGGATAGTGCAATGCTGTGACGGATGGGAAGCGCGCCTTCAGTTTCTCGCTCATCTCCGCTTCACGCGGCAAGCGCGCTAACGTCAAATGTTCTGCGTAGGGACCGCCGACTACATCGACGAGCCACGCATCGTGACGACGCATCATCGTATCGACGCGCAGCACGTTGTTCGTCGAGCGGTCCGATGAATAGCCGGTGAATTCACCGAACGGGCCTTCTTCGGCGTGAACTGAAGGATCGATCGTGCCTTCCAGCACGAACTCGGCGGAAGCGGGCACGCCGATGCCGTAGCGCGGCGTGCGCACCAGTTCCAGCGGCGCACCGAACAGACCGCCTGCGATTGCGCGTTCGTCGGTGCCGAACGGTACGCGCGCGGCGGCGGCCAGCATGAACAGCGGATGCGCGCCGATCACCATTGCGACTTTCAACGTGTCGCCGCGTGCCTGGGCGGTTTGCAGCATGCGCCAGAGGTGTCCGCGCGAATGCAGGCTGGTGGCCAGCGCGTTTTTTGCGTGCCGCATCGAGCGGTGATAGCTCAAGTTCGCCACGCCGGTGACCGGATCTTCGGCGACGATCACCGCGTTCGTGACGTACGGGCCGCGGTCGGTATCGAAGTGGCGGATCATCGGCAATTGCGCGAGATCGACGGCATCGCCTTCAATGACCTGATCCAGTACGGGGCCATTCGATACGAACACGGGTGCGATAGGCGCATTCGCGCGGTGTTGATATGCGTCGAACAGGCCGGATGCGTCGACATCGAGAAGACGCCCAATACGTGTACGCGAAGCAAAGAAATTCGTGACGAGAGGCGTTGCGATCCCATCGACTTTTTCGCAAATCAGCATGGGATGCTGCCCGCGCGCCGCGAGTTCGGCGACGACAGCCGTGACATCCTGATCAGCGGACAGTGGCTGCGAGAGCGTCAAGACATCATCTGGATAGTGCTCGCGATACGCAAGCGCCAAGCGATGAAAATCCTGCGTGGCGCGGAAGAGGTTATCCGCCATAGTGAACTCCGTGTGAGACAACCGAGGCAGGCACGGCGCTAACCGCGCCTGCTTTGAACCGTCAATCAGTCAGCGTTAAGCCGGCTGCGTGACGTCATTCACATAAGTCGCCTTCAACCGCTTCTCCGCTTCGGCGAGATCCTTCGGCGGCTTGGTCGGCTCGATACCCACAAGACGGGCGATGTTGTTGCCCATATAGTCCTCGAGACCGTCCTCATCCAGATTCATGCCTTGCGGTGCGGGACCGCACAGCATTTCCAGTTCGCGCAGCCACATGCCCGGCTCGTTCGGCGGCGAATCCGTGCCGAACACGATCTTGTTGCGCGGCAGTTCGCGAGCGAATTCGACAATGCGCGACTGATAGCACCAGCCGGATTCGCAATACACGTTCGGCGTGTCCATCGCCATCCAGAACGCTTCGAACGAATAGTTGCCGCCCGTTTGAATCCCGAAGTGACCGATAATGAAATTCACCATCGGGAATTCGCGGATGATCGGATAGAACTGCGTCGGAATCGTGTACGGCCCATCGCCGGTGTGAATCAGCACGACCACGCCAAGCTCCGCGCATTTCTTCATGGCGGGACGCAACCAGTCGAGCGCGCGATCCGGCCGGTAGCCGTGCATGTTCGCGTGCAGCTTGAGCATCTTGAAGCCGTATTCCTTCACGTGGAATTCGAGCTCCGCCGCGCCATTCTCCGGACCCCAACGCGGGTTGTAGGTGAAGTTGCCGATAAAACGGTCCGGGTACTTCTGCGTCAGTTCAGCGATATACGACATGTAGTCGCGAATGCCTTCACGGCCGCGTCGATTGCCGTCGCGATAGCCGGTGTTGCCCGGCGGCGGCTGAATGAAGCCCATGTCGATACGGCGCGGCTTGCCGTTGATGATGTACGGGCCGTCCATCATCTTCAGCAGACGTTCGCCGGTGAACGGTTCGCCGGTGTGGCGCCACGCTTCGTCGACGAGATTCGTAGGGTGCAGATGGGTATCGATGATCATCAACGGGCTCCTGCGTAGTCGGCCTGGCCCGCGTGTTTCTTCGCGGCGCCGGCGTGGTGTTTCAGATAGGCTTGCGCTTCTTCCACGCTCCTCGGCGGCGCGCTTGGCTCGATGCCGATCATGCGAGCGAGGTTGTTGCCGAGATAATCTTCGAGCGTGTCTTCGTCGAGATTCAGGCCTTGCGGCGGTTCGTGACACAACACTTCGAGCAAACGCAGCCACATGCCCGGCTCGTTCGGCGGCGTGTCGGAACCGTAGAGAATCTTGTGCGTGGGCAGTACCTTCGCGAATTCGACGATCCGCGATTGCAGGCACCAGCTCGATTCGCAATACACGTTCGGCGTATCGAGCGCCATCTGATACGGCTCGAAGCAATACACGCCACCAGTCTGTACGCCGAAATGCGCCATGATGAAATTCACTGACGGGAATTCACGGATCAGCGGATACCACTCGCTCGGAATGCTGTACGGGCCGTCGCCTGTGTGCAGCTTCACCAGCAGGCCGAGGTCCGCGCATTTGCGCAGCGCGGGGCGCAACCAGTCGAGCGCGCGGTCGGGACGGTATGCATGCATGTTGGCCTGCAACTGCACCATCTTGAAGCCGTGTTCCTTCGCATAGAACTCGATCGCGTCGGCGCCGTTCTCCGGACCGCAACGCGGGTTGTAGACGAAACAGCCGAGCAGACGGTCCGGATACTTCTGAACACATTCCACGGTGTACGCCATGTAGTCGTCGATCGACTCGCGGCCTGAGCGTTCGCCGTCCGTCCACGTATAGATGGTGTTGCCTTGCGGCGGTTGAATAAAGGCCTTGTCGATGCGGCGAGGCTTACCGTTGATGATGTAGGGGTCGTCCATCACCTCGATCAGACGCTCGCCGGAAAATGGCTCGCCGTCATGGCGCCACGCGAGGTCGACCAGGTTGGTCGGATAACAGCTGGTGTCGATGATCATGTACTCGATCTCCTTGAGAGGAACTGGTGTATCCAGTTGCCGGATCGCGGGCAGGCGCATCGATGGAACACAGCCCGTTGGGCTTGCCCATGCGGCCCTTTGCAAGGCGCTGTTTTTGAGTGCCTTCCCCTCGCCGGCATCGAGTGTCACACTGATGTGCACTGCTGCTTGCGATGCAGTCTCACAAGATAAAAACGCTCTGTACAATATTTTTTAACCACAATCTTGATACGTTTGCGATATGGACATCCGGCTGTTGCGTTACTTCGCGGTGCTTGCCGACGAACTGCATTTCGGCCGGGCAGCCGCGCGGCTGCACATTTCCCAGCCGCCGCTGAGTCAGCAGATTCGCATCCTCGAAGAAGAGATGGGCACCGCGTTGTTCACACGCTCGCAGCACCGTGTCGAACTCACCGAGGCAGGGAAAACACTTAAAGAACAAGTGCCGTTGATCTTCGCTCAGTTCGAACGCGCGATCGATCTGACGCGTTGCGCGGGACGTGGCGAGGTGGGGAGTCTCGAGATTGACATCATCAGTTCGGCGATGGTCGAGCCGATTCCGCGCGCGCTGCGGATATTCGCGGAGAAGCATCCGCAAGTGCGGTGGACGCTGCATGAAATGACACCGGCCGCGCAGATTCTCGCGTTGAAGGAACGGCGGCTCGATGTGTGTTTCTTCCGCGTTTCGCATGAAGACCCCGAGATTCGCAGCGAAGTAGTGATGCGCGAGTCGGCGGTGGTGGCGTTGCCGTTGGGGCATGCGCTGGCGTCGCGTGGGGAGATTGCGTTGCGGGAGTTGGAGGCCGAGCGCTTTGTGTCGTTCGGTTTGCGGCAGTCGCAACTGGCGCGCTTTCTACAGGACTGTTGCGTCGAGGCAGGATTTACACCGCGGATCGAACAGGAAGTGGTCGAGGTGCATACGCTGTTGTGCCTCGTGCGGGAAGGGTTGGGTGTGGCACTGCTGCCTTCTTCCGCGCGGCAGTTGTCGACGGGTGGCGTTGCGTTTGTGCCGGTGGCCGCGCCGCGTCCCGAAGTGTCTCTGCACGCGCGCTATCGTGCCGAGACGCCTTCGCCGGTGTTGTCGCTGTTTCTCGATACCGTGCGGGAAGTGGCGTCTAGTACGATCTAACGCGTGCTTTTGGTTTGCGCGACCAGGTCGCGGATCACGTCGATTAGCGGCGCCACGCGTTCGGTTTTCTCACGCGGCCACACGGCGTAAAGGTTATAGTGCGTTGGAATTTCCACTTGCGTGAGTTCGACCAGACTGCCGTTTCGTTGCGCGTCGGCGGCGAGCAGGCCGCGCGCCAAACCCGCGCCTACGCCCGCGCTCGCAGCTGCGATCAAGCCGGCTGCGTTGTCGAAAACCGCTACTGCGTCGGGCTCGACCTCGGACAGGCCCGCTGCGGCAAGCCAGGGAATCCACGAACGCTTCGTATAGCCGAGCAGCGGCAAATCCAATAGCTGCTCAGGCGTGAGTGGCACGCTGAGGCCGCGTGCCTGCAATAGCGAAGGCGAACCCACCGCCGTCAGACGGTCGCCGCAAATGAGTGCGTTGTCGAAGCCGTCCCATTCGCCATACCCGTACCGCAACGCAATATCGACGCGCTCAAACGCGCTGCGGTCATGACGCGGCGTTGACAACACCGTGAGCGACGTGCCGGTCAGCGCGCCGAGCAATGCGGGCAAACGCGCCACCAGCCAGCTCTGCGCTAGTTCGGGATCGACGTCCAGCGTAATGGATTGCTTGACCGTGCGCTCTTTCACCGACGACAACGCACGATCGATCTGCTCGAAGCCGTCCCCCAACTGATTCGCAAACAGCACGCCTGCGTCCGTCAGCACCACACGGCCGCTTTCACGCACGAAGAGCGGCTGGCCGACGAACTCTTCGAGCGTGCGGATCTGCTGGCTGATCGCGCTATGTGTAAGCGACAACTGCCGCGCCGCGCTCGAAAAGCTGCCGACACGCGCGGCCTGCAGGAAGGCCTGCATCGACTGAATGGACGGATAGCGCTTCAACATGGTGTTAGCCGGACTTACAGACGGTGGAAGAAATGGTCGCTGGCGTCGCGCTTAACGGCTTTCAATAATGGCCGCAAGCACGCGGCCCTTGTCACGCATCCACTCATGCACGCGCCGCGCCGCACAACGACATTCAGGAGACAGCGCATGATCGAGATCGTGGTCAACGACACGCGGCACTCGCTCGACAATGTACCGGAAGACATGCCCCTATTGTGGGTGTTGCGCGACCGCCTCAAATTGACCGGTACGAAATTCGGCTGCGGCGGCGGCTTTTGCGGCGCGTGCACGGTGCATCTGGAAGGCGAGGCGGTGCGCTCCTGTTTGCTGCCCGCTGTGGCCGTGGCCGGCAAACGCATTACGACGATAGAAGGGTTGTCGAACGATGGACGGCATCCGCTGCAACTCGCATGGGTCGCGGAGGATGTGCCGCAATGCGGCTACTGCCAGTCCGGCCAGTTGATGCAGGCGGCTGCGTTTCTTAAGGACAAACCGACCGTCAACGACGAAACCATCACGACGGCGATGTCGGGCAACATCTGTCGATGCGGAACCTACTCGCGGATTCGAAAGGCGATCAAGCGCGCGGCGTCGGGCGATCCTGCGTTGGCGGCTGTGGATGTGCATGAATGTGCGGCGGCCTGCTCGTCCTATGTCAAGAAAGAGGAGGCCTGAATGTACAACGACAAAGAGGTGTTCACCAGCGCTCGCGGCGCTGCGCGTCGTCGGTTTATCAAACAGAGTTCAGCGTTGTTGGCCTCGGGTCTCGCGATCGGCTTCCAGTTGCCCGAAGCCTTCGCCAAGGGCGACGACAAAAGCGGTGACCCCAAACCGCAAGCCGGTGAATTCGAACCGAATGCGTGGGTGCGCGTGCTGCCGGACGATACGATCAAGCTCGTCGTCCATAAACACGATTCCGGCACGGGCACGCGTACCGCGCTCGCTGCGATGGTCGCGGAAGAGCTTGACGTCGATCTGTTTCGCGTCGACGTGATCACGCCGGAGGATCCGTTTTACGGCGACTACATTCATCCGTTGTGGAAGGTGTTTTCGACGGGCGGGAGTACGAGCGTCTCGTTGGAATACGAGCGCTTGCGACGTGCGGGTGCGACCGCGCGCGCCATGTTGATTGCTGCTGCGGCAAAACAATGGAATGTGGCGCCGTCGACGTGTTCGACGGAAAACGGTTTCGTGGTCAATCAAGCCAACGGCGAGCGCGCGAACTATGGGTCGCTTGCGCGGGTCGCTGCGCAAATGTCCGCGCCGAAAGACGTCGTGCTGAAAGACCCGTCGCAGTTCAAATACATCGGCAAATTGAGGAAGAAACGCGGCGCCGCGGAGAAGGCGAGGGGCGCGTTTCCGTACAGCATCGACGTGTCGTTGCCGGGCATGCTGGTCGCGGTCGTTACGCGAGCACCGGTGATCGATGCGCGCGTGCGCAGTGTGGATGCTAAAGCCGCGTTGGCCGTGCCGGGTGTGCGGCAGGTGTTGCAGATTCCTGGTCGGCCCGACATTCTCGGCGGCAATCAGGCGGGTGTTGCTGTATTGGCCGATGATTATTGGTCCGCGCATAAGGGGCAGGCGGCGTTGCATGTGGAGTGGGAAGACAGTCCGCTTGAGACTTTCGATAGCAGCACGCTTGCCGCTCATCAGGCAGCGTGGCTCGACGATCCTGCGGCACGGGTGGTGCCGACTATTCAGAGTGGCGATTTGAAGACGGCGTTTCCGCATGGGTCGCGGGTGATTGAGGCTTCTTATTCGATGCCTTATAAGGCGCAGTGTCCACTCGAGCCGATTAACGTGACCGCGTGGGCCAGGAAGGACGGTTCAGTTGAGTATTGGGGTGGGCTGCAAGTGCCGTCGACGGCGCAGGAGGCGGCTGAGGTGATCGGCGGTATTCCTGCGAATCGTGTTGTGCTGCATGAGCTTGTTTCAGGTGGCAGCTTTGGGTCGCGTGAGTCGAAGTACTGGCTTTTTGAAGTGACGTGGCTCGCGTTGAAAGTTGGAAAGCCGGTCAAGTTGATGAATAGCCGTGAAGATGAAATGCGCGCGCTTTACTACCACTCGGCGAGTTTTCATCGGGCGAAGGCGGTGCTTGATTCGCGCGGGAATTTGGCGACGTTGCAATTGCGCGCGGTAATGCCTGCTTCGCCCGAACAATGGGAGCCTGGGTACTTCGATCGGCCGGACCGGATGGATTACAGCACCACTGAAGCGATCAGTAAGTATGAATTCGCTTATGGGGCGCCGCATGTGGATATTGGTTGGGTGCGGCATGAGACGGGTGTGCCGACTGGGTGGTATCGGGCGGTGAGCTATATCCCGAATGTGTTTGCGGTTGAGTCGTTCATGGATGAGGCCGCGCATGCGGGGCGTCGAGATCCTGTTGAGTTTCGGCTCGCCCATATGAAGGATCCGAGACATCAGGCTGTTTTGCGGGAGGCGGCGAAGCGGGCCGGGTGGGGTAAGGCGCTGCCTGCTGGGACTGCTTTGGGCGTGGCGACTAATCAGGCGTATAGCAGTTATGTCGCCGTGGTGGCGCGGGTGGCTCGGAAGGGGGATGGCGTTGTGATTGAGAAGCTGACCTGTGTGGCGGATTGTGGGTTGGCGGTTTCGCCAGGTGGGGTCGAGGAGCAGCTTTATGGTGGGCTGATGTGGGGCCTAGGGCATGCAACGGCGGATCGGGTTGATATTCGGCATGGGCAGATCCAGCAGAAGAACTTTGATAGTTATCGGGTTATGCGGATGAGTGATTTGCCGGAGGTTGATATTTTGATTGTGGAGGGTGATACCTCTAAACTCGGCGGTGTGGGGGAGTTGTCTAGTCCTTCGGTGGCGCCGGCGGTGGGGAATGCGGTTTTTAGACTTACTGGGAAGCGGATGAGGGAGACGCCTTTTGAGTTGGTGGACATGGGCGGGAAAGCGAAGGCGTGAGGATGTGGCCGGGCGGTCACGTGGGGGTGTTCCAAGGGGCGATACATTGCGTAACGCGACCGCTATCTTGGTGTGCGCAAGTCGGCATGCCCGCTCACTGCAGCACAGCGGTCGTTCGGCAGCGGCAATCGCGAACGGCCGCTATAACTTCGACGAATGCGTATTTTCGGCCCACTTCGGCCCTTTGCGCTTCCCGGAAACGGACGTTCTAGGCCAAGGGCGAAAATGCAGCAGGCGCAGTCGGTCGGATAGCGCAGACACTAACCGTCGATTTGTGTCCGGCTACCCGAAAGACCCTATAGCGCTACGGCACCAGTTGTTGACAAGAAGCGCCGCTTGGTTATTGCGGCTAGTCAGTCTCAAAAACAAAGACCTGCGAGACATAGGTGGCGCCAGTAGCCTCTTGATAGAAGGTGGCTTGCCAGTAACCGGTCGTCAGCGGGGTCAGCTAGAGCAGCTCCTGCAAAGCCAAAACCGAAGGCTATGCTAGCGGCGAGTTTAGTGAGTTTTTTTATTCTGAGCAGTTGTAGTAATTGCGGCGGTTTAACAACGATGCTGAGACTGTTGTCGATCCTAGCGCCCCAGAAGTTAGCTCAGTTTAGTTAGCAACGAGCCTTTACATTTCTCCAAACCCATACAAAGCGTTGATTGGCCCACAGTTGTCAACGATCTGCGGAGTGTTGTCGAACTTCCATTTCTGCCGGACTTCTGCCCGACACCACCGTCCCCCCGAATCCTCGAACCCGCGCACTGCGCACTGCGCACTGCGCAAAGGACCGCGGCTGGCCCTAAGTGCCCCTTCGACTCGATACGAGCTATAGCCGCTTCCAAACTGGAACTGCCAGAGGTTTGACTCAGGCGATAACCTTCTACTCTCCCGCAGCCTGCTCGCGCATGCGACGGGCTTCGTCGCGCAGGAACTGCTGGTAATCGTCCAGATCGCCGTCGAAGGGCTCGACCCCACCCTTGGTGACAAGCCAGAACTCATCACATACCGCGCGCAGCAGCGACCGGTCGTGACTGACCAGCATCACTGTGCCTTCGAATTCGTTGAGTGCCATGCCTAGCGCTTCGCGTGTGGCCAGGTCGAGGTGGTTGGTCGGCTCGTCGAGCAGCAGCAGATTGGGGCGCTGCCACACGATCATGCACAACACGAGCCGCGCCTTTTCGCCGCCGCTCATCGTGCTGACCGCCTGATGGACCATGTCGCCACTGAAGTTGAAAGTGCCGAGGAAGGTGCGAAGCGATTGTTCGGTGCCACTCTGGCCGGGGGCACGCATGTGCGCAGGCGTGTCCTTGGCAAGGCGGATCATGTGTTCCATCGGCGTGTCGAGGGGACGCAGCACGTCGAGTTCCTGCTGTGCGAAGTAACCGATGTTCAGGCCTTTGCCTTCGCTGATTTCGCCGGCGATCGGCGCCAACTCGTGCGCCACCGTCTTCACCAGAGTCGACTTGCCCTGGCCGTTGGCACCGAGAATGCCGATGCGCTGCCCGGCCAGCACGGACCGGTTGATGCCCCGCACGATGACCGTCGGCGGCGTGTCCGGCGGTGCGTCGGTGGGCGCCGCGTAGCCGAAGCTCGCGTCCAGCATCGACAACAATGGGTTCGGGACGTTGAGCGGCTCCTTGAACTCGAAGGTGAACTCCGCATCGGCAAGCACCGGTGCGATCTTCTCCATGCGTTCGAGCGCCTTGACCCGGCTCTGCGCCTGCTTCGCCTTCGAGGCCTTGGCCTTGAAACGGTCGATGAATTTCTGCAGGTGGGCGATCTTGTCCGCCTGCCTGGCCATTGCGGCCTGCTGCAACAGCAGTTGCTCGGCGCGCATGTCTTCGAACTTGCTGTAGTTGCCGCCATAACGCACGAGCTTGGCGTTGTCGACGTGCACCGTCACCTGCGTCACCGCATCGAGGAACTCGCGATCGTGGCTGATCACGACCAAGGTTCCTTGATAGCGCTTGAGCCAGGCTTCCAGCCAGACCAGCGCGTCGAGGTCGAGGTGATTGGTCGGCTCGTCGAGCAACAGCAAGTCGGACGGACACATGAGCGCGCGCGCCAGTTGCAGTCGCATGCGCCAGCCGCCGGAGAAACTGTTGACCGGCTGGCTGAGCTGCGCGGCACTGAAGCCAAGGCCCAGGATCAGCGCCTGGGCACGCGCGGGGGCGTCATGCGCACCGGCGTCGTGCAGGGCCATGTAGGCGTGCGCCATGCGCATGCCGTCGTCGCTGGCTTCAGCGGCGGCTACTTCGGCCTGCGCGGCCAGCAGTACGGTGTCGCCGTCGATAACGAAGTCGGTCGCACTCTGCTCGGTCTCCGGCATCTCCTGCGCGACCTGGCCCATCTTCCATGCAGCGGGAATCGAGAACTCGCCACCGTCTTCGTGCAGCGTGCCGTTGAGAAGCCCGAAGAAGGACGATTTGCCGGCGCCATTGCGGCCGACAAGGCCAATCTTTTCGCCGGGAGTGAAGGTGACAGACGCGCTATCGAGTACGACATTGATGCCACGGCGCAGCGTGACATTACGGACGGAAATCATAAGGAGCTACTTCGGAGAGGATAGGCATGATAGCCCACCGGACGTACAGGGCTGTTCTTTTCTGGCCGGATGGGTGAGGAACGGCTTGCGCTTTGCGGCGCCCTTCGGCCGCAAAGCGAGGCGGGCAGTGGCGCACCGGGCGTTCGGGCTGCGGGACCAGCGAACGGACGGTGAGCGACGGGTCCTGGCCGATAGCACCGGCTCGGCGAACGCGCTCTAGAGCGGACGTTGGACTCATTAACGGCGGCATTCCGGCGGCCGGGGCGAATGCGTGCTTCCGGCCAACGTCGGTCTTCATGATAGACAAATGAATGTGCGTTGACGATCAGCGATCGAACATTGAACGGACTGTTCTACCAAATGCGTGGCCCACGGCCGTCAAGCTATCAGTTGGGCACCCTTTCCTCGGATCGTAGTGTTAAGACCTGTACGCCCTTTTGCGTCACGGCCACGGTGTGTTCAAACTGCGCCGACAGTTGCCCATCGCACGTGACCACCGTCCAGCCGTCTTCTTCGGTTCGAACAGATTGTCGCCCTTGGTTGATCATGGGTTCGATGGTGAACACCATGCCTTCCCGCAACAACAAACCGGTCCCCGGCTTACCCCAATGCAGCACTTGCGGCTCCTCGTGCATTTCACGCCCGATGCCATGTCCGCAATATTCTCGTACGACCGAATAGCCATTTCTGCGAGCGTGCCGTTCAATAGCATGACCTACATCCCCAAGTCTCGCGCCGGGGCGAACGGCCTTGATCCCTCTCCACATCGCTTCGTAGGTCACTTGCACGAGCCGTTTAGCCAGCAGAGACACCTCTCCGACAAGATAGGTCTTACTGGAATCAGCAATGTAGCCATTCTTCTCTAGCGTAATGTCGAAATTAACGATGTCCCCGCTTTGCAGGATGTCTGTCGTGGACGGAACACCGTGACAAACAACATTGTTGCGTGACGCGTTAAGCGCGTAGGCGTAGCCGTACTGCCCTTTGCTTGCCGGGCGCGCCTTGAGTTCGTTGACGATGAGGCTATCGACCAGATCGTTGACCTGCATGGTAGACATGCCGATCAGGCTCATTTGATCCAGATAGCCAAATACATCCGCCAGCAACTGGCCTGACTCCGCCATCAATGCGATTTCTTCGGGTCGCTTGGTCATGTCAAAGCCACCTTGACGGCTTGTGCCACAACGCCTGCGGCTCTCAGTTCACGGGTAGCTATCTCGTTGAAACTCAGCGTTGGATTCATTTCGCACAACATGCCGACCTTGATCCAGAAGGCCGCTTGCGCGTTGATCGACCTGCATGACACTGCGCTTGCCTTACGTATCTGATCGTGCAAGTCGTCGTCGATATTGACAATGCCCACGTCACCTCCTTATATACGAAACATATATGGATCATATATTCAAACTATCTGACAGGACAAGCGCTTTGCGACCGCGGGTACGACGGTTTGTGGATATCAGCGACAAAGGATGAGTTGGCTTGCGCGCGGCAACCGCTAGAATTGCAGCTTTAGCCCGGAATACGCCAATGTCTTTTGCCTCGCTTGGCCTGATCGATCCCTTGCTGCGTAATTTGCAGGACCTCAATTACCAGACACCTACGCCGGTGCAGGCCAAGGCGATTCCTGCTGTGCTCAATGGCAATGACGTCATGGCTGCGGCACAGACCGGCACTGGCAAAACGGCGGGTTTTGCGCTGCCGCTGTTGCAACGGCTGGTGCAACACGGCCCGGCGGTCTCCAGCAACCGCGCGCGTGTTCTGGTGCTGGTGCCCACGCGTGAATTGGCCGAACAAGTGCTGCAAAGCTTTATCGCTTACGGCAAAGGTCTCGACTTACGATTTCTGGCCGCCTACGGCGGTGTAAGTATCAACCCGCAGATGATGAAGTTGCGCAAAGGCGTGGATGTGCTCGTTGCCACGCCGGGTCGTTTGCTGGATCTCAATCGCCAGAACGCAGTGCAGTTTGATGAAGTACAAACGCTGGTGCTGGATGAAGCCGACCGCATGCTGGACCTGGGCTTTGAGCGTGAACTCAACGCCGTGTTTGCCGCATTGCCCGCTCAGCGCCAGACCCTGCTGTTTTCAGCCACGTTTACCGATGATATCCGCACCATGGCGGCGGGCATTTTGCGCGGCCCGGTCAATATCAGCGTCAGCCCGCCCAATGCCACGGCCAGCAAGATCAAACAGTGGGTGGTGCCGGTGGATAAAAAGAACAAGCCTGAGCTCTTCATGCACCTTGTGGCCGAGAACAACTGGGAGCACGCGCTGGTGTTCGTCAAAACCCGCAACGGCGTGGATTACCTGGCGGCCATGCTGGATGAAGCGGGCTATTCGGTCGACACCATCCACGGCGACAAACCGCAACCCGCGCGCCTGCGTGCGCTGGAGCGCTTCAAGACGGGCGAAGTAAATATGCTGGTAGCCACCGATGTGGCTGCGCGCGGGCTTGATATCGACAACCTGCCGCTGGTGATCAACGTTGATCTGCCGATCGTGGCGCAAGACTATGTGCACCGTATTGGCCGTACCGGCCGAGCGGGCGCCAGCGGCGTGGCGGTGTCCCTTGTGTGTGCCGATGAAGCGCCGCAACTAGCCGCGATTGAAGCGCTGATTCGGCAAACTCTGCGTCGTGAAGAAGAGCCGGGCTTCGAAGCCGAACACCGCGTGCCGCAAACTAGCGCGACGGGTCAGATCATCAAGAAACCCAAGAAGCCTAAGAAGCCCAAAGCGCCGCAAGCTGCGCCGGGCGCCGTGCAGGTGCTCAGCAAGAAACCGCGCCCGCAAATTGGCGAAAACAAACGCAAGCCTGCGGCGCAACGCGCTGTGGCCGCGGGCAAAGGCACACGCTTGTCCAGCAATAGCCCATTCAGCGTGCAAAAGCCGCGCGGCAAACCCGCGAGCAAGCCAGCTGCGAGCTCACGTAAGCCGGCTGACAAACCCGCTGGCGGCCGCGGCAAACGCTAAGCCGGATCAGGCGGGGTGAGTAATGCCAGCGAGAAATGACGGCAGACTGAAAAGGGCTATACGCCGGCCTGATCACAATCGCCAGGAGGCTAAGGCCAGCTGCGCGCCGCTCTCGGGCGTCATTGTCAGCGACAAGATCTAACGGGCGCCGGAGCAGGGCGCGGAACAGAACGGACCAACCAGGCACGAGTGAACCGATCGTCACCCCCGTTGTGCAAAGCAGCAGGTATGGCAAAGCTGAAGCTGATCGATTCACTACACCGCGTCGGAAACACGCTGAACGCGCGCCGTCATTCGAGTAACTCATTACGCGATGCGCTGACGGAAGTCCCGACCATGGGCGGTATGCGCGGTGAGGGGAATGCCGACCGCCGTGGAGCAGATCGCCAATCGTATCGACCGCATCTTCTTCAACCCAACGCTCGCACTCAGCCCACCCATTGCTGCGCCGCTTCTTGACAACGACATCATTAGACGGGCCAGCCTTCAAAGCGATATTCTGGACTCCACGCCTCCACTTTATTTAACCCACGTGGAGGCGAACGGGACCGTCGATGCACCATCAAGCGCAATCGACGCGATCACAAACGCACTTGCCACAAGCAAGCGCCTGATCCACTCCGAGGAGACATAAAATGAAAATCGCCGTACCAAAGGAAATCAAAACGCAGGAGTACCGGGTTGGTCTGACGCCGGTGTCGGTCGCCGAGTTGGTTCGACATGGCCATAGCGTCGCGGTCGAAAAAAGCGCGGGCGAAGGATCAGGCATCGCTGACAGCGATTACGTCAAAGCGGGTGCAAGCATTCAGGATTCGGTCGAGCGTCTGTGGAAGGAGGCGGAGTTGATCGTCAAGGTCAAGGAACCGCAGGCGATAGAGCGCGCACGTTTGTCCCGCGGCCAGATCCTGTTCACGTATCTGCACCTCGCGGCCGACGCCGATCAGACAGCCGATCTGATCAGGAGCGGTGCGACCTGCATCGCATACGAAACAGTGACCTCGCGTTCAGGCGGTTTGCCTTTGCTAACGCCCATGTCGGAGGTGGCGGGCCGGCTGGCGCCACAGGCGGGCGCCCGTTGCCTCGAAAAATCGATGGGTGGCCGCGGTGTGCTGCTCGGCGGTGTGCCCGGTGTGCCGCCGGGAGAGGTGCTGATTCTGGGTGGTGGCGTGTCCGGCACGCACGCGGCGACGATTGCGCTCGGCATGGGCGCGAGGGTGACCGTGGTCGACCGGTCCGCCGACGTTCTGAAGCGTCTGACAGTGCAGTTCGGCAGCGCCATCCAGACCGTCTTCTCGGTGCAGGCTCAAGTCGAGGAGCTGCTTGAACGGGCCGATCTCGTGATCGGATGCGTGCTGCTGCCCGGCGCGGCGGCGCCGAAGTTGATCAAGCGGGAAATGTTGTCGCGCATGAAGCCGGGTTCGGTGATTGTCGATGTCGCGATCGATCAAGGCGGCTGCTGCGAGACCTCGCGGCCGACAACGCACGACGCGCCTACGTACGTCGTCGACGGCGTGGTGCACTATTGCGTGGCAAATATGCCGGGCGCGGTCGCGAGAACGTCGACATTCGCCTTGAACAACGCCACGCTGCCGTTCGTGGTCGACATCGCGAACAAGGGCTGGAAGCAGGCATTGCTCGACGATGTGCACCTGCGCCCCGGCCTGAATGTGCATGAAGGGCGGCTCACCTGCAAACCGGTCGGCGACGCGTTGGGGATAGATAGCTGGGAAATCAGTGAGGTGCTCGCAGCCTGAGTAGCGCGTGCCTGGTAATCCGAGGGCAATCTATTTCCGGTGAGGGCGCACAACGTGCGACCTCACCGGATTTTCAAGCGGTAACGCAATGAGGCGCTTGCGAGATTGAACTGAAGCGTCTCGGCCGATTTCCCGACGTACAGGCCGGCGTACGCACGACGATAAGTTTCCTATCGCAGCGTAGCCTCAAAAAACCGCACAACGTCGGCGTTGAATTGCTCATGAAACGCCTCGCGGTCGAACCCCGGCAGGCTGTTGCAAATTTCCGGCCGTAGCCTGGAAAGACGCGCGTCGCAGGGTGGCAGGAAGTCGTAGTGGCCTGCGTTGGCAACGACGTGATATTCGGGCGCGTGGGGCAAGTCGTCGCGCACGGCCTCGTCATAGTAGGGATGCGGCTGATGGCGATCGTCGGCAGCGCTCCAGAGCTGGACCGGAGCGCGAACGCCGCGCAGTCTTGCGGGGCCGAATGCAAATCCGAACGCGGGTGCGGCGACGACAACGGCCTTGATGCTCGGATCGTGGACCCAGACGCCGGCGGGGACACTCGCGCCGATATGGAGGTCGACGCCGGCATGCTTGAGGGCTTCACACAGATCGTGATCCGGATGAGCCTCGCAAAACGGGGCGATTGTCGAAAGATCCGGGACACCACCTGCTGCCACGAGCACGGTGAAGCCACCGTTAGAAAAGCCAAACGCGCCGACGCGCGCCGCGTCCAATTGTGCGTGCCCGCGCCACTTGTCGAGCGTGTAATCAACCAGCGCGTGAAGATGGGCAGGACGGCGCCAGGGTTGTAGGACGCGGCTCTGATCATCGAAAGTGTCACCGGCGTGACTGACCGCTGCCACGACGAAGCCCGCGTGAGCCAACGCAAGCGCCGTATCGTAATGCCCGCCGTACCAGCTTCCGCCGCCGTGCGACATCACCACGAGTGGCAGGTGATTGCCAGCGATGGGCGCGTCCGCTGCCACCGTCTGGGTGAAATTGCCTAAGGCGTATGACGTCGCCGGCGCATCGGTCGGATACCAGATGCCGGCAATGAGCGGCGGCTCAACGCCATTCGGTATCTTGACCTCCTCAAACCCGACGTTGGCCGCGAAGACGGGCGTGACCACCAGACCCAGAAGCAAGGTGACAACGGCCAGCAATCTCACGGCGGTTTGCGTCATTGTCGTCACTCAAACCGAATTGGGCAAAGCAGGCGCGGAGAAACGAGCAGGTGTATCAGCGGGACGCGTCGGTCGCATTGCGCCGATCCTCCAGCAGATAGCGGGCTTACCGGCGATTTACCCGCCACATGCATCGCCGGGACGAGCGTGCGGGCTCCTCAACTCTTCAACGGCAACCAGATCTCAAGTCCACCCATCCCGCTGACGGGATCGAACTTCTCGTCATACCGCTCAAAATTCGGCGCATCGGCAGGAATATGTCCCGATGCCGGCAGCCACTGATTCCAGATCGTATTCCAGGTGCGCCGGATAGTTGAAATATGCTCGCGATGACTAAACACCGCATAGCGCTGCGGCGAAATACGCAAACGGCTCAGCTCAGCAGGCAATGCCGAGAAGTCGCTGACTTCTACGCCGCACAGATAGTCGATGTTGCCGCTGTCGTCCGCGTTATAGCAAACGCCATACGCCACATTGCCGACCTGCCCCGGCACTTTGCCGAAGTAGTCGCCGAAGCGCTGCCACTGCGACGGAATCGCGGCACAGGTTTCGCTGGTGTAGCGCTCGCTCAGGCCCGCGACGAGAAACGCTTTGCCGTCTTCAAAGCGCGGCGGTTCGAGATGGGTAAGCAGGGTTTCGTCCATTTTGATCGGCTCCACGAGGGCGAGATTGTCGAGATGGCCACGCGCGCGCAGCGCGTCGGGCGTGAGTCCGAATTGCTCGCGAAACGCGCGCGTGAATGCCTCGTGAGAACCGTAGCCGGCGTCGATGGCGACCGCGAGGATATCCGGTGCGCCGCCCGCCAGCCGACGCGCCGCTTCGCTCAAGCGACGCCCGCGCACATAGCGCATCACCGAAAACCCCGTGGCCGCTTCGAAGGCGCGCGCCAGGTGAAAACGCGACACGCATCCGCAGTTGGCGATGTCGTCGAGCGTCAACTCGTGGGCAAAGTGGCTTTCGATAAACCACAGCGCTTTTCCAACCGGATTCATATGGGCTCTCATGTCAGCATGGAACCAGCATAGCGAGCGCCGGTGCGGGGTGTTTGATCGGGATTGCGGTTTTGCGGTAAGGTGTTCAGTAGTTTTCTGTCGCCGCTTTGTTGCCCGTGGCGGTGGAATGTTCATCCGCTGCCGTCGTGTTGTGACCGTGAGCGTCTTCATGCGCACCGGCACGACCCGCACTACCCGCGTGCCCAGTGCGCAACAACAAGCCACCTAGAATTCCCGCCACCGCCGCAAAAATCGCCCCAAACAAAAACGCGACGTGATACCCGCTATTCAGTGCGGCCACGGCATCTCCAGACGACGCCTGCACCGCCTCGCTCCGCGCCGCGGCAAGACTCGCCAACACCGCAAGCCCAAGCGCGCCACCCATCATGAACGACGTATTGACAATACCCGACGCGAGCCCGGAATCGCCAGGATCGACGTCGCTCATGGCGGCGAGCAGCATCGGATTAAACGCAATACCCGCGCCGAAACCGAGCAGAATCATCCCCGGCATGACATCGAGCACAAAACTGCCGCCAACCGGCGCGCGAGCGAATAACGCAAGACCGCAAGCCGCAACTAGCAGCCCCACGGCCAGCGGAACGCGCAGCCCAAAGCGCATTACCACCCGCGCCGACAGCCCGAGTGAGAAGAACCCCATGATCAGATTGGCGGGTAGGAACGCAAGTCCGACCTGCAGCGGCCGATAGCCGAGCACACGCTGCAAATACAGCGCAGAGATAAAGAACCAGGCAAACATCGCCGCCGCCCACAGCACGCCGACCACATTCGCCGTCGCCACATTGCGCAAGCGGAACAGAGCCAGCGGCATCAACGGATGCTGCACGCGCGACTCAATCACTAGGAACACGGCCAGCAGTGCCAGCGCCGCAAACAGCAAACCAAGCGTCTGCGCCGAAGTCCAACCGGCCTCATTTCCATTCACCACCGCATACACGGCCAGCATCAGCGAAACGGTGACGGACACCGCGCCGGACACATCGAGCCGCTCGCCGTGCGCATGACCGCGCGCGGACGGCAACAGCGCGACACAGAGCGCGTACACCGCAATACCAATGGGCAGATTGACGAGAAAGATCCAATGCCAGCTCAGCAGATTAGTGAGCAGCCCGCCGAGCAACACGCCGATACTGCCGCCGCCCGCACACACAAACCCATACACGCCCATGGCTTTCGCGCGCTCGCCGGATTCGGTGAACAGATTCATGATGAGCGACAGCGAAACCGCCGAGACGATGGCGCCCGCTACACCTTGAACCGCACGCGCACACACCAGCAGCCCTTGTGAGTTCGAAATCCCGCAAGCAAGCGACGCCAGCGTAAACAATGTGATGCCGATCAGAAACAGCTTGCGATGCCCATACAGATCGCCGAGCCGCCCACCCAGCAGCAGGCAACCGCCAAATGTCAGCATATACGCATTCACCACCCACACGAGCGACGTCTCGGTGAATCCAAGATCCGCAGCGATGGACGGCAGCGCGACGTTCACGATCGTCGTATCGAGCACGATCATGAGCACGCCGAGGCACAGCACGATCAGTGCGAGCCAGCGCTTGTTGCCGTGGATGGAATGGGTCATGCAGGCGACTCCTTAGGCATGGTCGATTGGATGCCGAACATGCCGCGGCTGAAACAGATGCCGCGCCAAAAAATTGCCGGCGCAGTCCAGACCAACCGTTTGGCAACTCGTTGACGACAATGGGATTTGTCAGTCTAGCACCCGCGAATTTCGACCCACAACTACGAGTTCCAGGTCGGCGCGAACCTCAATCGCCGCCGAGCAATTCGTACTTGCCGCCACGCTCTAGCGCGCGCTGATACGCCGGCCTCGCATGAATACGCTTCAGGAAATCGGCCACCGCCGGAATCTGGCCTTCCATGCCGCCGCGCGCCGTGCCGGCTTCGAGCGGGAAACTCATCTGCACGTCCGCCGCAGTGAAGTCGTTGCCGACGAACCAGCCGGTCTTGCTCAACTCCTGATTGATATAACCGAGGTGCAGCTTCAATTGCGGATCGATGAAACTCGATTGCAGCGTGCCGGCGATCTTGCGCGCAATCGGCTTCGCGAAAAACGGCATCGGCGCGCTGGCAATGCGCAGCGCCACGAGCTTGAGCAGCAGCGGCGGCATCGCCGAACCTTCAGCATAGTGCAACCAGTACGTATAGCGCAGCCGCTCCGGCGTACGCGGTGCCGGCGCAAAACGTCCCTGCCCGTATCTGCCGATCAGATACTCGATGATCGCGCCCGACTCGGCGATCGTCTGGCCGTCGTCGGTAATCACGGGCGACTTGCCGAGCGGATGCACCGCGCGCAACTCGGGCGGCGCGAGCATCGTCTTCGGATCGCGCTGGTAACGCTTGATTTCGTAAGGAACGCCGAGTTCTTCGAGCAGCCACAGCACACGCTGCGAGCGGGAGTTGTTCAGATGATGGACGATCAGCATGGGTCGAGTGACGGTGGCCAGTAGAGTGTCACATCATAAGGACGTTGCGCAGAGGCGGGCCTCTAGTCGCACCTCACACGCGTGATTTGCTGCCCATTAACTCATTCGACGGAAGCGTTTCGTCGAGCAGCTTACGCGCACTTTCGATGCCGGCCACCGGCAGTCCCTCGGGGTTCAGCAAGCCCACCTGCACCAGCACGGAAGCCTGATCCCAATAGATGTGCTCGTTATAGAGCTTGTCGCCTCGGAAACAAACGACCGCGAGCATGGGCACTTCGAAATACTTACCGGTCGGCGCAACGCCGGGCAGCAACCAGTCGATTTCGCAGCTATGCGTGCAGCTAAAAATGAATTCGTCGACGATGCGATCCGCGCCGATGGTGCGCGAAATCGGAATCAGCTTCGTATCGACGGGATTCGAGTTGACGAAGTGATGCGTATAGAAACGCTTCAGATTGTCGTGGCCGACTCCACCAGTCATGGTCGGAACGTGATTGACGTAGGGTTGCGCGACCATGGTCGGCATGACGGCATCCACGTCGCGCGTGGCGAACTCGTAGTAGCAATGCGCTTCCCACAGCGCGTTGAGATCGTAGACCGGGCCGAGCACCTTGCGCAGTAGCGCGAGCGTGCGCGAATACGCCATCATCGCAGCGGGCTTGTCGTATTGCGGGCGCGACGGCGCGGCGAACGCATGATCGCAACCCGGGTACACGTATTGCTCAATTTGCGGCCGCGTGCGCAAGGCGGAGCTGATCCGTTCGCGGGTTTCCGCCGGACAGTGCGAGTCGTTTTCGGGGAAGTGGAACACCATCGGGCAACGAATTGCCGGTACTTCATCCAGATATGCTTCGAGGCCGACGCCGTAGTAGCTGACCGCGCAGTCGACATCGGTTCGCGCGGCGCTCACGAACGCGAGCTTGCCGCCGAGGCAGTAGCCCACGGTGCCGACTTTGCCGGCCTGTTCGGGCATGGCGCGCAATGCGGCGAGCGTGGCCGCGATATCGTCGATGGCCAGATCCGTGTCGAACTGGCCGAGATAGTCGAGCGCCTGTTTCATGTCGGCTTCGCCATAACCGAGCACGATGCCCGGTTTGATCCGCCAGAACAGATCGGGCACCAGCACCACATACCCTTCTTCGGCAAAGCGATCGGCCAACGCCTTCATCGTGTCGTTGATGCCGAAAATTTCCTGCAGGAGCACGAGTCCCGGACCCGACCCTTGCGCGGGGCGCGCAACGTAGGCATTGAAACGGCCGCCATCCTGGGCGACGACTTCGATGAAAGAGGCGGCCATGCGGTGTGTCTCCATGCAGATAGTTTGGGCTATGCCATGGTACGCAACTCGAAACGTTTGAGCTTGCCGGTTTCGGTGCGCGGCAATGAATCGACAAAAACGATGACGCGTGGATATTTATACGGTGCCACGCTATTTTTCACGAATTCCTGCAGTCGCGCGACAAGTTTGTCGTCGCGCTCGTAACCGGGATTCACCACGACGAATGCCTTGACGATCTGCCCGCGGGTTTCGTCCGGCACGCCGATCACGCCGCATTCGGACACCGCGTCGTGTTGCAACAGGACGCTCTCCACTTCGGGCCCGGAGATGTTGTAACCGGCGGAGACGATCATGTCGTCGGCGCGCGCCTGATAGAACACGTAGCCGTCTTCGTCGAGATAGACGGAATCGCCTGGCAAGTTCCAGCCGTCGCGCACGAACTTCTTTTGCCGCTCGTCGGCGAGATAGCGGCAGCCGGTCGGGCCGCGCACCGCCAGTTTGCCGATCGTGCCCGGCGCGACCGGTTGCATGTCGTCGTCCACCGCCTGCACGGCGTAACCCGGCACCGCGCGGCCGATGGCGTTCGGGCGAATCTCGTCGCCCTGCGCCGAAATGAAAATGTGGATCAACTCGGTGCCGCCAATACCGTCGATCATGTCGATGCCGGTCGCGTCGCGCCATAAACGCCGCGTCGAATCCGGCAACGCCTCGCCCGCCGACACGGTTTTCTTCAACGAAGAGAGGTCGTGGTGTGCAACCAGTGGCGCCATTTGCCGATAGAAGGTCGGCGCGGTGAACATGACGGTCGCATGAAAACGCTCGACAGTCTGCAGCAAAGTCTCGGGCGTGAGCTTCTCGATCAGCACGGTGGACGCGCCCACTCGCAATGGAAAACACAGCAAGCCGCCAAGCCCGAACGTAAATGCGAGCGGTGGCGTGCCGCAAAAGATATCGCTCGACGTAGGTTTGAGCACGTGCCGCGGAAACAGATCGCACATGGCCACGACATCCCGATGAAAGTGCATGCAGCCTTTCGGTGCGCCGGTCGTGCCGCTGGTGAAGGCGATCAGGCAGACGTCGTCGGCGGCGGTGTCGCACGCGGTGAAGTGGTCGGGCTTGTTGATCGCGAGCGTGTCGAGGGAATCAGGGGCGTCGTCGTGGAAGAGGCGGGTTTGCTTCAGGCCCGCGCAATAAAACTCGTCTTCCGGATCGTTGCAGCGCGCGAGTTCGGCGGTCAGGCGCGCGTCGCACAACGCCGCGCCAACTTGCGCTTTCTCGATGATCTGCTTCAGTTCCTTGGCTCGCAGGAGCGGCATGGTCGGCACCACGACGAGCCCAACCTTCAGCGCGGCGAGTGCGGTCACGGCCATATGCAGCGTGTTCGGGCCGCGCAGTAAAACGCGGTTGCCTGGCTGCAGTCCCATTTCGTCGACCAGCACGTGCGCACTGCGATTCACGAGCGCCAGCAACTCGCCGTAAGTGGTAGCGCGCGGTGTCCCGTCGACATCGGACCAGATCGCTGGATCATCACGGTGGCCCGCATCGATGGTTCTGTCGAGCAACTCCGTCGCGCAGTTCAAGCGCGCCGGGTACGCGACGTCCGGGTTGTCGAGCAGAAAGACAGGCCATTGATCCTGCGGCGGAAGATTGTCGCGCGCGAAGGTATCGACGTGTGCTGACGGTTCCATCATGGTCTCCCGGGCGTTGAGCCGGCTAGATGCGCTTCGGTTAGCTTGGTGGCTTTTTTGAATGTGCCGCGCTACTGCGGAATCACGGCGGTGCCTTCAATTTCAACTTTCGCTTCGTCTTCGATCAGCGCGACGACTTGAACCGCGCTCATCGCGATGTCGTAGTCGCCGATCAACTCGCGAAACGCACGGCCGATGTCTTTCAACGACGCGAGATACTCGCGTTTGTCGGTGACGTACCACGTCAATCGCACCAGATGCCCAGGCTTGCCGCCCGCTTCATGCAACACGGCGAGCACGTTCTTTAGCGCCTGAATGGCTTGCGCGGCGAAGTCCGTCGTGTGGAAGCGCGCCTGGTCGTCCCAGCCGATCTGACCGGCAATGAATACCTGCGTGCCCGTTGCCGCGACGCCGTTAGCGTAACCACGCGGCTTGACCCAGCCGGCGGGGAGAAGAGCTTTTTTCATGAGCGATGCGTCTCAGTGGAGTCCGGCTGTGGGGCAAACGTCGCGAGCGCGCTCGCGATGTCGGCGGGAATGTCGATGGAGGTGCCGCGCTCGAGCGACGTCGTGACGAGCACCTGTTTCGCGCGAAACCGGGTTTCGCCGTTGCAATGTCCGACGATATCGATGCTGATCGAGCGTCGGCCGATTGCCGCAACGCTAAGCGTCAGCGTGATCGTTTCGGCCATCTGGCTCGGCCGCGAAAACTCGCAATCGAGTTTGACGATCGGCAAGCCGACACGGCGTTGCGAGATCATGTGTGCATAGTCGATATTCAGGCCTTCGTTGAACCAGTCTTCGACCAGCGCGTTGGTCATCACGAGATATTGCGGAAAGAACACGATGCCCGCCGGATCGCAGTGCGAGAAGCGGATGCGTACGGGCCGTTCGAAAGACGCGCTCATTGGGCGTTGTCTCCGGCAGTCGCGGCAGCGTGCGCTTTCAACAGATCGCGTCCGATAATCAGTTGCTGCACTTCGGTCGCGCCTTCGTAAATGCGCAGCGCGCGAATCTCGCGATACAGCATCTCGACAGCCATGCCGCTTTGCACGCCCATGCCGCCGAAGAGTTGCACGGCGGCGTCGATCACCTGTTGCGCGCCTTCGCTCGCGTGCCACTTTGCCATCGCGGCTTCGCGCGTGACGCTTTCGCCTTGATCGCGCAGCCACGCGGCGCGATAGACCAGCAACGCGCTGCTGTCGATGATCAACGCCATTTGCGCGAGTTTGGCTTGCGTCAGTTGAAAATCGCCGAGCGTCTGCCCGAACATCTTGCGCGATGCGGCGCGCGAGATACCTTCGGCCATCGCGTGACGCGCGAAGCCGAGCGATGCGGCCGCCACGGACGTGCGGAAAATATCCAGCGTGCGCATGGCGAGCTTGAAACCTTCGCCGGGCGCGCCGAGCATCTGGCTGCGTGGTACGCGCGCGCCGGCAAAGTGCAAACGCGCGAGCGGATGCGGCGCGATCACGTCGATGCGTTCAGCGATCTCCAGTCCCGGTGTATCCGCATCGACAATGAATGCGCTGATGCCGCGTGCGCCCGGCGCTTCGCCGGTTCTTGCGAACACCACGTAGAAATCGGCGATGCCGCCGTTGGAGATCCACGTCTTGTCGCCGTCGAGCACATAGGCGTCGCCGTCCTCGCGGGCGGAGAGCGCCATGGCGGCGACATCGGAGCCGGCTTCGGGTTCGGATAGCGCAAACGCTGCGAGCGCCGTGCCGTTAGCGACACGCGGCAGATAGCGGGTCTTCTGTTCGTGCGTGCCGCCGAGCGAAATGGCGCCCGAACCGAGTCCCTGCATCGCTAAAGCGAAGTCCGCGAGCCCGGAATGCTTGGCAAGCGTTTCGCGCAGCAGGCAAACGGCGCGCGTGTCGATCGTGTCGCCGTGGCCGCCGTACGCGACGCCGCCCACGCCATATTTCAGCCAGCCCGCGGCGCCGAGTTCACGCACAAGATGACGGCAGGTTGCATCGACATCCTTGTGGTCTTCGTGCTTCAGCTTCTCGCGACACCATGCTTCGATACCTGCGGCCAGTTCGCGATGACGCGGCTCGAAGAACGGCCACGCCAGCGCGCTATGCAGATCCTGTTCGGTGTTGGCGCTCAACTCAATCTCCTTCGAACACGGGACGCGACTTCGCGGCAAACGCGCTGTAGGCGCGCTCGAAATCGCGTGTGCTCATGCAGATGGCCTGGGCTTGCGCCTCCGACTCGATCGCTTCGTCGATACTCATGCTCCATTCCTGGTGCAGCATCTTCTTGGTGATGCCGTGCGCGAAAGTCGGGCCGGCGACGAGATCGGCGGCGAGCTTGTGCGCTTCTTCAAGCAGCGCTGCCGGTTCGCATAGCCGGTTGTAGAAGCCCCATGCGTGGCCTTCTTCGCCGCTTGCCGAGCGTCCGGTGAAGAGCAGTTCGGCGGCGCGCCCCTGGCCGATGATGCGCGGCAAAATCGCACAAGCGCCCATATCGCAACCGGCGAGACCGACGCGCGAGAACAGGAAAGCGAGCTTGCTGCGCGCGGTGCCGAGCCGCATGTCGGACGACATGGCGAGAATCGCGCCGGCGCCGGCGCAGACGCCGTCGACCGCGGCAATCACCGGCTGCGGGCAATGGCGCATGGCTTTCACCAGATCGCCGGTCATGCGCGTGAAGAGCAGCAGTTCCGGCATCGGCAGATCGATTAGCGGCGCGATGATGTCGTGCACGTCGCCGCCGGAGCAGAAGTTGTCGCCCGCGCCGTGTATTACGACTGCTTTGACGTCGGTCGCATAGGACAATTGCCGGAACAGATCGCGCAACTCCGCGTACGACTCGAAGGTCAGCGGGTTCTTGCGCTCAGGGCGGTTCAGCGTGATCGTCGCGACCTTGTCGGCGACCGACCAGCCGAAATGCCGCGCTTCGTAGCCGGCCAGCGTGAGGCGATTGCCGGCCAGCAGGGCGTCGGCGTTGGATCGTGTCATGAGTCTCTCTCCGCGGTTCGATGCCGATCAGTCTTTGAGACTGTCGAGCAGATGTTGCTTGAGTTTGCCGAGGCGCTGATGAGTGCGCGATTTTTCATCGAGGCTCAAACCGCCGAACAGTTCGACCACCCATTGCTCGTGTGCGATCGCCATCTTGTCGAACGTTTTGCGTCCGGCCGGCGTCAGGCACACGCTGATCGAGCGTCGGTCGTTCGGATCGTTGTCGCGCGACACCAGGCCTTCTTTTTCGAGCTGATCCGTAATGCCGGTGATGTTGCCGCCCGTCACCATCAAACGGCGCGACAGTTCGGTCATCTTCAGGCCTTCAGGATGACGCTCCAGCTGCGCCATCAGATCGAAACGCGGCAACGTCGTGTCGAATTCGTTGCGCAGACGTTTGCGCAGTTCGGCTTGCACGAGGTTGGTCGTCGTCAGCATGCGCAGCCACAGACGCAGGCCCATGTGGCTATCCGCGCCCGTGCTCATTTCGAGGTCCACGACGTTCTCCGCGGGTTTGGGGACGCCCTTGCGCGGCGGTTTCGTTTCAGCCGCCGCCGCGGGCTTCTTGATGTTCGAAGACTTGGTCACATCACTTCTCCACCAGAGATGGAAATGGATTGCCCCGTGACGGCGTCCGAGCCGGGTTGGCAGAGCCAGAGCACCGCGTTGGCGACCTGTTCCGGACTCACGAAGCGATGTTGCGGATTCGAGCGAAGCAAGGTTTCGCGCGCCTGCTGTTCGGTGCGCGAGGTCTTGCTGGTGATCTGTTCAAGCGATGCGTGCAGCAGTTCGGTTTCGGTGTAGCCCGGGCAAACGGCGTTGACGGTGACGCCTTTCGTCGCGACTTCCAATGCGAGCGATCGCGTGAGACCGATCACGCCATGTTTCGCGGCGCAATAGGCGGCGACGTACGCGTAGCCGATTTGCCCCGCCGTGCTGGCCACATTGACGATGCGTCCATGGCCGCGTTCGAGCATGCCGGGTAACGCCGCGCGCGCGCCGAGAAAGACGCCGGTGAGGTTCACGTCCAGCATGCGCTGCCAGAGCGCCATGTCGGTATGCGTGAACGGCGCGGCTTGCGCCTGGCCCGCGTTGTTGATGAGGATGTCGATTGCGCCGGCCTCGGTAAATGCACTCGCGACGGAGTCTTCCTGCGTGACGTCGACGCTGATGCAAGCCACGTCGCCCAGTGCCCGGCATTTCTCGCGCTGCACGTCGAGCCGTTCCGCGTTGCGGCCCATCAACGTGACACGGGCGCCGGCGCGTAGCAGAGCTTCCGCGACGGCGGCCCCGATGCCGCTGCCGCCGCCGGTGACGACTGCGTGCTGTCCCGCGAGTGTCGAATTGAGTCTGTTCACACAGTTCCTTTGGCGCGTTGTGCGCGTTCTTGCGGCGACAGCCCCGCGTTCGCGGCGGCTTGAGCGCGCTCGCGTTCGAGGTTGCGTTCGAGTTGAGACTTTGCCGCGATGTAGGGCTTCGGCCACATCACGTCGAAATAGCCAATCTTGGCCGCTTCGTTCAATGTCCACGAAGGATTCGCCAGATGCGGGCGCGCAATCGCGCACAGATCCGCGCGGCCCGCAGCGATGATGCTATTCACGTGATCCGCTTCGGAGATCGCGCCGACCGCGATCGTGGCGATGCCTGCTTCGTTGCGCACGCGGTCGGCGAAGGGTGTCTGGAACATGCGGCCGAATACCGGTTTTTCTTCTTTGCTGACCTGGCCCGACGACACGTCGATCATATCGGCGCCGGCTGCTTTGAATGCTTGGGCGATCTTGACTGCGTCGTCGGGTGTCGTGCCGCCTTCGACCCAATCGTTCGCGGAGATGCGCACGGAAATCGGCTTGTCTTGTGGCCAGACCGCGCGGATCGCCTTGAAAACCTGCAACGGATAGCGCAGACGATTTTCCAGCGAGCCGCCGTATTCATCCGTGCGATGATTGGTGAGGGGCGACAGAAAGCTCGACAGGAAATAGCCGTGCGCGCAATGCAATTCGAGCCAGTCGAAACCTGCTTCGGCCGACATTTGCGTGGCGCGGACGAACTGCGCTTCGATTTCGCGTAACTCGTCTTGTGTGGCTTCGCGCGAATGCTGGCTGATGCCACGCAGATATTGTTGCGGTGACGCTGAGAGGAGCGGCCAGTTGCCTTCCGCGAGCGGCTGATCGATGCCTTCCCACGAGACGCGTGTCGAGCCTTTTGCGCCGGAATGGCCGAGCTGAATGCCGATCTTCGCATCCGACTGACGATGCACCAGGTCGACGATGCGCTTCCATGCAGTGAGATGCTCCGGCGCATACATGCCGGGACACGCGGGCGTGATGCGCGCTTCGGGCGAGACGCAGGTCATTTCGGTCATGACCAGCCCTGCGCCGCCCATGGCGCGCGCGCCGAGATGCATCAGGTGATAGTCGCCCGCAATGCCGTCGACGGCGGAGTATTGCGCCATCGGCGACACTACTACGCGGTTTTTCAGCGTGACGCTTCGCAGCGTGAAGGGTGTGAACATGGGCGGCACGGAGTGCTTCTCGGGCGCGCGATTTATGCCGGAGCGCTGGGCGAGCCAGTCTTCGAAACCGGACAGATACTGCGCGTCGCGTTCACGCAGATTTTCGTGCGAGATGCGCTGCGAGCGCGTGAGCAGCGAATACGCGAACTGTTCCGGCTCGAACGACGTATAGCGGTCGACATGCTCGAACCATTCCGTCGAATTACGCGCCGCGTTCTGAATGCGCAATACGTCGATGCTGCGCACGTCGGTGTAATGCTTCAGCGCGGCTGCAAGGTCACCCGGATGCGCGCCCATGCTGTTGGCGAGTTCGATCGAATCTTCGAGCGCGAGCTTGGTGCCCGAGCCGATCGAGAAGTGAGCGGTATGCGCGGCGTCGCCCATGAGGACGATCGGCGTCTGCGTACCGTCGGCGTTATTGCGCCAGTGCACCCATTCGTCGTTGACGACACGCGGAAAACGAATCCATTGCGACGAGCCGCGCAAATGCGCCGCGTTCGACAACAAAGCGTTGCCATCCAGATACTTCGCGAACAGCTTTTCGCAGAAGGCGATGCTGTCTTCCTTGCTCATTTCGTCGAGACCGGCGGCGCGCCATACGCGCTCCGGCGTCTCGACGATAAACGTGGAGGTCTGATCGTCGAACCGATAAGCGTGCGCCTGGAACCAGCCGAATTCGGTTTCTTCGAAAGCGAAGGTGAAGGCGTCGAAGAGTTTTTTAGTGCCGAGCCAGACGAAGCGGCAATCGCGCATGTCGATGTCGGGCCGATAGGTGGCCGCGTACTTTTGACGGACCGCGCTGTTCGCGCCGTCGCAGGCGATGATCAGGTCGGCTTCGTAGACGCTGTCGTCCGTGACCTGGGTTTCGAAAACCAGCTTGACGCCGAGTTCTTCGCAGCGCGCCTGCAGGATGTTCAGCAGACGCTTGCGGCCGATGCCGCAGAAGCCGTGACCCGACGAACGGATTTGCCGGCCGCGAAAATTGATCTCGATGTCGTCCCAGTGGTTGAAGGCGTCGAGGATGGCGTCGGCACTGGGGGCGTCGGCGGCGCGCAGATTGCCGAGCGTCTGGTCGGAGAACACGACCCCCCAGCCGAAGGTGTCGTACGGACGGTTGCGCTCGACGACCGTGACATCGTAGGCCGGGTTCCGGCTTTTCATCAAGAGCCCGAAATACAGGCCGGCCGGACCGCCACCGATGCAAACGATGCGCATGCTTGTTCCCCATGTGTGAACGCTGCTGATGGGGGTAATTTAGGCTTCGATAGTTTAGATGTCAAGTAAATGTGGGTGTGCGAGGTTGGTGGGCGCGGCCGTATTGATCGGAGGAAATGTAGTCGGTCGATCGAAAAAAATATAGACGGTAGGGAGGATCTGACGGTCAGCAAGTCAGATTAACCGCTCCGGCTGCGCGCTACGACTGCTGGGCTAGCTGTCCGCTTCGGCTGACTTGAGAGTTCAAGCGGTTTCGTAGCTCTTCGGCCACGCGGATGAACAAGCATGTGGGCGAATCGATAGGCGTGACCTCGCCCAGAGTGAAACGCGCGCATCACGTCTCTTCTGCAGTTTGGGAGGGCTCTCGCCCAATTCTCTTGTCGCCAGCCGTTTTCCATCTTTGAACCTATGACGCATGTACCTCGCGTCCCAGGGTGTCACTCCGCCCGGTTTTGTCGCGTCCTCGGTTTCGCGCATGTGTGGTCCGCCGCCCACTGCGCCCGCCGACGCATTTTGATCGAATCGATCAATTTGTTGCCCTCCACACCTCCCATTCATTTTTGAAATGCCCGAGTCAATCAAAACATCGGGTTTGCCCACATGTTTTTGAGCGATTCGATTACCTAGAATGCGCAGAACGGTCACTTCGGCGCGCCATCAACGGACTAAAAGTCACCCAACACCGCTTTGTGACCGAATCGGTCAAAAAATCTAAAATTGGAGACAAATCGATGAAACGGTCTTTCGCGCTACTTGGCATCCTCGGCGTCACAGCGACTGCGCATGCACAAAGCAACGTAACGCTCTACGGTTTGATAGACACCTCGCTGGTCTACACGAACAACCAGAAAGGCGGTACGAACTATCAGATGTCAAGCGGCGTCGAGTCGGGAAGCCGCTGGGGCATGAAAGGCGCGGAAGACCTGGGCGGCGGCTTGAAAGCTATTTTCCAGCTTGAGAACGGTTTTAGCAGCACGGTAGGCACGCTTGGGCAGAACGGCCGCATGTTCGGACGCGCAGCGTTCGTCGGAATCACTTCCCAGACCTTTGGAAGTTTCACGGCCGGCCGGCAAAACGAGCCGTCTGCCGATTTCGTGGGACCGCTCGTTGCATCGAATCAGTGGGCGGGAGGTATCGGTGCGCATCCAGGCGACACAGATAATCTCTACGTCAACTCCCGGATGAGCAACAGCATCAAATATCTCAGTCAGGATTTTGGTGGGTTCCGCGTCGGCGGCCTGTTCAGCCTGGGCGGTACCGCAGGCAACTTCAGCAATAACCGTATCTGGAGTGTCGCCGCTGGCTACAACCGTGGACCACTCGCTCTTGGCGCTTCCTACATCAAAACTGCTCAACCGAACACGGCTCTGTGGGACGGCACGGCGGGCGCCGCAGCCATTTCTCCGAACAACACGCCGATCTACTCGGGATATGCGTCAGCGCGCACGTTGAGCGTCGCTTCCGTCGCAGCGAACTACACACTCGGGCCCGCGAAGTTTGGCCTGGCGTATTCAAACACAAACTTCAGCGACCTTGGTTCGGCAGCCGCGTCCGCGCCCATTGCGAAGTACAAGGGTGCAACAGTTGTGTTCGACAACTATGAAGCGAACTTCAACTATCAGGTAACGCCAGCTCTGCTGCTTGGCGTAGCCTACGACTACACCCATACGCGCGGCGCCGGCAACGCGCACTACGACCAAGGGAACATCGGAGGCGACTATTTCCTGTCGAAGCGCACCGACGTCTATCTGACCGTGGCCTACCAGAAAGCGAGCGGTGTCGACTCTACGGGCAAGCAGGCTGTCGCTGCACTGTGGCCGGTCACGGCATCGAGCAATTCGCACCAGATTGTTGGGGCGCTAGGCTTGCGCCACAGGTTCTAATCGAAACGACTGCGCAGCTTGCGTGGCCGGTGATATGCGGGTAGCAAACGCTGCCCGAAGCAGAGTGGAGATTTCGAGCATGTCAGTCACTTTCAAGGGAATCGTTCCCGCCCTCATCACTCCGATGACCCCGGCTGAAGAGGTCGACGAAGCCGGTCTGCGTACGCTCATCGAACGTCTGATTGGCGCAGGCGTGCATGCCCTTTTTGTTCTAGGCACAAACGGCGAGTTCATCGGGCTGTCCGAAGCGGAAAAGCTTCGCATCGCCACCATTGCTGTCGACCAGGCGCGCGGCCGCGTTCCCGTTATCGCAGGGACGGGTGCTTACGCGACGCGCGACGTCATCGAACTGAACGCGAAGATGCAGGACACAGGTATCGATGCCGTGTCCGTCATCACGCCGTATTTCAACGGCGCGACGCAGCAGGAACTGTTCGCACATTATGAGCGCATCGCACGGGGCACATCGCTGCCTGTGATGCTTTACACGATTCCAGCCAAGGCGGGGATCACGCTGAACGTCGACACAGTGCGCCGGCTCTCGGAGATTCCGAATATCCGCGGCATCAAGGACAGTGGCGGCGACTTCGACCGCCTGCTGCAACTGATTAACCTGCGCCGCGCCGACTTCGCCGTATTTACCGGCACCGATTCGATGATTCTCTGGACGCTGATTGCCGGCGGCGACGGTGCAGTAGCGGCGACGACAAACGCTGTCCCGAGCGTCGTGATGTCTATCTGGAACAGCTTTCAAGCAGGCGATATTGAATCCGCGCGTCGGGCGCAGGAATCGCTGCGCGCGCTGCGCGATGCATTCGCGCTCGGTACGATGCCCGTCGTTCTGAAAACTGCCGCGATGATGCTCGGCATGCCCGCGGGTCCTGCACGCTCCCCGGCGCAGCCACTGGACGATGCGGCACGCGAGCGGCTCACGAAAGCCATCGCGATTTATCCACGCATTGATTGAGCGCCAGACTGAATTGACTGACCAATTCACAGATTCACAGACATAGAGAGCTGAGATGAACACCACTTACCACTTCCAGGGCGTCAAGCACATCGTGCATGGGCCGAACAGCCTGGACCAGTTGCCGGAAAAGCTTGCCCTGCTCGACCGTCCGGTCCGCCGCATTGCATTCATCACGCAGCCGGTCATGGAGGAAAACGGCGTGGTGGGTCGTGTCGTTGCAGCCCTGAAGGCTAAAGACATCGAAGCGCTGATTGTCCGGGACGTGCAACCGGAGCCGACCATCGAAAATGTCGAGTCGGTCTATCGCGACCAGATTGAGCCGTTTGCGCCCGACGCCGTGCTCTCCATTGGCGGGGGCAGCGTGCTCGACGCCGCAAAGCTTTTCGCTGTCCGGCTTACTAACCAGCAACCGTTGCGAGAATGGCTGGGCATTGACCTTATTCCGGCACCGGGCGTTCCACTCGTTCTGGTGCCGACGACGGCGGGTACGGGTTCAGAAGTCACCCCGAACGCCATCGTTACGCTCCCCGACGAAGAGTTGAAGGTTGGCATCGTAAGTCGCCACCTGCTGCCGCAACTCATCATCCTGGACGCGACCCTGACACTCAACCTGCCGAAGTCGATTACGGCGGCGACAGGTATGGATGCTTTTATCCACTCGCTCGAGTCGTACATCTCGACCAAGGCAAATCCCATCAGCGACATGTTCGCGATGGAATCAATGCGGCTGATTGGTGCAAACCTCGTTGAAGCTTACGAGAACGGACAGTCGCTCAAGGCCCGCGAAGCGATGCTGCTCGGCTCGATGTATGGCGGCCTGGCCCTGACGGCAGCGGGTACTGCCGCCGTGCATGCCCTGGCCTATCCGCTCGGTGGCATGTTCAACATCACGCACGGAGTCGCGAATTCCATGCTGTTGCCACATGTCATGGCCTTCAACCTGGATGCAATTGTCGACCGCCTTGCCAATGTCGCACGCGCCCTCGATATTGCCCAGCACGACGACAGCGACGAGTCGGCTGCGGACAAGTTGCTCGCACGCATTCACGAATGGACGGCGGCCATCGCCATCCCTCAGGACCTGCGCATCTTCGGCGTATCGGTAGATCATCTCGACGCGCTCGCTGTTGCAGCTTCCAAGGTAAAGCGCTTGCTCGGCAACAATCCCAAGCCTTTGAGTCTCGACGACATCAAGGCGATTTACAGCCGTCTTCTGCCATGAACGCCTCCAACCGCGGCGACGCGCGGCTTCTTATCATCGGTGACGACCTGTCAGGCACCGCTGACTGCGCCGTCACCTGCACCCATCATGGACTTCGCAGCGTCGTCACGCTTGGCACCGGGGCAGCCAACGCAGCGGGTGACGTGGATGTGATGGCCGTCGATACCGACACGCGTCGGCACGCCCCTGCAGAAGCCATGCTGGCGAACGTAGAGGCATGGCGTGTCTTCGCGGCGGGACGTCGCGTCTACAAGAAGATTGACTCGACGTTGCGCGGAAACGTCGCGGCCGAAGTCGCCGCCCTCGTGCCCGTTGCGGGAATGGCCATAGTTGCGCCGGCGTTTCCTCAAGCCGGGCGGACGACGCGCAACGGACAACAGCTCATTTTCGGCGTACGGGTTGAAGCATCGGAGGTCTGGAAGAACGAACACATCACAGGTACCGCCAACCTGTGCGCGATGCTGACACAGGCAGGTCTGCGCGTCGCTCATGTGACATTGGAAACGGTGCGCGCTGGCGCGGCCACGCTGCTTCCGAAACTCGTCGACTGCCAGCGAGAGCAGTTCCAGGCTGTGGTTTGCGATAGCGAAACGGACGATGACCTCGCCGCGCTGGCCGCTGCGTCGGCCACTCTGAGCGGCGTGTTCTGGGTTGGCTCCGCCGGGCTCGCATCGCCGCTAGTCAAGGTACTGGCTGAATCCGCCTCACAGCCCTCCATCGCTCGGACCGCAACGGACTGTCCCTCGATGAAAGAACTGTCGATTCATGGTGGTGTCCTCGCCGTCGTCGGGAGCATGTCCAGTGTCTCGCATCAACAGGTCGCGACACTGCGGTCGAATGCTCATGACGCTGTCGATTTTTTTGGAGCCAACGCGCAATCATTGCTCAACCCGGTCAGTTCTACGGCGCTTGCGCTCGCGGCTGGCGTGACTGAGACACTGAGAAATGGGCGTCACGCAGTCGTCGCGCTTAACCAGTCTGAACGCATTCCCGTCAGCGACAGTGCGTTGCTCGCGCGACGTCTCGCAGAAGTACTCGCGCCCGCGGCAGAACATGCGGGTGGCCTGATTGCAACGGGAGGCGAGACGGCCCGCGCGCTGCTTTCGACGATGGGCATTGCCTCACTCCAGGTCGTTGAAGAAATTGAACGTGGTGTGCCGTTGCTTACCGCCATACACGGCGGCCGTACTTTGCCAGTCGTAACCAAGGCGGGCGGCTTTGGCCAGCCCGAAACACTGTATCGCGCGTGGCAACGACTTGTCGCCATGCAGCCAGCGGACGCGCAAGCGCCGCGTCAACCGAGCGAAGAGGAAGCTATGACTTATCGTCCCGTTATTGGCATCACCATGGGCGATGCCGCCGGTGTTGGCCCCGAAATCATCATGAAAAGCCTTGCGCACGCCTCGGTCTACGACCAGTGCCGGCCGGTTGTCATTGGCGACGCGGCGCGTTTGCGCGATGCGGGCCGCAGAGCCGGTGTCAGTCTCGAAGTTCGCACCATCGGCAAGCCTGCGGACGGAGAGTTTCGTCAGGGTGTAGTCGATTGCATCGACCTCAAGCTGATTCCCGAAGACCTGCCCTATGGAAAGCTTTCCGCTATTGCAGGAGATGCTGCGTATCAGTACATCGCCCGCACAGTGGAGTTGACGACCGCGGGTGAACTCGACGCCATCTGCACCGCGCCGCTCAACAAGGAAGCATTGCACGCCGGCGGCCATATCTTCCCGGGCCACACCGAAATGCTTGCGCATCTGACGGGCATCGAAGAGGTGTCGATGATGCTGGTAGCGCCCAACCTGCGCGTGATTCACGTCACCACCCACATCGGTATTATCGACGCGATTCGCAAGATTGAACCGGGACTCGTTCAGCGCACCATCGAACGTGCCCATGACACACTGGTTCGTGCCGGCATCGCCAATCCATGCATCGGCGTCTGCGGAATCAACCCGCACGCCGGCGAGAACGGACTCTTCGGTTATGGGGAAGAGGAAGAAAAAATTGTTCCCGCCGTCAAGCTTCTGCAGGAGCGGGGTTGGGATGTCGAAGGTCCCCTGCCGGCGGACACGCTGTTCTTCCGCGCAGGCCGAGGCGACTTCGACGTGGTGGTCGCGATGTATCACGACCAGGGTCACGGTCCCGTGAAGGTCATGGGTCTTGAAGCCGGAGTGAACGTTACCGTCGGCTTGCCCGTTATCCGTACTTCAGTAGACCACGGTACGGCCTTCGACATCGCGGGCAAAGGCATCGCTGACGAACGCAGCATGCTCGAGGCGTTCCGGCAGGCACTGGAGCTCGCGACGCGCCGCAACGAGCACTCGCCCGCTACCAACGCCGTTTAAGCATTCGGGCTGGCAGCAACAAACTGAGTAAAGAGCGATACCGGCAGGTACATGCCGGGTGGCTCGACGCACCTTAATGCAGCTCGACGCGCATCAACCAAAGGTCATCAGGAGACAACGTTATGGCCACCTTCAGTTATTGGGACACTGCCATCATCATTGGGATGGTCGTAGCCTATATCATCGTTACCAGTCTGCTCAGCATTCGCCTGCGCAGCAAAAATTCTGAACAGTTCATGGTGGCTGGGCGTTCGATGCCTGCCGTCGTAGTCGCGATCCTGCTGATGTCCGAGTTTATCGGCGCAAAGTCGACCGTTGGTACGTCGCAAGAAGCGTTTACCGCGGGAATGGCCGCTGCATGGTCAGTAGTGGCCGCAGCAATCGGATTTCTCTTCTTTGGCCTTTTCATGGCGAAACGACTCTATGCATCGGGCGAGTTCACCATCTCGGGCTTCATCGCCAAGAGATACGGAAAGGGTGCCAAGCTTGTCGTGTCGGCCATCATGATTTACGCGCTGTTCCTCGTGAACGTGGGCAACTACGTGAGTGGCGCCGCGGCCATCTCAACGGTGATGCGAATCGACCTGCCGACGGCAGCCGTCATCACCGCAATCGTGAGCACCGTCTACTTCGTCTGGGGTGGTCTGAAAAGCGTCGCCTATCTGACCATTGTTCACAGTGCCGTTAAGCTCATCGGAATTGGCATCCTTGTTTTGATGGCCTGGAAGCTCACGGGCGGCATCAAGCCGATGGCGGCAAGCATGCCCCAGCATTTCTTCACGTGGTCGGGTGCCCTGTCCGGCGGTACGATTGGCGCGTGGATTATCGGTACGGCTGGTGCGATTTTTTCGACGCAGTTCATCATCCAGGCTATCTCGGCCACCAGGAGCGCTGAGGCTGCGCGCGCTTCGTCGTTGATTGCGGCATTCCTGTGCCTACCGATTGGCCTGGCGCTGGGCTTCATCGGGGTATCCGCGAAGTACCTTTATCCGGGCATCAAAAGCCTGTATGCACTGCCGGTGTTCCTGCAGCACATGAACCCCATCCTTGCAGGCGTTGTGACGACATCGCTCGTGGCCTCGATCTTTGTAAGCGTCTGCACGGTCGCTCTGGCTATCGCCTCGCTGGTTGTGAAAGACTTTTATGTGCCGCGCTTTCACCCCACGCCGGAGGTCGAGCTGCGAATGACGCGTTGGATTTCTCTGGTGGTTGGCTTTCTTCCGCTTGTTTTCGTCCTGTTCGTACCGCAGATTCTCGCTCTGTCTTTCTTCACCCGCGCGCTGCGCCTCTCCGTTTCCGTCATTGCGCTGATTGGCATCTATGTCCCGTTCTTCAGTGGCAAGCGCGGGGCGGTCTCGGGCCTGGTTATCGCCACACTTGCAACCACGGTGTGGTATCTGCTCGGCAACCCGTTCGGTATCGACAACATGTACGTTGCGCTCGTCACGCCGGCGATTGTCCTCGTCGTCAGCAAGCTGCTGTTCCATGGCACGGCTTCGGACCTTCAGGACAAGGGGCTGACTCACCGCGAGTCCCACTGACCTGTCCGACCATCAGAGAGAGATTTTCATGAACACGAACTTCGTTGAAGCGGCCGGCGCCACCCTGGATAACTGCGTCCGCACTGCCTACGCAGATGCCGAACGGAAGGAGGCCTTCCTTCCCACCTCGTGCGTTCAGAACCATGCCGCAAATCTTCACGTCCTTCAGAACGGCGACCTCTTGTGCGTCTGGTTTGGTGGAACCCAGGAAGGCATTCCTGACGTTTCCATCTACATGTCACGCCTCCCCGCAGGAACCGGCGAATGGTCCGCACCAGAGAAACTCTCGGACGACCCGACACGCTCAGAGCAAAATCCCGTACTTTTCACGGCACCGAACGGTCAGCTCTGGCTGATTTACACCGCACAGCTTTCCGGTCACCAGAACACTGCGATCGTTCGTCGACGGATTTCGACGGACAACGGAAAGACGTGGGGAGCCGTCGAGACGCTATTCGACCGGCCAGGGACGTTTGTTCGCCAGCCGATTATCGTTCTGCAAAGCGGAGCATGGATTTGCCCGGTGTTCCTGTGCCGCACCGAAGCGGGCGAGCGATGGGTTGGCAACAATGACATCAGCGCGGTCATGGTGTCTGACGACCAAGGCGCATCGTGGACGCAGCACGAGGTCCCGGATAGCGTTGGCTGTGTGCATATGAACGTCCATGTTCTCAAGGATGGTTCACTGCTCGCTCTCTACCGCAGCCGCTGGGCCGACTTCGTGTATTCGAGTCGCTCGCGGGATGGTCGTGAGTGGAGCGCGCCGCAGGCGACCGACGTCCCGAACAACAATTCGTCGATTCAGTTCACGGTGTTGAAGAACGGACATCTCGCGATGGTGTTCAACGAAAGCGACGCTTCGCATAGCAAGGAACGTCGCGCATCGCTTTACGATGACATCGAGGATTCGGAAGACAGCGGCGAGCTACGCGACCAGAAGGCGTCGCCGCGCGGCACCGCGTTCTGGGGCGCGCCGCGCTCACCCATGTCTCTGGCGATTTCCGAGGACGACGGGAAAACATGGAACCGGCGTCGCAATCTGGAAATCGGCGACGGCTACTGTATGACGAACAACTCGGCCGACCAACGGAATCGGGAATATTCCTATCCGTCTATCGTGCAGTCAGCGGATGGCACGTTGCATATCGCTTTCACGTGGTTCCGCCAGAAAATCAAATACGTGTGCGTCGACGAATCCTGGGTGCGCGGGCGATGACTCCGGTCCCGACAAATGGCCGGTCAGTGCGGCAATTGGATAAACTTGGTGTCCTGGACGCGCGGAAAAAGGCGCGAACTCTACTGGACCAAGAAATTACGCACATGAAAGTAACCAGACGCCGTGAGGCGATGCTGCAGGCGGTACTCGGCGGGATGACCGATGTCGCGACGCTGTGCGAGCACTTCGGCATGTCGGAAGCAACGGTTCGCCGGGACTTGCGTGCCCTCGCGCGCGACAACCGGGTACTCCGGACGTACGGCGGGGCCGCGGCGGTGGGTTCCCATGAGCCTGAGCCATCGCTTGAAGAACGGCGAATCAGCTCACGAGAGCAGAAAGAGGCCATAGCACACCTGGCAAACACGTTCATCGAAGACGGCGACACAATATTTTTGGACGGTGGGACGACCACTGCGGCGCTCGCCCGGCTCCTCTCAGGGCGAACATTGGTGCACGTTGTCACCAACAATCTGCTGGTCGTAAGCGGGCTCGTATCTTCAGGAGTTCAGGTGACGGTTCTCGGCGGCGATGTCAGGTCGACGAGCATGAGCACACTTGGCCCGCTCGCGCAAATTGCCCTGAATCGCCTGAGCGTCGACAAGGCCTTTCTGGGCGCTGACGGTGTAGTGGCCGAGCTTGGATTGTGCGAAGCGAGCGCCGACCAGTCGTACCTCAAGGAGTGCGTGATGCGTCAGGCAGCTCATGTATTCGTGCTTGTCACTGCGGACAAGCTGGGACACGCCAGCCAGCAGCACTGGGCTCCGCTCGAGCGCGCCTGGACGCTTATCACCGACGATGGCGCCCAGCAGGACCAACTCGAGCCTTTTGATGCGCAGGAAAAGATTACTGTCCGGACGGCAAGCGTAGAGGCCGCCACTACAGCTAATGGGACTTCGCAGGTCCAATAGCAGTCGGAGACATCGTGGATACATGGGAGCAGTCAAAGCCAGGCTTGCGTCATGCAGTGGTCACCGGCGCATCTTCAGGAATCGGACGAGCAGTTGTCGACCGCCTGCTCTCCGATGGCTGGCGGGTCACCGGTCTGTGCCGCTCAGATCTTACAGTGACGAACGATCTGCTTAAGGTTGTCCGAGTTGATGTTACTGACTTCGATGCGCTGGGACATGTCTGTGATGAACTCGACCCAGTGGATGCAGTGATACATGCGGCCGGCTTCATGCGGACTGCGCCGCTCGGTCAACTTTCGCACGAAGACGGAGCCGCGATGTGGCGCCTGCACGTTGAATCAGCGGCGTTCCTCGCTGACCGCCTCGTACCGGCGATGCGGGCGGGCGGGAGAATTGTGCTGGTCGGTAGCCGGACGGCCAATGGCGCGGCGACTCGGAGCCAGTATGCCGCCACAAAGTCGGCATTAGTCGGACTGTCGAGGTCCTGGGCAGCCGAGTTGGCCCCGAGAGGCATCACCGTAAATGTCGTGGCGCCTGGGGCGACGGATACTCCGTTTCTTCGTGACCCGGCGCGAGCTGCGACACCACCGAAGCTCCCTCCGATTGGACGATTTATCGCGCCCGAGGAAGTAGCAGCCCTGACGAGTTTTTTGTTGAGCGAAGGGGCCAGTTCTATAACAGGACAGCAGATTGTGATGTGTGGCGGCGCTTCCCTGTAGGTTCTTAAGCAGGTACCAATTCACACATGGGTGTTTTCAAGAGCTTTATTGCGAAAGTGGCGTCAGTTCATATAAGGATGCCTAATAATAAAAATTTTTGAAATACCTGAAGAGACGGTAGCTGCGGACTACTCGCTTTCGACGCGAGCCGATATACATGTGCTGGGCGAATACCAGCATGAGCGCTTAGCAAGGGCTCTCCCCATCGAGCATTTTTTGCAATCAGTGGAGACTCCCGCTGCGGCACTGCGCCTGAGTCGAAAATTACCGCAGCGCTATGGTCAGATCGGTTCCATAGTCAATATTCATTGTTGGCGAACTGTATTTACATTATTCATATCTAACAGCGGACCCTCGCATCCCGCTACGACTGGCCAAGAGTCAGTCGCGATGCGTCCATGCAGCAAAGGAAATTCCGTCTCGTGAAACGACTCCACGCCTTCGTTCTCGCTATAGCGGCACTCACTGTATTTCCCATTTCGACCTTCGCTCAGCAAAACAGCAAGTCGCCAGCCATTACTGCCAACACGATCTCCGATGAGGACATCAGTCAGTCCTATCTCTACCTGCTCAGCCGGCTGCTGGTCACGCGCCAGGAGCAACTCGACTTTAAGGAAGGCTTCCGATGGAACGAACTGGTCCACCGTAAGCCCGGGGCAGTGGACTGGCCCAATCCCAACCTGGACGTGGCGTACTCCGAAGCGTGGGTGGCTGTCGACGAGAATAGCTGCACTATCGTAAGCGTGCCGCAGATCAAGGGTCGCTACTTCACTGTGCAGTTTTTGAATGGTTGGGGCGAAACCCTGGCCAACATTAATGAGCGTGTGTTTCCGCAAAGGCCATACGGCGACTTTGCGGTGTGCCTGCGTGGAGCCAACGTGTCGATCCCGGAAGGTGCCCTCCGGATCGACCTGCCGGTCAAGTCCGCTCGGGTGTTGGCGCGCGTGGCGCTGGGCACTGACAGGGATGGTGCAGTCGCGCTGCAGCACGAATTCAGATTGGCAGCGACCGGTTCTCCAAAGCTGCCCGTCGTTCCGAAGACTTTGATGTTCGAGCCAGAGAAGCTTCCTGGCGTTGAGGCTTTTGATTCAGCGAAGACCGCGCTCGAGAGCGAGCCTGATCTGAATCCCGGTTTCCAGTCGATGCAGCAGTTGACCCGTCGCGTGGCCGAAGCGGCAACTCAACCCGCCGAGCGAGCGCGCATTGATCGTGTCGTGCGCACGCGCGCCATGGAGGAGTTCGGCAAGGCGGGCGCGATCATCGGGCACGGAACGATACACGACGGCTGGGCGCGCCCGGACGTGGTCGGTGAGTACGGACTCGATTATCTCGCTCGAACGTTGGTCGACTATGGCGGCATCTGGGCAAACATCAAGCCGGAGGTGCTCTATTACCGCTGTTCCATCGATGCGAACGGCGCACCGTTGAGCGGCGATCACGTCTACAAACTGACCTTCCCGAAAGACGCTTTGCCGACGCGCTTCGCACGATATTTCTGGTCGGTTATCGCGGTCGACGACAAGCGGTTCCGCGTGCTGAATAACCCGCAACAGAAATATCTGCTCAACGACGCGCAGGGTCTGACGTACGGTGCGGATGGCTCGCTGACCCTGTATTTTGCGGCAGAAAAACCAGTGGATGCGCCAGCGGGCAACTGGCTGCCGACGCCGCGCGGTACGCAATACCGGCTGACGTTCCGGTATTACGGTCCACTTGACGGTGTGGCCAATGGCACGTACTACCCGCCCCCAATGACAAGAGTCCAGTAAGCAGAAGCATGTCGGAGCTAATTGCTGTCCATGAGAGGCCACAGTGAGTTTGCATAAAAAATTGGCTCTAATAGCCATTACGGCGATGCTGGTCGCCACAGGCAACGGCCGTGCGGAATCGCTATCGCCGTCACCCGGATGGAGCAGCGCGATGCCGCCCGGACCCGATGCACGCGTTTCGATGACGGAGTCATATGTTCGGATGGTCGCGCGCGATGCATATTTCTGGGCGTGGCCGATGGTCAATATCTACAATCGCCGACTCGCATTCAAGCAGGCGCCCAAAGTAGGGCTAATGAACGGCACGCTTCCTTACGCGCCACTGAACCGGCTCGCCATGTTGCACGATTACATCCAGCCGGAGCAACGCTGGGTTGCTTGCCCTAATCAGGATGTCGCGTACGGTGCGGGCATCGCGGCACTTGATGAGACTCCGGTAGTCGTGCAGGTGCCGGACTTTGGCAGCCGCTTCTGGGTTTATCAGATCGTCGATCTGCGTACCGATAGCTTTGCGCAGCTGGGAGCCATGTACGGCACGCGCCCCGGCTTCTATCTGCTGGTCGGTCCTAACTGGAACGGCAAAGTCCCCGCGGGCATCACCAGGGTGTTTCGCGCCGGGACCGGCACGGCCTTCGTGGTGCCGCGCGTGTTCATGGACGACACGGCGCAGGACCGCGCCGCCATTCAGCCCGTACTGGCCGGCATCGATGTCTATCCGTTGGCCGAGTTCGATGGCACGCCAAAGCGCCACGACTGGTCCCGTCTGCCCACGCTCACATCGCCCACCGACGATAGTAGCGCCGGCGAGACGAAATGGGTCATTCCGGAGAAGTTCTTCGATGAACTGCCGCTGGTGTTGAAGGATGCACCGCCGTTGCCGGGAGAGGAAGCCCGATATGCGCAGATCAATGCCGTGCTGAGTGCCGCGAGCAACGACCCGGCGCTCAAGCGCGCGATGATCGACGAAGCGACGAAGACGGAAAAGGAACTGATCGACCCGCTGCTGCAATTTCGCAACTGGGGGCTGCCGGTCGGTAATCACTGGACCACGACACAGAATAACGCGGCGTTCGGCACGGACTATTTCACTCGAACCGCCGTAGCCAAATCGAACATACTGGTCAATGCGCCGACTGAAACGAAATACCTTTACCAGGATCTCGACGCGACCGGGCAGCGACTCTCAGGCGCGAACCGGTACACCGTGACCTTCCCGAAAGGCCAGACGCCACCGGTCGACGGCTTCTGGTCGCTGACCCTGTATGACAGCAACCATTTCTTCGTGCCGAACCGCCTGAAGCGCTATTCGCTCGGCACCAAGAATCGCGACCTGAAATTCAACAGCGATGGCTCACTGACCCTCTACGTGCAGGCCGAGTCACCCGGCGCCGCGAATGAGTCGAACTGGCTGCCTGCGCCGGCAGGGGCAGTGTTCACGCTTTATCTGCGCGCTTATTGGCCGAAGAGCTCGATCATCGACGGCTCGTGGGCACCGCCGCCGGTGCGCCTGGTCAACTGATCGCCGCGCAATAGATGGGGTGCTGGCGACCCGAGCCCAGACCTCCGCGGCACGGTACGCAGGGATGATAGAGCCAAACCTGCGCGCAACCTCGGGCCTTGCTCCCCGCACGAAAGCGCCATTGCAAGCAAGCGCGAATCCATCCGAGACTCGACTAGCGAACGCCGTAGACCGAACCGAGGCTCGTCACGAAGACGACGAAAACCACGAAGAACATTGACCTCGAACCCGCGGCCTGGTACCGGCGGTGTTGCGTATCATTATGGCGGAGACCGGTCCCGGCCAGTATGCTATCGGACTCGGTAATCGATCCACGCAAGCACCACGGGAGCAACGTGAAAAAGACTGAGTTGCGAAACGACTTTCTGGAATTGCGCGAACTCGTTCGCGAGTTTGTCAGCGAGCGCGACTGGGACAAATTCCACACTCCGAAGAATCTGGCAACGGCGCTCAGTGTCGAGGCAAGTGAGCTGCTCGAGCCTTTTCAATGGCTTGTTTCCGGCGACAAAAGCGAACTCGACGAAGCGAAGGAAACCGCTATACGGCACGAAATGGCCGACGTTCTGGTGTACCTCGTTCGCCTCGCCGACAAGATGGATGTCGACCTGTTTCAGGCCGTGATGGAAAAGATGGCGCTTAATCGGCAAAAATATCCCGTCGACAAAGTCCGCGGCGACTCGCGAAAGTACTCCGAGTACAAAGACTAACCCAGCGAGCCTTTCCCGCAGCCTCACCCGCATTCAGGAGTGTCAGCCGATGTCGGCTTCGTCATCCGCCACCGCACACGCCGGCGCGTCCTCGCTGATCACCTCGCTGGTCGCTGCCGCGCTGTTCATGGAAAACCTCGACGGCTCGATCATCGCAACCGCGCTGCCGCAAATGGCGCATTCGTTCCATGTCACACCTGTCGAGCTGAGCGTCGGCATCACCTCGTATCTGTTGACTCTCGCGGTATTCATCCCGATCAGCGGCTGGATCGCCGACCGCGTCGGCGTGCGCACGGTGTTCACTGCGGCGCTTGCAATCTTCACCGTGGCATCGGTGCTATGCGGATTGACCGACAACCTCGTCGAATTCACCGGCGCGCGGATTCTGCAAGGCATTGGCGGCGCGATGATGGTGCCGGTCGGACGGCTCGCCGTGCTGCGCGCCACGCCGAAAGAAGGCCTGATGCGTGCGATCTCCATCATCACGTGGCCTGGGCTGGTCGCACCTGTGCTCGGACCGCCGCTCGGCGGCTTCATTACGACGTACTCGTCGTGGCGCTGGATCTTCTATCTGAACGTGCCGCTCGGACTCGCGGGCGTGGTGTTGGCGTGGCGCTTCATCAGCGCGGAACGCGACACGGATCGTCGTCCGTTCGACATGCTGGGTTTTGTGCTGACCGGCGTCGCGGGTACCTCGGTGATGTACGCGATGGAAGCAATCGGCCGCTCGGGCTCGTCGTGGCGTACGGCGCTGGTGTTTCTGGCAATCGGTCTCGCGGCTTGCGCGGGAGCGTGGTTCCATCTGCGGCGCTGCGCGCACCCGATGGTCGATCTGTCGGCGTTCCGCATCAAGACGTTCATGGTGGCGATCGGCGGCGGCTCGCTGTTCCGGATTGCGATCGGCTCGGTGCCGTTTCTACTGCCGCTGATGTTTCAGGTCGGCTTCGGCATGAATCCGTTTCAGTCGGGCTTGCTGACGCTTGGCGTATTCGCCGGCAATCTGTCGACGAAGCTCGTCACGACGCGGATCTTGCGGCGCTTCGGCTTTCGCTCCGTGCTTCTCTACAACGGCGCGTTCGCCGCGGTGACGCTGGCGAGCATGAGTCTGCTCACGGCTTCCACGCCATATGGATGGATCCTCTTCGCACTATTCGTCAGCGGCGTCGCGCGGTCGTTGCAATTCACGGCGATCAATACGCTCGGTTTCGCGGATGTTCCGAAGCAGCAGATGAGCGGCGCGTCGACCTTATCGAGCACCTTGGGCCAGATGACGATGGGCATGGGCGTCGCGGCCGGCGCGATCGCGTTACGGATCGCCGCATGGTGGCATGGACATGATGGACAAACATTGGCGCCGGCCGATTTCACCGTCGCGTTTCTGATAATGGCGGCATTGAGCGCGATCGCAATAGTCGATGTCATTTCGCTGTCGCCCGATGCCGGCGCGCATGTCAGTGGACATCGGCGGGCGGGCGAGAAGTCGTGATGACACGGGCGAACCGCACACCCAACGTTGTACGTCCTGCCTGGACATAGAGCTGCGATACGCGAGCACCGCAGCCCGCCTCTCAAATCGACTTTACTTCGCCACCGTCCATCCGCAAGCTCGATCCTGTCATCCAGCGCGCCTCGGGTGACACGACGAACGCCATCAGCGAGGCAATCTCTTCCGGCGTGCCGTAACGCGCGATACCGGCTTCAACCGGAAACTTTGCCGTCGCTTCTTCGACGGACATGTTGTGCAGCGGAGCCCAATGCTCCAGATACGAGCGTCGCCGGCCGGTCATCACGGGCCCTGGCAGCACGCTGTTGACCTGCACGCCATCGGCAATGCCGCGATCCGAGAACGCTTTCGCGAGCGCCACGATCGCCGCGTTGATCGTGCCCACGGCGGCATAGGGCGCCTTGGGGAACAGCGCTGAATTCCCGGACATCAGCACGACCGATCCTGAGCTCTCCTTCAGTGCCGGCCACGCCGCGATCGTCAATCGACGCGCGCCGTGCAGCTTGAGCGCGAGACCGTGGTCCCATTGCTCATCGGTCATCTCCAGCACATCGATCTGCGGCACCGCGCCGGCAATGTTGAGCAAGGCGTCGATCCGCCCGAACGTCGCCAGCGTTCGCTCGACGACTTGCTGCGCGGCGTCGGGTTCGGAGAGATCGGCGTCGATAACGAGCGTCTCGGCGCCGGCCTTCTTCACCTCGACGGCGGTCTCTTCAAGGTTCGCGCGGTTGCGGGCCACGAGCACGATCGAATAAAAATCCCGCGCCAGTCTGATGGCCGTCGAACGACCGATACCCTGGCTTGCTCCCGTCACGATGGCGACTTTGCTGGACATGTTGCTTCTCCCGATTGATTGATTGAATGAAGGACGTTCCCTTGCTTGAGATCGGTCAGTGGTCGAGGAAGTCCGAAATGGCCGCGGCGATTTCCGTGACGTGCGTCTCCAGCGCGAAGTGGCCGGTATCGAAAAAGCGCACCACGGCGCCCGGAACGTCGCGCCTGAATGCTTCGGCACCGGCGGGCAGAAAGAAGGGATCGTTTTTTCCCCACACGGCGAGCAGCGGCGGCTGTTGCGCGCGGAAGTATTGCTGGAATGCCGGGTACAGCGCGACGTTGCTTTGATAGTCGCGGAACAGATCGAGTTGTACCTCGTGCGCACCCGGCCGGCTCAGATAGAAGTCGTCGAGCGAGTAACCGTCAGGCGACACGGACGCCGTATCGGACACACCGTGCGTGTACTGCCAGACGGTCGTCTCGTGCGTCAGCAGAGCGCGAAGCGCATCACGATTCGACGGCGAAGCGTCTTGCCAGTAGGCACGGATAGGATTCCACCCGTCGCTCAATCCTTCTTCGTAGGCGTTGCCGTTCTGCGAAATGATCGCGGTGATCCGCTCGGGATGTCGGATCGCAAGGCGGAAACCGGTCGGCGCGCCGTAGTCGAATACGTAGACGGCAAAACGGTCGAAGCCGATCGCCTCGGTGAAGTGCTCGATGACGTTGGCGATATTGTCGAACGTGTAAGCAAAATCGTCGCGGCTTGGCATGTCGGACTGACCGAAGCCGGGCAGATCCGGCGCGACGATATGGAAACGGTCGGCGAGCTTCGGAATCAGGTCGCGAAACATATGGCTCGAACTCGGAAAGCCGTGCAGGAGCAGCAGCTTTGGCGCGCCCTGGCGCCCAGCTTCGCGATAGAAGACCTTGAAGCCGTCGACGTCGGCGTGACGATAAGCGATTGAAGTCATGATTTTTCTCCTGAGGGGAGCAAAGTTGAACGGCTCACGAAGGCGCTGTGCGATGTTGGGTATCGCAACTCGCGCGAAACTCTCGGATAACCTTAGCGAGCAGAAACCGCCTGGGCGGCTTCGACGATGACATGCGTGACGGCCTCGGGCGCAGTCACGATCGGCGTGTGGTCGGCCTGATACGACCGCACGTGCGCATTCATGCGAACTGCCATGAAATGCTGGGTTTCAGGGTTGATCATCCGGTCCTGTTCGGCGATCAGGAACCAGCTTGGGCGGTCTTTCCACAGTGGACGCCCGACTGCTTCGCCGATGCACGACACGGAAATCGGACGCTGCACCGCGGCAAGCACCGCCAACTCTTGTTGAGTTGCGTCTTGCGCAAATGCCTGGGCGAATGCCTCTAGCGGCAGCCATATCAATCCGTGTCGATCCGGCGCGAGCGTCGGCGCCAGTGGATGCATTTCGCCGCGATAGAACACGTCGCCGACCGTTTCACCTTCATCGGGTGCCAGTGCGGCGACGTAGACCAATGCCCTGATTTTGTCGGACCGGCTCGATCCGATCACAGCGCCGGCATACGCATGGCCAGCGAGCACCACTGGGCCTTCGATCCGTTCGAGCGCCCGGTCGAGCGCGGCCACGTCTTCACTCAGCGAGGTGAGCGGCAGCGGAGCCGCGACGGCATCAATTCCTTGTTTCTTCAGACCGTCGATCACCTTGCTCCAGCTCGATCCGTCCGCCCATGCGCCGTGTACCAGCACCGCGCTCACATTGCCAGAAGACATGTCCCGCTCCTTTGAAGATGGTGAATGCTGCTTGCGAAATGCAGCCAGATTCGTCATATATGCGTAACCTGTTTGATGATGTTTTAAAGGTTACTTATCTCGGCTGTAACTTGTCAAGTGCATTTTTAGCGGTTACGATGCTGTCATCGTCATTGCGGATTGATTACAAGATGGACTACCGCCAGATTCCCGCGATATTCGTCGCCGACGCGCCGGGCCTCGATTTTCTGAACTCGATCGCGACGCCGGTGGATGAACAGGTCGACTGGCTCAGCGATGGAGGCGGATTGCTGGACTGGCTCGAGCAGGCTGAAATGGTCCCGCGCGCCGCGCTTGCGGCACTGCGGTCGCAGTCCACGCCGGCCGAACTAGACGCCGTCGCGGCGCAGGCCCGTGCGCTGCGCGAACGGTTCAGGGTGTTTGCGCAGAAGAGGAAGGGGCGGCCATTGACCGCGAGAGATTTGCGTGAACTCGCGCCGCTGAATCAACTGCTCGAACGCGACGACAGATATGGAGAAATTGTCGCCGCTGCGGCGGGCGAGGCGTCGCCTTTTGAATTCCGGACGAATCGGCGTTGGAAGTCGCCGGAGTCATTGTTGATGCCGATCGCCGAAGCGCTGGCGAACCTGGTGTGTGACGAGGACTTCACGCACGTCAAGGCGTGTGAAGGTCCGCGCTGCACGTTGATGTTCGCGGATCACACTCGGGGTCACGCGCGCCGCTGGTGCAGCATGGCAATTTGCGGGAACCGCGCAAAAGTGGCCGCTCACCGGAAGCGGGCCAAGGAACTGCAAGGCGAGTGAGTCACGCGGTTCGCGATTCATCGTTGTAGTCGCGAAACCTGGCGGACGAACAAATCATCGCTGCGCCGCGGCTACTTGGCGAAAGTGAGAAGCGGCAATCGTGGGTGCATGCCGTTCGAGCGAATCTGCGAACGCTTCCGGCGCGCAGCTATAATCGCGCTCGAACATGGCCAGGGGAAGTTACTCGTGAAAAAGACCGCCGCATTCGTGCTCGTTGCGCTTGTTTTGACCGCTTGCTCGTCTGCCGAAAAGCAGGAGCAGCAAGAGCAGAAATTCCTCCACAACGAAACCAATCTTGCCGCCGCTCAACGCAATGCGGCGGTCGACTGCCAACCGGCGAACTGCGACGCCGCCTGGGCGCTGACGAAACGCTATATCGAGCAGCATTCCGATACGGCCGTAACGCGCGCGGACGCAGTGGCAATCGACACCGATGTGCCGAGTGGTTCAGGCAAGGTCGCCTTTTCGGCGACTCGCGCGGCAAAGGGTTCGGGCGCGACCTTGACGCTCTTTGCGCAGTGCCGCGGTATGTATGGGCCGGAGAATGCGAAGGGTTCGGACTACGACGAGTGCGCCGAGAAGATCCTGAAGACTCAGAACGGCTATGTGGCGTTTCTCAGGTCACACGCGTCGGGTCAGTAATGCCGGAACTGCCACTCCGGCATCAACTTACCTTCCATCCCGCACTATCTACCACCTGTTCGCCGTCCTCTTTTGCAAACGCGGATACGCCCTTCGCTTTCATATTTCAAGTATTGTTGAAATGACGCCGGGAGCATCGCGACTGAAGCAGATCATGAAGGTGCTTTCCTTTCCATTGGGATTTTGCGGGCGCTGATCGGTTTTATCCCCGCAGGATGACCCTGCGATGCACGCTCGACTTAACCGAGATTGCATTTGCGCTCTGTGCGAACCATACTTGTTTTCTCCTTTATTGCTCGCGGTGAACGGCGATGAACGGTAACGATCCCGATGGCGACCACCACGCGCACTCGCACACCGACACGCACGACCATCACGGTAGTGCTTTGTCGGAAATGGATCTGCGTGTCCGTGCTCTGGAGTCCCTGCTGGTCGAAAAAGGGTATGTCGATCCGCAGGCGCTAGACGTACTCGTCGAAACCTATGAGCACAAAGTCGGGCCGCGCAACGGTGCCCGTGTGATTGCAAAGGCGTGGCGTGATCCGGCGTACAAGCAATGGCTGCTCGACGACGCCACCGCGGCAATCGCGTCACTCGGCTACGCGGGCCGGCAGGGTGAGCACATGATCGTGCTGGAGAACACGCCCGCGACGCACAACATGGTGGTCTGCACATTGTGCTCGTGCTACCCGTGGCCCGTGCTTGGACTACCGCCGGTGTGGTACAAATCGGCGCCTTATCGCTCGCGTGCCGTCATCGATCCCCGTGGTGTACTGAAGGAGTTCGGCTTCGAATTAGGCGCTGACGTCGAGTTTCGTGTGTGGGATTCGACCGCTGAAGTTCGATACCTCGTGTTGCCTATGCAGCCGCCAGGAACTGACGGTTTCTCCGAAGAGGCGCTAGCCGAACTGGTCACGCGTGATTCGATGATCGGCACGGGATTGCCGAAGACTCCGCAATCGACACGGGGGACACCATGAACGGCGCGCAGGACATGGGTGGCATGCAGTCGTTCGGTCCGATATGCCCTGACGATGACGTCTCGCCGTTTCACGCCGACTGGGAACGCCGGGTGCACGCGACCACGATCGCGATGGGCGCAACCGGCAAGTGGAACATCGACATGTCGCGTGCGGCGCGGGAGAGTTTGCCGCCGGCGCAATATCTATCCAGCAGCTACTACCAGATCTGGTTCGAGGGTTTGAAGAAACTCATCCTGAGCACGGGTCTCGCTACGGCCGACGAAATCGAGTCAGGCGAGTCGAGAACACAAGCGGCGCCGGTTCCGCGCGTCTTGATGGCCAAAGACGTATCGGCGGCGCTGTTCCGGGGCAGTCCCGTCGATCGGCCCGCAGGCGCCGAAGCGAAGTTTGCCATCGGCGATTGGGTGCGGGCCCGGGAAATGAATCCTTCCTCGCACACTCGTTTGCCGCGTTATTGTCGCGGCAAACGCGGGCGCATTGTTGCCGTGCACGGCGCGCACGTTTTTCCCGACGCCAACGCAATCGGTCTGGGCGAGCAGCCGCGATGGCTCTATACGGTGCGCTTCGACGGCGCGGAGCTGTGGGGAGGTGATACGACTGCGGCATCGGTGTGCGTCGACTGTTGGGAACCCTATCTCGAGCCATCGTCTGCCCACGATGACTGACGCTCAAACGAAGCTGCCCGAACTGCGCGCTGCGCTGCCAGCACTGCCATGCGACGACGCAGGGCCGGTTTTCAACGCACCGTGGGAAGCGCAGGCGTTTGCGATGACGTTGGCGTTGCACGAGCGCGGCATGTTCACCTGGAGCGAGTGGGCTGCGTGCCTGAACGAGGCAATTCGCGACGCGCAGGCCGCCGGAGACGCGGACCACGGCGACACTTACTACGCGCATTGGCTGACAGCACTGGAGCGCATCAGCACGATCAAGGGACTCGTGACCGGCGACTTGCTTCTCCGCCGCCGCAGCGCGTGGGACGCGGCGGCGCGCCGCACGCCGCATGGACAGCCGATCGAACTCGGGTAGGGGGCGCTTGATTGGCAATCCGCATGTTACGACTTGAGAAGTGGATTGCCGGCATCTAACGTTTTTCGTAGCTTTCGAGGAGACGGCGATGGCAAGAATCGAGGCAAAGCTGGCAGAAATGGGATTGACCTTGCCACAGCCATTGCAGATGCCGGCAAACGTGTGCATGTCGTTGCCCTTCGCCTGGGTGCGCGTGAGCGGCACGCGAGCATTTGTCTCGGGCCATGTGCCGCTCAATGCGGACGGGACGATCGCACAACCCGTCGGCAAAGTTGGCGCCGAAGTTTCACCGGACGAAGGCTACGCAGCAGCACGCCTTGTAGCGCTCGCACAATTGGCTAGTCTTCAGAAAGCGCTCGGCAACCTCGATCGAATCACGGCGTGGGTGCGTGTCTTTGCAATGATCAACGCAGCACCAACTTTCGACCAGATGCCACGAATCGCCAATGGCTTCTCGGATTTGATCCTTGAGCTGTTCGGGCCGGACATCGGAACGCATGCCCGGTCGGCAGTCGGCGTGGCGCTCCCCCTCAACGTGCCTGTGGAATGCGAGGCAGAGGTCGAGTTCGACTGATCGCGTTCGCAGGCATCTGGAACGCCAGCGTGCACGCCGGTGCGTATGCGCCGTCAATCAGGAATCACTGGCTCGACGAGCCTCGCCAACTGAACAAGCGATTCCTGCCAACCGAGGTAGCACATCTCCACAGGAATGACCTCGGGCACGCCCTCCTGCAAAACAGTGAGTTCGGTTCCGCACGAAACCTGCCGCAATGAAATGGTGGCCTGCATCTCGCCCGGCAGATTGGGGTCGTCGAATCGGTCCGAGTAGCGGATCTTCTCGAACGGCACCAGTTCGAGATACTCGCCGCCGAACGAGTGGCTGTGGCCGGTGCCGAAGTTACGAAAGGACATCTTGTGGGTGCCGCCGACCTTGGCATCCATGTGGTGGACCTGACAGGTGAAACCGTACGGCGGAAGCCACCGCACTATCGCATCCGGTTCAAGGAAGGCGCGATAGATGCGTTCGGGCGTGGCACGCAAGACGCGGTGGAGGTGGATCGTTCCGGTAGCCATTGTGTGTGCTCCTTTCATTACAGAAGTTGGACATACTCCCACGACGATCCGGTGACGCCGGTATCGACGCAGGTTGAGACCAGGAAAAACCCGCACGCGTTGCACGGCTCAAACTTGCAAATCGACGGCAAGCTTACTCCCTTGGAGCGGCCCGCTTATCCCATCGCGCTGGACATGTTTTTTTATCAAGTCCTCCGCGCGCCCGTTTCCCATTTACTCCCGCCTCTGTGTTCTCTTGGCGCCCGCGCCGTATGGCCGGCAGTTTGCGATTTCAATCCAGACCCATCTGTTTTGTTTATCGCAATCTGAAACGCCATCAAAAGCGATTCTCCGACTGGAGCACACGCGGGATCCCGAAAGCGCTTTACGGAGCGCGGGCCGCCGGTATCGTCAGATCACGCCAGACAAAGCTTAACGGCACATCCACGTGCCTAGCCAAGGGTTTACCCGCGCTTTCTGCTAGGTCATGGAATTCATACCTTGGTATCCCGAGACGCCCGCTGTCTGAGTTGGTTGCGCCGGCGGTCCAAATGAGTTTTGAAGGAGTACATGCATGGCACGGATCATTGGAGGCATCGCTGCCTCACACACACCAACCATCGGTTTTGCTTTGGATAAGAACAAGCGTGACGATCCCGTGTGGGCACCCATCTTCGAAAACTTCGCCCCGCTGGCCGGCTGGCTGGCCGACAAGCGCCCCGACGTATTGCTGGTCATCTACAACGACCACGTCACTTCGTTTTTCTTCGACCACTATTCCGCGTTCACGCTAGGCGTGGGGCCCGAGTGGAACGTCGCCGACGAAGGGGGTGGCGCGCGCGATTTGCCGCCGATCAAAGGCCATCCAGCGTTGGCCGCGCACATCGGTACCTCGTTGATGACCGATGAATTCGACATGTCGTTCTTTCAGAACAAGGCGCTCGATCACGGCTGCTTTTCGCCGCTGTCGATGCTTTGCCCGCACAAGCCCGAATGGCCGGTGAAACTCGTGCCGCTGCAGATGGGTGTGTTGCAACTACCGGTCCCGAGCGCGCGGCGCTTCTACAAGCTTGGGCAAGCATTGAGGCGTGCAATCGAGAGCTACCCCGAAGATCTCAAAGTCGCGATCGTCGCGACGGGCGGCCTGTCGCATCAGGTGCACGGAGAACGTGCGGGTTTCAACAATACCGAATGGGACCAGCGTTTTCTCGATCTTTTCGAAAACGATCCCGAGCAACTGGCCGAGATGACGCTTGCCGAATATGCGGAGCTGGGCGGCTTCGAAGGCGCGGAAGTGATCATGTGGCTGACGATGCGGGGTGCGCTGTCTTCCAACGTCGTTTGCAAACATCGCAGCTACTACCTGCCGTCGATGGCGGGCATCGCGACCGCGATCTACGAAAGCGAAGAGAGCGAGACGAAACCTTCGGTCGTCGAACGTCACCGGCAGCGGATGGCAGTTCAACTCGCCGATGTCGAAAAACTCGAGGGCACCTATCCGTTCTCGATCGAAGTCGCCGTGCGAGCCTATCGGATCAACGACTACCTCCACCGGATGGTCGAGCCCGCCCATCGCGAAGCGTTCCTGAACGATCCGGAAGCGAGCTTCGAAGCGGCGGCGTTGAGCGAGGAAGAGCGCGACCTGATTCGCCGCCGCGATTGGCGTGGCCTGCTGCACTACGGCGTGATCTTTTTCATGCTCGAGAAACTCGGCGCCGTGACAGGCGTGTCGAATCTGCACATCTACGCCGCGATGCGCGGCGAAACGCTCGAGGCATTCCAACGCACCCGCAACGCGCCCGGCGCTCTGTATTCGGTGGCGGGGAAAACCGCTGGAAAACTTGATTGGGACAACGCAGAAAAAGGAAAGAGCTGAACGACGAAGCAACAGCGCCGATGCTTTCGCCGCCCGGCGGAGTATCGGACTCGATAGAAGCAGGGCGCGACGGAAAACAACACAGTCAATTACGTCAATACGCCAAAGCAAGGAGACGGGAGTAAATCGATGACAAACGGAAAAGCGATCGACATCAAGGCATTTATCGACGGGCGAGCCATCTCGGCCTACCAGTGGTTACTGGTGGCGCTGTGCTTTCTCGTGGTGACAGCCGACGGTATGGACGTGGCGATCATGGGTTTTGTGGCGCCCTCGATCATCCACGATTGGGGGATTTCACGCCCTGCATTTGGTCTCGTGATGAGCGCGGCGCCGCTGGGGCTCGTTCTCGGTGCGTTGGCGGCGGGCCCGGCTTCGGATCGTATCGGACGGAAGTGGGTTCTGATTACCTCGGTTTTCCTCTTCGGCATTTTCACCATCGCGACGGCTTTCACTCACTCGCCCATGGAAATGGCGGTGCTGCGGTTGCTGACGGGTATCGGCCTCGGCGCCGCAATGCCGAACACGACGACGCTTCTGTCCGAGTACGCACCTCAGCGCAAACGCTCGCTGATGATCACGATCATGTTCACCGGCTTCAATCTGGGTTCCGCGTTGATCGGTTTCGCGGCCGGCTGGCTGATTCCCGTCCATGGGTGGCGTTCGGTTCTGATTTTCGGCGGCGCGCTGCCGTTGGCGCTGATCCCATTGCAAGTGTGGCTGCTGCCGGAGTCCGCCCGCCTGCTCGCGGTGCGCGGCGCATCGCCGGCGCGAATCGGCGCCGTGCTCGGCCGGGTATGCGGTGCGCGCTTTGCCGGCGACGAAGTGTTCATCTCCAACGAACCGCCGTTGCCCACGCGCAAGCCGATCGGCGTGCTCTTCTCGCAAGGCTATGGCTTCATGACGGCGGCGCTTTGGGTGACCTATTTCATGGGTCTGCTCGTCATCTATCTGCTGACGGGCTGGCTGCCCACGTTGATGAAAGACGCAGGCTTGACGGTCACGTCGGCCGCTAACGTCACCGCGATGTTCCAGATCGGCGGAACGATCGGCGCCATTCTGGTCGGCTGGGTGATGGACAAGGTGCGGCCGGCGCGGGTTATCAGCGCGGCATACCTCGGCGGCGCGCTGTGCGTTCTTGGACTCGCATGGATCGGCGCATTGTCGTCGTCGCTGGCGTTGCTGGTGTTCGCGGCGGGCTTCTGCATGAGCGGCGCGCAGACTGGTTTGAATGCGTTCGCGCCTGGCCGTTACCCGACGGTTGCGCGTGCCACGGGCGTCAGCTGGATGCTCGGTATGGGCCGCTTCGGCAGCATCTTCGGCTCCGCTATCGGCGGCGCGTTGCTCGGCCTCGGCTGGCAGTTCGGCGCGATTCTAGCGATGCTGGCCGTACCCGCAACATTGGCTGCGCTCGCCATCATGGTTGCTCAACGGGCAAAGACCGGCGAGCCGGCTGTGCGGGTGACTGCGGCGCACTGAGAAAGCCGTCGGGCGATGCCGTGCGCGGTAGTGGCGTCGCCCGATAGACGAATCGACTTTTGGAGTAGCGATGATCATCGATATTCACGGCCACTATACGACGGCGCCCAGGGCGCTGGAGCAGTGGCGCAACCGCCAGATCGCGGGCATCAAGCATCCTTCGGAGATGCCCAAGGTCTCCGAATTGCAGATCAGCGACGATGAGCTGCGCGAATCGATCGAGAGCAACCAGTTGCGCCTGATGCGCGAGCGCGGCCTCGATCTCACCATCTTCAGCCCGCGTGCCAGTTTCATGGCGCATCACATCGGTAATTTTCAGGTGTCCAGTACCTGGGCGGCGATCTGCAACGAGTTGTGTTTCCGTGTGAGTCAGCTGTTTCCCGATCATTTCATTCCGGCCGCGATGCTTCCGCAAAGCCCCGGCGTGGATGTCGCCACCTGCATTCCAGAACTCGTGAAATGCGTGGAGCAGTACGGCAACGTGGCGATCAATCTGAACCCGGATCCATCGGGCGGTCACTGGACCAGCGCGCCGCTGTCCGATCGCTCCTGGTATCCGATCTACGAGAAGATGGTCGAGTACGACATCCCCGCGATGATCCATGTGAGCACCAGTTGCAATGCGTGCTTTCACACGACGGGCGCGCATTACTTGAACGCCGACACTACCGCGTTCATGCAATGCCTCACGTCAGACCTGTTCCGCGACTTCCCCACGCTGCGCTTCGTGATTCCGCACGGCGGCGGCGCGGTGCCCTATCACTGGGGGCGCTTTCGCGGACTCGCGCAGGAACTCAAGAAGTCGTTGCTGAAAGACCATCTGCTCAACAACGTGTTCTTCGACACCTGCGTGTATCACCAGCCGGGTATCGATCTCCTCACGCGCGTGATTCCGGTGGACAACATTCTGTTTGCGAGCGAGATGATCGGCGCCGTGCGCGGCATCGATCCGGAGACGGGCAATTATTTCGACGACACGAAGCGCTATATCGAGGCCGCCCATATCGATGCGGACGAGCGCTACAAAATCTACGAGGGCAACGCACGACGCGTCTATCCGCGCCTCGACGCAGCATTGAAAACGAAAGGACATTGATCATGCTTGAACTCGGTGTGGTGTATCGCAACATTCAGCGGGCAGACGGCGACGTTGCCGCGAAGCTCGGTGCGCTCGGAACCGCCACCGTCCACGAGGCAATGGGCCGCGTCGGTCTGCTGAAGCCTTATATGCGCCCGATCTATGCCGGTGCACGTGCTCACGGTACGGCCGTCACCGTGCTGCTGCAGCCGGGCGACAACTGGATGCTGCACGTAGCCGCGGAACAGATCCAGCCGGGCGATATCGTCATCGCCGGCGTCACGGCCGATTGCACGGACGGCTATTTCGGCGACCTGCTGGCGACGAGCTTCAAGGCGCGCGGCGCCAACGGTTTGATCATCGACGCCGGCGTGCGCGACGTGAGCGTGCTCACCGAAATGAAATTCCCGGTCTGGAGCAAGGCGATCTCTGCCAAAGGGACGGTCAAGGCGACGCTCGGTTCGGTGAACATTCCGGTGGTGTGCGCCGGGGCGCTGGTTAATCCGGGCGACGTGGTCGTCGCGGATGAAGACGGTGTGGTCGTGGTCCCCGCGGCGTCGGCGCAAAAGGTGCTCGACAAGGCGGCGGCGCGCGAAGCCAACGAAGGGGAGAAGCGCGCGAAGCTCGCCAGCGGCGTGCTGGGTCTCGACATGTACAGCATGCGCGAACCGTTGCGACAAGCCGGACTGCGCTACATCGATTGAGAGGCCGAGAAACCATGCGCACGCAACTCACCGGCATCTCGTCGATGGCCACCCGTACCGTGCTCGCCGAGGTGGTCCAGGACTATGAACGGCTTTCTGGGCAGCCCGTTGCCGTCAAATCTGTCGGTGGTGTCGACGCCGCGCGACGCGTCGAGAGCGGCGACGCGTTCGATTTCGTCATACTCGCAGCCGACGTGATTGATCGACTGGAAGCCGCCGGCTATGTCGTTTCGGGCAGCCGGGTCGACGTGGCCCGCTCGGGTGTCGCGATCGCGGTAGCGGCCGGTGCGCCGCGACCCGATGTCGGCTCTGAGGCGGCGCTTCGCGACGCCGTTCTCGCCGCGCGCAGTATCGGGTATTCGACGGGACCCAGCGGCGCACATCTGACCCGCCTGTTCGAGCGCTGGGGTATTGCCGACGCGGTTGCGCCACGGATTGTGCAGGCTCCGCCCGGTGTTCCGGTCGGCGCGCTTGTTGCACGCAAGGACGTGGAGTTGGGTTTTCAGCAGTTAAGCGAATTGATGCACTTGCCGGGCATCGATGTGATTGGTCCAATGCCCGCGGACGTTCAGATCGTAACGGTCTTTTCTGCCGGCATATGCATGGCATCCGGGCAGAAAGATGCCGCGCAGGCGTTCCTTTCTTTTCTGGCCTCGTCGCAATGCGATCAAGCCAAACTGAATCAGGGGATGGAGCCCGCTGTCCGCTGAGTACCGAGCGAATCACCGCTCCTGTTTATGCGCCTGCACGGCGACCATCCAGCAGACCACGGCACCCGCGGCCCAAGCGCATGCCAACATCAGTTCGAGATCGAGCATGCCCTGAAAATTCTCCGCATTTTCGTAGCTGCACGTTCGATGAGTCTGAAACTGGATGCAGCCGGTTTGCATGTCCTGGAACACGACAATTAACTTGTACAGACCGAACATCGTGAATGCCAGCGCGAGAAGCGCGAGTTTTTTTGGTTTTGTCATCGCATGTTCCGTGAGTTCAGTCTGACAGGATACCAATTGTCGGCGATACACACGCGCTGATTTCCCGCATTCGGCAGGTCGCGGGAAATCATAGAAAATCGGTCGGCATATCCCGCTGCGGATTGGCGCACTTGCGACTTTCCTTGCGCGAGTCTTCAATGTCCCTAAGGACGGCACGCCGTATCCCGCTTGACTCGCACGCGATCTCAGTGCTCATATTCCAGACGATTAAACGATGTAGCCATTCATTCCCATCGCGGCGGCATTAAAGGAGACAAGAATCGATGAATAAAGAACCAATAGATGCATCGGAACGGATCGACGAACTGATTGCCGGTCTAACGGACTGGCGTGGCAAAACGTTCGCGAGTGTCCGCAAGGCCATGCTTGAGGCGGACCCGGAGATTATCGAAGAATGGAAATGGATGGGCAGCCCGGTGTGGTCTCGGGACGGCATGATCGCGGTCGCCGACGCCCACAAAGGGAAGGTTAAGGTTACGTTTGCGCATGGGGCCGGCCTCGATGATCCTGACAAGCTATTCAACGCGGGTCTTGAAGGCAATGCGCGACGAGCGATCGATTTTCTGGAAGGCGATAAGGTCAATGCGCGCGCGCTAAAGAATCTCGTCCGCGCCGCTATCGCGTACAACCAGACCCATTTGAAGAAGAACAAAACGTCCGCGAGTACGCCGGCGAAAGTGGACAAGAGTAAAGCGACGTGAAGGTGTGGCCGTCGGCTACCTGGGAGCGGAAGACGCGGCGGCGATTCGACTGTCGTTGCTGGCGGCGCTTTTCTGGAGCGTCGCGTTTAAGCTGGCCACGCGTCACGCGCGCAGCACGGCCTGACCCGCTATGCGCGTTGCCGCGCATTCACACTGGACTCGCCCAAATAGACCCGTTAGTCTGAGAACATTGCACGACGCAGTCGGGCGATGCTGTTCCTAACCGAAACGTGGGAGCCGAAACATGGAAGTGAGCACGGAAGCGCTTGTTGACATGCTGCGAGAAGTCGAAGCCGACGACCCGATCGACTACGCCGACCTACCTTTCGGAGAGCAGGAACTCAGGCGTCTGGTGATGACCTCGCTCGTCGAGCGCCACCACCAGGTCGAGGCCGGCAACATGTCGGTGTCCGACATCCATGCGCTATACCTCCTGAGCACCGCCAAGCTGGTTCTCGAAAACACGGTGCTTCACGTAAGGCTGCTTCTGCTTCAGGGACGGCAGATCGATGTGCAGTCCCTGCTGGCTCCATTCACGCTCAAAGGCAAATCATAGGCCGGGCGAGCGGACGCTCGACTGCGGAGCGCCGCCCGCCGGCTTTCGCTCAGTTCTGAAAGTAGTTCAGACCGAGCGCATTTCTGACCTCGGATACCGTCGCGCCCGCCACTTCGCGCGCGCGCATCGTCCCGCGTCGCAGGACGTTCAGCACCTCGGCACGGTCGGCTTCGAACTCGCGGCGGCGCTCGCGAATCGGGGCGATCAGTGACTGCAGCCGTTCGTTGAGCACGCGCTTGACCGCGCTGTCGCCCAGTCCGCCGCGGCGGTAATGTGCCTTGAGTTCGTCGACCATCGGGACGTCCGGCTCGAACGCGTCGAGGAACGCGAACACCACATTGCCTTCCACCTGGCCCGGATCGCTGACGCGCAGATGGTTGGGATCGGTGTACATGTTGTTCACGGCCTTGGTGATTTCGTCCGGCGTCGCGCCCAGCGTGATCGCATTCCCGAGCGACTTGCTCATCTTGGCTTTGCCGTCGATGCCCGGCAGCCGTGCAACGTGCGAGAGCACGGCTTCGCATTCGACCAGCACCTGTTGATCGACCGTGTTGTTGAAACGGCGCACCAGTTCGTTGGTTTGTTCGATCATCGGCAACTGGTCGTCGCCGACAGGCACGCGTGTCGCCTTGAAGGCGGTGATGTCGGAGGCCTGGCTGACCGGATAGGTCAGAAAGCCGGCGGGGATGTCCCGCTCGAAACCGCGCAGCACGATTTCCGCCTTGATGGTCGGGTTGCGCTCGAGGCGCGCGACCGTGACGAGATTGAGCAGGTACTGGGTCAGCTCCGCCAGCTCGGGCACCTGCGACTGGATGAAGATGGTCGACTTCGCCGGGTCGATGCCGACGGCCAGATAGTCGAGCGCGACCTCGATGACGTTTTCCGTGACTTTCTGATGCCGGCCGACGTTGTCGGTCATGGCTTGCGCATCGGCCAGCAGCAGGAACTGCTGCGCCTCGTGCTGGAGCTGCACGCGCGAGCGCAACGAGCCGATGTAATGGCCAAGATGCAGCGGGCCGGTCGTGCGGTCGCCGGTCAGGATAATGGGTTGGTTCGTGGTCGGTTTTGCGTCTGTCATGGTCTGGGGTTGTGCGTTTGTCGATACCACCAGCCGTCGGCGCGCAGAAGCGAAAATGCCGCCAGGACTGGCGGCATCACGTTTCGATGGTCGAGTGGAAACGGGCCGCCTAAGTCAGGCGCGCCACCAACAGTTCAGCGTGATCGGCTTCGTATCCATCGGCAGAGTATAACGCGGCGGATCGCCAGGTCGTCAACGGCGGGCCGGAAAGTGCGTCCCCACGGCCGCGCCCGCGAGCGCGCACGAGTGACGTACGTGCCGTGCAACCCGTCGTGCAACCCGTCGTGCAAACCGCCGTAAAACCGATCCGCACCGCCGTCTAGGCCGCCGAAAAAACGACCGCCGCGGCGTCCTCGACCTGCGTGAAAGTGCGCACAAAGCGATAGGCCTGGCCGCCGATCTCCATCTCGTTGACACCCGAGCGGGTCAGTTCCAGCATCTCATTGGCGAGCGGGATGGCAATCGTGCCGAGCTTCTTCATTTCCTCGATCAACCCGGCCGGGTCGCCCAGATAGACGGTGCAAACGTCGTTCGTGTGGCGCGTCATGACCACGCTCGCCGCCTTGTCGAGCGAGAGTTCGAGATACTCGACCAAGGTCTGCAGCGACTCTGGCACGGGCTCGCGAGAGCCGTTCATCGATGTATTTGCGACTGTCATCTCGTAGTCCCCCATCGCGCTGATCTACGGGTACGCCGCTGGAAATCAGCGGTGCATCCACTATACGGCATCGTACATCGATACTCGACTCGCGAGGCTTCCGGGGGCGGCGATGACCCGTCAGAAAACACCTAGCACCGACTTCGGCTCCAGAAACGCTTCTAGCCCGAACGTACCGTATTCACGCCCAATGCCGGATTGCTTGAAGCCGCCGAACGGCGCCGCCGGTTCGTGGGCCAGCGTATTGACCAGTACGCGCCCCGCTTCGATCCGCGACGCGACCTCGTGCGCGCGTTGCGTGTCCCGCGACAACACATAAGCCTGCAAACCGTAGCTCGTATCGTTGGCGATCGTGATGGCCTCGTCGGTGTCGCCATAGCCGATGATCGACAGCACCGGGCCGAAAATCTCCTCACGCGCAATCGTCATGTCGTTCGTGACATCGCTGAAGACGGTCGGGCGCACGAACCAGCCCGCGTCGACGCCATCCGGCCGTCCCTCGCCGCCCGCGATCAGGCGCGCGCCTTCGTCGATCCCGATGCGGATATAACGCTGCACGCGCTCCCATTGCTTCCGGCTGACCATTGGGCCGACGGTTGTTTGCGGGTCGCGCGGATCGCCTGACTGGCTGCGCGCGACCTCTTCCTGCACGCGCGTTTCGAACTCCGCGAGCCGTTGCCTCGGCACCAGAATGCGAGTGCCCGCGATACAGGCCTGGCCACTATTCATGAAGCCGGCCTGAATGGCGAGCGGCACCGCGTTGTCGAAGTCCGCGTCGTCGAGCACGATCACGGGCGACTTGCCACCGAGTTCGAGCGTCACGCGCTTCAACGTGTCGGACGCCGCGCGCAAAATCGTTTTGCCGACGGCCGTGGAGCCCGTGAACGACAGCTTCGCGACATCGGGATGCGAACTGATCTCCGCACCCACCGTGTCGCCGCGCCCGGTCACGATGTTGAACACGCCCGCGGGCAAGCCCGCTTCATGCAGCGCCTCGGTAACGATGCGTGTCTGGATCGCGCTCATCTCGCTTGGCTTGATAACGGCTGTGCAACCCGCGGCCAGAGCGGCGGCGAGCTTGCCGCAGATGAAGCCAGCGTCGCTATTCCACGGCGTGATCAAACCGGCGACGCCCAACGGTTGCATCACGACCTCGGCGCTGCCCGCGCGGCGCGTGAATGCATAGTCCTGCAAGACCTTCGCCGCTTCGAGCAGCACGCTGCTCGCATGCCGCGCCATCCAGCGGCCACGCGACACTGGCGCGCCATATTCTTCGGTGATCGCTTCGTAAAGCTCGTCTTCTTTTGCCACGACGGCTTCATGCATGCGCTTTAGCATGTCGATGCGTTCACGCGGGCTGGTGCGCGAAAAGGCGGGAAACGCGCGTTTCGCGGCGGTGATGGCGTCACGTGCGTCTTGGGCGTCGGCGAGGCGCACCTGGCCGATCACCTGCTCCGTCGCCGGATTGAAAAGGTCGAACATTTCGCTGCCGTGCGGCGTGACGAACGCGCCGTCGATATAAATCCTGTCGATGATCTGCATGTCTGCTCCAAAGAAGTCTCGGACGAACCACAATAGATCGTCGGCATTGCGTTGACTAGCCGTACAATCGCGCACGTGACGTTGAATAATTTGGGACAATGAAAACATCGGGTTTGAGTGAGCTGGAGGCGATTCTGGCCGTTGCGCGCCATCGCAGCTTTCGGGCGGCCGCGACCGAACTCGGCCTGTCGACGTCCGCGCTCAGTCATGCGGTGGCGGCGCTCGAAGCGCGCATCGGTGTCCGGCTTTTCAATCGCACGACGCGCAGCGTGTCGCTGTCGGAAGCGGGCGCGCAATTCGTCGACAACGTGGCCCCGGCGCTGTCTACGATCCGCGTCGCAATCGAGCAGGCCGGCAGCTTTCGCGACACGCTGTCGGGCACATTGCGCATCAATGCGTCGGTGGGCGCGGCGAAGCAGGCCATGCCGCTCTTCATCGCGTTTTTACAGCGCTATCCCGACATGAAGCTCGATCTCGTCACCGAGGGCAGGCTGATCGACATCGTCGTCGAAGGTTTCGATGCGGGTATCCGTCTGGCCGAAACGGTGCCGCAGGACATGATCGCGGTGCCGTTCGGCGACAAGCAGCGCTTCGCGGTCGTCGGCAGTCCCGCTTACTTCGCGCAGCACAAAGCGCCGCGCACGCCCGCCGATCTGCTCGCGCACCGCTGTATCCGCACGCGCATGCCAAGCGGCGCGATCTATCAATGGGAATTCGAGCGCCGCGGCGAAACGGTGCGCATCGACGGTAAAGGCGCGCTGACGCTCGACGAACCGGGTTTGATGCTGGAAGCGGCGCGCGCCGGACTCGGCGTGACCTATCTGACCGAATGGAATGTCGCCGCGGATCTGCAGGCAGGCACGCTGGTGCGCGTGCTGGAGGATTGGACTCCGGCGCTGGACGGGCTGTGTTTGTACTATCCCGGCCGCCGTCACGCGCCCGCGGGGTTACGGGCGCTCATCGATATGATCCGCGAGCACGCCGATACACAGCGCGAACAGGCGCGGGCCAGGCGCAAGGCACGTGGCTCGCGGTAGGTCATTTTTTCCTATTCGTCGGGAGATCAACTCATTTCGTAAGTCGAATTAACCCGACCCTCTATGTTTACGCAATAATCGCAATACGCGCGGGTTTCGATTTATCAACCATTAAAAATGCGTAGGTCATGGCTTTCAGCGAACCAAGGTCTCCATTTTTCAAGTGGGTCGTCTCTTCCTCTCAGGAACTGAGCGCGGATAATCGCCAAGTATTGCTTGCCAATCTGTTCACGCGAACCGCTTCGATCGTTTTCGCGTCGATCTGTGAAATCAGCGTCTGCGCCACCGCTTACTACCTTTATCCCAAGGCTCTTTACGCGAGTTGGGGCAGCGCCGTTGTTGCATTGCTGATTGCCCGGCTCGCATTGATCTGGTTGTGCTGCTCGCGCAGCGCCAACGGTCAGCCCACTCCTACCTCTGCGTTTCTGTTCGCGAGCCTTCTCTGGAGCGCGCTGTTCGGCTACGGCACCTTGCTGTGCAATATCAGTGGAGACCAGACACTATTCCTGCTTGGCAACGTTTGCGCCGTGGGCGTTATTGGCGGATTGGCCGGCCGTAATGCAGGCACCCCTCGGCTCGTATTACTGCAGATCACGTTCATTCTCGGGTTGTTGGCTGTCGGGGCGGCACTGTCGCCCGGCTCCGGCAAACTGGTGCTGCTTTTCCAGGCGCCGTTCTGCGCCGCCGGCTTCTTTACGGTTGCGCTGCGCAGCAATCGCGACACGGTCGCGTTGCTTCTGGCGCGGGAAAACAGCCACCGGCTCGCCCATCACGACAGCCTAACCGGCTTGCCCAATCGCGCGCGTATCAGCGAACTGCTGCTCGAACGCACGGAGACAGGCGCGTTGCGCAAAGACCAATCGTTCGCTGTTCTACTGATCGATCTGGATGGATTCAAGGCCATCAATGATAGCCTTGGCCATGCCGCCGGCGATCAGATCCTTCAGGAAGCGGCAATTCGCTTGCGTGAAGTGTTGCCGAGCGGCGATCTCGTCGGACGCCTGGCCGGCGATGAGTTCGTGGCGCTTTCCGACGGCACGGGGCAGGCTCGCGACGTCCGCGTTCTGGCGGACCGCATCGTGAAGACTTTGGCGCGCCCGTTCGCGCTGCGCGAGGCGCTGGTGCATATCGGCGCGAGCGTGGGTGTCTCGCTCTATCCTGACCACGCGAAAACCGGCCCGCAACTGCTGATTTGCGCCGATCGCGCGTTATATGCCGTGAAACGCAGCGGCAAAAGCGCATTCGCTATTTTCGACGCCGCGAAGCATGCGTCGGATGAAAGCCTGAGCCTTCTGCGCAGCGATCTGGAAGGCGCGCTGCATTCGTTCAGCGGTTTGCGCATGGAGTACCAGCCCATCGTCGATCTCAGCAGCGGTGCGGTGTCCGGTCGCGAGGCGCTGATGCGCTGGACCCATCCCACGCGCGGTGAACTCTCGCCTTCGGCGTTCATTCCCACCGCTGAACGTACAGGCCTCATTCTGTCCTTGGGCGAGTGGGCTTTGCTGCAATCGTGCAAGGAAGCGGTGACGTGGCGAGACAAAGTCACTGTCGCTGTGAATGTATCGCCGGTCCAATTGCGGGAGGAGTCGTTTGCTTCGACCGTTTCGGCGATTCTCCGCAAGACCAGGCTTCCGCCACAGCGCCTGAATATCGAGGTCACGGAAACGGTGCTGCTGAACGACGATGTCGTGACCCGGCGCAACGTCGGCAGGCTGCGTGCGTTAGGCATCGGTCTCGCGCTCGACGATTTCGGCACCGGCTTTTCGACCATGTCGACGCTCGTGCGCTTTTCGTTCGACAAGCTCAAGATCGATAGCTCGTTCGTCAAGGAGTCGGTGCATCGTCGAGAATCTGCGGCGGTAGTGCGCGGGATCGTCGCGTTGGCGCGGGAAATCGGCATACCGACCACGGCGGAGGGCATCGAGACGCAAGAGCAGCTGGATTTCGTGCGCGTATGCGGATGCACGCATGCTCAAGGCTTTCTGCTGGGCAAGCCGGTGCAAAGCCACGAGATTGCGCGGATCGAAGAAAAGGTTGCCGCGCATTCCGCTGACAAGGAATGAGCGTTCATGAATGCCGACACTGGGGCGACTATGGAACCTGCCTTGCAATTTCAGTTGCGGATTACTGTCTCGCCGGAACTGGCCGACACATTACATGCTGACCCGACCTGTGCTTCGCATGCCGCACTCCGAGATGTTCTGCGCAGGCACGACGCCACGTTGAAATGCCAGTTCGATGCATTCGCCGACTATGTGAGCGAAGCAGAACGCGAGGGCACGGAAAACTATCCGCTCTATCAGTGGACCCGTGAGACGATCGAGAACCCGGAGAAGAAAGCGAAGTACTTGCGGTCGTTCACGGTCTATGTGAATGGCGACGAAGTCTACGGTAAAGATATCGCCGATATCGTGGAGAACGAACTATTGCAGTTGATCCGTGAAGACGGAATACAACGCGTCTCGCGATTCGATACCAATCCGGCGAATAACCCGCAGCCGCCCCAGCGATAGGCGCGACACTTACTAAACGTAAAGTTCGCCGTTCCTTTCAGCGGTGTCAGCTAATCGTCATTTTGGTTTTACATTTGACGACAACGCGTCGAGTTCGTGAGACGATGCAAGCTCACTTTTTCTCGAGGAGAGCGACATGGGACTCTTGGACGAAGCAGGAAAAATCGCGGGGGCGATCGCCGCGGTTGAAGCAGCAGAAAAAGTGGATCCGGAAGCGGGTTTGCTAACGAAAGGCATCGCCGCTATCGCCGGTTTTGAAGGCGCCGGCAAGCTGGAATCAATGATCGAAAAGAAAGACGACGACAAGCAGGACGTCGCCGATAACGCCCAGTCCACGGACGACACGAATCCGCAGACGTGAGTGATGCTTTGCCGCCGGTCGCATGAGCCACGATGGAATCCATGCACCGGCAAATCCGGCGCTCTGTTCCGAGTGCCGTCAATTGTCCGTTCATTCTGCATGTGTCGTTACCCGGCGTTGGCTCGGTGCGCAGCGGCATTCAACGCGAAATTCGCTCCTCGTTCGTCATCGAATCATCGCGTGTCGTCGCCGCGCCCTTGCGCTTCGAATCGGGGCGAGCGCTTCGCGCCTCACGCGGTTTCATCTGAGTGTCATAGCCTGGCGACTACGATGGCTGGTCGTCTCCGTTGCGCGCCGGTCTTCAGCGCACTCGCCGTTCACGAAGAACGCAGTGTGCCCGGCCTGCGCGTCGGCGTCCTTCCACCCTCGTACAACAACACCAGACATGTCGAACAGAAAAATCGCTAAGGCTTCGCCGACCGATCAAGGCGCTTCAATCGTTTCGCGTCGTGGGTTCCTGAAGTTTGCAGGCGCGTCCAGTCTCGCCACGGCGGCGGGCACGCTTTCATCGGGCGCGCGCGCGGCGAACAGCGTACCCGACGGCACGCCGGAGCAGGTCCACCTGACCTGGGGCAACGATCCGACCCGCGAAGTCACAGTGTCATGGGCGTCGCTTGCGCCGGCGGTCAACCCGCAGGTGCGCGTGAGCGGCGCACGCGAGGGGAAACATACGGCGCATGGCGTCCAAAGCACCTACACCGATGGCCTCAACGGCGAGGTCGTGTTCACCTATCACGCGCGTCTGCGAGACCTGAAACCCGATACGAGCTACGAATACGAAGTGACCGCCGACAACGACAGCAACGCGGCGCAACCTTTCACGGCCAGTTTCCGTACTGCGCCGCGCGGACGTGCGCCATTTCGCTGGACCAGCTATGGCGATCTCGCGACGCCGAATACCGGCTGGATTTTGTCGTCGCCGCAAAGCCGCTTCGCGGTGCAGGCGGTCGAGCGTTTTCAGCCGCTGTTTCACTTGCTCAACGGCGACCTGTGTTACGCCAATCTGAATCCGGCGCACCAGCCGGACGTGTGGCGCGACTTCGGCAACAACTGCCAGACGTCCGCGTCGAACCGGCCGTGGATGCCGTGTCCGGGCAACCACGAACTCGAGTTTCACAATGGCGAACAAGGCCTCGCTTCGTATCTCGCACGCTATACGCTGCCGGACAATCACACGCGCTTTCAGGGCCGCTGGTACAGCTTCCGCGTAAGCTCCGTGCTGTTCATTTCGCTCGATGCCGACGACGTCGTCTATCAGGACGCGGCCGCATTCGTTGCCGGCCCGGATCCACTGGTGCCGGTTGCGAGCACCGGCAATCCGCCCATTCAACCCGGCACGTCGCTCTATGTGCGCGGCTATAGCGCCGGCGAGCAGACGCGCTGGCTCGAGAAGACATTGCACCATGCCGCCTCAGACGACGAGGTCGACTGGATCATCGTGCAGATGCATCAGGACGCGCTGAGTTCGTCGAAGACCGGCAACGGGTCCGATAAGGGCATCCGCGAGGCCTGGTTGCCGCTGTTCGATCGCTACGGCGTGGACCTGGTGCTGTGCGGTCACGATCATGACTACGAGCGCAGTTACCCCGTGCGCGGCTGCAACCACGACAAGGGCACCGACATCGCGACGGGCCGGCCGGTGGATACGTTGCAGCCGAAACCGGTGATGTCGGCGGTGTCGTCGGGCGCATCGACGTTCGATACGAGCCACGGCACGATTCACCTGATTCTCGGCGGCGGCGGCACGAGCGCACCACTGGACGTCTATGGCGTGGATGCCGGCACCGGGCTGCCGCAGGCGCGTATTTTCACGCGTCCCAACCGCCCGGTGGCCGGCGCGACGGCCGGGACTTTCGTGCGCGCGAGCGCGGACGCCGTGGAAGACGCGATCTGGTCGGCGCAACGCGATACCGGTACCGGTTATGGGATCGCGGTGTTCGATCATGATCCGGGGCATCCGGGCGGCGAGACCACGATCACGATGAACTACTATCACGCGCCCGGGGCGGATAAAGTGCCGACGCAAAACTACGAATTGTTCGAGACCGTAGAGTTGAAAAAGAAGCGGCGCGGATAAGGTTCGAATGAGCGGTTGGCGGGCTGCCGGTCTGCGGGCAGCTCGCCAGTATGGTCGGCGCGATAATCAATATAATTAGCTATCCGATGGATATTCAAGAAGCCACGGATGATCTTCTATTCGTGTTTGGCTTGAAGCGATAAAAGCCTCCGCTCTCGACCTTCCGATAATTTTGTTACACGTCTTACCGATGTAGCGCGACGCGGTTACAAAGGCCTTTCAGAAGCGCGGTTATACTCGGCGCCGTCAACAACAGTGAAAGAGCTTTTATGTCGATGAGAATCCTGAAGATTGTTGCCGTTGCAGCGCTCACGGCTTCGGCGTCGTTGTCGGCAATGGCCGGCGATATGAACAACGCGCTGGGCGGCGCGCTCGGCGGCGTGGCCGGCGCTGCGCTGGGCGGCGCGGTAGGCGGCAGCACGGGCGCCGTGCTCGGCGGCGCAGTGGGTGGCGGTGCCGGCGGCGCGGTCACGTCGAACCGCAGGGAACGCACGGGTGCCATCATTGGCGGCGCGCTGGGCGGCGGTGCGGGCACGGCGGCCGGCAATGCGATGGGCGGTCGCGGCGGTGGTCTCGTCGGCGCAGCCTTGGGCGGCGGCGCGGGTTCGGCGCTCGGCGGCAACATCTCGCGTTCGAACTCCTACGACGACGACTATTCCCGCGGTGGCCGATCGGGTAAGCGTCATCACAAGCATCGGCATTACGACTGAGCGGAGCGCGAGAGGGCGGCGTAGTGCGTAGCGCAGGTGCTTGTCTGCGCGTCGCGTGTGCCGGGCAATTAGCGGCCGACTCTCTGCATTGACTTTGCTTCCTCGACGGTTATCGTAAACGGTCATCGCAGCGCAGTCGCATGCCGGCACGCGTTGCGAGGGTACTTCACGATTTCCCGCCCTCAGGAGACGAAAAAAGATGCCACGAGTGTATTGCGCGGGTCCGCTCTTCAACGCAGCCGAACGAAGCGAAATGGATTCGATTGCAGCCACGCTGGAGGCTGCGGGTTTGACGACATTTCTTCCGCATCGCGACGGTCTGGAGTTCGCGAAGCTGAAGCCGGAACTCGAGAAGCTCGGCGCGTCGGTTGAAGAAGCCGCGGACATGCTCGACCGCGCAATCTTCAGTCTGGATACGTATCAGTTGCTCAGGCGTTGCGATGTGGTCGTCGCCAATCTCAACGGCCGCGTTGCAGATGAAGGCACGGTTGTCGAGGCGTCGTTGGCGTGGCACGCGGGCAAACCGCTCGTGCTCTTCAAGGCGGACGCGCGGTCTATGCTCAGCGGGTCCGACAATCCCATGCTCACGGGCTTAGGCGATTTCGACGTGGTCGACCAACTGTCCGCGCTGCCGCAGGCTGTTCTGGACGCGATCAAGCGCGATCGGAGTGGCAGAGTGGAACGGACGCTGGAGAGCGGTGCGGAGATCGCGTCGCTTCGCGAGAGCGGTGGTGAGCTGAGCGCGCTCGCTAAGACGCTGTACAGCGCTTTCAAAAAACCATAAGCCACGGTCTCTGGAAGTCAGGCGCTACAAACAGTAGCTCGCCTTTGCCAAGCCGGCGAACTTCCGAGCGTTCGCTGCCGCTGCGGCTGCAGCGGCAGAAGCTCCCGCGGCGCAAGTATGAGCTAATGAGCGGCGTCGCGAGTCTCTATCTCCTCACTATGGCGTTTGCCTGCGCACCGCTCTTTCTACAGCCGGCGCACATGCCGAACAGAACCAACTGACGTCCCGTCACCGTGAAGTCGAGGCTGTTTGCGACAGACTGCTGTCGCGCCTCGATTTCCGCATCGAAGAACTCATAGATTCGACCGCAGACCGTGCAAACGAGATGATCGTGCCGGGTTCCGTCATTCAGCTCGTAGACCATGCGACCATCGCCAAAGGCTACCCCAGACAATAGATCCGCATCCACAAGTTGACCGAGCACACGATACACCGTGGCGAGACTCATGTTGCGCATGTCTTCATTGAGAAGCTTATAGACCTGTTCGGCTGTGAAGTGGTCGCGAGCGTGCTCCTGAAAAAACTCCAGCACCAGGACTCGTGGGAACGTGGGCCGCAGGCGGGCTCGCTCCAGAATTCTATGAATGTTCATGGATGTCGTGGCAATGGAGAAGCGGCGGCCGATCCGCTGGATACCAGGTCGCCGCCGGGAAGAAGTCGTCGGGGAATCACGTCGTGCTGTTCGACAAGACGAACCGCGTGTGGCCGAACTATGTAAGCCGGTCCCTTAAGAGAACCTTAAGCGGCAGTTTCTGAGAGCATTGGACGACTACGGATCGATGAACTAAAACGAGTTCTTCCAGTTAAATTACGTATTCCTTTCGCGCGATTTTTTGTCGTTAATATCACGCCACACTGACTTCCGGCACCCGCCGCAACACGTTAAGCTTCGGCCCCTCATTGTTCTTTTGACGCCACGCCGCTTATTTTTTTGACACCGCATTTATTTTCATCGCCCTATGATCGGGGGGCTCGTTTCCGCCGCGCTGGCTAGCACGCGCCGACTGAGCCGACTTGAAAACCATGCGATAGATAAGCGCACGCCTTGGCATAGCCATTGAATTGACGTGTCGCGCAATAAATATCCAATAACTACTTATGCTTCTCGCAGTTTGCGCAACAACGGTTGTAAATGTATTGCATGCGTGTTCACGGCGCTGGTGGAAAGAGCAATTGATACCCTCAATTACCGCTTGATCACGGAGCCAACAAGTATGAAAAAGTCTTTACTCGCGGCCGCGCTCTTAGGCGCATTCACGATGTCGGCGCATGCGCAAAGTAGCGTGACGCTCTACGGCCTCATCGATACGGGACTGGTTTACACGAACAATCAGTTTGGGCATAGCAACTGGCAGGTAGTGAGCAGCTCGACCCAGAACACGGTCTTCGGTCTCAAGGGCTCAGAGGATCTGGGTGGCGGCTTGCACGCGGTCTTCAAACTCGAGCAAGGTTTCCTGCTGAACAACGGAGCGCAGGCATTCTCCGGCGACGGTTTCGGTTCTCAGGCATGGGTCGGCCTGCAAAGCGATCCGTACGGAACCTTGACGTTCGGCCGCCAGTTCGACGTGATGAACGACCTCGTCGGACCGCTCACCGCGGAGTTCAACACGTGGGGCGGCAGCATGGCCGCGCATCCGTTCGAAAACGACAATCTTGCTGCGAATTCCGTCGTGATCAACAACTCGGTCAAGTACGCGAGCCCGACTTACCGCGGCGTTACGTTCGAAACGATGTACTCGTTCAGCAACAAGGCAGGCGACTTCGGGAATAACCGGTCGTACGGTTTCGGTGTTTCGTATGCGCAAGGTCCGGTGAATCTCGCCGCCGGCTATCTGCAACTGAACAACGCGGGCAATGGCAGCGGCGCGGTGACTTCGAGCGATGCAAGCGCGAACTTCCTCGCGCAACGCCAGCGTATCTGGTCGCTGGGTGGTAACTACACGTTCGGGCCGGCCACGGTCGGGCTGGTCTGGAGCCACGCTCAGATCGACAACGCGTCGGGCGTGTTCTCGTTCGGCACGGGCAGCTACCTCGGTTCGGGCGATACGTCCGCTGGATCGCTGGGCGGTTCGCTGCGTCTCGACAACTACGAGGTGAACGCAAAGTACGCGCTTACGCCGGCGTTGAGCGTTTCCGGCGCGTACACGTACACACATGGCGCGTATAACGGCTCGTCGCCGGGATGGAACACGGCCATGCTGCAAACCGACTACTCGATCAGCAAACGCACGGACTTCTATCTCGAAGGCGTTTATCAGAACGTGCACGGTGCGCCTGCGGACTCCGTCCTCTCGCATGCCATGATCAACACGTTGTCGCCGTCCGCGACCAACACGCAAGTGGCAGTCACCGTGGGCATGCGTCACGCCTTCTAAGCAGGCTCGCGTCGAGTAATGTGAACATGCATGCCCTGTTTTTGCAGGGCATGCGTTGTCATGCAAGCCTGTTGCTCAAAGCCTTGAGTCGACCGGAACGATGAGCACGACGCTCTGCGTTACGTGTCCTGTGAACCCTCGTTTTCCGCTTCGGCCAGAATCTGCTGGATGGCCTGCTCGAAAGTTTCGACAGGCTGTCCGCCACTCACCAGGTAGCGACGGTTGAAGATAATGGCCGGCACCGACTGAATACCCATTGCCTCGTTATTCCGTTCCTCCGCGCGAACTTCAGCGGCATAGGTTCGGTTTTGCAGTACGTCACGCGCCTTCGCGGCATCCAGCCCAACGGACTGCGCGGCTTCGACCAGCACTTCGTGATCGCTCGGATCTTTGCCGTCGGAGTGATATGCCTGCAGTAGCGCCAGCTTGAGCGGCAACTGCTTGCCCTCGATGCCGGCCCAATGCAACAGACGGTGCGCGTCGAAGGTGTTGTACACGCGGGTGCGCGGGCCAAAAGTAAAACCGACGCTCGCACCGCGTTCGCGGATCGCGGCCTGCGTTTCGGCGATCTGGTCCGGCGTACGGCCATATTTCTTGCCGAGATAGTCGACAATGGTCTCGCCGTCCGGTCCCATGTCGGGATTCAATTCGAACGGATGTACGACGATTTGCGCGTCGACGGCATCGCCAAGACGCGAGAGCGCGCGTTGGAGCGAGGAGAGGCCGATCGCGCACCAGGGGCATGCGATATCGGAGACAAAATCGATTGTGAGCGCTTGGGTCATTGCTGTGTTCCGGTCCTGTGTCAAAACGAAATCCGCAGACAGCGTAACCCGTATTGCCGGTATTTGCAGGACTTGCCCTCGTGACGGAACGCGAGCCGGCGTCTTACAATTCACCTGCCGCAGTTGGAGCCATTGACCACGCGGGCAACAGGGATGCCGGCAGGCGTCATAATCCCTCTTCGCCGTCGTGCACGATAACGACTGCTTTTCCAACGTTGAAAGGAGCTTCAAATGAGCAAGGGATATTGGGTGACGTCATATCGCGCGACGAAGGACGCAACCAAACTGGCCGCGTATGCGCAGCTTGCGGTACCCGCAGTGACGGCTGCCGGCGGCAAGTTCATCGTGCGTGGCGCAGCGGAAGAGGCTCGTGAGCAAGGCTTGAAGGAGCGGACGGTCGTGATCGAGTTTCCGACCTACGAAGCAGCCATCGCGGCTTACGACAGCGAACTCTACAAGAAGGCGCTGGCGGCATTGGGCGATGGCGTCGAGCGCGATCTGCGGATTGTGCGCGGCACGGAGTAACACGAAAGCGAAAGATACGGCGAGCGCGACTTGCTCATGCAGTTTCGCGCTTGCCCCGGCATCTATTTCACGGCCCCTAGCGCGAGCCCCTTTACCAGATACCTCTGCAACCACGCGAACACCACGGAAACCGGCAACGTCGCGCAGAGCGTGGCGGCCATCACCAGATGCCATTGGACCACGTATTTACCGGCGACCATGTCGGTCACCTGCACGGTCAGGGTCTTGTTCTCGGGTGAGCGGATCAAGGTATAGACCACGGCAAACTCGTTCCACGCGTTGATGAACGTGAAGATCGCGGTGACGACGATCGCAGGCACCGCGAGCGGCAGGAACACTTTGATAACCGCCTTGGTCCGTCCGCATCCTTCGAGCCACGCCGACTCTTCCAGATCCCGCGGCACCGTCTGAAAGTACGAGGACAGCATCCACACGGCAAACGCGATATTGAAGGCCGCGTAAGAGACGATCACGCCGATCCTGGAATCGACCAGGTTGCCGTCGCCATAAGGAATCATCGCTGCCAGCCGGAACAGGCCGACCACGAGCAGAATCGGCGACAACATCTGCGTGACGAGCAGAAACTGACGGTAGAGCCCGCGTCCGCGAAACGGGAATCTGGCCAACGCATACGCCGCCGGCAAGCTGACAGCCAGCGCAAGCGCGGTCGACAGCAAACTGATCACCGTGCTATTGCGCAGCGCCACGCCGAAATTCGCCGCCACCCACATATCGGAGAAATTGCTCCACTGCCAATGCACCGGCAACCAGCGCGCCGGATACACAAAAATCTCGGAAGCCGGCTTCAACGCGGTGAACAGCATGACGGCAAACGGAAACAGCACCACGACGACCAGTGGCGACAACGCGAGCCAGCACCATAGCGAGCGCTTCATCTTGACGCTGAGACTCATGACGGATCCCCTTCTTTCGCGGGCTGCAGGCGCAGATAGGCGATCGAGAAAATGAACAGCATGACGAGCATGATCAACGACACCGCCGCGGCTTCGCCGGGACGCCCGAGCCGGAAGCCGAGCTCATAAAGATACGTGACGAGAATGTGCGTGCTGTTGTCGGGGCCGCCCTGCGTCATCACCCAGATGATCGGAAACGAGTTGAACACGTAGATCACGTTCAACAGAATCGTCATGTTGATGAACGGCCGTAACAGCGGCATGGTGAGTTTGCGAAACTGCTGCCAGGCGGTTGCGCCGTCCATGCGTGCGGCTTCGTAAATATCGCCGGGCACCGAGGACAAACCGCCTAGCAGAATCGTCACCGTAAATGGAACCGACACCAGAATGCCGACTGCGATTTCGACGGGAAACGCGAGCTCCGGCGTGGCCAGCCAATGAATCGGACCGCTGATCAGGCCGAGCCTCTGCAACGTGACATTGACCATGCCGTAGTCGTCGTTGAAGGCCCAGCGCCAGACCACGGCGGTCATGGTCAGCGAGACGGACCACGGCAGCATCACGATCGTGCGCGCTACACCGCGCCCGTAGAAATCCTGGTTCAGCACCAGCGCAACGGGCACCGAGATCAGCACCGTGCCGCCCACCACGCAAACAGTCCAGACAAGGGTCCGCCTGGCGGCGGCAAGAAACGCGGGATCGCTGAAGATCGCGTAGAAATTCTGCAGACCGGTGAAATCGCGAATCGCGCCGAAGCGCGAGACCTCGTGCAGCGATTGCCACACGATGTTGAAAATCGGATAGCTGATGATGAAAAGCGCCAGTACCAGACTCGGCGCAATCAGCAACCAGGGCGCTTGCAGGCGCGAAGAAGCGGAGCGGCTCATGCGTGCTCGATCGTAAGACGCGTCCGCATTGATGGACGGGCGCGACGGGATGGGCCGGATAGTGCATTACGACCGAAACGCGCACCGCCTTTGCAGGGGCGGCGCGCGTTGCGGGTTTAGCAGATCGCTACGAGACCGCGCGATTACTTGCCGAGCGACTTGTTAGCCTGGGTGGCTGCCGCGTTCAATGCGTCGGCCGGTTTCGCCTTGCCCAAATAAATCGACTGCATTGCGTCGGTCACGGCCTTCGCGGTGTCTTCCCAGCCGGTCACGGTCGGCGCGAAGTGGGCGGTCGGCAGCAGCGCGACGAAGGCCTTGGTGTCCGGGTCGTTGAATGCCGGATCGGTCGCCTCAGCCTTGGTGGTCGGCAGGAAGCCTTCCGTCGTGGTGAACTCCACGCGCGGTTCCTTCGTGAACAGATAGTCGAGGAACTTCCACGCCGACTTCTTCACCTTCGAGTTCTTGAACATCACGATCGAGTCGGTGACGGCGTATGTAGCGTGCGTCGTGCCCATCGGAATCGGATCGATGCCGTACTTCAGGTTCGGCGCTTCCTTCTTGATCTGCTTGGCAAGGAACGGTGCGGAGATCATCATCGCGACGCGGCCTTGCTTGAACAGATTCTGCACGTCTTCACGGCTATAACCGGTCACGCCGGGTTGTGTCAGCCCCTGGTCGATCATCGTCTTGTACAGCGTGGCTGCCTTGATGCCGGCCGGCGAATTGAAGGCCGTCTTGCCGTCCTTGCCGACCACGTCGCCGCCGTTGGTCCACAGGGCGTAGTAATAGTAGACGTCGGTTTCGATTTCCTTGCCTTGCAGACCGAAACCGGCAATGCCCTGCGCCTTCAGTTTCTTCGACGCTTCGATCACGTCGTTCCAGGTCTTCGGACCGTCGGGATAGCCGACCTTGGCGAGCAGGTCTTTGTTGTAGTACAGCCCACGAGCGGACGCGGCGATCGGCAGACCGTACACCTTGCCGTTGATTTCACCCGGCGCGAGGAACGGGCCGATGAAGCGGCTCTTGAAGTTCGCGTCCATGTAGCCGTCGAGCGGCTCGGCGACGTCGTCCTTCACGAAGTCGAGCAGCCAGCGCGTGCCGACGATCGCGAGGTCGGCGTTGGCGTTGCCGGAAATGTCCGTTTGCAGTTTCTGTTGCAGCGTGTCCCAGTTCACGTCTTCGATCTTGATCGTCGTGCCGGGATTGGCCTTCTCGAAGTTGCGGGCCATTTTTTCGAAGTACGGCGCGGTCGCGTCGCTGTAGTGCGCGACGGTCACGCGGACCGTGTCGGCGTGAGCCGCGACGGCAATACCTGCAAACGCGAGCGCCACGGCAACTTTGCCTAGCGCGAGGGAAGCACGGGCATGCAACGACATTTCTCTCTCTCCTGTGTCGAACGGAGTTAGCGCTTTAGTGCTTACTCCGGTCCCACGCAAGGCGGTCGAACGGAGTTAGCGCTTTAGTGCTTGCTCCGGTCCCATCCAGCAATGGGGGGTGGTTTGCTGCCGTCGCCGGCCGCTTTGGGTTGCTTTGTTTGTAAAAATCCTACATGACGAAAAATAGCTTGTCACGTAGGGTCTGCCATATTTTTTCCTAAGCAATTTTGTGCATAAGATGCTGTAAAGCAGGGATATTCTTTGAAATGTGATGTCACGGATACCCAATCTTCGGGATGACTAGGCAACTGCGACGATTGCGGGTTTGTAGGAAATTTACACGCTAATCCAAACTGGCGGCTTGGTTGAACAGCGAGGCGGACAATGAATCGTGTGGTGTTGGTAACGGGCGCTTGCGGCGGCATCGGCAGCGTGTTGTGCAAGCGCTTCGTGGAGCAGGGCGATACGGTGCTGGCGCTCGACATCGACGCCGCCGCGCTGAAGGCTTTGAGCGCGCATCTCGGCGAGGCCCACGTCACGCCGATCGCCATCGATCTCGGCGACGCCGCGGCAGTGCAGCAAGCGGTGGCCGCCGCGGTCCGGCTGCGCGGTCCCGTCGATGTGCTGGTCGCCAACGCGGGCGCGGCCGAAGGTCTCACGCTCGCCACGACCGACGTCGCGAGCTGGCAGCGCGACATTCATCTGAATCTGAACGGCACGTATCACACGGTGGAAGCGGTGCGCGCGTCGATGATCGAGCGGCAGCGGGGCGCGCTGGTGCTGATCGGTTCGGTGAACGGTATGGCCGCGCTCGGTCATCCGGCGTATAGCGCGGCGAAAGCCGGACTCATCAGTTATACGAAGGCGCTCGCGCTCGAACTCGGCCGCTACGGCATTCGCGCGAACATCGTGTGCCCGGGCACCGTGAAGACGCAGGCGTGGCAGGCGCGCGTCGACAAGAACCCGCAGGTCTTCGAGGATTTGAAAAAGTGGTACCCGTTGCGCGATTTCGCGACGCCTGACGACATCGCCGACGCGGTGCTGTTTCTGGCCTCGCCGATGGCGCGCGTGATTACCGGCGTCGCGCTGCCGGTCGACGGCGGCCTGATGGCCGGCAACCGTTTGATGGCGGAAGAACTGACACTCGAGTCGCTCTGAAGCGACTGAGGCAACGCGCAAAAGCAGCACGAGATCGAGTCAACCAGGCAAGACGATGAGGACAGCATGGCAGCAGTGCAACTGAGCGGCATCTTCAAACGCTATGGCGACACGCAAGTGGTGCACGGCATCGATCTCGACATCGACGACGGCGAGTTCGTCGTGCTGGTCGGCCCGTCGGGCTGCGGCAAGAGCACGTTGATGCGCATGGTGGCGGGGCTCGAGGAAATCAGCGGCGGCGATCTGATGATCGGCGGCACGCGCGCGAACAGCCTCGCGCCGCAGCAGCGCAATATCTCGATGGTGTTCCAGAGCTACGCGCTGTATCCGCATCTGTCCGTCTACGAAAACATTGCGTTCGGGCCGCGGATTCGCAAGGAGTCGTCCGCGAGTTTCAAGCCGCGGATCGAAGCCGCGGCGAAGATGCTGAACCTCGGCGGCTATCTGGACCGTTTGCCGCGCGCGCTGTCGGGCGGCCAACGGCAACGCGTGGCGATGGGCCGCGCGGTGGTGCGCGAGCCGTCGCTGTTCCTGTTCGACGAGCCGCTGTCCAATCTCGACGCCAAACTGCGCGTGCAGATGCGCACCGAAATCAAGGCGCTGCATCAGCGGCTGAAGAATACGGTGATCTACGTCACGCACGATCAGATCGAAGCCATGACGATGGCGGACCGCATCGTCGTCATGAACGCGGGGCGTATCGAGCAGATCGGCCGGCCGCTAGAACTGTACGACCATCCGGCGAACCTGTTCGTGGCGAGCTTTCTCGGCTCGCCGTCGATGAACTTTGCCGAAGGCGTGATCGCGAGCCGCGCGCAAGGTCAGGGCCTCGCGTTGAATCTCACGGATGGCGGCGAGATTGTGCTGGAAGGTGCGCCCGCGTCGGCGGTGGTCGGCGCGAAGGTCACGCTCGGCGTGCGGCCGGAACACATCGAAACCATGACTCCGACGCCCGACGCGACGATGGAAGTCGAAGTGGTCGAGCCGACTGGCGCGGAGACTCACTTGTACGGGAAAATAGGCGGCAGCACGTGGTGCGTGACGACTCGTCAGCGCTCGAAAATCGAGCCCGGCCAGCGTGTCACGCTGCGTTTGCCAGCCGAGCATATTCATCTGTTCGATACGGAGAGTGGACGCAGGCTGGTCTGACCCGCGTGTTGCCGTTTGAGGTCGATACGAGCTTGCCTTAGGCTCACTGAAGCTGCGACGCGACGCGGATTTATTTAACGCATGAGAATGCGCCGGGCCGCCCCAGGTTTTCTCACCCCGTCGGGGGCCTGGCGCGAAGCGACAGGTCTGGGGGCGCTTTGAAGGAACACCGGGTGTCCGCACCGAACTTGATTCCCCACATCCGCAGCGCACTCGCCAATTTGCGGCCCGCCGAGCGCAAGGTCGCCGAGATGGTGCTGAGCGACGTCGACTTCGCGATGCGCGCGAGCATCACCGAACTCGCGCAGCGCGCCGAGGTGTCCGAGCCTTCCGTCACGCGCTTTTGCCGCGCTATCGGCGCGCATGGTCTGCGCGACTTCAAGATGCAATTGGCGCAGAGCGTGGCGGGCGGGTTGCCCTATGCATCCACAGCGGTGGCACGTGACGACGACGTGCAGACGCTCATGGACAAGGTGGGCGAGGCCGCGGTCGACGGCATTACGCATGCGTGTGGCGCGCTGGATCCGGCGGTGGTCGAGAGTGCGATCGCGGCGTTGTCGAGCGCGAGGCGGGTGTTCTTCTTCGGCGTCGGTTCGGGCTCGGGGCTGGTCGCGCAAGACGCGGCGCTGCGGTTTCTGCGGCTCGATATTGCATCCACGGCGTTTACGGATGGGCATTTGCAGCGTCTTTACGCAGGCCTGATGGAACCGGGCGATGTCGCTTTCGCGATTTCGCATTCGGGCCGCAGTGTTGAAGTCAACGAGAGCATTCAGATTGCCAAGGAGCGTGGCGCGACCACGATTGCGCTGACCAATGTCGGCTCGCGGTTGGCGTGGCTGGTGGATATTCCGCTGCTGCTGCGCGTGCCGAGCCCGATCGATCCGAACACGCCGGGCGTATCGCGGCTCGTGCATCTTTGCATCATGGACGCGCTGGCGATCGGCGTCGCGCTCAAGGCCGGGCCGAAGACGCTCGAGAAGATGCGGCATGCGAAGGCGAGGCTGGCTTCGCATGAGCCGGAGGCGGCAGGGGATTGAGAGGCGGCGGAGCTATGCCATCCACCCAAAACGCCGCGACAACTTCGACGTCGCGGCGCGCAAAGTCTGCGCCGGCCCACCCGCCAATTCACTGTCGAAGCTGCCGCTCGGCCCCATCAACGCCAGAACTAGGCAGATGCTACCCGTATGATCCAGCACCGGCGCGGCGAGCGTATCAATGCCCGGAACAGGCCGGCTGAGCGCCGTATCGATCCCATCCGCGCGGATTTGCGCAAGACGCTGCGCGTAGGCTTGCGTCAGTGGCGGCAATGCCGACGCTGCGTCCGTGTCGCTCGCCGCTTTACCTTTGCCCGCCGGCACCGGCTTTCCTGCAAAAACGTCCGCCGCATCCGGCCCCGCCAACCGCAGATGATCCTGCACCAGCAAACCCGCGCGCACATCGTCCGCGACATAGGCGGCGAACACTCGGCCGATCGCCGTATTCGCCAGCGACATCACCGTGCCGACCCGCAGGCTCACATGCAGCGGCCGCGCCGACTCCTCCAGACGCACGACCGTCGGCCCAAGCGGACCGAGCACCGCCATGGCGACGCTCATGCCCGTCGACGCCGCCAATTCGACCACTTCGGGCTCCGCTTCACGCGTCGGCGACAAGCGCTGCAAACCGATCAAACCCAACTCCAGCGCGAGCGGCCCGGCTTCGAAACAGCCCGATGCATCGCGATTGAGCAAGCCGATTTTCAGCAGACTCACCAGATGCGGAAACGCCTTCGCCGGCGGCATGCCCGCGGCGGCCGCAAGATCGCGCAGGTTCAACGGCCGCGCCGCCGCGACCAGCGCAGCCAGCAATTCGCCCGTGCTATCGAGCGACTGGATGCCGCGCTGCGGTTTCGCATCGGCGGCGGAATGAGCGTGAGAAGTGTCGAGAGAATCGGTCACGATGCGGAAGAAGCCAGCAAGGAAGGGGCGACAGCCAGCTCAGCGCCGATGTCGCGCGCCGTCGCAAGCAGTGCGCGCGCGATCGGACCGTCGGCGGCGACATCGATTGCGCCGGTCGAGCCGATCACCGTCAGCGCGAGCGACAAGCGGCCGTCGGCATCCAGCACAGGTGCGCTCAGACTGCTGATGCCTGGACTCGGCACATCCACGCTGCACGCCAAGCCGTGCGCGCGGATCGCGTCCAGCGCGGTTTCGAAGGCGGCGCTTTGGCCTGGCGGTGTCATGGCGTCGCCAATCGCGCCCGATTGATTCGCCCACATTGCGTCAAGCGCCTCGCGCCGCGAATAAGCGCAAAACACCCGTCCCGTGGACGTTGCCGGCAACGACATCACCGTGCCCACATGCAAATTGACGTGCAACGGAAAGCCCGCATGCTCATAGCGAACGATGGTCGGCCCTTGCGGCCCGGCAGTACAGATCGCGACGCTGAAGCCGATCGCTTCGGCCAACGCGGCCACGCGCGGCACGGCGGCGCGAAACGCCGGCTGGTTTTCGAGATGCATCAAACCGAGCCGCAACGACAGCGGGCCGGGTTCGTAACGGCCCGACAACTCGTCGCGTTTGATCAAACCCAGGCGGCTCAAGCTCACCAGATATGCGTGCGCTTGCCCCGGCGCGATCTGCGCCGCGCTGGCGAGGTCGGACAAGGCGAGCGGCGTGCGCGCTTGCGCCAGCGCCAGCAACACGCGCCCGCCTACTTCGACGCTCTGAATGCCGCGCTGCGTCTTGCCGCCGTCCGCCGTCTCGCTGCCGCCCGCGCCTTTGCCCGTGGCCGATTTCGCTGCTTTGCTCACACCCGCGCTCGTCCGTGAAAAAGGGTTCATGTTAACCGAAGGCCTGTGCCTTCCTAGCCCCATATTAGGCTTCTCATGATTTGCGTATAGCGATGCATTTCGCTATTGACAAATAAACTGACGCCGTCCTAAGATGCATTCACCCCGACACACCGGCGCAGTTATAGAGTCAAGAAACGGGGCGAGACAATCCTCCAATACCGTCAGCCCGCGCGGCATTCGCGCAGCCGGCTGTCTCGCCTTATGTCCAACTTTTGAGGGAGACAAGCATGGCAAAGGCATTCGCGTCACAGGCCGATCTGGAAGTCAAGAAAGTTACGTGGACGAAGCTATCCGAGAACGCCTACGCGTACACCGCCGAGGGCGATCCGAACTCGGGTGTGATCATCGGCGACGACGGTGTGCTGATCGTCGACACCACCGCCACGCCGGCCATGGCGCAAGACCTCATCGCGAAGATTCGCAGCGTCACGGATAAGCCGATCAAATACGTCGTGCTGTCGCATTACCACGCGGTGCGCGTGCTCGGCGCATCGGCGTATTTCGAGGAAGGCGCGCAGGAAGTGATCGCGAGCCGCGGCACGTACGAGATGATCGTCGAGCGCGGCGAAGCGGACATGAAGTCGGAAATCGAACGCTTCCCGCGTCTGTTTGCCGGCGTTGAAACTGTGCCGGGCCTGACGTGGCCGACGCTGGTGTTCGAGAAGGAGATGACGCTGTTCCTCGGCAAGCTCGAAGTGCGCATCGCGCATCTCGGCGCGGGTCATACCAAGGGCGATACGGTGGTGTGGCTGCCGTCGCAAAAGGTGCTGTTTTCCGGCGATCTGGTCGAGTACGACGCAGCCTGCTATTGCGGCGACGCGCAGCTCGAACAATGGCCGGCCACGCTCGAAGCATTGCGCGCGCTGAAAGCCGACAAGCTCGTGCCGGGCCGCGGCCCCGCGCTGACCACGCCGGAAGACGTTAACAAGGGGCTCGATTACACGAAAGATTTTGTCACGACGCTGCTGCAGCAAGGCCGCGAAGCTGTTGAACAGAAGCTCGATCTGAAGGCCGCGATGGAACACACGCGCAAGGCCATGGATCCGAAGTTCGGCCACGTCTTCATCTACGAGCACTGTCTGCCGTTCGACGTCTCGCGTGCTTTCGACGAAGCAAGCGGTATCACGCATCCGCGTATCTGGACCGCGCAGCGCGACAAGGAAATGTGGGACGCACTGCAAGCCTGATAAGAACAGACGCACGGCAAGACCAGCAGAGCGGAGAAGGACGGAGACACAAGATGAGTATCAACTACCAGACGTTGTCGTTCGAATATCGACCGTGCCGCGAACAGAGCACGCAGGGCGGCGCGGAACAGGCGGCCTATCCCGTGATCGTGGTCGGCGCGGGGCCGGTGGGTCTCGCTACCGCGATCGATCTCGCGCAGCAGGGCGTGCCGGTCGTGCTGGTGGACGACGATTGTTCGTTGTCCACGGGATCGCGCGCGATCTGCTTTTCGAAGCGCTCGCTCGATATTTTCGATCGCCTCGGCTGTGGTCAGCGGATGGTGGAGAAGGGCGTCAGCTGGAATGTCGGCAAGGTGTTCCTGAAAGACGAGCTGGTGTACACGTTCAATCTGCAACCGGAGGCGGGCCACAATCGGCCCGCGTTCATCAACCTGCAGCAGTACTACGTCGAAGGTTTCCTGCTCGAACGCGCGCAGGAGATGCCGAATCTCGAGATCCGCTGGAAAAGCAAAGTGGTCGGCGTGCAGCAAAACGGTACGCCCGGTACGCACGAAGCCAGCGTGACGCTGACGGTCGACACACCCGATGGCGAGTACGCGCTACGCGGCCGCTATGTAGTCGCCGCCGACGGCTCGCGCAGTCCGATCCGGAATCTGATGGGACTCGATAGCAAAGGTGTGACGTTCAAAGATCGTTTCCTGATCGCCGACGTCAAGATGGAAGCGGAGTTTCCGACCGAACGCTGGTTCTGGTTCGATCCGCCGTTTCATCCGAATCAATCGGTGCTGCTGCATCGTCAGCCGGATAACGTGTGGCGGATCGATTTCCAGTTAGGGTGGGACGCCGATCCGGTGCTGGAAAAAACGCCGGAGCGTGTGATCCCGCGCGTGCGCGCATTGCTCGGACCGGACGCGAAGTTCGAGCTGGAGTGGGTCAGCGTCTATACGTTTTCGTGTTTGCGCATGGAGCGTTTCCGCCATGGCAACGTGCTGTTCGCCGGCGACTCAGCACATGGCGTGTCGCCGTTCGGCGCGCGTGGTGCGAATAGCGGCGTGCAGGACGCGGAAAACCTCGCATGGAAACTGGCGATGGTGCTCGAAGGCAAAGCCGCGGACGCTTTGCTCGACACCTATGCAAGCGAACGCGAATTCGCGGCCGATGAGAACATCCGCAACTCCACGCGCTCGACCGATTTCATTACGCCGAAGAGTCCTGTCAGCCGCGTGTTTCGCGACGCGGTGCTGAAGCTCTCGCGACATCATCCGTTTGCGCGGCAATTGGCGAATAGCGGCCGGTTGTCCGTGCCGGCGGTGTTGCGTGATTCCCCGCTGAATACAGCGGACGGTGACGAGTTTGAAGGGGCGATGGTGCCGGGCGCGGCGTGCGTCGATGCACCGGTGCAAGTCGCGGCACAACCGGCATGGCTGCTGCGGCAACTCGGCCAGCAATTCACCGGCGTGCTGTTCTGCGGCGAACACGGTATCGACCAGTCGAGTCAGGCCGCGTTGAACACGTTGCGCGCGGGACCGATTCCGTTGAAGCTCGTCGTTGTGACGTGTGGCGATCCGCAGGCCGTTGTGACGTCGGACGCGCGAGTCGCGCACGATATCGAAGGGCTGGCTCACGCACGTTACGACGCAAAGCCCGGCACGTTCTATCTGATCCGTCCGGACCAGCATGTCTGCGCGCGCTGGCGGCAACTCGATGCGGGCGATGTCGGATACGCGTTGAAGCACGCGCTGTGCGTCGAAGGCACGGCTTGAACGTGCGCAGAACGCCGCTTGAGTGACGCGCGCGCGGCATCAGCAAAAAATAGCTGGAGACAAACATGGCACTTAACACGCAACCGAATCTCGCCCGCCCCGACGATTTCTACGAGGCATTGATCGATATGCATCGCGACCTGGACGATGCGCAGAGCCAGTCGGCCAATGCGCAACTCATCCTGCTGCTCGCCAACCATATCGGCGATCACGCCACGCTGCTCGAAGCGATACAACATGCCCGCGAGGGCGTAATCGACATGCCGGCGCGAAATGGCGAAGCGCATCCGCTGGCCGCTTAAGCACCTGGCCCGACCAAAAATTAACTTTGCGCAACGCAGGTGTGGGAAGACGTCGATAGTAATGATTTGTTTCGCGCGCTTCCTCTTAAACTCGCGGCGGATAACCCGCGATTTCTCTCAATTGTTTCTTTCCGACTATCAGATTCTTCTTAGCAAAGTGGCTGATGTGCTGCCTCATACTAGCCGGCTTGTTGAGTTGAGGATGCATAGGGTGTGACGTTCCGGTGGGCCAGACTGCTTCGTGCCGGCGCACCATGTCCTCGTGCGTTGCCCGTGGGAAATTTCCCGCGTTCGGCTGGAAAGAGACACGAGATGAAATTGTTTTTGATAAGCGACCTTGTCGTTCAAGAGTTAGCGGCGATGAAAGTCGACGGAAAATGGCTTTCTCCCGCGCAGTTTACCGAATCGGCGTTGCTCTGGATCAACCATTACGCGCCTGGTCTGGACGTGCCCGAATCGTTTTTTTTCGAAGTCGAATGCGAAGTGCTGCAGATTGCCACGCAACTCGCGGCCGGAAAATTGGCGTCCGCCGAAGATTCGCCATTAGCGCAGCTGTTCGGCGACTATCCAACGGTGAATTACGCGCACCCTTTGAGCGCGAAAGCGTTGGCCGCCACGCTTGCAGCGTGCCGCGAAAAAATTTCTAGTGGTTCTAGGACAACATTGTCGAATGATGCATTCTGGTCGCGGCAGTTCGCGAACTGTGTGAAGAACGCCCCGCATTCTCTTGGGTGTCACCCCACCCTTTGCCAGTTGATGAACCATGTCAGTGATACGTCGAAGGCATGAAGCGTCGCTGAAGATCGAAGGCTTCGGACGTGATATCGGGTAGAGTCGCGGCTATGCGTCCGCGATTGCACCCATCACGTCCGAACCATGTATTCCATCGACCCTGTTCCGCTGCCTCACGACGGCCCGTCCGACATTGCATTGTGGCGGATCGACATCGACTTCACTGCTTCGCTCGACGCGCCTGCCTTTGCATCCCTAAGCGACGACGAACGCACGCGAGCCCGCAATTTTCGTCGCCATGAAGACGCGCTGCGCTTCGCCAGCGTACGCGCCGCGCTGCGTGAAGAACTCGCGCGGCGGCTCGATATCGCGGCGCACGCCGTGCGTTTTGCGGCCGACGCCAATCACCGACCCCATCTGGCCGATTCGGATCGCTTCGATTTCAATGTATCGCATGCGGGCGCGCATGGACTGATCGCGATCTCGCCGGTTCGGCGCGTCGGTGTCGATATCGAGCAGTGCAGCGACAAATTCGATTGGCGTTCGATTGCGGCGTTGACGCTCGATAAAGAAGAGGCCGAGTGGATCGAACGGCTCGACGCGGGGCAGCGGAGCGCTGCGTTTTACGACGCGTGGGTCGCCAAGGAAGCGCTCGTCAAAACAACGGGCGTGGGCATCACGCGCGGGTTGCAGCATTTGACGGTGCTGCCGCGTGAAAGTGCGCGCGTGACGCTGCGCAAGCAGATTTCCGCGGATATGCGCGATGTCGCAGCGTACTGGCTCGCCGCACCGGACGCCTACGCTGCATGCCTAGCGTGGTCGGTGACCCCTTTCCGGTAATCGCAAACAGACTCAGCGCCCTAGACGTTTGCTGGCCCGAACGCTAAAGCCTTCGGCCAGCCGAACGTATGCACTTTGATGAGCGGCTGCCTGGCCGGCTGCGCAAGCGCGACCGCAGCGCGGATCTTGCCGGCCATCGGGACATCGAGCACATGCCAACGGCCATGTTCTGCGAGATCGAACGCACCGGTTGCGGCGTGGCTGAACAGCAGCTCGATATCGATGTCGACCGGCGCGTAACGCAGCGCATTGCAAAGACTGCTGTAGCGAGCGCGCCGGCGCGAAGCTTCCGGCGTCTCGTCGGGCGCCGCGCCGGGCGAAGGCACGACGACGCTCAATCCCAGCGTCGCCGACGCAACGCCGATCACAATCCATATGCCGCCGTACGCGATATCGATCGTGATGCTGCGGCCGTCGCGAGGATGACGCGCCCGCAGTTTCTCGTTGCCGTCGTCTTGCAGATCGACGGCGTGCGGCTCGCAGTCGAACAGATTCCCAACGATCCAGCGCACCACCACGCGCGCACTGATAAAGCGTTTGCGCAACGCGGCGTTCGGGTGCAGCCGCGCGCGCTCGCGTTCGCTCTTCGACAACCAGGTATCGCCTTCCTGAACCGGCACCGGCAGCCATTCGCAGCGGAACCGCCATAGATGCAACTCACCTGCGCGCGGCGCGGCGACGTTGTACGGATAGTTGCGTGTCAGCGGATGGCACAGGAATGCGGGCGCTGCCGCGGTGGAGGGTGCAATGCTGGCGGCCTGCACGGCAGCTTCGCCGGCCCCGCGTTCAGTGACGACTTCGCGTGACTCGCGGCTGTCGCGCTCACGCGAAGTCGCTGGGCAAGCCTGATCCAGTTCCAATGACATAGGCCTGCTTCCTCAATGCATGTAGGTGACACGCCGTGCTTGCACGTCGAGTTCCACACCGGCGTCGAGCAGATCGATGGCGAACCAGCGGAGCAACTTCAGGACGCCACTCACCGCGGGCGCGGGCAGCCATTCGTTCAACATGCGCAACGCCGCGCCGCTATGCGTTCTTTGCAGCAACGCGATGGCCTGCAGGATCACGGCTTCATCCTTGCCGAGATCGCTGGCGCAGCGGCAGCGCATATCGAGCGGACGGTACGACACGTGCATCAGCGAACGCATCAGCAGATCGAAGTGTTCGATGCCGTCCTGTCGTAGACCGACGCCGCTGAGAATGTCGCGCCAGTGCACGCCGCCGCGCGCCGTTTCGCAAGCGGGCCGCAGCCATGTGCGGACGGCGCTCAGGACGGTGCGGTCGGGCGCGTCGGCGGTGTCGGTCGGATGATCGTCGATCAGCTCCGGACGGCTGCTGTGTTGAGAGCGAAAGTTCATCGATGCTCCTGAATGGACACGGTCCATGAATCGCGCCGGCCGGATGGGACGGGTGCCGCGTCGCAGGCCAGCGCTTGTCGCGTACGACGGATAGGCGATGACGCAGAGCCTGCGTCGGGTGCTTATGCGTTTGTTGCCGTTGCGGGCGTTTGCTTCAGCTTTGAGCCGGCTGCGTCGGTTGCGTCGGTTGCCATTCGCGCACGTGCGCGCTGCGCGCTGGGCGCGTCGGCGCTTGCCCAAGCGTTTTCGGCGTGCCGACAAAGATGAAGCCGAGCAGGCGCTCATTCGGCGCGAAGCCTAGCGCGTCGTGCAGGCGCGCTTCATAACTGTCCGGTCCGGTGGACCAGAAGCCGCCGTAGCCGAGCGCGTGGATCGCGTTGAGCATGTTCATCGCCGCCGCGCCGGCAGCCAGCAATTGCTCGATCTCGGGCACCTTGGGATGCGCCGAGATCGCCGCGCCGAGCGCGATCACCAGCGGCGCGGCAAACGCCTTCTGCCGGCGATGCGCGTGCGCCGAACGCGGTTCGTTTGGCGAGCGGGCGCTGGCGAGGTCGACCAGCACGTCGCCGAGTGAGCCGCGCGCATCGCCGCGAATCGTCACGAAGCGCCAGGGACGCAGATTGCCGTGATCCGGTGCGCGCAAGGCGGCTTCGAAAATCGGGTCGAGTTCGGCGTCCGCCGGACCGGGCTCGGTCAGCGGCCATTGCGATTGACGCGACGGCAGGACCTCAAGCGCCGCCGAAGCTTTCGGGCCGTCGCCGGTGGCAGGCTTTACCGCTGCCGGGCGCTGGCTTTCGGTTTCGGGGCGGCTGATGTCTAGCGTCGTCATGATTTTGGGTCGGCTGATGGTATGGCTGAATAATGAGGCAATTTGTCAGTAAATGCAAATCATTCGCATTTAGAAGGCGCATTCATGGTTGTGTTTCGCGCCTGTCGCTTGCCCGGCGCAGAAGCGCGCGGTACGTTCAGCCGAACTCGGCAAGCCACTATCGCAACTAACGGTCAACCGCGGCCGGCGCCCCCGGATATGATGATGAAGTGCCGAATTCGGCCTTTCTGGCAAAAGCGGCTTGCAGCCTCCTTGCCCACTTTCGCCCGCCCCATGCCGACAAAAACACTCGACGCCGCATCGACTTCCAAGGCCACCGGAGCCACCGGAGCAGCGCAACGCCTCCCCACGCTGATGCTAGCCGCGTCGCTATCGCTGGGCAGCGCGATCGCACTCGGACTCGCCCGCTTCGCGTACGCGCTGCTGTTGCCGTCGATGAAATTCGACCTCGGCTGGAGTTTCGCGCAAGCCGGCGCGATGAATACGGCCAACGCGCTGGGTTATCTGCTCGGCGCGCTGGCGTTCCCGCGCCTCGCGCGCCGCTGGTCGGCCGGCGCATTGTTCAGCGGCGGTTGCGTGGCGACCGCGCTGCTGATGGCGGGCAGCGGCTTGCTCGCCGACACGGACGCGCTGCTCGCCTTGCGCGTGATCACCGGCGTGAGCAGCGCGGCGGTTTTCATCAGCGGCGGCGTGTTGGCGGCGCGACTTGCATCGGCGAGACCGCACGATGCGGGGCTCGTCCTCGGCTTGTATTACGGCGGTACGGGGTGGGGCATCGTGGCGTCGTCGGTGCTGGTGCCGTTGACTATCTTCAACGTCGCGCACGGCTGGCAGTACGCGTGGTTCGCACTCGCGCTCGCGTGTGCGGCGCTCGCGGCGGTGGCCGTCGGCGCAGCGCGAAAAATCGAGCGCGTGCACGCGATGGCGTCGTCGGCCGCGCAATTACACGCCGCCGCCGATGCACCCCGCTGGCCGCGATTCAGTCTCGCGCTGGCGGGCTACACGTTGTTCGGCGTCGGTTATATCGGCTACATGACGTTTATCGTCGCGCTGTTGCGGAATGCGGGCATGAGCGCGGCTGTCGTCACGTGCTTCTATCTGCTGCTCGGTGTGGCGACCGTGGTCTCGGCGCGCGTGTGGTCGGGACTGCTCGACCGCATGCGCGGCGGCCAGGCGCTCGCGGTGCTGAACGCTTTGCTCGCAATCGCGACGCTGTTGCCCGCGCTGTTCACGCAGCCATGGGTGGCGTTCGTATCCGGCGTGTTGTTCGGCGCGACGTTTCTCTCCGCCGTGGCGTCGACCACGGCTTTCGTGCGCCACAATCTGCCCGCGAGTCATTGGGCAAAGGGCATCAGCGCATTCACGATCGTGTTCGCGTTCGGACAGATTGTCGGGCCGATGGTGATTGGCTGGGTCTCGGACGGCGCGGGTCTCGCGCGCGGGCTCGTCTATTCCGCGCTGCTGCTCGCGGCGGGTGCAGTGCTGGCAGCTTGTCAGAAGGCGTTGCGCTTAACGTGATTCCACGCATTCACGCCCGTGCGCTGTACGCGTTTCACACCTGCACGGACGGGATGCTCTTCATGCAACGCAAGGCAAACATCGAACGGCTATGACGGATGCCGGCGATCTTGTAGAGCTTCTCACGCAGAAACCGCTCGTAGCCTGCCGTACCGTCGACCGCAACCTTCACGAGGTAGTCGTAGTCGCCCGATACGAGATACGCCTCCAGCACTTCGGTTAGCGTCGCCAGTTCGGCGCCGAAGCGGGCGAGGGCGTCGTCGTCGTGACGGTTGAGCGTGACTTCGAGCAGGACGATGTCCGCGAAGCCAAGCTTCTGCTGGTCGAGTAGCGCCACGTAGCCGCGGATATACCCCTCGGTTTCCAATTGACGCGTGCGATTCCAGCACGCGGTGGTCGACATGCCGACCAGCTCCGCCAATTCGGCATTGCTCAGACGAGCGTTCTTTTGCAACTCGCGCATGATCTTGCGATCCTGGTTGTCGAGCGGGCGATTGCGGATGGTCGTGGCCGTCACTGGAAGTTTCTCCCTGAAAATCGCATTCTAAAGGAAGATCGTCCCGACATCGCGCGGCAAGTCTATTGCTTTAAGAAGCCTATCCAGAGTGCGTCCCGGTATATTTTCAGGGTGCATTCATGCCCGGGACAACCGTCCGGGCCGCGAGCCCCGCGCCCGCAGCCTTGCGCGGCCACAAGCTGCCATTCGGTGTCTCGCCGCCTTTTTCACAGGAAGGCTGCACGTGGGCGAGTTGCGGCGTTACCAGCGCCGTAAGACGCGCTCGCCGGGCATGGACGCATGTTCCTGATTGCCTGCCAGCATGATCATCTGCGCGACCGGGTCCTCGACCCGCATGGATCGCGCCGGCGCACTGAGTAGCGACTCAGCTTGATCAACCTCGTTTGGTCGGCGTTTTAGCCGCGCTCTGTACCGCGACATTACGATACACGTCACGGCAAAATTGCATGCCGCCTTGATGCGTGCCATTGACACTCGCCGCGATGCGTACTGTTCCCTCCACATGCTGAGGTGCCGGCGGATTGACGATAGCGGCGTCGATCGCAAACGGATCAGAAGGCGATGCTCGCATGATGCCGATGCCCTTGATCGCCACGGCAAGGCAAGGGTCGGGAAGTTGCGGATCGTGGCCCGCTGCGACGTCGAAGTTGATGTTCAACGTCCAGAAACCCTCGTGAATATCCTGATGAATAATGACGGCCTTCACCACGTCCTGGTGTGACAGCGTGTATTCGTTGGTTGCCATCGGTCCCTCCTTGCTCGTACGCATGCTGAGCGTACGTGTGCAGAAATGGCATTTTGCGCGGACTAGGGAAGGTTAGTTTTACGCGCCATTCCTCACCGTGCAAGCGGAAAGATACGTGCGTCCATACGTCGGCGAACGCGCAATGCGCAGACGCGCGAAAGGCGACGCCCGGACCTGGCGTCGCCTTTCGCGCCGTAGCCGGATGAGCCACGGCGCAGTAAAACAAGCCTCCGATCAACCGCGCATGCAAGTACGTAGCAACGTTTAATGGAAGATGAGGTACAGGATAACCAGTACGATCAACGGGACGCCAAGCAACCAGCCGAGAAGGTAAGGCATGATGTGATCTCCTTTCGTATCGAGGTTTGAATACGAAAGTGATTCAGCATCCGGCGTGCCTGACGTGCCGTGTTGAGCCTGCTGCATGCCACGGCAGCATCAAGGCAAATTCTCCCGTAGAACAATGCTGAATTGCACGGGCTTCACGTCGCTCATCGCATCGCGCTTCTCGCGCACGTTGCGGAAAATACGCAGACAATTTCCCACCATAGCCTGCGGCGTTTGCGTGATCAACGCATCCATGGTGCCGTCGATCAGCAACGCTCGCGTGTCGGGCGTCAAGCCATGCCCGACAAACAGAATCTTCTGCTCCGAACGCGCCTCGACAATCGCGCGCGCCACGCCATCCGATCCGCCGCCGCTGTTGTAAATGCCGGCAAGATCGGGATGCTGTTCAAGCAGCTTGCGCGTTTGCATATAGTTGCGCTCGCTATCGTCCTGCCCTTCACGTAATCCAATCACGCGCACTTGTGGGAACGTCGATTCGATCAAATGCAGAAAGCCGATCTCGCGTTCCTCATGCCCGCGATAGTTGAGGCTGCCCGCGAGCATCGCGATCTTTCCACTCGGGCGCGGGCCCATGAAGCGCCCGAGCAGCAAGGCCGCCGTGCGTCCCGCCGATCGATTGTCGATGCCCACATAAGCCAACCGCCGCGCATTCGATAAGTCAGAAATCAGCGTGATGGCCGGCACGCCCTGATCGGCCAACGCATTCACGGCGTCGCGCACAACGGGATGTTCGAGCGCCATGAACACGACGCCATCCGCACGCTGCCCGTAGTGCAGCAGACGGTCGGCCAGTTCCTTCGGATTGAAACTCTCGACGTAGTGCACGCGGCACTTCATGCCCAGCGCGTTCCATTGATCGTGTGCGAAGTCGATGTAGTCGCCGAGCATATGCAGATAGCGATTGGTGCCGGCAGGCAGCAGGAACGCGATGCGCATCGGCTTCGAGGCGGCCGCGACGGGCGCCTCTGGCGTGAGCAGATAGCCGAGTTGGGCGGCCACTTGCAGCACGCGTTGCGCCGTCACGGCGCGCACGCCTTCACGGCCATTGAGCACACGATCCACCGTGGCGGTCGACACACCGGCGGCGCGCGCAATGTCGGGAATGCGGGCACGCGCGGTGGCGCTGAGGAGAAGCGTATCGGACATGGCAGCCTTCCTTCGCAAAACGGAAGTCCATCAAAAAACATCAAGCTTGCGGTTTGACAGCGCTAGCCGCGCACGCCTAGTCTTGCAGCTATCACATGACGACGCGACACCGGTGACTATAAATCAGGGCGTAGCGAGCGGACGATGATGGTTTTTGATGGATTCGACAGTCACATCAATTATAAGCAAGGAGACGCTCAAATGACCAACCTCGCGAGACGCACCCTGCTGCGTGCGGCGGCCGCCGTGCCGGTAGCCAGCGCGTTGGGCTTTCCGGCGATCGTGCGCGCGGCGTCCGGCCCGGAGTTCGTGTTCAAGTACGGCAACAACCTGCCGCTCACGCATCCGCTGAACGTGCGCTCGCAAGAGGCCGCGAATCAGATCAAGGAGGCGTCGAAAGGGCGCATGGAGATCCGGATATTCCCTAACAACCAGTTGGGCGGCGACACCGACATGCTCGCGCAAGTGCGCAGCGGTGGCATCGAAATGTTCACGCCGTCGGCGCTGGTGGTGTCGACGCTCGCGCCGTCGGTTGCGATTAACGCGGTGGGCTTCGCGTTCAACGACTACAACCAGGTGTGGGGCGCCATGGACGGCAAGCTCGGCGCATACGTGCGCGCCGCGATGCAGAAGGCCGGGCTCGAATCGTTCGAAAAGATGTGGGACAACGGCTTTCGTCAAACCACCACGAGCAACGGTCCAATTACGAGCGCACAGAATATGCGCGGTCTGAAGATTCGCGTGCCGGTGAGTCCGCTCAGCATCGATATGTTCAAGGGACTCGGCGCTTCGCCGACCAGCCTGCAATTCAGCGAGGTCTATTCGTCGCTGCAAACGCATATCGTCGATGCGCAGGAAAATCCGCTGCCGATCGTGCAGGTCGCGAAACTCTATGAAGTGCAGAAGTACTGCTCGCTCACCAATCACATGTGGGACGGCTACTGGTTCGTGCTGAACCCGCGCGCCTGGCAGCGCCTGCCGAAGGATCTGCAGGGCATTGCCAGCGATGCGTTCAACCAGTCGGCTTTGAAACAGCGTGAAGACGTGCGCAAGCTGAACGATGCGGCGGTTGCGGATTTGCAAGGTAAGGGTCTGTCGATCAACCGTCCCGCGCCGGACACATTCCGCGCGGCGCTGCGCCAGGCGGGTTTCTACGCGGAATGGAAGAGCAAGTTCGGCAATCAGGCGTGGGACCTGCTCGAACAATCGGTCGGCAAGCTGGCGTGATTGTGCTGCATACGGGTGAGCCTGAGACGAAGCGCGGCGAGCCGCCGCGAGGAGGCAGCAGGATGTCGAATCACGCATTGAATCCGGCGGATGCGGGCGTGCCGCTGCACGCGGCGAGCATGCCGCGCCGCTGGTTGACGAGCTTCGATCGCGGTCTGATCGCGCTCGTCGAAGTGTGCGCGGCGGCGCTGCTCGTGATGGAAATCATCGTGATGTTCGCGGGCGTGGTGTGCCGGTACGTGCTGCATCAGCCGCTCGTCTGGTCGGATGAACTGGCTGGCATTCTGTTCCTTTGGCTCGCCATGCTTGGCGCCGTGCTCGCGTTGCGGCGCGGCGAACATATGCGGATGACGGCACTCGTCAGCCGCCTGTCGCCGCAGCGGCGCGCGTTCGTCGATACGCTGGCGATCGCCGCGTCGATCGCGTTGCTTGCGCTGTTGATCGCTCCTGCGTACGACTATGCCTCCGGCGAGGCGGCGATCGTTACACCCGCCTTGCAGATCAGCAACGCGTGGCGCGCGCTCGCTTTGCCCATTGGCGCGGCACTCATGCTGCTGGTCGGCCTGATTCGTCTTGCCCAGGTGAGCCGAGTGCGCGACGTCGTGATCGTGCTCGCGATTACCGCTGTATTGGCCGCGGTCGCCGTGTTCGCCGGGCCGTGGTTTCAGACGCTCGGCAAAACCAATCTCGTGATCTTTTTCGTCGGCGTGGTGGCGATCGGGATTTTTTCGGGCGTGCCGATCGGGTTTTCGTTTGCGCTTGCCACGTTCGGTTATCTGGGACTCTCGACCTTTACGCCGCTCGAAGTCGTGGTCGGCCGCATGGACGAAGGCATGTCGCATCTCGTGCTGCTTGCCGTGCCGCTCTTCGTGTTCCTCGGCTTGCTGATCGAAATGACCGGCATGGCGCGCGCGATGATCGAGTTTCTCGCGAGCCTCGTTGGTCATGTGCATGGTGGTTTGTCGTTCGTGCTGATCGGCGCCATGTATCTGGTCTCGGGCATCTCCGGCTCGAAAGTGGCAGACATGGCGGCCATCGCGCCGGTGCTGTTTCCGGAGATGAAAAAACGCGGCGCGTCCGAAGGCGATCTGGTCGCGCTGCTCGCCACGACCGGTGCACAAAGCGAAACCATTCCGCCGAGCATCGTGTTGATTACGATCGGTTCGGTGACGGGTCTGTCGATATCCGCGCTCTTTACCGCAGGCATGCTGCCGGGCGCCGTGCTCGCGCTGATTCTGTGCGTGGTGGTGTGGTGGCGCTATCGCAAGGAAGACCTGAGCGGCGCGCAGCGTTTCAGCAAGCGGCAGATTGGGCGATTGTTCGTCGTGTCGCTTCCGGCGCTGGCGTTGCCGTTCGTGATTCGCATGGCCGTGGTCGAAGGCGTGGCGACAGCAACGGAGGTATCGACCATCGGCATTGCTTACTCGATGCTGATCGGCCTGCTGGTGTATCGCCGTTTTGAATGGCGGCGGCTCGGCCGCATGCTGGTGGATGCAGCGACCTTGTCCGGCGCGATTCTTTTTATCATCGGATGCGCGACGGCGATGGCTTGGGCGCTGACGCAATCCGGCTTTTCTCAGGACCTTGCGCAACTCATGGGCTCGATGCCTGGCGGCACATACGGTTTTCTCGCGGTGTCGATCGTGGTGTTCGTGATGCTCGGCAGCGTGCTCGAAGGAATTCCCGCCATTGTGCTGTTCGGGCCGCTGCTGTTTCCCATTGCGCGGCTCGCGGGCGTGCATGAAGTGCATTACGCGATCGTCGTGATTCTTTCTATGGGTGTGGGCCTCTTCTCGCCGCCGTTCGGGGTCGGCTACTACTCGGCGTGCGCGATCAGCAAGGTCAATCCCGATGCAGGCATTCGTCCGATTGTCGGCTATATGGGCGCATTGATCGTGGGCCTGATTGTGGTGGCGGCGATTCCCTGGATTTCGATCGGGTTTCTTTAAGCAGATCTCTCAGGTTCATTAACAGGTCCGACCTTCGGGCGCTGCGTTTTCGCCGCGCCGGGGCGTCGCTCGTCTTTCAAACCCGCAGCATCGGGAGAGTTTCATGAGTCGTTTTTTTGGCGAAATCCGGCAGGCAGGTTACGTGGTGCGGGACATCGAGGCCGCGATGGACTACTGGAGCCGCGTGCTCGGCGTGGGTCCGTGGTTCTACAACGAACGCGTGCCGATCGAGAACTACACCTACCGCGGGCAATCGTATGAGGTGCATAACTCGGTGGCGTTGGCAAACTCGGGGCCGTTGCAGGTGGAACTGATCCAGACACGCAACGACGCGCCGTCCATGTATCGCGACTTCCTCGCAGCGGGCCATACCGGTTTGCAGCACAACGCGTACTGGACCACTTCATTCGACGCGGATCTCGCGCGACTGCAGGAGAAGGGTTTTAAAGTTGCCATGAGCGGCGAAGTGGGACGCAACGGGCGTTTCGTGTACTTCGATACGGAGAATCATCCCGGCACGGTGATCGAGTTGTCCGAAATTGCCGGGCCGAAAGGCAAGCTGTTCGACATGATCTACGCGGCGTCGCGCGATTGGGACGGCCGCGAGCCGGTGCGTCGCTTTCCCGATCTGGGCACGCTATGAGCGACAAGCTGCAACAGCAAGCGATCGATAACGACACGCTCCAGGCCGACTATCTGATCGAGACGCCGCTCGATCCCGCGCGCATCGCCGACGTCATGGCCGGCGAGCAATCGAGCGGCACCTTCGTGCACGTTGCCAACGAATCCGATGCGCTGCGCGCGCGCAGCCGCGCGAACGTGCTGCGCGTCGAAGAACTCGAAGCGGCGGCGCGACCCAGCTTGCCGAACGCCTGGCTCGAGCGTCAAGGCGCGCCGGGGCCGTGGCGGCGCGCGCGCATCACGCTGTCGTTTCCGCTCGCCAATATCGACGCGAATCTGCCCACGCTGGCCGCAACCGTCGCCGGCAATCTATACGATCTTGGCGAAGTGACCGGCATGCGGCTGTTGTCGTTGCGCTTGCCGGCTTCGTACCGCAAGCGTTTCGAATTGCCGCGTCATGGCGTGGCCGGCACACGTGCGCTGACGGAGGTGAAGCACAGGCCGATGATCGGCACGATCATCAAGCCGAACGTCGGCCTGAGCGCGGCGGAAACGGCGGCACTGGTGCGCGATCTGTGCGAAGCGGGCGTCGATTTCATCAAGGATGACGAAGTATGTGCGAATCCCGCACACGCGCCGCTGACGGAACGCGTGCGCGCGGTGATGGCCGAAGTGCGCCGCTACCGTGAACGCAGCGGCCGTCCTGTGATGGTCGCGTTCAATATCACCGACGACCTCGACGCCATGCGCCGTCACGCGGAACTGGTCGAGCGAGAAGGCGGCAACTGCGTGATGGCGAGCATCAACTGGTGCGGCTTTTCCGCGATCCAGACGCTGCGCCGCGCTACGCCGCTCGTGCTGCACGCGCACCGCAACGGCTACGGCATGATGTCGCGCGATCCGGCGCTGGGCATGTCGTTTCAGGCGTATCAGACGCTGTGGCGTTTGAGCGGCGTCGATCATATGCACGTACATGGCCTCGCCGGCAAATTCGCGCAGAGCGACGCCGAAGTGATCGAGTCGGCACGCGATTGCGCGACGCCGCTCGCCGCGGGTTGCGACGATACGGTGCTGCCGGCGTTTTCATCAGGGCAATGGGCTGGCACGGTGCAAGCGACCTTCCACGCCGTGCGCTCCACCGATCTGCTGTTCATGTCGGGCGGCGGCATTCTCGCGCATCCGGATGGGCCCGCGGCAGGCGTGACGAGCGTGCGCCAGGCATGGGCGGCCGTGCAGGCGGGCACGCCGTTGCCGGCGTACGCCGAGCACATGCCGGAGCTGCGGCGCGCCTTGGCGTTTTTCGGCAGCCGCGCGTGAACGCTTCAGGCGACACGGAACAAAAGATGAGCGACGAAGCAAACACCAGCGGCCCCGCTTACGCTTTCTACGGCGACGACTTCACCGGCGCAACCGACACGCTGGCGCATCTCGCCCGCGCCGGTTTGCGCACCATGCTGTTCTTCGCACCGCCGGATGCCACGCGTCTTTCGATGCTTGGCCCGCTCGACGCGATTGGCGTTGCGGGCGCCGCGCGCACCATGCCGCCGGCCGCGCAGCGGCAGGAACTCGAACGCGTCGGCGCCGCCTTCGCCGCGCTCGGCGTGCGGGTGATGCACTACAAAGTGTGCTCGACGTTCGATAGCGCGCCGGAAACGGGCAGCATCGGCGTGGCGATTTGTACGTTGCGCGAGTACTGCGCGAACGAACTCGTCGCGGTGGTTGGCGGTCAACCGAATTTGCGGCGCTATTGCGTGTTCGGCGAACTGTTTGCGGCAGCCGGCGCGGACGATGACGCGCAGTCGATTTACCGCATCGACCGTCATCCGACCATGAGCCGCCATCCCGTCACGCCGATGAACGAAGCGGACTTGCGCGTGCATCTTCAGCGGCAAGGTGTGAAGAATGTGCAATCGGTCGACTGGCGTTGCTACGCGCATGGAGATGCCGAACTGCAAGAAGAAGTGCAGCGCCGGCTCGATTCGAAACCCGACGCCGTGCTGTTCGACGTACTCGACGATTCGCATCTGCAGGCGATTGGCCGTGTGATCGCGCGTCATGCCGCGGCGTCGGCGCCGTTGCTCGCGGTCGGTGCGAGCAGCGTTGCGCAGGCTTACGCGTTGGCGCATGACAACCGCGTTAAAGATGCCGCCGCCGAAAACCGAACTACGCCGCTGTTGCCTCGCGCACGCGGCCCCGTGTTTGTGCTCGCAGGCAGCCTCTCGCCATTGACCGAAGTACAGATCGGCGCCGCGCAATCCTATCTGCGTGTGGAACTGGACCCGCTGAAAATGACCGGCGACGCAGCCTCCAGCTACCTGGCGGAACGCGTGGCGGCGATCGCCGGCCCCTTGCGCGACGGACGCAACGTGCTCGCTTTCACGACACGCCGCGCGTCGAACGAAGCCGGCGCGCTGCCGCAACTCGCGCACGCCTGTGCGTCACTCTTGCAAGAGGTACTCGGCGCCGTGCGCTTGCAACGCATCGGCATTGCGGGCGGCGACACGTCGAGTTTTGCCGTGCGCGCGCTCGGCGCCTGGGGGCTGTCGTATCTCGCGCCGTTGTCGGCGGGCGTCACCGTGTGCCGTCTCCATGCCGATCGCGCGAAACTCGACGGTATGGAGGTCATGCTCAAAGGCGGCCAAATGGGCGACGCGGATCTGTTCGAGCAATTGCTCGACGGTAACGGCTAACCGTTGTCGGCGAAACCGGGATAGAGCGTCATGCCGCCGTCGACGAACAATGTCGTGCCGACCACATAGTCGCTTTCATCAGAGGCGAGCCAGACGGCGGCCTTGCCGATGTCGTCCGCTTCGCCCACGCGGCCGTAGGGAATCAGCTTCAACAGTTTCTCCAGCGCGGCTTCTGTGTCCCACGCGTCCTTATTGATCGGCGTGCGAATCGCGCCCGGCGCAATGGAATTGACGCGGATGCGTTCGGGCGCGACTTCCTGCGCGAGCGATTTCATGAACATCTGAATGCCGCCTTTAGACGCCGCGTAATTGACGTGCCCCGCCCATGGAATGACTTCGTGAACCGAGCTCATGCAGATGATCTTGCCGAGCGCTTTGGACGTGGTCGTCGGGCCGCGTCGGCGGAATTCTTTCACGGCCGCTTGTGCGGTCAGAAACTGGCCGGTGAGGTTGGTTGCCAGCACCTGTTGCCAGTCGTCCAGCGTCATATCGGCAAACGCATTGTCTTTCTGCAAGCCCGAATTGGCGATCACGATATCCACGCTCTCGAAACGCGCGCGGCATGCCGCGAACATCTTCTCGACCTGCGCAGGATCGGCGACGTCAGCCTGCACGGCGATGGCGGCGCCGCTAGCTTTGTTGATCTCGGCGGCGAGTTGCTCCGCCTCTTCGGCATGCGAGTGATAGTTCACGACGACGGCCGCGCCCGCATCCGCAAGCGCTTTGGCGACGCCGGAACCAATGCCCGAACTGGCGCCGGTGACCAGAGCGACCTGATTCGCGAGTAACTTTTCCATTGCTGCTCCCGGGGTGACAAGATAGGGATGTGCATCGACCATCGACCATCGACATAGCAAGGCCGCCGGATATCCATGCAGCGAACTGCGGAAATATCCGGCGGCCGGCCCGCTCTCAACGAATGCGGGTACTACACGACGCTACGGCAATTAAGGCTATATGACGCCGACAACCAGCAAAACGATCACGACGATCACGACGAGTCCAAGACCGCCGGTAGGGCCGTAACCCCACGAACGGCTGTGCGGCCACGTGGGGAGCGCACCGATGAGGAGAAGAATCAGCAAGACTAGAAGAATAGTTCCCAACATATGAATGACCTCCGCCTGGTTGATAGGACCTGCCTTCACGACAGACACGCAAGGCCCGCATTGCGGGTGTTCCTGCGAAAGGCAGTATCGGTGTCATAGCTGAGCAAGCTGCATGCCCGAGGCGATAGATCAAGCCGGAAACGTTTTAAGATCGTCATGCCGCCGTGTGGCGAGCGGTGCCGATACGCGACGCAATCAGATCCCCGATATAGGCGAGAGTGAGCGCAGCCGCGCCGCAAGCGAAGATCAACGCGTAGTCGTTATGTGTATGCGAGAAAAGATACGAGTACCCATAGCCGCCGAGCGCCTGGAAAAGCGCGAAGGCTGTCGTCGCGCGACTCCACGCGGCTCGCTGTTCGATGTGATCGTGTGGCACGAGTTCATGAATGCGGCCGAGCGTGAGCGGCACGATGCCCGGTGTGAAGATGCCGAGAATCACAGTCGATGCGACCAGCACGAGCGTGCTGCCCGAGAACGCGAGCATGGCGACGGCGGCCGCTTGCAGAAGCAATCCGACGCGATAGGCCTTGCCGAAGCCGATGCGATCGGCCACGTTGCCGCAGATCACCGGTCCGGCGATTGCAGCGAGGCCGTACAGCACCCAGTAGTCAGCGCCGATTGCGGCGCCGCGTCCCAGGCCGCGAGCGATATAGTCGACGAGTAGCACCATCGCCGGGACAAGGCCGAGTGCGTTTGCCGCGTATTGCGCGTACAGCACACGAAGCGTCAAGCCGTGAGGGCGCACTGCGTGATGCGTACCGGAAGGCGCGACCGGTGCGGGCGGATTCGTCGAAGGCCAGCCGAACCAGCTCACCGCGGTCAACACCAACGCCACGACGCCGAGACCGATCCACGTGGTTTGCAAACCATAGTGCAGCAGCTGCGGAATCAAGGTGCCGGATGCAGCGATACCGAGTCCGAGTCCAAGAAAGATCATGCCGCTCACGAAGCCGCGGCGCGGCACGGGAATGTGCGGAAGAATCGACGTCGCCACCAGCACCATGATTGCGCCGCCGGAAATGCCCGACAACAAACGCCACGCAAAAAACCAGCTCACGGAAAGCGGATACGCGCAGGCGAAAAAGGCTGCGGTCACGACCGCCATCAGCATGCGCAACGCGCTGCGGTTCGACAGTGCCGATGCGAGGGGGCGGCCGATCAACGCGCCGACCAGATAGCCGGCGAAGTTCGCCGCGCCGAGTGTCACCGCTTGCGACGACGTGAACCAGTGCGCCTGGATCAGCGAGGGAATCAACGGCGTGTAGGCGAAGCGCGCGAGGCCGATGGCGACGAGACTGCCGCACAGTCCCGCAAGCGTGGCGAAGAGCGCGCGGGCATCGAGTGAGACTGAACTATCTGACGTTATCGGAGCAGCGGACATGACGGTTCCTTTACCGGTGCGCGCGCTGATGGCGGCGCTGCCGGATGTCGGTGGGAAAGCGAAGGGGTGCGCCTTGTCAGGCGCGTGGCTCAAGCGTCGGAGCCGGTCGCCGGTAGGGCAGGCAAACCAAGCAGCAGCAACACGGGCGCAATCGCGCCGACCAGCAGCGTTTGTTGCGGGTTGACCCGCGCGAGAACGCGAACGCCGATCAGCGTGGCGAGCAGGTGAGTGGCGGCGTCATCGGCGGAAACGACAGTGGTAATTTCTCCGCTCTCGCTGGCAGCAATCATGCGGCGGTAGAAAAACGCGCGCATTTCCGAGAATTCCGTGGCGACGATCGCACGGAATGCTTCGTCCTCCGATGTGGTTTCCAGCGCCGAGTTCACCAGCATGCAGCCGCGTTGCGCGGGATCGGCGAGCGATCGTTCGAGGATCTCGTGGAAGAACATCGTGACGCCTAGAGCCGGCGATACGGTCCGCTCCAAACGCCTGATCCGTTCGCGCAACGTGTGCTCCAGATAATGCTCGAGCGCGCGCAGATACAGCGTGCGTTTGTCGCCGAACGCGTTGTAGAGACTCGGCTGCGTCAGACCGGTGGATTTAACCAGGTCGCGCGTGGAGGTCGCGTCGTAGCCCTTCGTCCAGAAGGCCGCGCTGGCGGCTTCCAGCACCTCGTGTTCGTCGAATTGGCGGGGTCTTGCCATGATGAATATCCTTCCGGCGTCACTGACGACTGGTTCTGTATCGGTCGATATAAAAAGCGATTATATATCGGCTGATACAGAACGCAAGAAGAAGATTCGAGGGTGTACCGGCGGCGGGCTCAAAGTACGCTGCGGTGCGGGGGAAGGGCGTCGGCGGGTGGTTGCCCATCCGGCGCAAGTTCGGTTTCCGGATAGCTGATGCGCACCGGCGGCACGAACCAGGCGAGGCACAGACCGATCAACGCCGCAGCGCCGGCCACCAGAATGCCGATGTGAATGGACTGCACCAGGGCTTCGCGTGCGGACCTCATCATGGCGTCGCCTGACTGGCCGGCACTCACCAGACGATTGATCAGCGCGGCCTGTTCCGCACGATCCACCAGCAACTCGGGACTGGCGAACGACTTGAACCACTGCGTCGCCTGATAGGAATCGAGCGAGCGATGCACGCCGCGCGAATAGAGATGGCCGAGCAACGCGCCCGTCATCACCGTGCCGAGCATGCCGCCGAAGGTCCGCAGCGATTGAAGCAGCGCGGTGGCCGCGCCGACATGGTCCCGCCCGACGATCTGCTGTGAACAGACGGTCAGGCTGGTCGCGACCAGTCCGAGTCCGAGCCCGCTGATGCCCATGCACGAGGCCCACACGAGATGCGGTTCCGTACCTCGCAAGACGACGACGCTCAGACAGGCGAGCGCGGACAGCGCGAAGCCAACGTACATGATGCCGTTCGCGCGGCGGACCCGTGTGACGATTCGATTGTTGAGCACGCTGCCCACGGTCGTGCCGAGCAGCAATGGCGTAATCAGCATGCCCGAGTCATGCGCGGACATCGCGTAGCCGCCCTGAAACAGCAATGGCACATAAAACACCAGCGAAAAGAGCGCGAAGCCGCCGAGCACCGACATCGCGAACAGCGCGGAGAGCTTGCGGTCCATGAGCATGTCCACCGGCACGATTGGATAGCCGATGCGCCGCTCCCATAGCCAGAGAATCAGCCCGCAAGTCACAGCTACGACGGTCAGCGCGATGGTCGTCGTGTCGATGCCGCGCCTTGGAAACAGTTCGATGAGCACTTGCAGTGAGCCGAACGTGACCGCGAGCACGAACGCGCCGAGCCAGTCGAGCCGCACGGGACCTTTGCGCCTTAGATGAAGCAGCGGGGGCAAAAAGCGCTGCACGAACAGGAGCGAGACGAGCCCGACCGGCACGTTGACGAAAAACACCAGCCGCCAACCGCCGTACTGCGTGAGCATTCCGCCGAGCGTCGGTCCGATCATATTGGACACGCCGAACGCGGACGTGACGAACACAAGCCAACGCAGTCGCAGTTTCGGATTAGGAAACAGATCGGCGACGGTGGCGAACACCGTGCCGATCAGAATGCCGCCGCCGATTCCCTGCAGTCCACGCGAAACTATAAGCAACAACATGCTGCTGGCAAAGCCGCACAACACGGACGCGCCGGTGAACAACAGGATCGCCGCGATCAGAAACCGCTTGCGGCCAAACAGATCGCCCAGCCGCCCGAAGATGGGAATCGTGATGACCGAGGCCAGCATGTACGACGTCGCGACCCACGCGTACAGATCGAAGCCCTTCAGATCGGCGACGATGCGCGGCAGCGCGGTGCCGACGATGGTTTGATCCAGCGCCACCAGCATCGCGACGAAAGCGATGCCGAGCATCGCAAGCAGCGATTCGCGGAACGGCAGCAGTTGCCCGCTCGGAAGCGGCGCGGTGACCCCGGTGCTCATAGCGTGCTTACTTGTTACCCGCTGCCATACGTTTGCCGAGAGCAGCGCCCAGGTCTTCGTCGGTCAGGGCCGGCGAGATGTCCATCGTGAGCAGGTCGCCCCAGTCGAGCGCCAGTGCCGCCATCGCGCGGTTGTCGTCAGCCTCGACGATTGCAACGCCGCGCAAGCCGCCGATCGCGTGCCAGCGTCCCAGCAATTTGACTCCGTCCGGCATTTGCCCGCCGGTCTTCATGAAACGTTCGATGACGGAATTCTCCGCGGTCGGTAGACCGTTCCATTGGACGATAAATTTCATTGCGCGCCTCCAATCCGAAATGGCGATGCCGGCTCGTGGCGCGCTGCCATCGTCGCTTATGGGTACGGCGCGTCGCGGATGCGGTGCGTCGTGTTCAGTTCTGCGCCAGCAAGCTGTCCGGATAGTACGTGCTATTGGCGGACAGCGGTAAAGAACCACGTGGCGTCCTAAGCATCATAGGTGAGCGTGGGGCGGGCGGCGTCGCCGCGGGCGGACATTCACCAGGCCAATTGCACACGTGCGATTTCATGGCGAAGAAGCGAACTGCGCCGTCGCTAGTTTTGGAATATTTTGTGGGGCGTTTGCGTTATCTGGTTATGGCGATGCGCTTCTGTCGACAACAAAAGCAAACGGCACGCGTGTGTGACGCGTGCCGTTGTCGTGACTGTGCGACGCCCAGGCGAGGCGCGCTACGGTTTGCGCTGCATGGCCGCTTTGGCAATCGTCTGATGCGCGGCGGGGAAGCCGGGCGGATATTCGACCACGCGTGCCGAGGCCGGCACCAGTGGCACGGCCGCGTTCAGCCGCGCGCCGATACGCGCACCGCCGACGATGGCCGTCATGGCCTGACGGTCGAGTTCGACGCTAGCGGTGAGGTCCCTGATGATCAGCTTGGTCATGGTGGCTCCAGGAAAGAAATCGAGCGGCGCGCCGGTGCAATGCGCCGGCCGCCGCTCGGGTGTGTCGTGAAATGTGCTGAGGTCTCCCCGCACAATCAGTATAGGAAATCTCGCTGCAACTCGCCGGCCGGCGATGAGTTGCCGGCATTCGCGAGGCCCCCCGGTCCTCACGATGGCAAGCCGTCACACGGTGGCGTTGTTGGCGCCCCACAGCGACGGGCTGACGTTCAGGTGCAGCGGCACGAAGCCCGCGCCGATCACGCCGACGTTGTTGAGTGCGGCGACGTTGACGTACTGCATCTGGTTGAGGTTCTGGTTGATCGAGACGTTGACGTTGGCAATGCCGCCAAGGCCGGCGACCGAGGGCAGGCCGGGCACGCTGCTGCCGGTGCCGCCGGCCACCGCCGACATGGCGCGGCGGTCGAGCTCGCGGGTGCCGGACAGATCGCGAAACATGAGGGACGACATGGTGCTTCTCCAAAGGTGCGCGGAAGACGGGGGTAATCGTCGGCAGGCGAAGCGCGCCGGCGAGCCGGGCGCCCCGCCTCGCCACGTATTACACGTGGATGTTGTTGCTCGTCGTGACGTACGGGTTGACCGTCGAGCTGATGCCGGTGGCGAACGCGACGTTGTTGCCGTTGGCGTTCTGCAGGTTCAGCTGGTTGTTGATCAGCTGGGTGGCGTCGACCTTCTTGCTGTCGTTCGGGGCAAAGACGGGGCTGAAGTTGAAGTACGAGGACGACGGATAGTAGCCGGTGCCGCCGCGCACGGCGCTCATGGCGCGGCTGTCGAGTTGTTCGGTGATGGACAGGTCTTTGATCATCAGTGCGTTCATGGTGAATCTCCAGAAGGTAAAGGTCAGGGTCTTGCGGTCGGGTGCGAGCAACTTGTCTGCTCGGGTGTCACTAATGCACAGGCTGTGCCAGTTTTATTCAAGGTTCCTAAGAAAGTTGGTGAAGGCCTGTGGTGCAAGGGTTTCGCGCCGCGGTGCCGGGCGCGCACCGGCGCATTGCCTCATGGAAGCGTTGAACGACTGACGGCACACGCCCGACAGACCGCCGCATGCTGTTGGATAACGAACGACACGGGCAGCGGCGAAGGGGCTAGGTCTTGACCGGGCGTTCAAACTCGGGAGGATGCAGAAGGTGTTTTTGATCCGGAACAGACGACAGCGTGCGCGAGATTCGCAGCACAGCGCGCACGGCTGTGACGCTTTCGCCGGCGTGGGACTGTCCGATGCCGTCGCGCACCGGATGACGTCGAGCGGGGAATTCAATGGATTGGTTGGCCTGGACGAAGCGATGGCCGCAGAGATCTCGTTCGCGTCGGGGCGTCCAAGTGTGAGCGTCGAGGCGACGCCGCTTGATATGAGTTGCGTGGCAAAGGGCAAGCATCGATGGGAAAACGACAAGCGGGAATTCATCCCATCAATGAACAGGCCCCCCTCGAACGGCAAAGATGTGAAGGGGGCCTGTTTCTAATTGCGGACACTTCGCGCGTCCTATAAGTAAGGTCCCTTAATACGCCCTTCGAAGATGGCGGTGTTGATTCCGAAGTCGTCGACCTGGCCGAGGGGGCCACGGTCGACGGTGACGACGACGGAACGGCCGCCCCGCAGAGTCTTCATCTGCGCCGCGGTGAGTGTCGTTTCGTCGTGTGGGCGATCTGCGGAACGTGGCAAATCCCTGATGATGATGTTGGATTTCATGGCATTACTCCTGAAGGTGGATGAGTGAGCACGGGTGCGGTGCTCAAGCATGGTTCTGCAAGGGGCATGCCAATTTACGAGCAATGAACGAGGAACAGAATGCGAGGCGGCAACGCAAGACCAGCAGGCAATAGACGATATGCGTTCTTCGACTATGGCGTTCAGTGAGCTTGAAATTCGACGGAACTGTTCGGCGAGTTCCCACCAATCGATGGTGGGATGTCGGCTTATGGCGCTCTGTCGACAACAAAAGCAAACGGCACGCGTGTGTGACGCGTGCCGTTGTCGTGACTGTGCGACGCCCAGGCGAGGCGCGCTACGGTTTGCGCTGCATGGCCGCTTTGGCAATCGTCTGATGCGCGGCGGGGAAGCCCGGCGGATATTCGACCACGCGTGCCGAGGCCGGCACCAGCGGCACGGCCGCGTTCAGCCGCGCGCCGATACGCGCACCGCCGACGATGGCCGTCATGGCCTGACGATCGAGTTCGACGCTAGCGGTGAGGTCCCTGATGATCAGCTTGGTCATGGTGGCTCCAGGAATGAAATCGAGCGGCGCGCCGGTGCAATGCGCCGGCCGCCGCTCGGGTGTGTCGTGAAATGTGCTGAGGTCTCCCCGCACAATCAGTATAGGAAATCTCGCTGCAACTCGCCGGCCGGCGATGAGTTGCCGGCATTCGCGAGGCCCCCCGGTCCTCACGATGGCAAGCCGTCACACGGTGGCGTTGTTGGCGCCCCACAGCGACGGGCTGACGTTCAGGTGCAGCGGCACGAAGCCCGCGCCGATCACGCCGACGTTGTTGAGTGCGGCGACGTTGACGTACTGCATCTGGTTGAGGTTCTGGTTGATCGAGACGTTGACGTTGGCAATGCCGCCAAGGCCGGCGACCGAGGGCAGGCCGGGCACGCTGCTGCCGGTGCCGCCGGCCACCGCCGACATGGCGCGGCGGTCGAGCTCGCGGGTGCCGGACAGATCGCGAATCATGAGGGATGACATGGTGCTTCTCCAAAGGTGCGCGGAAGACGGGGGTAATCGTCGGCAGGCGAGGCGCGCCGGCGAGCCGGGCGCCCCGCCTCGCCACGTATTACACGTGGATGTTGTTGCTCGTCGTGACGTACGGGTTGACCGTCGAGCTGATGCCGGTGGCGAACGCGACGTTGTTGCCGTTGGCGTTCTGCAGGTTCAGCTGGTTGTTGATCAGCTGGGTGGCGTCGACCTTCTTGCTGTCGTTCGGAGCAAAGACGGGGCTGAAGTTGAAGTACGAGGCCGACGGATAGTAGCCGGTGCCGCCGCGCACGGCGCTCATGGCGCGGCTGTCGAGTTGTTCGGTGATGGACAGGTCTTTGATCATCAGTGCGTTCATGGTGAATCTCCAGAAGGTAAAGGTCGGGGTCTTGCGGTCGGGTGCGAGCAACTTGTCTGCTCGGGTGTCACTAATGCACAGGCTGTGCCAGTTTTATTCAAGGTTCCTAAGAAAGTTGGAGAAGGCCTGTGGTGCAAGGGCTTCGCGTCGCCGTGCGGGCCGCGCACCGGCGCATTGCCGCGCGGAAGCGTTGAACGACTGACGGCACATGCCCGACAGACCACCGCATGCTGTTGGATAACGAACGACATGGACGCCCTGCGCAGGCAGCGGGGCAATCCTGGTTTGCGAAAGGACAGAGCGGGAGCTAGTATCGAAGCGGCACATGTAACTGGTTACGAAAGGTTCTCTATCAGCCCGACAGGCCTGGGTCGCACGCGACCCGGCCCGACGGCAGCGGCGGCGCTTCGCACATATGGCTAGCCTTGCGCGTGTGATTCACGACTTTCAGAACGGCGAGCTGTCCCGTGACGAGTTCGTGGCTCAACTCGACAGCACGCTGACGACCGAAGGGCTCGGGCCCACGCAGCTGCTGGACATGCTCGGCGCGGCACATCGCAAGGCGCCGCTCCCCGACGATCTTTACGTGGAAGTGCGGCGGCGCATCGAGCAGTTGCGCGTCTCGAATGTGGCGGCGGGCGGCGACGAAACCGGCATTCAGACCACCGTCGAGATCCCATCGATACGGTCGGCAAGCACCGGCAGCGCAGCCAACGCAGCGGGCGCCGGCAGCACCACGGGCCACGACCAGATCAAAGGCACCGGCGACACGCTCAACAACCGTTTCGTGCTGGAGGAATGCCTCGGCGTCGGCGGCATGGGCACGGTGTATAAGGCGCTCGATCTGCGCAAGCTCGAGGCTTCGGATCGCAAACCGTATCTCGCGATCAAGGTGCTCAACGTCCAGTTCCGCGGCAACCCGAATTCACTCGTCGCGCTGCAGCGGGAGGCGCGCAAGGCGCAAGTGCTCGCACATCGCAACATCATCACGGTGTACGACTTCGACCGCGATGGACCGATCGTCTATCTGACGATGGAGTATCTGTCCGGCAAACCGCTCAGCCAGTTGCTGCGCACGCCGGGCTATCAGGGCATGCCGGTGCGCGCGGCGCTGCCGATCGTGCGCGGCATGTGCAGCGCGCTCGCCTATGCGCACGAACGCGGTTTCGTGCATTGCGACTTCAAACCCGCCAACGTGTTTCTCACGACGAACGCCGAAGTGAAAGTGATCGACTTCGGCATTGCCCGCGTGTTCCAGCGTCCGGAAGAAGAGAGCGATGCGACAGTCTTCGATCCGGGCAGCCTCGGCGCGTTGACGCCCGCGTATGCCAGTCCGGAAATGATCGAGCACCGGGAGCCGGATCCGCGCGATGACATTTACGCGCTCGGCTGCATCACGTATGAGTTGCTGACCGGACACCATCCGTTCGACCGCTTGTCCGCGACGCAAGCCCGCAACTCCGATTTCAAACCGCAGCGGCCGGCCAATCTCGATTCAAAACAATGGCGCGCGCTGCGTGCCGCGCTGTCGTTCGATCGCAATACGCGCATGCCGAGCGTGGCGCGCTTCATCGCGGAGTTCGATAACGAAGCGCGCGCGGAAAAGTCGGGCACGCTGGCGAAGGTGGGGCTCGCGGGTTTTGCGGTGGTTTGCGCCGCGGCGGTCGGCGTGTTCGCGTTCCGCTCGGGGGCAAACCGGCATAACGGACCACAGACGCAGGCAGGCGCATCGCAGGCTTTGACCGGGCAGGCGGCTTCGTCGATTTCGGAAGGGACGGTGACCGCACCGCCCGCGGCACCGCCGGCAAGTCCGGTCGCGGTAGTGCCGGCTACGCCACCGGCGGCGCCCGCAGTGAAGCCCACGCCGAAGCCGGCACTGACTCTCGCCGCCGTCACACCGGCGCTAGCGCAAGTCCCTTGTTCGGCGCTATCCGCCTCAGTCCAGGATCACTCGCTGACGGTGCGGGGTTACGTCTCGCAGCACTATGGCGCGGCGCATCTGAAAGACACGCTGGCGGCGCTGCCGGGCGTCGATACGCTGACGCTCCAGGTCGAGCCGCTCGCCGACGACAAATGCGACACCATCAAGGCATTCGCGCCCTACTGGATTCACAACATGCAGGCCGGCCACGTCGCGGCCTTGCATGTGCGGCCGCCAAGTGGTCAGTTGAGCGACGGCGACCCGCTGGTGGTCGACGTCACCACGCCGGGCTACGACTCGTATGTGAACCTCGACTACTACCAACTCGACGGCAGCGTCGTGCACATGGTGCCGAGCCCGCGCGCAAAGGACAATCAGGCGCCGCCGCACTACGCCGCCACGGTCGGCAGCGCCGGTGATTGGATCATTTCGAAGCCGTTCGGATCGGAGATGGTGGTGCTGCTGATCACGCCGGCGCCGCTATTCGACAAGCCGCGCCCGGAGAGCGAATCGCGCGCCGACTATCTGCGCGCGCTCGATGCACGCCTCGCGCAGATCGGCGGCAAATACGGCCGCGATCACATCGTCGCCGATTTTGCGCCGATCACGACGAAACCGCGCTCGCCCTGAGCGGAGCGGGAGCGCGGTTTCTCTCGTGATGGGCTGTGAGTCCGATCGAGACTCGAACGCAGCCCCGGCAAGTCACTTCAGATCTTTGACGACCCGGAAGCCATCCTGCGACTGACGCACGCCCGCGCTGTACTTGAAGCGTGTCGCGCTGAGCATGTAGCTGCCGCCTTCGCGCCACGAGCCGCCACGAATCACGCGCATGTCGCAGCCGGGAGTGTCCCATGCATGACCATCGGCGGGCGCGCTCTGGTAGGTGTTGTGCCAGCAGTCGGCGGTCCATTCCCAGACGCTGCCGTTCATGTCGTACAGGCCGAGCGGATTCGGTGCGAACGAGCCTGCGGCCTCCGGCCCTTCCTTGTGCCACGGGTCGCCGCAGTCCTTGCAATTGGCGTTGCCCTTGCGCATCTGGTCGCCCCACCAGTAGGCACTGGTGGTGCCGCCGCGATCCGCGTATTCCCATTCCGCTTCGGTGGGCAGGCGGTACGGTTTGCCGGTCGTCTTGCTCAGCCATTTCACGTACTGCTGCGCGTCGTCCCAACTCAGGTCGCGCGCCGGTGCGGCTTTGTTAGTGTTGCTTTCCGGCGTGAGTTTCTGGCACGCATTGGCGGCGACGCACGCGTTCCACTGGTCGACCGTTACCTCGTATTTGCCGATCGCGAACGGCGCGCCGATGGTCACGTGATGAACGGGTTTCTCGGACGGGTCGTCGGTACTGCTGCCCATCGAGAACGAACCGGCGGGTACGGTGACCATGATCGGACAGGTCGCGCAATCGCGGCTTTCGCCGGCAACCGGTGCATGCGTGACGGGCTTTTGCGCGACCGCCGCGGGTGGCGCAGCGGGCGGGGCGACACTCGGAGCGGGTTTGGGCGGCGGGGTACTAGCCGGCGGCGTTGGCCGCGCGACCTGCGGCGCGGGCGCTGCTGAAGGCGCAGCAGGCGTGGCTGCGGACGGCGCATTCGACGTCGCCGCAGCACGCAAGCGGTCGATGCGCGCGTGAGCGAGCGTGGCGAAGCGGCCGTTCGGATAGGCCTTCAAATACGCCTCGTAGTCGCCGGGATAGTTGCTGTCCTTGATCGAATTCCAGAACGTGATTTCATATTGTTCGCTGCTGTCTTTCGGCAGGATGCCTCTGCTGTGCAGCGTAACGATGGGATTGTCCCGCGCTGTGGATGCGGCATCCGCCGTCAGCAAGGGCCGAGGAAGCGAAGCGGCAACCCACGGCATTTGCTCGCCGCCGGTGGCGTCGCGAACCTGCGCTGCAACGCGTTGCAAAAGGTCCGCCAGCGTTAGCGACGCAGCGCTGTCGAGCGCGTGCAGCCATGCATTCGTATAGATGCCGTGCCGCGTGCCGTCCGCCGCGAAACCGCCGGGCGCGGTTGCGTAGGCGACCACTGTATTGCGGGGAAGCGCGGATGTATCGTCTGTCGAGGTCGCCGGGAACGGATCGTTCAGACACGTATCGAGGATCACGAGATTGAGCCGGCCGTCACGCGGCCCGCGCATCGCCTGCAATACGGTGTGCAGATCGACACCGTTGCGCACGACCGCAGCCGGCGAGCGGGCATCGAGTCCTGCGGGAATGAGCAGTGTTTGCGGGCCGATCCGCATGCCGTGTCCGGCGAAATAAAACAGACCGACGCCGCCCGCCCGCAAGCGCTGATGGAATTCGCCGATGGCCTCGCGCATTTGCTGCGGCGTCGCATTCGTGCGCATGATGACGTCGAAGCCGAGCGTCTGGAGCTTGTCGCGCATGGCTGTGGCGTCGCGGGGCGCGTTCTCCAGCAGCGCATCCGCTTGCGGTCCATCGCGACCCGTATCATCGACACCGTGCGCACCGTACGCGCCGTTACCGATCACAAGCGCAATCCGTGGAGAAAACGCGTTGTCACGTTGTGGCGTGAACGGAGCAACCAGCGTGCGCGGCAAGCTCGCCTCACTGGCACCCCGTTCGGCGCCCTCACGTTGCGGCGCCGCAAAAGCATCGCCCCAATGCGCCTGCATTGCCCCGGCCATGCACACCAGCATGAATATTCGCCACATCTTCACATCCTGTTTGTTCCGGACAGAACATAGGCAATCGAGGACTGCACAACTCGCGGCCACCGCCGGCGCGAATCGCGCGAAACATCGACGCCGCTATCGACCATCCATCTGCAACCTCTTAATAACGATAGCACGCGCTTTGCGCGCCACAACTGTCCGCGTGCCCCGAATGTGTCATACGGTTAACGAGTGTGGCGTATCTTTTTGGCAAGTTACGTCCTAAGCTAATTTCACAAAGTAGGGCGGCAAGCTCGTTTTAACCAGGTGGCCGTCCCATCGCGCGTACGCCCGCGACATCCAGTCGGAACGCCCGGCCTGCCCCGTGCAGCCGGGCTGGCCATGACCCCTCTTCGGGAGAGTGCGCTATGCGAAGAACCGTTGCCCCCGTTGCCCCCGTTGCCCCCGTCGTTCTCGGCGTGCGTCATGGATCGCAGGCGCGTCGCGAGGTATTGCGCCGAACGTTGCGCGCGACGCTCCTCCTCATGTTCGGCAACATGGTGCCGAGCGTCTTTGCGGCGGCCGAGCAAACGGCGTCGCCGCCGGGCGCTGAGGAATACATCATCTGGCCGTCTGACGGCACGGTGATTCACGGCGGCAAGTTGTGGGTGCGCATGGGACTGCGGAACATGGGTGTGTGCCCGAAAGGCGTCGTGTTCCCGAACACCGGCCATCACCATTTGCTGATCGACACCGACCTGCCGCCGCTCGATCAGGAGATCCCGTCGGACCGCAATCACCTGCACTTCGGCGCGGGTGAGACTGACGCGCGTATCGAGTTGCCGCCGGGCAAGCACACATTGCAGCTCATTCTCGGCGACCACAACCACGTGCCGCATGTGCCGCCTGTGTATTCGAAAAAGATCACCATCACCGTGCTAAAAGACTAGCGCGATCCGTTCGTTCAAAGCGAATCCGTCAGGACGGAGAGACCTTCATGTACAAGATCATCGCGGTCGCGGCGCTCGTCATGTCGGCGGCATTGGCTTCGCCGAATACCGCCATTGCAGGTACGACGCCGGCGCCGGCCGGCGCCCACGAGTATATCGGCTATCCCAACGACGGCCAGGTGGTGCCTGCCAACAAACCGTTCAAGGTATGGTTCGGCCTGCGCTACATGGGCGTGGCGCCGAAAGGCGTCAAGTATCCGAATACCGGCCACCATCATCTGCTGATCGACACGGACTTGCCGCCGATGGATCAGGAGATTCCGTCGGATCGCAATCATCTGCACTTCGGTGCGGGTGAAACGGAAACCACGATTCAACTTCCGCCAGGCAAGCACACATTGCAATTGCTGATGGGCGACGACATGCATGTGCCGCACAATCCGCCGGTGTATTCGAAGAAGATCACCGTCATCGCGCGGTGACGCGCGTTATGTATTGCGCGGCGTGATGCCGCGCAGCGGTTAGCGTCTCAGTGTCACGCTCCAACCAACAATTTCGCACGGGTTGTTGGCCGTGATCCACCATCCTCCGTGCGTCGCTTCATCGCTTCATTCCGCGTTCTCTGTTCAGCCAGCCCTGCAACCCTTTATCCACGGCACGTCGGCACATTTCTTAGGATAGGAAATCAATCCTGGCACAGCCCATGCGTTAGTGACACTCGAGCAGACAAGTTGCTCGAACCCAACCGCAAACTGTGCTGTATTCCCTTCCAGGAGATTTACCATGAACACGCTGATGATCAAAGACCTGTCCATCACCGAACAACTCGACAGCAAGGCCATGAGCGCCGTGCGCGGCGGCACCGGATACTATCCGTCCTCGTCGTACTTCAACTTCATGCCGGTGTATGCGCCGAACAACAGCAAGACCGTCGACGCCACCCAACTGATCAACACGACGCTGAACATCCAGAACGCCAACGGCAACAACGCAGCGTTCGTCGCCGGCATCTCGAGCACGATCGATCCGCACGTGACCGCGAGCAACAACATCAACGTGCACTAAACGGCGCGGGCCGCCGCGGAGGCGCCACAGCCTCCGCGGACTCTCACCGGCCGCTCCTCAAAAAGATTTCGCCGCCAATCGTTCTTTTCACGCCATTCCCGCTTCACCGCCCGATTCCCGCGCCGATCTTCCTGCATCGCTTCGATGGTGAAGCCGCGCTGGAGATGCTTTACTTAAAGGGCGCCTGCTTCTCGTGCAACGAAGCGGGCGCTATCGGAGACCATCGTGTCAGCGTTGCTTTCATCAGCCCGTCAGCGCTTTTTCCTCGGGACATCCGCACTGCGCAGCGTTAGCGCGGCGACGGTATGCGCGCTCTCGCTGTCGGCCTGTATCGATGTCAGCATGCCGGACTACAAGCGCCCCGACACGCCCGCGAAAGCCTCGTGGTCCGATCATAGAGGCTCGCCCGTCTCGGCCGCCGCGACGATCGAACCCGACTGGTGGAAAGGCTTCCAGGATCCGTATCTCGACACGCTGATCGCAAAGGCGATTGCCGGCAACTTCGATATCAAGGTGCTGGCCGCGCGTATCGACGTGGCCGGCACGCAGATCGGCGAAGCCAAAGCCGGCGCCTTGCCGACCATGGATCTCGGCGCCGGCGCCGATTTCGAAAAGACCACGCACCAAACCTTCTCCAAGCAGTACAACCTCGCGACGCAGGTGAACTGGGACATCGATATCTGGGGCAAAGTCGAAAAAGGCGTGCAGGCGCAGAAGGCGGAATTTCACGCCAGCGAGGCCGACTGGCGCGCCGGGTATCTCGAGCTGGTGTCGAACGTATCCAGCACCTACTTCCAGATTCTGCAATTCGACGACCAGATCGAACAGCAACAGAAAACGCTCGAAACGAACCGGCAGATCCTCGCGATTTACGACGGCCAGCGCCGCAATGGGCTCGTGCCGCAAACCCAGGTGTTGCGTCAGCAAGCGGAGATCAACCGCCTGACCAATCAGTTGCTCGACCTGCGCCGTTCGCGCGCGCTGGCCAACAACGCGCTCTGCACGCTGATTGGCGTGCCGGCCGGCGAATTCCAGATGCCGAAGGGGCATTTGCAGCAGCGCGTGCAACTGCCGCCCGTGCCGGACGGCTTGCCGGCACAACTGCTCGCGCGCCGTCCCGACGTGGTGGCCGCCGAGTTCAGAGTGCTGGAAGCGTACGACCTCGTCGGCCAGGCCAAGCTCGCGCAACTGCCGACCATCAGCCTGACAGCGCACGGCGGCACCGCGAGTTTCGCGCTGACCGATCTGCTGAAATCGTTCACGTACGGCTTCATGCCCAGCATCAACATTCCGCTGCTCGATCCCGGCGTGCGGGCGCATGTGAAAGTAACGCAAGCGCAATCGACAGTGGCGGAACAGCAGTATCGCGTGGCGGTGATGGGCGCGTTCGAGGAAGTGGAAAACGCGCTGGTCAACGTGAATTCGCACAAGGAACAGCGCGCGGAGTTGCAGCAGGAGGTGTCGCGGCTGCAGATCGTCGCAGACCAGATCCAGTCGCAGTTGCGCCTCGGCGTGGTGTCGCAACTGGAGGTATTCGAAACCGAACGGACCTTGCTGGAGGCGCAGCAGGCACTGCTTGCCAACCATCAGCAGATTCTGTCCGACACGGTGCTGCTTTATAAAGCGCTGGGCGGCGGCTGGCCGAGCGTCGACGTGCAGGCACAAGTAAAGGAACACTGAGCTAATCCGCAATGTGGCGCGCAGCGTGGGGTATTTCGGCTGTATTCGACGCACTCGTTGCCCTCATAACCGACGATCGGAAAATTGACACTCGCCATGTGTGACTTACAATCTTTAAGGAGTCGGCTTTTGCACGGCTCACACGAACAATATCTTTTCGCCGTAGTCCTTCATCCCGTTTCCGTTGCGATCTCGCCGCAACGGGTAAACGCTTAGTGATCCAGATAAAATGGCCGCCGGCGAAGTTCCGATTGCTGAGATGCGCGCGACAGAGGACGCCGCGTTCGACGTGGTGCTGTCGCCGATTGCGTCCGCGCAACGTCCCGCGCTCGACGCGATCCGTATCGTCGACAACCTGTTTGCAATCGGGCGCAGCGAAGCACCTTTTACCGATTATCCCGCTGAGCGGATTGCACGCCTGTCGCGCCGTCACGCGCGGGTTTTCACGGAACACGGTGCGGTCTACGTCGCCGACCTAGGCAGCAAGAACGGCACGACGTTAAACGGCGTGGCCGTGCGGCAGACTCCGGCCCGTGTGCGCGCCGGCGACGAACTGTGCTTTGGCGGCGAGCTCTGCTACCGCGTGAGCATCGAGCCGCGCGCGCGTATCGTGGCGGCCGCCAGTCCATCCGCCGCGCCGGGATTGCTGCTGGTGCCGCAGCGCGACGACCTCGGCCTGCAGCCTATCGAGGTGCAGGCATTTCCATTTCTTGTCAGCAAAGCGGATGAAGTCTTCTCGCGTTACAAGGACCGCTATCCGCATCAGGTCAACTACATCTCGCGCCGTCACGCACACATCTTTCTGAAGGGCGGCGAACTCTATGTCGAGGATCTCGGCAGCACCAACGGCACATTCGTCGGTGGAAAGCGGTTGGATGAATCCGCGCTGCCGCTGGTGGACGGAGACCTCGTTGCATTTGGCGGAGACCACTTCGTCTACAGGGTGTCGCTGCAGAAACCCCCTGAAGTCGAGCCCACCGTGACACAGCTATTCCTCAATCCGGCCGCCGACGAAGCGGTGGATCCCGACAAGACCACCTTCGTCGGCGCCGCGCATTCATTCCTCGATATCTTTTGCGTCGACCCGGGCCTCCAACGAGAAGACGAAGTCAACGAAGCGGCGCAGGCCGCGTCCGCGCATGCGAAGCGCGACGCGCCGACGGGCACGGCAAAAGGGGCGAATGGCACGAACGGAGCCAACGGTGCGAATGGCGCTGCCAACGCGGCTGCCGGGAAGAGCCGGTCGCGCCGTTGGCGCTTGCTCGCGGGCGAACTCGGCAAGGCGTTTGCAATCGACGACCGCGCGAGCGTGCGCCGCGTGGCGACATGGGGCGGCGTGGGCGTCGTGGTGCTGGCGGCGATCGGGACGACACTATATATGCGCGGTTCGTCGGAGCGCGAGTTGAAGAATCTGCTGGCGAACGGCGATTACACGAGCGCGGTCACGGCGGCATCGGGTTATCTGGCGAGCCATCCCACGGATACCAAATTCAGCGCGCTCGCTAGCGAAGCGTTGTTGAAGGCGAAGCTCCCCAGTTGGCTGAATGCGCTGCAAAAGGCGCAGTTCGATCAGGCCGACGCGTTGCTCAAGGAGATGCGTTCGTTGAGCGCGAATAACGCGGACGCCGCGTCTCTGGTCAATGAATTGCAATGGGTAGGCGATCTGGAGCGTTTCGTGGCGGCGCGCGGCGGCATGGACGCGCCCATTCGCATGTACGCGGACGAGGGCACGATCAACAATCTGCTGCAACGCTGGGAAGACGACGCGAAGAGCCATCAGCGCGCGCTCGACCGCATTGCCTCCTACGTGCCCGTGTTCGCCGATCCCTATGCGCAGGCGCTGAGCCATCTGCGCAAACTGGAAAGCGACGATTCGGTGTACCTCGCCGCCATCGACCGTCTGAACGGGACGATCCGCACCGAACTGGCGCGTGATAAGCCCGACGCGCTGCCTCCGGTGCTCGACGATTACGCGCAGCGTTATCCGCGTCTCGCGGGCATTGACGGGGTGCGTCAGGATTTGCGCCAATACACCGATTTGTTGAACGCCGCGCTGAGCCGGCAACTAGTGCCGTTGCTCGCGATGCTGAAAACGGCGCACTTCAGCACGCCGCCTTTTCAGGCGCAGTTTCAACAATTGGCGGCGAGCCGTTTGCCTTCGCCGGACGTGATCGCCCGCCACGATGCGGTGACGGCGGCATGGCAGCGCGGCGACGCGCAACAGGCGCTCGCCGGTCTGCAGGCCATGCCCGCAGGGCCGTGGTCCGACGTGCTCGCGGCGGAACTGGCGCATAAGAAGGCATTGCTCGACCAGTACGCACAGTTGCAGAAGACGCGCGGCGACAAGGATTACGACCAGCGTCTACTGTCGTTTTATGCAAGCCTTGATCCGGCAACGGACGTATGGTTCCTGCAGTCGATCCAGAAAGACGTCGCCGCGTTGCACGACAAAGCGCTGGCGCGCGCGCAAGACCTGCTGCTGCGCGCCCAGAGTCTGTGGAAACAGTATCGCGCGGGCGGATCGATCGGCGGTACGCAGCGTCTCGAAGCCGGCATTTCACCGGGATTTCGCAGTGAGGCGCGTCTGCTTTCGGATGCGAAAACGTCGGCGCAACAGGGCATGCGCATCTACACGCAACTGAAGGCCGATCATCCGGCCGACTTCGACCGTCTGCTGGCGGATATCGAAGCCGAAGCCAATTTGCAGCGCCGCTCGCTAACGGAGTTGCGCATGGTGCTGGATCCGGGACTTCTAAAAGCGAAGCTGGCATTGATCGGAGGCGAGCAGAGTGAAACGCGACAGTCACCCTAGGCCGTTGTCGGAGGCACTGGAAGATCACAGCGTCGAGGGCATCGCGATCCTGACGGCGGAGCCGGTGCGGCTCGCGCGCGCGCTGATCTGGGCAATGGTCGCGCTGGTCGTGGTCGGGCTGTTGTGGTCGTTCGTGGGGCGTGCCGACGTGATCGTCAGCGCGCAGGGCACCTTGTCGCCGGAGTCCGAGGTGCGCCGGATCTATGCACCGATCGACGGCGAACTCGCCGATCTGTATATCGCCGAAGGGCAACCCGTGCAGAAAGGCGACGTGCTGGCGCGCCTGAATGCGCGCGGCGCGATCGAGGCCGCCAGCAATGCGTTGCAAGCGCAGCTCAAACTGGAAGACGCCGAGCGCGACTGGAAGCAGTTTCCCGAGAAGAAAGCGCTCATGGAGCGGAAGGCCGCAGCGCTCAAGACGCAGATGGAAGTGGAAGCGCGCCAGCACGAAAATCGCGTCTCCGAAGGCACGACCAAACTCGCGGAAGGACAGAAGGCCGAACTCGACGAAGCGCGCAGTATCCTCGACAACGCCCGGCGCACGCGCGAAGCGGCGCGTCAGGAACTGGACCGCTACTCGCGGCTCTTCGCGCAGCCGGGTGGCGGTGGCATCGCCGAATTGCAGGTGGAACAGAAACGCACGGCGGCAATGGAGGCGGATAACGCGTACCGTGTCGCCCAATCGAAGCTCGCGGAGCTGGATTTTCGCTTGAGCCACGAATATACGCAGGCGAATGCGCAACTGGAAACCAGCGGCCAGCAGACCACAGACCTACAGCTTCAATACGATTCGGCGGTGCGCGACATTACCGATGCGGAAGACAAGTTGCGCCTGCAACTGCAAAGCGCGCGGTTGGTGTCTGAAGCGGCTGCGCGGATTCGCTTCGAGAACATCGACAAAGACAATTTCCTGCTGATTCTCGCGCCGGTTTCGGGCGTCATCACCGACGTGACGTCGACGCAGCGCGGCGACAAGATTCAGGCAAACGCGCCGCTCGGCGGCATTGCGCCCAAAGACGCGCGGCCCGTGTTGAAGATTGAAATCGCCGAACACGATCGCGCGTTTCTGCACGAGGGTCTGCCGGTCAAACTGAAATTCAACGCTTTTCCGTATCAACGCTATGGGCTGATCAGCGGCACGCTGGCCTATATTTCACCGGCCACTAAACCGTCGTTGACGGACAAGCAGCCGGTCTACGAAGGCCGCGTCACGCTAGACAAGAATTACTACCAGATTGCCGACACGCGTTATCCGTTGCGCTACGGCATGACGGCAAGCGCTGAGATCGTGGTGCGCGAGCGGCGCCTGATCGATCTGGGTCTCGATCCGTTCAGGCAGGTGGCGGGTTGACCGCACGGATCACACGTCAATTAAAGGAGCTGAAGAAATGACCGCGATAGTGCGAATTGATGACGAAGTCGTGGACGTGGCCGAGTTCATTCGTCTTCTGAAACTGACCGGCCAGTTCGAGAGCCTGATCGAACAGATCGTGCGCGACAAGCTCACGGTTCACGCGGCGAAGAAGCAGGGCATTACCGTCACCGCCGATGAGATCCAGCAACGCGCCGATCAGTTCCGCCGTGTGCGGGGCCTGCATCGCGCGACGGATATGAATCAGTATCTCGACGCGCTCAATGTCAGTCTCGACGAGTTCGAAGCCTTCATTACCGACGGGTTGTATCAGGAGAAGATGCTCGACGAGATCGGCAACGAGGCCGCGATCAAGGATTACTTCGCGCTGAATTCACCGAAGTTCGATGCGATCGAAGTCAGCCATATCGTGCTGGACAGCGAGGGCAAGGCGAAGGAAATGATCTCGTATCTGCACGACGATCCCGACAGTTTCGCCGACATGGCGCGGGAGCATTCCATCGCGGATACGCGCGAGGCAGGTGGCGTAATCGGCAAGGTGCTGCGCGGCTCGTTGAAGCCGGATATCGAAGCGAAGATTTTCAACGCGGCGGTGGGCGATCTGCTGGGACCGTTTCCGTCGGCGGACCGCTCGTGCTTCGAGATTTTCGCCGTGACGGCCAAATATCCGGCGACGCTCGACGCCGACGTGGCCTCCGAAGTCCGGCGCCTGCTTCGCGAAAGCTGGTTGATCTCACGCGCGCAGGAGCACGTGATCGAAGCGCGCTAGCCCGTTCGAGGCCGCACGCCGTATTGAAACAACACAACGACACGCCGATTCGAGGTCCGTAAGCACATGGATGCACCCCAGACCGCGCCCTCCGCAGCCGAGTTTCTCACCTCGGTGGAAATTTTTTCGCCGTTTTCGCGCGACGAGATCGAGCGTCTTGCCGAATATGCGCAGGCGCGCTTCTATTCGTTCGGAGAAACGGTTTGCTCAGCGGGCGAGACGGCTGACGGTCTGTACGTGATTCGTTCGGGTTCCGTACGGATCTTCTCGGAGGAGCACGGCAAGGAAACCAGCCTGGGTGTGCGCAAGGCCGGCGAGATCTTCGCCGATATTGCGATGTTGCGGACCTATGTCCACGAAGCGTCGGTGCGGTCGTCGGCGAAAACCGAGTTGCTGTTCATTCCGCGCGCCGCGATCGAGCCCGTGATCGCGGGCAATCAGGCCGCGTTGGCGTTCGTTGCCAGCTATGTGGCGATCAATTCGGCGGGCGGTTTCGTCGCGCAGTTATTCGATCTGCGCGGCAAACTGAACAAGGCCGAACTCGAAGAGTATGTGCGCAGCGTCGGCGTGAAACGGGTGGCCGCGGGCAAGGAAATCCTCAAGCAGGACGGACGCGAGGACCGGCGCCTTTACGTGGTGCGCCATGGTGAAGTGCGTATCGTGCGGCACGAGGAGGGGCACGACTACACGCTCGCCACGCTCGGAGAAGGCGAGATATTCGGCGAAAAAGCATGCTTGATGCGCCAGGAGCAGATGGCATCGGTGGTCGCGACGACCGATACGCGGCTGCTGGTGATTCCGGAGCGCACCGTTCACTTCATTCTCGAACGCAATCCAAAGTTGCGCGAAGTGCTCGACGAGCGCATTCGCTATGGCGACCGCGAATTGCAACGGCAAAAGCGGGTCGAACAGCGGCGCAAGCTGCCGCTGATGCTCGATTTGCAAAGCAAGCCCGAGTTCGGCGAGAAAGTCATCAAACGCTTCGCGCTGGTCGAGCAGGCAGAAGAAATGGATTGCGGTGCGGCGTGCCTTGCGATGGTATGCCGCCATTACAGCATTCCAATGACGCTCGGCAAGTTGCGCGAACTGGCCAACGTCACGACCCAGGGCGCGACGCTCGACAGTCTCGCGCGCGCTGGCGAATCGCTCGGCTTTACAGCGCGTGGCGTGCAATGCACGTTCGATTCGTTGCGCGGTTTCGATCTGCCGTTCATCGTGCACTGGGAGGGCTATCACTACGTCGTGGTGTACGGACTCTCCAAAGATTACGTGTGGGTCGCGGATCCGGCGGTCGGCTTCAAGAAAATGACGGTCGAAGATTTCGAGCGCGGCTGGAGCGGCACCTGTCTGCTGTTTACCGGCGGACCGCATCTGCTGCGAATGTCCGCCGCGCGTTCGCCATGGATACGCTTTGTCGGCTACCTCAAGCCGTACAAGAAGATTCTCGGCCACCTGTTTCTCGCCACCTTCGTGATTCAGGTACTGGGCGTGATTCCGCCGCTGATTATCCAGAACATTCTGGACGGCGTGATCGTGCATCAGAATGTCAGCCTGCTGCATCTGCTGATTGGCGGCCTGATCATCGCCAATGTCTTTTCGCAATTGATGTCTTCGATTCGCGCGTATCTGGCGAATTTCATGGTGCGAAACATGGACTTCGCCATGATGTCGCAGTTCTTCAAGCACACCATGTCGCTGCCGTTTTCGTTTTTCGCCAAGCGCAAGACCGGCGACATTTTCGCGCGCTTCCAGGAGAACCAGACGATCCGCGCGTTCCTCACCGAATCCACTGTCACCACGGCGTTGAACCTGCTAATGGTCTTCATCTACTTCACGATCATGTTCGTCTACAACGTGAAGATGACGCTGGTGCTGATCGCGTTCGTCATTCCGATCATGGCGCTGACCGCGATCGCCACACCGAAGATCAAAGGTTACGCGCGCGAAGTGTTCACCGCGTCGACCGAGTCGAAATCGTTTCTGATGGAAGCGCTCGCCGGCGTGGAAACCATCAAGGGCATGGGCATCGAGCGGCCGGTTCGCTTGCGCTGGGAGAAGAAATACGCCAAGGCGCTCGAAGTGCAGTATCGCGCGCACGCATTCAATATTCTGGTGGGACTCGGCAGCCAGTTGCTGAACGCCGCGACGACGATTGCGATTCTGTGGGTCGGCGCGAATCTCGTGCTGGCGCGCGAAATGACGATTGGTCAGTTGATCGCGTTCAATGCGTTCATGGGGAGCGTCCTTGGTCCGCTCATGGGCCTGGTCGGTTTGTGGAGCATGTTGAACGACGCAGGCGTGGCGATGGAACGCCTCGGCGATGTGCTCGATATCGAACCCGAGCAGAAACCCCAGGATTTGCCTTCGCGCGTGATGTTGCCCGAACTCCAAGGCGAGATCAGCCTCAGCGGCGTGTATTTTCGCTATGGCGAAAACGACTCGGCATATGTGCTCGAAAACATCAGCTTCGATATCAAGCCCGGCGAACTGGTGGCGATTGTGGGACGCAGCGGATCGGGCAAGACGACACTCGCCAAATTGCTGGTCGGCTTCTACACGCCGACCGAGGGCAAGATGACGATCGACGGCTACGATCTCGGTGTGGTCGACAAAGCCTATTACCGTGCACAGATTGGCTATGTGATGCAGAGCAATCTGCTGTTCTCCGGCACGATTTCGGAGAACATCGCGAGCGGCGACGATGCGCCCGATCGGCGCCGCATTGAGGAAGTCGCGAAGATGGCCGACGCGCACGGATTCATCAGCAAGATGCCGCTTGGCTACGAGCAGATTGTCGGCGAGCGCGGAATTGGCTTGTCCGGCGGGCAGATCCAGCGGCTGTGCATCGCACGGGCGCTGTATCACGATCCGCGTCTGCTCGTATTCGACGAAGCGACCTCGGCATTGGACTCGCAATCGGAGAGCAATATCCTCGGCAATATGCACGACATTCTGAAGGGCCGCACGGCGGTGATCATCGCGCACCGGCTCAGCACGATCATGCGTGCGGACAAGATTCTCGTGCTGTACGAAGGTGCGATTGTCGAACAGGGCCGTCACGACGAGTTGATCCAGCGCGGCGGCATGTATCACCAGCTGGTCCAGAAACAGTTGAGTGCATGATGATGAAGATTCTCGACCAGATTGAAGAGGCCAGCCCCGCGATTTCGTACGCGGGCCTGATCGAGCGGATCGAGATTCTGCGCTCGACATTGCGCTGGTCGTCGCGGCTGGAGCGCGCGGACATCGACAAACTGCTCCGGCAAGCCACCTCGTTGCGCGACGAAGTGATGCAACTCTCGCACAAGGAGCGCTTCGTGCAGGCGGCGGTGGCCGCCGAGCCGCAGGAGCGCGCCGATCTATCGCGCGGCGCGCGCCGCAAAGCGTTGCTCGAACGCAGTTTCATTTTCGAGGGCACGTTCGGTGACAATCCGCGCCTGCTCGAATCGCTCGAAATCGCCGAGAAAGCGGCGCCGACCGATTTGCCTGTGTTGATCGACGGCGAAAGCGGCACCGGCAAGGAGTTGATGGCGAAGGTGGTTCACGCCAACGGCTCGCGCGCCGACAAGCCGTTCATTTCCGTGAACTGCGGCGCGATTCCCGACAATCTGCTGGAGTCGGAATTGTTCGGGCATCGCAAGGGCGCGTTCACGGGGGCTTCGAACGACCGCAAGGGGAAATTCGAAAGCGCGCATACAGGTACGATCTTTCTCGACGAAATCGGCGAGTTGCCGCTCGCCGGCCAGGTGAAGCTACTGCGTGTGCTGGAAGCGCATGAGATTCAACGCGTCGGGTCCGACGAAACGATTGCGGTGGACACGCGCATCGTCGCGGCGACCAATCGCAATCTCCGGCAACTCAGCGAAGAGGGCAAATTCCGCGAGGATCTGTTCTACCGGCTTAGCGTGATTCATGTGACGTTGCCGCCGCTGCGCGAACGTCGCGACGAAATTCCTCTGCTGATTTCGTGGTTCGGCGACGAAGCCGCCGGCACGTTAAAGCGCAGGCCCGTGCGATTGACGCCGCGTTTGCGGGACTTTCTGCTGAACTATGCGTATCCAGGCAACATCCGCGAGTTACGCAACGTGATGTATCGCGTATCGTGTCTGGCCGGCGATATGGCCGATGTCGACCATTTGCCGGTGGACATGCGGCCGGCAGCGCCCGGAGCCGCGGCGGCTTCCAACGCCGCGACCGCAACAGGGCAGGAGCCGATCAGCGTGGCGAACCTGATGTCGCTGAGCGACGCAAAGCGCGCCGCCAGCGACGACGCCGAAAAAGCCTTCCTCGAGCGCGGCCTTCGCGAAGTGAGCGGCACGGTGGCGGAACTGGCCCGTCGTATCGACATGAACCGTTCGCATCTGCAGATGCTTCTGAAGAAACACGGCCTGCACTCGAAGGATTTCCGCAATCGCAATCAGCCTGCCGCGAACAAGAACGGCGCTGAGGATCGCGACGATGAAGACAACGACACGTGAGGCCGCGTCGCTAAAGCAGTAGGTTCAAGGCGCCGGATTCAGCAGCGTTTTGTCCGCCGCATTAGGGTCTTCAGCGCGCACGACCACGGCGGTAATGTTGTCGCGGCCGCCGCGCGCGAGCGCCATATCGACGAGTTCTTCACACGCGTTCGCGCATGCCGCATTGCTCAGCACAGCGAGCATGTCGTCTTCGCTGACTTCGTTGCTCAGGCCGTCGCTGCAGAGAAGGAAGACGTCGCCGTCCGCGACCTCGATCGCATCGTCGTCGAGTTCCAGCAGGTCGGTGGCGCCCACGGCGCGCGTGATCATGTGTTGCGCCGGATGATGCCGCGCCTCTTCTTCAGTGAGCACCCCGAGCGACTTCAGCGCTTCCACCTGACTGTGGTCGCGCGTGAGTTGCCGCAGGCTGCCTTCGCGCAGCAGGTAGAGGCGGCTGTCGCCGGCCCAGATGTAGCCGCAGAAGCGATCGCAGGCGAGCAGCACGACGACCGTGCTGCCGATACGCTGCACCTGGCGGCGCGCGGCTTCTTCCCGTAGTTGACGATTGGCGGTTTGCAGGCGCGCGCGCGCATCGGCGACGAAAGACTTCATGCTGACGGGCGGCGTGAGCCGGCTGAGCGCGTCGATTACCAGACGGCTCGCCAGATCGCCGACCGCGTGTCCACCCATGCCGTCGGCGACGGCCCAGCGTCCGAGCGCGGACTGGTCGAGACAGGAATCTTCGTTGATTTCGCGGACACGCCCGGCGTCGGAACGCGCGGACGACGTCCAGCGAAATTGGCTCGCGCAGGTCACAACGGTTACACCATATCGTTTCTGCTACGTGCGTCGGGAGAGACACTGATGTTCGAGTTCGCGCCGGTGTTGCGCACATCGACCGACTGGAACGTGTTGATCATCTGGTTAGCATAGAAGTTGTTGGTCACGTCGTACAGGTTCACGACGGGCCCAATGCTCGGCGTATCGCGTACGTAGGGCTGAATCCAGCCGTACACCCACGGGGCGCCGCCGCCGCCGCGGATCGCTGTCATCGCTTTACGGTCTAGCGCGAGGTTCAGCGATAAGTCGCTTACTGTAATTGAAGCCATGTCGTTTCTCCGGTTGGCCGCGTGTGTAACGCGCGCGGTGACGCGCGGTTAAGAAGTATCTGGCCGTTATAGTGCAAGTGCTATGCCAATTCCCGAGCGATTCGCGCGGTTTGTCGTAGCGCCTTGATTGCCGGGCGATTCCGCGCGCTTGCGGATGCAGCGCACGGGCGTGCATGAATTCATCGGTCGGCTGGCAGCCAACACGCCCTCACTCGAACCGGTGCGCGACCCAACACATTCCCGCCGCCCGCCGCATCTCTTCAATCCAAGTACTTCCCTCTTCACGGCAGCTAAAAATGAGCGCCGCTCGCCAACACTTAGGCGGAATTTCTGTCGGTCCGCAACGGACACTCATGGTCTCCGGAATTCCGCGTTTTCCCGCGAAGCCCTTTAAATAAAGGCTTTCGCGCACATGGCCCGGATGATGCGGAAGATCTCGCAACAGTGTTGGAAATCGAAGCGAGACAGCCATGAACACGAACCAAACCAGCAGCGAAAACAGCGCAGACCGCTGCGACGCCGCGTCCACCATCGACCTGCCGATCGGCGCGCATCTCGTCACGCAACGTCGCGGTTACGAACACCACGGCATTTATGTGGGCAACGGACGTGTGGTTCATTACTCGGGCTTTGCAGGTTCAGCGCATCGCGGCCCCGTTGAAGAAGTGGAACTGGAACGCTTCGCCGCCGGCCATCCGCTGTCGATCCGCCCGACCCCGGCCGCCCGCTACGTCGGCGACGAAGCCGTGCGCCGCGCTCGCTCCCGTCTCGGCGAAAACCATTATCGCCTGCTCACGAACAACTGCGAGCACTTCTGCGCATGGTGCCTGCTCGGCGAAAGCCGTAGCGAACAAGTGCATTGCTGCCTGCGCCATCCGTGTACCGGCATGCATGCGCTGGTGTGCCTCGTAAAGGCTTTTGTGGAAAGCGGCGCGAAGGGCGCTCACGGTTCCGCGCAGTTTGCGTGAACCAGCGACACCGAATTTCAGCGACTCGTTTCAGTGGTTTAACTGTTCAAGGATTCAAGGAGAACATCATGGCTGCCGCCGAAAAGACCTTGCATTGGGCCGTAGACAAATGGCTTGCCCCGACCCCGTCGATGCCCGCACGCGTCGTGCAGTTTTGCCACCGTGCGTCGCAACATCAGCGCTATGTGTGCGTGGAAGCCTTGCGCCCGGGCGGCATGCTGTCGATCTTCTTCTTCCGTCACGACGACGGCTCGTGGAACGTGTTTCCGCCGCAAGCCGAACGGCCCGCCATGAACGGACATCGCCGCGCATTGTTGGCTGCCTAGTTCTGCGTCTGTGCCGACGCCTCCTTGATGATCCACTGATTGAACAGCAGCATCGCCGGTGTCATGGGCTTGCCCTTCAGCCATGTCAGCCAGTAACTGCCGGCGTGAACCTCTACTTCGAACGGGCGCACCAGCCTGCCTGTGTTGATCTCGTGATCGAACATCAGCGCGGGCGCGAGCGCGATACCCGCACCTTGCATCGCCGCTTCCACCATCAGCCGCGACGAATCGAACACCGGCCCGCGAATCGGCCGCGGCGGAATGCCTGCCGCGCTGAACCAGCTCATCCAGTCGTCGGTGCGATAGGAGCGCAGCAAGGTTTCGCCGACGAGATCCTCCGGCTTCGACAGACGCGCGGCAATCTCCGGTGTGCAGAGCAGCGTGAGCGGCGCGTCGAGCAGGCGGGTCGCGAGCGAACCGGGCCAAGTGCCGTCGCCGAAACGGATCGCGAAATCGAGACCTTCGGTGGCGAGATCGACCAGGTTGTTGTTCGTCAGCAGCCGCAATTCGACGAACGGATGCGCGTCGCGAAAGGACTTGAGGCGCGGCATCAGCCAGCCTACCGCGAAGGTGCCCACCACGCCCACCGTCAGCACCTCGTGAAAGTGGCCGCCTTCGAATTGTTTGAGCACCGCTTCGATGCGATCGAATGCGTCGGTCAGCACCGGACGTAGCGCGAGGCCCTCGTCGGTCATGGCGAGGCCGCGCGGCAGACGCTTGAAAAGCGCGGTGCCCAGCCGCTCCTCCAAGGTTCGGACCTGCTGGCTGACAGCGGCCTGGGTGACGTTCAGTTCGAGTGCCGCGCGCGTGAAGCTCAGATGCCGGGCGGACGATTCGAAGGCACGCAGCGCATTCAACGGAAGGTACGGTCTCATGGCGAAGGCATAAGATTTTCTTGTGATTTGGCTAACTTATCATCGTTTGTCAGCGACGGGCGGAAAACCGATAGTTGCGGCTTCACACAAAGGAGCGGCGATGATCACAAGACGGAAGTTCGCGGGTGCGATGCTGGGCGTTTCGATAGCTGGGGTTGCGGTTGGCAGCGCCGGCGCGTTCGGCAAGGCATCCGGCAAGACGGTGAAAACAGGCGCGGCGGCGCAAGGGCGCGAGTTGGCGAAGGCGGATGCGATCCGTCGGCGGCTCGCTGAAATCGAAGCGGCGAGCGGCGGCCGGTTGGGTGTGTCGATCGTCGATACGACGTCAGGCTTGCACGCCGGTTTGCGGACCGACGAGCGCTTTCCGATGTGCAGCACCTTCAAGATGCTGGTGGCCGGCGCCGTACTTGCGCGCACGGATCGTGGCGAGGAAAACTTGCAACGGCGCGTTGTGTTCTCACAGAGCGACGTGGTGTCGAATTCGCCGGCCACGGGCAAGCACGCGCGCGAACTGACCGGCAATGCGGGCATGAGTGTCGCCGAGTTGTGCAAGGCGGCGATCACGCTCAGCGACAACACGGCGGCGAATCTGTTGTTGGCGACCTTCGGTGGCCCGGCGGGATTGACCGCGTTCGCTCGCAGTCTCGGCGACGGCGTCACGCGCCTGGATCGCATCGAGCCGACGCTGAACGAGGGGACGCCCGGCGACCCGCGCGACACCACCACGCCGAACGCCATGCTTGGCAATCTGCGCGAGTTGCTGCTCGGCGAGCGGTTGTCCTCATCCTCACGGGCGCAACTGCTGGCGTGGCTCGCCGCCAACGAGACCGGCGGCGCACGGATTCGCGCGAAGCTGCCGAAGGACTGGGGCGTGGGCGACAAGACCGGCACCGGCGATCACGGCACGGCCAACGACGTGGCGATTCTGTGGCCGCCCGGACGCGGTCCAGTGCTGGTGACCGTGTACCTCACCGGAACGGATGGCGACGCGGCGCGCAGCAATGCGGCCATCGCGGACGTGGGCGCGTTGGTGGTGGCGTCTATCTGATTGCGGCGCGGACACGGATGCACGCGACGCGATGACCGGTGCGCCGATCGAAGTATGCGACACTAGGGCCACACCGAAAGGAGGCAACAGCGAATCGGCCTCGATGCATGCGGTGAGAAGTTGACTCTCCATGGAAATGCTCGACACCTTCTGCCGGCGTTCGTCCAGGTAAACCGTCGGCTTGTTCAACCACGCATCGCTGCCTTGATTCGGAGTCCCCTATGTCTGTCTATGTGCTGGCATTGCTGATCGGCGTCGTGGCCGGTCTTCGCGCGATGACCGCGCCCGCCGCGGTCAGTTGGGCGGCGCATCTGGGCTGGTTGCCGCTGCAAGACACGCCGCTGGCATTTCTCGGCTTCACCGCCACGCCGTATATCTTTACGGTGCTGGCCATCGTCGAACTGATCACCGATCAACTGCCGAAAACCCCTAGCCGTACCGTGCCGATGCAATTCGGCGCGCGTCTCGTGCTTGGCGGCTTGAGCGGTGCGGCGATCGGCGCGGCGCATGGCGGAGTGGGGGCCGGCTTGATCGCGGGATTGATCGGCGCCGTGATCGGCACCTTGGGCGGCGCAAGAGTTCGCAGCGCAATGGCGCGTGCCTTCGGACGGGACCAGCCGGCCGCGTTGATCGAAGATGCGGTGGCGATCGTCGGCGCGGTGCTGATTGTGATGGCGTTGCGTTGATGTATTTCAGAAAGATGTGACGGGACGCATCTCACCTCGTTGCGTCCCGTCTCGCTGAAGCGAGGCAGTTCGAGCGGTTTAGCTGGCCCGTGCGATGCGTGAATCGGCGGGCGTCTGCGGTGCGGGCAGCGCACCCGTAACCGCAGCGGCGGGAATCAGCTTGCCGCGCATCAGCAAGCCCAACGTCTTCACCGCCAGAATCGCGATGATCACATTCGCCGCGATGAACAGAACCGGTGCGGCGTATTCAACCGGACCCGTCGCGCCTCGTTCGACCATCCGCAGCGCCATCGTCGGCAGGGCGGCGACGCCAAAGCTAAAGGCCCAGTAAGCCGGCGTGAAGGCCTGTTGGCGAACCCACGGCAGCAAACGCAGGAGCAGCAAAGCCTGGTACAAGCCATAACCAAGCAGAATCATGGCGAACAGGTCAGGTGTGCCGCTGCTCAAACTCAGATAGGTCACCCCGCCCACCACCGGCGGTGCAAGCTGGATGCCGAGCACCGGGCGCAAAGCGTCGGGCAGCGGTTCATGCACGGCGGCGCGATGCAGGATCAACGATTCAATCGCAAGCCACGACAGCAAACCTACGCCGAAAAAGAGTTCGCCCAGTTGGTGAAAACCGAAGGCGGCCGAAGCCGTACCCGCCACGAAGCTCGCCCCCACCGTCGGCAGATAGATGGCGGGCGTCACCAGTTCGGGCTTGCGGCCGCCTTGCCAGAGCCGTCCATGCAAATACGTGCCAAGAGCGAGTTGCGCGACCACGGCAGCGCCGTACAGCGCGAGCGCCAACGTATGCGCGAAAGGTTGCAGGAGCTGGGCAGCGAGCAGGCCCGAAATAGGACCGAGCGCCGCGAACGACGATTGCACCGGATGCTGCATTTCCGCGCGGGCTTCGTCGGCACGCGTCAGCCATTTTTGCCCGTATGCCACCAGAATCACGAGCCACACGACGAGCGCGGCTACCGTCATCGCGTTGCCTGCCAGGGCGGGCAGATGCCAGAGCCTGATCGCCACGCGCCACAAATTGGCGAACGCCAGCGCGCCTACCGCGATCCCGAAGAAAGCAACTGGAACCGTGCCACGATTGCTGTTCATCACCGATCCTCCGAAAGTTGCGTCGCGCTCCGTTGTTCCGGCTCCGCGCGATCGATGACGTACTGTAAAAGGCGGCTGCCAAACGCTGAATGCTGGACGCGCTCAACAAATCGCGCGATCGTCTCAAGATGCGGTGTGCCGCATCCGGCGGGCATTTGCGCCGGGGGTGTCACGCGAGTTCGGAATTCCGCGCCGGAATCAGCGGCAAAGCGCCCGCAGCGGGTATGACAGCCGGGCGTCATGGCGTAAAATTTCCGCTCCCCTATGAAGTAATGCCATCCATGCCAACGCCCGCGGACAAATCGAACACGAAGGAAAGCGAAGGCGTTGCCGTCATCGATCGTGCTTGCGCCATCCTGTTCGCCTTCCGGCCGGATGATTACGCGCTCACGCTCGCCGAACTGGCGGCGCGCACGGGGCTCTACAAGAGCACGTTGTTGCGGCTCGCGGGCTCGTTGATCCAGCATCGCCTGCTGCTGCGTCTCGACGACGGCCGCTATCAGCTCGGCTCCGCCACCTTCATGCTGGGCGCCTTGTATCAACGCAGCCTGAACCTCGGCGATATTGTCGTGCCGCTCATGCGCGAGCTCGCGGAAACCAGCGGCGAAAGCGTGTCGTTCTACGTACGCGACGAAGCGGTGCGAGTGTGTCTGCATCGGGTGGATTCGAGGCATGCGGTGCGTTTTCATGTGCGCGAAGGCGACGTGCTGCCGCTGGAAAGCGGCTCGGGCGGCCTTGCATTGCTCGCCTTCGGCGGCATGCCGGGCGCGCCGTACGAGAAGATTCGCGAGGACTTCTACTGTGTGTCGATCGGCGAACGCGACCGGGAGACGGCGGGTATTTCCATGCCGGTATTCGGCGTGCGCCAGAGCCTGCGTGGCGTGCTGACGCTGGCCGGTCCGAGCTCGCGGATCGACCAAGCGTTTCTCGAACGCAATCTCGGCGCGCTATTCGATTGTGCCGCGCGCGCCACCGACGCTTTGGGCGGCGATTCGCGCGCCATGCGCAACGCGCAGCGGCGCGCGGCCGAAGTTCAGGACAAGTAGTTCAGGCCCAGCGGTTCAGCGCAAGCGGCTCAAGGCAAATGCCGCTCGCGTTTGCCGGTGTACGTGTAGGCCATCTGGCGCGGCATCGGACCTTTGTTGCGCTCCTTGCGTCCGCGCTGTTCCCATGCATGCGACAGAATGCCGACCGCGCGCGACAGGCAGAACACGCCACGCGCCAGCTCGGGTGCAAAGCCGAGTTCGGCGTAGATCACGGCGGTGGCGCCGTCGATATTCATCGGTACGGGCTTGCTCTTGCGGCTCATCAGCAGCGCTTCTATGCCGCGCGCGATCGCGGCATAGCGTCCGCTGATACGCTCCGCACGCACGTTCTCGTCCACCAGCGCCAGAAGCCGCGGCGCACGCGGATCGACCGGATGAAAGCGATGCCCGAAGCCCGGCAGATATTTGCCGTGCGCCGCGATGAACGCATCCACACCTTGTTCGACGGCGTGCTCCATCGTGGCGCCCGCTTGCATGCGGGCGTCGATAGCGTCATACAGTTCGACCGCCTGCTGACCCGCGCCGCCGTGCACATCGTCCAACGCATTGATTGCCGAGGCCATTGCGCCGTTCAGCGGCAAGCCGCAACTGGTCGCCATCCGCGAGATGGCAATCGACGGCGCATGCGGCCCATGATCCACCGACGACACCAACGCGGCTTCGAACAAACGCGCCTGCTCAGTGTCGGGTAATTCGCCGCGCAGCATCAGCCAGATCATCTGCGCAAAGCTGACGTTGCCGATCAACTCCTGAATCGGGAAACCGCGCACATTGATCGAGCCCGGATGAATGTCGATGATCGAGGTGCTCCAATAGTCGGCAGCGAGCTTCGCTGCATCGAACGCTTGCGTCATGTTCAGATCACTCCTTCGGCGCGTAGTTGATCGATGTGTGCGTCGTCGTAACCGAGCGCGGCGAGTTGTTCACGCGTGTGAGCCGAGAGAACCGGCGCGGGCGTGCTCGGCGCCGTGTCCGCGTCGTGCAGACGAAAACCGGCGCGGGTCACGCGCTGGCGGTCCGTGGTGGCACCCGCGGCGAATTCGCGGATGAAGCCGCGCGACTCCAGATGCGGATGCGCGAGAATCTCCGGCACCGACATCACCCGGCCGGCCGGTACGCCGGCTTCAAAGAAACGCGCTTCCCAGTTCGCGGCGCTGTCGCGCGCGAGTGCCGCTTCGATTTCCGCTTTCAACGCGGCGCGATTCACCTTGCGCGCGTTGCGCTCGGAAAAACGCGGATCGTCGAGCAGATCCGCTCGACCGATCAACTGACACAAGCTCGCGAACTGTTTGTTTTCGTTAGCGGCGATATTGAGCGGGCCGTCTCCGGTTTTAAAAGTACCCGACGGCGCGGCGGTGAAGTTCTCGTTGCCCATCGGCGTCGGCGTAACGCCGGCATTCAGGAAGTTCGAGACGACCCAGCCCATGGTCGCGAGCGTAGCTTCGAGCATCGAAACATCGAGCATGCGGCCATGTCCCGTGGCGCGCGCGTCGAGTAACGCGGCGCAAATGCCGAACGCCGCCGTGAGACCGCCGACCGTGTCCGACACCGGATAGCCGACACGCAACGGTGCGCTGTCGGCATCGCCGGTCACGCTCATCACGCCGGAGATGCCCTGAATGATCTGATCGTAGGCAGGCCGTTTCGCAAACTCGCCGTCCATGCCGAAGCCGGAGATCGCGCAATACACGAGCTTCGGATTGACCTCGCGCAGCGCCTCGAAATCGAGGCCGAGCCGTGTCATGACGCCGGGCCGGAAATTTTCGACCAGCACGTCCGCGGTTTTAACGAGCTCGCGCAGAATCGTCTTGCCGCGCGGGTCTTTCAGATTGAGCGTGACCGACTGCTTACCCGCGTTCACGGCGACGAACGAGGCGCCCATGTTGCGCGCCGACGCGTCCTTGTCGGCGCCCAGACGCCGCGCCAGATCGCCGCCTTCCGGATGCTCGACCTTGATCACTTCGGCGCCGAGCAACGCGAGTTGATACGCGCAAAACGGCCCGGCCAATACATTCGATAAGTCCAGTACGCGGACTCCAGCCAATGGCGGCGTCATGTTCAAAACCTCTTGTTCAAAATGCGATTCAGTGCAGTTCTTCAGTGCGAAATTTCGTCGAGATTGCGGTGGTTGGTCCGTGGCCCGAAGATGCCGATCGCGCCCATCACCATCACCATCGACGCGCTGATTAACGCGAACACGCCGCTCACGCCGAAGTGACGCAGCGCGGACGCGATCATGAAGCCGGAGAACATCGCGGAGAGACGCGACATCGAGTAGACGAAGCCGACGGCGCGCGCCCGTAAACGCGTCGGGAAGAGTTCGGTTTGATACGCGTGATAGCCGACCGAGAGCAGCGTGCCGCTCAGCGTGATCAGCACGCCGAGCGTCATTAGCATGACAGGCGAGGTTTGCGTCGCGAACAGGCTGCCGAACACGGCGATGCCGAGCGCCGACAGTACGATCAAGGTCTTCCGTTCGATGCGGTCCGCGATCGCCATGCCGATCAGCGGTCCGAATGGATTGGATACCGCGATCACGAACGAGTACAGCAGACTGTGCGTGATCGTCACGCCTTTAGAGACCAGCAGCGTCGGCACCCATGAGGCGAAGCCGTAAAAGCCGATCGCCTGGAACAGATTGAAGACGAGCATCGTGATCGCGCGCTTGCGATACGGCGGCTGCCAGATTTCACGGAAGGCGGCCTTGGTGGTCGCCGGTTCGACGGTCGGCACGGCGGGCGGCAGAGGCTTGCCGTATTGCGCGGCGACTTTCGCTTCCAGCGCCTGCAGCACCTGCTCGGCTTCGGCGGCGCGGCCTTGTTGAGCGAGCCAGCGCGGGCTTTCCGGCACGCGCCGGCGAATCGCCCACACCACCACCGCGCCCAACGCGCCGATGATCACGACCCAGCGCCAGCCGTCGAGTCCGAACGGCGTGCGCGGCACTAGCCACCACGCGAGAAACGCAACCGACGGCACAGCGGTGTACTGCACCAGATGCACGAACGCAAAGGCGCGGCCGCGCAGATGTTTAGGCACGAGTTCGCTGACGTACGTATCGATCGTCACCAGTTCGACACCCACGCCGATACCGGCGATCAGGCGCCACAGATTGATGGCGGGCGCCGTGCTTTGCAGCGCCATGATGAGCGTCGCGGCGGAGTACCACAGCAGCGACACGGTGAACACGGTCTTGCGGCCGTAGCGGTCGGCCATGCCCGCTAGAAAGAACGTGCCGATGAAGAGCCCGGCAAACGACGCTGCCACGAACGCGCCAAGTCCGGACACGCCGAAGAACGACGCGGTGGTCGTCGAATAAACCCCGCTTTTGACGAGGCCAGGGCCGACGTACGCGGTGAAGAACAAATCGTAGAACTCGAACCAGCCGCCGATCGACAGCAGGAACACCAGCATCCACACCGCGCGCGTCGCGGGCAGGCGGTCGATGCGCGCGTTGACGCCGGGCATGAGTTCCGGCGCGCCGGCGCTCGTGTGGGGCGACGCGCGTGACGTGTCGATCGGCAGGCTTGCCATGGAATCCCTCCTTCGGGTATCTCTCATCACTATCGTTCTATCAGATAGAACGACGTTCTGTTTAATGGGTGTGCCGAGAGTAGTCGGTGTGGCAAGTGCCAGGAATTCGGGGTTTTACCTAGAGAGAGGAATCAGCGTTTGCGGATGGGCGCTTGCGCCGGTCCGCCGCAGGGCGTTCCGGCGCGCCTACTCCGCGCCTACTTTTCACGCGCCCATACGCTGGAGCATGGCCAGCAAGGCATCGAATGAAAGCGGCTTGCGCGCATATTCAATGCGGGGATTCGGCTGCACGGGGATATCCGCAGCTGCGCTGCACAGGACGATTGGAATGGCGCGCAGATCGGAATCGGCATTCAGCTCCGCGCACAACTGCAGCCCCGACATGACCGGCATCATGCAGTCCGACACGATGATGTCGGGTCGGGTCTTGCGTATCTGTTCGAGCGCGGCGGCCCCATTCGACGCCGTCAGCACGGTATAGCCGTGCCGCTCCAGCAGCAGCCGCCAGACTGTCAGGATGTCGAACTCGTCGTCCACGACCAGAATGGTTTTCATGGTCGGCTAGGTATTTCGTCGCGGCTGAAGTGTGGCCGACAGGCCGGCCGGCGCATGCAGGCTGGCGACACTCGCCGGGTTTTCGTTGACGTCGAGACCTTGAGACGAAATCACAAGCTCGCGCAAGGAAGTGTCGTGGGCGCTTTCACGCTGCTTGACCACGGAAATCATGCGTCGCAGACCCGTGTCCGTTTCGGCGTAACGCAGCAGCACGAGATTTTCCGTCAGCGCCGAAACGCGCACGCTCCGCGCGTGGCCGGGATCGGCGTAAAGCGGCAGTTCTTCGGTCAGCAACGTGGTGACGCAGGCTTCGCGAAGCTGGTGTAGCAGCGCATTCAGGAACAGGCCAAAGCGTTCAGTACGCAACGCGGAATCGCGGAACCCTTCCACGCCGTCGATGACGATGCGCGACGCGCCGAACTTTTTGACCGTGGCGAGCGCGGTGGCCGTAAGTTCGTCGATGGCCAGTTCAATGGCCGGTTGCCATTGGATCACGAGCCGGCCGTCCTCATACGCGTCCGCGAGTCCGATCGACACGGCCTCGGCTTTGCCGATCAGCCGCCGCGGTCCTTCGTAAAAGCCGAGGTACAGGCAGCGTTCGCCACGCGCGACGCCGGCCGCGAGAAATTGCAGACAGAGGAGGGTCTTGCCGACGCCCGACGGCCCGATCAGCGTAGTCGTGGAGCCTTGCGCAAAGCCGCCGCCGAGCAGGCCGTCCAGATGCGGCAGGCCGAAGCCGAGCCGCGTTTTCAGATCCACTGGACCGGGTTGCGCGGCAGGTTGCGCTTCCAGGCGCGGGAACATCAAGAGCCCGCTTTCGGCGATGCGGAAGAAATGCTTGCCCATCAGATGGTTGCGCGCGCGCATCTTGTGGACTTCGATTTCGCGCGCGCGGCGCATGCCGTCGCTATAGCGGTTCAGTTCGATCAGGCCGTCGACGAGCGTATGTTCCGGATGCGGTTCGTTGCCGGACAGCGGCGCGAGCAGCAAGGTCGTGCAATCCATGGCCGCGACCAGCGCATTCAACTCGTGGATGAACTTGGATAGCGACAGCTCGGTCTCGCTGAATTCACGCGCGCTCCGAAAGCCGTCGATGATCATCAGGCTCGGGCGGTAATCGTAAATGATCGAGGCAATCAGTTTGAGGAAGCCATCGAGGCCGTCGTTCATCAGCTCGTGATAGCCGGACACGAACAGCATCTGCTGGGCGACCGCATTCTCGTCGAAGAAACTCAGACCCTTGAGATGACCCAGCAGCTTGTCGTGCGATTCGGCGATCAAGGTCATGTACAACACCTTCTCGCCCTGGCTTACGCGATGAAAACCAATCTGGCTCGACAGGATCGTCTTGCCGGCGCCGGCCATGCCCTCCAGCAGATACACGCCGCCGCGGACCAAACCTCCGCCCAGGATCTCGTCGAGACCGGGGACACCCGTTTCCACGTTGGATCGGGAAGACGTCTGAGATTCGTGGTTAGTCATTGTCGAAGAGTCGTTCAAAGTGCGGAGAAGCGATGGCTCCCACAGGAACCGTCTATTGCTCAAACTACCATTATCAGCAATTCGCGTTCCCGCTCCGGGCGGCGACGCTGTGCGTCGGCATGAGATGCGGGGGATTCTACCGGGGGGCGAGGCGCTTGGCGAACCGCAAATTGAACATAGGGTGCGAGACGCGCAGGCAGAGCGTTGCCGGCCGCCGAATAGCGGTGAATTTTCAACGCGATGCAAGGAAGGAAGAGGAAAGAACGGGGCCGCGCCTCGTGCACGCGATAGTACAAAGGTACATTGCATGCGCGAGGCGGGTACAGCGAAGCGGGCCGGTGGCCCGCCTTTGACTCAGCTACAAGCGAAACTACTCGCGGCGTTGACGTCGCCGCCCTGATAGCGCGCCACCTTCGGATACGGGCAAAGCGGCCGCGTGCGACCCGCGCCCCAGCCGGCGGGCACGTCCGGGTTCGGCGCGACATTGCTCGCGTCGCGCGCGGTGGCGACCACGCTGTCCGGCGCCTTCCCCTGTTCGACCCATGCGACGAGCGGCGTGAGCATGTCGAACTGGTCGGTGCTCGGACCGCCGCTGCAGTGGTTCATGCCGGCAATCGTGTAAAGGCGCGCGAAGTTCGACGCGTCGCCGCTATTGGCTGCCGCGAGCCGCTGATACCAGTCGGTCGTGTCGTTCGATGAAAACACCGGGTCGCTCGTGCCGTGATAGACCATCAGCTTTGCCCCGCGCTGCTTCAATGCGCTCAGATTGGTTTCGTCGGGCGGCGTCATGAACGACCAGGCAGACTCGTTATACGCGCCGCTGGTGGCGAAGATCTTCGGCGCGTCGGTGTCCATGCTGAAGTTCAGCGCGTACGTGGACAACTGGCTCAACACGGAAGCGGTTTGCGGCGGCGTGGTGAACGTGAAGGCAGCCGCGGCCGGATCGAGCGTGATCGAATTGGCCTGCTTCCATGCCGACCAGCCGGGGCCGAGTCCGGCGTCGTATGGGAAGCTTGCATAGAGGGCCGTGCCCGCACTGTTGCGCGCGCCGGCGAACACATTGCCGACGGCGTCTTTCTGCGCGCTCGTCAAACACGTGCCGTCGCGGACGTTGTTCGTGCAGGTCGGGACGTCGGTGGCAAGGCTGAAGTTTGCCTGGCATGCCTTGATATCCTGAATGAGGCCGTCGGTCGCACCGTCGAGTGCATCGCACTTCGACAGTATTTTCGACGCCACCATTTGGCGTTCCGCCGCGGTGAAGCCGGTCGTGATATCGGGCAGGCCGTCCGAGGTCGTCGCGGTCGCCACTTTCGCGAGCTGCTGCGCGCTCCACATTTCGCCGACGGCCGCCTTCGGCAGATGGAAGCCCGGATCGCCAGCAATGATGCCGTCATATTCCGCCGATGAGCGTGCCGCCGCGACCAGCGCATGACGTCCGCCGTTGGAGCAGCCGTCGAAGTAGCTGCGGTCCGGCGCCTTGCCGTACGCTAGCTTGATGACCTGCTTGGCCATCGGCGTGAGCGTGGCGACTGCGTTGTAGCCGTAGTCGATCCGCGCCTGCGGATCGAGACCGAACAGGGGATTTTGCGCCGAGCTGTGCCCGGCATCCGAGCTGATGACCGCGAAGCCCATGTTGAGCGCGTCGCTGGTGGGACCGCCGCCGCCGATCCCGCCTGTGGCCGTGACCACATTGCCGTCGAGTCCGCCGTTGGCCTGATAGAAGAAACGCCCGTTCCATGCAATCGGCAGGCGCATTTCGAAGCCGATCGCGTAGGTCTTGCCGTCCACGCTGCTGACCCGCTGATTCATGCTGCCTTGAATCAGGCAATGTTCGGCGATGGATTTTCCGGCTACTTTCAGCGTGCCTGCCGCGACGTCCGTCACCGTGGTGAAGACGGTGTTGGCGAACGAGAGCTTCGCAGCGAGTGCCGCGCAATTGCCCGCCAGCGTGCCGGGCGTGGCCGCGCTCAGTTGCGGCAAGGAGGACGAATTGGCGCCGGTGTTGGCGGCGCTGCCGAGATCGTTGCCGCCGCACGCGGCGAGTGTGAGCGTAGCAGCCGCCGCGAGCGCGATAGAGGTGCACTTCATGCCATGTCTCCTAGAACGAATGACGAATGCCGACCATCGCGCCGGTCTGGCCGGTGCCTGCCGCGGGCGTCGTGCCGCCGCCGCCGGCGCTGACCGAGTAGCGCGCCTTCGCGCTATTGGCAAGGTACGAACCCTGGGCGTAGACAGTGGTGCGCTTCGAAAGCAGATAGGTGGTGCGCAGCGTGCCCATCGTGGCGCGCGTGTCGTGCTCGCTATTGGTGATGTGATAAACCTCGCCGTCGACGATGAAAGCGGGTGTCACGTTGTACGAAGCGGCGACGAAGAACAGATTGGAGCGCACGCTGGCAATCGTGTCTGTGCCCGGTTCGACGCGACGGTTGAGCCATCCCAGGCCGAGCTTGGCCTTGCCGAGGTTCGCGTAGGCGCTCACATGCGTGCGGATGTCCTTGTCGGCGGCGCGGGTGAGCGGAGTCGGCGCGATGCCGTCGAAGAAATTCGCCGCCGCGGTGCTGCCGCCACGCTGCTCTTCATACGATGCCGCAACGCCGAACAGCGGCGCGTCGTACTTCAGCATCACGGACCATTCGCGGCATTGAGTCGCCTGTCCGGCGACCGATCCCGTACACGTGCCCTGACCCGGCGAGTTGCCGGTGCCGGCCGAGTCGCGGCCGAACGAGTAGTTCGCGCCGAGCGTGACGCCCGCATAGCTGCCGAGGTAGACCACCGAGTTGTCGGCGCGGGCATTCGGCACGTAGGCGTCGAGCGAGCCCAGACCGTAGATGTCCGGGCCGATCAGGTCCGCACCCATCAGCGCGAGATACGTCATCGTGTATTGGCGGCCGAACGAGACGGTGCCGTACGGACTCTTGATGCCGACGAACGCCTGACGCCCGAACAGCCGTCCGCCCTGGCCGAGATCGCCGGCGCGCACGTTGAAGCCGCTTTCCAGCGTGAAGACCGCGCTATAGCCGCCGCCCAGGTCTTCATTGCCGCGCAGACCCCAGCGCGAAGGCAGCTCACCCGTGACCGACGGCATGCGGAACACGCTCTTGCCCGTGGCGTTCGCGTGCGAAACGTATTCGATGCCGGTGTCGATAATGCCGTAGAGCGTTACGCTCGATTGGGCCGCTGCGGCGCCGCTGACGGTGCACAATGCGCCGCAGAGTAATAGACGTGCGGATGCTTGCATGAAGGGTGTCTCCGAACCGTTGATTGAATATGTGAGTTGTTATTGGGTCTTCTTGTGCGGACGGTCAGTCGTCGGCGCGCGGGCGGCGCAGCAGGAGCAGTGCGGCGGCTGCCGCGATCAGCGTGACGGGAATGCTCGCGCCGATCACGGTCGACGAACTGCGGCCCATCGCCAGCAATTGACCTGCGGCGAGCGGCCCGACTACCGAGCCGATACGGCCCACCGCCACCGCCGCGCCGACGCCGGTGCCGCGCATGGCCGTCGGATAGAACGCGGCGGAAAGCGCATACAGCACCGATTGGCCGCCGATCACGAACATTCCCGCGAAGAAAGCAGAGGCCGCGAGCGCGCCGAAGCCGTGCGCCGTCGAAAGCGTCGCGAGCGAAGCGATGATCCCAACATACATACCGGTCACCACCACGCCCGAGCGCATGCGATCCATCAACATGCCGATGCACAACGCGCCGATCCCGCCACCAATGTTGAAAAAGATCTGCACGTAGCCGACTTGCGCGCGCGTCAGCCCGCTCGCGGCCATCAACGAGGGCAACCAGTTGAGCAGAAAGTAGAGGACGATCAGCGTGCAGAAGTAGCTGACCCAGATCTGCACGGTGGAGAGACCGCGCGTGCCGCCGAACAGGATTTCGCCGACCGGCGCGGGCCTGGCTTGTCCATCGCGCGATGCTTTGGTGAACGCCTTCGAATCCGCGAGGAATGCGAGCAGCAGCGGCACCAGCACGAGCGGCCCGGCACCGCCGACGTAGAAAATGTGACGCCACTCGGTGTCGCCCGCACTCAACACGCCGATCACCGACGCGATCACGCCGCCGAACGGAATGCCGCAATACATCACGCTCACGGCGGTGCTACGCGAGCGCGGCTCCACCGCTTCCGACGACAACGCGATCAGATTCGGCAACGCGCCGCCGAGTCCGATACCTGTCAGCACTCGCACGATCACGAGCGTATGAAAGTCGCTCACCAGCGCGGTCATGATCGACAGCAGGCCGAACAGGCAAGCGGATATCACCAGCACGCGCTTGCGGCCGATGCGGTCGGCGAGCCGTCCGCCGAACATCGCGCCGGGCAGCAAGCCGAAGGTGCCGGCGCTGAACGCGAGTCCCATTTGCGCGACCGAAAGACCAAACTCGCGCGCCATGCGCGGTGCGGCGACGCCGACCGACTGCAGGTCGAGTCCTTCGAGCAGGGCGATGGCAAAGCACAATCCGAGGGTGACGAACGCGCCTGTCCGGCTCGACGCTGCCGGGACCGGGGTGGCTTCGGTCGAATTCAATATTCCGGCTCTTTTCACGTTAGTGATCCTTATTAAATGGCGTGGTTTTCCGGTTTCGCTGAAACGCAGCAGATGCCGAGTCGCCGTCCCGCACGACGGACGGATTCGGCAAGCGGGCGTCAGATCATCGTCGAGGCCGCGATGGAATGCCCGGCAGCAGCGCAGCGAACACCGCCGCGCGCGGCGCATCGTTTCGACGGCCAGACGACGGTGCATTTGCTTCGAGGCGATGCGGCGCGTCTCCACACGCTACATCGTGGACTGGATTTAATATCAGGTAGGCTGATAACACAAGCGCAAATTGTTCGGTGAAAACACCTAGCAATCCTGCGCGTAGCGCGAGCGGCTCTAGCCGCGCAGATTACGAACGAAAGTTTCGAGGTGGCTTTGGACTGCGCCGGCGGCGTCGAGCTCGATGCCTTCCATCATTTGCTTTTCGATGGTCTTGACGGCCTGCTCGCATTCGCGCAGCACGGCGCGCCCTTCGTCCGTGAGTTGCAGCAGCACGATGCGGCCGTGCGTCGGATCCGGTTCGCGGCTCACCCAGTTGCGGGCGGCCATCGCGTTCATCACTTCATTGGCCGATTGCGGCGTGATGAACGAACGCTCGGCGACCTGCGCATTGGACGCCTGTCCTTTGGCTTCGAGTACGGAAAGCGCGGTGAATTGCGCGAGCGTCAGGCCGAGCGGCGCGAGCGCTTCGGTCATGCGCCGCCGCAGGATGCGGTCGAGACTGCCGATCACATAGGTCAGGCGCAGGCTGGAGCGGCGAGTGCGCGTGGCGGCGGGCTCGGCAGGCGTATTTTGATTTTTGCTCATCTTGGACAGGAGGTTCGTTCTATCCCGCATCTTAGCGCGCCTCGACGCGATTTCCGCCGCTAGGGGTTTGCACCGAGCGCGTGAATTTCCGCTTTACATATCAGGCAGCCTGATATTAAATGTGTTCATCAGGCTGCGGTCGCGGCCAACGTTCACGGAGAAAACAGATGAGTTATGAAGGCCGTTGGAAAACCGTCAAGGTCGATGTCGCGGAAGGAATCGCATGGGTTTCGTTCAATCGGCCCGAGAAGCGCAACGCCATGAGCCCGACGCTGAACAAGGAAATGATCGAGGTGCTCGAAGCCGTTGAACTCGACGCCGAAGCGCAGGTTCTGGTGCTCACGGGCGAAGGCGATGCGTGGACTGCCGGCATGGACCTGAAGGAATATTTCCGCGAAGTCGACGCCGGCCCCGAGATCCTGCAGGAAAAGATTCGCCGTGACGCGTGCCGCTGGCAATGGCAACTGCTGCGCATGTACTCGAAGCCGACCATCGCGATGGTCAACGGCTGGTGCTTCGGTGGCGGCTTCTCGCCGCTGGTGGCGTGCGACCTGGCGATCGCCGCCGACGAAGCCACCTTCGGCCTCTCCGAAATCAACTGGGGCATTCCGCCGGGCAATCTGGTGAGCAAGGCAATGGCCGATACCGTCGGGCATCGCCAGGCGCTGTATTACATCATGACGGGCGAGACCTTCACCGGTCAGGAAGCGGCGCAAATGGGCCTCGTCAACAAGAGTGTGCCGCGTGCCGAACTGCGCGAGGTGACGCGTGCGCTCGCCGGCAAGCTGCTCGAGAAGAATCCGGTGGTATTGCGCGCCGCCAAGCATGGATTCAAGCGTTGCCGCGAATTGACGTGGGATCAGAACGAAGACTACCTGTACGCCAAGCTCGATCAGGCGCAACTGCGCGATCCGGAAGGCGGCCGCGAACAGGGCCTCAAGCAGTTCCTCGACGACAAGGCGATCAAGCCGGGTCTGCAAACGTATAAGCGCTGACCGGCCGCATCGGCGTGGATTTCAATTCGCGCAGACTACGGCGAGCGATGCAGCGAGACAGACAGCGAGGAGACGACAGACATGCATGAAGTGACTTTATTGATTGGCGGCGAAAGCCGTGGCGCAGCGGACGGCAAGACGTTCGAGCGGATCAATCCCGCGAGCGGTCAGGCTGCATCGCGTGCGGCAGCGGCCACACTGGCCGATGCCGAGGCCGCGGTCGAAGCGGCGTCGCGGGCCTTTCCGGCCTGGTCGGCGCTGGCGCCGACCGAGCGCCGCAAGCGGCTGCTGGCGGCCGCCGATCTGATGGACGCCCGCACCGCGCAGTTCATCGAAACCGGCGTCGCCGAAACCGGCGCGATGCCGAACTGGTACGGCTTCAACGTCATGCTGGCCGCCAACATGTTGCGCGAAGCCGCTGCCATGACCACGCAGATCGACGGCGATGTGATTCCGTCCGACGTGCCGGGCAGTCTCGCGATGGCGGTGCGCCAGCCATGCGGCGTAGTGCTCGGCATGGCGCCGTGGAACGCGCCGGTGATCCTCGGCACGCGGGCCATTGCCATGCCGCTCGCGTGCGGCAACACGGTCGTGCTCAAGGCATCCGAGGGTTGTCCGGGCGTGCATCGGTTGATCGGCAGCGTGCTGCAGAAAGCCGGTCTCGGCGACGGCGTCGTCAACGTGATCACGCATTCCGCTGAAGATGCGCCCGCGATCGTCGAGCGGCTGATTGCGCATCCGGCGGTACGTCGCGTGAATTTCACGGGTTCGACGCGAGTGGGGCGCATTGTCGCGCAACATGCGGCGTCGCATCTGAAGCCGGCATTGCTGGAACTCGGCGGCAAGGCGCCGGTGGTCGTGCTCGACGACGCCGATCTGGATGCGGCGGTTGCAGGCATCGCGTTCGGCGCGTTTTTCAACCAGGGGCAGATTTGCATGTCGACGGAGCGCGTGATTGTCGACCGGAAGATTGCCGATGCGTTGGTGGAGAAGCTCGCGGCAAAGGCGCGGACTTTGAAAGCGGGCGACCCTGCCGCGCCGGACTCCGTGCTCGGCATGCTTGAAAGCGCCGCCGCCGCGCAACGCATCAAGGTGTTGATCGAAGATGCGCACGAGAAGGGCGCCAGGTTGCCACTCGGCTGCACGGTCGAAGGCGCTGCGATGCAGCCGGTGATCGTCGACGGCATCACGCCTGCCATGAAGCTGTATGCGGAAGAATCGTTCGGGCCGGTGGTCACGGTGCAGCGCGTGGACGGCGACGAGGAAGCGATTCGAATCGCCAACGACAGCGAGTACGGACTCTCGGCAGCGGTATTCAGTCGCGATGTGTCGCGAGCGTTGAACGTGGCGAAGCGTATCGAATCGGGTATCTGCCATATCAACGGTCCGACCGTGCACGACGAAGCGCAGATGCCGTTCGGCGGTGTGAAAAAAAGCGGTTATGGGCGATTTGGCAGTAAGGCGTCGATTGCAGAGTTCACGGATCTGCGTTGGATCACGATTCAAACCGGACCTCGGCATTATCCGATCTGACCGTTGCAATCGCGCTTTTCATACAGGAGACAGGCTTTGCATTCCGAGCCGATACAACCGAACACCCCCGATGCGCCAAAGCGCTACCGGGCCACGACGATCGGCGCTTCAACGTTGCACACGCAACGGCAAGGCGACACGTGGTATTTGCGCGCGGCCGAACCGCTCGGCGCGCATCCGCAACGTCTGACCGAACGGCTCGTGAGCGGCGCGCAGGCGCATCCCGAGCGATGGCTGGCGGCACGTCGCGGCAGCGATGGTCAATGGATCGGCCTAAGCTACGCGAAGGCGTTGCAAAGCGCACGCGCAATCGGCCAGGCGCTGCTTGCACGCGATCTGTCCGCTGAGCGGCCCCTGGCGATTCTGTCGGGCAACGATCTCGAACATCTGCAACTCGCGCTCGGTGCGATGTGGGCGGGCATTCCCTATGCCGCGATTTCGCCCGCCTATGCGCTTGCTTCCGGCGACTTCGGCAAGCTGCGCCATACGATCGATTTGCTGACACCTGGTCTCGTGTTTGCAAGCGCCTACGATTCGTTCGCCAAGGCTATCGACGCAACCGTATCCTCCGATATCGAAGTGGTGGCCGCGAAATTGCCGCGAGAACAGCCGGCGGCACGCAACGTGACTGCGTTCGACGAGCTGCTGAACACAAGGCCCACCACGGTCGACACCGTTCACGCCACAGTAAGCCCGGACGCAGTCGCCAAATTTCTTTTCACCTCGGGTTCGACCAGGCTGCCGAAGGCAGTACCGACCACGCACCGCATGTTGTGCAGCAATCAGCAGATGCTGCTCGAAACATTTCCCGAGTTCGCGAAGGAACCGCCGGTGCTGGTCGATTGGCTGCCCTGGAACCACACGTTCGGCGGCAGCCATAACGTGGGTATCGCGCTCTACAACGGCGGCACGCTCTATATCGACGACGGCAAACCGGTCAACGGCAAATTCGAGGAAACACTGCGCAATCTGCGTGAAATCGCGCCGACTATCTACTTCAACGTGCCGAAGGGTTGGGAGGAACTGGCGATTGCGCTGGAACGTGACGAGCAGTTGCGCGAGACATTCTTCTCGCGCGTGAAGGTGTATTTCTTCTCAGGCGCCGGCCTGTCGCAAGCAGCGTGGGACAGGCTCGAACGCGTCACTGAAACATATTGCGGCGAGCGCATACGCATCATGGCCGGACTCGGCATGACGGAGACGTCGCCTTCGTGTTTGTTCACCACGGGTCCGATCATGCGCGCGGGCTATGTGGGCCTGCCCGCGCCCGGCTGCGAAGTCAAACTTGCGCCGGTCGGCGACAAGCTCGAGGCGCGTTATCGGGGGCCGCACGTCATGGCGGGATACTGGCGTGCCGACGCAGCGGAGTTGCATAACGCGTTCGACGAAGAAGGCTACTTCCGCAGCGGCGACGCGTTGCGCTTTGTCGACGTGACGCGACCGGAACTCGGATTGCTGTTCGACGGGCGCATCGCGGAGGACTTCAAGCTGAGTTCGGGCACGTTCGTGAGCGTCGGTCCGATGCGGGCACGCGTGATTTCCGAAGGCGCGCCGTATGTGCAGGACGTGGTAGTCGCCGGCATGAATCGCGACGACGTGGGCCTGCTGGTCTTTCCGCGCATCGACGATTGCAGGCGGCTAGCTCGCTTGCCCGCCTCGGCGAGCGCTCGAGAAGTCGTAGAAGCGCCCGCCGTGCGCGCGCACTTCAGCGCGTTGCTCGACACGCTCAATCGCAGCGCCACGGGCGGCGCGACGACCATCGCGCGTCTGCGGCTCATGGACGTTGCGCCGTCGCTCGATCTCGGCGAGATCACCGACAAAGGCTCGATCAATCAACGCGCGGTGTTGACGCATCGTGCGGCGCTCGTCGAGGCGATGTATGACGTGGCGCAACGCGATCCCGCGGTGATTGTCGCGAGCGCATGCGGCGCGACGTGACGTGATGCGCGCGCCGCGGAATCACACAGCGAACGGTAGATGAATCTCGATCAACTCGTCGCAATCGACACTCATGTGCACGCGGAGGTTTCGTGCTGCCAGCCGCCGGATCTGTTCGGCAAGGAATTCGACGATGCCGCCGACAAGTACTTCGGCACCGTGCTGAAACTCGGCCGGCGGCCGACGATTCCCGAAACCATCGAACACTATCGCGAGCGCAAGATCGGCTTCGTGATGTTCACCGTGGACTGCGAAGCGAACCTCGGGCGGCGCCGCATTCCGAACGAGGAGATTGCCGAATTCGCGCAGAAAAACAGCGACATCATGATCGCTTTTGCCAGCATCGATCCGCACAAGGGCAAGATGGGCGTGCGCGAAGCGCGCAAGCTGATCGAGGAACACGGCGTGCGTGGTTTCAAGTTTCACCCCACGATGCAGGCCTTTTTTGCCAACGACCGGCTGGCTTATCCGCTGTATGAGCTGATCGCCGAACATCGGCTCACGGCGGTTTTTCATAGCGGCCATTCCGGCATGGGATCGGGTATGCGAGGCGGCGGCGGACTGCGCCTGAAGTACTCGGAGCCGATTCATCTCGACGACGTCGCGGCGGATTTCCCCGACATGAACATCGTGATCGCGCATCCGTCGTGGCCGTGGCAGGAGCAGGCGTTATCGATCGCCTTGCATAAGCCCAATGTCTATATCGACTTGTCTGGCTGGTCGCCGAAGTATTTCTCGCCCGAGTTGATCCGCCACGCCAACACGGTGCTGAAGCGCAAGATGCTGTTCGGTTCGGATTTTCCGCTGATTCAACCGGACCGCTGGCTGGAGGATTTCAAGCAGGTCGGTTTCAGGGAAGAGGTGCAGCCATTGATTCTCAAGCAGAACGCCATCGGCCTGCTGGGGCTTCAACAAGACGCCTGGGCGGAGCCGGAGCGGCGGTAGGGCAGATGGGGCGGGACAGGTCCAACGCGCACGGCAGAGGCGCTTCGCCGTATACAATTCGGCAGCGCTGACTTTTTGCCGTCTTTTGCCGGCTTCCTGCACAACTCGGACCTGATCCCATCCATGCCGAATCCGACCCGGGCCTTCCTTCTCGGCCCGCTCCTGAAAGGCGTTTCACGCTCCTTCTATCTCACCCTGCGCGTGCTGCCCGTCGGGATGCGCGATCCGATCGGACTCGCTTACCTGCTGGCGCGCGCGGCCGACACGATTGCCGACACCTCGCTGATCTCGCCGGAACAACGCCTTGCCTTGCTGTTGTCACTGCGCGCTCAGGTGAACGGCGCAACGGACGACGTCGCGCTATTCCAACGCATGGCTGCGGAAGTAGCGGGGCAGCAGGACCAGTCGGACGAGAAAGTGCTGCTCGAATCGCTCGGCCCCGCGCTCGATGTGTTGTTGCAACTGAGCGAATCGGATCGTAAGGCCGTGCGCGAGATCGTCTCGACGCTGACCGAAGGCATGGAGTTCGATCTTCGCACCTTCCCCGACGAACGTTCCGGTCAGATCGCGGCGCTGCGCGAATACGACGAACTCGACCGCTACACGTACCTCGTGGCAGGCTGCGTCGGCGAATTCTGGACCACGATGACCTACGCGCACATGCCCGGCACGCTGAAGGAGCGGCCCGAGACGATGGCACGGCGCGGCGTGCGCTTCGGCAAGGCGCTGCAGATGACCAACGTGCTGCGCGATTGCGGCAAGGATTTGCGGATCGGCCGCTGTTATCTGCCGCAGACCTTGCTCGACCGATATGGTCTAAGCGCGCGGGATTTGCTGGTGCCGGCCAATTCGATGCGTGCCCGGCCGCTGATGGTCGAGCTTTTGCGCACGACCCTTGATCATTTCCGTGAAGCCCTCGATTACACGCTGGCGATTCCTGCGCTTTCCGTGCGTTTGCGGCTCGCCTGTTTGTGGCCGATTCTGATCGGTCTGGAAACGCTGCTCCTGCTCGTGGATAACGATGCCTGGCTCGATCCGCAGAAAGTGTCGAAAGTGCGGCGTAATAGGGTGTATCAGATCATCGCGTCGTCGCTGCTGGTGGTGCCTTCGAATGGACTGGTGCGCAACGCCATTGAACAGCGAATCAGGCAAATCGAAGCCCGCCTTTGAGCGTCACGAGCAAGCAGAGCTGATTTAATCTGCATCATGGAATAGCCATCGATCGGGAAACCCCTAGGACCGTGTATCCATGGTTCGCGTTAGTCTCTTCCAAAGAGGAGGCGAACCATGAGACAAGCGTTCAATATTGCCGTAGTGCTGTTGCTCGGCTATCTGATGGCAGATAGAGCGCTGATGCGCGCGCAAGCGGGCGAGATGGGGACAATAACGTGTCACCAGGGCGCGGAGGTGGTCAAATCGAACGCGCTGAAAAAAGGCTTCGGAGACATCGGCGCCAGTAGCCAGGGCGAGAATTTTCTCTCGAGCTGTCTCGTCACCGGGCGCGGTCAAGTGGGCGATCTCATCGCACGGGACTGACGCGGCTCGCGGGCCCATTATGTGAAACCGGCCTCGCTCCGCCAATGCGGGCTCCCTCCGATACTGACAAAGGCGTTGCAGAACGGCGGCGCCAATAAAAAGCGCCCGGACCGTTGAGGGTCCAGGCGAAGCCATCGGGAGCCCGATGACGGAGGTAACCAATGGACAACTGGCCCGCGATCGGAGATACCGGTCGCGGGCCAGTTCGTTTCGAATCATCGCGCACCGGTTACTGGTGCGCCGGGCGGTTGATCGTCGCGCAAGAAGGCTTCGTGCGTGTGCCGCTCAACTCGCCGGACAAATGGTTACGGTCGGGTTACGCGCTGATTACCGCGCGGCTACTGCTTAGTGACCGAAATAAACCGACTGCGGACCATTCGCGGGAACCGGGCGGCCCGCTTGAGAGGCGCCGCTCACCGTGCCACCGTAACCGCTTTCCGCTGCCTGTGCGGTGCCGTTTTCACGAGCGACGCGAGCTTGTGCGGCCTGAATGTCGGCCGGGTAGTACGGATCGGCGAGGCCGGGTTGATAGCCTGCCTTTTCGAGTTGAATCAGTTCGGCGCGCACTTGGGCGCGGGTCACGGGCTGGTTGGACTGCGCAAACGAAGCAACAGGAGCGGCCAGCACAGCAGCGATAACAACAGCTTGAATGAGCGATTTCATGATGAACTACCTCCAATTCGGTTTTTATCTTGCTACGAACGTTGTTGTTCGTATTCAGTGATTACATTGTAGTTTTGCGACCTGGAGAGAGTAATCGCCGTTTGAGGTAATGTTTGTTGCTGAATTTGAGACAAACAACGGCTTCCGGAGACGAGATACGCGCGCCGCAGCACGCGTCGAGCCGTCGTCTCGTCGCGTGCTGCGTCTGGTCCGTGAACGAATCGCCATCAACTGCCCGAGAAAATCGGACCCTGTCCACCCGGTGTGAATTGCTGGAATGCTTCGCCGTGCGACGGAGCCGGCGCCGCTTGTGACCGGGCCGCTGAAGCCGTGGCGGGCTCACGCAGCGTGAGCGCGCTGTCTGGGGTGATGGGCACGCTGGGCTTGGCGAGCAGTTCGGTCTTTCGCATCGATCCCACCGATGTGCCGAAGTAGTAGCCGATGATGCTGATCCACGCTGTACCCAATGCGCCGACGATCACGTTGACGAGATCCTTGTTCGTGCCCGGCAGCGGCTGGAAGGCCATGAGCAGCAGAATGCCGAAGAAGCCGGCGGTGACCGCCATCGCAAGGACTTTGGGTACCCAGTCCTTATTGCTGATTCCCATTGCGCGCGCGTCGGCCTGATCGGCGGCCTGGATGCGCGCCATATCGCTTTCATGCGCGAGGCTCGCCTGGGCGGCCGTAACCATCAACTGTTGCAACTGCAACGAGTTCGCACTCTCCGCTTGCCGCACCTTCTCGAGTGCACTGGGATCGTTCAACGCGAGTTCCACGACGCCGGGGTCGCTCGGCGTGCCAAGCGCATGCGAAATGATCGCGGCAGCGGCGGTCACGCCCACGCCGATCGGACCACCCACGAGGCCGGCGAGAAGCGGTGCGCTGCTGCCGATGTTCGAGGCTACTTTAGACCAGTCCATCATGCTGCTCCCAGGAGAAGATTAGCGGCCATTCTTTCGGTCCATCCACGGCTGAAATTGGACCATGCATGCAGGTTGCGCAGGTAACGCAAGCGATAAGCGGCGAAGCGCATGACAAACTTCAGCGGGTCCGCGCTTTTCACTGCATCGAGTGTGTCCGGGCCGAACTTTCCATCTTCTTTCGCACCGGAAGCTTTTTGCATCCACAACACCACCAGGCCGCCGTTGTAATTGGCGTCGAAGATCTGGAAGGCAACGCGCGGGTCGAGTTCGTCGAGATGCAGCGGGTCCCAGTACTTCTGTTTGGCGAGCTGTCTGGCGGTATCCAGCGGCAGGTCTTTCATGGCGCCGGCATAGCCCGCGCTGCGTGCCACGCGCGCCGTGACTCCCCACATGGTTTCACCGCCAGGGTCGTGCGGATTGAAGGAGTAACCGCCTTCACTGCCAATCAGAGCCCTGAACGCATCTTCGAAATTGTCCATCGAACATCTCCTCTTCAATCAGGTGTATTGCTGCAACGGGTAGGTACTGCGGGACTAAGGCATCTGCATGGCCGGATATTCGTTACGCGGTTTGCAACGCAAGCGAGGCGGGCGGATTCGAAACAGGCCTGACTCCGTCATTGGGCTTCGACACGTCTGGGCGATTGCCTCCCTGCGCCGCTCTGGCAAGCCGCGCCAGATGACTTTCGCGCACCGACAAAGTCCCCGCATCGAGTTGCAACGCTTGAGCGTATTTGCGCGAGGCGCCGGACAGATCGCCTTTGCGATCCAGTGCCCGGCCCCATTCCGCGTAAGAGGGCGCGAGATCCGGGCGCAGTGCGACGGCGCGCGAGAGCTTTTCGATTGCTTCGTCATAGCGGCCGACGGTGACGAGCGCTTCGCCCCAATCGTGCAGGTTGTCGACCGAGTCGGGCTTCATTCTGTCGGCCCGCTTGAACGCATCGAGTGCTTCGGAATAGCGGTTCGCATGCAACAGCACGTCGCCGAGAAGACGCAGATTCTCCGCTGTCTTCGATTTCTCGCTTGCGCCGGCTCGCAAGGCGTCGAGTGCGTCGTCGATGCGATGCTGCTGTTCGAGTGCAATGCCAAGGCTTGCGTGCAACACCGCTGAATGCTGGTACACGGTCAGCGCTTCGCGGGTCTGCTGCTCGGCCTCTTTGGACAGTCCCTGATTGGCAAGCAGCCACGCTTTGCCGGCGAGCGCCCATTCGCCTTGCTCGGAGGCGGGCAGTGCGAGCACTTCGTCGTAGATCGCGACGATCTCGCCGTAGTCGCAGTGCGCCAGCGAACACTTGGTTTTCTGCACTTGCGAGTAGAGATGACTGGCGAGAATATTCGGCTCGGCAAGACGCATGGCTTTGACTGCAATGTCGTGCACGAACTTTTCCAGATCGCGTCCTTCGAACGGCACGGTGCTTTCGCGGGAATTAAACGGACCGCCTTCAATCTGCACATGCGCCACGTAGGAGTCCGCGCTGTCGTTGACCTTCGTGATGCCGACATGAACGACCACGTCCGTGCGTTTGATGACGCCTTTAATGAAGCGCACGGTGGTTGCATACGACATCTCCTGACCGGGGATCTGAATGTCCGGTTGTGCGTCGTTGTCCGTCAGGGTGTCGTGCGGAATCGACTCGGCGTCCTGACCGATCGCTCGCATCGAAGACATGATGCGTTCCGCGAGAAAGTTGGATGTATAGCCGCGTTCCACGAGCGACTGCGGCGTTTCGACGGGCGGCACCAGCAATTGCCGCGTGAGTACGCCACGCACGACGAGGCAAAAAAAACCGATGGTGAGCACCGCGAAAACCCAAGGCAAGACATACGGCCACAATTGTTTCGGGCCTCGTCCGATGAAGCCGGCGGTCCGCAACCCAAACGGCACGAATCCCGCCGAGAAGTCGCGCTTTGCCATATGGCGCTTTGAACGGGCATCCGCGCAAAAAGGCCGGCTTCGCCAATTCAGTGGCCGGCGTTCGCTCTGCACATTCGACATGACGCACCTCGATTTCAACGGATGTTGGTAAGTGCACGACTGGGTGACGTCTATTACGCATCGACCGTGCCATTGCGCACAGTGCCTTATGCGACGGGCGTGTAGGGGAGCGCAGTGCAGATGAGCGTGGAATTGTGTTGCGTGGTGGCCAACGAATGTTGCGCGTGAGTTTGCTGGCGGGAGACAGGCGGCGGGGAGTAGGAGGGAAATGAGGCGTTTCGATCGGACACCGTATCTGTCCTGTCGGGCGACGGGACAGATACGGTGTCATGCTTGCAACGAAGCCGGCAGCGAATTATTCAACTACGCGGCCGGCTTCCGTGCCACGGCGCAGTTCAGTTGCCTCCCTTGAATAGTTCTTGCAAACGCGCTGATTCGCCGCTTTTCTGCGATTGGACGAGCTGCTGGTAGACGTCCGCACGCGTGAGTCCTTGTGCTTTTACCGGACCGCCGGACATCGAAGTTGTGGAGGGTTGGCCGCCCACCGCGTCGGCCGCTGTCGGCCGAGCTTGCGCCGTACTCTCCGTGGCGGCGTCCTGAGCGTGCGCTTGCCATGTGAACGCGCAAAGCAGTCCGCCTGCGATGATCAGAGCCTTCTTCATGTCCCTCTCCTTCAAACTCTTGGCGCCGCCCTCGCGGCACCACATTGCGGAAGTTCCGCCAGGATTGCACGCGACACATGCCGGACAATCAGGCGGGACACAGGGCGGAGACGATCACCGGCTTCCTTGTCGAATTCTGCGCAGCGCACCAGAGAGGTGCGTTATCGAGATACTTCGTATTGCAAGGAAAGGTGCGCGCTGAGGCTTATTGTTCGGCGACGATTCAGAGAGTCGGACTTGCCTCCACCATGTCAAGGAGACGGATGGGTTGCATGAAAATTCAAGTATTAATCAGCCATCCTTAATGCGCGGAGGGCTTGTTGCTTAAAAAAAGTCCAACCGGGTTAATTTGGCCTTACTTGTATCTTTCATTTTGCCGAAAAAGAAAAATGCCGTTCAGTCTGTGACTGAACGGCATTCTTTTCAACGTGACCTGCTACGCGGTTAATGCAGCTAGTTCAAACCGCAGCCGGCCGCCACTTCAACAGCCGCTGTTCGACCGCGGTCAACAGATAGTCCGCTGCCAGTGCGACTACGGCCAACACAATCATCGCGGCGAACACACCGCTTGCGTTAAACGCGCCTTGCGCCGTCGAGATCAACAGTCCGATACCTTGCTTCGAGCCGAGGAACTCGCCCACCACCGCACCGACCAGCGCGAATCCGAAGCTCACGTGCAAGCTCGCGAGAATCCAGCTCAATGCCGACGGGATCACCACCGAGGTCGTCACCTGACGGCGCGACGCGCCAAGAATCTGCGCATTCGCGATCATGTAGCGATCGGCTTCACGCACGCCCTGAAAAGCGTTGGCGAACACGACGAAGAACACCATCACCACCGCCAGCGCCACCTTCGACGCCATGCCCAAACCCAGCGCAATCACGAACACCGAACCGAGCACCACGCGCGGAATCGAGTTGGCGATCTTGATGTAGAGACTGAAAACGTCGGAGAGCAGCTTGTTGCGGCCGAGCACGATGCCGCAGAACACACCGGCAACCGAACCGATAATGAAGCCGAGCCCGGTTTCTTCGAGCGTGACCCACACTTGCGTAAGCAGCGGACCTTGCGAGGTGCCGTTCACGAACCAGTCGATGATCTGTTCGAAAATCGCGCTCGGCATCGAGAAGAAGAACGGGTCGATCCACTTCAGGCGCGCTGACAGTTCCCACCCGCCGAGTACGACCACCAGCACGACGATACGCAGCGAGATCACCAGCGCGTGACGCTGCCGGATGCGTTTTTGCGCTACACGTTCGACATGGGCGAGCGATGCGGCGTCGATGCCCGAGGGCATCATCTGTTGAGGGGTAGTAGACATATTTGCCGTTCCTTGATTAACCGATCTGCACTTCTTCGCGCAGGTCATGCCAGATGTCGCGCGAAATTTCGATGAAACGCGGCTCGTAGCGAATCTCCGAGGTGACCCGCGGACGCGGAAGATCGATTTCGTACACTTTCTTCAGCGTCGCCGGGCGCGCGGTCAGCACGAATACACGGTCGGCGAGCGCAATCGCTTCTTCCAGATCGTGCGTGACGAACACCACCGAGCCGGCGCCGCCCCACAGTTGCAGCAGTTCGTCCTGCATCAGCGTTCGGGTTTGCATGTCGAGCGCCGAGAACGGCTCGTCCATCAGCAGGATTTCCGGCTTGTTGATGAACGTTTGCGCGAGCGCCACGCGCTTTCTCATGCCGCCGGACAGTTGATGCGGATAGTGCTTGCCGAATTTGTCGAGGCCCACACGGCGCAGCCATTCGTTGGCTTCGTCGTACGCGGCGGATTTGGAACGTCCGCGATACAACGGACCTGCCGCCACGTTGTCGAGCACCGAACGCCACGGGAACACGGCGTCGGCCTGAAATACGAAACCGATACGCGGATCGATGCCGTCCACCGGTGCGCCCATCACGCGTACTTCACCCGTGGTGGGTTTCAGCAAGCCGGTAATCATGCTGAGCGTGGTGGACTTGCCGCAACCCGTGGGCCCGACCACTGCGACGAATTCACCGCGCGCGACCGACATGCTGAAGTCGCGCAACGCAATCGTCGCCTTGCCATCAGGAGAAATGAAACGGCACGACACGTTGCGCATTTCGATCGCTGGCGTATCGCGTGACAAAGGTTGATTCATCGGCTGGTGCCTCGCTGTTCTCGTGATAGTGATAAGGGCGTTACTTCGCGGCCGTCTTGACCGGTGCCGACACGTAGTCGTTGGTGTAAGTCTTGGCGAGGTCGATATGCTTACCTTTCACCGAAGGATTGAACGCTGACAGCACTTTCAGCACGGTATCCGGGCCGTCGGCGGGCATCTTGCCGTCCTTCGTGAACATGGGCAGCGACGCCTTCAGCGCGCCGACATACAGGTCTTTGTTGTTGCCGTAGTAGTCCTTCGGCATCTTTGCGGCGATCTCTTCGGCGCTATGCGTCGCGATGAAATTCAGCGTCTTCGCGAAAGCGTGCGAGAGCTTCGCGGCGTCGTCCTTGTGCGATTCCGCCCACGCGCGCTGAACGTAGAAGCTCGAAGCCGGATAGGTGCCGCCGAGCGCGGCGCGCGTGCCTTCCAGCGTGCGCATGTCGACCAGCACCTTGGCGTCGCCGGTCTTCAGCAACTGCGAGACGGTCGGCTCGGTCGTCATGCCCGCGTCGATACGGCTCTGCTTGATGGCCGCGATAAAGCTGTTGTCCGCGCCAACGGGCAGCAGCGTGTATTGCGTGGACGGCACGCCGGCACGTTGCGCGAGGTATTGCGTGAGGAAGCTGGTCGACGAACCGAGCCCCGTCACGCCGAGCGTTTTGCCCTTCGAGTCGGCCATGCTCTTGAAGCTATCCGCGGCCTTGGTGGAGACCATTTCCACCTCACCCGGCACCTGACCGAAGATCACCAGCGCCTGGACCTCCTTGCCCTTGCTTTGCAGGTCGATGGTGTGGTCGTAGAAGCCCACCACGCCTTGCACCGCGCCCGCGAGCAGCTCGTTTTCCGCGTCGACGCCGGCCGGCTGCGAGAGGATTTCGACGTCGAGGCCTTCGTCCTTGAAGTAGCCGAGTTGCTCCGTCAGCTTGGCGGGCAGGTAGATGATCTTGGTGGCGCCGCCCACCATGATCGTGAGCTTTTCCGCGTGAGCGGCAGCCGAAGCGGCGGCAAGGGTAAACGCAACACCTGACACAGCGGCAATCTGGCGCAAGGTACGCATGAAGCAGTCTCCTTAGGTTTGGTCGCCGCTGGGTGTTCATGCGGCGCTTTCTGGGTGAATGACGGTGATTATAGAAATCGGAAACCTTCTGGCAGCTTTCGGCGGGATAGCCAAATCATGGGTGTTAACCCGCAACTTTCCTGCGACCCCGCCGAAAACGTCGCGACGTATCTCGCACACGACACAGCACACACGCAAAGCCCTTGTTTTACGGCACAATCGACGGCCTGACTTTTGCCGTTCCCGCCATGAAGCTGCTGCTCATCGAAGACAACCCCACGCTGGCGCACTGGCTCGCGAAGATGCTGGAGCAGGAGGCGTTCGCGCTCGACGCCGTGCAGGACGGCGACGCCGCCGACCAGCTGTTGCGCACCAATCACTACGACGTGATCCTGCTCGACCTGAATCTGCCCAAGCTGTCGGGCAAGAACGTGCTGCGGCGTCTGCGTCAGCGTGGCGACGCGACGCCGGTGCTGATTCTGACGGCGAGCGGTTCGATCGACGAGAAGGTGGAACTGCTCGGCGCCGGCGCGGACGATTACCTGGTCAAGCCGTTCGAAGTGCGCGAGTTGATCGCGCGGATCAAGGTGGCGATCCGTCGGCAGTCACCCTCGAAGGCGAGCGAAGTGGTGTGCGGCGATCTCACGTTCGACATCGACACGCGGCAGTTCACGCTGAAGGGTGCGCCGCTGAACGTCACGCCACGCGAGCGCTCGGTACTCGAAACGTTGATCCTGCGTCTGGGCAAAACCGTGACGAAGCCGGCGCTGGTCGACGCGATCTTCACGCTCGCCGACGAGCCGAGTGAAGATGCCGTCGAAATCTACATCTCGCGTCTGCGCAAGAAACTCGACGGCAGTTCGGCGGCGATCGTCACGTTGCGCGGGCTCGGTTATCTGCTGCGCAAGAAAGAAGATGACCAATAGTCTGCGCATGCGCCTGCTGTGGTGGCTGCTGGTGCCACTCGCGTTGTACGTGTTCGTGACCGGCAAGGCCGAATACGACAATGCGCGGCGCACGGCGGATCTGGTGCAGGACAATCAGTTGATTTCGTCGGCGCGCATGATCGCGGGCGAAGTGGAATGGGTGGATGGCTTCCTGCGCGTGGATGTGCCGCCCGCCGCGCTCGAAGTATTCGCGTCTCCTTATCGCGATCAGGTGTTCTACAGCGTGCAGGTCGACGACGGACGGCTGCTCGCGGGAACACCTGATTTCCCCGCGCGTCCGGTGCAGGCGCCCGATACGCCGGATCACTACGACACCCATCTGCACGGCCACGATGTGCGGGCGGCCGACCTCGTGCGTCTCATGTACGACAACGGCGCGACGCGCCGCGTGCGCGTGACGGTCGGCAAAACCGTGCGCTCGCGTGACGCCATGGCTCAGCAATTGTGGCAACCGCAACTCGTGCGGCAGATCGAGATGATCGTGCTGGCCGTCGCGTTGGTTTGCATCGGCCTCACGTTCGAGTTACGGCCGCTGATGAAAGTGAAGGACGAGGTGGCGGATCGCGACCCGATGCAACTGGAGCCGATTCGCGTCGAGCGTCTGCATACCGAGTTGCGGCCGATCGTGGAGGCAATCAATCAATGCATCGCGCGGCTCGGCGTGCAGGTGGCCGCGCAACGCCGCTTTATCGCCGATGCCGCCCATCAGTTGCGCACGCCGCTCACTTTGCTCGGCACGCAATTGCAGTTCGCCCGCCAGCAGGAGGACTTGAATCCCGCGCTCGACGAAGCACTGGCCGCCATGCATCGCAGCAATCGTTCGATGGTGGGTCTCACGAACAAGCTGCTTTTGCTCGCGCAAGCCGAGGCCGCCGACAACACGCAGCTCGCCGTGGAAACGGTGGACCTGGTGCCGCTCGCATTGGAAGTCGTGGAGGACCTCGCGTTGCTCGCGCAGGCCAGAGACATCGATCTTGGCGCCGAGCTGAACGGTGCCGCGCCGGTGGCGGGGCATCGCGGGCTATTGCAGGCGTTGATTGCCAATCTCGCGGAGAACGCGATCCGCTATACGGGCAGCGGCGGTCACGTCACCGTGGGCGTGAGCGCGGACGCCGATACGGTCACCGTGACCGTGCTGGACGATGGTCCCGGCATTCCGGCCGAGTCGCGCAGCCGCGTGTTCGAGCCGTTCTTCCGGGCGTCGGCGGATACGGAGGGTACCGGCTTGGGCCTCGCCATCGTGCGTGAAATCGCGGACGCCCATCACGGCGAGATCGCGCTCAAGCCGGGCGAGGGCGGAAAAGGCGTACACATCAGCGTGGTGTTTCCGCGAGCCGCGGCAGAGCGTTTTAAGGCCGGTTGAAGCCGCTATTTCGACGCGACTCAGGACAAACCCGCAATCAGGCCCGCAAAGGCATTGGCGAAAGCTTTGAGAAGGGTTCGCACGCCTAGAATTTTTGCAGGCGATCCTTCAGGCGCCGACCGCGGATGCGGAAAAACAACGGAGACATCCCCACCATGCCTCATGCTGTGACGCGCGTTGCGCGCGTCGTCCATGCCGCCGTCGCGGCGTCGCTCGCGATCTTCCTGCTGGCCCAGCCGGCTGCGCCCGCGCGGGCGGACTCGCCCGAAAAAATCGTCATCATGGTGGGCGGCATTACCAAGCTCATCTATCTGCCCGCACGCCTGACCGAACAGCTTGGCTACTTCAAGGCGGAAGGACTCGACGTCGAACTGCAATCGCAGCCGGCGGGCGTCGATGCGGAGAACGAACTGCTCGCGGGCGGCGTGCAGGCCGTGGTCGGCTTCTACGATCACGCGATCGATCTGCAAGCCAAGGGTAAGGAAATCAAGGCGATCGTCGTGTTAGGCCAGGTGCCCGGCGAAGTGGAGATGGTCGCGACCAGGGCGGCCGGTTCGATCAGAAGCATGGCCGACGTGAAGGGTAAAACGCTCGGCGTGACGGGGCTCGGTTCTTCGACCAACTTTCTCACTCAGTACCTCGCCAGCCTCAAGGGCGTGCCGCGTTCACAGTACACGGTGCTGCCGGTTGGCGCGGATAACAGCTTTATCGCCGCGATCCGGCAAGGCCGTATCGACGCGGGCATGACCACCGAGCCGACGGTCTCGCAACTAACCAAATCCGGCGACGCCAGGGTACTCGTGGACATGCGTAATGTCGAAGGCACGCGCGCCGCGCTCGGTGGGACGTATCCGGCCTCAAGCCTGTATGTGCAGAGCGCGTGGCTCGACAAGCACCCGCAGGAGGCGGCCAAACTGGCGCGCGCGTTTGTGAAGACGTTGCGATACCTGAATACACATAGCGCCGAAGCGATCGCCGCGCAGATGCCGAAAGACTACATCGGCAATGACAAGGCGCTCTATGTGAGCGCGTTGAAGGCCTCGCTGCCGATGTACACCGCCGACGGCAAGATGCCCGCCGACGGGCCGGAAACGGTGCTCAAGGTGCTGGCGGGTTTCAACCCTTCGGTGAAGGGTCGTCATATCGATTTGTCGAGGACGTTCACCAATCAGTTCGTCAATGAAGTGAAACCGTAAGGCGGAAGCCGGCCGCTTCTCTCTCGACGAGGCGCGCCGGCATCCTTTAGAGAGGGACGACGCATCATGTTTTCAGGCAGCTTGCGCGGACGCTTGCTGTGGTGGCTACTGCTGCCACTGGCGGCGTTCGTTTCCATTTCCGGCGTGATTTCGTATCGCAACGCGCAGACCACGGCGGACCTCGTGCAGGACAATGCGTTGCTCTCGTCGATGCGTATCATCGGCGAGGATATCGATTGGGATAATGGCAACGTCTCAATCCAGATTCCGCCGGCTGCGCTTGAACTGTTCGAATCGCCGGAACAGGACAGCGTGTTCTATCGCGTCGAGGCGAGCGGCCACCGCCTGGTGGCGGGCAGCCTGGAGTTGCCATTGCCGCCGCACACCGGTGACAACCCGACGCTCTACGTGACCCATCTTGAAGACGGCCGCGCCGTGCGCGCAGTCGCCTACGTCCGGCAGCTTTACGACACCGGACGCACGGAAGAAGTCATCGTCGCGGTTGCGAAAACCGAGGGCTCGCGAGATGCGATGGTGTGGCGCCTGCTGCGTCCGCAACTATTCGGCGAGGTTCTCACGCTCGTGCTCGCGATGGTGTTCGTGTACCTCGGATTGACATTCGAGTTGCGTCCCCTGATGAAAGTGAAAGACGACGTTGCCGATCGCAACCCGTCGCAGCTACAGCCAATACGTGTTGCGCGCTTGCATGTCGAACTGAGACCGATCGTCGATGCAATCAACCAGTGCATCGAGCGCATGGGTCAGCAGGCAGCGACTCAGCGGCAATTCATTTCCGATGCCGCACATCAGATGCGCACGCCGCTCACGCTGCTGGTGGCGCAAATCCAGTTTGCGAGGCAACGGGAAAACCGCGACGCACCTCTCGCAGAAGCGCTGGCGGGCATGCACAAGAGCAGCCGCAAGCTGACCACCTTGACCGACAAACTTCTGCTGCTCGCGCAGGCTGAGTCCGCCGCGCCTGCCAGTGCGTGCGAACGCGTTGATCTCAGTGCATCGATCGCGGGTGTGCTGGAGGAGTTGATTGCATTCGCGCAGTCTCGTGAAATCGATCTGGGTGCCGAGCTGGAAGACGGAATGATCGTGACCGGCGACGAGGCGTTGACTGCGGCGCTCGTCACCAATCTTGTCGACAACGCGCTGCGTTATACCCAGGCTGGCGGCCGCGTCACCGTGCAGACCACCCGTCGTAATGACATGGCCATCGTGCGAGTGATCGACAATGGACCGGGTATCAAGCCCGAGGCGCGGGCGAGAGTGTTCGAACGCTTCTATCGCGCGTCGAGTCATGCAGACGGCACCGGGCTCGGCCTGCCGATCGTGCGCGAGATTGCCCATCGCCAGGGCGGTACCGTCACGCTCGAATCTGGCGAGAATGGTATCGGCCTCGTCGCCACGGTGGGAATGCGAATCTGGACCGCCGCAACATGATGCGCGACTGCATAAAGGAAGGACGATGAAACTGCTGCTCGTAGAAGACGATGCGGACCTCGCGCGCTGGGTGATGAACCTGATGCAGGTCGAGGACTTTGTGACCGACTGGGCAGAGAACGGCGAACGGGCCGAGACGCTGCTCGACCTGCAATGCTACGACGCAGTGTTGCTCGATTTGCGCTTGCCCGGCATCGGCGGCAAGGACGTGCTCGCGCGGTTGCGCCGCAAACGCGACAATGTGCCGGTGCTTATGCTCACTGCGAATGGCTCGACCGACGACAAGGTGGCCTGCTTCTCCGCCGGCGCCGACGACTACGTCGTCAAGCCCTTCGACGCACGCGAACTCGTAGCGCGCATCAAAGCGTTGATCCGGCGCCAGGCGGCCGGCGACAAAGGCCAGTCGATCGAGTGCGGCGACTTGCGTTATCTGTTCGACTCGCGTGAATTCTTGCTGCAAAGCGAGCCTTTGCCGTTGCGCCGCCGCGAACATGCCATTCTCGAGACGTTGATGCTGAAACAGGGTAAGACAGTCTCCAAGGCGACGCTGATGGACAAAGTCTTCACACTCGACGACGAACCCAGCGCGGACGCCATCGATATTTATATCCACCGTCTGCGCAAACATCTCACGGCGTCGAGCGCGAAGATCATGACGTTGCGCGGACTCGGCTACATCCTGCGTGAAGAAGAGCCTCGCGAAGCGTTTGCTGCCGCGTTGTAGTGGGTCAAGGGCGAATCGAATCGCCTGACGTTTACCGCGTGCCCGAGAAAGAGGGTGAAGAATTGGTCTGACTATCGTCGGTTCTGCCGGCCTCCGAGCAATCTTCAAGCTCGAAGCGGAGTATCGCGTGAGCGACGGTGCGATGGCAGATCCCGGTCAGATCTTCGACCGCGATGCATGGGTGGGCGTTGAGAGCGACACGTTCGGCAAGTTCACGGCCGGGTTCTAGAACACGGTAGCGCGCCACGCCGCAGCGATTTACAGCGACCCGTACACCAGCGCTTGGCTGAACACGGAAAAGGGCAGTTGGACCAATACAAATAACTTCAAACAACTGATTTTCTACGCGGGCAGTGCGACCGGCACGCGTTACGAAAACGACCTCGTCTGGAAGAAGCTCTTAAACAATGGGCCTTTTGCAGAGGCGGGATACACGTTCGGCAACAAGACGAGTTTTGGCAACAACGCGACTTATACCGGCGCGCTTGGCCATAACGGCGGTCCGTTCAACGTGTCCGCGTTCTAGAAAGCGCGTTACTTCCCCGTCGTTTCGGGACTCGAACGAATTAAACCGTATTATTCAAACGTTCGAAATTTCCGGGTCGTGCAGAGGAAGGCGCTCGTTCACCTGTTCCAGCACACCCGTCTTCTTCCACGCCATGTACCGAAGATAGCAAGTCTGTTGCGGCGGGAAAGTCGACGGAAGTCTGTGCCATTTTTCTTTTCGTTGCTGCAACCAGAGTATCGCGTTGAGGATGTCGCGATCGCTGCGGCGAGGGCGTCCACGTGTTGAAGAAAGCACGGGGAAAAGACTTTGGACGCGGGCCCAATCGGCGTCTGAAAGCGGGATTTCTAGCATCGAGCTGGTCTGAGTACTGTGTGGGTGTTATTAGTCTTTACGTGCTGCGGTTGGCATTGATACTAGTCAATCTATTCGGCTCGGTCAAATTGTCCTGCTGGACGAGTTCGCACGCAATCACGTGGCGAGCGAAGCAGCGTAACGTCACGTGGAATGCTACGTTACATACGGATTCGCGCAAACGTTTGGCAAATAAAATCCGCTACGCGGCGGGTTTTTTATTTTCCCCGAGAATACCCGTACGGCGTGGTTCTCTCATTCTTATTCCACTCTCTTTACGTATTAAACCGGTGTACTTGGCACGACATGTGCATATGTGGATGGGGTTGAGTATCACGCTTCCGCCATGTACGCGCTCGACTATGCACAACCCGTATCGCTTGCAATCACGTTGGACGCACGCATCGACCGTGCTGCCCAGAATAACGCGGACACTTCCGGCGATGCTTCCTTGGGCCTGAGCGAACTCGAACGCCGTGTTCGCGATGGACTGCATGCGGGCGAATTCCATCTCGTGTTTCAAGGCGCTTATCGCGCTGCGAGTGGCGTATTGGCGCGCCTTGAAGCGCAAGTTCGATGGACGCATCCGGATTACGGCTTGCTGTTGCCCGGCATTTTCATGATGCCGCTCGAAGATCCGAGAATTGCGCGCGAGTTGGTTTCATTCGTCGTGGACAGCGTTTGCCGTGAATTGCGCGACGCTCTCGCCGCGAAGTTGCCGTCGCAGCCCATTGCGGTCACGGTGCCCGCTCAAGTGGCGTTGCTCGATTCGTTCGCAGAAGAACTTGTGCGAGTGGCTGATTCGTATGGCGTGCCGGCGTCTCTGCTTGAGATTGAAGTTACCGATAGCGTAGAAGCAGCACAGCTATTGTCTTTGCGTACGTTGACTGAAGGTATTCGCGAAGCGGGTGTTGCTCTTTCAATAGGCAAGTGGGGTAATGGCGCGTCGTCGCTGGCATCGCTCGGGTCGCTCGACGTCGACACCGTCATTGTCGCGCGCGAGTTGATGGCGGCAGTTCCGGGCGACAGGCGCGGCGCGGCGGTGATGACCGCGATCATGGACCTGCTGCACGCACTCGATATGCGGGTGGTGGTGAGCGGCGTCGATACTCAAGAACAGTTTCAGTGGCTGAACCGATGGCCGGAGGCGCTGGTGCAGGGGTTGTTGTTCGTGCGTCCGCAGGCGGGGTTGGCGAGGGTGTTGGCGTTATGGCGGAAGGAGTGATACACCGAGTTACGGTACGAGTAGATTCAAGTTGCACAGAAGGTTAGGCGCCGTGGCGTCTGCAAAACAAGCGGCTGTCCGACGGCACCATTCCCCAGTTTCGCTTCGAAGAGATCGGCCTGCTAATCAGCCGATCTGCCCAGTCGTTTAAACAGCACTCACCGGGAGCACTGCGGTCACGTTCCATGGTGAGTCTCAGTGTTCGCCTGCCATCCGCTTGAATGCGGAGGCGAGTCGTGCCCTCAACAACATCACCGCGAACCTGTTGTTAGTGATGAAATAGCGCTTCCACATACGCCTCGGCTCCTGAATGACCCGGTAAGCCCATTCCAGACCGTGGCGTTGCATCCATTGCGGAGCCCGACGTACTTTGCCCGCGACGACGTCGAAAGTCCCGCCGACACCCATTACGAAATCGACGCCGAGACGATCTTGCCATCGATTGATAAAGCTTTCTTTCTTTGGCGATGTGATCGCGACGAAGAGGAGCTTGGCGCCAGATTTCCGAATCGTCTCGACCATACCCTCTTCGTCATCCCAAAAGTATCCGTGATGGTAACCAGCGATTCTCAGTTCGGGGTGTCGCAGCGTTACGACCGCCGCAGTCCGTGCCACCACCTCGTCAGTTGCGCCGAGGAGGAATACAGGCAGCTCGCGTGCCGCCGCCATCTGCAAGAGACGGTCGAAGAGATCGACTCCCGCCACTCGCTCCGGCACGGCGTGACCCAACAGGCGTGCACCCCAAACTACACCCATGCCGTCGATGTTTACAATGTCGCAAGCACGGACCGACGAATGAAGTACGCTGTCTGTCTGCATGTTGACGAGCTTCGCAACATTAACCACAACGTGCTGAGTAAACTGCCGGGCCTCAATGCGATCGCCAATGATGTTTACGGTCTCCTGCATAGTGGCAATGTCCATCGGGCATCCAAATAGCTCGATACGTTTCACTGTCTTCCCCCCAGGAATATTCGATTTTTTCTTTCTCTCACTTGAATCGCGCGCTGTTTGCGTATGTCCCTATGGCGTAGAAGGCCCACGCCTGGGTCCAGCGTAAATAGTTGATTCGATTCTTCGTCAGTCTTCCTCTCTGGTACATGAAACGGCGCTCACGCGGCATATAGAGCGTGTTCAGCGCTCGCTTGAAAACTCGAGTCGCTAACCGGTGATCTTCATCGGACGCGCCAACGTTCAGCAGCGTAAGCAATGCCTGAGCTACCGAATGCGTATCGAGCGGCCAGACAGCGTTGTCGTAGTATTTAACGGTGCCATCTGGCAAGAAGAAATTCTGTCGGTAGTAGGTCATTCCGCGGCCGATGGCGTCGCTAAACTCCTCAGTTCCTGCCGATCGTCCTAGCGCCGACAATGCTTCCAGGTTATAGCCGGTGTGAAAACCATCCACGAACGAATGATGGTCGCGAGTGCCGTAGCGCCAGGCACCGTCCTCACGCTGCATTGCTACCGAGCGGCGGGCAGCGCTGAGCGCGCGCTGCATCAGCGCACCGTTACCCACGCGACTCGCGGTTTCGCCGACAACCGCAGCCGCCCACAAGTTGGCGTTGTGCACAAATGCGGACTCACCAGGGATGTATGCGTAATAGCCATCCTCCTCCCGGTAGAGTGAATCGATAAAGAAACCGGCATCTGCCGCCGCATCTATAAATCGCCGCTCGCCGGTTTCATCTCCGAGTGCGGTAAGCGCTCGGGCTATATAACATGTGGTGATTGCGTTAGGTGTGCCGCGAGGCACGAAGAAAGCGCGCGCGGCCCAGTCGAAGTGGTAACCCCAAGCACTGTGCGTCCATTTCTCCCGATCGCAACGCTGTTCGAGCAGCCAATCTGCGAGCCCAACAGCTTCTTCAATTGCCCATCCGTCGCCCACCCTTCGTTCACGTTCCAGAAGTCCAAGGATGATCAACGCGATGCCTTTGGGGTTGCGGCGGCGCGCAACGCCGACAAACGGGCGCAAGTTCGCGAGGCTGCGTTTGTGAAACTGCAGCCATGCAATCTTTGCGAACGGCAGAGAGCCAAGTCCTAGCTTCTCGAACAATACGCTATTGAGGCCGTCGAAAGGGTCATAGCCGGCGTAGCCGGTCGCGCGGCACTGCATAACCAGCGCATCGGCGAGCGGGCCGGCGTCGAGATGGATAGTCATTCGCTCGTCCCCGCGCGCTCCGAGATAGAGACAGGTCCATAAAACAATCCAGTCTCGCTAGTCCGAGAATGAAAATTTTGCCAGCTTGGTTTATAGACTCCAAGCTTCAAATAGGCGTGGTGTTCGTGAGGATACGCATTCGGGAAACCGCGAGAAGCGAATACGTGCACCCCGTTCTTCCATAAATCGGTTACTGCACGATCGCCAGTCGAATCGGGTTGATAACGTAGAATCCAATGGACCCATTTCCCGCGGTCCGCGCCCGCGCCGGGCAGAAGAATGTCATGACCGTGCTTGGTGTCATCCCCACCGCGTTCTGAGAACAGGTAATCGCCCCCTTGCAGTTGCAACATGAGCGGTGGAGAACCGCCCCAAGTGTCCGTCTGGTGAATCTGCATTATGATTTGCATCTGTTCATCGTCGAATACAAAATCTGCCGGCAGCAGCGTCGACCATTCAATGAGATACTCGTGCCCAGAAGCGATTTTCGCGGCCCGTGCGAACACCAATTCGCCGCGTGGCGTGCCATTGGCGACACGAGAGAAATCCTCGCTGCGTCGGATGCTGACTTTGACTGCATGTCGATCTGGAGATAGCGGATCATTGACTATCATAAGGTCACGAGTATCGGGACTTTGAATGTCAACCGCAGGGTCGAAACCGTGCGCCCAATTCGTAGCAAACAGCGTTTGAAAGCCAGCAAGCCGTCGCGCCGGATCATCAACCGTTTGAGCGATTGAGCAGGCTGCAAAGAACGATAGATAGACGGCTGTGACGTAACGTTTCAGATTCATCGTTCGCTCCTCCCACGTGCATCGACCCGCCTATAGCAATCAACATATCGATCAATGATCGATTCGGCCCGAAAGCAGGTTTGAGCGCGATTCAGTCCTGCGGAACCCATACGCATTGCATGTTCCGGATCGTCGACCAGTCTGCATATCGCCTCCGCTAGCCCACGCGAGTCGTGCACGTCGACCAGATATCCGCTGACACCGTCTTCAACGAGATCGATAAAGCCGCCCAGACGTGTGCCCACGACCGGTAGACCGCAAAACATTGCTTCGAGTGTGGCAATGCCGAACGATTCGAAATGGCTTGGCATGCAGAATAGACGTGCTCCGCGATAAAACGCCAACTTTGCGTTGCCATCGAGCCATCCCTCGAAGACTACACGCTCATCGACTCCGTGCGCCGCAGCGATGCGCTGCCAGCGCAGCATGTCACCGGTTCCTGCCACCCGGACTTCGATATCCCGCCCTCTGCGGACCAGATCGGCGACTGCTTGAATTAGTTCATCGAGTCCCTTCGCTTCGCTCAAGCGCCCGGTAAAAGCAATGTACGGCCTCGAATAAGCAAGGGGAGTAGCCGTTGGCTCGCCGTGCTCTGCATCAAGCGCCATATTCCCGACGACCTGGACTGCATCGGTGCGGCGCCAGTGTTGAAGCCACTTTGCTATAGGCGTTGAAACGGCGATGACGCAGTCAGCCTTACCAAGGAACAATCCCGCTAGCAGACGAGTCACCCAGTCCGCATGTTGAACGAAGCGTTCAAAATTCCCGGAATGTAGCTGAAATACAGTGCGTTTGCCGAACAGTCTCGCGGCAACGAAGAGCGCAAACTTCCGATAGAACGATCCGCGTTCGGAGACGTGGAAATGCACAACGTCAACCCGGATAGTGGCCCGCACAAAGGACGGCATATCGACTAGGAAAAACGCCAGCAGACCACTGAGATTTTGAAACCCGTGCGTTTCAAAGAACGAAACGCAGACGCCGGCCTGCTCGAGCTGATCCCGACGCTTGGCTAACTGAGAAAGTACCGACGCTATGCCTCCCTTTTGTCCACGCCCCGGCCCTACCTGCAATACTCGAATGCTCATCGCCTGGCTCCGTCACGTTTCCCCGTAGCCAAAGAAGACCGCGAGATCGAGGATCCATTGTCTGAAAACAGATACATGAGCATTAGCGCTGAAAAGACATAGGACGCTGAAACAAATGACATTGAGAAGATGTTGTCGAAGCAGAAAGCACCGACCAAAAATAGCCAGACATGTCGACGCTTGCTAACCTGTCCGTACAGGATCATAAATGCGAGCCACAATATCGCGCCCAATACACCAAGTTCAACGAAAAGATGCGGATAGAACGTATCGGTAGTCGTCAGGGTACTTCCGAGCCCGTACCAGTTGAAGTGATAGATGCTGTAAAGCGGGGAGTGGTACTTGACGGAAGCCGGTCCACCAAAGGAGCCGAGCCCTTCACCGAAAATGTTCCCTTTCATCAGCGACTGGAACATCACGCGATACGACTCCGCGCGCGCCGAATTTCCTGCCACGACGTAGAAGGAGATTTTGGCCATTGCGATCTTGATTAACGGATCAAGCAGTCCCGCCATCAGCGCAAACAGCGCGACGCCAATCGCCGATAACGCCGCGATGAAGGAGCGTAGGGGCAGCTTTCGTGCGACGATGAAATACACCGCTATCGTTGCGAAGATTTTGAATGAGACACCCAGGAGGGCAAATGTTAGAAAAATCCACGCCGCTCCCTGTGATCGCTGGGTCGGCTGGTAGTGACGGCACACAAGAAACCCGCAGAAATTGATGAAACTAAATTCCGAGAAGAATCCGATCCATCCTTGTGCTCTCAGATACAGGCCAGAATCAAATTTAACCGGTAGGAACAGCGGAAGTTTCAATCCATAAGCAAGGTAAAAGTAACATTGAAAGAAGTCGTTGCTCAATACGACAGCAAAGAACATGAAAATGACCGGCGAAAGCTTGCTTCTGTACGCGAACATCGCCACGGTGATCGCCATGGGTGCGAGAAACCGCATAAACTCCTCCCCACCGGCATTGACGTTGAATGTTCGCCACATGGCTATGTAGAGTGTCAACATGAAAGGGACGATCAGCGCGATGAGCTTGTGAAATCTCGGACGAAGCAAAATCGCGAAGGCCAGCAAGACAAACGCACCAAGCTTCACGAACTGGGATCCGTCCACTTCAAGTGATAGAAGCGTATCGCTGATGCAAAACAGTAGATAGGAGAATGAAATCGCCCACGCGCCCACGGAATGCCATCCGGTCAGTTGCGATTCGCGATAGGACGGTACAGACGCAATGCTGGCGTTCATCGGGACGCTCCACAGGCTAGCGGTTGTACCTGGCATTTCACATCGGAAACAGCGGCCGATCCGCAGAGATTGACGTATTGGCTATGAATCTGGCGGGCGCAACGTCTGATCAGCCAATTACGCCAGACCGTGATCGCTATCGCCGCGCAAAGAATCATCATGAGGCCGCTTTGGCCGCCGTATGCATAGCAAGGAACAGCGAGCAATGCAAATGCCGACGTCGTAAAGACGTTTATTTTCGCCGCCGACCCGCCTCGCTCGAACACCATCATGATGCTGCTGCTTGCGATACCCATCATGCCGACCGCGCATTGGGTTGCAAGCAACAGTCCGGCAACGATGACGCCCGACTGATGTGCGGCGCCGTATACCTGCTGCGCGGCTACCAGCAGGACCAGAATGACGTTGAAAACCAGCGTCACTGCGTTACACCAACCAATATTGCGGCTCATCGTACGAAGCGATTCGTCGAGGGAAAGCGAGGCCGCGGTACGCTTGGCGAGATCTGCCAACTGCGTCATCGATATCGCGCGGGGCAGTAGCATCCCGATCGCGGTAACTGACGAAAGCAGCGATAGCGTCCCGGAGAACGTCGCGCCACACATGACTGTCGCGGCCGGCACGAAGACCAATGGAATCCCACCAGACAAGAAATTTGTAAGTCCGAACTGAAGCCCTTCGATGTCCAGTCTCTTTGGCAACACTTCTAGCGCTGGTCGGCCAATTCGCACGAACATCGCAATGGCAATTGCGCCAAGTGCCATTGCCAGCGCGTTGGCGGCCGACAGTCCGCCACGATGGCAAAGGGCCAGCATGCCCCCCGAGCTGGCGAGCAGCGCGACATCAAAGGCAATCGCGACGCGGAAGCGCTTTAGAGCAACAAAGTAGTGGCGTGCGATCTGGTAAGCCGTCCAACCCCACAGCAATGCTACAAATGCGCACAGGTTGAACTGAACTGTTTTGAAGACGGCGATTGTCAGTGCGAGAAGGGTGCACAAGACAGTCGTGGCAAGACTCATCGTCCCAACTCGATAAAATGCTGCGATTGCGCCCTGCTCGGTCGTGGCCGCTGGCACACGCACCAGTATCAATGTCGCCCATCCGATTGCAGTAAAGAACGCAGCCATCTGCGCGATCGACATGCTCGACGCAGTCCGTCCGAGTTCTGCAAGCGAATAGACATGCTGAACCGCGAAGAAAACGACCACGCGGTAAAGTCCTGGCGATCCGGTACAAATCAGGGCTTCGATGCGTTCAACGGACACGGCGCCGGCCAGCGCGTCGAAGCTGAGACGTCGGCGCACCGCGCTCGCGTTTCCTTGCTTCATCACGCGAAGATTCCCCGTGTATCGACAAGAAGCTTCGACTGCAAGCGGCGCCGGTTAATGTCCTTGAACTCGCGGTGATCGACCAGCAACAGAACAATATCGGCCGCCTCAATTGCGCTCGCGAGGCTGGTTAACTCAACCTTGCCGCGAAGCGCGTCCGGAAGAACCGACACGTTGGGTTCGACAACAACGATGTCCGCCACATGCTCGTCCGCGAGTTGACTTACGATGTCTATCGCGGGACTCTCGCGCAAGTCGTCGATGTTGGCCTTGAATGCGAGTCCGAGGCAGGCAATCACAGGTGTTTTGAAGCGGGCCGCCAAGCGCTTTGTCTGATCGATAACGTAGTGGGGTTTACCGTCGTTCACGCCACGGGCGGCCCGAATCAGTTTGGCTTCTTCAGGCGCCGAGTCGACGATGAACCATGGGTCGACTGCGATGCAATGCCCTCCGACACCCGGCCCAGGCTGGAGAATACTTACGCGAGGGTGGCGATTGGCGAGGCGGATGAGTTCCCACACGTTGATATCGAGCCGATCGCAGATCATCGACAATTCATTCGCGTACGCAATGTTGACGTCACGAAACGCGTTTTCAGAGAGCTTGCACATTTCAGCGGTGCGGGCGTCCGTCAGAATACAGTCGCCCTGAACGAAGATTTGATAGAGCTCGCGAGCCAACTCGCCGCATCGACGGGTCATGCCGCCGATCACGCGGTCGTTTTGTACGAGTTCGCGGATGACGTGTCCTGGGAGTACGCGTTCCGGACAGTGCGCGATGCGTATGTCGGACTGCTCGCCTGAATGCTGAGGGAAGGTCAGATCGGGACGACACTCGGCCAGCCACGCCGACATCTTCTCGGTCGCTCCCACAGGTGAGGTCGATTCGAGAACGACGATATCCCCTTTTTTAAGCGCGGGAGCAATTGAACGACTTGCCGCCTCTATATAACTCAGATCGGGTTTATTCCCGTCACAAAATGGTGTTGGAACGGCGATAAGAAATGCGTCGGCCGGCTCTGGCGTCTGTGTTGCGCGCAAATATCCTTGTGTCACCGCAGCGTGAACCAGCATGTCCAACTCTGGTTCGACGATATGAATTTCACCTTTGTTAATCGTATCGACCGTGCGCTGCGATACATCGACGCCGATAACCTTCTTTCGGCGCGCGGCAAACGCCGCAGCGGTGGGCAACCCAATATAACCCAGTCCAATAATGGAAACGACATCGAATGACATAGCGTTGGTCTCGTCGCTTGATAAGTTTTTTAATGGAGGAAAGCTGCGGACTGTTACGCGGTCTGCGCGACGCCCGGTGTTACGGATAAGACGTTAGTGTTCCCCTTGCTTGTCGCGCTGTTACGGCAAGGATTTCTAGCGCGGCCCATCGCGAACCAGTCGCTCATTTCATGTGTCCGACGCGTTACTCAGATACGCATAGCCGCCATAGTCCCCGTACTGTGCAGAGCGCAAGCTTGGTTTGAAGCCGTTGAAGACGATGCCGGTGATCTTTGCTCCGACGCGTTCGATTCGCTTTGCGGATTCGAGAAGCTCGCCGCTGCTAGTCATGCCCGAACGTGCCGCCAGAAGAACAATTCCGGCGAAAGGCGCGAAGACTGTGGCATCTGTGACCGGAAGCACCGGCGGTGCATCTAGAAGAACAATGTCGTATCGGCCGGAGACGTCTGCAAGAATTTTGGCGATGCCGCCCGAAGACAGTAACTCCACCGGCTGCGCCATCAACGGACCCGTAGCGAGGAAGTCCACGTTCGGAGACACGTCTTTGATGATGGCCGCTTCCAGCGGCATGTCATCCCGGAGCACGTTGGAGAGACCGACCTTGCCGGACACGTCGAACTCAGCAGCCAGATGGCCCCGGCGAAGATCCACGTCCATCAACAGCACGCGTTTCTTGGACATTCCCAGCAGAGTCGCGAGATTTGCGGATGTGAATGACTTGCCGATACCGACCGAAGGTCCAGTCATCAAAATGACGTTATTCTTCGGGTTCTCCAGCAGCGCGAACTGCAACGCGGTGCAGAGACTTCGAATGGCTTCGACTGCCGGCTCTTGCGGTCGCGCCAGTGCGAGAATCGACGGACCGCGACGGCCGCCTCGTTCCCTGACTCGCGTCAGTTGACGCTGGGTATCGCTCAGCGGGATAGTCGCAATGACGTCAAGAGACAGATCACGTTCGATATCCATGGGGTCAGTCAGCCCGCCAAACAACGTTGAGCGTGCCAAGGCGAATCCGATTCCGCCAAACAACCCGATGACGGCTGCCAAAGCAATAACGAGGGCTTTCTTCGGCTTCGTCGGTTTGTCGGCGACCAGTGCGTGGTCGATTACGCGGACGTTTCCAATCTTGCTTGCCGTAGCAAGTTGCAGTTGTTGAACGCTATTGAGCAATCCGACATACAGGCTTGTTTGAACAGTCACGTCACGATTCAGTCGGACGATATTTTGCTGATCGTCAGGAAGGCGCTGGATCGACTCGTTGAAGTTGTCGATATGCGCGCGCGCGGCGGCGATTTGTTGATCCAGTGCGAGCACGGCGGGATACTGAGCGCTGTAGATGGTTGCGAGTTCCTTACGTTTTTGCTCGAGTTGGAACAGACTGGACTGCGCCTCGACGGCCTGCCCCAGCACGGCCTTCGCCTGCTCGCTGAGATCAACGACTTTGTGGCGGTTCTGATAGGCATTGAGACGGTCTTCAGCCAGCCTCAGGCCGCGCTCTACGTCCGGAAGCTGGCTTTTAAGGAAAACGAGGGACTTTTCCGCCGCCGCCGCCTTGCGGTCGGCATTTTGCGTGACGTAGTTTTCCGCGATCTTGTTCAATACTGCCGCTGCGCGGGCTGGATCCTGGTCGTCATAGGTCACACCGATGACGCCGGATTGATCCTTGCCCATCTCTGTAATCACCAGATCCTTTCGCAACTGCTCGAGGATTTGAATTCGGGAATAGCGCCTCAGCTCGAATTTTGCGTTTTCCCGGCTGCTTAACTGCGACACCAGCAGCTTGATCGGCCCGGAGGAGGTGTTCACCAGCAAGGGCACACCGACCACGCCCATGACATCGGCGTCAAGATCGCTGCCCGAAAGCCCATACCGATTGTTGCCCAGCGCGGTGACGGAGAACTTATCTTCTTCAAACTCACCAGGCACGTCGAATTGGTCGACCACTATGCTTTCCGAGCCCCAGGCATAGCCGCCTACGCCGAGAATTCCCGGCTGAGACAACGAAGTTCGATGCTTCGCGATGAATGCCCCCAGTAACGGAAAGTATTTGGGTCTGGCGTCGATGTAGAGGCGTAACTCGTCGACCATGTTTGCGGTGACAAGTCGCGAGTCGAGGATCTGCATTTCGCCGTCGTCCGTTGATTTGATGTCGAACAGGGACGTCAATCCGCTCATCAGGTTGCCGGCCGCCGCGCCTGCAAGGTCCGAGTTGTTTTCCACCTGAACCGTGATGTCGCCACGGTAAATCGGCGGTGCGAGTAATGCGTACATGACCCCGACGAGCATGCACAGGATAGTGACCGAAACTATCAACTTCTTATTCTTGAAAATGACATCTATGAGTGCACGGATGTCAATTTCGTCCTCGTCACGGGAAAATTGATTTTTCATTTTTTTGTAAGCTCGTATTTCAACGGTTTATTCGCGCGATTCACCGGCCTCATCGTCTTATGCACGCAAGCCCCGGGACAGATCCACAATGCGCCTTGTCCAATCCAGCACACCGCGTTCAATCAAAACCATTGCCTGATCGTAGATGCGCGCTGATCGGCCAAACGGATCCGGCACATCGACGTGATCGGCATCTGCCAATCGGTAGACCCGACCGCGCGCAGTCGGATAGAACTTTTCGATTGCCTGCTTCTGAGCCAACTCCATCACAAGAATCAGGTCAGCTGCGCCACACACTCGCTCGTTGAGACGTCTGGCTACGTGGGAGGACATATCGATCCCCCGGTCCGATAGCATCTCGCGCGCGAAGCGGTCCATCGGTGCGCCTTTGGCAGCGGAAAGACCCGCTGACGCCACTTCGATGTCGGACAGTTCCCGCTGCAGAAGCCCTTGCGCCATCGGACTGCGGCAGAGGTTGCCCTCGCAGACTATGAGTACCGTATCGATCATTTCGTCACAATCGCCGTAGTTAGACCCGCATTGATGGCTGGGAGAAGCAGACTCAACACGCGGCTAAAACGCACGAGGCCGTTGCCGTCGACGTACACCACGTCTTTCGGTTGCAGTTCGAATTGATTCGCCAGGATCATTGATACCGGGGAGTGCGCGTCGAGATGGAAAACCTCTGCCTGCGAATCTGTCGATCCACGTATCACGTAGAGCTGTGCCGCGTCCGCGCTGGCGGTGTTCAGGCTGCCGGCTTGCGAGAGAGCATCGCTCAATGTGAGCTTGCCGCTCTTCATCGGTAGCGCTGTTACTGGCTTATTAACTTCGCCCATGACGAACACGCCGTTGTCGTCACGCGATACGACTCTCAGCAGATCTCCGTTCATAAGCATGATCCTGGATGGGTTTTGATCGCTCTCGAGCATCTTGGAGAGGTTGAGGCGATATGAAACGCCGTTGCGCACCAGGATCATCCGGCTTTGGTCAGCGGCCGTACTGAAGCCACCGGCACGGTTGATCGCTTCATACAGTGTCAACGGAATGTCGTTGACCGGTACAGCGCCAGGGGTCCTGACTTCGCCGTCCACATAAATCTGCTTGGCGCGAAATGATGTGACTCGAACGGTGAGTTGCGGCTTGATGAAGATTTTCGACAACTCCGCATATACCGCTTGTTGAGCCTGTTCGACGCGAAGACCGGCTACGTGGATTGAGCCTGCGTACGGAAACTGTATGTTTCCGCCGTTGTCGATCACAAAGCCTTGGGCCGGATCGAACGGTCTGGAATTGTTCTGGTTCTGCGTACCCAATGCGGCTGCCAATTCGGGATGGTCCCAGACGGTGATCTGCAGTACATCTCCTGCGCCGAGCGTGTAGGGGCCAGGCTGTCCCGACAATTGGCGGGTTTGATCCGTGCTCGTCTGATCCGAGGTATCGCGCAACTTCTTGATCAATGCCGTATTGATGTCGACGATCGGAATCTGCAGAGCCGCTTGCTGACCTTGTGCATCGCTGTTTCCCGTTGGCAAGGTTGCTGATGTGGGCATCCGCATGCCGGGCGCGGCTGCGCATGCCAGGAGTCCGTAACAGAGTGCGGCGCATAGAGCTCTGTGTAAGTGCCGACGATATTGACGCCAAGCGCCGTATTCAAAAATTTTCTTCGAATGGCCCATAGAATGAATCCTCGTATTGTTCAATTTTTTGGCCAGCTGGCTGGAGTCGTCGATGTACCAACTGACTTCGTTAGCGAGACGCGCTAGCCATTGTTCTAGTTATTGCTGTGCCAGAATCTTTCAGGTTGCCCTAGTACGCGTTCCGATGCGTAAATCCACGTACGACGGTTGCTAAAACGATTTTCATGTCTAGCCCGAAGGACCAATTCCTCAGGTAGTACAGGTCATGCTCGACCCGCTTTTGCATTTTTTCGACGCGGTCCGTTTCTCCGCGGTAGCCGTTCACTTGTGCCCATCCGGTGATCCCAGGTTTGATTCGGTACCGGTGGATGTATCCATCTACGATCGTCCGATAGATTTCGTCGTGTTCAATGGCATGCGGGCGCGGCCCGACTATCGACATATCGCCTCTTAGCACGTTTAGGAATTGCGGCAATTCGTCCAGACTCGTGCGCCGCAAGAAGGCGCCTACCGGCGTGATCCGTGGGTCGTTGCGTGACGCCTGCTTGACGACACCGGGCTCGCAAGCGTGCACTCGCATCGTCCGAAACTTGTAGATCTTGAAGACCTGTCCGTCGGCTCCTTTTCTCTTTTGTGAAAAAAAGACTGGGCCCGGTGAAGACAGCTTGACTGCGACTGCAACGGAAACCATCAGAGGCGCCACGCAGAACAACGCGGCGATAGCAAATAGCCGATCGAAAATCTCTTTCTTTAGTAACGCATGCGACGACAAAGGCGACGCAACGAGATTGATAGCCGGCACGCCGATCAGGTCGATAACGCTACTGTCGAACAGCGCCAGGCTGCTCACATCTGGAAGAAAGCGAATGTTGACCAGGTCGTCACGGAATTCCTGCAAGCAGCGCGAAATCATGCTTTCTTCCGACAGTGGAAGTGCAAGCCAGATTTCCTGAAGATTTTCGGTTCGAACGAAGTCGGAGAACTCGGTGAACTTATCGAAAAGCGGAGTGTTTGAGATAGAACGCTCAGCACTTGGAAACAGGTCGAATGCCGCTGACACCCGGAAGCCACTCGCCCGTGCTGCCTGGATGCTGCGCACCACCTGCTGACAATGCGATCCGCGCCCAACCACCGCGACACTGCGCAAATTCAGGCCTGCGTCACGCATGCGGCGCAACAGCGCATACGTCAATGATCGGGAAACGATGAGTGCCGCACCGGTCATGCCCGTCCAGTAGGCGAACCAAAGTCGTGATATGAGATCCGTCCGATGCAGGGAGAACATTAAAACCAGCCCGCAACTTTGCACGACTAGCCACGCGAGAGAGATCTGGCTAATGAGACGGAGCATGGAGCGGCCTCGCCACGACTGATAGACCCCGAACACTGGAAACAGTGCCAAAGCGAAAGCTGCGGCAAATGCGATGAAACCTGTATCAACATGATTCCCTGTCAGATCCTCAAAGCGAATCTGTGAAGCTGCAACTGCACCTCCGACAATCAACGAGATGTCGAGGACTCGTGCGAGCAATCCTTGAAAGCCCGCTGACTTCCTGCTCTCATGTGCGGTTGAGATAGCGTTCATGCTATGGCCGTGTCCTATACGCCTTTCAGGCGCACGTGGTGCCCCAGAAACAATCCGTCTTGTGACAAGATGGATTCTGTTTTTAGTATTCCTCTGTTCTCGGAAATCAGCCCATGGACGACATCGTGTTCTTGCTGAACCCGGAGGGGATGGTTCGGTTGCTCGCTGATCGGCTACGCAAAAACTTTCGTATGCCAGGCCAATGCCCTGTGCGGTCGCACAAAATGCAGGCGGCTACCGGTCGAAAGTGCGTTGCCGTGCTCGGTGCTTTCCTCTGGCGTAATCTGCTAGAGAACTGGCCCACCCCGAGCCAGATCGAGCTGTTGAAAGAGATACTCATTTGCTTCCCCGTTTCTTTAGCCTGCGTCTTTTGCGCAGCGATAGGGTTAAGCAGCAAGCATGCCAGGCATCGACTTTGGTTTGGAAGGTTTCGCGTCTTGCAGCGGAGTCAAGCCTGGCGACGGCTCCGGGTTTGTGCGTGATAATCGGTTGCGATCTTTGCCGTGGATCTCGCGGTGGCGTAACGTAACAGCGCGCCGTAACGTCCTGGCTTTGTGTCGGCTCGAGAGCGATTAAAGAAACCGGCAGTATTGCCGGCGACCTGCGATCTGACTGTTGCGGGACGCCTTTTTGTGGCGTCCGCCGCGCTACTTCGTGGTCGTACCTGTGCCGCCCGTGCCACCGGTCGCGCCGCTGTTGCCGTTGCCTGAAATCGGTGAAGCCGCGCCGGCGGAGAGAGCCGCCGGGGCTAGAGACGTTGCCGGCTGCCCGTCGTAATCGCGCCTGCCGCCATCAAGGTATCGAGGTTGGAGTCGGCGCCTGGTTGCGCAGGTGTAAAGGAAACGGTGAGGAACGACGATGATGAGAGAGTGATGCCTTACATTGTCTTCAGCAGTTGAGCAACACCGGCCTGAGCGTTCGCGATGACTCGTCACGTTACGTGGCGCGCAACGGCTCGCCCAAGCCGGGAACGGAAAACGGGAGGTGCTGCGTGTTGTGTCCCAAGAGAGGCTGGTGCTGCTGAGCTCGATGTGCGTCGGGCATCGCTTTCGCTTGTGGCGCACAGAAACATCGGACCCAACCTGGGCTCGCAGGAATGCTGTTGAATGCGTGCCGGAGTTTTTGCTGATGCCGATTAACTGGAGCAAAGACGGATGTCGCCGATTTGAAATCTAATCAACATGACACATCCAGATGCCGCAGGTTGCGTTGAAAGAAAGCACGGAGCTAATTGCGCCGCACCTCGAATTCACTCTACATGAAGAAATTGCTTTCCATATCGCGCCAATCCCGCCGCGTCGTCTCCACACTGCCGCGGTATCCAGGGAGCACGAACTTTAGTACCGAGTGGCGTTCTCCTGGTACTGCTTTCCGCCTCAAACCTATCCAGATCCCCAAGCAAATGCTGGATCTGCGAAGCTTGCGTTTCAGTCAACCGGAATTCGCTTTGTATACGTTGAAGCCGCCTCCGCCAATAAGCCGGCTGCAATACGGGCTCACCGCGAAACGCGCTGAGCGATGGCACCATCACACGCGCCACGTGTGCGATATCTTCATCCATTGTCATGCCATAACCCCGATGACCTCACCATTCATTTAGTAGTGGCCTTGTTCTTATGTTGCGGGTGGACTGGATCTATCCTGCAGTGTGCAGCCGATCGCGGCGGCCATCATCCTACAAAGCCGCAATCTTTCGGTCAAGGTTTCTAATGTTCGATGACGCAAGGACAGCCTGACTCAAGCCGAGCCGTCACGCGGTTTGTTCGATCCGACATGCACTTGCTGCGCTGCATGATCTGCTGTTTCTCGGGAGCCGGCCAATACGAGTACCGTGTCACTGATCTGCATCTATAAAAAGGCGACTCGCTTACGGTTGTCTTGCAATGTGTCCGATGGCGCTGCTCGCTCGATTGGCGTTAGCCATGAGGAACTCTTGATTGAGCCGGTTGTGGTCAGCATGCCTTGTGAGGCTTCGACATTGTTTGATCTAAAAGGGTATCGGAACGCAGGCTTTTCTCAGACTTCGTTACTCAATCAAACACTCTCGACGACCTCGCAAAGACGCCATTGCGCGCAATCCACGCCGCGTACTCCCGGTACTCCGGATCATTCATCAAATGCTTTTCTTCTGTCTTAGCGCGTAAGAAATAAAGCATATTGACAGCCAGTAGCGCCGCGCAATGCGTTACCGCCGCTCGCCATCCCAGCGGCTCGATAAACGGCACGGTCACCATCCAGTAAGACAGATTCTTCGCGATATAAGCGGGATGCTTGGTGAACCGATAAGGTCCCGAAGTAATGATCCCGCGATTCGTCAAATTCGAAAACCGCAAGCCGAACGAGATGGTCGCAAGCGCATAGCACAGCAGCAAAGCGACGATGAGCGCGCCCCACACAACTCGCACAACCGGCATCGAAATAAGCCAGTTGTCCCAGAACACCGAACCTTCGTAATGAATGTACTGGTTCGAGATGAGCGACCAGAACGGCTGATAGCAGATCAGTGCAACGAGCCAACCCAACGTCGTCGGCTCTGCGCTGCGCACGTGACTGTCGAGTATGCGCAACGTGCAGATGTAACCCACGGTGCCGAACATCAAGTCCATCGCGAACGACAGGTCATACATGAACCGGAATGTCGCGAGCGAAAACGGAGCGTTCAGCGCGGTCGTCAACGACGCGTTGAGGTGATCCGCATTGGTGGACAGGTAGACGATCATCAGCGGAAGGAAGAAGGCCTTCACCATCCAGCCCGCCAACATCTCGCGCACTGGGCGCCAGTTCGCGGGACGCTCGCCGCGGAATAGGAAGCGCGCCCATAGCAGGTACGCGTCGGCTGTTTCGCGCTGATGCCGGTCCATCCACGCGAAGTAGAAGGGCGCCGCGATGAGTACATAAGGCGCGAGCGTACCGAGTAGCGACCAGAAGGGGTTATAGAAGGCGCCGTGATATTCGGGCAGCAGCCAGTAAAGCGCGCCGATGCCCGCATACACCGAGACCAGGGCCGCGAGGCGCAATACGACGCGCACGATGCTCAGCGGCCGCACCGCGCGGCTCGAGAGGCCCGCGCTCTGGCGCAAATAGACGCGCGCGACGAACAGTTCGTAAGCGGCGATTGTCGCGATGATCGCCAGACAGGCAACGGTGCTGCGCGTCGCGCCATCGAGCGAGCTGCTGTCGCGCAGCAACCAGAGCGTGAGCAATCCGACGACGATCCCGAGCAGGCCGATCGAAAAAGGGGTCGCCGAGCGCGGCCGCGGGTCGTGCACGCGCGCGACGGTATCGAAGGTGGAGTTCATGTCATCCCTCGTCGTCATGACATTGAAGGCGGCCGGGCTGTTGATTTTTTGGTGCCCGGCCGCCGTGCTTACGTAACGCTTATTTGCCAGCCGCCGCGACGCCGCCGAGCAGTCCGCCGACTAGGTTGGTCACCGGCGCGAGCGGATTCTTGTTCCCCGAGCCGCTGCTGCCTGCGGCGCCGGCCGAGCCGCCGCTCAAGCCGCTGATGAGGCCCGTCACCGGATTGGCGGCCGCGGGGCCCGGCGAGCCGCCAGCGCTGACACCGCCGGTCACGTTGACCGTCAACGAGCCGAGCACGCTGGCGACGGGTGCCAGCGGACCGCCCGTGCCCGATGTCCCGCCTGGTGAACCGACCTTGCCGAGAAGGCCGGTAAGCGGCGCGAGCAGGCCGGCCGCGCCGCCGGCGCCACCCGTGCCACCCGCTGCGCCGCCGAGCGATCCGAGGTTGCCGATCAGGCCGGTCAACGGCGGGATCGAGACGCCGCCCGAGCCACCTGCGCCGCCGAGGCCGCCGAGCGGCCCGAGCAAGCCCGTGATCGGCGCGAGCGGATTGGTGGTCGCGCCGGTGAACAGGCCGCTCGTGTTCGTCACGGTTTTGCCCGATTGGCTCACGACGCCGCCGACGTCCTTGCCGACCTGATCGCCGGTGGCGCCCGACACTTTGAGGCCCGCCACGTTGAGTCCGTTGCCGAGCGTGCCGAGCAGGTTGTCGAGCGGTGCGCCGAGACCTGTCGCGCTGCCGAGCGTCTGCGTCGTGTTGGAGACGGTGGTGGTGATCGGGTTGATCGCCGAACTGAGCTGTGTTTCGATCTGCTGGACGGGCGCGCTGGTGAGCGCGGTGTTCAATCCCGAGCCCACGGCCGTGACGCCGCTGCCCACACTGCCGACGACGCTGCCTAGCGTCGACGTCACCGGGGAAAGCGGTTTCAACGGGCCGCTGCCGAGACTGTTTACCACGCCGCCCAGCGCGGTCACGGCGGCACCGGTATTGGCGACGACGCCGGAAGTCGAAGTCAGCGTCGGGCCGAGCGGATTGGCCGTGCTGCCGACAGTGCCGAGGCCCGCGGCGGTGCCGTTACCCAGCACCTTCACGCCGTTGCCGAGGTCGGTGATCGCGTTGCCGAGGTTCGAGGTCGTTGCGCCGTTGACGCCGGGAACCGAGGTGCCGCTGATCTTGGTGCCGGTGTCGGCGGTGGTCGTGCCGACAGCTGTGATGAGATTGCTGGCCTGAGTGATGATGTTGCCGATGGGGGTGGAGGAGGTGCCCGAAGTACCGGAGGTGCCCGAAGTACCGGAGGTGCCCGAAGTACCGGAGGTGCCCGAAGTACCGGAGGTGCCCGAAGTACCGGAGGTGCCCGAAGTACCGGAGGTGCCCGAAGTACCGGAAGTGCCCGAAGTACCGGAAGTGCCCGACGTACCGGAGGTGCCCGACGTACCGGAGGTGCCCGAAGTGCCCGAAGTGCCCGAAGTGCCCGAAGTGCCCGAAGTGCCCGAAGTACCCGAAGTCCCCGAAGTCCCCGACGTACCCGACGTACCCGACGTACCCGAAGTCCCTGACGTGCCCGAACTCCCCGAAGTCCCCGACCCCGACGTGCCACCCAAACCGCCACCGCCGAGTCCGGGACTTGGGGTGTTAAGCGTCGACCCGCATCCGTACAGCGCGAGTAAAGCAGACGTCGCAACAGCGATGGCTGTCCGACCGGCAAATTTTTTCATGATGTCCCCGTTGAACGACTATTGGCGGGGACACTGCTGCAAGTTGCACGCCAAATGTCATTTATGGCGTGATCGTGCTATCAGCGCGCAGGTATATCGAAAAAATCAACCATAAGAAGAATTTAACCCGATTGAATCGCGATTTTAATCTCAACGACAAAGCCGTGTTCCGCCCGAGTGCTACGTAACGCGAGCGCCGACCGTAACGATGCGCAGCACGCCGCAATCATCGCGCGGCACCTTCGCATCGGAACGGCAAGCACCCGCCGCAAACCCGCATCAAAACGCAGCCGCATAAATCGCCAGCGCATCCGCCTCGGTCACCGGCCGCGGATTATTCACCAGCAACCGCGTCTGCAACATCGCATCGCTCGCCATCCGCTCCAGCCCGCTTTGCTCGATACCGACGTCGCGCAGACGCGCGGGAATCGCCGTCGCGGCAATCATCTGTTCGAGCCGTTCAATCAGCGCTTGCGTCTTGCTCTCGTCGCTGCCGGTGACGCCGGGCACGACTACCTCGGCAAGTTCCGCGTACAACGGCGCCGCCGCTTCCGCATTGAACCGCAACACATGCGGCAGCACGAGCGCGTTCGAAAGACCGTGCGGCACGTGATAAATGCCGCCGATCGGATACGCGAGCGCATGAACCGCGGCAACCGGCGAGTTCGCAAACGCCTGGCCCGCGAAGGTGGCGCCGAGCAGCATCGCCTCACGCGCCGCGCGGTCGCCGCCGTTCTCACAAGCGGGCAACAGGTTGCGCGAGAGCAGGTCGAGCGCCTTCACCGCAAGCAGGTCGGAAACCGGATTCTTCAGATGCGCGGACGTGTACGCCTCGATGGCATGCACCATCGCATCGACGCCGGTCGCTGCGGTCGCCGCAACGGGCAGGCCAAGCGTGAGCTCGGCGTCGAGAATCGCCAGATCCGCGATCAGTTGCGGCGCGACCACGCCCATCTTCTTCGCTTCACCCACCGTCACGATCGACACGGCCGTGACTTCGGAGCCGGTGCCCGCGGTGGTCGGCATCTGCACGAGCGGCAAACGCGCCACCGTGATCTTGTTGACGCCGTACATCTCGCCGAGCGCCTGCTGTTGCTGCGGCGCGAGCACGGCGATCAGCTTCGCCACATCCATCGATGAACCGCCGCCGAGCCCCAGCACGATTTCCGCGCCGGCAGTCCGGGCACGCGACCTCGCTTCGAGCACGATGTGTTCGGGCGGATCGGCGATCACGTCGTCGATCACGGTGGCGTCCCAGCCATGCGCCGCAAGATCGGCGAGCGCCGGCTTCAACAGCCCGCTCTTGTGCAGAAAACCATCGGTGACGACGCACACACGCGATAGCGCCGGAAATTGCGCGCGCAACAAAGCGCCGAGGCGGCGCGCCGCGCCGAACTCGACGACGAGCGTTGGCACCGTTTGAAACCGGAACGCGTTCATCATGGCGCGTCTCCGGACACCATATGGCTTTCGACTTCGCGCCGGTCGAGCAACGGAATGATGGTGCCGAAGCCGAGCCGCTGGAAATGCTCGGTTTCGCGATGTTCCGCGAGCCCGCCGGCGTCGCTGTAATTCTCGAGAATCACGAAGTGGTCCGGATCCAGCGGCGAGCGAAAGAATTCGTAGTAAAGATTCTTCGGCTCTTTGCGGGTTGCCGCGGCGAGTTCCGTAAGGGGCTTGACGATCGCGTCGCCGTTGCCGGGTTTGGCGAAAAAATGCGCGATCACCTGCAGGTAAGCATGGGCCATCAGTCACACTCCAACGGGGTGAATACATCAACGTTTCAACGTTCAGGATCCGGGTTCCGCGACTCGCTGTCACGGGTCGGGACCGCGACGGCGCCGTCGTTCATGGGCGCGGGCTTCAGTTGTACCAGATTCGCGTCGTCTTGCTCCAGTGCGTCGACGCCACGCGGGCAGGTGGAGCGTTCCGTCGCGAAGACTTCCTATATATACCGGGAGTGCGAAGCGTTGGAGCGCAAGAGACCCGAACGCGACTGCTTCGGACCAGCGCACGGATTTCCGCTATTGCGCGACGGTCTCCAGCGACGCACTCGTCGCCGTTGGTGCGGATACCTAACATAATTTCACGACCTTGAGTCAGGACGAAAAAACGGCGGAAAACCGTTATGCATTTGGAATCATCAGACAAAGCTATCGGAAATTGTAAGGTTATTCCAAATCTTGATTGAGAATGATTCGCGTTTACGTTAGATTGGCGCTCCATCCTTTGAGAAAGCGGAGCGAATCTATGGCTGAGGTGCTCGTTCGGCGAGAGCCTTCAACAGCGATGCCGATATCGGTTCTCAACGTCGCAGGCGCCTGTCCACCGGTTTCGCGGCGCGCGCGCAACCCCGCGCGTGCGGTCGATTGGGAGAAGGGCACGCTTCTCGACGTGCTGATCAACAACCGGCCGATGCTCGTCAATCTGGCGCGCGGCTTCGTGGGTTGCGCGAGTCTCGCGGAAGACGTGGTGCACGACGTCTTCATCAAGCTGGTCGACTTCCCCGATCAGGACGCGGTGCGTCAGCCGGTCGCGTACGTAACGCGCATGGTGCGCAACGCGTCGATCGACGCCTTCCGCCGTCAGAGCCTCGAAAACACCTATCACGCCGACGAAGACGACGGCCTGCACGTGCCATCGCCGGAACCTTCACCGGAAGCGGCGCTGCTCGTGCGCGACACGCTGCGGCATGTCTACAACGCGCTGGAGCAACTGCCGCCGCGCAGCCGCGTCGCCTTCGAAATGGTGCGCCTGCGCGAAGAAACGCTGCAAAACACCGCGCGCGCCCTCGACGTCTCGCAGACGCTGGTGCATTTCATGGTGCGCGACGCCGAGAAGCATTGCGCCGATTGCCTCGACGCCTGCAATCGCGGCGTGGCCGGCCCCGCGTTCTGCAGCGGACGCGCGCGCCGGCGGTAAAAAAGCGCGCGCATCAAACGTCAACTGAATAGAAGCGGTGCGCGAGCGAATGCCGGCGCCGCGGCGCCGGGACATGCCAGTGGGCTGTCCGGGCGCTTCCTGACCTTTCATCGACTGAGCCTTTCATCATGACGCAAGCACAGCAGACCTCCAGCGCGGCAGCCGGCGAGGCGGACGACCTCGTCTACACCGTCGTCATCAACGACGAAGAGCAGTACTCGATCTGGCCGACCTTCCGCGACGTGCCGGCAGGCTGGCGCGAAGTGGGCGTGCGCGGCCAGAAGGCCGAATGCCTCGCGCACATCGAGACCGTGTGGACCGACATGCGTCCAGCCAGCTTGCGCAGACACATGGACGCGGCGGGCTGAAGAACGCGACGGCCTAAAGCACGCAGTGCAATCGAGCAGGTCGGCCATGTGCCGGCCGCGCCGCTCCAGCAAAAGGATTCAGAGTATGACCATGCTTTCCATGCCGTTGCCCACGCTCGCCGATTTATCGATCGAGCCGGGCTTGCCGACTGTCGTCTCGCCGCGCGCGGGCGCGGAGATATCTTTGGAGGAAGCGGCGCCGCTTCTACGTTCGATCGTCGACGACACGCTCGAACGCGCGGGCGGCGTGCTGTTCACGGGTTTTCGCGTGGCCTCGATCGACGCGTTTCAAAGTTTCGCGGGCTCGTTCGGGCATCCGCTGATCGGTTATGAATTCGCTTCGACGCCGCGCAGCCAGGTGGAAGGCGCGGTCTATACGTCGACGGAATATCCACCGCATCGCTCGATTCCTTTGCATAACGAGCAGTCGTACACGCGCGAATGGCCGCTGCGTATCTGGTTTCATTGCGCGCTCGCCGCGCGCAGCGGCGGCGCGACGCCGATCGCCGATAGCCGCGCGATCTATCGCGCGCTCGATCCGGCGTTGGTCGAGCGCTTTGCAAAGCGTGAACTGCTCTATGTGCGCAACTTCGGGCAAGGGCTCGATCTGCCGTGGGAGCAGGCGTTCGGATCGGACGACCCGCGCACCGTCGAGCAGATTTGCCGTGCGCGTGGCATCGAATGCGAATGGCGCGACAGCGAAGACGGCGAACTGCTGCTGCGCACGCGCGAGCGCTGCCAGGCAGTAGCGCGCCATCCGCGCACTGGCGAGCGTGTCTGGTTCAATCAGGCGAATCTGTTCCATCTTTCGTCGCTCGACGAAGACATGCAGGAGGCGCTGATCGATTCCGTCGGCCTCGAAAACGTACCGCGCAACGTCTATTACGGCGACGGCGAACCGCTCGAAGCCGAGGCGCTCGCGGAAATTCGCGGCGTGCTGGATCAGCAACGGATCGTGTTCCCGTGGCTCACCGGCGACGTGCTGATGCTCGACAACATGCTCACGGCGCACGCACGCGATCCGTTCGAAGGCCCGCGCAAAGTCGTGGTCGCGATGTCACGAAGCTACAGCGAAGCCGAAAGCGAAAGCGAAAGCGAAGGCAAGAAGCGGACGGCCGCGCAATGACGAAATCGCAGGGCGCGGCGCTTGCGGCGCATTCGCTGACGGTCGGCTACCGCGATCACGTCGTGCTCCACGGTCTGAATCTGAAGATCGCGGCCGGCCGCGTCACGGCCTTGTGCGGACCGAACGGCTGCGGCAAAAGCACGCTGCTGCGCACGCTTGCCGGCTTGCAACCGGCGCTGTCCGGCAGCGTCGATGTCAACGGTGTGCCGCTCGCTTCGCACCGGCGCCGCGTGTTGGCGCGCACGCTCACCATGCTCGCGCAGTTCAACCAGATCCCGTCCGGCCTCACGGTGCGTGAGCTGGTCGCGTACGGCCGTTACGCGCACGGCGGCTGGCTGCGCGGACTCTCGCGCGCCGACCACGCGGCGATCGACGAAGCGCTCGTCACCAGCGGTCTCGCCGACGATGCCGCGCGCGACGTCGCCGCGCTCTCGGGCGGCGAACGGCAACGCGCATGGATCGCAATGGCGCTTGCGCAACAGGCGCCGATCGTGCTGCTCGACGAACCGACCACGTATCTCGACATCCACCATCAACTGGATATTCTGCGTGAATTGCGGCGCCTGAACCGCGAGCGCGGCCTCACGATCGTGTGGGTGCTGCACGACCTGAATCAGGCGGCGGCCTACAGCGACGAAATCGTGTTGATGCGCGCGGGCCGCATCGTCGCGCAAGGCTCGCCTGATGCGATGCTCGACCCGCGTCATCTCAACGAAACCTTCAGCGTGCCGATGCTCAAGATCGCGCACCCGCAAACGGGTGCGCCGATGTGCGTGCCGGCGTATGAAGGCGACTTCACAAACAACGACGCCGATGCCGCTTCACTCCGCGAGGAAACGATGAGCAAGGACGTCGCCGCATGACGACGCTTGCCGCGCGCAAACGCCCGCGCCGCAGTACTCAGGCGATGGACAGCTATCGCGCGCCCGTCAAAAGCCGCGTCACGACGATCGGCGCTGCGCTCGTTGCGTTGATCGTGGTCGTGGCGGCAACGCGGCTCGCGCCCGGTTTCTGCACATGGCTCGCCGCGCCCGCGGGCAGCGACGCCGCGCAACTCGCCGGCATTCTGCTGTTCGACCTGAGCGTGCCGCGCATGCTGGCGGCGCTGGTGGCGGGCGGCTGCCTCGCGGTGGCCGGCACCTTGTTTCAATCGCTGACGCGTAACCCTTTGGCTTCGCCCGATCTGCTCGGTATCACCGGCGGCGCTCAACTCGGCTTGCTCGCCGCGATGCTGGTGCCTTCGCTCGCGGGCGTGGCTTCCGTGCCGCTGCTGTTCGCGTGCGGTCTGGGCGCGGCCGCATGTGTGGCCGCGGCGGCAGGCGGCTGGCGCGCGACGCCGTTGCGGCTCGTGCTCGCCGGCAGCGTCTGCATGCTGCTGTTCTCCGCGCTGACCACGCTGATTCTCGCGTTCTTCGAGCAGAGTATCGTCGGCGTGTCGTTGTGGGCGAGCGGCAGTCTTTATCAACCCGGCGCGGCGGGGTTGAAGATCGCCGCGTCGTGGCTCGTGTTGCCGCTGATCGCGTTGCCCTTCGTGATTCGTCCGCTCGATCCGCTCGCCCTGGGCGACGACGCCGCGGCGGCAGCCGGCGTCCGCGTGGATGCCACCAGGCTTGCGGCGATGGTGGTCGCGGTGGGCTTCGCGAGCGTCGCGGTGAGCGTCGCGGGACCGCTTTCGTATGTCGGCCTGATCGCGCCGAACCTGCTGCGCCAGGTGCGTGGCGCGAAAGCGTCGCGGTTGGCCGCGCTCGTGCCCTTGTCCGCGCTGGTCGGCGGCGCGCTGGTGCTCGTCACCGATAGCGCCGTGCAGGCGCTCGATCTCGACGCGACGCTTTCGACCGGCGTGGCGATTGCCTTCGTCGGCACCCCCTTGATGCTCGCGATGATCCGCAGCGGCGCCGCATGGTCCGGCGCTTTGCATGCCGGTCAGGAGCGCGCCGTCGCGCGAGCGGGCACACGCTTCGTGCGCGCGATCGATGCGTGGCCGTGGCCGCTGACGGCAAGCGCGTTGGTGCTGCTCGGCGTCGTGCTCGTGTGTGCGGGCGCGTCGTTCGGTCCCACGACGATCGGTGTGCAGCGCTGGCTCGCGGCGTTCGATCACCGCGACGAACTCGCACGGATGTTGCTCGACCTGCGCTTGCCGCGCCTCATCTGCGCGTTGCTCGCGGGCGCGCTGCTCGCCGCAAGCGGGGTGCTGATGCAAAGCATCGTGCGCAATCCGCTCGCGGGACCTGAAGTACTGGGCGTGACGCAGGGCGCGGGCCTCGCGACGCTCGTCGCGCTCGTGATGTGGCCGCTTGCGACCCACTCGACGCTGGCCGCCGCTTCGCTCGCGGGTGGCGGCATCACGCTGGCCCTGACGCTCCTGCTGAATCGCCGGCATCGCTATGCGCCGCTCGCGGTCGCGCTGACGGGCATCGTCATCGGCACGCTGTGGACGACGCTGTCGCAATGGCTGATCACGCAGCAAAGCGTGCAGCCCGCGCGTTTCGTCGTTTGGTTGGTGGGCGGCACGTATGGGCGCAGTTGGGGCGAAGTGACGACGTTGCTGCCGTGGTGCGCGCTGGCCGTGCCGGTGTTCGCGCTGCTCGCGCGGCCGCTCGATCTGCTCGCATTGGGCGACGACCAGGCGGCCTCGCTGGGCTTGCCGATCGGCGTGTTGCGTCCGCTGGTGCTGACCGTGGCGACGCTCGCCGCGTGCGCCGCCGTTGCCGCGGTGGGACCGGTGGGCTTTATCGGCTTGATGGCGCCGCATCTGGCGTCGATGCTCGGTGCGCGGGCTCATCGCACGCGCTTGTGGCTGGCGGCGGCGTGCGGCGCGCTGGTGCTGGTCGTGGCCGATATCGCGGCGCGCACGCTGCTGGCGCCGCGCGAAATTCCCGCCGGCGTGCTGACCGCGCTGATCGGCGCGCCTTATCTGCTCGCGCTGCTGATCATGGAGGCTCGGCGCGAGAAGCGAGGCAAACGGTGATGCGGCAACTCGACGACGATCAGCGCGCGCAGTGCTTCGCGCAATTCGCGCCGGAGTCGATCGCGCATTATCTCGAGCACGTGTGGCTCGGCACGCCGAACGCGATCGAGGAACCCGCACTCGCTGGTGACGCAACCACGTCGCTGAGCGTGATTCGCGCCAGCGAGTTGACCAAATATCGCACCGAATTGCTCGATGCAATGGTCACGCTGTACGGCGGCGAGCGCGAAACACATGCACGTGCGTTGTTGTCGCAATGGACCAAGTACTACTTCGGCTTCGCGGCGACGGCCGGCTTCGTTGCGGCAGCGTTGCTGCGCCGGCCGCTCGCGATGTCGCCGGACAGAACCCATGTCGTGCTGCGCGACGGTCTTCCCATTGCCGCGTATTTCGCGCCCGACGCACTGCAGCCGGTTGAGTGCGATCCGGCACGCCGTTACGCGCCGCTCGTCGATCATCTGAATACGGTGATCGAGACGCTGTGCGCAATGACAAAAATCGCGCCGCGCGTGTTGTGGAGCAACGCCGGCAATCTGCTGGACTATCTGTTCGAACAATGCGCGCCGCAGTTCGATCTGACGGATGACATCGCGTGGCTCTTCGGTCCGATCGCGGCCGATGGCGAGACCAATCCACTGCGTCTGCCCGTGCGCCTGGCAAAACCTCGCGCCGCGAGTCTGCCGAACCCGTTCAGCGCACGGCGCGTGTGCTGCGTACGTTATGAAATTCCTGGAGAGACGCAACTGTGTGGACGCTGCCCCCTGCTACTGACGATGAGCGATGCGGAAATCGCATTGCAGGCCGCTTCGCATTGACACTGATGACGTCGGCGACGCCCTCGGCGCCACGGTCACGCCGCGAGAAGAAAGGCACGTGTTTCAGGCAGCTTTGCGCAAATGCGGTGATGGCGGCCACGCTGCTTTCCAACGCGCATGCATTTGCGCAAGGCAGCGGCAGCGCAGCCGGGACAACCGGCCCGATTCAATTAACCGCCGCGCAAGCGCAGCCGCAAACCTGCAAGCGGCTCGCCGGCAACCCAATCGTCTCGCAAGCCAGTCCGTCGTTGCCCGCCCAGCCGAAGCGCATCGTCGTCCTCGAATTCATGTTCGCCGAAGACCTGGCGGCGGTTGGCATCACGCCGGTCGGCATGGCCGATCCCGAGTACTACCCGGTGTGGATCGGTTACGACAACGCGCGTCTTGCGTCGGTGCCCGATATCGGCACGCGGCAGGAGCCGAGTCTCGAGGCGATTGCGGCGGCCAAACCTGATCTGATCCTCGGCGTCGGATTGCGCCATGCGCCGATTTTTGCGGCGTTGGAACGCATCGCGCCGACGGTGCTGTTCAAATACGGTCCGAACTTTACCGAAGACGGCGCACACGTCACGCAACTCGATTGGAGCCGCAAGATTCTGCGCACCATCGGCTGTCTGACGGGACGCGAGGACGCGGCGCGCGCCGTCGAAGCCAAGGTGGACGCAGGCTTCGCCCGCGACGCGCAGCGTCTCGCCGAAGCGGGCCGTGGCGGCGAACAGGTAGCGTGGCTGCAGGAGTTGGGCTTGCCGGACCGCTACTGGGCGTTCACTGGCAACAGCACGGCAGCGGGTGTCGCGCATGCGCTCGGGCTTAACCTGTGGCCCGCTGAAGCAACGCGCGAAGGCACCGCGTACGTGAGTTCGGAAGATCTATTGAAGAAGCCGAAGCTGACCGTACTGTTCGTCACTGCGACTGAAAAGGGTGTCCCGCTCGCCACCAAACTCGATTCGCCGATCTGGCGTTTCGTGCCGGCTCGCAGCGCGGGGCGCGTCGGGCTTGTCGAGCGGAATATCTGGGGTTTTGGTGGACCGATGTCGGCGCTGCGGCTTGCCGACACGATGACCGATACGTTGTTGTCGTTGCCGGCGCCGGGCGTCAACAAGCAATAACGCTAACTCGACGAGGAGCCGGTTCGTGCAGGGCGAGTTCGGGATCCATGATTTAAAGCTAGGCCTCGGAGTGCCCGCGCGACTGACAGGAACGAGTGGGCGCGAACGCAACGCGCGCCCACGGACTATGGCCCGCAGTCAAACTTGCCCACGAGACGATCAAGCATGCACTGCGCGGCGAACGCTTTTATCAGTGGCGCTCTTTACTTTGATTGGATTCGATCTGCTGTCGCAGCCGCGCTTCACTTTCCCGAAGTTCCGGCGTGAACGCCTCTCCAAAGTCCGCGGCCTCGTAGAAAGGCCGAATTTCGATTTCCGAGTCGCTCGGCATCGGGTTCGGGCAGCGGCGCACCCATTCGATTGCTTCTTCCATGGATTGCACTTGCCAGATCCAGAATCCGGCAACCAGTTCCTTGACTTCGGCGAACGGACCGTCGACGACGCTTCGGTCCTTGCCGGAAAACTTCACCCGCACGCCCTTCGAGCTCGGTTTCAGTCCGTCGCAGTCGACCAGAATGCCGGCCTTGGCCAGTTCCTCGTTGAATTGGCCCATCGCCGCGAAATCCTCCTTGCTGGGCAGCTGACCCGTTTCGGATTCGGGGGTTGCCTTGACCATGACCATTACGCGCATTTCGGTTCTCCTGTCAGAAAGGTCGGCCACCTGTTTCGTCGGAAGACAATTCGGTGACTTCAGCACTACGACGATCGAATGCGCACGGAATCGACAGGCGATTGGCTCAATGGTCCAAAAAAAATTGCCGAGCGAACCGCGCAGGCCTGCGATGCGTCCCTATCGCTACACGCGACGCCTGAAAGCCCGCTGAGCGCCTGACCACCAGCGCCCAACGAGCCGTCCTCCACTTCATCACCCCATCGTACCGTTGGCCACCGCCGGGCTTTGCACCGCCTGTGCCGCACCATGCGTCTCACTGACGATACTGCCATTCTCCAGCTTCAACACACGATCCGCGAGATGGAAGTAGCGGTCGTCGTGGCTGATTACCAGCACGGTCTTGCCGCGCGAGCGCAACTCCGGCAACAGTTGCTCGTAGAACACCGCTTTGAACTGCGGGTCCTGATCGGCGGCCCATTCGTCGAACAGATAGAACGGCCGGTCCTCCAGATACGCGACCACCAGCGCGAGGCGTTTGCGCTGACCGGTGGAAAGCGCCCGCGTGGAGAACGCGCCGTTCACGACGTGCACCTTGTGGTCGAGCGCGAGCTTTGCAACCAGCGCGTTGGCGCGGGCATCCGCCTGCGCGCGTGAGGCATCGTTCGGATCGACGATGCCAAGCAGCGCGTCGAACAGATGGAAATCGTTGAACACAGCCGTAAAGCGCTGCCGATACGCAGCGCGCTCAGCGAAGCCGACCCGCTTGCCGTCCAGTTCGATCGTGCCGTCTTCGGGTTCGTAGAGACCGGTCAGCACTTTCGCTAGCGTCGTCTTGCCGCTGCCGTTGCCGCCGACGATGAACACCAGCTCACCCGGCCTGAAAGTCAGATTGACCGGCCCGACTCGGAACATCCGCTCGTCGCGCTCATGAAAGTACGAGTGCGTGACATTGCTGAGGGTGAGTGTGCGATACGGTGCGTGCGAAGCATTTTCGTCAGGCGGCGGCGAGGTGCGCAGCGCGCCGAATTCGCCCATCACCTTCTCGATGCGATCGAGCGAGACGCGCGCCGCATTCAATGTCGGCACGTTGTTGAGCAGGCCGTCCAGCGGCAGCAGCATGAACAGGAACACCACCACGTAGCCCGATGCCGACGGCGCATCGGCGTGCACGCCGAGTGCCGGCCAGAATGCCGCGACGCCCAGGAACACATAGAACAGGAACACGATCCAGCCGACTCCGACCGCATACGCGCTGAATGCGCGGCGCCGATGATCGCGCACTTCGTCGATGGCCGAGCCGAGCTGGCCGTCCACGAATTGACGCGAACGCGCCTGATGCAGCTTCAGTTCCTTCGCGCCGGTGAAGAGCGCGCCGAGATAACCGAACAGCTTGTCCTGCGAGCGGCCTGCTGCTTCGAGCGAAGCGATCGCGCGCTTGTCGCCGGCGTGATAGCCGAGCGAGCCGACCAGGATCGCGGCGACGGCAAGCAGACAAACTGGCCACGACAGCCACGCCAGATAACCGAGGCAGCCGAACACGATCGAGCCGTGCATCACCAGATTGGGCAGTGCGAAGAACAGCATCGACACGTTGGTGGCGTCGTCGGTCAGCACGGACTGTACGGGCGCCGCGCCGATCCGTTCGACATCGCGCAACTCGGCCTCGGCGACCCGCCGCGCGACATGCTCACGCAACTGCGCCATCGTGTCCTGCGAGAGGCGCGCGAACAGCACGCCGGTGATCACGCGCGTGACGAGCGCGACGACCGCGCACACCGCGAAACGCATGGCGAGCGACATATCGGCGGCGCCTGTTTGCGACAGTGCGCGGCTCAAGGTTGCGACGAGCAGCACGCTGGCGATGCCGTTCAGCACGCAGGCGGTTAGCGCGATCGCGAAGGAACCGCGAGAGCGTTTGAGCAGCGCGACGATCAGGCGCATGGCGGGCTTGCCCGCGGAGTTGGAGGGAGGTGAAGCAGACGAGGGTGGCGCGTCGTAGCGCTCGTTGGCAGCGGTCATCGGCAATGTGTCGCAGTGGGTCGCAATGGATCGGCGAACGGCCGCGCATGCGCGCATGCGGCCATTCAGCGGGGCGCAAAGACACGCCCCTCGCCTGATAGACGAATGGGCAAAGCAAACATTTACCGCGCGCGTTCATCTGTCACGTCAAAAAGATGCAGTCCAAATAAAAACAGCACACGCGGTAAAGATTTGCGATCGCGGATCGTCACACCAATGAAGCGGCCCATTGCGGCCTGCGACTTGGCCTAAGCGGCCAGTTCTAACGGATTTCATGCCCATGACGAGCTTCCCGATTGCGTTGCACCACCAGATCCACGCGATGGCGCGCATCGATCCCGATGCGCCCGCGCTAGCGTCCTTTACGCCACATACCGTGCGTCTGACGCGCGGCGAGCTGGATGGCCGCGCGGCGCGCCTTGCCGCGCAACTGCGCGCGGCGGGCGTGACGACTGAAGTGCGCGTGGGTGTTTGCGTCGCGCGGTCGTGCGATCTGTTCGTCGCGTTGCTCGCTGTATTGAAGGCGGGCGGCGTATTCGTCGCGCTCGATCCGCGTCATCCGGCGGCACGCCTCGATTGGGTCGCGCGGGATGCGGGGCTCATGCACGGCATCGTCGACGGTTCCGCCGATGCGGCGATGCGCGCGCGTTTCGCGCAATGCTTCGACGTCGCAAGCGCTGTTGCGACAGATGCGGCAGCGCCGCGTTTCGATGGCGATGAAGAAAACACGCCGGTGCATCCGCGCGCAGCGGCTTACATGATCTATACGTCGGGTTCGACGGGCACGCCCAAAGCCGTTGCCGTTGAACACGGACCGCTCGCCGCGCACGGCGAAGCGCTGGCCGACTCGTTACCGATCGGTGCAAATGACCGCGTGCTGCATTTCGCATCGGTCAATTTCGACGTCTCCATCGAAGCATGGTTAGTACCGCTAGCCGTCGGCGGCAGCGTGGTGATCAGCGACCCGCCGCCGTTCGCGCCGGAAACCACGCATGCGTTCATGCTGCGCGAAGGCATCACCAATACGACACTGCCGCCCGCTTATGTCCGCGAGTTGGCGAACGTTTGCGAGCGTCTCGGCGTGCCGCCTTCGTTGCGCACTCTGCTGTTCGGCGGCGAAGCAATGTCGCAAGACAGTTTCGACGAGATTCGCCGCGTGTTCCCTGCGGTGCGTCTGGTCAACGGCTACGGACCGACCGAGGCGGTGATTTCGCCGATGCTGTGGCCCGTCGATCCTGGCATGACACCGACACTCGACGATGGCAACGGCTTTGCGTCGCTGCCGATCGGTTGGCCAATTGGACGGCGGGTAGCGCGCATCGACGGCGCGGCGCAACAGGGTGAAAGCGGTGAACTGCTGCTGGGCGGCGTGTGTCTCGCGCGCGGCTACCACGGCCGTGCTGCACTCACGGCTGAACGTTTTCTGCCGGACCCGAGTGGCGAACCCGGCGAGCGCATCTACCGCACCGGCGACCTCGCGCGTGAACGCGCGGACGGCTCGTTCGATTATCTCGGCCGCATCGACGATCAGGTTCAGGTGCGCGGCGTGCGCGTCGAGCCGGGCGAAATCGCGGCTTGTCTGCTGACGCATCCGGCGGTGGCCGATGCGGGTGTGCTCGCCGAGACGGCTGGCGGCCGAACGCAATTGATCGCCTGTGTGGTGCTGCAAGAAGAACTCGACGATGCCGCACTGCAAGCGCATCTCGCCGCGCATCTGCCGCAGGCGTGGATGCCGCATCGGTTGGTGCGCTTCGAGCGCTTGCCGTACACGTTGAACGGCAAGCTCGATCGCGCCGCGTTGCGCGACTTCATTGCCACGATGCCGGCTGTTGTCGATGTGCATCATGTCGCGCCTCGAACCGCCACCGAAACGCGCCTCGCCGCGCTTTGGCAAACCTTGCTGAGCGACCCGGCGCCGATCGGTTGCGGCGACCGTTTCTTCGCACGCGGCGGCGATTCGCTTGCGGCGATGCAATTGCAGGCAGCGATCCGTATTGAATGGCGCGTGAATCTGCGGCTCGACGCGTTGTTCGACGATCAACCGCTTGAAGCATTGGCGCGTTTGATCGACGACAGCGAAACCGAAACGTCCATGGGTTCGCATGCCATCACCGTGGTGCAGACCAGCGACGCGCCGTTTGTCGACCGTGCCGCCTCGTTCGCGCAGCAGCGCTTCTGGGTGCTCGCACAAACGCAGGACGCCGGCGCGGCATATCACGTCGCCGTGCAATGGGACGTGCAGGGCGCGCTAGAGATCGGGACGCTGCAACGCGCGCTTGATTGTCTGATCGCGCGTCATCAAGCGTGGCGAACCACGCTGGTCGAGTCCGACGACGGCATCGTCATCCAGCGCATTCATGCACGCTTGCCGGTGCCGATCGCGCAATTCGATTTGCGCGCTTGCGACGAGGCCGAACGCACGTCACGATTGGTGGAGTTGACCGAACGGCAAGTCGGCGTGGCTTTCGATTTGTCTAGAGGTCCGCTCGTGCGCGCCGCGCTCGTCACGCTCACGGACAACACGCAGCGCTTTCTGTTGACCACGCATCATTCGATTAGCGACGGCTGGAGTTCGCGCTGCGCCTTCGACGAACTGCGCATCGCCTACGCAGCCTTCGCTGTGGGAAGCGAGCCGCAATTGCCCCCGTTGGCCATCCAGTATGCCGACTACGCGCAATGGCAACGCGACTGGCTCGCAGCCGGCGAACGTGACAGGCAACTGGCGTACTGGCGCGACGCACTGCGCGATGCACCCGAAGCGCTAGCCTTGCCACTCGACCGCCCGCGCTCGCCGGAACACGACTATCGCGGCGGCCGTGTCGCGCTGCGTTTGCCTGTTGCGCTTTCCGAGGCCGTGCGGGAAACGGCGCGACGCGTGCAGGCTTCGCCGTTCACCGTACTGCTCGCGGCCTTCGACGCCTGGCTTTACCGGTTGACCGGCACCACCGACATAGTCGTGGCCGCGCCGATCGCGCATCGGCAACGCATGGAGACCGCGCCGCTGGTGGGTCTCTTCCTCAACACGCTTGCACTGCGAACGCGTGTCACGCCGGATCAATCGTTCGCCGCGCTGCTCGATGACGTGCGCCGTGCCGCATTTGACGCGTTCGCGCATCAGGATGTGCCGTTCGATCAGGTGCTCGACGCCGTCAAGCCGCCGGTGCGGCGCGGCGATGCGTGGCTCAAGGTGAAGTTCGCGCAGCAGTTCGATCTGGAGTTGTCGGCTGAATTGCCGGGCGCTTCGGTGCGCATGTCGCCGGGTCTGGATCTTGCCGCCCGCTTCGACTATGCACTCGATTTCACCGACGATCCGCGCGGCATCGAACTAGTCGTCGCTTACGCGCTCGACGGTATCGATGAAGCGACTGCCCACGCGTGGCTGCACAGCTATGCCGCGCTCGTCGCCGATGCCGTGCGCGATCCGCAGCGCGCGATCGCCGAACTGGATTGCGCGGATAGCGCCGACTATCGGCCCGCGCGGCGTGGCCGTGAATTCCAGCCGGCGGCTGACAACGTGCTCGCGCTGTTCGCGCGGCATACACGTGCAACGCCGGATCGCGTGGTGCTCGCGGATGCCGAGACGCAACTCACGTACGCCGAAGTCGATGCGGCGTCCGACCGTATCGCATTCGCTTTGCGTCAACGTGGGGTCGACGCGGAGCAGCCGGTGGCGGTATGTATCGAGCGGTCGGTGCGCTTTGCCGTTGCGCTGATCGGCGTGATGAAGTCCGGTGCGTACGTCGTGCCGCTGGATCCTGCCGCGCCGCGTGAGCGTCTGACTGCTTCCGTTGAAGCGTGTGGCGCGCGATGGATTGTGACGGCGAATCAAGCGCAAACTATGGCCGCGGTAGGCGCGGCAAGCACGCTGGACTTCGATGCGCTCACGCAAGCGTCATCGCCGACGAGCGTGGACGAGGCAACCGCAACCAGACGCGCAACCGCATTACCCACGACCCCTTTGGCGAACCAGGCCGCCTACCTGATCTTCACCTCCGGCTCGACCGGCACGCCGAAAGGCGTCGTCATCTCGCATGGAGCGCTGGCCGACTACGTCGAAGGCATGCTCGACGAACTCGCATTCGCCGCCGGCGCATCCATGGCAATGGTCTCCACCGTCGCCGCCGACCTCGGCCACACGACGCTATTCGGTGCGCTCTGTTCGGGCCGCACGCTGCATCTGTTGCCCGCGCAATGCGCATTCGATCCCGATCGATTCGCCCACGAAATGCGCACACGCAACGTCGGCATTCTCAAGATTGTGCCGAGCCACTTGCACGCGCTGCTCGACGCGCAGCATCCGGCCGACGTGCTGCCCGCGCATGCGCTCGTGACGGGCGGCGAAACGTTGCCATGGTCGCTGGTCGAGCGGATCGCGGCACTAAAGCCGACTTGCCGCGTGATCAATCACTATGGCCCGACCGAAGCAACGGTAGGCGCGCTGACGTGCGACACGTCGGCGCCCGCGCAAGCCGCATTGCGTGCGCTGAGCGCGCGCAACGCACAAGCGGTGCCGCTTGGTCTGCCGCTGCCGAACGCCTACGCTTGCGTGCTCGACAGTTACGGCGCGAGCGTACCGCCGGGCGCGATCGGCGAGTTGTATCTCGGCGGACCAGGTTTGGCGCGCGGTTATCTGAATCGCGCCGCGGCGACCGCAGAGCGTTTCGTGCCGAATCCGTTCGCGCCTGGCGAGCGTCTCTATCGAACGGGCGATCGCGTGAGATTGCGCGCCGATCGCCGGCTGGATTTTCTGGGCCGCCTCGACGATCAGGTCAAGATTCGCGGCTACCGCGTCGAACCCGGCGAAGTCAGCGCGGCACTGCGCGCGCTGGACGGTATCGTTCAGGCCGAAACGCTGGCCGTAGAGCACGAGGGGCGCTTGCGTCTGGCCTCCTTCGTCGCCTTGACGAGCGATGCCCGCTTCGACGAAGCCGCATTGCGCGCGGCGTTGAGCGCGCGTTTGCCGGACTACATGGTGCCGGCCGTGTTGCAGCATGTCGCCGCGTTGCCGGTGACCGCCAACGGCAAGGTGGATCGCGCGGCATTGCGGGCGCAGGCGGCTGCGCCGGCGCCATCGGTGGCAGTGGGCGACGCGCCGCAAGGCGCAACGGAAGAAGCGCTCGCCGCAGTGTGGAAGGATGTGCTCAAAGCCGAACGCGTGGGCCGCGACGATAACTTCTTCGAACTGGGCGGCGATTCGATTCTTGTATTGCAGGTGATCGCCCGTTCGCGCAAGCGCGGTGTGCGTTTTACACCGAAGCAACTGTTCGATGCGCCCACGCTCGCGCAACTCGCACGTGTCGCAACGACGGTGGACATCAGTGCGCAGGCCGCGCCGGGTGCATCGAAGTCACAGCCTGTACCCGCCAAAGCCGGGCACTCCGCCACGCTCACGCCCGCCCAACTGCGTTTCTTCGCACTGGATATTCCGCGGCGTGGTCACTGGAATCAATCCATCGAACTCGACACGCAAGCACCGTTCGACTTCGACGCTTTCGCGCGCGCGTTCGAAACGTTGCTGGCGCATCATGAGATATTCCGTCAGCGTTTCACGCCGGTCGGTGCGCAAGGCGAATGGCGTCTCGATCTGGCCGAGCGCGCATTCGAAACACTGCCGCTCGCCGCGAGTTCCGCACGCGACGAAGCCGACGCGCTAGCCCAATTCGACGCCTTGCAGGGCACGCTCGATCTGACGCACGGCCCGCTCGTCTGCGCGCTGGCCGCGCTGCTGCCAGACGGCACCACGAAGCTCTATCTGGCGATCCACCATATCATCGTCGACGGCGTGACGTGGCGTGTCTTGCTCGACGACCTCGACGCCGCCTATCGCGCCGCTTGCGAGCGTCGCAGCGTGCGTCTCGCGTCGACGGGGACGAGTGCGCAGGAATGGGCGGCACGGCTCGCACGCGCAGCACTCGACATCACGAACTCGCCGTTTGTTGCTGAGCTGCCGTACTGGGCCGCACTCGCCGAGCCCTACGACGATCTGCCGCTCGACCGTCCGCAAGCCAAGGCGACCAACGCCGACGCGCAATCCGTGATCCAGACCATCGGCGCCGATCTGACACGCGCCGCATTGACGGAAGCGAATGCCGCATACCGCACGCAGATGATCGAACTGCTGATCGCTGCGCTGGCGCAGTCGCTCGACATGCCTGTTTGCCGTATCGAACTCGAAGGCCACGGCCGCGAGGCTGTGTTCGACGATGTCGATGTCAGCCGTACGCCTGGCTGGCTCACGAGTCATTACCCGGTGCAGTTCACGCTTGAAAGCACGCCGGCGGCCACGCTCGGTGCGGTCAAGGACACGCTGCGAGCGGTGCCGAACAAGGGCCTCGGTTTCGGCGTGCTGCGTCACTACGGCGACCCGGCGACGCGCGCCGCACTCGCCGCCGTGCCGCGTCCGCATGTGACCTTCAACTATCTCGGCCAATTCGACGCACCGCGCGAAGCGGCGCTCGTGCCGCGTTTCGGCGGCGCGGGCCGCGAACGCGATCCGGCGGGGCCGATCGGCAACGCGTTGGCGATTCATGCCTATATCGACGGCGATGTCACGCGCACGCTCAAAATCCATTGGGTCTACGGTGCAACGCAATTCGAGCGCGCTACCGTGGAGGCCATCGCGCAGCGCTTTGAAAGCGCGCTCGCGGCATTGACGGCGGCATGCGCGGCGCGCCTCGCGCAACGCGGCGGTGGCGCGACGCCTGGCGACTATCCGCTCGCGCGCGCGGGCGGCTTGACGCAGGCCGCGCTGGAGCGCGTGCCGCACGACTTGCGCAGCATCGACGATATCTATCCGCTTTCGCCGATGCAGCACGGCATTCTGTTCCACTCGCTGTTCGCGCCCGAGCAATCCACTTATGTGAATCAACTGGTCGCGACCTTGATCGAGCCGGACGTGGAGCGTCTGCGCGCTGCGTTCGAAGCCGCTGTGCCGCGCCACGACATTCTGCGGACCAGCTTCACGCCGGACGAAGCGACGCCGATGCAGATCGTGCATCGTCAGGCGCGTATGCCGGTCGAAATTCTCGATTGGCGCGAGCGTGGCGCGCACACGCATGATGCGTTCGAAGGCTGGCTCAGCGCCGACCGTGCGCGCGGTTTCGATCTGACGTCGCCGCCGTTGATGCGCGTCGCGCTGATCCGCATCACGGACGACGCCTGGCGTCTCGTCTGGACGCGCCATCATTTGCTGCTCGACGGCTGGAGCACGGCGCGTTTTTTCGCCGACGTGCTGCGCGACTATATCGAGCCGCCGCGTCCGCAACCGTTCGCGGCGCCCGCGAAAACGCGCTATCGCGACTTCATCGCGTGGCTGGCCGCACGCGACACCGACAGTGAACGCGCCTTCTGGCTGCAGCGTCTCGCGTTGCTCGACGAACCGACGCTGGTTGCCGAGCGCGAGTCCGCGAGCGGCCGCGAATCGCAGCATCTCACGCGGCGTGAAACGATCGACGCAGCGACCACGGCGCGCCTCACCGAAACCGCGCGCCGTCTGAAGGTCACGGTCAACACGATGGTGCAGGGCGCGTGGGCGCTAGCACTGCAACGGATGACGTATCACACGGCCGTCGCGTTCGGCGCGACAATCGCCGGCCGTCCAGATGCGTTGCCGGACGTCGATACCGTGCTGGGTCTTTTCATCAACACGCTGCCGGTGATTACGGCGCCGTTGCCGCAACGCCGTGCATCGGCATGGCTGCACGATTTGCAGCGCGACAACGCCGCGGCCGCGGAGCACGCGCATACGCCGCTCTACGAAATCCAGCAATGGGCGGGACAAGGTGGCGGCGCGCTGTTCGACACGCTGGTCGTGTTCGAAAACTATCCCGTGGATGAAGCATGGCAAGGCCGCGACGAGCGCGCGCTCAAGCTGCGTGAATTGCGCAATATCGAAGCGACCGACTTTGCGCTCACGCTGGTGATCGAAGCGGGCGCGACGCTCACGATCGACTACGGCTACGATGCCGCGCAACTCGATGAAGCGCGTGTCGCCGCATTGCATCGCGCATTTGCCGCGTGCCTCGCGGGGTTGATCGCCAATGCGGACGCACCGCTCGGCACGATTTCGATTTCCGCCGCCGACGATCTGGCCGCGCTGGCGCGTTTCAATTCGACCGCGCAAGTGTGGCCAGGCACGCAGCAGGCGCTGCATCGCCAGTTCGAACAGAAGGCACTGGCGTCACCCGACGCGATTGCGCTTGAATTCTCTGACGCGCAAGGGCACACGCAGCAGATGACCTACGGCGAACTGGATGCGAACGCCGATCGCGTCGCCGCCTCGCTCATCGAAGCCGGCGTGCGCGCGGACACGGCAGTGGCGCTGTGCGTCGAGCGTTCATTCGACATGGTCGCGGCGCTGATCGGCGTGCTCAAAGCGGGCGCGGCCTACTTGCCGATCGATCCCGACTATCCGGCGGACCGCATCGCCTATCTGCTCGACGACGCGAAGCCCGCAGTTGTGCTGACGCAACCGCATCTGCTGGAACGTGTCATGGCAGCGGTCGACAACACAGGCGTGAAAATCCTTACCGTCGACGCACTGCGCGGCGCCGACTTCACGCTCAGCGCTCCCGTGCCGGTCGCGCCCGATCAACTCGCCTACCTGATCTACACGTCCGGTTCCACAGGCAAGCCCAAAGGCGCGGGCAATACGCATCGCGCGCTGGCGAACCGCATTGCGTGGATGCAGGACGCGTATCGCCTCGACGCCGACGACGTCGTGTTGCACAAGACGCCGTTCGGTTTCGACGTGTCGGTATGGGAGTTCGTGTGGCCACTCGCCATCGGCGCGAAGCTCGCCATCGCGGCGCCTGGCGATCATCGCGATCCGGCGCGACTCGTCGCGGCCATCGAAACTCATCGCGTCACGACGCTGCATTTCGTTCCGTCGATGCTCGCGGCCTTCGTCGCTCATCTTGAAGACTTTCATGCGGCGGCGCGCTGTGCAAGCATCGAGCGAATCGTCGCCAGCGGCGAAGCGCTCGCGCCGGAACTGGTGGCGCGTGTCGCCAGACAATTGCCGCACGCGCGGCTCTATAACCTCTACGGCCCGACGGAAGCCGCCATCGACGTTTCGCATTGGACGTGCGACGCGCGCGATGCCGACGCGGCGTCCGTGCCGATCGGTCACCCGATTGCCAACCTGCAATTGCACGTGCTCGACGCAGCGTTGCAACCGCTGCCGCAAGGCGCGATCGGCGAACTCTACCTGGGCGGCGTGGGACTCGCGCGCGGCTACCTCGGCCGCGCTGCGCTGACGGCGGAACGCTTCGTTCCCGATCCGTTCTCGCGCGGCGCGCGGCTGTATCGAACCGGCGACCTTGCGCGTCGTCGCGCGGATGGTGCGCTCGACTATCTCGGCCGCATGGACACGCAAGTGAAATTGCGTGGCCAGCGGATCGAGCCTAGCGAAATCGAAGCGCTGCTGCGCGCGGCGCCGGGCGTGCACGATGCCGTGGTGATCGTGCGTGACGAGCAATTGATCGGCTACGTGGCGTGCGGTGCGGACAACGCACTCGATACGCAGGCGCTGCTCGACGATTTGCGTGCGCAACTGCCGTCGTATATGGTGCCGTCGTACCTGGTCGCGATGGATGCTCTGCCTGTCACGCCGAACGGCAAATGCGACCGTCACGCATTGCCGGCTCCTGTGCGTGGCACCGCGTCAGAAAGCGCTATCTGCGTGGCCGCCACCGAGACGGAGCGTGAACTTGCCGAGATCTGGAAGCGCGTGCTGCGCGTCGACACGATTGGCCGCGACGACGATTTCTTTGCGCTGGGCGGCCACTCGCTGCTCGCGACGCAAGCCAACGCGCAGGCGAATCTGCACTGGACGCTGATCCTGCCGCTACGCACCCTGTTCGACGAGCGGACCTTGCAGCGCTGCGCCGCCGCGATCGACCGCGCGCTCGCGGAGCGCGATGCACACGGCGCAGGCGATACCGCGAGCGCGATCGATGCGCTGCTCGACGAATTCGAACTGCAATGAGCCAACACGCCGGCCCGTACTGAGACCACTTAGCATGACCACTGCCAAACCGGATCTGCTGTCCCTTGCGTCACGCTTCGCGCTGTTGCCGGATGCGCAGCGCAAGGCCTTTCTCACGAAACTCGACGCCGCCGGCATCGACTTCCGCGTGCTGCCGATTCCGCCGCGCGCCGAGCGCACCGCGAGCGTGCCGGCTTCGTTCGCGCAAACGCGTCTGTGGCTGCATGCGCGGATGATCGACGAACCGGCCGCGTATCACATCACCGAACGGCTGCGCCTGGACGGCGCGCTCGACGCCAACGCGCTGCGTCTCTCATGTGACGCGCTGATCGCGCGCCACGAAGCGCTGCGTACGACTTTCACCGAAAGCGGCGACGGCGTATTGCAGACGGTGCATGCGCCGTCGCGCTGCCCATGGCACGCGAGCGACGTGAGTTCGTGGCCCGCCGACCAGCGCGAGGCGCGTGCCGCCGACATCGCGCAGGCCGACGAAGCGAAGTCCTTCGATCTATCGCTCGGCCCGCTGATGCGCGCGCACCTGATCCGTCTCGATACGAACACGCACTGGCTCGCGTTGACGACGCATCACATCGTCTCCGACGGCTGGTCCGCGGACGTGATACTGGCGGAACTGGCGTCGTTCTATCGCGCGTATGCGAAAAGCGAAGCGGTGTCGCTTGCGCCATTGCCGATTCAGTATGCCGACTTCGCGCTGTGGCAGCGCCGTTGGCTCGACGCGGGTGAACGTGAACGTCAGTTGGCGTTCTGGCGCGAGCGGCTGGATGCGAATCGCGACGTGCTGATGTTGCCGGGCGCTGCGCCGCGTCCGGCGCAGCGTAGCGCGCGTGGCGCACGGCATCGCTTCGTTCTCGATGCCGCGCTCGTGCAGCAAGTGAAGACCTTGGCCAATGCACAGCGCGCGACACCGTTCGCCGTGTTGCTGGCGGCATTGAGTGCGTTGCTCGCGCGTTCTTCGGGCGAAACACAGATTCAGATCGGCGTGCCCGCGGCCAATCGCGAACGCGGCGAAGTGGCCGGTCTCGTCGGCTTCTTCGTAAACACGCTCACGCTTGCCACGCCGGTTCCCGCGGCGCAGCCATTCGCCGCGCTGGTCGGCGCGACGCAGCGAACGCTGATCGACGCCCAGTCGCATCAGGACGTGCCGTTCGAACAGGTGGTCGAAGCGCTCGGCGTGGTGCGTAGCGCGAGTCATCATCCGCTGTTTCAGGTGATGGCCGCTTATGGCGCGCGGCGCCGTTTGCCGTCGCTTGCGGAAGTGCGCATGACGGAGTTGCCTTCGGGTGCGCCGTTCGCCAAGTTCGATTTGACGCTGAGTTTCGAGGAACGCGACGACGATTCGATCGATGCGTACTTTATTTACGCACTCGATCTGTTCGACGCCGATGCGATAGAGCGCCTCGCCGCGCGATTCATCGAGTTGCTGTCGAATGCGACGGCAGCATCCGCCACTGCAGTCGGCGATTTGCAATGGCTGCCAGAAGCGGAACGCGCACAACTCGACGCATGGAATAGCACGGCATTCCCTGCTGAAGCAGCATTTAGACCGGTGCATCAGCGTGTCGCCGACCATGCCAGCGCGCGGCCGGATGCTCGTGGCGTCGCGGATATGAACCGCTCGCTCACGCGCGGCGAGGTGGATGCGCGAGCCGCGCGTTTGGCGCAACGTCTGGTCGCGGCAGGCGTGAGTGCGGAGATGCGGGTCGGCGTCGCGCTGAGCCGCTCGGTGGATCTGCTGGTCGGTCTGATCGCGGCGCTGAAGTCGGGCGGCGCGTTCGTCCCGCTCGACCCGAGCCATCCGCGTGAGCGTCTCGCGCAGATTCTCGACGATGCGCAGATCACGCACGTCATCACGGAACGCGGGAGTGTCGCTGCGTTGCCGGCGTCGGACCATTTGCGGTTGTGGCTGATCGACGAGGAACCGCAGGCTGACGAACCCTCGGCAGCGCATGTCGAGTTGCCGCGCGTGTCGCCGCATCAGGCGGCGTATGTGATCTATACGTCCGGTTCGACGGGCAAACCGAAGGGCGTGGTTGTCGATCACGGCTCGTTTGCGCTGCATTGCGCGGCGATTGCGGAGCGCTACGGTGCGGGCGAACGTGACGTGTTCCTGCTGTTCCAGTCGGTCAATTTCGACGGCGCGCATGAAGGCTGGTTTTCGCAGTACATGTCCGGCGCGGCCGTGGCGATTACGGCGGACACGCTGTGGCCGCCCGCGCAAACCTGCCGGATGATGGTGCGCGAGGGCGTGACCATGACTTACGTGCCGCCCGGTTGCGCGACCCAACTCGCCGAATGGGCACTCGCACATGGTGCGCCGCCGAGTTTGCGTTCGCTGACGGTGGGCGGTGAAGCCACCTCGCGCGAAGCGTTCGCGCTGATGCGCAGGGCGTTTCCGAATGCGCGCATCGTCAACGGATACGGGCCGACCGAAACCGTCATCACGCCGATGCTGTGGATGTTCTATCCGACCGACGATACCGCGAAGCTCGCGGACAGCGCCTATTTGCCGATCGGCACGCTGGTTGGCGCGCGTTCGGCGCATGTGCTCGATGCACGCTTGAATCCGCTGCCCGTTGGCGTGATCGGCGAGTTGTATCTGGGCGGCGAGGGCGTGGGTGTCGCGCGCGGCTATCTCGACCGGCCGGCGCTCACGGCCGAGCGCTTCGTGCCGGATCCGTTCGGTGCGCCGGGCGCACGGCTCTATCGCACGGGCGACCTCGTCAAGCGGCGCGCGGACGGCGTGTTCGATTTTATCGGCCGCGTCGATCATCAGGTGAAGCTGCGCGGCTTGCGGATCGAACTCGGTGAGATCGAAGCGCAACTCGCCGCGCACGACGATGTGCGCGAAGCCGTGGCGATCGTGCATGGCAAGGGAGCGCAAGCGGCACTGGTGGCGTATGTCGAATTGAGCGCCGAGGCGCGTGAACGCAGCACGCGCGCGGATGCGGCGGAACTCGACGCGCATCTGCGTCATACGCTGCCGGATTACATGGTGCCCGCGCATATCGTCGTGCTCGACGCGTTGCCGCGCAATGCCAACAGCAAGGTGGACCGCGCGGCATTGCCGGAGCCGCAGCGAGTCGCACGCGCCTATCAGGCGCCCGCAGCGGGGCTCGAAACCGCGCTTGCGCAGATTTTCCGCGAAGTGCTGGGCGTGGAGCGTGTCGGTCGCGCTGATCATTTCTTCGAACTCGGCGGGCATTCGCTCGCGGCGGTCCGCGTGGCGACGCGCGTGGCCGAGCGGCTCGCTCGCGATGTGCCGGTGCGCACGCTCTTCGAAGCACCGACGCTCGCGCAATACGCGCAACGGGTGCTGGCGTCGGCGCGCAGCGAAGCGCTGGCCGACGTGGGCAATGACGCTTCGAGTGGCGTTTCGAATTCACAACCGACAGCGGACGCGAACGGCGTTCTGCCGCTTTCTTCCGCGCAATTAAGCTTGTGGTTCCTGTGGCGCTCGCAACCGGACAGCGCGGCGTACAACATTCCCGTCGCGCTGCGTTTGCGTGGCGCGCTCGATATCGATGCGTTGCGCGAAGCGTTTGCTCAAGCGGCCGCGCGACATCCGGCGCTGCGTGTGCGGCTCGTTGAACGCGACGGACAGTTGCCGGGTCAACGCGTGGCCGAGCCGGCGCTGTTCGATCTGCCCGTTGTCGATCTGTCCGGCGATCCTTCGGCCGCCGCCCGCGAGAGCGCCGCTGTTGCGCTGACCGACGAAGACGCGCTCACGCCATTCCATCTGCTCGACAACTCGCCATTTTGGCGTGCGCGCTTATTGCGTCTTGCCGAGCACGATCATGTGTTGTCGCTGGTCGTGCATCACATCGTGTCGGACGGTCAGTCGATCGATCTATGGCTCGACGACGTACGCACCACGTATGTCGCGATCGTGCGCGGCGCGTCGCCGAGAGCTGCAGTATTGGGAACGGCTGCGAATCAGGAACTGATCTTGCCGGTCGCCGCGCCGCGAGCGCGCCTGTCGTTCTGGCGCGATGCATTGACGGATGCGCCGTCGCACATGCTGCCGGCACCGTCGTCGGGCCGTGCTGCGTCGCCGAGTTGGAGTTGCGGCCGTCTCGCGTTCGAATTCAGCCCGGCGCTCGTGCGCCGCGCCCGCTCAATGGCGCTCGAAGTTCACGCCACGCTGCCCATGTTGCTGCATGCCGCGCTGAACGTGGCCTTCTATCGCGCGACGGGCGTCACCGATCAGCCGGTCGGCGTGCTCGCCTCGACGCGCGAACTGACCGGCGAGGCCGCGCGCCGCGCGCTTGGACTCTTCATCAATGCGGTTGTCGTGCGCACGCGGCTCGCGAAAACCGACACGCCCGCGACGCTGCTCGCCGAAGTCCGCGATGCCGCGCTCGCCGCTTATGCGCACGCTGACACGCCGTTCGCAGACGTGGTTGCGGCATTGCGCGCTCCTCGCGCGGAGGCCGGCAATCCTTTGTTCTCGGTGATGTTCAACTACCTGCGCCCAGCGGGAACGGCGGAACGCGACTGGGCCGGTCTAACGCTCGAAGATTTCAACGACGTGCGGCACCGCGTGGTGTTCGAATTGGAACTGGATGTAGTTGAACATGCCGACGGACGCGTGACCGGCGCCTTCTCGTATGCGAACGAGCTGGTGGACGACCGTTTTGTCGAGGTATTGACCGCCGACTATCTGGACGTGGTGCAGCAGTTCGTCGATGCGCCGCACGAGCAACTGGGTGCTTCAGCCGCGCGCTTTGCATTGGAGTCCGCGAGCGTCGCGGGCGGCGCGCACGTGAGCGCGACATCTCACAACGAAGCATCGCAACGAGCCCAGGTTCTTGAACGCGTCTGGAGCGATCTATTCGAAGGCAACACGCCCGCGCATCACGACGACCTGTTCGAAGCGGGCGCGAGTTCGTTCGACGTGGTTCGCTTCGTCGATGCCGCACGGGCCGCCGGCCATGCGCTGGAAATCGCCGACGTGTTCGCCGCGCCGACCTTTGCACAGCTCGGGGCACGGCTCGTTGCGCGGGGATCGAGTGTCGTCGAGTTACGGGACGGCGCATGAAGCCAGTAAGAACGCCGGTAAAAAAGAAAGCCGGCAAAAAACGCAATGAATAAAACCGCATCAATCACGAAAGAGTTTTCACCGGCCCGCGTATGCAGCGCGCCGGCTTCCACCGATAAGGACCTGCGACATGCACAGAGACACCGTATTTGATCTGATCGGAATCGGCTTCGGACCGTCGAATCTCGCGCTTGCCGTGCGCCTCGCCGAAGAGGCCGGCGTGTCGGACCTTGCGCATTGCTTCATCGAACGTCAGCCGGAATTCGGCTGGCATCGCGGCATGTTGCTCGACGATTGCCGGATGCAGATTTCCTTCCTCAAGGATCTCGTGACAATGCGCGATCCGAAAAGCCGCTTTACGTTCATCAATTATCTGTTCGAGCATGGACGTCTGGCGGATTTCGTCAATCTGAAGAACTTCTATCCGACGCGCGTGGAGTTTCACGATTACCTGAGCTGGGTCGCAGCGTCGTTCGATGATCGCGTGAACTATGGGCAAACCGTGACTGGCATCGAAGCGGTCAGGAGCACCACGAATATGAACGACGTTGAAGCGCTGCGGGTTTTCTCGCGCGACAGCGAAGGCCGCGAGTGGCAGCGCGTGACACGGGCGCTGTCGGTCGGCATCGGCGGCGGTCCGCAAGTGCCGGAAGCATTTGCCGCGCTCGGCACGCACAACATCGTGCATTCGTCGCAGTACCTGACGTCCATCGACCGTACGGTCGGGCCTGCGGACGGTGCGCGAAAACGCGTGGCGGTGATCGGCGCGGGACAGAGCGCCGCCGAGGTGTTCGTCGATCTGACGCGCCGCTTCCCGCACGTCGATGCGAGCCTCATCATCCGCTCGAGCGCGCTGAAACCCGCCGACGACAGCCCGTTCGTCAACGAGATCTTTAGCCCCGCCTTTACCGATATCGTCTACGCGCAGCCGCGCGACGGCCGGCGTTCACTGATCGAGCGCTTTCGCGACACCAACTATGCGGTGGTCGACCGTCCGCTGATCGAGCAGATCTACGAAATGCTTTATCTGCAGAACGTGTCCGCCGATCCGCGGCACCGGCTGCTGGCGAACACCGGCATCGAAACGGCGGTGCGCACGGCGGGCGGGCAGATCGAACTCACGCTGCGTGATCGTCTGAGCGGCCACGCGCGAGCCGAGCAATTCGACGCACTGGTGCTCGCGACGGGCTATCGCCGCGACACGCATTTCGACCTGCTGGATGGGCTCGCGCCGCATCTCGGCGATGCGCTTGCGCAAGGCAACGTCGAACGTGATTACCGGCTTGCCACGCCGGCGAGTTTCAAGCCGCGCGTTTATCTGCAAGGCTGCTGCGAAGACACTCATGGGCTCTCCGACACGCTGCTATCGGTGCTCGCGCTGCGCTCGGACGAAATCGCCGAGTCGCTCGCACACTATGCATCGCAGGACCGGTTGGGCGGCCGGACACAACAAGCACAAGAAAACGAAACGAGCGTCGGTCGCATGGCCTTCGCTCTTTAACAAAAGCCGCCGCTTCTGCCTTAGAAAACCGGGTCCTGGTGTGCCACGACTCACATACACAAGAAACTACTATGCCGAAGAAGAAACTCGTTTACATCTGGTCGCTTAGAAATGCCGCCGCCGACAAGGCCGGTCAGGAGATCGCGTACAAGAGCGGCACGCGCTACATGAAGTCGGTGCTGGAGTCGCTCGTCGAGGCGCTAAACGACACCGAACTGGGCGATCAGTACTCGCTCGAAAAAGTCATTTACGACGACGACGCCGGCTCCAGCGTGGATCGCGAGAAACTGATGGAATACGGCTTCGCTTATGAGCCGGGCAAGCGCTGGTTTTATCCGCCGAATCTGCGCGTGCAAGGCAAGCCGGTCAACGATCTGCTGCTCGCGATTCCATCGACGTACCGGCGTGAACCGCTCGATGCGCCGGGACGACCGGCAGGCAAGAGCGCTTTCGAAAAGCATCTGCTCGATACGCTAGTGGAGTTGAAGGCCGACATCGTCGTGCTTGATGGGTTGCTGATCATTCTCGACGAACTGGTTCGGCCGGGTGCGCCGTTCTATCGCAAGATTGTGAACATTCATCCGGGCGTAACGCGCGCCGAATCGCCGTACGAGCGGCGCGGCGCGTATGCGACGCTCGATGCGCTCTACGGCGCGCGCGGCAAGAAGGTGGTCAACTGGAAGACGATGGAAACCGTGGCGGTCGAACCGCTCTATTTGACGGGTGCATCGTTTCACTATGTCGACAACGGAATCGATTCGGGCGAGGTGATTCACGACGTGCTGAACACCGAAATCGATAAGGACGATACGATCCTCGAACTGCGCTGGAACAATTTCAACCGCAGTCTTTTCCCGGCTTTGAACGAAGGGCTCGCGATAATGGCGGGGCAGAAGATACAAGTCGAAGCGTGAGCGGTGGAGCGGCGCGCAGGCGCCGCTCTGAACTTATTCGCTTGTGCACGGCGCCGTCGAAGAAGCGCTAGCTACACGCGTCGCATCGAGCCGGTTGCTGCTGCTGCTGTTGCGTCGGCACGCGTTTGTCGCTGCTTAGCCTTCTCGACGCGCTGCCGGAAATCGCGAAACTGAGCGCGGCAAGTACCCACACGCCGATTCCGCCGTAAACCATCACCCAGCCGAAGCCTTGCATCAACGCGGCATGCACGACGCTTCCCGACGGGTCGATTTGCGCCAGGGTGGGCATCCCCGTCCTGACTGCTTCGACATCGCCCGCTGCGATTTTCTCGGCGAGTCTGCCGAGCGGCGCGGTGTCGAGCGTCTTCGGCAAGCGCGTCTTCAGACTGGCAAGAATTCCGCCGACCAGGATTGCACCCATCAACGCGATGTTGATCGCGAGCGTAATCATCCGCGCACTCATATCGATGCCCGACGCCATACCCGCGCGTTCCGCGGGAACCGCGGCGGTGGTCGTATTGGTGACGGGCGTATTGGTGAGACCGAGGCCCGCGCCCGCGATCATGCAACCTGGCAACAGGGTCCATGCGTTGGCATGCGCGGCGCCGCTGCCGTAACGCATCAGCATGAAGCCGAGGCCGATCGTAAACAGGCCGGCAGGTATGGCGATTCCCGAGCCGTAACGCAGTGCGAGACGTTCGCCGAGCGGCGGAAACAGCAGCGTCGGCAGCGTATAAGCGAGCAGTGCCAGTCCGGCGCTCACGCTGTCGTAGCCGAGGCCGATCTGGAAATAGATCGGCAGATAGATCATGAACGGCCAGAAGCTGAAGTTCATGCCCGCCGAACCCATCAGTGCACCGGAAAACTGCGGAATCCTGAACACTGAAAAGTCGAACATGGGCCGCGTATTGAGTTTCTCGGCAAACAGAAAAGCCACGAAGGCGACCAACGTCGCGGCGACAATGAAGAGCGCACGCGGATTGCTGAATCCAAGCGCCGGAACTTGCGTGATGAAATACACGAGCCCGAACACCGCCAACGACAACGTGACGATGCCGGCAACGTCGAGCGTATGCGCATGCGGGTCGCGCGATTCCTGCACGCCGCTGAAAACGAGCGTCAAGGTCACGACAGCGAGTAGCGCGTGCACCCAGAAGACCCATTGCCAACTCGACAACGCCACGATGGCCCCGCCGATGATCGGCCCAAACCCGAGTCCAATACCGAAGATAATGCCCCACGCGCTGAATGCGCGAGCGCGTTCGGGCCCGTCGCTGAACTGATGCGATAGCACGGCCACCTGGCAGATCAGCATGGCGCCGCCGCTCGCGCCTTGCAACAGGCGCGCGACGATCAGCGTCGGAACGCTTTGCGCGAGTCCGCAGATCAGCGACGTGATGCCGAACAGCGCGATGCCGACAACGAAGATGCGCCGGCGGCCGAAGCGGTCCGCGAGCGTGCCGGTTGCCATCAGGACGGTGGTCACCGCGAGCGTGTAGGCGTTCATGATCCACTGCATGCCTTTGAAGTCGCCGTGCAGCACGCGTTCGAGCGTCGGCAGGATCACCGGCACGCTGGAGATTTCGAGGCCGAACATCAGCGACGCGAGGCACACCGCGCCCAACGCCAAAGTGTTTTTGTGGACCGAGAGGAAAGTGGCTGACTGCGGGGTCTCTTTGCTCGTAACCGTTCGTGCGCGATGCGCTTCGTGCGAAGTCGGTTGACGCCCAACTGCTGCGTTTGTGCGGAGCCGCTCTTCACGCCGTGGCGGCGCGATCGGGTCATGGGACATGGAATTTCACCTCGTTAGTCGATGGGCTCGCCCACCATGGACTGTGTAATATAGGGGGAATTCAGATCCCTATTGACGCGTAAAAATCCCGGAAATGCGTCTCCAAGGGAACCAATAGGGCAAACAGATGAGCGACATCCTCGACGGTGTGACGACGTTCGTGCGCGTGGTGGAAACAGGCAGCTTTGCGCTTGCGGCGGAGCGGATGAACCTGACGCGCTCGGCGGTCGGCAAAGTGATCGTGCGGCTGGAGAAGCGCCTCGGCGTGCGCCTGCTCAATCGGACGACGCGCAGCCAGAGCCTCACCGAAGATGGGCAGGCTTACTACGACCGCTGTGTGCGTGCGCTGGCCGAGCTCGAAGCGGCAGAAGCGGATCTCGACTCCGGACGGCGCCAGCCCCAAGGCCGTTTGCGCGTGAGCGTGCCGCAGGCATTCGGTCACCACTGCGTGGCGCCGGTGCTGCTCGGACTTGCGCGCAAGCATCCGCAATTGAAGATCGACGTTTCGATTACCGACCGTTTCGTCGACGTGATCGAAGAGGGTTTCGATCTCGTGGTGCGCGTGGGCCCGCTCGCCGACAGCGTGAGTCTCGCCGCCCGCAAGCTCGGCATGCAGCACGCGAGTATCGGCGCCGCGCCGGCGTATCTGGCGCGTCATGGCACGCCACGCAACGTGGAGGAATTACGCGGCCACGCCGTGATCGCTTACTTGCGAGCAGGGTCGGCGCAGCCGTGGGATGTGATCGATGTCGACGGGCAAATCCGTCGCGCGCAGGTTCAGCCGCAGCTCGGTTTCGACGACATGAAGGGGATAGTGGATGCCGCTCTCGCCGGCTTCGGTCTCGCCTGGCTGCCGAGTTGGCTATTGGCCCGTTATGAGAGAACAGGCGAACTGGTGACGGTGATGGAGAATTGTTTCCGGCCTGCTCAGGAGATTCACCTGGTGTGGCCCAAGAGTCGCTATCTGGCGCTGAAAACGCGCTGTGCGATCGATGCGCTGGTCGCGGAGATTCCCGCCATGATCGGGGCGCCCGCCGCGGGCGCCCCTCGTCCACGCGATGCTTAGAACTGCAGCGTTGCGCTGGCCACGGCAGTGCGCGTCGGCGACGGCGCCACGTAGTAGCCCCATGCCGTCGTCCAGTAACGGCGGTTGAAGAGGTTGTTGATGCCCGCGCGGAACGTCACGTCCTTGCCGGCGATCTTCGTCTCATACCGGCCGCTCAGATCGAACGTGGTGTAAGCCGGCACGAACTGCGTGTTCTGCGCGTCGACGGCCTGGTTGCCGACGTACTTGCCGCCGAACGCCAGCGTCAGCGGACGCAGATACGACGGGTTGTATTCGATCCGGCCCGTCACGGTGAAGCGCGGCGCGCCATAGATGCGCTTGCCTTCCACAGTCGGGTCGTTTACGTCCATGGCCTTCGTGTCGAGCCACATCACGCCGCCCAGCACGCGCCATTCGCTCGTGACCGCGAGCCAACCGCTCGCGTCGAGGCCTTGATAGCGCTTGGTGCCGTCCTGTACGAAGATGTTGTCGACGTTCGTGTAGTTGTAACCCTGATCGACGCGGAACAGCGCGAGGTTGGCGCCCCACTTGGCGTGTTCGGTTTTGAAGCCGACTTCGTACTGCTTGCTGCGCAGCGGGCCGAACGTGTCCGGGTAGTTGAGATTGGTGTTCGACGCCGCGCCGCCCTGTTCCAGCGACTCCACGTAACTCGCGTACAGCGTGGAGTACGGATCGGTTTTGAACATCAGCGCGAAGGTCGGCGTGACCGGGTCCGCCTGGTATTGCGACGACACCGCGCCGCTCGGGTCGTACACGTGCTGCTGATATTGCGTGTAGCGCACGCCGACCAGGGCCGACAGACGCGACGTGAGTTGCACGGTATCGCTCGCGTACACGGCAGCTTGCGTGATGCGCTGCTGGCGGTACAGGTTCGAACCGATGCTGACTTCGTCGTTGGTCAGCAAGGTGCTGGCGTACAGATTGCCGTTGCCTAGGAAGTAGCCTTCGTTCCACCCCGTGGTGTTGCTGTACTCACTGGTTTGCGTCTGGAAGCCCGCGCCCACCACCACGTCGTGCTTGATGCTGCCCGTGTTGAAATGGCCTTGCACCATGCCGTCGACGTTCTGATAGAAGTAACGCGTCAGGGCCGCATAGAGCGTGTTTGAGTAGTTGCTTGCGGGGTCGGTGACAAACAGGAAGCTATCCGAATTGGTGCGGTTCTCCTTGGCGAAGCGGTACTTGATGCTCGCGTGCCAGTTTTCGGAGATGCGGTAATCCAGGCCCGTGCCGAACGAGGCCATCTCGGTCTCGTAGTAGTTCTGCGGTTGCGTGAGCGCATGGGTGACTTTGCTCGCGTCGGGAATGCCGCCGGCGTCGCTACCGAACATCAGGCCGAACAGCGTGCCGTTGGTTCTGCGCTTCTGGTAGAACGCGTCGGCGCTCCACGTCAGGTCCGGCGTGATGCGGAAGTCGAATGCGAGCGACGCGACCTGGCGGCGCACGTGGCCGTGGTCTTCGGCGGTGTTGCCGTTTTCGTTGGCGAGGTTCAGGCGGTAGCCGAAACGGTCGTCATTGCCGAAACGGCCGCCCAGATCCACCGCCTCGCTGAACACGCCGGCCGACTTGTAGCCGACCGAGATGCTGCGGTACGGCGTGTCGGTGGGGCGCTTCAATACATAGTTGACGATGCCGCCCGGCGAGCCGAAGCCGTACATGAAGCCGGACAGGCCCTTGAGCAACTCGACCTGCTCGAACGGCTCGAGCGAGAGGTCGGTATCCCACGACGGGAAAGTCTGACCGTCCACCTTGATGCTGTTCAGCGTGTCGATCGGCATGCCGCGCACGGTGAACATCGAGTTTTCGCTGACACCGTTGTCGCTGATCACCGAGACCGCCGGATCGTACTTGTACAGATCGTTGGCGGTTGTCGCGAACAGGTCCTGCGCTTCGTCGCTCGTCACGACGCGGGTCGAGAACGGCGTGTCCACCTGCTTGCGCGAACCTAGCGCGCCCGCGCTGACGGTGTCGGCCTGCGCCACGGTGCTGTCTTTCGACGCCGAGACGCTCACAGCCGGCAGCGTCGCGCCGGCGTCGCTGGCCGCGGCCTGCGCCCAGCCCGAAGTCGACAGCGTGGAAAGCGTCAAACCGACGCTTGCCAGAAGCCCCGCGCTCAGCAGCGAGGGAGTGCGGCGTTGGCCGCGCACAAACGCCGGTCGGCCGGCGACAAAGAATTTCTGCATGTTGTTCGAATTGGACAGGATGCCGCCTGTCGCGCACCTCGAAAAGTGCGGAGAGGCCTCATCGAAAGCGAGTGGTTGGAGTAATCGAAACGTAAGAACACGGCTGCGTGCAAATGTTAATGCATCTGATTCGCATTAACAATATATTTGTTGCCGGTCGTTAGTCATCTATAAGACATCTGTCATAAGACGAGGCTAAATCTGCCGAAAGCCTTGTCCGGCGGGGCTCGACCTTGTCAGCGTCGTTTCCGGGATATGTTTGTTTAGCAGCGAGTAGAGGAAAACACGCATATACTCACGGCTTGGCCGTAGAAAGTAGTGCCGTGCGTCGCGCCGCAATGTTGTTTTGCCGCAACGCGCCGGTCGGCACCGCCCAACGCTCTGTCTAACACTTCACCTAGCAAAGCACCGAACATGTCCACACCGCCGAAGATCATCTACACCCTGACCGACGAAGCGCCTGCTCTGGCGACTTACTCGCTGCTGCCGATCGTGAAGGCGTTCACGCGCTCGTCCGACGTGATCGTCGAAACGCGCGATATTTCGCTTGCCGGCCGGATCATCGCTGCATTCCCCGATTACCTGAGCGCGGAACAGAAGGGTCCCGACGATCTGGCGGAACTGGGTGGACTCAGCACGCGTCCCGAAGCGAATGTCATCAAGCTGCCGAACATCAGCGCGTCGGTGCCGCAACTGAAGGCCGCGATCACCGAACTGCGCGATCAGGGCTACAAGCTGCCCGCGTATCCGGACGTCGCGAACACGGACGCCGAAAAAGACGTCAAGGCGCGCTACGACAAGATCAAGGGCAGCGCGGTCAACCCGGTGTTGCGCGAAGGCAATTCGGACCGCCGCGCGCCGCTGTCGGTCAAGAACTACGCACGCAAGCATCCGCACAAGATGGGCGCCTGGAGCGCGGACTCGAAGTCGCACGTCGCGCACATGAGCGGCGGCGATTTCTACGGTAGCGAAAAGTCAGCGCTGATCGGCGCAGCCGGTTCGGTGAAGATCGAACTGACGGCCGCCGACGGTTCGAAGACAGTCCTCAAAGAAAAGACGGCCGTGCAAGCGGGCGAGATCATCGACGCTTCGGTGCTGTCGAAGAACGCGCTGCGCAGCTTCATCGAAGCGGAAATCGCCGACGCGAAGGCCAAGGGCGTGCTGTTCTCGGTGCACCTGAAGGCCACCATGATGAAGGTGTCGGATCCGATCATCTTCGGTCACGTGGTGTCGGTGTTCTACAAAGACGTGCTGACCAAGCACGCCGACGCGCTGGCGCAAGCCGGCTTCAACCCGAACAACGGCATCGGCGATCTGTACGCGCGCCTGAAAGACCTGCCGGCTGAAACGGTCGCGGCAATCGAAGCCGACATCAAGGCGCAATACGAACAGCGTCCGCAACTGGCCATGGTCAATTCGGACAAGGGCATCACCAGCCTGCACGTGCCGAGCGACGTGATCGTCGACGCGTCCATGCCGGCCATGATCCGCGAGTCGGGCAAGATGTGGGGCGCGGACGGCGCGCTGCACGACGCCAAAGCCGTGATTCCGGACCGCTGCTACGCAGGCGTTTATCAGGCCGTGATCGAAGACTGCAAGAAGCACGGCGCGTTCGATCCGGTCACGATGGGCACGGTGCCGAACGTCGGCCTGATGGCGCAAGCGGCTGAAGAATACGGCTCACACGACAAGACCTTCCAGATCCCGGCGAACGGCGTGGTTCGCGTGACTGACGCAGCCGGCACGGTGCTGATCGAACAGCAAGTGGAAGCGGGCGACATCTGGCGCATGTGCCAGACCAAGGACGCGCCGGTTCAGGACTGGGTCAAGCTCGCGGTCAACCGCGCCCGCGCCACCAACACGCCGGCCGTGTTCTGGCTGGACGCGGCGCGCGCGCACGACGCCCAGATCATCAAGAAGGTCGAGCAATACCTGAAGAACCACGACACCACCGGTCTGGACATTCGCGTCATGACGCCGGTCGAAGCGACTAAGTTCTCGATCGAGCGTATTCGCGCCGGCAAGGACACGATCTCGGTCACCGGCAACGTGCTGCGCGACTATCTGACCGACCTGTTCCCGATCATGGAACTGGGCACGAGCGCGAAGATGCTGTCGATCGTCCCGCTGATGGCCGGTGGCGGCATGTTCGAAACCGGTGCGGGCGGTTCGGCGCCGAAGCACGTTCAGCAACTGGTCGAAGAAGGTTTCCTGCGTTGGGATTCGCTCGGTGAATTCCTGGCGTTGGCCGCGTCGCTCGAACATTTGAGCAGCGCGTATCACAACCCGAAGGCGCAGGTGCTGGCCAAGACGCTGGATCAGGCAACCGGCAAGTTCCTCGACAACGACAAGTCGCCGGCGCGCAAGGTTGGCGGCATCGACAATCGCGGCAGCCACTTCTACCTCGCGCTGTACTGGGCGGAAGCACTGGCCGCGCAAACCGAAGACGCGGCGCTGCAGGCGCAATTCGCCGGCGTGGCGAAGGCACTGGCTGAGAACGAAGCGAAGATCGTCGAAGAACTGGCTGCGGCACAAGGCAAGCCGGTGGACATCGGCGGTTACTATCGTCCGAATGTCGAACTGACGAGCAAGGCCATGCGCCCGAGCGCCACGCTGAACAAGATCGTGGACGCAATTGCTTAAGGCACCAACGCAGTAGGCTGCACAGAAGCAAGCGGTAAACATGACGATGGCGCTTTCGAGCACCATCGTCGTTTCTACGCCAACGTGGATAACGGCCATACCGGCCATCACACGTGGACGATTTCCCAATCGCTGAGTTTTTCTGGAATTTCGAGCGTCGACGTGTCGTCGCCTTCCGAGAGATGCGGGCAGATCAAGCCGCGCGCGAGGTCGTCCGCCGCCTGTTGCGGGCTGGCGAATTCACCGAGCGTTTCGTTGCCGTAGGTCGCTTCCCAACCGTCCTGGCCCGGCAAAATGTAGAAAGCACCCTGATTCGAACCGAAGCGAAAGCCTTTCATTTTTAGTCTCCCAAGTACCATTTAAAAACCGCGGTGCCGTGGCGACTTCGTTTCAGAGGTTGGGATTCTTCAGACACTGTTCCGTCTCTTCCCACTCCGCTCGACTACTGAAGCGCTGGCTCTTGTAAAAGAGTCTACGTCAGCAGGCAGCGGCGCAAGTGGCTGTTGAATGCTCCGTTGCGTCAAAAATTAGTGTTTATAAAGAAAGGCTTATCGTCTTTGTTTCGCGATGTGCAACGTGGGGCGACATTGCGAAATGCCGAATTTGTGCCACGCACCACGATTTTTTACGAGGCGCGCGATCGTTCCGCATCGTGAAATATTGAGGGTGTTGTGCGACCCTTGCGCAGAAACGCGGCGGCCAGGTGGCGCAGCGAGCGCCGCCGCCGCAATCAGCCGGCAATCCGCCGCAAGAAATCCAGCACCACACGATTGAATTGCGCCGGCCGTTGCAGCGGTGCGAAATGGCTTACGCCGGGCAGCAGGATCAATTCGGCGCCGGGAATGCTGCGGGCGAGATAATCGGCGTGTTCCGGCTTGATGAACTCGTCGTACTCGCTTTGTACGATCGCGACCGGCACGCGAACCTTTGCGAGATCGTCGGCGGAGTAGTTGGGCTCGGTTTTCATCATCGTGCTGACCGCGCCGACGAATGCCTCGAAGTCGTCCGGTGTCGCCGATAGCTGCGCGTAGTCTTGGGCATGGCGGCTGAAGCAGCGCTCGATCACGGGCGTCGGCACAAATGGCTTGGTGCCGCTCGGGTCCATATTGCAGCCGAAGAAGAACACGCCGGCTACGCGCTCAGGGGCGGTCGCGCCCAACACCATCGCAACGCACGCGCCGTCGCTCCAGCCCACCAGCGCGGCGCGTTCGAGTTGCAGCGTGTCCATGACGGCCAGCACGTCGGACGCCATCAACTCGTAGCGGTAGGGCCGCCCGTCGCGGGTGCTGCGGCCGTGGCCGCGGCTGTCGACGACCACCACGCGACGCCCCGCATCGAGCAGCGCTGGAACCTGGTAGCCCCAATTGCCGCTGTGTCCAAGACCGCCGTGCAGCAGGATCACTGGCGCGCCGGCGCCATACGATGCGTACCAGATTCGCGCGCCTTCGTGCCCGACGTAGCCTTCTTCGGCCGGGACCGGCAGCGGCGCAGCGCCGTGGGCTTCGAAGCGTTCGAGGTCGTCGTCGTGCGGGTGGGTGGAGGGTTCCATTGCCGTTGTCTCCGCTGTGTCGGCCAGAGGTGGCGCTTTTAGCTGTCGACCGGCGTTCGCGCTTCAGCGCGTTACGCCGGTCCCCGCAGTGCACTTGCTCTGGTCCCATGCAACGTGGTTGCGTTAGGATTCGCTAGGTTGCCAGCGTTGCCACCAGAAGATCAACAGACCTACGAGATTTTGCGTGCCGACCCGGACGACTCGTCATTCACATCCGAGACTACTCCGTTCGGGTCGATGGTCACGATCAGATCACGCTTGCAGATCAACTCGAAACATAAGCTACATACGGCCCCGTCCCGCCCCCCGCGGAAGCACGCCCCGAAATCCCGTAATACACATGACGGCCGTAAAAGAACGGCAAACCGAAGTCGAACTGCCGGGTCATGTAGATCCCGAGATTATTGAACGCGTTATTCCCCGATGAAGTCAGCGTCGCGGCGTTAGCGATATTGAAGCCGAGCGACACGCTCGTCGGATTGGTCCCTGCCAGCGTCGAGGTACGGCCCACGGTTGCAGTCGGGATGTAGTAGCCGGACGACGCGTCGCGAGCGATCGTCGTGTCCGGGAAGAACAGCACCGTCGAGCCGGAATCGAAGAACGTCTGCGTGAACGTGGTGCCGCCATATGACGACGTGAAGTCGCCATTCAGATCCGTTCGGAGAATCGGCGCGCCGGTGCCGTTCAGCACGTTATTGGCCTGCGTATCGATGCCGAACACGAGCGTGCCTTGAGCGGTCGCGCTGCCGCTATCTGACACCTGCGCCATTTCAAGAATCACACCGTTGTTATCTTGCGCGAACCGTGCGACCGGATTGCTGATCTGCTTGGAGACTGGCACCGAGACCGCGTTGCCGGCATTGGTGTAGTAGAACTGCGAGAGTGCCGTCAGCGCACACTGCGAGCCGCAGTCCACCGGGCTCACGCCAATGCCGAGAATACCGTTCGCGCCGAGATCGGACGCGGCGGCGAGCGGCCGGCCCACCTGGCATTCGCTCGGCGCCGCAATGGTCAGCGCCGAATCGCCGATCACCTGGATCGGCACCGAAGCGGCAACCTCGCTCGACAGCCCGATGTCCGCGAGACGCACCGAACCCCATGCATATCCGCTGCCGAACAATGCGCATTCAGCAAGCGGCAGACCGCTCGGCTGATCCGTTTCGGCGGTGAGCGCGTTGAAGGTGGAGGTCGGGATCGCGGAGCGCACCAGACGCAACCCGAACGATGCCGTATCGACGATCACATTGGGAATCGTCGTGCAACTCGTGCTCGCGTTGGAGCCGGGGGCGCAGAGCTTGACGCTGACCATCGGCTGGTTGTGAATGCCCGTTCCGCTTACCGTCACCGACATCGTATTGCCGGGACCGACGGGTGTGGGCACGGCAGACGCATCGACGGCGAGCGCGTTGGAGCTCGAGTCACCGGTCGAGGGGTTCGACGTCGTGCCGCCGGGGCCCGTCGGCGCACTGGCGGCAGCCGGTGCGACAGCCGGTGCATTAGCCGGTGCATTAGCCGTCGAGCTGCTGCTGGAGCCGCCGCCACCCCCGCCGCAGCCGGCAAGACCCAACGCCAACCCGAGTCCGAGCGCCGCGGCAATAATCCTTGCGATTTTGCGCACTGTTGTTCTCTCTCTAATCATCTTAATGGGTTACTTGATATCGTCAGCGCTCACGCCTTGCGGCAGCGCTTGCGGTAAATAGGCGCGGCCCACGAAAGCGCCCATATGGCCACCGGTCTCCACCACTAACGCCGACTGATGCACGGCGGCGGGTCCGTAGCCGCCGCCTTGCGTGGCGTGAGCGTCGGTGAGCGCCTGGACATACGACGGGAAGTAAGTGGCGAGCAGCGTTTTCAGCGGCGGCATGGTCGGGCCTTGCCAGCTCAACGCGAAAACCGTATTGCCCGCGCTGATGTACTCGCTCACCACGGTGCCCGACGGCAGCGTCGTCTGGCTGACGGTGTAAGCCGCCGAGGCGTGACTGCCGCTGGCGGCGAAGCGCGCCACTGCCGCGCTATTCTGGCTGGCCGCCCCCGCACTCGTGCTGCTGGCCGTGACCGGATAGGTCGGCGCGGCGCCTAATGCGGCATATGCCGGTGCGGCCAGAGCGAACGACGCTGCGGCCACCGCGAGCGTTCGAAATTGATTCATTATCATTTTTTCGTATTCGAAGTTTTGGAGAATACGTGCGAGCGGCTTTACCCCCGAGATCGCACGCAGCCGATACTAGCGCGAGCGCGTCCGATTAAATCAGACGATTAATGGCGATAATCGGGCTCTGTTTGAAAATGAAAGGTAACGGGCGTCCGTTATTCAATCGGCGCCGAGCTTCTCGGTCAGCATTGCCACGAAGGTTTCCGTCACGGGCGGCAGTGTTCTGCCGCGCTTCTTGATAAGGGCGATAGGGCGAGTGAACGCGGGGTCGTCGACCGCGCGCACGATCAGCTCGGGCTCCGCCCTGACTTCGCGGGCCGACGCTGGCAGGATCGTCACGCCGAGTCCGGCGCGCACCATCGCGACCGCTGTCATCATGTAGGTCGGCTCGCACGCGATCTCCGGCGTGCAGCGGGCGTTCGCGAAAGCACTATCGACCACCGCCCGCACGCTCGTGCCTTGCGCGGTCAACACGAGTGGCGCGGCGGCGAGATCGGCCAACGTAATGCGCCGCCGCCGGGCAAGCGCATGCCGCTTCGGGAACACGGCAACCAGCCGGTCGATGCCCGCATGCAGCACCTCGAAAGCGGCATCGTCGAGCTGGCCGCCGGTCAGCCCGATGTCGACCTCTTCGTTGCGCACCAACGTGTTGACCATGCTGGCGACCACGTCGCGTACATGAAAGCTCACGCGCGGCACGGCCTTCTTGATGCCCTGCACGAGTTCGGGCAAAACGCTGGCCGCGAACGTCGGCAAACAGGCGATCCGTACGGTACCGCTTGCGCCAACGCCCAGCGCGCGCGCGTCGATCAGCACATGCTCCATGTCATGCAGCGACTTCTGCAGCAGCGGCAGCAGTTCACGGCCGGTCGGCGTGAGCGCGACATTGCGGCTGTTGCGGTCGAACAGGCGCATGCCGACCGTTTCTTCGAGGCGGCGAATCTGCACCGTCAGCGCCGGTTGCGACAGATGCAGCCGCGTTGCCGCGCGCGTGAAGCTGCCCGTTTGCGCGACGGCGATAAACGCGCGAATGTCCCGAAGATTCAGATCCATGATTGTTTGTAATTGCTGCGATCAAATCATTTCAATTGATTTATAGCCGCTTCGAACTTACGCTGGATCGCAGTAAAAAACAATCTCGGAGACAAGCACATGCTGCCATTACTGGGGCTCGCAACCATCGTCGTGCTGCTCGGCGCGATTCTGTCGAAACGCATGTCGCCGCTGGTGGCGCTCATCATCGTGCCGATTGCGGCGTCGCTCATCGGCGGCTTCGGCTTTCAGACCAGCAAGTTCGTGATCGACGGACTCAAGAATCTCGCGCCGGTCGTCGGCATGTTCGTGTTCGCGATTCTTTACTTCGGCACCATCACCGACGCAGGCACGCTCGATCCGATCATCGACCGCATTCTGCGCGCGGTCGGCACGCGGCCCACGCGCATCGTGATGGGCACCACGCTGCTCGCGCTGCTGATCCATCTGGACGGCTCCGGCGCCGTCTGCTTTCTGGTCACGATTCCTGCCATGCTGCCGCTCTACGATCGTCTGAAGATGGACAGGCGCGTGCTGGCCGCGGCGGTTTCGATGGCGGCCGGCATCAACTTTCTGCCGTGGACGGGGCCGATGATTCGCGCTTCCGCCTCGCTGCATCTGCCGATCTCGGCGCTGTTCAATCCGCTGATTCCGGTGCAGGCCATCGGCCTCGTGTTCGTCTTCGGCATGGCGTTCTGGCTCGGCCGGCGCGAGGAAAAGCGGCTTGGTCTCACCGCTGCGAGCGGTTCGGTGCCCATGCCCAAACGCGAACTTTCTCCCGAAGAACAGGCGCTGCGACGGCCTAAGAACTTCTGGTTCAACATCGTGCTGACATTGGTGGTGCTCGGCACGATGGTCGTGATGGGCGAAAAGATTCCGCCGGCGATCATGTTCATGGTCGGCCTTTGCATCGCGTTGATGGTGAACTATCCGAACGTCGACATGCAACGCAAACGGATCGACGCGCATGCTCGCGCTGCCTTGATGATGGCCGGCATTCTGCTGGCGGCCGGCGTGTTCACCGGCGTGATGCAAGGCAGCGGCATGCTGAAGGCGATGGCACAAGCGGCGGTCGGTTTCGTGCCGCCCGCGATGGCCAGCCATATTCCCGTCGCGCTCGGCTTGCTGTCGATGCCGCTCAGCATGTTGTTCGACCCCGACTCGTTTTACTTCGGCGTGCTGCCTGTAATCGCCGAAGTGGCCGGCCAACTCGGCGTGCCCGCGGTGCATGTCGGCCAGGCCGCCTTGCTCGGTCAGATGACCACCGGCTTTCCGGTGAGCCCGCTGACACCGGCCACGTTTCTCGTGGTCGGCCTGTGTGGCATCGATCTCGCAGATCACCAGAAATTCACGTTCCCCTTGCTGTTCGGCGCGTCGATCGTCATGACGATTGCCTGCGTCGCGCTGGGGATATTCTCACTGTGAGCATCACTGAACGAACGGATGTGACCAGCATGACAGCTACTCAACCTCAACGTATGGTACGCATCGGTGCGGGCGCGGGTTATTCAGGGGACCGTATTGAACCGGCGGTCGAACTGGCGCAACACGGTGCGCTCGATTACCTCGTGTTCGAGTGCCTCGCGGAACGCACGATTGCGATCGCGCAGCAGGCGCGCAGCAAGGACCCTGAACTCGGCTACGACCCGCTGCTCGAAACACGCATGAAGGCGGTATTGCCGGCCGCGCTGCGCAACGGCGTGCGGATCATTTCGAACATGGGTGCCGCGAATCCGCTCGCGGCGGCGCGCAAGACCGCGGAGATCGCGCGCTCGCTCGGCCTTGGCGACGTGAAAATTGCCGCAGTCACCGGCGACGATGTGCTCGACGTGGTGCGCCAGGGCGATTTCTGCTTCGTGGAATCTGGAGAGCGTGTCTCGGACTACAAGGATCGACTCGTGTCCGCGAACGCCTATCTCGGCGCGGGCGCGATCGTCGATGCGCTCGCGGCCGGTGCGCAGATCGTGTTGACCGGACGCGTAGCCGATCCTTCGCTGTTCGTCGCGCCGCTGATTCACGAATTCGGCTGGCGCATGGACGACTGGCAGACGCTCGGCCAGGCGACGGTGATCGGCCACCTGCTCGAATGCGCGGGGCAAATTACCGGCGGCTATTTCGCGGATCCAGGTTTCAAGGATGTCCCTGAACTGGCGAGGCTCGGTTTTCCCATCGCCGAAGTCGGGCAGGACGGCGCGGTGGTCATCACCAAGCTCGCTCAAGCCGGCGGACGTGTCACCGAGGCGACCTGCAAGGAACAACTGCTGTACGAGATTCACGATCCGCAGCGCTATCTGCAACCGGACGTGGTCGCGGATTTCTCGCAGGTGCATGTCGCGCAGGAAGCGCCGGATCGCGTTCGTGTGAGCGGCGGGCGAGGCACGCCGCGTACGGATACGCTGAAGGTGTCGGTTGCTTATTTCGATGGTTATATCGGTGAAGGGCAAATTTCCTATGGCGGTCCTGGCGCGTTGGCGCGCGCGCGGCTCGCGCTGGATATCGTGCGGGAGCGGCTCGTGTTGACCGGCGTGGAGACGCGTGAATTGCGCTTGGATCTGATCGGTGTGAACGCTTTGCATGGCGAAACCGCAGCAGTTGGTTACGCCGAGCCGTATGAAGTGCGCGCGCGAGTGGCGGGGCGCACGACCTCGCTCGCTCAGGCCGTGCAGATCGGCAACGAGGTGGAGACGCTCTACACCAACGGCCCCGCAGGCGGAGGCGGTGTCACGAAGTCGGCGCGCGAAGTCGTCGCGGTGCAATCGGTTTTGCTGCCGCGCGAGCATGTGACGCCGGCGTTTTCGATGGTGGAGGCGTGAGATGAAATTACGTGAACTGGCTCATTCGCGCACCGGTGACAAAGGCAATACGCTGAACATCTCGGTGATCTGTTACGACGCGCAGCATTACGACCATCTGCGCACGGTGCTGACGCCGGAACGCGTGAAGGCGCATCTGCGTGACGTCGTGCAGGGTGACGTGGTGCGCCATGAACTGCCCGCGATTGCCGCATTCAACTTCGTGCTCGGCAAAGCGCTCGGCGGCGGTGTGACGCGTTCGCTCGCACTCGATGCACACGGCAAGTCGTTGAGTTCCGCGTTGATGGATCTCGATGTCGAGACACCTGCTTCGTAGTGCGCTCACACGTTTTGCGGCCGCGTTCAGGCGTCCGCTTCTTCCCAAGGTGGCACCGGCTGCCACGCTTCGATCAACTCATCGATAAATAGCCGCACCTTCGGCGTGAGGTGCCGGCGCGTCGGATAGATCGCGCGAATCGGCAGCGCTTGCGCTGCGAACGATTGCAGCAGCGGTTGCAAGTGGCCCTGGCGGATCTCGTTCGCAACCAGATAGTTGGGCAGATTGATGATGCCCACACCATTCACCGCCGCGCCGATCAACGCCTCGGCGCTGTCCATCTTCAATCTGCCGCCGGTCTCCACGACCTGTTGCCCGACGCCCGCGAAAAGCCAAGGTTGCGGACGTCCCGCGCTGACGAATTGCAGGCACTCGTGGTGCGCGAGATCGAGCGGCGAGACGGGCGCACCACGCTTCGCGAGATAAACCGGCGACGCACACGTAATCAGTTTTTGCGTGGCCACCGTGCGCGCGATGAGCCGCGAGTCCGGTTTCGGTTCGCCGACTCGGATGGCGACATCGATCCCCTCGTCGACGAGATCGACGAAGCGGTCCGTGAAGCTCACTTCGGCGCTGACCGCGGGCCAGCGTTCCAGAAACAACGCGATGATCGGCAACACCTGACGGTGACCGAGGGCGATCGGCAGGCTGATGCGCAATGAGCCTGCCGGCGTCGCGCTGCGTACCGCCATGGCCGTTTCGGTCTCTTCGAGGTCTTCGAGAATCTGCGTGCAGCGCGCGTAAAACACGGAGCCGTCGTCCGTGAGTCCCAGGCTGTGCGGCGTTCGGTGCAGCAGGCGCACCTGCAAGCGCGTTTCCAGACGGGCAATGATCTTGCCGACCGCCGAGCGTGTAATACCGAGTTGCTGCCCCGCCGACGTAAAGCTGCCGGCCTTGACCACGGTGACGAAGGTCGCGATGTCGTTGATGTTGCCGAGCGCCAAGTCGAGATTCCCCCCAACAGGTGTGTGCAATGTGGACGAGCGACTGCGCGCCAGCCGTCGCGCTCCGATGATAGCGCGTCGCCCGTCTGTCGCGATGAAGGGGAGCCACATTCCCCATCGATCCTCTTACTCTCCGTTCAGACGCAATGCCCTCAATTTCAATAACTGAATCGGAGAACATCCATGGATGCCAATCAACTTGCCGGATCGTCCGCGAGACCGGGACTCGCCAGCGACGGCGCGCTCGATGCGCCGCTCATGTCAACAGGGGCGGGCGCCTCGCGCGGACCGTCGTGGGCCGCAGTCTTATCCGTAGCGGTCGGCTCGTTCGCCTTCGTCGCCACGGAGTACATGCCGGTCGGCCTGTTGCCGCAGATCGCGCACGATCTCGGCGTCACGCCCGGCACAGCAGGCCTGATGGTGACGACGCCGGGCATTATCGCCGCGGTTTCGGCGCCCGTGCTGCTGCTCGCCGCCGGCCGCATCAACCGCCGTTTGATCCTGTTGCTGCTGGCCGCGTTGCTGGTTGCATCGAATGCGATCTCCGCAATCGCGCCGAGCTTCGCCATGATGCTGGTGGGCCGCGCGTTGCTGGGCGCGAGCCTCGGCGGCTTCTGGACCGTCGCGCTCGGCGCGTCGGGGCAACTCGTGCGCGAGGACCAGGCCGCCCGCGCCGGCGCGACGATTTTCATGGGCATCACGCTGGCGACGGTGATCGGTGTACCGCTCGGCACGTTGATCGCCGATCTGAGTTCGTGGCGCGTGTCGTTCTTTGCGACTGCGGTGCTCGCGGGCGTGGCATTGGCTGCGCAGGCGGTGTTCCTGCCGTCGCTGCCGCCCAAGGCGGCGATGCGGATGGACGACTTCCGCGCCATGCTGGCACGCTCGAACGTGCGCCGCAGTCTGTTGATGGTCGGACTGCTGTTTGGCGCGCATTTCGCGGCCTATACGTATATCGCGCCGTTCCTCGAGCGCAATGCGGCGTTCGGTCCGTCGTGGATTACGGCCGTGCTGCTCGGTTTCGGCGTGGTCGGCTTCGCGGCGAATTTCGCGATCTCGGCTTTGGTCACGCGCCATCTCAAGGTCCCGCTGCTGATGTTGGGCGCGCTCATGGCGGTCGCTTTGTTCGCCTTGCCGATGCTTCAAGTCTCGCGTGTAGGCGTGATCGCTGCGGTGATGGCGTGGGGCATCGCATACGGCGCGATCCCGCTGAGCCTGAGCATCTGGATGCAATGGACTTCGCCGGAACGCCCTGAAGCGGGTTCGTCGATGTTCGTGAGCACCGTGCAGACCTCGATCGCGCTCGGCTCGCTGGCGGGCGGCGCGGTGGTCGATCACCTCAGCATCGCCTCGACGATGCACTTCGGCGGCTTGCTCGCGGTGCTGAGCCTGCTTGTGATCATGACGTTCAGCACACGTCACGCGAGCCTCAAGGACGTGCTCGACAAATAACCGGCGCGCTGTTGAAACACAGTTGCTGCGCCATCGAAACAATCGGTGACGGCTGCGCAGTCCAGCAGGCGCAAGGTTTCGGCGCATTGCGGACTGCCGGCTCCCAAGTCTTCGGAGCCGTGGCCCGTTTTTCTCGACGCCCCGCGCCTATAGATTGTCATTCAACGCAGGACGGCGCACGCAGCGCTCGGCGGCAATCATTCACCGGATCACATCGAGAGAGAAAACATCATGAGCAAGCTCTTTACCTCCGTCAAAGTAGGACCTTATGAATTCGCGCACCGCGTCGTGCTCGCACCGCTGACACGCATGCGTGCCGAAGACGGCGCCCGCCCTGGCCGCCTGATGGCCGAGTATTACGCGCAACGCACGACAGCCGGCGCATTGTTGATCGGCGAGGCGACCATTGCCGCTGTTGAAGGCAACGGCTACCTCGGCGCGCCCGGCCTTTACGACGACAGCCAGATCGCCGGCTGGCTCGAAGTCACCGACGCCGTGCACGCGAAGGGCGGCAAGATCTTCCTGCAGCTCTACCACGCGGGACGTCAGTCGAACGCTGAGTTGCAGCCGGAAGGACGGCGTCCGGTGGGGCCGTCGGAAGTGCTGCATGGCGGCGTGGCTTACACCAAGGCCGGCTGGATTCCAAACACGCCGAACCGCGCGCTGGAGATCGACGAGATCGCCGCGATCGTTGAAAGCTTTCGCACGGCTGCCGAACGTGGCGTGAAGGCGGGTTTCGACGGCGTCGAATTGCATGCGGCGAACGGCTATCTGTTCGACCAGTTTCTGCAGGACGGCAGCAACAAGCGTACGGATATCTACGGCGGTTCGTTCGAAAATCGCGCGCGTCTGTTGATGGAAGCGACCCGTGCGGTGATTTCGGTGTGGGGCAGCAACAAGGTTGCCGTGCGTCTCGGACCGAGCGGCTCGTGGGGTGATATGTCGGATAGCGATCCGGTCGGCCTTTTTAGCTACGTCGCGGACGAACTGGCCAAGCTCGATCTCGCGTATCTGCATCTGATCGAGCCGCGTATCGCCGGCAACGTCGAAGATGAAAGCCGCAATCCAGACCCGGTCGCCGCGCAGACGATCCGCAAGCATTACGCGGGGACGATCATCGCCGCGGGTGGTTTCAAAGGCGATTCGGCGGAAGCGATTCTCGCCGATGGCGACGCCGACCTGGTCGCATTCGGTCGTGACTTTATCGCCAACCCGGATCTGCCGGAACGGTTGCGCCGCAATCTGCCGCTCAATGCGTACGATCGGCCGACGTTCTTCGGCGGCACGGAAGTGGGCTATACGGACTATCCGTTTTATGAGGAAGAGGCTGTGAGCGCATAAGCTCGCTGAAGGTACGAATTAGGATGTCTGGTGGAATCTGGCGTGTTCAGTGTGTTGCTGAATACGCCGGTTTTTTCTTGCGGGGCGTTACGAGTTGCAAACGCCCGAGCGCGGACAAGCTTCACGTTCAATCGCGGCCGCCGCCATGCGCTGCTGCCGCCGCCGCGGAAACCGGAAACAGATGCTCGCTCAGATAATCGACGAAGACCCGCGCTTTAGGCGAAATCTGACGCCCGGACGGCCACAGCGCGCGAAACACGGTGGGCGTGTCCGTGTACGTTTGCAGCACGGCGACCAGCGAGCCGCGCGCGAGCTGGGCCCGTATCGTGAAGTCGGGCACGCAGGCGAGGCCCAGATCCTGTTCGGCAAGCATCGTCAAAGGTTCGACGGCAGTGGCGATAGCTGTGGTCGGAAGGTCGATGTTCAGCAGCTCGCCGTCGCGCATCAAAGGCCAGCGGCGAAGTTTGTTGGTGGTCGGGAAACGATGTTGCAAGCACGCGTGCTCGCGCAGTTGCTCGGGCTCGCTGGGTACGCCGCGCTGCGCGAAGTAGGCGGGCGATCCGACGATCACATGCCGGTACGTGCCCATCGTGCGGGTGACGAGCGTGGAGTCGATCGCATTGCCGGTGCGGGTCACGACATCGAAACCTTCTTCGATCACATCGACCATGCGGTCCGAGAAGTCGATATCGAGCACGATGTCCGGGTAGGTTTTCATGAAAGCGGCGATCACCGGCATCATTAGCGTGCTCACCATCGGCATGCTGACGCGCAGCAGTCCGCGTGGCGCGGCATTGGCGAGCGCCAGTTCGTTCTCGGCTGCCTCGATTTCTCCGATGATGCGCTGGCAGCGCGTCAGAAAGGTGGCGCCCTCGGGCGTCAGCGCAATGCTGCGCGTGCTGCGGTGAAAGAGGCGCACGCCGAGGCGTCCTTCGAGCCGCGAGACCGCCTTGCCCACCGCCGACGACGATATGCCCAACTGGCGTCCAGCCTCAGTGAAGCTGCGAGTTTCGGCCGCGCGCACGAACACGTTGAGTGAGCCGAACCGATCCATTGCGCCGGGCGAAGCGCCGCTTTCGCCGTTCACGGTCTGCGCGGCGACGCGCGTCGTGGTTGCGGCAGGACGAGTCGGCTGATCGGGCTGCGTCATGGGAAGCTCCTTGTCAGGCCCGCTGCAAAACGCTGGAAAACAGTACTTCCTTCAGATTGACGACCGGCGCCGGATCGCGCTGCGCTTTGGCGAGCAGAAACGCGCCTTGCATTGACGACACGATGAACGTGGCGAGTTGCTCGCAGTTCGTGTCGGCTCGCACCTCGCGCGCCGCGACGGCGGCCCGCAAACAATACAGAACGGACTTTTCGGTTTCGGCGAAGATCGCATTGATCCGCGAGCGGATCGCTTCGCTGTCGCTCGAATCGGCGGCGAAGTTGCCGAGCAGGCAGCCATTGCGCGAATCGTTCTGGCTGATGAGCCGGATATGCACGTCGATGTATTTGCCGAGACGGTACAGCGGTTTCAGTTCGTCGTTGAGCAGCGTCTCGCGCATCTCGATCTGTGCCCGCTCGAAATACAGTTCGATCACTTCGAGCCCGAACGCTTCTTTCGACGTGAAATGGTTCGTGAACGAGCCATGCGGCACGCCCGCCGCCTTGACGATGTCCCGCACGCTCGCGCCGTTGAAGCCGAATTCGTGGATGACGCGCATGCCTTCGGCGATCAGCGTGTCTTTGTGTGAAGGTTTCGGCATGGTCGGATGCTCTCTGGCGATACAGGCGCCCCGCATTGTGTCATGCACAAGTGCGGGGCGCTCGCTGGATGGGCCGCGTCAGTCGAGTTCGATATGGCGGCCGCTATCCGACGATTCTACGGCGGCGTCGAGCAGCTTGTGCAGACGCACCGCGTGCTCGAACGTCGGCGCAGTGTGGCTGCCGGTGCGGACGTCGTCGGCGAAGGCTGCGTACAAGTGGGCGAGTTCTAGCACCGCTGACGGCAAGTCGGACGGCGGCAACTGGTCGTACGAGGTGGGCACTGGCAGCGTCGCGAGCGGCAGGTCGTTGCCGTGCGCGCCTTCGATGACGTAGTCGTCGCCGACATTGCCGAACGCCGAGCGGTTGGTGATACGCAAATCGCCTTCCGTGCCCGTGATGTCGATCTGCACGCCCGAGCCGTTGCGCTTGCCGCCCTCGATATGCACCGACAGCACCGCGCCATCCTGCAAGCGACCGGCGAGCGCGAGTTGATCGGGCGTGGTGGTCGGCATGACTTCGCCGGTCTCCGCGATCGTCACCTGCTCGAACTGATTGACGCTTAGCGCCGCGATGGCGTGCGGCCAACCCGTCGCTTCGAACAGCATGTCGAGGAAATGGCCTGCATAGATTGCGATCACGCTAGAGAAGTTTTCGGGCGGCACGGTCCAGCGCAGCGATTGCGAACGCAGCGCCTGGAAGTAATTCATGCTCACGTGAATGCGTACCGAACGCAGCTTGCCGACATAACCTTGCGCGAGCAGATCGCGCACGTAGCGGTTATGCGGCGCGAGCCGACGTTGCAGCCCGACCACGTGGCGCACGTTGGCCTCGCGCGCGAGATCGATCAATTCCTGCGAGGTGGCGACGCTCGGCGTCAGCGGCCATTCGCAGTAGACGTCCTTGCCGGCCGCGATCGCGGCGCGCACGCCTTCGGCGTGCTGCGGCGCGGTCGTCAGCACGATGACGAGGTCGACTTCGGGATGCCTGACCAGCTCATCGAGTGAATCGGCCACGTATTTGAAGCCGTAACGTTCGGCGACGCCTTGCGCCGCTTCGCGACGCTGGCTGAACACGGCGGTTAGTTCGTATTGGGGCAGCAGGCTCAGCACGCGCACGTGGCCGTGTTGCGCCCAGTTGCCTACGCCGACGATACCGACGCGAATCGGCGCGACGTTGGATACTGCGGATCTTTCAGTCATGGGAACACCTGCGCGATGGCGCGCAACGGAGCCAGCAGAAACGCGACACCCTATTTCCGGCCGGCTCGAACAACAATGAATTACACGCCGGCGAACATGTCATTGAACTGCGTGACGAACGCGGCTTCGTTCGGGCCGGGGTTGTTGCGCAAGGGACGGGCGATCTCGACGATGGCTTCGTCAGCGTCCGTGCCGAGTTCATGCATGGTTTGCTCGATGAACGGTGCAAGCGGCATGGCGCGCGGTTCGTTCCTGCTGTCGAGCAAGTCGGTCTGCACCCACGGCGGCGCAATTTCGACGACGCGCACCGAGGTGTCCTTCAGCTTGTAGCGCAGCGATTGCGTGTACGAATGGATTGCGGCCTTGGTCGATGAATAGACGCCGGAGATCGCCATCGGCACGAAGCCGAGTACCGACGACACGTTGATGATGGTCGCGTCGCCTTGTTGCTTCAGATGCTCGACGAGCGCGCCGGTCAGGCGGATCGGGCCCATCAGGTTGGTGGTGAGCGTGGAGACGATCAGCGCGTCGTCGACCGGCTTGCTGAGGTCGTCGATCTGCATGACGCCGGCGTTGTTGATCAGCACGTTCAGCGACGGGTACTGCGCGATCAGTTGTTGCGAGACCGAGGCAATGCTTTGCGGATCCGTGATGTCCAGTTCGACCGATTGCATGCCGGGATTGGCGGCAATCGTTTCTTCGAGATTCGCCTTGCGGCGCCCGGCGATGATGACCTGATTGCCGAGCTTGTGGAACGCTTCAGCGAGTCCGCGGCCGATGCCGGAACCGCCGCCGGTGATGAAAATAGTGTTGCCTGTCAGTTTCATGATGGGTTTCTCAAAGTGGATTCAAGGTCCGCGTTGTCGCCGAGGTCGGACAGCAACATGTGATGGGAGGAATATGGACGAACGTATTAAACCCATCAAGCGGCTCGACCTGAATGCACTATTCGAGTGAGGCCAACAATGCTGCTGAGGCCGTCAGTGCTGCGGCCGTGCCTGTCCGTCCGGTTAGTATCCAAACCAGTACGGGTGTATTTTTTGTCAGAAGGAAGGCGGCGGCCCGCCGTCAGCCCGGTGGCGAATCAATCGCCTGCTTTGCTCAACTCGTGAGCGCGACGCAGCCGTTCGCGGCTGTTGCTCAGGTGCATGCGCATGGCGGCGCGCGCGTCGTCCGGGTCTTGGCGTTCGATCGCGCGATAGATCATCTGATGCTCGCTGAGCACGTTGCGCAAATGCTCGATATGGTCGAGTTCCGCGATCTCCGCGGAGCCGAGCCGCGTGCGAGGACTGACCGCTCGGCCAAGCTGGCTGAGCACGTCGAAGAAATAGCGATTGCCGCTCGCGCGCGCGATCTGCAAATGAAACTCGATGTCATGCGCGAGTGTGTCGGTGCTGCCGCGCTCGAGTTCAGACTCGAAACGCTCCAGCGCGCCGCGGATCTGCTTGAGGTTCTGGTCGGTGCGCCGCGCCGCGGCGAGCGCGGCAGAGGCGGCCTCGACGTCGATACGGAATTCGATGATCGCCATCACGTCCAGCATGCTGGAGAGATCGGCGGCGGGCAACTGCATGGATTTTTCGGTGGCCGGCTCCAGCACGAAGGTGCCGATGCCGTGACGCGTCTCGACCACCTTGGCCGCCTGCAGGCGCGAAATCGCCTCGCGCACCACAGAGCGGCTCACCGAGAGCTGCTTCATCATTGCGACTTCGGTGGGAATGCGGTCGCCCGGCCTCAGGGTGCCGCGGCGGATTTCATCGGAAAGGGTGGCCACCACCTTCTCAGTTAGGCTGCTCATTTCTGTGGCTGGTTGACTGTTCGGCTGGGAATGCACACGTTGCGCGTGCGAATTGCGGCGTGTGACGCCTCGGTATAGCCATCATAGCGTTTGTACGGATGAGAACGATTTGATTCGCGCGTTCGCGATGGTTTGCGGGGACGCGGTTCGGGCTGCGTGTGTTGAAGGAGAGATGTGGCGATTTGATCGTCATCAGACATCCTAGTTCAACTCTTGTTTTTAATCTTGTCTACGACTGGGTTGCCTGAATATATGGATTACAGAGCCGATTTCAGGGTAAACACCGCATTGGAGTCAGCCACTAAAGCACAGTAGACTGTCGTCAGACAACGTATCACGCGTTTCTTGCCGTGAATAGGCAAGAACGTGCCGCGTTGCGCTCGATCAGGCCGCCTGAGCGGCCGAAACTGGAGACAATCTTGACGTCTGCTCTCACCACCGCCGCCGACCCGCTCGAATCAGCGGTCTCCAAGGTCAAGCGGCACGTGCTGCCGCTGTTTCTGATCATGTTCATCGCGAACTACATCGACCGCGTGAACATCGGCTTCGTCAACTCGCACATGCAGACCGACCTCGGCATCGGCGCCGCGGCTTACGGCCTCGGAAGCGGTTTGTTCTTTATCGGCTACGCGCTGTTCGAGGTGCCGTCGAACGTGTTGATGCAGAAGTACGGCGCGCGCGCATGGCTCACTCGCATCATGGGCACGTGGGGGCTGGTCGCGGCGGCGATGGCGTTCGTCTGGAACGACACCTCGTTCTATGTGTTGCGCTTTCTGCTCGGCATCGCCGAAGCCGGCTTCTTTCCCGGCGTGGTCTTTTACTTCACGCAGTGGCTGCCGCAGAAGGAACGTGGCAAGGCGGTGGCGGTTTTTCTGGGCGGCTCCGCGCTTGCGTCGGTGTTGTCCGGTCCGATCACCGGCAGTTTGTTGTCGATTCGCGGCTTCGGTCTGCACGGCTGGCAATGGATGTTTCTCGTCGAAGGCGGTTTTTCGATCGCGTTATGCGCGGTGAGCTGGATGTTGCTGAAGTCGCGTATTCGCGATGCCTCGTGGCTCACCGCCGAAGAGCAGCACGTGCTCGAAACGTCGATCGCGGCGGAACAGGCTGCACGCGAGGCGCACGGCGGCGCGCATCTGCCGGCCATGAAACTGCTGAAGGATCCGCAGATTCTGCTGTTCTGCTTCCTGTACTTCGCGATTCAACTGACCATCTACGCAGCCACCTTCTGGCTGCCCACGATCATCCGCAAAATGGGCGGTCTGTCCGACTTCGAAGTCGGCATGCTCAACGCGATTCCGTGGCTCATCGCCATGTTCGCGATGTACTGCTTCGCGTTGTTGTCGGCGAAATGGCGTTTCCAGCAGGCGTGGCTGGCCGTGGCGCTCGTCATTGCGGCGTGCGGGTTGTTCGCTTCGACTTCGGGTAATCCGGTGCTGTCGTTCGTGGCGATCTGTTTCTCGGCGATCGGCTTCAAGGCGGCGGCTTCGCTGTTCTGGCCGATTCCGCAGGGTTATCTCGACGCACGCGTGGCCGCGGCGGTGATCGCGCTGATCAACTCGGTGGGCAATCTCGGCGGCTTCTTCGCGCCGGCTGCGTTCGGTTATCTGCAGCAGCACACTGGGTCGATTACCGGCGGCCTGTACGGCCTCGCCGTGGCTTCGTTGATCGCGGCGGCCGCCGGTTTCCTGACCCGCAACCGGCGCGTGAATCACGATGCGCTGCCGGAATCGCTCCGGCATAAAGTCCACTGACTACACTGACTGACAGAACTGCTCAGCATGCGCCAACTCATTTCCAGTTTCCGTCCGGTGTCCGTGTCGAGCGCGATCGCACAGCGCCTCGATTTGCGCCGCCCGGCTCACTAACTCATCGGATCCAACATCATGTCCACGAAATCTTCCGAACTGAACGCCACTCCGGTCGTCACTGAACTGCGTGTCGTGCCTGTCGCCGGACGCGACAGCATGTTGCTCAATCTGAGCGGCGCGCATGGCCCGTTCTTCACGCGCAATATCGTCATTCTTCGCGACAGCGCGGGACACACCGGCGTCGGTGAAGTGCCCGGCGGCGAGAGCATCCGCAAGACCATCGACGACGCGCGTCCGCTCGTCGTCGGTCAGTCGATCGGCAATCTGCAAGCGGTCCTGAACAAGGCGCGCACGCAATTCGCCGACCGCGACGCGGGCGGCCGCGGTTTGCAGACCTTCGATCTGCGCACCACGATTCACGCGGTGACCGCGCTCGAAGCCGCGCTGCTCGATCTGCTCGGTCAGCATCTGGGCGTGCCCGTCGCCGCATTGCTCGGCGAAGGCCAGCAACGCGACGAAGTGGAAATGCTCGGCTATCTGTTCTATATCGGCGACCGCAAGAAGACCGACCTGGAATATGCGAGCGGCGCCGATGGCCGCGACGATTGGGAGCGCGTACGCACCGAAGAAGCCATGACGCCCGCGGCGGTCGTGCGTCTGGCCGAAGCCGCGCAGGCGCGCTACGGCTTCAACGACTTCAAGCTCAAAGGCGGCGTGCTGCCCGGCGATGCCGAGATCGAAGCCGTCACCGCACTCGCCGAGCGTTTCCCGAAGGCACGCGTCACGCTGGACCCGAACGGCGCCTGGTCGCTGGCGGAAGCGGTGCGCCTGTGCCGCGACCAGCGCGACGTGCTCGCCTACGCGGAAGATCCGTGCGGCGCCGAAAACGGTTATTCGGGCCGCGAGGTGATGGCCGAATTCCGCCGCGCGACCGGCTTGCCGACAGCGACCAACATGATCGCCACCGACTGGCGCCAGATGGGTCACGCGATCCAGTTGCAGTCCGTGGATATTCCGCTTGCCGATCCGCACTTCTGGACCATGCAGGGCTCGGTGCGCGTCGCGCAGATGTGCAACGACTGGGGCCTCACGTGGGGTTCGCACTCGAACAATCACTTCGACATTTCGCTCGCGATGTTCACGCACGTGGCGGCCGCCGCGCCCGGCAAGATCACCGCGATCGACACCCACTGGATCTGGCAGGACGGCCAGCGTCTGACGCGCGAGCCGCTGCAGATCGTCGGCGGCAAGGTCAAGGTGCCGCAGGCCGCGGGACTCGGTATCGAACTCGACATGGACGAGATCGAGAAGGCGCACGCGCTTTATCAGCAACACGGTTTGGGCGCGCGCGACGACGGCGTGGCCATGCAATATCTGATTCCAAACTGGAAGTTCGACAACAAGCGCCCGTGTCTGGTGCGCTGAAACAATCGATGACCCGGGTGGCTGCGCGAGTAATCGCGCGCGCCCACCGCACCTGAAGCCTCAAACGCCATACACGCCATGACTTCACCTCAAGAACTCAAAGCCATCGTTTCCGAAGGGCTGCTGTCCTTTCCCGTGACCGACTTCGACGCGCACGGCGAGTTTCGCGCCGACACCTACGCTGCGCGCCTCGAATGGCTCGCGCCTTACGGCGCGACCGCGCTGTTCGCCGCGGGCGGCACGGGCGAATTCTTCTCGCTGACGAAAACCGACTACACGAACGTGATCCGCACGGCGACGGACACCTGCCGAGGCAAGGTGCCGATTCTCGCGGGTGCGGGCGGCCCCACGCGCGTGGCGATCGAATACGCGCAGGAAGCCGAACGTCTCGGCGCAAGCGGCGTGTTGCTGATGCCGCATTATTTGACTGAAGCGTCGCAGGAAGGCATCGCGGCGCACGTGGAGCAGGTGTGCAAGTCCGTGCCGAACATTGGCGTGATCGTCTACAACCGCGCCAATTCGAAGCTGAATGCGGACATGCTCGAACGTCTCGCGGACCGCTGCCGGAACCTGATCGGCTTCAAGGATGGCGTGGGGGAGATCGAAGCGATGGTGACGATTCGCCGTCGCCTTGGCGACCGTTTCTCGTATCTCGGCGGCCTGCCGACCGCGGAAGTCTATGCGGCGGCGTATAAGGCGCTGGGTGTGCCGGTGTATTCATCGGCGGTGTTCAACTTCATTCCGAAGACGGCGATGGAGTTTTATCGCGCGGTCGCTGCCGATGATCATGCAACGCAAGGCAGGCTGCTCGACGAATTCTTCCTGCCGTATCTGGCGATCCGGAATCGTCGCGCGGGTTACGCGGTAAGCATCGTGAAGGCGGGCGCGAAGCTGGTCGGCCACGACGCCGGTCCGGTCCGCGCACCGCTGACCGATTTGACCGATGAAGAGTCGGCGCAACTCGGTGCGCTGATCAGGAAGCTCGGCGCGCAGTAAGCGGGCGCTGGATTTCTGCCAAGACAACGCCGCGATCTTCGTGCGGCGTTCGTGTTAATGGTTGGTAGACCGACCGCTCTGATTTCAACACAATGACGGCGGCCGATTGAGCCTCCACGCAGCATGCGCCGAGACCCATCGCCGCCTTCAACTCTTGCGAAACACCACGTGAGAGATCCGCTGCACCAGCAACGCGGCCGCCAGCGCCGCGACCGCCGTCAGCCACACGCCGATATGTATCGACTGCACCAGCGCATCGCGCGCCGTGTCGATCAACGCGAGCGTATTGAGCCCTGACGGCTTCATATCCGCGATCAGCTTCAGACGCGACGCTTCGTCGATAAGAATGCGCAGATCGACGAAGCGAGGCCGCCATTGCGACGCAGCCGGTTCGCCGAGCACGCTCATCGTGCGCGTGACCACGTCGCGGTAATGATGCTGCACCACGGTCGCGACAATGCTCGTGCCCAACATGCCGCCCACCATGCGCGTGGATTGCAGCAGCGCTGTCGTGATGCCGAAGCGCTCGCGTCCGGCGATCTCCTGGCCAAACACATTCAGATTGTTGAGGATGAAGCCGAGACCGATACCGACCGCAGCCATCGGCAATTCGATCCAGACGTGCGGCGTGTCCGGATTCGCGAACGCCAGCGCGATGGCAGCGAAAAGCAGCAGCGCGAAGCCGATCGACAAAATTTGCGTCGGCTTCTTCATGTGAATCACGATGCGCGTATTCAGCAGACTGCCGAGCGCGATACAGGCGGCGATGGGCGTGGCGAGCAGGCCGGCCTGTTGCGGCGACAACCCAAAGCCGCCTTGCAGCAACAGCGGTGCGAAGAAGATCAGCGAGAACATCACGAAGCCGGACAGCATGCCGAGCGTGAACAACGTGACGAGCTGCGGATCCTTGAACAGGTCGAGCGGAATGATCGGGTGGGTAGCGCGCTTCTCGCAGATCAGTAGCGCGATCGTGCCCACGATCACACAAGCGGCCAGCGTGAGATTGCCGGCGGTCAGGCCGTTTTTTGGCACGGCTTCGATAAAAGCCTGCAGACCGCCGAGCACGGCCGCGACCAGCGCCGCGCCGAGCCAGTCGATTTTGACTTCGCCTTCATGCGGACGCCGGAAGGCCGGCAGATGCGCCCAGATGAAATAGAGCGCCGCCGCGCCCACCGGCAGATTGATCAGGAAGGTCGAACGCCAGCCCCAGTGCTCGCTCATCCAGCCGCCGAGCGACGGTCCCGCCGCCGTGCCGATGCCGTATGCGGCGGCCATCACCACTTGCCAGCGCACGCGCGCGCGCGGATCGGGAAACAGATCGGGAATCGAGGCGAACGCCGTCCCGACCATCATCCCGCCGCCGACGCCTTGCAGGCCGCGCGCGATGACGAGAAACAGCATGTCGTTCGCGACGCCGCAGAGCACCGACGCCGCCGTGAACGTGATGACCGCGGCGATGACGAAGCGCTTGCGGCCGAAGTAGTCGCCGAGCCGCCCGAACACCGGCACCGTTACCACCGACGCCAGCAGATACGCGCTGGCGATCCACGCGTAGTACTCGAACCCATGCAATTCGGCGACGATGGAAGGCAGCGCGGTGCTGACGACCGTCTGATCGAGTGCGACCAGCATGTTGACGAGGCCGATGCCGAGCATGGCGAACAGGGCGTTGCGGAACGGCAGGGCGGTGGCGGTCGGGTTCACGGATCTGAGGAGAATGCTTTGCAAGGGGGATGCTGCGCGGCCGGCACAGGTCAGGGTCTTGACGACTGATGTCCTCTAGTTGTCTGACCTCTTGAGAGGGGATTATACGGGTTTTCCCTCATCCGGACCGTTCGCGTCAATTTGCGGGCGAAAATGCCGCGCTGCGAGGCATGGCGGGTAATGGGTATTCGGTGGATTCGTGCGCGGTTCGCTAGACTCGACAGCACGCAGTTCTCTGCACTGCTGGTATAGCGGGAAATCCAAGGACTGCTGCGGCGCGGTCAGGGCTCCCGGCGGCGCGGCAATGGAGGATTGTTTCGTGTGGGCAGCGGCCCGCTTATCGGACGTTTGACGCCGCTGTCCTGTGTCGATTCAATGGAAGGAGAAGTGAGATGAAGAACCCGCCGAAAATGTCGACGATGCTGTCCGCGCTAGTTTTATTGCTCGGTGGCTGCGCGGCAGGCGGCAGCCAGCAAAGCGCGTCGCACTTGAGCGCATTGCAATGCGAGGACCTGGCCGCGCTCAAGAACAACGCCCCTCCGACGCCGGAGCGAAGCCGCAGCGAGCTGGCAGCTCTAAGGAAAGCTGGCTACGACCCATCCAGGTGGTTCGACCCGTACTACCCGGCGGACCTGCAAGCGGCACAGCGTCAGGTCGACAGTTGGTTCGCGGCGGAATGCCAACATGCGCCGCCCGCATGATGTGGAACATCGCCTGATGGTGAAGAGGGTGGCTTGCTGGAGCCGCGCGTATCGGCGCCCGCGTATGGCCACCGGTCGTTCAAGTGAGCGCCCGGTCGCCAGGACCTATGGGACCCTGAGCCATTCAACGAACTGTTCGGTGCAGGATTGACGCGGCGACCCACACCGAATCGGATTCGACCGGCGACATTCACAAGTTCACACTGCCTCGATGAAACGAGGTGCCAACGGACGCATGCGTCGCGCGGCACCCACCACCCGGCCTGCTGCTCGGCGCCCTCACCCGAAGCTCGGACTTTTCCCGAGCGCCATCGCCATCGCCTGCAGCGCGACAAGATACCCGTTCGCACCGAGTCCGCAAATCACACCAGTCGCCGCGCGCGAGACCAGCGAATGGCGATACGTTTCATCGCGCTTGTGGATGTTGGTGATATGCAGCTCGATCAACGGTCGCTCGATCAGTTTGACCGCGTCGAAGACCGGCACCGACGCGAACGAAAAGCCGGCGGGATTGATGATCACCGCGGCATCGCGTTCGAACGCTTCCTGCAGCCAGTCGACCATGATGGCCTCGCTGTTGGTCTGGCGGAACTCGCATTGGAGTTCCAGCCGTACCGCGAGCGCCTCCACCTGCTGCTGAATCTGCGCGAGCGTGGTCGTCCCGTACAGATGCGGCTCACGCTTGCCCAGCATGTTGAGGTTTGAGCCATTCAGTACATATACGAGTTCAGTCATTGTTCGGTCGCCTGTTTGCAAAATTTCGATGATTCAGCGTGGCGCCGCAGCGCCGCGCGTATTACGTGCGATGGCTATTGCTCACGTGCGCCGGCGTAAAGTCCGCTTCGCCCGTGACGGCCGCCGTCGAGTCGGTGCGGTTCATGTCGATGCCTAGGGTTTCGCGTGCCGTCAGGATCATCACGAGCGAAATCACGTTGAAGACCACGCACACGGCGACCACGCCCCACGGCGAGCCGTTGCACACGGAGAAAAGCCATACCGCCAGCACCGGCATCGGGCCGCCCGCCACCAGATTCGCGCCGGTATAGGCGAGCGCGGAGCCGGAGTAGCGCACATTGGTCGGAAACGCTTCGGCGAACGCGACCGGCTGAATGCCGCTTTGAAACTGCGTGAAGCCGAGGAAGAAGCCCATCGCCGCGAGCATCGGCACAAAGCTCTTGGTGTCGAGAATCTGGAAGTACACGAAGAGCATCAGCAAGGTTGCGATCGAACCGATTGCGAGCGCCTTCTTGCGGCCGATTTTGTCGCTCAGCATGCCGCCGGCAAGCGCGCCGACGATCGCGCAGACATTGGCGCCCATTAGCAACAGAAAGCCGGTTTGCTTCGGGATAGCGAGCGTCTTCGTGATGTAGCTGAGCGAGAACACCACGATCAGGTAGAAGATCGCCGCGGGTCCGCAGAAGAACAGCATCCAGCGCAGCACGGTTCTCCAGTGCAGGCGCAATGCATCGCGCAGCGGGCTGCCGACGTGTACGACTTCCGTTTTACGCAGCGCGACGAAGGCGGGCGTCTCGCTGACTCGCAAGCGGATATACACGCCGACCACGACCAGGATGAAGCTCAGTATGAAAGGAATGCGCCAACCGTACGAATCGAATGCCTGCGCCGACATCATGGACGACAGCAGAAGCAATACGCCGTTGGCCATGATCTGACTCAGCGGCGAACACAGGCCCAGCAGCCCGGAGTATTTGCCGCGCCGGTCGGCGCTGGCGTGTTCGATTGCCATCAACTGCGCGCCGGTCGACTCGCCGCCCAGCGCGAAGCCTTGCAGAATTCGCAGCAGCACCAGCAGGACCGGCGCCCATACGCCGATGCTCGCGTAGGTCGGCAGCAGGCCCATCAGCATCGAGGCGAGGCCCATCACCGTGACGGTGCCGAGCATGAGGTTGCGTCGCCCGAGCTTGTCGCCCAAATGGCCGCAGATGATCGCGCCGAGCGGCCGCGCCGCGAGCCCCACGCCGAAGGTTGCGAGCGAGGCGAGCAGGGCGGAGGTCGAATCCATCGACGGGAAAAACAGCTTGGGCAAAACCGTGGCGGCCAATGCGCCGTAAAGCGTGAAGTCGAACCACTCGAGCGCGGTGCCGACGGCCGCCGCCGTCACCGCTCGCGTGCGCATCGCGGCATGCGTGCCGTGTTGTGTGTCCTGAATCATGTTGTCTCCTTAACCGTCGCCGCACGGGGTGCAGGTCGCAAGCGATGAGCGCTGCTAACCGTTTCCCGCTCTCTTGTCTGATCGATGAACTCGGGGTGCTGTCCAACTCGCTGTGCGCGCCGCGCCGCCTTGAAACCAAGGTTAGCACCCTTGGGTGGGATGCCGTTCCAGGGTGGAATTTCATCTCATAATGTGCAAAACTGGCTGCGCGAAGAACTCAGAAAAGATGGAGACCGGCATGCCAGGCGTTACGGAACGCACCCTCGCGGTACTCGAATTTCTCGCCGCGCAGATGGAGGGCACGCCGCTCGCGATGATCGCGGACGAGCTCGATATTCCGCGCAGCGCGTGCCATCGGCTGCTCGTCGATCTGAAGCAATGCGGCTATGTGCGGCAGTTGCGCGAGCATGGCGATTACGTGCTCACCACCAAGCTCGTTGGGTTGGGGCTCGGTTTTCTCGCGACGTCCGGCATCGTCGACATCGCGCAGACGATGCTCGACCGGCTCGCCGAAACATCCGGCGAACTGGTGCGGCTGGCAATCGTGGACGGCGACCGGCTGACGTGGGTCGCCAAGGCGCAGGGCGCGTTGAAGGGTTTGCGCTACGACCCGGACATGGGCATGGACACGATCCTCTCGTGCAGCGCCACGGGCCACGCATGGATGATGACCATGACCGACGAACGCGCGCTCGAACTCGTCACGCGGCAGGGCTTCGGGCAACCGAAACAATACGGTCCGAATGCGCCGACCACGATCAGCGGACTGCTGAAGTTCGTGCACGCCGCACGCGAACGAGGCTACGCGACGATCAACGAAGTCTTTGCCCCCGGCATGACGGCAATGGCCGCGCCCGTGCAGCGGCGCGGCTATCCCGCGATGGGGGTGATCAGTATTGCCGGGCCGCTGGTGCGGCTCGACGAAAAACGCATGGCCAGCCTCGGTTCGACACTGCTTGCGGCGGCCTCGGAACTCGCCGCCGCGAGCCACGCGTCACCGCTGTTCAATCGAGGCCGCTAGCCGCGTGCGCGTATCGCTGGGAATGATGCGCTCCGCCTTCAACCGGTCGAACAGCGCGAAGAACGAGTCGGGCGTGCTCTGATAATCGAGGAAGCCTGCTTGCCGGCTCTTGGTCATATCCGTGAGCACTTCCATCGGGCGGCCCAGGTCCGCGTCGGTGTGCCACCACGAGGCGAGCTTGCCGATATCGGCTTCCTTCAGATCGAAGCGCGCGGCGATATCGGCCCATGCCTTGCCGGCGTCCTGCATGCGGCCTTCGAGCGGACGTGTCTCGCCGTCGAAGGGTACGGCTTCGATCCCGAAGTAGCCGGCGATTTGCGACCACATCCATTTCCAGCGGAACACGTCGCCGTTGACCACGTTGAAGTCTTCATTGCGCGCGTTCGCGGAGGTGGCGGCCCGCTCGAGGTGCCGTGCGAGCAGCCGCGCGTCGGTCATGTCGGTGAGACTGTTCCATTGCGCCGCCGAGCCGGGGAAGATGAACGGCTGGCCCGTCTGCTTGCACATGCTTCAGTCCTGTCACGAGCGCGGCATGTTCGAGCGTGCCTGATGGACCTACGGCGTCCATTACATGGCGCACCATCGCGCCGTTCACGCGAATGTTTTCTTTCTCAGTGGCCTGGCGCGACCACGCGGTGAGGAACACATGACTAAACGCCCGACCGGCGAGTGCCTCGCTGACGGAGTCGGCCGATTGCAGGTCGGCCGTAATCGATTCGATCGCCGGCGACACCGGCGCGCGTCCGCGCGAAAGTCCGGCGACGTGCCAGCCATTCGAAAGCAGCTGGTCCGCAAGATTGCCGCCGACAATGCCGCTCGCGCCGATGATGAGTGCTCGTTTTCCCATAGGATTCAAGCTCGGTAGGGGATGGCTGCTGCGATAAGAGAGTGACCCGTGTCACACGGATCGGTTCAGCACAAAATCGAATTCAAGCGTGCTGAACGGCGTGGTCATGGACGTACCGTCCGGTGCCGTGCTTGCCTCATGGTGCTTCCACTGTGCAACGAGCGACGAGCGAACGCCGAACACCGCGTCCGAATCGAGGTACTGATCGCCTTCGCGGAACACGTGGGTCACGAGGCGCTCATAGCCAGGCGCCGTGATCATGAAATGCAGATGCGCCGGACGCCACGGATGCCGGCCGAGCGCCGCCAGCATACGCCCGACCGGTCCATCGTGTGGAATCGGATAAGGCTCGGCGACGATGGAACGGAAGTGATAGCGCCCGTCGGCGAGACTATGGAGCACGCCTCTGGCGCGATGCGTGCCGTCGCCGGCGCGTTGCACATCGTAGAAGCCGTCCGCGTCTGCTTGCCAGACTTCGATGCGCGCGTTGGCTACAGCTTCGCCGTCGGCTCCCTTGACCGTTCCCGACACGAAGCAGGGCTCGCCGCGTGCGCCGTTGGACACGTCGTCGCCGTTTCGATAGGCGGGCGCGCCTTCGACGAAAAACGGCCCGAAGACCGTCGCTTCCGTGCAGCCCGGCGGCTTGCGGTTCGCCATCGCGGTGACGAGCATCGACAAGCCGAGCGTCCGAGAGCAGGATGAATTCCTGGCGCTTGTCGTCGGTGATATGGCCGACGTCGGTGAGAAAACGAATGCCCTGTTCCCATTCGCTCTCGGTCAGATTCACCTCGCGCGCGAACGCGTGCAGGTGCTGCACGAGGCTCGTGACGATGGTTTTCAGCCGCTCATCGTGTGAGTGCGCGTGACGCGCAAGAACCGCTTCGGTGATCGTGTTTTCGTCGAGATTGCGCATGACCGTGGCGTCTCCTTCCTGTCGGTCATGCGATTATCGGCTTGTTTGGAAACGGGCGCAGGCAAGCGAGTTGCGCTGCGCGCGCCGTTCGGATTTGCAGCTTGAAATCAGTGGTTATTCCACCATTCGGTGGCTTTCTTTTTATCCCAGGCGGGCAGCACTTCACGATCGATCGATGCGTTGGTCAGTGCCGGGAAGTCTTTTTTGAATGCCGTCACATCGTCGTCAAACTGGTCGCTCACGCTGATATCCCACGTTCCGCCGCTGAAACCCGCCACTGCCTGATCGACCAGCGGAATGACCGGTCCCGCGCGCAATTCACCGTCTTTACGTTCCACGATCGTGGCGTCGATATGGCCGAGATACACAATCGAATTCGGTTTGATGTCGACCACTTCATGAAGCGGCGTAAAGAACATGCCGTGGAACGGGAATATGCCGCTTTGACCGGTAATGCCGCGCATCACATATTTGCCCGGCGCCAGAGGAAGGCGAATGAAATAATGATTACCCGTGTCGCTCGTCGTGGTGGCCTGGTCGTCGAATTTGAAATTCAAACGGTCTTCGCGCGAGTCGGCCGCCCCGCGCTCCATATGCACGACGATAGGACTCGGCTGATAACTCGTGTGATAAGCGTTTTTGAGCGTCACCGTCATTAACGCGTACGAGTTTTTCGTGGTGTCGACCGAACTCGTCGAGGTGGTCGGCGACATGGAGGAAACAGTCGCGCAGCCTGAAGTCAATAGCGTGCCGGCAACGGCAAAGAGTGCGATGTACTTTTTCATTACGAATTGAAAGGAGTGTGGTTTGTACTTGGGCCAGAATTAGCGTTGTTTATGCGGCGCGAATGATGTGGCACACGGCGCATGCCGTGTAAACGACAGCGCGAGAGAAAAACTTTAGCGTGTGTTTAATCGATGACTTTAGAAACTCTGCAATCAATCCATTTATTCAAAAGCAGTGGTGCGTTGAACGGGGCGACTCATTGCCTCGCCGCCCCGATTTAATCGCTCAACCGTTCTTCCAGGCAGCAGCCATCTCCGCCGCGAAGTCCCGATAGGACCGCGGCTGCCGGCCGAGCAGCGTCGCGAGATGATCGATTTGCGCTTGCGATGCGACCGCGCCGTCCTGCTGATAGCGGCTCATCATCAGACGCATGTCGTAGACGAGCCAGCCTGGCGCGGCTGCTTTCAAGCGCTGTTCGAGCACGTCGAGGTCATCGCCGCCGTAGCGCACGGTGCGTCCCAGCGCTTCAGCCCAGATCGACGCCACGGTCTCCGACGTGATCGCATCGGGGCCGACCAGTTCATACGTCTCGCGCGGCAAGCGGGTTGCGGACCGCTCGCGACGCAGCAGTTCGCGCGCGGCAGCCTCGCCGATATCGCGCACGTCGACCATCGAAATACCTTTAGCGCCGATCGGCATACCGTACACGCCATGCGTGAGCAAAGGCTCTTTCTGGCGTACGTCGTTCTGGATGAAATACGCGGGACGCAACACGGTGGCCGGCAGATCGCAGTGTTCGATCATGCGTTCGACCGTGTACTTGCCGGTGAAATGCGGCACGTCGACATACTCCGCGCCCTTGAACACCGACAGATACACCACGCCTTTTACGCCGGCTTCGCGCGCCACGCTCAGGGTCTGCAGCGCTTGGGTGAGTTCGTCCGGGGCGTTCGGCGCGAGCAGGAACAGCGTGCTGACGCCGTTCATCGCGCGGCGCAAGCCGTCCACGTCGGACAGGTCGCCTTGGACCGCGGTGACCCCGTCCGGGAATTGCGCTTTTTCCGGCGAGCGAGTCAGCGCGCGAACTTGCGCGCCGCCGCCTGCCAGAAGATGTTCGAGAACCTGCTTGCCGACCACGCCTGTACTGCCGGTTACGAGGATTGCCATGATTTTCTCCTTGGGGTTGGTGGGCTGAATGTCAGCCCGTAGCGACACAATAAATGTTCCATTTGAGTAACGAAAGTGCAAAAATTCAGACACCTCGTCTCATATTTGGAGCGATCATGGATTTGACGTCACTGGCCGATTTCAATGCGGTTGCGCTGCACGGCGGCTTCGGCCCGGCCAGCCGGGCGCTCGACCGGCCCAAGGCCACGCTGTCGCGGCGCGTGGCGGAACTGGAAGAAACGCTTGGCGTGCGGCTAATCGAGCGAGGCTCGCGCACGTTGCGGCTGACCGAAGAAGGTCTCGTGCTGCACGAGCGCACGCGGGGATTGATGGCGGAGATTCAGGAGGCAGGCGAGGCGGTAGCGTCGCGCGCGCCCGTGCCGCGCGGACGATTGCGGATCAGTGCGCCGGTCGTGTTCGCACACGTGGTGCTGGTGCGGATCGCGACGCGTTTTGCGTTGGCCTATCCGCAGGTCGAGCTCGAAGTGGTTGCGGAAGACCGCGTTGTCGATCCGGTGGAGGACGGCTACGACATGGTGATCCGCATCAATCCTGCGCCCGACCAGCAACTGGTGGGCCGGCGCATTCTCGGCGACGAACTGCTCCTGGTCGCTGCACCCACGATGTCGATACCTCCATGGGCCGCTGGCGATGCCGCCGCGTTGGCGGTGCCCGCGGTCGTGTCCGTGGCGGCATCGGCGAATGTGATGTGGAGCGTGCGCGCGGAAAGTGGTCCGAGATCGCTCGCGCCGATGCCGGTGCTGCGGCTCTCATCGCTGCTGATGGTGCGCAACGCGGTGCTCGATGGAGTGGGCGCGGCGATGTTGCCTAAATTACTGGTCGAGCAGGATGTGGCGGCGGGACGGCTCGTTTGTTGGGGTGTGGCGGATGGGCCGCCGGTCGAGATCTGGGCGCTGTACAACTCGCGGCGCTTGCTGAGCGCGAAGGTGCGGGCGTTCATGGATCTGCTGCAGGACTTGCCGGGACGTGAGCGCCGATAGGCCGATGCAGGTGCCGATTGCGGCTTGCGGCTTGCTTTTTGCAACCGGCGCCCACCCCACAATCTCACTTAGGCCGCCGCACTGCCCGTACCTTGCCGCTGCTTCCGCCGCCGCAAAAGAACCGGTCGCCGCCATCGGATTCCAGTCCCGACACGCTGACCCCGGAGGGCATCTCCAGCCGCTCCTGAACTTCACCGGTGCGCGGATCGATGCGCCGCAATTCGCTTTCGTCGCCTTCCCACGTGCCATGCCAAAGTTCACCGTCGACCCACGTGACGCCGGTCACGAAGCGATTGGACTCGATGGTGCGCAGAATCGCCCCCGTCTGCGGATCGACTTGATGGATCTTGCGCTCCCGATACTGTCCGACCCACAGCGTCCCTTCGGCCCACGCGAGTCCCGAGTCCGCGCCGCCGCCCGGCGCGGGAATCGTGGCGAGCACGCGGCCGGTCTTCGGATCGATCTTCTGGATACGGTCCTCGGCGATCTGGAACAGATGCTCGCCGTCGAAGGCCGTACCGGCGTGCGCAGCGACATCGAGCGAGCGGACCTGCTTGCCGCTTTCCGGGTCGAACGCGTTCAACGCGTCGCCCGTTGCGAACCAGACGTGCTGGCCGTCGTACGTCACGCCATGCACGCGTTCTATGCCCTCAAAAGGTCCGTACTCGTTGATGATTTCGGCGGCTGATCGTTTCATGACTTGTCCCTCGTGGTTTTCGTGTTGCCATCCTAATCAATCGGCAACGGAGCGGGGAGTAACAAGGTCGTCGTGAAGCCGGGCATGGGCGGCGTCATCCACCGACGCGCGCGACCTCGGCCCAGCGACTGTACCTTGTCTTGCGCCGCGAGCGTATCGAGGGTCCGCTGCACGGTGCGCTGGCTCGCGCCGAGCGCGAGCGCGAGGGCCGAACTCGACCACGACTCGCCGTCCGCGAGCAAGGCAAGCACGGGCGCATGTTTGTCCTCGACAGGCCGCGCCAGCACGACCACCTCTTGCCCATGTCGCGGCACCAGCGCGAACCCGCGCCGCGTCGCGCTCACGCCGGCCACGGTGCGAAGCACCGAACGCAGCCGCCCGAGTTCGACCCGCAGGCGCGCGCGATGCGATTCATCGGCGGCCTTGGCCCTGAAGGCTCGCGCAACCAGCACGTCGCGCGATACGTCGTCAGGCCATGCTTCGGCCAGCGCGCGGACGAGCACGAACAACACCGGTCGGCTGGCGAGCGAGATCACCGTTCCCGCGTCGCGCACCACGTGACGGCACGCATCCACGATCAATGCTTTCGATGCCAGCAGCGCTTCCACCTCGTCGAGCAGCAGCGGACGTTCCTCGCCGTGCGCGAGCAGTCGCGCCGCGGGTGCGTCCAGAACGAGCGCCGCGTTGTCGACCTCCGCCGTCAGAGCAGGGATGCCCGCGAGACCCGCTGCGCGCCGGGCTCGCTCCAGTGCGGCGCGTGCCGCTTTGGTTTGAAGACGGCGCAGCGCGACACCGGCGACCATCAGTTCGTGTGCAGTTCTCAAAGCCGGTGGAAACGGCGTAGGGTCGAGCCCGGCGAGCGCGCGTTCGGCCTCGTCGAGACGGCCGATCAGCAGCAGGCGCCGCACCGCGAGATAGCGCGCATGTGCGGCGTTGAGACCGTCACCGTGCGCTTCCAGGGTGGCGCGTGCAGCGTCCAGTGCCTTCGTGGGCCAGTTGAGATCGCGCGAGGCGAGTGCAATCTCGGCCTCGGCGACGACACATCGCGCTCGGGCCACCGGCTCCCGCGCACCGAAGGCGCGCGCGGCGCTTCGCAAGAGCGCCTTGGCCCGCACCAGATCGCCGAGCTGCGCCATGGCGATGCCGCGCAGCGCGAGCGCGGGCGCGTCGTCGCGCAAGGCGACGCGATTCAGCGCGCCGAGCGGATCGCCCGCGGCGAGCGCGCGCGCCGCTGCCGTGACTAGCGAGTCCATCTTCGAGTTGAATCACGCCACACTTGTCACTCCCGTCGTTCGAAGCCCGGGGCTAATCTAGCACGACCCACCCACAGCACTTCGCATAGCGAAGCAAGGAGGCAAGCATGACGACGAAACACAGCATCGGCACACGGGAAGAATGGCTGGCCGCACGGCTCGAACTGCTCGACGCGGAAAAGGCGCTCACGCGGCAGAGCGACGAGCTGGCCCGGCAGCGGCAAGCGCTGCCCTGGGTACGAATCGACAAGGCATACCGGTTCGAGACGGATGAAGGCAGCGCCTCGCTGGCCGATCTCTTCCGCGGACGCTCGCAGTTGCTCGTCTATCACTTCATGTTCGGCCCCGACTACGCCGCGGGCTGTCCGTCGTGTTCGGCGGTCGCGGACGGGTTCAATGGTTCCGTGGTCCATCTGGCGAATCACGACGTCGCAATGACGGCGGTATCGCGCGCGCCGCTCGCGAAGCTGCAGGCATACAAGCGGCGCATGGGATGGACATTTCCGTGGGCCTCGTCGGCGGGCAGCGACTTCAACTTCGACATCAACGTCTCGTTCACCGAGCAGCAGCAGCGCGATGGAAGCGTCGAATACAACTACCAGCGCGGCGGCCATGCAATGGATGCGACGCCGGCGCCGGCGCCCGTGGTCGAGTTCGCGACCGCCTGCGGAACCGACGCGCCCACGTATTCACTCGACAGGCCCGGCATGAGCGCGTTCGTGCTCGAAGACGGCGCCATGTACCACACATATTCCACCTACGGACGCGGTGTGGACGCGCTCTGGGGTATGTACCAGTGGCTCGACCGCGCGCCCAAAGGACGTAACGAAACGGGTGTGTGGTGGCGCCGGCACGATGAATACGAGAAGCACTGAGGCCACTGCGGGCCGGCCACCTTTGCGGTGGCTCAGGCTCACTCCCCGCAAAGGGTTTGTCTCTACACAAAAGATGCACGCGCTTGCCGATAAATGAATCGGGTGGTCGCACTCACGCAACAGCGCGCCGATGCCATATCGGCACCTGTTGCCATGACGCGACCTGACTCGATCGTTCGATACCGACGTGGGGCGCGTGCATGGTCCGATTCAGTTTCACACAGAAGCTCTGGCTGCCGCTGGTCGTCAGTCTCGTGGCACTTCTCGCCGTGTCGGTGTCGGCGGCGTGGCTGTCGCGGCAGACGCGCATCGAGGAGCGCAAAAACGATCTCGTGAACGTGGCGCATGTCGGACTCAGCATCGTGACCGAATATGCGGCACTGGCGCAAAGCGGCGCGCTTAGCGAAGCGGACGCCCGCCGGCAGGCGCTCGAACGGCTGCGCGGCATACGTTACGGCGAGGACGGCTATTTTCTCGTCATCGATTCGACACCGCGCATGGTCATGCATGCGATGAAGCCTGCGTTGAACGGCAAGGATCTCGTCGGTACTGCGGATGCCGACGGCCGCCACCACTACGTGACGTTCGCCGCGGTCGCGCAGAAGCCGAACGGCGGCTTCGTCGATTATGTTTTCCCGCATCCGCAGGACCCGCCCTCAGCAGCGGTCGGCAAGATCGGCTACGTGGTGCGTTACGCGCCGTGGGACTGGATCATCGCCACGGGCGCATACGTGGATGACATCGACGCCGCGTTCAAGAAGTCGCTGTATTTTGTCGGCGGAATCTTCGCGGGCGTCGCGTTGCTGCTGTCCGCGCTTGTCTCGCTGACCAATCGCAGCATCCGGCGCACGATCGGCGGCGATCCGGTCTACGTCGCGCAAGTGGCCGGTGAAATCACCCAAGGCAACCTCGCCATTCCCATCCATCTCCGTCACGGCGACGAGTCGAGCCTGCTGCACACCATGCACCTTATGCGCGACGCGCTCGCTCACACGATCGAACAGATCAAAGGCGCGGCCGACAAAGTGGCGACGGGCGCGCGTGAGATTGCCGGCGGCAATACGGACCTGTCGGCGCGCACGGAGAATCAGGCGGCATCGCTCGAGGAAACCGCGGCGAGCATGGAGCAAATGACGGCGATGGTCCGACAAACGGCGGAGAACGCGCAGACAGCGAGCCAACTGACCGCCGGGGCGGAGCAGATCGTCAATCGCGGCGGCGAGATGGCGGCGCAAGCGGTATCGACGATGCAGGAGATATCGACGGAATCGCACAAGATGGTGGAGATCATCTCGGTCATCGAAGGCATCGCGTTTCAGACCAATATTCTCGCGCTGAACGCGGCGGTCGAAGCGGCCCGAGCCGGCGATGCGGGGCGTGGCTTCGCGGTCGTCGCCGGCGAGGTTCGCACGCTCGCGCAGCGTAGCGCGGCGGCAGCGAAGGAAATCCGCGCGCTGATCAGCCACGCGGTGGACAAGGTCGGGACCGGCGCCGAGTTCGTCGGGCAAACCGGCGCGACGATTCACTCCGCGCGCGAGGCCATTGCGAAAGTGTCGGGCGTCATGCGCGATATCGCGGCGGCGGCCGCCGAGCAAAGCGCTGGCATCGATCAGGTCGGGGACGCCGTCGCGCAGATGGATAGCGTGACGCAGCAAAACGCGGCGCTGGTCGAGCAGGCCGCGGCGGTGGCGCAGACGCTGACTGAACAGGCGAGGCTGCTGCAGGTGTCGATCAGCCAGTTCAACCTGCAGCAGCATGACCCAGACGAGGCGGCCGGGCTGTTGCGAGTCCATAGGCCGGCAGCGAAAGAAGCGCGCGGATTTGCAGCCGTCGTTTGAGCGTTATGCGTCCCATGCGCGGCTGAACGCTCTTGATTCACCACGCTGAAAATTGCAAACCGGCTCAGGTCTGTTATGTTCGCTGCTGGGCCGTTCAACACCCGTTCACATTCCACTCGTGATGCGGCGGTGGACGTCCTCATTCCGGAACACACGTTCGACGTGCCTATGGAGGACTGCATCTGGTCGGCGCCGCGAAAACTCGACTCGAAAAGCCGCGACAAACGTGGGATCCGATGGCGCAGGTCGCCGCCTGGAGCCGTCGCGTGGGCTGGCGCGCGGGCGTGGCAGGCGCGGCGCTGTTATTTTGCTTGCAGAGTGTGGCGGCCTCCGATGGCGGCGCGGGCACCGTCACGCTGTACGGCGTGCTGGACACCAGCCTCGAAATAACCGACCCGGGGTCCGGCTGGACTCCACGTCTGGACTCGGGTGCCTATCGTGGTTCGCGCGTCGGCTTGCGCGGCAGCGAGCCGCTCGGCAACGGCACGGATATCATCTTCACGCTGGAAAACGGCTTTAGCTCGGTCGACGGCACGCTTCAGACTCCCGGTGTTCTATTCAACCGTCAGGCGTGGATCGGCGCGCGCAACGCTTGGGGCGAGGTGCGTTTCGGCCGGCAATATTCACCCATCTATATCCCGTTCAAGGGCGACCTCGATGCGTTCGGCGCCGGCACCATCGCGTCCGGACTGAACAACCTGTCGAAGATCACGCCCTACGCCAGCAACGCGATCGCGTATTTCTCGCCGGTCGTCGGCGGCTTCAGCGCGACGGTGATGACGGCCACGCGCGATCCGTCGGAGAACGACGGCAACGGCATCGACGGATACTACGTGACCGCCGCCTATCAGATCGACAACCTCAGGCTGCTCTACGCGCGACAGCAGACGCACGGCGCGGGCGCGCTGCGGGCGAATCTCGGTGGCGCGACCTACGCGATCGACAAGGTGCGTGTGTGGCTCGCGTTCTTCAACGGCGATGGCGGCACGCCGCTCTATCACGGCGCGGGCGGATCGCTCTCGGCGCAGTACAGTTTTTCTCCAAGTGCTCGCGCGTCGCTGGGCTATGCGCATGTGCGCGACTATACCGGCGCCGGTGCGAGCGCTGACCAGTTCAGCGTTGCGTTCGAATATAACTTCTCGCGCAGTTTGCTGTTCTATTTCAGCGGGGCCTATCTGGCCAATCACGACGATGCCAGCTTCACCCTGCGCGGCGTCAACGTGACCGGGCTGCCGGTCGCGTATCCCGGCGCGCCGGTCAAGGGCGTGCAGCTTGGCGTGCTGGAGCGGTTCTAACTTGCGGGACTAGAGTAATCGCCGTTGTGCTGCCGATAAGCGGTTGGCGGATCCGCTGTCATTGCGCCGGCGGCGTGCCGACCGCCGCGCCGGTATCGGTACTTGGCGCCACACGCCAGACCGCATTGCCGACGTCGTCCGCTACTAACAGCGCGCCACGCTTATCCACCGCGACACCGACCGGCCGACCGATCGCGTGACCGTCCGCGGTCAGAAAACCGCTCAGGAAATCTTCCGGAGCACCTTCGGGTTGGCCTTTGACGAACGGAATGAACACCACCTTGTAGCCGCTATACGGTTTTCGATTCCACGACCCATGCTGACCGACAAAAGCACCGCCTCGGTAATGCGCCGGGAACAGCGTCCGATCGTAAAAAACCAGCCCGAGCGATGCCGTGTGATTGCCGAGCGCATAGTCCGGTGCGATGGCCGTGGCGACCAGGTCGGGGCGCTGAGGTTTGACGCGCGTGTCGATATGCTGGCCGTAATAGCTGTAGGGAAAGCCGTAAAACGCACCGTCTTTCACGGACGTCATGTAATCGGGCACGAGGTTGTTGCCCAGGTCGTCGCGCTCATTGACCGCTGTCCACAGCGCGCCGCTGTCGGGCTGCCAGGACAGTCCGTTGGGGTTGCGCAAGCCTGTCGCGAAGGGGCGCATCTGGCCCGACGCCACGTCGAATTCGAGAATCCGTGCGCGGTCCGCTTCGGCCTCGGCGCCGTTTTCTCCCGCGTTGCTGTTCGATCCCACCGTCACGTAGAGATGCTTGCCCGAACGATCAGCCAGGATGTTCTTGGTCCAGTGATGATTGATCGGCCCAGCCGGCAGATCAGCCACCTTCACGCCAGGCGTGTCGATGCGGGTCGCGCCGGGCGTGTAGTCGAATCGCAGAATGGCGTCCGTATCGGCGACATAGAGCTGATTGCCGATCAGCGCCATGCCGAACGGCGAGTGCAGGCCAGTGAGGAACACGGTCTGCTGATCGGCGACGCCGCTGCCGGTGGTATCGCGCAATAGCACGATACGGTCGGGACTCGGTGTGCCGGCTCCCGCGCGTTTCATGACCTGTTTTCTAACCCAGCCGAATATGCCGCTGCCTTCGTCGTGTTGCTCGGGTGCATTGCTTTCCGCCACGAGCACGTCGCCGTTCGGCAGCGTGTAGAGCCAGCGCGGGTGAGTCAGCCCGCGGCCGAATTGCGTCACGACAAACCCGTTTGGCGCGGTTGGGAGAAAGCCGGCGGCCGGCGGTTGGACGGGCGCGATATTGACCGTGGTCATCAGCGACGATTCCGGCGCCGGCAATACCGGTGACGGGCCAAAGCCGGTATCGGCGGGACTCGACGGTCCTGCCGCGCACGCTGCGAGCGGCAGCAGCATGAATAAGGCAAAGCGGTTTAATTGACGCATCCCGCGCTCCGGACGTTGAAGATGCACGACTTATCTTCAGCGACAGCAGCAAGATGCTTGCCTGACATCTCAATCGCTCAAGCTGTTAGTGCGTATACCCCTAAAACGTCACTACTTCATCTCCGAAGCAAACCCGCCGATAGTCGACCTTCGTTTTCAACAGGAGGGTCTTACGATGCGCGTCTTTGTTACCGGAGCGACCGGATTCGTCGGCTCCGCTGTGGTTGCGGAACTCATTGCCGCCGGATATTCGGTGCTCGGCCTCGTGCGCTCGGACGCCGCAGCCGAGTCGCTGGCCAAAACCGGAGCGGAGGTCCAGCGTGGTTCGCTCGAGGATCTCGACAGCCTCAAAGCCGGAGCGGCCGCTGCGGACGGTGTAATCCATACGGCCTTCAATCACGACTTCTCCCGGTTCGCGGAGAACTGCGAGTTGGACCGGCGCGCCATCGAAGCGCTCGGCTCCGTGCTCGTCGGCTCGGAGCGTCCGCTGCTCGTGACGTCCGGGGTCGCGTTGCTGGCGTCGGGCCGCCTCGCGACCGAGGACGATGCGGCGGTGCCACGCACGGACTCCTATCCTCGCGTGTCGGAGGCAACGGCTGCGTCGCTGGCGGCGCGTGGCGTGCGCGCGTCGGTGGTTCGTCTGCCGCCGTCGGTGCATGGCGATGGCGACCATGCCTTCGTTCCGCATCTCATCCGCGTGGCGCGTGAAAAGGGCGTCTCGGCATACATCGGCGATGGCCTCAACCGCTGGCCCGCGGTGCACCGGCACGACGCCGCGCGTGTTTACCGGCTCGCGCTCGAACGCGGCGTCGCCGGCAGCAGGTTTCACGCCATTGCCGAGGAAGGCGTGCCGTTCAAGGAGATCGCCGCTGTGATCGGCCGACGCCTGAACGTGCCGGTCGTCGCGCAAACGGTCAATGAGGCGGCCGATCATTTCGGCTGGTTCGCGCTGTTTGCCGGGCTGGACGCCCCGACCTCAAGCGAGCAGACGCGCAAGCTGCTGGACTGGGAGCCAAGACAGCCGGGCTTGATCGCCGACCTCGACCGGCCGCGCTATTTCCAGACTTGAAGCGCGCGTTGCCGCTCCGTCTTTTGATGGCCGTGGATTCCATTCACGACGCGGAGCGGCTTTTCATCGCGTTGCAACTCGATCATGTCAAGGTGGCGCGCAGCGACAGGTTCCTTCGCTGCGCAGAGCGCTGTTCTGACCGGCCAGCCTGCCGCGGCAGCGGGCAAGCAGAACCTGCCACGTCGGGACTATGCTAGCGCTTTCGTCTACTTCGAGGAGCAACTGATGACTCAGACAGCAGGTTCGATGATCACCTTTAGCCGGCCCGACGGCCAGCAGATCCAGGGCTATCTTGCCAAGCCGCAGAAATTGGAGGGAGCGCCCGCCATCGTCGTGATTCAGGAGTGGTGGGGCGTGAACGATCAGATTCGCGGCGTGGCCGACCGGCTCGCGCAGTGCGGCTATCTGGCGCTGGTGCCCGATCTCTTCCGAGGCAAAACGACGGTCGAAGAGGAAGAAGCCCACCATCTGCTCGACGGGCTCGATTTCGGCGACGCCGCCACGCAGGATGTGCGCGGCGCCGTCCAGTATCTGAAGCAGCACGCGACGAATGTCGGCGTGACGGGTTTTTGCATGGGCGGCGCGCTGACCTTGCTCGCACTGTGCAATATCCCTGAAGTGTCCGCCGGCGTGGTCTGGTATGGCTTCCCGCCGCTGGAATATATCGACGCATCGAAAATCAAGGCACCGCTGATCGGTCACTGGGCGACGCAAGACAACTTCTTCGTGTCTGAAACGGTCGACGCGCTGGAAAGCAAACTGAAGGACGCGAATGTCGACGTCGAGTTTCATCGCTATCTCGCACACCATGCGTTCGCGAACGAAACGGCGGTCGGCCCGGGCCGTATTCCGAGGACTCAGTTCGATCCGGTGTGGGCGCAACTGGCCTGGGATCGCACGCTGACGTTTTTCGGCCGCACTTTGTGGAAGTAAGCGGCTCGCTCGCCGTTTGAAGCGCGCATCGAATCGCGCCGAAGAAGACTCACCGCGTGCCGCCACGCATCGGCGGCATTCCAGAGAGTCTTCCCGGCGCGGTCGCAAACGGAATGGCGTTCACGGATTCAGAGCTTCGAACCGCCGTCGACATGCAACGTTTCGCCGGTAACCCACCGTGCGGCATCCGAGGCCAGAAAGGCCACGGCGCCGCCGATATCATCCGGCTGCGCCACACGCTTGAGCGCCTGCATACCCAGCGTCGCCGCGCGCCCCGTGTCGGTCTTCGTGAAGTTCGACATATCGGTTTCGACCACACCCGGCGCGACCGCATTCACACGAATCCCACGTTCACCGAGCGCGGCGGCGAAATGCTTGACGAGCGTATCGACCGCGCCCTTGGTGGCGGCGTAGGCCGACAGCGTGCCGACCGCGGCGCGCGCCGCGAGCGACGACAGCAGCACCACGCTGCTGCCCTTGCACATCACCGGCAGCAATTGCTGCACGAGGAAGTAGGGCGCGCGCACGTTCACGGCGAACAGATCGTCGAAGTCCTCGACGGTCGTGTCCTCGATGCTGACGCCCTTCGAAATCCCCGCGTTGGCCACCAGAATATCCAGCCGCTGGCCGATCACGGCGCGCACCTGTTTGGCGAGCGTATGCGGGCCGTCCGCTGCGCGCAGATTCGCGGCGACTTTCTGCGCATTGCCGCCGGCCGCGCGAATTTCCGCGACCACGGCATCTGCCTCTTTTTCGCCGCTGCTGTAGTGAACCAGCACCTGCGCGCCGGCCCTGGCGAGCGCCAGAGCACTGGCGCGGCCGATGCCGCGTGAAGCGCCCGTGACGAGCGCGGTTTTTCCTGTGAGGTCGTTCATGGTGAAACTCCTTCGAGTTGATTCGAGTGCGAGGCAATCAAGTTGGCGAACGCAGGGCCGTATGCTCAGACCGTGGACCCGCTGTCGGCGAGGAATTGCGCGACGTGGGCCACAAAACGCTCCGGGTACTGGTACAGCGAACCGTGGCTGGCATCGGGGTAGATGATCAGTTGCGCGTTCGGCAGGTTCTGCTGAAGAATCCACGAATTGATCGAATAGATGATCACGTCGTGGTCGCCGTTGACGACGAGCGTCGGCTGCCTGAGGGCCTTCAGATAGTCGAACGGGTTCTCACGCGGCGCGCCCCATTTGGCGAGCGCGGCGAGCTGGGCCGGCGCGACCTTCTCGTTGGCCTCCGGGTCGCGTCCTTCACTACGCTGGCGGAAGCGCTGCAGGAAGCGGCGGCCGGCGGTCTGGCTCGCATCCGAAGGCGAAAAGTGCACGCGCAGCCACAGATGATCCGGTCGCGCATACGCTGCGCTGAAAATCTCCTGAGCCTCGGGCGTCAGCGATTGCATCGCCTCGCCGCCGCGCGGGCCGGTGCCGACCAGGATCACGCGGCGCACCAGGGCCGGTTCGGCGATCGCCAGCGTCTGCGCGATCAGGCCGCCCATCGAGAAGCCCAGCACGTCGACTTGCTTGAGGCCCAGCGCCTTGATGAACGCGGCGGCGTTGGCGGCCATTTCTTCGATCGACTCCGGCACTTCGCCAGACGTGCTCGAAATGCCGGCGTTGTTGAACAGAATGACTTCGCGATCCTGTGCGAGGCCATCGGTCACGGCCGGGTCCCAGTGGTCCATCGTCCCAGTGAAATGGATGTTGAACACGAGCGGCACTCCGCCCGTTTTGCCGAAACGGCGATAGGCGAAGCGGATGCCGTTCGCGTCGACATACCGGGTCGGCGCGCTCTGATGGGTGTGACGGGTCGCGGCGGCGTCGTTCGAAGCAACTGTCTGGTTCATTTTCGGGTCCTCGGCGATATAGGTGAAAGGCATGGAGGGCGGGCGCTTGTCAAAAGGCCGTGTAGCTGGTTTGGCGGTCTTTAGTCGCGCTGCATGAGGGGTAATGTACTGGGGGCTTGCGCAGAGGAAAAAGACTTTGTAGGCTGACGGGCATGCCTGTCAGGCATGCCATCACCGGCCGGGAGACTCAAAGAGGTTTTATGGAACTCCGACATCTGCGGTACTTCGTGGCCGTCGCCGAAACGGGCAGCCTGACGGTGGCGGCGGAACGGCGTCTGCACACTTCGCAGCCGTCGCTGAGCCGCCAGATTCGCGATCTGGAAGACGAGGTCGGCGCGGAGTTGTTCAGCCGCAGCGCGCGCGGCGTCGAGTTGACCGCGGCGGGCAAGGCTTTTCTCGACCACGCGCGGCTCGCGCTCTCGCAAGTCGACGCCGCCACCGAAGCCGCGCGCCGAGCGGCGCGGCCGTCCAAGCAGGTTTTCGCGCTGGGATTTCTCACCGGCCAGGAAATGACGTGGCTGCCGCGCGCCATGCAGGTGTTGCGCGATGAACTGCCGAACATCGACGTCACGGTGTCGAGCCACTATTCGCCGGACCTGGCCGACGCACTCGCGCGCGGCAAGCTCGACCTTGCGTTTCTGCGTGCCGAACCCGGCTTCGATCTGGACTATCGGGTGGTCAGTAGCGAGAAGCTGATCGTGCTCATGCCGAGCGACCATCGCCTCACCGAGCGCAGCGCGATCCGTCCGGAGGACTTCGCCGGCGAGACTTTCATCATGGCGTCGAACAAGGCGCGCGTGCTGCACGATGTGATCCAGCGCTATCTGGACGAGAACGGCATCACGGTCGCGCCCGAGCATGGCGTCGACAACCTGGCCATGGCGATGTCGCTGGTCGCCTCCACGCGCGGGCTCGCGCTGATGCCCGAGTATGCGACCAACCTGCTGCCGTGGTCGGTGGTCAGCCGGCCGTTGGAAGGCGAGACGCCGACCGTCGATCTCGTGATCGGCTATAGCAGGTCGAATACATCGCCGGTGCTGAAGCTGTTTCTGTCGAGGGCCGACGAGTTGATGGCGCACGCCATTGGCGGACCGCGCTGAGCCGGCGGGTTTACCTATACTCCTGTCACTCTGCAAGGCCGCCACTCGTCGTCATACCAACAAGACGGAGCCTCACATGTGGGTAGCTATCCGAAACGCGGCCCCCGGGTTGCTGGCATGTTGCATTTTTGGCGCGTGTGCCGGTGTGCCTGCCGATTCCCAATGCGGTGAAGCGTGCAATGGCCGCGGCCAGCTTCTCGATCATCGCGTTACGTTGAAGTTGAGCGCCGCGGAGTTTGCGAAATTGCTGGCGTCGAGTGCGGGCGGCCGGCAACTCGTGCGGATAGCCGGCGCGCCCGCATGCGGCGTCGAGATCGTGAGCTTTCGCTACCGGACCATCGGCGGCGCGGGCGAGCATACTCAGGCGAGCGGCGCGTTGATGATCCCGTCGGGAAGTTCGGCGACATGCAGCGGACCGCTGCCGCTCATGCTCTATGCGCACGGCACTACCGCGTACCGCAACTACAACCTCGCCGATATCACGCGAACGGACCCAGGCAACGGCGACGGCGCCGGGGAAGGCATCAGCGTAGCGGCCATGTATGCGGCGCAAGGCTATATCGTGGTGGCCACCAACTATGCGGGCTATGCCGGCTCCGATCTCCCTTACCACCCGTATCTCAATGCCGACCAGCAATCCGCCGATGTGATCGACTCGCTGCGCGCGGCGCGCGCGGCGCTAACCGACATAAAAGCCGAAGCAGGCACGCGCGAAAACGGCAAGCTGTTCGTCACCGGCTATTCGCAAGGCGGCTTCGTGGCAATGGCGACGCATCGGGCGCTGCAGGCGGCCGGCGTCAAGGTGACGGCGTCGGCGCCGGGCTCGGGGCCGTACGCACTTGCAGCCACCGCCGACGCACTCATCCAAGGCGAGGTCAACCTGGGCGCCACGCTCTTCTCGACGCTGATCGTGACGGGTTATCAGCATGCTTACGGGAATATCTACCGTCAACCCGGCGACTTTTACGAAGCGGCTTATGCGCCAGCTATCGAAGCGCTGCTGCCGAGCCTGCAGCCGCTCGACACGCTGTTCCGCACAGGCAAACTGCCGTCCGCGCATCTCTTCAGTAGCGTGCCGCCCGCACCGCAGTACACCTCGATGACACCGCCTCGTTCGCCGCCCTTGACGCCGCCGGTGCTGAAACCGCTCTTTGCCGCGGGTTTCGGCAATGCCAACCTCGTGCGCAACGCCTATCGCCTGACCCTGCTGGAGGACGCCGCCGCCAATCCCGATGGTGCGTTTCCCAACCCGATCCTTGCGATGAAACCAGCAGCGAATCCGCTGCATCCTTTGCGCCAGGCGTTCAAGCGCAACGACTTACGCAACTGGCTGCCGCGTGCGCCCGTTCTGATGTGCGGCGGCGCGTCGGATCCCACGGTGTTCTTTTTCAATGCGCGCATAGAGCAGGCGTATTGGCAGAACGCCAACGTGCCTGCGGGGCTCACGTCCGTGCTGGATGTGGACTCTCCTGTCGTCGGGCCCGACGATCCGTATGCGCGCGTCAAGCAGGGTTTTGCGGGTGCGAAGGCAGAGGTCGCGAGTCAGGCCGTGACCCGCGGTGCGACCGACGGCGGCGCTTCAGCGGTGCTGCGGGCGTATCACGGTGAACTGGTCGCGTCGTTCTGCATGGTGGCGGCGCGAGCGTTCTTCGCCAACTTTTAAGCGCACGCCACCCGCGCGTTTTCGCCGCGCTTACGACATCTCGCCGAGCGATTTTCGCGGCGCTGACGCGATAGGATGGCGGGTTGCCACGACGCGCGAGAGCTCGCGCTTGCGCGTCGAACGTCGGCTAAAGCGACAGCCAGCCACGTTCGATCGGCCACGCCAGCAATTTGCGATACAGCGCGATGAACCCGCGCGTCATGCTCGGGCCGGCGAGCCGCCACAGTGGCGCGACCAGGACGAAAGCCACGGCCGCCACGACGACAGCGCCCGCCATGTCGAGCGGAAAGTGAACGCCGACAAAGATGCGCGCCCAGGCAACCGCGAGCCCGGACAAAACGATGAGCGAGCCGTACCGTTTTACGCCGCCGAGAAGCAAGGTCAGCGCGATGCTCGCGAAGATCGTTCCGTGATCGCTTGGGAACGAGGGGTCCGGTGTGTGATCGAGAAACGTATGGCCGATGCCCAGCACGAATGGCCGCGGTTGTGGCCACGCGAGGCCGATGAGCTGATTGATGCCGAGCGCGAGGAGCGTCACGCAGCACGCGCGCAGGGCGGTTTCGCGCTGACGTTCGTCGCCGGAGAGCCACATTGCGGTGAGGCAGAGCGGCACGAGATAGATGAGGTAGTCTGCGATCGAACGTGCGAGATCGATGCACCAAGCCGGTGTCGATAGCGTCGCGTCGATCATGAGGAAAAGCGCCTGGTTGAACGCTTCAAGTGTCTGCATAGGTGTGTTTCTCGATGGGGTCGACGCCGCTCTGGCGCGTCGATGTCGAAGGATGGTAACGGGCTAACCTTAGGAAACGCTTAGGCCATGTAATCTGTCGATACAGCAGGACATCATGAACCGATATTCGAAGGAGACGAGAACGTGGTGAGGATCGATCCGGACCGGTTGCTGAGCGATCTCAAGCAACTACGCAGTTTCGGTGCCACCGGCCCAGGCGTTGTTCGGCTGGCGCTTTCGCCGGTGGATCTGGCGTCGCGCGAATGGCTGGCCAGACGCATGACGGAGGCGGGACTCGAGGCCGTGATCGACGGCGTGGGCACCGTGTTCGGACGCTCGCGCAAAAACGGGCCCGCGCTCGTGATCGGTTCGCATACCGACACGCAGCCGACCGGCGGCTGGCTCGATGGCGCGATGGGCGTGATCTACGGGCTGGAGATCGCACGCGCGCTCGCGGAAAACGAGGCGACGCGTCACCTCGCGGTGGACGTCGCATCGTGGATCGATGAAGAAGGCACCTTTTCGGGCCTGCTCGGCAGCCGCAGTTTTGTGGGCGATAACCTCGACGAGACGATTCGCGACGCCACGAATCGGCAAGGCCAGCGTCTCGAAGACGTGCTCGCCACCGCGGGTCTGGCCGGGCGGCCGCGTGCGCGCTTCGAGCCGGGCCGGCAGGTTGCCTATCTCGAACCGCATATCGAGCAGGGCGGCCGGCTCGAAGCGGCCGGCAAATCCATCGGGGTCGTCACCACGATCGTCGGGCTGCGTGAATTGCGGCTGCGCTTCACGGGGCAGCGCAACCATGCCGGCACGACGCCCATGGCGATCCGGCGCGACGCCGGCGCGGCGTTGGTCGCCTTTATCCCGCAGATGAACGAAGCGTTCGCGCGACTCGCGGATGCCGACACCGTCTGGACGGTGGGCCGCATCGACCTCGACCCCGGCTCGCTGAGCGTCGTGCCTGGCGCAGCGCAGATGTACCTGCAATTCCGCGACGCGAACGCTGCGCGTTTGCAGGCGATGGAAGACAGGCTCGCCGAACTGGTACGGGACTTCAACGCGCGCGGCTCGATCAGCGTCGAGCTCACGACCATCGACGAACCGATGCAACCCGTGACCATGCACGCGGCGCTCGCAGACCATCTCGCCCGCGCCGCCGAAGCGGTGGCGCCCGGCCAATGGATCCGCATGCCGAGCGGCGCCGCGCACGACGCGCAGGTCATCGCCCGCTGCATGCCGGCTTGCATGATGTTCGTGCCGAGCATCGGCGGAGTGAGTCACGACTTCATCGAGGATACGGCCGAGACGCACATCGTTCTCGGTTGCCAGGTCGCGGCCACGGCCGCGGCGGCGATGCTGGAGGAGCAATGGGCGAAACGGTCGTAAGCGAACCAGGCGATTTCGTCGTGCGGACAATGTCGGCCGGGGAGGTCGCCTTGGCGGTCGAATGGGCCGCGCAGGAAGGATGGAACCCCGGCTTGCACGATGCCGAGTGCTTTCGTGCGGCCGACCCGCGCGGGTTTTTCATCGGCGAATGGCGCGGCGAACCGGTGGCGTGTCTCTCCGCTGTCGCGTACGGCGAGAACTTCGGCTTTATCGGTCTCTATATCGTGAAACCGGCGTTTCGCGGTCGAGGTTTCGGCATGCGCGTCTGGCAGCACGGTATGGACTATTTGCGCAACCGCAATGTCGGTCTGGACGGCGTGGTCGCTCAACAGGCGAACTACAGGAAGTCCGGATTTCAGCTGGCCTATCGCAACATCCGCTTTCAGGGCGTCGCGCAAGACATCGCTCAGGGCGAGCCCTACGCCGACTTGATGCATGCTTCGGCGCTGCCCTTCGAATCGTTGAACGACTACGATCGACAATGCTTTCCCGCAGCGCGCGAGCCCTTTCTCGCTGCGTGGCTCGCGCAGCCTGGCGCGATGGCGCGAGTTGCATTGAACGACGGGCCGGTGGCGGGCTATGGCGTGTTGCGGCGTTGTTTGACGGGCTACAAGATCGGCCCACTCTTCGCCGATAACAACGAGATTGCCGCTCGTCTGTTCTCCGCGCTGACATCGAGTATTGCGGGCGAAGTATTTTTCTTCGATGTGCCCGAGATCAACGCGGATGCGATTGCGCTGGCCGAGCGGCATGGCATGACGAGCGTGTTCGAAACCGCGCGGATGTATACGCGTGAGCAGCCCGCCATATCTATTGAACGCGTGTTCGGCGTGACTTCATTCGAACTGGGCTGATCACAGCGCGGTGCCGCCAATTGTTCGTTTGTGCAACCACCGGCGGTCCACGTCGCGAACCGCCGATGGCAAGCGCTATTTCCATTTCGTGCCGAGGTTCTCCAGTCCGGCTTTCTGCAGGTCTTCCGGCAACATCGCAATGCGCAATTCGCAGTCGGCGTTGAATTTCAGAAACCACGGCTCCGCGAGCGCGGGAATCGACGACGCGTTGTCGACATCTACGACGACCACTGCTCCGCGCGCGCCACTCTGCTCGGTGAAGTAGACGGCCTCCGGTTTTATCTCTTCCAGTATTTTCCCGATCACTTGCCCGACGGTGCCTTCGCGCACCATGGTGTTGAACGGTTCGTGCGGGATTCGTATGTTGAGAAGCATGCGCATGTCATCCTCCTGTTGACGCCCAAAGGGCTTCTTAAGGATAGGTGCTTTATGCGAACGGTAATGCGATCTATCACGAAGCGTTCAATGCGACCCAGTGAGTCCTCTGCCATCGCGGACCATGCATCCGGTCAATTTCCGAACAGTGACGTTTGCGTGCCGCGGCTCGGCGCGTGGCGCGCGGGTTTCGTCTGAGCTTCGGACTTGACCTGAGTCTTGACCGTCACCCTTTCTTCGAGCGCGAACATGTCCGTTTGCCCGTCCGCTTCCGCTTCGAACGAACTCTGTCCGGCCTCTAGCGAAAGCAGCAGCATCTTGTTCGCCAGTCCCCCCGCAAACCCTGTCAAATCACCGGACGCGCCGATCACCCGGTGGCACGGCGCCACGATGGAAATCGGATTTTTGCCGTTCGCCGCGCCGACCGCCCGCACCGCATTGACGTTGCCGATCTGCGTCGCGATTTCCGAGTAGCTGCGTGTCTGGCCAAACGGTATGGTCAACAATGCGGCCCACACCTGCTTCTGAAAGTCCGTTCCCTGGAAGGTCAACGGAAGGTCGAACTGATGCCGCGTGCCGGCGAAATACTCGTTCAACTGCCGTTCGGTCTCGATCAGCACAGGCCGGTCATTCGCTTCGATCAGCTCACCAAGACGCACCCGGTTCGGCTTGTCGTGCTCCCACAGAATGGCGGCGAGGCGCTCGCCGTTTGCAACGAGTTTCAACTGGCCGACGGGCGAGTCCATCAACTTGTAGGCGTATGTCACTTTGCTTGCTCCTGACTGGTTGGAGGCACAGATGCGCGCGAGGCGCGCCGAATATCCGACAGTGTGAGCCTCGCTCTCTCTGATTGCGCTCCGAATCTTGCTGTCCAATTTTTCGCGACCGATGTCGGTCGGCGGCTCGTTGTTCTGGACGGGACGATGCATCACTGTACAACCCTTTTCAACCGTTTTCGCGCGAGGCTCGTGACTCAGTAGAATTGATACCTTCGATTTGAAGCGCACCGGCAACCGGACCTCTCTTCCACGACTGTGACGACGACACTTGATCATTTGCGGGCCGGCCAGCTCGCGGGCACGCGCCGGCTGAAACTGGCTTGCGGCCTGACTGAATTTCCACGCGAGATTTTCGACCTCGCCGACACGCTGGAAGTTCTCGACCTGTCGGGCAACGCGCTCACCTCGCTGCCCGACGATCTGCCACGTCTGCGCAAACTGCGCATTCTCTTCGGCTCCGACAACCCGTTCACCGAGTTGCCCGAGGTGCTGGGACAGTGTTCGCAATTGAGCATGGTCGGCTTCAAGGCCAACCGCATCCGGCATGTATCCGGCAAAGCGTTGCCCCCGCAATTGCGCTGGTTGATCCTTACGGACAACGACATCGAAGTGTTGCCTGCCGAAATTGGCGGCTGCACGCAATTGCAAAAGCTGATGCTGGCGGGCAACCGTCTGCGAACGCTTCCGGAGGAATTGGCCGCCTGCTCGCAGCTCGAATTGCTGCGGCTCGCCGCGAATCAGCTCGACGGACTGCCTGACTGGTTGCTGCGGCTGCCGCGACTGTCCTGGCTGGCGTACGCCGGCAATCCGTTCAGCGAGGCGCTCGAAGCGGCAGCGCTGATCGACACGCCGAGCGCCGCGATAGCGTGGCACGACTTGAAACTCGAAGCGCCGTTAGGCGAGGGCGCCTCCGGTGTCATCTATCGCGCGGAGTTGGCGGGTCGGCACGGCGAGTCCCGCTCTGTCGCGGTGAAACTGTTCAAGGGCGCGGTGACCAGCGACGGTTTGCCCGACTGCGAAATGGCAGCCTGCATTCGCGCGGGCGATCATGCGAACCTGATCCCGGTGGCAGGAAAAGTGAAGGTTCATCCGGCAGGCACGCACGGTCTCGTGATGGAACTGATCGATCCGCAATTCACCAACCTCGCCGGTCCGCCGAGTCTCGAATCCTGCACGCGCGATATTTATGGCGCCGACACACGCTTCGATATGGCTTCGGCGTTGGGCATCGCGTACGGCATCGCGTCGGCGGCGTGTCATTTGCATGAGCAAGGCATCATGCATGGCGATCTGTACGCGCACAATATCCTGTACGGTGGACAAGGGCGTGCGTTGTTGGGAGATTTCGGCGCGGCGTCGTTCTATGCTTTGGGCGATCGGAGCATCGGCCTCGCGCTTCAGCGCCTCGAAGTCAGAGCCTACGGTTGTCTGCTCGAAGAGTTGCTCGAACGATGCGACTGGCCGGAGGCGTCGGCGAACATTCGCGCTCTCCTGGTGGAGTTGAAGGACAATTGCTTGAGCGAGGTGATCGACAGTCGGCCGTTGTTCGATGAAATCACCGCGTGTTTGCTGGCGCTGATGAGCGATCGATGAACGGCGGCCTGTGGCATGGCCGCCTTTCGTCCGGCTGCAATACTGCGAATCGTCAGCGCGCCCCAGAAGGAGAGATTCGATGATGCAGAAGACGCCCCGAAGCATGTCGCCCTGGAGGATGCGTCGCCGGGTGGTGTTTGCCGGCGCGCTGGCCGCGGCCGGCATCGGCGGCGCGGCCGTTGCAGCGGTTACGCCGGGTGGCAAGCTCAAGATTGCGCTCGTGCTGAAGTCGCTTGGCGACCCGTTCACGGTGGCGATGGCGAACGCCGCACGGAACTACCAGCAGCATTACGCCTCGCAATTCGATTTGACGGTGCGCGGCACGGCGACCGAGAGCGACACGACCGGGCAGATCCGCATGGTCGAGGAGATGATCAAGGCAAAGATGAACGCGATCGTCATTGCCCCGACCGATTCGAAGGCGCTGACGGCGGTCGTCGCGCGCGCGATCAAGGCGGGCGTCATCGTGGTTTCGATCGACAATCCGCTCGACGAGGCGTTTCAGGACGCGGCCGGCATTTCCGTGCCGTTCGTCGGTCCTAACAATCGCAAGGGCGCGCAGCAGGTGGGCAGCTATCTGGCGGAGCGGCTCAAGACCGGCGATCAGGTGGGCATTATCGAAGGCAGTTCAGCCGATCGCAATGCACAGCAACGCACGGACGGTTGCCGGGATGCAATGAACGCCGCGGGGATCAACATCGTCGCGGTTCAGGCCGGCGACTGGGAGTATGGGAAGGGCCGCGACGCCGCTTCGAAGATGCTCAGCGAGCATCCGCAGATCCGCGGGCTGATGTGCGGCAACGACAATATGGCAATGGGCGCGGTCGACGCGGTTCGCGATGCGGGCAGAACCGGCGGCGTGTACGTCACCGGCTACAACGATATCGACGCGATCAAGCCGTTGATCGCCGATGGCCGCGTGCTCGCCACGGTCAATCAGTTCGCCGCGCGGCAAGCCGTATTTGGCGTCGATGTGGCCTTGAAGGCCGTGACCGAACAGAGGAAGCAGAGCGAATTGTCGAGTGTGATTGAAACGCCGCTGCAGCTTGTCACGGCTGCGAATCACTAAAACGCGGGCCGTCGCAAGGCTGTTGCGAACGTGAGCGGTCTCACGTTCGCAACAGCGCATGTCACGTCGATTATTCCGCCTTGACCTTGCGCGGCTTGGTGGCTTTTTCGAGCTTGTTGTATTCGAACTCAGGCACCGACTTCAACGCATCTTTCGTCGCGCCGGCGAGGAAAAGATTGCCGTCGCGGATCTCGAAGTGATCGACCGGGATCGCCACGTAGTGCTTGCCCATGCCGAGGAAGCCGCCTACCGACACGACCGCATACGTCGCTTTGCGGTCCGGCGAAATGATCACGTCATAGATGCTGCCGATCTTGTCGTTCAGATCGTTGTAGACCGGCTCGTCGACAAGCGCGCGTCGCACGCTCCAGCCCTTCAGCAGCGCATTGGTTTGCTCGACCGTTCCGCCGAGCGGTTGCAGTCCGGCAATCTGCGCATAGGCGCTTTGTGAGGCGCAGATGGCGGCGAGAGCGGTCGCGCAGATCAGTGTTTTTGCTTTCATTTTCTGCTCCTTGTTGTCTGTTTAGCTGTCAGCTTCGTAGCCCCGTATGCGGAAGCACGTGACGTGCCCGGGCGCCGGCGTAAATCGTCAATCGTGTGTCTCTGTACGCCCGGCCACAGAGCGCGTTGTGGCAACCATGCACAATCGGCGTGATATCCGGGCAGCGCCTGCGGCGCACCTGTGCCCGGCGCGAACCGATGCGCGGCGACGGCGGCCAACGCCTGCCGCATTGGAGAAGCAATGGGCTGGAAAAGTCTGCTGATCGAAACACCGGTCTGGTTGATGGGCCGCTTCTACCCGCCGCGGTTCGATCCGAGTCGCGACACGCCGCGCGAGATTCTCGTGCTGCGTCCGAACGATTTCGGCGAACTGCTCACCACCACGCCGCTCTTCGAGGCCCTGCGCAAGCGTTTTCCGACGACGCGCCTGATCGCCGGCGTAGGCAGCTGGGGGCGTCCGATACTCGAGAACAATCCCTTTGTCGACGAGATCGTGGAAATCGACGCGCCCTGGAACAACAAGCTGGTCGAGGACCGCTCGCACGGCAACGTGCTGCGTTTTCTGTGGGAGTCTCCACAAGTCGCCGCACTGCGCGCGCGCGGCGGCTTCGATGCGGGTATCGACGTGCTCGGCAGCTACATGGGCGCGCTGCTGATGATGCGCACGGGCGTGCGGTATCGCATCGGCGTGCGCGGCTATCGCGGCGGCTGGAGCGGCTGTCAGGCGTTCATCGAATTCGCTGCCCGGCAATGCGGCCGCGCCGCGCTCGCGCAGGGCGAACTGCTCGGCGCGACGGCGCTGCCGGAAGCGCGCCCGCAATTGTTCCTGACCGGCGACGAGCGTGCCGCCGCGTCGCAAATCTGGAATATGGGCAACGTGTCGGGGCGCCGTACCGTGCGGTTGATCGTCGGCGTCGGGGCGGGCGTGCCGACCAAGGCATGGGACGCGCGCCAGGTAGGCGCTTCGCTCGCGCGGATCGCGCAGACACTGGAACAAGCCGGCGACGCGTGCGATATCGTGATCGTCGGCAGCAAAGCGGATCAGGCGCGCGCGGCCGAGGCGATCGCCGCGGCGGGTTCGGGCGCGCCGGTCCGCTCGCTGGCAGGCGAGGTGCCGATGCGCGTGATGTTCGCTCTCACTGAAGAGGCCAACGTCGTGCTGACGAACTCAACCATGCTGATGCACGTCGCGGCCGCGTTTCACCGTCCGACCGTTGCCGTGATCGGCGGAAGCATCACCAGACCCGATAGGCACGACGCTATCTGGGGTTATCCGCCGCCGTATCGCAGTGTGTCCCCTGAGCAGTATGTCGCGGGCGAACATGCGCGGAACTGGCCGAGCGTCGAGCGGGTCGTGCAAGCGGTGCTGGAGGCGGTTGCCACGCAGCAGCGGGCGCAGGTCGACGCGGCAGCCTGAGGTCGCGCCACGTGCGATTTTCGAGCAGTTTATCCACGGCGGTAGAATTTCAATTCTTCCTGCCTCGCAGCACGGACCTTGTACAAGGACGGAGCAATTGCCGTGGACACGCCTGACCTCTACAAACGCTACCGAGATTACATTGGCTGCCTGAACAAACAGGACTGGCCGAACCTCGGGCGGTACGTCGACGACGACGCGCACTACAACGGTCAGCGCATCGGCTTATCCGGCTACCGCGAGATGCTGGAGAAAGACTTCCGTGAAATTCCGGACCTTTATTTCAACATCCAGTTGTTGATTTCGGATCCGCCTTATATAGCCAGCCGGCTTGGCTTCGTTTGTACGCCGGTGGGCACGTTCCTCGGCCTCGCCGTCAACGGCAAACGCGTTTCCTTCACGGAGAACGTGTTCTATCAATTCCGCAATGGCAAGATCGAGCAGGTGTGGTCGGTGATCGATAAGGCGGCCATCGAAGCGCAGCTCGAATCCACTGGCGGCGCTTGAACATTGAGCCGTTAGTTTTGCGACCGCGTGTCCCCGCCGTACTGGTCGTATTCGTTGGCGTCGCCCGCGAACTCCGCAGCTTCAATGAGCCGCGGCGGTTGGCGGCGGTGTCTGCACGACAGGTGCGGCGGCTTGCAGGATGTCGTCCCGAAGGCGCGTGCGCGGCGGATAGATGCGTATGCAGTTGATGGTCTGCTTGGTCGCTTTGGCGGCGTCGCCTTCGGACACGAGATGCCGGTCCCAGCCCTCCGTGTACACGGCGCCCCAGGGACCGAGATCGAGAATGGTCGTGTACCAGTCGATATGAAGCGGCAGCATCTCGCCGCCGAGCAGATCGCAGACGACGTTGTGACCGGCGTAGCGTCCCATCGGCCGGCTGTGCTGGCATGACATGACCGATGGCCGCGCGCCGTCGATCAACGCGCGCGCGCAGTCACCGGCAGCGAATACATGCGGGACGTTTTCCACGCGCATGAAGGCATCTACTGGAAGGCGTCCAAAAGGATCGAGTGTCACGGGGATTTGCGCGGTCAACGCATTCGCGCGCATACCGCCGCACCAGATCACCGTGGCCGCATCGATGCGCGTGCCATTCGTGAGTTCGGCGCCGCCGGCGTCCACTGACTGCAGGGATACGCCGGCGAGCATCTCGACGCCGAGAGCGTCCATGGCGCGCTCGATGACAGGCTGCGCGCCGCCCATCGCCTGGCCGATCTTGGCGGAGCGATCGGCCAGCACGACATGCACGGCGTCTCGATGCGCGTCGCCCGCGATGCCGCGCAATCGCGCCGGCAGTTCGGCCGCCAGTTCAATGCCCGTCAAGCCGGCCCCGACCACGACGGCTGTAAACGGACTCGCCGCATTCGCAAGCGACGGCAAGCCGCGCAAGTGCGCCGCGAGTTTCGTTGCGCCTGAGAAGGTATCGACGTCGAACGCGTGCTCGGTCAAACCGGGAATGTCGGGGTGGACGAGCTGGCTGCCGGCCGCGATAACGAGCCGGTCGTAGGGGAGCGTCTGAGTCAGCCCTTGGGTCCGAACGGCGATGCGGCCGTTTGCCGAATCGATGCCGGATACTTCGCCTTCGACGAGCCGCACACCGATCGGCCCGAGAACATCGGCGAGCGGCACGCGCGTCTCGTCCAGATTCTGTTCGTAGTTCCGCACCCGGATACTGTGATAGGGCGTGCCGTTGATTACGACCACTTCCACCTGATCGGCGGGCACGCGCAGTTCATCGAGTTTGCGCGCCGCGCCTATCGCGCTCCACAGTCCGGCGAAGCCTGCGCCGATCACCACGATCCGCTTCAAGACGTTCTCCTATGGGAATCCTGGGTGGACCTTCAAGGGTTCGGCGCAGCGGCGGCCGATTTCAGGGGCATGATGGTCCGCGCTGGTAGCTTACTCGCGCCGAAGCGGACGCTGAAGCCGATCGTCAGTGCTCCTCCGCCATGTTCGGCAATTTGAGCGACTACGATCTAATCGCATGCGATGTATAATACCGTTAGCGAGGCGTGAGCCTCTACCCAACGAGGACGAAGATGAAATCGACCGACCAACCCGCTTCCACGGATGTGAAGCTTTCCGACTTTTTGTGCTTTGCGGTCTATTCCGCGAACCTCGCATTCGGCAAGGCCTACAAGCCGATTCTCGAAGAGCTTGGGCTGACCTACACGCAGTACATCACGATCATTGCGCTGTGGGAGGAGGACAACCAGACTGTCAGCAGTCTGGGCGAGAAGCTGTTCCTCGAGTCCAACACGCTCACGCCGATCCTGAAGAAGCTGGAGGCGGCGGGTTATGTGGAAAGACAGCGGGACCCAGAAGATGAGCGTCAGGTGCGGGTGGGTCTCACGAAAAGTGGCCGGCGCTTGCGCGAGAAAGGCCTGAACATGGACCTCGTCGAAGCAACCGGCCTCGCGCCGGATGAGTTCTCGAAAGTGCAGAAGGCGATCGTGACGCTGCGCAACAATCTCGTCAAAGCGGTGCAGGACGGGGAATGAGCGGCGAATGAGCGGCGAATGAGCGGCGGATCGCGCGATCCGTGAGCGCGTCACCAGTTGCCTTGCCAAACGAAGAAGCCCGCGGACGATGTCTGCGGGCTTCTTCGTTTATTACGCCATGGTAATGCTCGACCGTTGGCGCTCAATTCAACCGTTAGCCGCGCTCCGGGAGCTTCCAGTTCGGACGGACGAAATGGCACGTATAGCCATTGGGAATGCGCTCCAGATAGTCCTGGTGTTCCGGCTCAGCCTCCCAGAACGGGCCGGCCGGAGCAACTTCGGTCACCACCTTGCCGGGCCAGAGATCGGAAGCCTCGACGTCGGCGATGGTGTTCTCGGCCACCTGCTTCTGCTCGTCGTCGAGATAGAAGATGGCCGAGCGGTAGCTCATGCCGATGTCGTTGCCCTGGCGGTTCTTCGTCGTTGGATCGTGAATCTGGAAGAAAAACTCGAGGATCTTGCGATAGCTGATCTGGCTCGGGTCGAACACGATCTCGAGCGCCTCGGCATGCGTGCCGTGGTTGCGGTAAGTCGCGTTGGGCACGTCGCCGCCGGTGTAGCCCACGCGCGTGGACAGCACGCCGGGGTAGCGCCGCAGCAGGTCTTGCATGCCCCAGAAGCAGCCGCCGGCCAGGATGGCGGTTTCGGTTTGCGTCGTCATGTCAATCCAATCCTTTTCGTCAGTGGTTGGCTCGCCGTCTATCGGATGCGATTCCGCAAGCATGCCAGAGATCGGCTCGGCTAGCCGACCGGCGGGCAAAGCCCGTCATGCGGCCATTGGCATGCGTAGCCGGGCGGGATCTTCCCGCAGCCGGCCGCGCGCCTCAATGACGTGCGTAAAGATTGTCGCGGAGCGCGACGGCAACCCGGCTCGCGGATTCCGACTGACCCGAGACGACGCCGCCATACGCCGCTTGCGCGCCGGCTGCGTCGTCGTTGCTCGCGGCGACGGTTTGCGCGCTCCGGCCGCGTTGCGACGCCGGGGCACCGACCGAAGGCCGGTAGAAGGGAGCCGGACCATAGCCGCTGGCGAACGCGGGCGCGGCGGTGGAAGCAGAAAGTGCGAGGAGCAGTGCCGCAACGAATTTGGTTTTCATGGTGAAACTCCGCTAAAAAATGTTCGATGAGGGGCGCGAGCCTTACCCGATCGCGCCCACAAATGCCGGTTCAGTGATGGAGAAATCAGGCGACGTTGACGACGACGTCGATGTTCCCGCGCGTGGCTTTCGAATACGGGCAGATCTGGTGTGCTTCATGCGCGATGGCCTCGGCGACTTCGCGCGCCACGCCCGGCACGCTGACGTTGAAGCGGGCCTGGAGCAAGTAGGCGTCGCCGGCCATGCCCAGGTCCACCTCGATATCCACGGACAGATCGGACGGCAGGGTCACTTTCTTCGTCTGAGCGACGAGGCCGATCGCCGAGATGTAACAGGCCGACCAGGCGCCGGCGAACAACTGCTCCGCGGTCGGATGCGCCTCTACAGCCGGGAACGTGATGTCCGCGCCGGCGCCTTTGCCCGCCGACAGATTGAGGTCGACGCGACCGCCGCGGCCGCTGAACGTCGTGTGGGTTTTGCCGGTAAGCAGGACTTTTTCGATCTTGGTCATGATGAATTCCTTGATGGTCAGAACTGTGAAGTTGCTTTAAATCGTATGCGATGTAATCGCATGCGTCGAATAATGGAGGAGAAGTTTTGCCTTGTCAAGCGTATAAGATTAAATCGCACACGATTTATGTCGTTCGGAGCGGCACGCGGTTGCCGGCCTGGGGCGCGCTTGCCTGACAGGCACAGCCGCTGACGACGATTTCCGGCCGGTCCGCGCCGCTGCGATTGACTAGACTACGAGGTACTTCAATCCGACGCGCACTACGCCGTGAAGCGAAAGATGATCTCGGAGGACGACGACAGAAAGATCGACGCCGACGCGCAAAGTCGCGCGGCGAGCGACGGCATTCGCGGTGAGGCGGCGGGCAAGGGCGGACGCGGCGCCTTATGGTCGGCGGCGACGTGGCTGGAGCAGCTCGATCCCGGCACGCATCGCCGGATCAAGGGACTACGGCTCGTCACCGCGTACGGGATCGCCGCCGCGCTCGGGACCTTGCAGGACATCACGCACGGTTTGCCCGGTGCGACGCTGGTCGGTTCGCTGGCCGGCAATTTCGCGCTGTGGGCCAGTGTCTCCGAAGCGCGCATCTCCCGGGCCGAATCCAGCCGCGACCTGGCATTCCTGTGTGCCGCCGCCGTGCTCGGCGCGACCATGTTCATCGCGTTCGCTCCAATCCTCCAGACCCTCGGCGCGGCGGGCCCCGAACTGACGCTCGTCACGGGCGCGTTTCTCGTCGGCTACCTGAAGCGCTTCGGCATTGTGGGCGCGGGAATGGGCTCGCAGATATTCATCGGCCAATTGCTGGCCTACAACATTCACCTGACGCCTGTCGACATGCCGGCCGTCGTAGTGGCGGGATTGATCGCCATGCTCGCGTCCATTGTTCCGCGTCTGCTCAGCGGTCCGGCGGAGCGTCCGGCCATGACGGTGCTTTCGCCCGTCGACATGCCGGATCGCTGGAAACTTTCGGCTGAACTCATCATGGGCCTGCAGGCGGCGAGCGGCGCGCTGGTCGTGGTCGTGTTGAACGAGACGATCGGACTCAAGGAGTCCGCCTGGGCGATCACGGCAAGCACCTACGTGGTCGCGGGCTCGGCGAGCGGCACGGCGGAGCGGGTGCGCCGGCGGATCGTCGGCACCCTGGTCGGTGTTCCGCTGGGTCTGGCCTGCCTGCCGCTCGTCGAACACGTGCCGCTGCTCGCCTGGGCCGCCGTCGCGGCCGCCATGATCATCTACGCGATGGCCTTGCCCGAGCGCTACGACATCGCTTGCGGGGCGTTCGCCTTCACCTTGATCGTGACGCTGGCGATCGGCGGCGTGCATTCCATTTCGTTTCTTGGCGCGCGCGCCTGGGAGACGCTCCTCGGCGGAGTGGTCGGACTGCTGGCGGCGAAGTTCATCTTTCCGCTGCGCGTGTGACGGGGCGTCGTGGCGAGCGCCGCGCGATCATCCGCCAGCCTACGATCCCAGCTTTTCCATCAGGAAGTCGACGAAACTGCGCACGCGCGACGAGAGATGCCGCGCATGCGGATAAAGCAGCACGAACGGCCGCGAACAACCGCCATAGGGAATGAGCAATTCCTTGAGCGTTCCCGCAGCGATATCTTTCTCGACGATGAACCGATAGGTCTGAAAAATACCCGCCCCGTGACGCGCGAGCGTTGCCCCGGCAAGCACGTCGCCCGACGACGTGTAACCGCCGCTCGTCATCGTCTCGACAACCTCGTCTTCGACTTTGAACAGCCACGGAAGATTGCGGCCGGTGCTCGGCAGCGCGTACTGGACGCAATCGTGATGGACCAGGTCGTCGGGCGTTTTGAGTTTGGCGGCGCCGCGCAGATAAGCCGGCGAAGCGACTACCACCAGTTCCGCGTCCTCGATCGTGCGCGCGATCAGCCCGGAGTCGCCGGGCGCCGCGCCGCGAATGGCCAGGTCGAAGCCTTCTTCGCCAAAGTCGATGTTGCGATTGCTGAGATGCGTTTCGACGGTCACGCCCGGATAGCGTTGGCGAAACTCGGCGAGCAGGGGCAGCACACGGTAGTGTCCATACGGCGTCGGCATGCTGATGCGCAGCACGCCGGTCGGCGCGGTTTGCTGTCCGGTCGCTTCGCGCTCGGCTTCGGCGAGCTGGGCCAGCGCCAGACGGCATTGTTCGAAGTAGCGTCGTCCCGCATCGGTCAATCGGATCTGCCGGGTGGTCCGCACAAACAATCGCACGCCGAGGCGCTCCTCCAGACGCGCGACCGTACGGCTGACGGCGGCCGGTGTGACGCTCGCGGCGTTCGCGGCTTCGGTGAAACTCTCCAGTTCGGCCGCCAGGCAGAATAGTTCGATACTGCCCAGAAGGACATCTTCAAATTGACGCTGCATGGTCTCTCGGCGAGGTGCCTGATAGCGCGGTCTGGTCGGGCGGTGGAACGCCCGTCCGAAACGGCCGCCGCGTGAACGCAGCGGCGGCTCGGCCGCGTTCGGCGCGGAACAAGGGTTCGTACGGAATATCAGGACTATATTGTAGTGAGACTCGATGAGGAAGCGACATGACCAATCAAACAGGTGAGCGTGCCTTGCTGCCCTTGCTGGGCATCGACAAACCGATCATTCAGGCGCCAATGGCGGGTGTCTCGACGCCCGCACTGGCCGCGGCTGTTTGCAACGCAGGCGGGCTCGGCTCGTTGGGCGTCGGAGCGATGAACGCCGACGGCGCGCGCAAAGTGATCAGGGAGACGCGCGCGCTGACGGACAAGCCGTTCAACATCAACGTGTTCTGCCATCAGCCTGCCCAAGCGGACGCGGCGGTCGAGCAGCAATGGTTGAGCTGGCTTGCGCCGCATTTCGAAAAGTATGGGGCAACGCCGCCGGCGAAGCTGTCGGAGATCTACACGAGCTTTCTTGCGGACCCCGCCATGCTGGGGGTCTTTCTGGAGGAGAAGCCGGCGATCGTCAGTTTTCACTTCGGCTTGCCGTCCGCGGCTGTCATCGCCGAACTGAGGCAGGCGGGCATCAAGCTGCTCGCCAGTGCGACAAATCTGCAGGAAGCGGCGCGGGTCGAAGCAGCGGGCGTGGATGCGATCGTGGCGCAAGGTATCGAGGCCGGCGGGCATCGCGGTGTCTTCGACCCGAATGCATTCGACGACCGGTTGGGCACGTTCGCCCTGACACGTTTGCTGGCCAGGGAGTGCCGGCTGCCGGTGATCGCCGCCGGCGGCATCATGGACGGCGCGGGCATTGCCGCGGCGCTCGCGCTCGGCGCTCAGGCCGCGCAACTTGGCACGGCCTTTGTGGCGTGCACGGAAACGTCGATCGACGAGGGTTATCGTCGCGCGTTGCTTGGCGAGGCGGCGCGCCGCACGACTTTTACGGCGGCGATCTCCGGGCGGCTGGCGAGAAGCATGGCGAACAGCTTCACGGCGCTCGGCGCCGACCCGCGTTCGCCCCAGCCGGCCGCCTATCCCATTGCCTACGATGCCGGTAAGGCGCTGAACGCGGCAGCGAAGGCGAAAGGCGAGTTCGGCTACGGCGCGCATTGGGCAGGCCAGGCCGCCGCGCTGGCAAGGTCGTTGCCAGCGGTGGAACTGATGGCCCAGTTGGAGCGCGAACTGAAGCAGAGCATCGAGCAACTGCGGCAGTTCGCGAACTGAAACTAACAGCACAACGGGTTGAGCGCTCCCGTGCGACGCTCAACCCGGCTTCTGGGCGAGCTGCTTGCGATAGGCCTCGACGGGCAAGCCGCCCCAGCCCCAGTTCTCCATGTCCACTTCTTCGATCACCACGAAGGTCGCTGCGAGCGGCTTGTTCAGCACGTCCAGCAGCACCTGGCTGACGCCAGCGATCAGCCTGGCTTTTTCGTCGGCCGTGACGGCATCGTTGCCGGGTTTGGAACCTTCGCGGGTCACCTGAATTGTGACGATAGGCATGGCGTTCTCCGTAATCCTTGGTTGGACGTGAAGGGCGCCGGTCAGCGGCGCCCTAACGCAATCAGTGGCCTGCGCTCTGGCCGCCGTCGACGTGCAGGATTTCGCCCGTCACGAACGGCGCCGAGTCCAGGAACAGGACTGCGTTCACGATATCGCTCATTTCGCCCATATGCCCGACAGGATGCAATGCGCCGAGCGCCGCATGGGTTTCTTCCGCATGCATCGGTGACTTGATGATGCCTGGCGCGACGGCGTTCGCGCGGATGCCCTTCTTCGCGTATTCGATGGCGAGGGACTTCGTGGCCGCATTCAGGCCGCCCTTGGTCAACGAGGCCAGCACCGAGGGCACGCCGTCGATGGCGTGGTCGACGAGACTCGTCGAAATGCTGACCACGTGGCCGCTGCCGGTCTTTTCCATCTCGGCGATGGCCAACTGCGTGATGAAGAAGAAGCCGTTGAGGTTCACCGCGGTGACCTTCGCGTAGTCTTCGGCCGTATAGCTGGTGAAGGGCTTGGCAACGAAGATGCCGGCGTTGTTGACGAGAGTGTCGATGCGGCCAAAACGGGCGATGGCTTCACGGATCACGCGCTGCGCGGTGGCCGGTTCGCCGATATCGCCTGCCACGGTCAGGATGTTCGGATCTTCCGAGGGCTTGACCGAACGTGCGGTAGCGACGACGCGGTAGTCGAGCTTGCGAAACGCGTTGACCAGTTCGGCGCCGATGCCTTGCGATGCGCCCGTAACGACAACGACTTTTTGTGATGTGCTCATGGCTGAATCTCCGGATAAGTAACTTGGGATCAAATGCTGATCGGGCCGGTGGCTCCGATGGGTATGAAATCTAGGCGCTTCGGCGCCGATCTCGAACACCCGCCATGGACAAACAGTCTTGCGTGCCAGGTACAAATCGGTTTTTCAGTGAGTGAGCAGGCGCGCACGGCCTACGCAGCGGCCTACGCAGCGGCCGAGGTCGCGAGTCGTTGTTTGCGGCGTTGACGCGATTTATTGCTGGCTTTCCGCCGAGGCCATGCGAAAGACCGAGAGGCCTTCCATCGGGTCCAGTGTTTCTCGCCACGGCGCGTGCTTCAGCAAGCGGACCGTGTCTTCGTAACCCGCAAGCCAGCGCCGTTCGATGCCGGCCGAAGAGAAATCGATGTCCCGGTTCAGGTCGTCGTTATCGAATGCCGGTGCGTCGAGTTCCAGCACACGCATCGTCGTGCCGCAGCCCCAGCCGAGCAGCTCGCGCACCTCAGGATCATTGCGTGTCTCTTCGGGCAGATACTGGCCGAGTTCTCGGATCACGTGCCGCAAGCGGTGAATCTGCTTCTGTCGAGCGAGGTGACTCTCCGCGCGGCTCGAATACTGAATGTCGCGTTGCCGGCTCATGACCTGCAAGATCGACTCGGGTTCCGGACCGCTCGAAGGCCACAACTGCACCGAGAAAATCACCGAGTCACGGCGCGGCCGGTCGTCGAGCACGGCTTCGAGCGGTGTATTCGAATAGATGCCGCCGTCCCAGTACGATTCGCCTTCCAGTTGCACCGCCGGGAAGCCGGGCGGAAAAGCGGCGGAAGCCATCACGTGTTCGACGTCCAGCAACGCATCGCGATTCGTGAAGTAGCGCATGCGTCCACTGCGGACATTGACCGTGCCGACGGTCAGCCGCGTCGTCTTCTGGTTCAGGTAGTCGAAATCGACGAGCGAAGCCAAGGTTTCGCGCAGCGGTTCGGTCGAATAGAAGGCTGCCTGATCGGAACGAACGCGTGCCTGAGGGCCCGCCCACGACTGCAACCGCGGCGTGAAAAAAGACGGCACGCCTTGAGTGACCGTGGCGAGATCGCGCAGCCAGTTTGCGAGTCCCGGCAGCCAGTTTGCCGCTCCGATGCGCTGACGTGCCACGCCATTCCAGAACTGGGTCAGGCGCGCCATACGATTCTCAGGCAGATTGCCGGCGATGATCGCGCCATTTATCGCGCCGATCGAGGTGCCGATGACCCAGTGAGGCTCGACTTTGCCGTCATGAAGAGCCTGATACACGCCCGCCTGGTAAGCACCGAGGGCGCCGCCGCCTTGAAAGACCAGCACGATCTGGCCGGGAATGTCCGGTGCGGCGTCCGGCTCGCTGGTTCCACCGGTCTGATGTTCGACGTGCGTTTCGTTGCCCATGCCAAGTCTCCCGGACCCATGCTGCGGTGCCGCTAATTCTGCCACGGTATGGATTCACGCCATCACGCGCAGCGGTGAATTTAGTCAACGTTTCTTTAATGTCGAAAATTGGCCGTTGACGCTACATAACGTCTAAATGCGAATTGACTATTGTCCGATTCTCCGATGCTGATCGCGTGTTGTTTTTTTGATTAGCGATGCTACGCTTCCTCAGCAAATAGATTAAACGCGTATCGCGGCAAATGGCCATTCCCTTCTGACACTGCTGCACGGTGTCAGACATCGTATTGACATACCGCTAGAAGAAAAAGAAGCACGTATGCATCGGTTGGCGAGCGAGTCCTGATGCATTCATTGGCATCACACCGATCGTGATGGATCGCAAACCCTTCCGGGCCAGTCTCGACGTCGCGCGCGCGGAGTACGCGCAGCAAAAAGCCCGTCTCGACACCGCGCAGGCGAATCTCAATCGCGTGTGTCCGCTCGTCGCGAAGAATGCGCTGAGCCAGAAAGACCTCGACGATTCGATCGACCAGCAGCAGGCAGCGGCGGCGCTCGAACAAGGTCGAGGCGCTCGCGCAATATGCTTTGCTCGCGCGGGATTTGTACAAGGGCGGCTACACGAGCTACCTGGATGTGCTCGACGCCGAGCGCAGTCTGTTCAATGCGCAGCTTCAGCAGTCGCGGTTGCAGGACCAGCAGCTCGCGCAGATCGTCGCGTTGTACAAGGCGCCAGGCTATGACTGAAGCGTCGACACCGGCTCGCAGACGCCAACGCGCGGGTGAGCCGTTCATTGAACAGTGCGACGCGCTACGCCTTCGGCAGCTTGGATTTCTTGCCGCGTGCACGCGGCTTCGGCTCGACGCCTATGCGCGGATCGCGGGCGAGCACCAGCGCCGTCAATTCCTCGGCCACGCTTTCAAACGCCGGATCGTCTTGCGCGATGTAGAGCCACTTGCCGAGCACCGGATGCGGCCGCAAAGCCGGCATCTCATCGATGAGCGGAGCGTGGCGCTCGTGCGACGTGCACACCAGCAGGCCATTCCACGGCTTGTCGCGATCCGCGGCAATCAGGCACAAAAGCCCATCGATATAAGCGGCGTCGCTGCCGAACATCCGCTTGCTGATATAAGTCGGATCGCGCTCGAACGCGTCGAAGATCCAGATGAGCGAGTTGCGGACGGACGAGGGCATCGGCGTGAAGACCTTGGCGACGTAGGCGATGAGGAGCGAAAAGCATAGCACCACGACGCTCGGCCGCGCTCCGTCAACGTGTGCAGATCAGCGCGGTCAGCAGCAACGGAATGACCGCGTGCACCTTGGCAGTGCTTCCGGCCGCGCGCACGCGCGTTTCGACCGACTCGCTCGGCGCGGACAGCACGACGCCGTATAACGGGCCCGCGAGTGCCTGGCCGCGGCCTTTCTTGAACATGCCGTCGTCCGGTTCGTAGCCGAGCACCGCGTAGACGCGAAAGCCGAAGACGGTCATGTCGCTGCCGTGCACGGGACGAAACGCGTTGACGGAGTTCTTGTCGACCCGCATTGGATTGGACTCGATGTAGTTGTCGTCGATGAGTTGGGTGATGAACGCGTGGGGACGCGCCTGACAGTCGAACTGTGCATCGAGCGCGTAGGCATGCGATACCGCCGGGCAGAAGCCGGCGCTTGAGACGAGGAGTGCGGCAAGCACTCTGAAAGGACGAGATTCCATGGTTGACGTGACCGTACTGCGGGCGTCGGCAGGCTGAACGCACGCTAGACATCAGTCTCTCACGGCTACGCGAACTGCGTACGTGCGTCAGCGAACGATGGCGGTGCCGCACCCCGGTTCGGTCCGAGGCGCTGTCGATCCCTCGTCTTGGCCACTTCACGACACCTCAAATCACCCGCGCTTCTCAAAGAGCTCGTTGAGCTGCGAGCCCGGCACCGCGCCGGCAAAGCCGTCGAAGCGGCCTTGGGCGAGCGACTGCGCCGCCTGCATGAAACCGCCCCACGCCGCGCGGGCCAGCGCGCCGCCGACGCTGATACGCCGCACGCCGAGCGCGGCCACGTCCTGCAGCGTGAACGCCGACGTCGATCCGACCAGCAGATTGACGGGCTTCGGCGCCACGGCGGCGACCACCGCCTCGATCTGTTCGCGCGTCTGAATGCCCGGTGCGTACAGACAGTCGGCGCCGGCCTCCGAATAGGCTTTGAGTCGCGCGATCGCGTCGTCGAGATCGGGCGAGCCGGCGAAGAAGTTTTCCGCCCGGCCGACCAGCAGCGTATCGCCGCCGTTTTCGTCGATGGCGCGGCGCGCGGCGCTGATTCGCTCGACGGCAACCTCGATGGAGAAAAGCGGCGCGGTGGCGTCGCCGGTGGAGTCTTCAATCGACAGGCCGGCCACGCCGGTTTCGATGGCGAGCCTGACACTTTCCGCGACCTCGTTCGGCGTGCCGCCGAAGCCGTTCTCGAAGTCTGCGTTCACGGGCAGGTCGGTCGCTTCGACGATCTTGCGCAGATGCGTGAGGATTGCGTCGCGCGGCAAGCCGTTGTCGGCGTGTCCGGTGGACCACGCAAAGCCGGAACTGGTCGTGGCGAGCGCCTGGAAGCCGAGCGTTTGCAGATAGCGCGCGCTGCCGGCATCCCACGGATTGGGCAGGATGAAACAACCGGACGTGTGCAGGGCTTTGAACGCGGCGCGCTTCTCGGTGACGGTGCGGGACATGGCGTATCTCCTGAAAACGGACGAGCCTGAGCCGCCCGTGCTGGCTATGCGACCTCGAGGTCCACGACCGGGAAGTCGGTTTCGGTGTCCGCTGGGCGCGGATCGCCGGCGTGATGGACGTAGTGCTTCCGATAGAGCTGGTTGCGGCGGGTTCCATCATCCGCGAAATCGTTGTTGTTGTGTGTGACATACGCATGTTCGGACGGGCTTCTCCGCTCGCCGGCCTCGGGAGCGCGCCTTCGACGCAGTCGTGCAGCTTGAAACAGCGGGGCGCTCGACGGTCGGCGAAGGCTCCGCCGGGCAGGCGAGCCCGACGACGCGTTTGTCTATCAGCCCGGCGCAGTGGAACCGGCGCGCAGCGACTTCTTCGCCGCGCGAACGAACGTGACGAAATTCGCTACCACGGGATCGTCGCGCGTGGTCTGCCACGCCAGTGCCACCCGCCAGCGCGCGGCGGCATCGCGCAACGGCAGCACTCTGGCGTCGCGTAGCAGGTATTGCGCGCGTGACGGCAGGAACGCCGCGCCCACGCCCGCCGCCACGCCGGCAAGAACCGATTGAATGTCGTCGGCTTGCTGGATCACCTTGGGCACGAAGCCATGTTCACCGCACCAGTGATCGATTTGTGCCGCGAGGCCAGGACCGCGTCCGCGTGACAGTGCGATGAAGCCGGGCTCGTTCAATTCCTGCAGATTCGACGGAACGCGTTTCCAGCGCGCGTACTGCGGTATCGCCAATGCCAGGGCCTCGTCGAGTATCGGTAAGGTGGACAGGCCGGCGTCGGCTGGCAAGCGCAGGAAGCCGACGTCGAGCTTGCCGCCGAGAAGCCGCCGGGATTGCTCCGCGGAAGACAGATCGTTAAGTGTCACGCTGACATTTGGATGGAGCTTGCGGAATTGAGCGATCAGTTGCGGCGCTTCGGTCAACGTCGAAAGTCCGAGGCCGACGCGCAGATAGCCGCGCGTGCCGCTGCTCGCCTCGCGCGCACGCGCGAGGATATTGTCCGCGTCGCGGACCAGTGCCTCGGCGTCGGCGAGAAATCCTTCGCCGAAGATCGTCAGTTCCGCGCCGTGTCGGCCGCGCTCGAAAAGCCGCGCGCCAAGGCTCGCCTCCAATGCCACGATCTGCTTGCTGAGAGCGGGCTGGCTGACATAAAGCGCTTCGGCGGCGTGCCCGAAGTGGCGGAGTTCAGCGACGGTCAGAAACGCGCGCAGTAGTTTGAGTTCCATTCCAGCAAGTGATTGAATGCATAGAATTTTTCATTTTACTTATGGATGGGGGAGCGGTCCAATGGTGTTGTTCTATTCATCCGGTCGTGAAGATGTCCGCCTCCACTGTTCCGTCGCTTCGCGTTGCGGCTATGTCGCTCGTTTCCCGCCCCGGCGACGCGGCGCATAACGTCGCGCGCATTGCGGATTGCCTGACGCTTGCCGCTGAGAAAGATATTGGGCTGGTGGTGTTTCCGGAGACCTGTATCGGCGGCTACGGAAGCATGGCGAAGCTTCATCGCGCCGAGCTCGATGCGCTTGCTGAGCCGCTCGACGGACCTTCGATCCGCGCGGTGGCCGATGCGGTCGAACGCTCCGGCGTGGTCGCTGGTGTCGGCTTCCTGGAGCGTGCAGCCGATGGACGTTTGTTCAACAGCTACGTGGTGTGCCTGCCGGGTGGCATGCGCCATTGTCACCGCAAGCTGCATGCGTTCGGGCATCGGCGCATCAGCAGCGGCGACCGGTTCACCGTGTTCGATACGGCGTGGGGCGTTCGCGTGGGCATCCTGATCGGCGGCGACAACTATCTGGTCGAGAACATGCGGATGACGGCGCTCATGGGCGCGACACTGCTGATCGCGCCGCATCGCAGCGACGGCGCGAACCAGACTGGCGATCGCCGAACGCAAGCTGGTTCGATAGGGCAATCGCTGCCTCGCTTGCTGTCGGCGCGAGCCGGTGACAACGGCATGTTCGTCGTCTTCAGCGAAGGCGTGGAGATCGGCGGCTCAGAACAGTCGAGCGGAGCAGCGATGATCGTCGATCCCTGTGGTCGCGTGCTCGCCGCGAGCCGCGCGCGAGACGCACTCGTTTCCGCCGATCTGGACAGAGGCCTGATCGATGGAAGTGCGGGGCAGCAATGGCTGACGGCGCGCCGCCCGGAACTCTATGGCTTACTGACCCGGTCCGGCGACCATCGAGCGGCGGATTTCGAGCCACGCGGCGCCTCTTCACGAGGCGCGATCGCGCTCAGTTTTGCGCAGGTTAGCCGTAATCGGCCGATACGCTAGCGTTCGTTCGTCAAGGCGGCGTTAGCGGAAGATCTCGGCGATCAGGTTCGCCACGGTCCGGATCCGCTCACTGTCGCGCAAGGCCGGATGCAGCACCATCCACACGTCCTGATCGAGCGCCTTGATGTGCTTCTCCACGCAGACGAGATCGCTCGTCGTGTCGCCGGCAAGCTGCGCGAGTATGCCAAGCCCCGAGCCGCCCAGCACGCCGTCGAACACGCCCATGCCGTAGCTGCTGCGCAGCGACGGCGCCGGAGCGCCGGGCAGCGCCTTCAGCCATTGCGTCGCCGGATGGTCCGGTTGACGGTCGTCGTAGCCGACGAACGACAGCTTGTCCCACTCTTTCTTCACGATCGCGGCCTTGTGGCGCAGATAGTAATCGCGCGAGCCGAACAGCCCGAAGCGGATCCTGCCGATCCGCCGGACGTACAGGTCGCCCTCTTCCGGGCATTCGGACCACAGTGCGATGTCCGCCTCGCGCCGCGCCAGGCTATAGGGACGCCGCGAAGTCAGCACTTCGATCGCGAGTCCGGGCAGCCGGTCCTGAAAGGAGCCGAGCAGTTTCAGCAGAATGTACGACGGCCATTCGACAGCGTTGATCCGCACCGTGCCATGCGCGGGTGCGCCGCCGTTCACGTCCGCGGCGCGTTCGATCTGGTGCGCCAGGTCCTCCATCTGCTCCGCCCAGGCCAGCACCTTGGCGCCGAACGCCGTCACGGTACAGCCCGACGGTACCCGGTCGATCAAAGGCTCGCCGAGCCGCCGCTCGAGTTCGGTCAGGCGGCGCGACAGGGTCGGTGCGCTCAGGTCACATGCCGCGGCGGCCGATCGCATGGTGCCCTCGCGGGCGATCGCCACCAGAATCCGCAGGTCGTCCCAATCCACGTGTTCCATTTTTGAAACGATAGGTTTTGAAATTTGGCATAGCATAACGCAGTTCGCGGAGATAGGATTTGATCTGGCCATGCTTGCCCGGCATACGGGACGACCCTGATGGTTCAGCCAGTGGCGGCAAGTGCGGCGTTCCTACCCATCACACGACTCAACGGCTCTCAGTAGACCGAACGAGCGATACGGAGACATCAATGATCCGCCATTTCCTTCCGGCGCGCCGTCGCGCCATCGCAGCCGGCGCAGCTTTCCTCGCTGTGTCGATTTTGCCGATGCCGGCAGCCTTCGCCCAGGCCGCCCATAAACCGAAAGTCGCGCTTGTCATGAAGTCGCTGGCAAACGAGTTCTTCCTGACCATGGAAACGGGCGCCAAGGATTATCAGAAGCAGAATCCGGCGAAGTTCGACCTGGTCACCAACGGCATCAAGGACGAGACGGACACCGCGAACCAGATCCGCATCGTCGAGCAGATGATCGTCTCGAAGGTCGACGCGCTGGTGATCGCGCCGGCTGACTCGAAGGCGCTGGTGCCGGTCCTGAAGAAGGCGGTCGATGCCGGCATCATCGTGGTCAATATCGACAACAAGCTGGACAACGACGTCCTCAAGTCGAAAGACCTGAACATCCCGTTCGTCGGGCCGGATAACGCGAAGGGCGCGCAGAAGGTCGGTGACTACCTGGCCAAGCACCTGAAGTCGGGCGACAACGTCGGCATTATCGAAGGTGTTACGACCACGACCAACGCGCAGCAACGCACGGCCGGCTTCAAGCAGGCCATGGCGGCGGGCGGCATGAAGGTCGTCGCGCTGCAATCGGGCGAGTGGGAAATCGACAAGGGCAACGCCGTCGCGAGCCAGATCCTCAATGCGAATCCGGACGTCAAGGCTTTGCTGTGCGGCAACGACAACATGGCGATCGGCGCCGTGTCGGCCGTGCGCGCGGCCGGCAAGGCAGGCAAGGTGCAGATCGTCGGTTACGACGACATCAACGCAATCAAGCCGATGCTCAAGGACGGCCGCGTGCTCGCCACCGCCAATCAATACGCAGCCAAGCAGGCAGTGTTCGGCATCGACACGGCTTTGAAGGCGCTTTCCGAACACAAGAAACAGTCTGAATTGTCCGGCGTTGTCGAAACGCCAGTCGATCTGGTCACCAAGTAAGACGGGTGCAAGGTGTGGCCCGCTCCGCAAGGGGCCACGCCGACTGATTTCTGTCCAGCCTGAATCAATCTGATGTCCACTCCCATCTCATCCCTTGCCGACGCCGCGCCCGTACTGCGCGTGCACGGTATCGGCAAGACCTATGCCGAGCCCGTGCTCGCCGATGTTTCGCTGGAATTGCATGCGGGCGAAGTGCTGGCGCTGACCGGCGAAAACGGCGCGGGCAAGAGCACCTTGTCCAAGATAATCGGTGGTCTCGTCACGCCGACTACCGGTTCGATGAAACTCGCCGGCGCGGCCTACAGGCCGGCCAGCCGCACGGACGCCGAGGCGCTCGGCGTGCGCATGGTCATGCAGGAGTTGAACCTGCTGCCCACGCTCTCGGTGGCGGAGAACCTCTTTCTGAACCGTTTGCCGCAGCGCGGCATATTCGGCTGGATCGACCGCGCCAAACTGCGCGAGGACGCGCGGCACGCCATGGCGCAAGTCGGCCTCGACGCAATCGATCCCGATACGCTGGTCGGCACGCTCGGCATCGGGCATCAACAGATGGTCGAGATTGCACGCAATCTGATCGGCGATTGCCGCGTGCTGATTCTCGACGAACCCACGGCGATGCTGACCGCCCGCGAAGTCGATCTGCTGTTCGAGCAGGTCGAGCGGTTGAAGGCGCGCGGGGTCGCACTGGTGTACATCTCGCACCGGTTGGAAGAGTTGAAGCGTATCGCGAGGCGCGCTGCCGTGTTGCGTGACGGCCGGCTCGTGCATGTCGACGAGATGGCCAACCTCACCACCGACCGTCTCGTGACCCTGATGGTAGGCCGCGATATCGGAGACCGGATCGATCTCGGCGAGAGGCGTATCGGCGAGGTGGCCTTCAAGGTCAGCGGCATGACGCGCGAGCCGGTGGTGTGCGACGTGTCCTTCGAGGTCAAGGCTGGCGAGATTTTCGGCATCAGCGGACTGATCGGCGCAGGGCGCACGGAGTTGATGCGGCTCATCTATGGCGCGGACCGCGCGGACGCGGGCACTGTGTCGATCGGGCGGGAAGGCGGCGCGCTCGAGCCCGTGACGATCGCTTCGCCGTCGGACGCCGTGAAGCACGGCATCGCGCTGATTACGGAGGATCGCAAAGGCGAGGGTCTTTTGCTGACCCAGCCGATCGCCGCCAACATCTCGCTGGGCCACTTGCGTTCGGTGTCGACCAAGGGCGTGGTGGACGGCCGTCGTGAAGCGGCTTTGGCGCACCAGCAGATCGACGCAATGCGCATCCGCAGTTCCGGGCCGTCGCAGCCGGTGTCCGAGTTGTCGGGCGGCAATCAACAGAAGGTGGTGATCGGCCGCTGGCTCGCGCGCGATTGCACGGTGCTGCTGTTCGATGAACCGACGCGCGGCATCGACGTGGGCGCGAAGTTCGACATTTATGCCCTGATGGGCGCGCTGGCTCGCGAAGGCCGCGCGCTGGTGGTGGTATCGAGCGACCTGCGCGAATTGATGGCGATTTGCGACCGGATCGCGGTGATGTCGGCGGGACGCATGACGGGCCTGTTCGAGCGCGGCAACTGGACTCAGGACGCGCTGCTGGCGGCGGCATTCGCGGGCTACGCGAAGCGCGATGACATGCTACACGAGCCGATCGAACCCGACGCGAAGGCGCCCGACGAAAGTAAATTAGTGGAGTATTGAGCATGACCGTAGAAACCAGCCTGCCTACGCTGCAGAACGAACCACCCAAAACCGCGAAGCCGCTCGGCACGCGACTCGGATTGTCGAACTACCTTGGATTGCTCGGCGCGCTCCTCGGCATGATCGTGTTGTTCTCGCTGCTGAGTTCGCACTTTTTGACTTACGACACGTTCAGCACGATCGCCAACCAGATTCCCGATCTCGTCGTGATGTCGATCGGCATGACGTTCGTGCTGATCATTGCCGGTATCGATCTGTCGGTCGGCTCGGTGCTGGCGCTGGGCGCGGCGCTCACAAGCGTCGCGGCCTTGCAGTGGCATTGGCCGGCGCTGCCTGCCGCGTTGCTCGGCATGGCGGGCGCGACGCTGACCGGCTGCGTGACCGGCGCGATCACCGTGGCGTGGCGGATTCCGTCGTTCATCGTGTCGCTCGGCGTGCTGGAAGCGGCGCGCGGCCTCGCCTATCAGCTGACCAACTCGCGTACGGCTTATATCGGCGATGCCTTCGATTTCCTCTCCAACCCGGTCGCGTTCGGCATCTCGCCGGCGTTCATCATCGCCATTGTGGTGATGGTCGCCGCGCAGTTCGTGTTGACGCGTACGGTTTTCGGCCGCTATCTGGTCGGCATCGGCACGAATGAGGAAGCGGTGCGGCTCGCGGGCGTCAATCCGCGACCCTACAAGATCGCCGTGTTCGCGATGATGGGTTTGCTGGCCGGCCTGGCTTCGCTGTTCCAGATTTCGCGGCTCGAGGCCGCGGACCCGAATGCCGGGCAGGGTATCGAATTGCAGGTGATCGCGGCGGTGGTGATCGGCGGAACGAGTTTGATGGGCGGGCGCGGTTCGGTGACGAGCACGTTCTTCGGTGTGTTGATCATTTCGGTGCTGGCCGCGGGTCTCGCGCAGATCGGCGCGACCGAGCCGACCAAGCGCATCATTACGGGAGCTGTGATTGTCGTGGCTGTCGTGCTGGATACTTATCGGAGCCGGCGTCGCGCTGGATAATTGGGACCGTCTTGTGGATGGTCGGCAGCTTTGCATGGGACTGGAGTAAGTGCTAAAGCACTGACTCTGGTCGACCGCTTTGCATGGGACCAGAGCAAGCGCTAAAGCGCTAACTCTGGTCGACCGCTTTGCATGGGACCAGAGTAAGTGCTAAAGCACTAACTCTGGTCGACAGGAGAAAATGAAAGTGTCAAAAGAAACGAAGCAGGGCCGCGTGCTGGTAGTGGGAAGCATCAATACGGATCTCGTCGCGCGCGCGCCGCATTTGCCGCGCCCCGGCGAGACGATCGGCGGACATGAGTTCTCGCAGGTTGCCGGCGGCAAGGGCGGGAACCAGGCGGTTGCGGCCGCGCGCATCGGCGCGCAGGTGGCCATGGTCGGATGCGTCGGCAAAGACGCGAACGGCGCGCAGCGCGTCAAGGATCTGGAAGCGGAAGGGATCGACTGCAGCGGCATCGAGGTTCATCCGGGCCAGCCGACCGGTGTCGCCATGGTGACGGTGTCCGACGACGGGCAGAACACGATCGTCGTGGTTGCCGGCAGCAACGGCGAACTCACGCCGGAGAGCGTGGCGCGCCACGAAGCAGTCATCAAAGCTTGCGACGTCGTGGTGTGCCAACTGGAAACGCCATGGGATTCCGTCCACGCGACACTCGCGCTCGCTCGCCGCCTCGGCAAGATCACCGTGTTGAACCCGGCACCGGCCACCGGGCCGTTGCCGGCGGAATGGCTGCCGTTGGTCGACTACCTCGTGCCGAACGAGGTCGAGGCTGCCATTCTGGCCGGCCTGCCGGTCGAATCGCAAAGCGGCGCGCGGCGCGCGGCGACGGAGTTGCAACAGGCCGGCGCGCGCAATGTGATCGTTACGCTCGGCGCGCAAGGCGCTTATCTGCTGGTAGAAGGCGGCGAGGGCATGCATTTCCCCGCGCCGCAGGTGCAAGCCGTCGATACGACTGCGGCCGGCGACACTTTTATCGGCGTCTTTGCCGCGCAACTCGCCTCACGGCAGCCGCTGGAAGGCGCGATCAGCCTCGCGCAACGCGCGGCGTCGATTTCCGTGACCCGGGCGGGCGCCCAGCCTTCGATACCGACCCGCGCGGAAGTCGATAGCGCGGCCTGACACGGATGCCGGTTGTGACATGAGGCGGTCCGTATTGCCACTTTCGGTGGCTCGACGTTGATTTACCGGCACCATCTCACGATGGTGTTCCCTCGTTAATCACGCTCTCGAATGGACGAAACATGAAATCACAATGCGTAGGCATACTGATGATGTCGTTGGGGCTTGCTGCGTGCGGTGGCAGCATATCGACCACTGATCCTCTCGCCAATGCGCCGAAGGTCATCATCGACTCAGACTTCAACACGATGGGCGACGACGGCCAGCTTTTCGCCATGACCACGCAGTTGATGGGTCAGGGCAAGGTCAATCTGCTCGGACTCACCGTCGTCACCGGCAACGACTGGTTGCTGCAGGAAGAGTCGGATGCGCTCAGAGCCGTGGAACGCATGGGTGTGCAAAACGCGGTGGGTGTGTACGGCGGCGCCGACTATCCGCTGCAATACGATGTAGCGAGTATTCGCGCGCAGCAGGCGGCCAATCCGAACGGCTACTTCGGCGCGTGGAGCCGGCCTGAGCCGACTCAGCAGTCTCAACTCGTCGCGCCGCCGGATGGGTTTGCGGTGTCGACGAAACTGCAGGCGCAGGGCGCGGCGGATTTCATGATTCAGACCATCAAGCGCTATCCGAACCAGGTCACTATTCTCGAGGTAGGGCCGCCCACCAACCTTGCCACGGCGATCATGAAGGCGCCGGAGATCGTGCCGCTGATCAAGCGGATCGTCTACATGGGCGGCGCGATGGCGGTGCCGGGCAATGCGAACGCCGTGGGCGAGCTTAACTGGTGGTTCGACCCGCTGGCTGTACGTACGGTGTTGCAGACTTCGATTCCGCAAGCCGTGATTCCGCTCGACGTGACAAATACGGTGCCGCTGACTCAAAGCGTGTATGACCAGATCGTCAACAATCCGAGCAAGCAGACTGCGGTAACGAGGGCGTATGGGATTGCCAATGCCGGGGCGTTCGCTAGTAACACGGATTTGTTTGATACGTTGACGATCGCGTATTTCCTCGATCCGACTTATGCGACGCAAACGAAAAGCGCCTACCTGGACATCGATACGACGAGTGGCGAGGATCAGGGGCATGTGACGGTGTATCTGGATCAGCCGGCAGCGGGGGCTTCGCCGCAGAAGATCACTTATGTTACGCAGTTTGATAACAATCGGTTTTTTAGTCTTTATGTGGATTTGTTGACGCGGCCTGTGCCGATTACGTTGCCGTGATGGTGTGTTGCCGTATGAAGCATACGGCAAGTGTTCACGTATGTTGCATTTGCCTTCGGCTCATTCACAGATAAAGAGCGGATTGCGGCTACTAAATAGTCGTTATCCGCCATCTCCTGACATCCCTCCATGAATCAATCCGTTCGGACTGAAAAGCGCTGTGCCGCCTAGTAGTGTTCACGATCAATCGACATGATCATGGCGGCAAATTGCTAACTATCGTCTGAAGTTTCCAGAGTGGAGCTTTTCAGAGCGGTTGATTCTGAATGGCAGAATATTAGTCATCCAGATCAAACTGTGCGGATCGGTATCGCGCTCACCGCGCTCATAAGTTAAGCGCCTCCGCCACGTTCCGATTGCTGTTTTGGCCCGTGTTTACCCCGGGAAAAATAAGCTCACGCGAAGGTCAATGATTTTCTAGACTCCTTTCTGTTGATCCGTTCCAATGACACCTCGGGCCGGGCGATGACGACGCAGAAGAAAAAACGCGGTCCGAAAGGTGAAAAAGTCGAAGGGATCGAGTGGTTGCATTTGCTCGGCCGGGCAGCTTTGTCCGTGTTGTTAGGTCTCGCCCTCGCCCTCGTGGTGCCGACGCGCTTTACCGAAGAAATGGGTGCTCAGACCATGGCACGCTACGCCGCGCCGTTTTCGGGCTATCTGTTCGACGTCGAGCGCGGGAAAGCCGCCGCGAAAGATCCGGTTCAGTGGAATGAGCGCGAGATCACCGTGCTGGCGATCGATCGCGAGGCGCTAAGGGCGCGTGGCGAAGGCTGGCCGGCTCGTTATCCTTTTTATAGTTGGCTCTTGGGCTATCTGAACGAGTATCGGCCGACAGGTCTGTTCATCGATGTGATTCTTTCGCAACCACGGAATAAGGACTGCGACGGCAGCAAGGCCACCGGGTTCAGCGGTTTCAAGAAAGCCAACGTTTGTTATTGCACCAACGACATTGATGATTTTGGCGATTTCAGGCAGGCACTCACTGATCTGGCATCGAACAAAGTACCTGTGTTTCTGGCTGCACGCCGGGAGCCAGACAACACATTGGGTACGAACGCCGCCCTCGACAGCGATAGCGCGTTGAAATCTTTGCGGCGCGTTGGCGTTGAATTCTCGGCCCATTCGGTGGACCGGCTCGCATGGACGTATCCGCTTGTCTACGCCGGTAAGGAACCGGGCGATACTCAAACGACGCACCCCGTTGCTGCCGGTGCGGCCGTTCCGGATCATCCAGATCCATCGAAAAGCCAATGCACGGCGAGTGCAGCTTTCGCAATCTTTAGCGATGTGTACGACAAGGACAAGAAACTCAACGTGCCCTGCAACGAGCCCAAATCCATGTCGATCACGTGGCCGCTCGATACAGCAACGGATGGCCTGCTTTGGCAGGAATCCGCGGACGAAGAGAGCGAGGCACGTCACCATATGCCGCGGATCCTGCGAGCCGATCTCGGCGACGACGATGAGGAGATGTACTGTACGTCGAACGGCAACCTGTCGACTCTGCTGAAGCGCGCCGAGGCACGCGCGCTCTTCCGTCCTTCAAGCAGGCCCCTGTGCGTGCACTATCGAACCATCCACGCAAGCCAGCTTGAGCGGATGAGCCCTGAAGATCTCGATAAAGCATTCAGCAATCATTTCGTGATGATCGGCACGTCGTTCGCCTATTCGAACGACCTCGTTCTCTCGCCTCTCCAGGACCGCATACCGGGCGTGTTTCTGCATGCTGTCGCCCTGGACAATCTCTTGAGCCGTGGCGACAAACTGGAGAACGTCGAAGCCTGGGAGCTTGATTTCCGCACGTCCGCGGATCGGTGGGGCAGGCTTTTTGCTTTGGGTGCCGTTGGCTTCGGCCTGATTTTCTTCACCGTGTTTCTCAAGAAAGAGGCCAGGAAGAAGTTTGCCAGGTTCCATCGCGAGCGCACGCATTGGAGGAAACCTCTCCACTGGCACTGGTGGGCCGCGAAGGGCATGACCGCTGCTTTCAATATCACGTTGTTCGTTACCAGTTTTATCGTGCTCGTGGCATTTGGCGTCCTGATGATCCTGCTCGGCAACTGGATGCTAGTCCCATTTCTTCTGATTTCGCATGTTCTAGCCTGCACTATCGCGGTCGAATGGCTCGAGTGGAGCGAGCACCTGTTCAATTGGATCACCGACAGTAAGGAGGATTGATCGTGAATGAAGTTCGAGATACCAAGCCGCTGCGCAGACATGCTCTCTTCGCCGCGGCGTCGCTCGCGATGATCGCGGCAAGCTTCGGCAGCGTTGCCGCGGGCGATGACCAGCCTTATCTCTATGCACCGCAGCCTGGCGCGACGGTGAAGCTATACAACTCGCCGGGCGACAAGGACAGTGCAATGGATGCCCCGAGTTTGCCTCTTCACGCCACGGGTCAATCGCAACATCAGTTCTATCCTGTGACGGTTAACGGCCGACCCTATTGGGTGAACGGGATGGACGTCAAGGTCGTTCGCAAAGCGCAGGCGCAATGCAGTCAGTCGGCGGGCGTTCAGTCGGCCGCGACTTTGGGCGCCGCCACCAACCGGTGCCAATAATCATGCACACCGGACGGCGATACTTCTGCGGCGCATGCGCAAGCCTTCTACTCGGCGCATGCGCGGACGTCAAAATGCCAGGCGCTCTATCGAATCTGAACATCGGCGGCGGCTCCCCGAAAGGACCCACCCTCGACACCGTCGGCTCTATTCCGCCACCACCCGCGCGCGACTGGCCCGACATCAAACTCGACCTGATGAACGCGCGGGCCGACGGCTGGGGCCTCGTTCCCATGCCCGAGATGGAGGCATATCTCAACGGCCTGCTCGCGACGATCAAGAAAACCGCGGGCACGCCGAACTATCCGGGCTCAGTGCATATCATCTCCGAGACCGGACTCAACGCGAATTCGAGCGCGGGCGGCAACATCTTCGTGTCGATCGGCTGGTTGCAGTCGGCCGAATCGGAGGACGAGATTTTCGCGATCCTCTCTCACGAGTTCGGCCATATCTACCTCAACCATCACGCGATTTTTGACGCGCGCACGGCTGGCGATACGTCGCTTGCCATCGTGTCGCTCGCCTGGACAGTGACGAACAAATCGCCGACGTCAAACACGTGGACCGGAGTGGACAATATCGCCGTTGTGCAGACGCTCGGCACACGGGTGTTGTTCCCAGCCTGGCAACGCAGTGTCGAAGAACAAGCGGACCGGTTCGGCGCGACGATCAGCCTGCGTTGCGGCTATTCCTACGTCGACGGTTTCAAGGCTTTCTTCGAACGCGTCATTGCGTACGACCAGGATGCCAAAGCGCGACGTCAGAAGCTGCGTGAGAAGCAACTGCAAGCAGGGCGCGAGAAGGCCGGACAGCAGGCTGCCGCGCAGGCGCGTACTCAGCCGATCGCGCCGGCTGTCGGCGGCGGCGCGGCGCAAACGGTGAATCAACTCACCAGCATCGGCGAACTGCGCGACGCGGTCTCGCAGTACACGTCCGCGCGTGCGGGCGCGCAGGCGAGCGTCGCGGAGCATCTCTTCGATGCCCGTGCGGTAATCGACGATCAGATCTCGGCGCAACTCGAAAGCTTGCATGACGATCACGGAGATCCAGCCGCTCGCGAGGACAACCTGACCGCACTCGTGCGCCCGATGCTTGGCGACAAACTGCCCGATGCACGGACCGAGCCGTGGAACGCCGCCCGCAAACGCGGCGCTACGCCGCTTATTCTGGCCCATTACAAGTCCATCTCGGACATGCAGGATCTGCAAGCCACAGGCAACTACTCAAAAGCGCTGCAAGTAGCGACGACGATCGCATCAGGCCCGACGGCGGACCACGCTTATCCCGTGTTTCTGTTATCGAATATGATGACGCTGTCACGGTCGGCGCCGCCGGATACGCAGGCGCAGGTGCTGCGGCGCAATCTGGCTTCACGCGACCGCTCATGGGCGGTTCAGACCAATCTTGCCAACCGCATCGGACAGAAAGACCCTAAGCAAGGCGAAGCATTCTTGTTGCAACAGTTCGATTATTTCGGCCGCACATCGGTGACTTGGCCTAACGTAGTCTCGTGGTATCGCGAACATGGCGATATCAACCGCGCGAAACAGTTGGCTACCACGTGCTGGACAGAACATCCGGAAATGCGCGCTGCCTGCGTTGCCGCTTCGCAGGCGCCCGCACAAAAGAAGAGTGACGATCAGGCCGGCGGGTTCAGTAAGGCGGTCGACAAAATGCTCGACCAGGCTAAGGGGCTGTTGCCGAAGTGATGGCTCGAGTGGCCTGTCGCCCGATTTGTTGCGGCGCATGCGGAAGGTAAATACGTCACCCGGCTTGGTCATCGACCAAAGCTGTCACTTGCTCGTCGGCGTCTGAGCGCCTGCTCGACGCCGATAAAAGATCTCGCAAACACTCTGGGTTGCCAATATTTTCCAGAGCGGTGCGACACGCCGGCGGTCGCTCGACCGCCGGCGCTCTCTTCAGTTTCCAGACACTGGCTTGAGCCCGATAGCGTCTGTGGGAACAAGCGCTGCGCAGCACGACGCAGTGAGGACAGGGCTGGCCGAAGGGCAAAACGGGTAATTCAAATTCCCTCATTCAGCGCTAATTCTGGGCGCGCAATATGTATTCGTGGCTGCCCGGGGGTACTTCGTCAAGCACCGCTCAATTCGGAACGGACTAGCGAATAACCCCGCCGGCAACTTCGCAATAGCGCGATCCGTATTCCATACCCAGAATGAAGCTGCAACTTTGAAGGAGAATGACCATGAACAAGTTTTTGCGCACCACACTGATCGCCGGCCTGATCGCTTTGCCGACTGCGGCGTTCGCACAACCTGTCACACAGATCGATGAAAGGCAGGTTGAGATGGTGGCTTATGAAGTGGGCGGTGCGGATTCACCGCAGATGGCGACGCATACCGCTGCGGCTATCGGCATCAACGGCGCGCATGCGAACGCAAGTCCCGCCGAGTTGTTGCGTCCGGGCTATGACGCGGGCCTGACGTCGATTTATTTGCGCCACTAAAGCCGGATATGAAATTCATCAGCCCGCACCGTCCGGCTCGATCGGAAGACTGACCGTCGCCACGATGCCGGACTGCCCGTCATCGCGATTGCGTAGCGTCACCGTACCGCCGTACCGTGTGACAATCGCCTTCACGATCGACAGTCCGAGACCACTGCCTTCAATGTCCGTATTGGCGCGAAAGAACCGGTCGAACACGCGGGGCAGCAGAGTTTCGTCGATGCCGGAACCGGTGTCTTTCACTTCGACAGAGACCATGCCGTCATGCACGCGGGTCGACAAATCGATTGTGCCGCCGTCGGGCGTATAGCGAACCGCATTGCTGACGAGGTTCTTGATCACCGTGCCGATGTCGAGCTCGATTGCGCGCACCTTGGCGCTGACCATTTGGTCCGCGCCGATATCGATGCCGCGCTGCATGACAATCGGCAGTACATCGGAAATGGCATTGACGACGGCGGCCGCGACATCGACGCTGACCATTGCCCGTGTCATCGATTGACCCACGGGTGGGGCGTCCGCGCGTGCGAGCCGCAGCAATTGCGAAATCAGATTGCTGCTTCGCGCGATACCGCCTTGCAGCGCGCGAAATCGTTCCTGGTTGCTCGGCATGACGTCGCGTTGCAGATTATCGGCTTGCAATTGCAGAGCCGTGAGCGGCGTTCGCAATTCGTGCGCGGCATCGGAAATGAATTTTCGTTCACTCTCGATTGAGCGGGCTAGCCGCTCGATCATCAGATTGATCGAGCGGATGAACGGCAGCAATTCAGTGGGTACGCGCGTGAGCGGCAGCGCCTGCAGATGGTTCACATCGATATCGCGGACCTTGTTGCCAAGCCGGTTCAGTTCCCGCAACGAACGACTCACGACGAAGATAACAGCGGCCCAGACGAGCGGAATCAGCACGATGATCGGCCATAGCGTCTTCGTCGCGGCGGTCTCCTCGATCTCGTGACGTACGGACAGGCGCTGCGCGACCTGCACGGTCTGAGCGCCGTCGCGAGCCGTATAGATCCGCCAGCGTTCGCCATTCACGAGCGGCGACGAGAAGCCCGCGGCCGCATTGCGCGGCAGAAGCAGCGACGGCTCAGTGGAGCGCACCGGCTGTGTCTCGCCATCTTTCCAGATAACGATGAAAATATCGCGCGCGTCTTGCGACCCGCGCGCAGGAACCGTCGGGATGCCGTCGCCGAAGCCGACTCGCAAACGCGAGGCGACCTGTTCCATACGTAGGTCCAGCACCGCGCTCATGCCGGCCACGCAGAACTGGTAGGAGCTGACGCCTTGCAGAATGGCGAACAGGCTCACCACGGCACCGAGTGCGATAACGAGTTGGTTGCGGAGCGATTTGAGCATGTATGTGGCTACGAGTGGAGCGAGCGACCAAAACGCGAGAGGCTGCGTGTCATCATGGGATTGACATCAGGTTGGGCGTTGCGGCATCTCGATACGAGCCCGCCCGTTCATTTTCGGCCTTTGCCTATGGAGTAGGCGGGAACGATCTGGACGTGCTCGATGGCGGCTGCCACCAAATCCTCGGCGCTGCGCATACCGTCGGCGGACGCGGCCAGCGCAGTCAGGCGTCCGTCGATCAGAAGCAAAGCAAGCCCGTGAACGTACGCCCAGGCTGCGGTCATGGCAACGGCCTGAGCCGCAGTGATTCGGCCGAACGAGGACTTGTCTTCCTCCGCGCGGTCGGTGGGCGCACTCACTACGCCGGCCAGTGCGCGCGCCGAGGCTAGTCGCGCCTGCACGAGGGCCGGGCGTGCGGCGTCGAGCATTTCGTTGCGCGACATGAGGTGCAGCAAATCTGGGTTGGCCACCGCGAAGCTCACGTAGCCGCGAGCGATGGCTTTGCGCCGCGCCTCGCCCGCTTCGACACCGTCCGCCTGCTCCGCCATGGTCGCGGCGAGCCGCCGGTGTCCGCTGGCGGCAAGTTCGCTCAACACACCGGCTGTGTCGCCGAAATGATGCTGTGGCGCCGTGTGCGAGACGCCGGCTTCACGTGCAATAGCGCGCAACGTCAGGCCGCGAATGCCGTCGCGCCGCAGCACGACCTCCGCCGCCTCGAGCAGCGCATGGGGCAGCGCGCCGTGATGATATGGTTTCTCGCGCGATGCGTGGTCGGCTGAGATTTTAGCTGGGACTGGGGTTTTAGGCGGCGCGGACGTTTTGCGGCGTGACGTTGCTTCTTTCATGGTTCCCGGTCGCGGTCAGTATTTTTACAATGAAAAGATATACTGACCGGCTGACAGGGACAAGTCAAAGGCGCGCGAGCGCAGCAATGCCACTGATCGAATCACCGTGCTGTTCCAGTCGGGCAAGATATATTTACAGCGGTAAGATCTGACCGGCATCGCGACGTTTGACGACATGCCGACGCGTCTCGCCGGCCACGCCGACCAGCAGCAGCAAGATCGAACCGGTGGCCGCCGCATTCGCGCTCGCCACCGAGATATCTATGAGCCATTCAAGCACGTCGACCATGGGTCGTCCCCTTCGTTACCATGACGATGATCGTATCGGGCCTGAATTAGCGAGGAATTAGCACGGCTTCAGACTAACGTAAGCTTCGCGGCCTGCTGGCGCGACACCGCGAGGACAGGCCGCGCGTCGCTAGACGGCCTGGACCATTGCCGGCCAACCTGGTAGCATCACGCGCAGAGACGCCGTGGCTCGTCGGCGGCCCTGCAACTCGCTGGACCTCTTTATAGATTGGGTATGGAAAAGAAACGATCGCGGATTAGCCGGGAAGCGCTGTGCCCGCCGATTGGCGCGCTACTCCGCTATCAGGCGCGCATCGTGCGCGTCGTCGCCGAAGCGCGCGGCCAACGGGCGATGATCGAATCGCTCGACACCACGGGCCGCACGTTTGTCAGCACCGTGAAATGGAACAGCCTGCGCGAACTCGGCGCCCAACTGTTCTGATATTGAAGGCCGACGAATCGGCCTGAAATCGGCGGGCAAATCAAATAGTGGGAAGCCGGCGCGCCGCGCATTCGCCTCATGATATTAGGGAATGCCTAATCTTGAGCCGGCGACGTCCAGCGTCGTAAAATCTTGGCACATCGATTTGAGGGCCCAGCAATGCGTCTGGCTTCTCGTTGCGATTTCAACCGCGCTTTGCGCCGTCCGTCTTTGCACTGCGATATCCGGCGGCGCCCGGCCAAGCGGCGTTCCATGCTTTTTCGATCCGCTCCTCGCAACGAGGCCGGCGGCGCTCGCGGATTTGTCGTTCGATCCGCATCATGACCCCGCTCATTTCCGTCAAACGGCTCAGCAAGCGCTTTCCTGGCGTGAGGGCGCTTCACGAAGTCCAATTCGAACTCATCGCGGGCGAGGTCCACGCGCTGATGGGCGAGAACGGCGCCGGCAAGTCCACGCTGATGAAAATTCTCGCCGGCGTGTACACACGGGATACCGGCGAAATTCTCTACGACGGCCAGCCGGTCGATTTCCAGAGCCCGCGCGAGGCGCAGGCCGTGGGCGTCGGCATCATTCATCAGGAACTCCAGCTGATGAACCATCTGACCGTCGCGCAGAACATGTTCATCGGCCGTGAGCCGCGTGGACGCCTCGGCCTATTCCTCGACGAAGACAAGCTCAACGCACAAGCGCACGACATTTTTGCCCGCATGCATGTGACTCTCGACCCGCGCGCGGTGGTCAGCTCGCTGACTGTCGCGCGGCAGCAGATGGTCGAGATCGCGAAGGCTCTATCCTACGACTCGCGCGTGCTGATCATGGACGAGCCGACCTCGGCGCTCAACGACGCCGAAATCGCCGAGCTTTTCCGCATCATTCGCGATCTGAAGAGCCGGGGCGTCGGAATCATCTACATCTCGCACAAGATGGACGAGCTGAAGCAGATTGCCGACCGCGTCACCGTGTTGCGCGACGGGGAATATGTGGCGACGGTCGCGGCGAAAGACACGACCGTGCAAGCGATCATCGGCATGATGGTCGGGCGAACCTTGACCGACGCCGCGCCTTCGCAGCACATCGCCAACCAGGGCGAGGTCGCGCTCGAAGTCACCAAGCTGAATGCCGGCCCGCTGGTCAGAGACGTGAGTTTCGCGCTGCGCAAGGGCGAGATATTGGGCTTTGCGGGCTTGATGGGCGCTGGCCGCACCGAAGTCGCCCGCGCGGTGTTCGGCGCCGATCCGATCGAGTCGGGCGAGATCGTCGTGAAAGGCGTGAAATCGACGATCAGGAATCCGAGCGATGCGGTGGCGCGCGGCATCGGCTATCTCTCAGAAGACCGCAAGCGTTTCGGCCTCGCGACCAGCATGAGCGTCGAATCGAACATCGTGATGTCGAACTTGCGCAAATTCCTGTCGCTGAACTTTTTCCTGCGCCGCGCGCAGATACGCAAGACCGCCGCCCATTTCATCAGTCTGCTCGCCATTCGCACGCCTTCCGCGACGCAGGAGGTGCGGCTGCTCTCGGGCGGCAATCAGCAGAAGATCGTCATTGCGAAGTGGCTCGAGCGCGACTGCGACGTGCTCTTCTTCGACGAGCCGACGCGCGGCATCGACGTCGGCGCTAAAGGTGAAATCTACAAGCTTCTGCGCTCGCTTGCGGATCAGGGCAAGGCAATCGTAATGATCTCCTCGGAACTGCCGGAAATCCTGCGCATGAGCGACCGCATTGTCGTGATGTGCGAGGGACGCATCACTGGCGAACTTCCGGCGACGGGAGCGACCCAGGAGCGCATCATGCAACTGGCGACGCAGCGCGAACCCCTAAACGTGGCGTGAGTTTCGAGAGGTCTTTCATGACATTGCAATCGGATACTTCGGCGCTGGGTAATAAAAAGACGTTCTCGGGCCTGAGAGCCCGCGTCTTCACGCCGACCGCTTTGCAAAAGCTGCTTGCGTTCGGAAGCCTGATCCTGCTGCTGGTGTTTTTCAGCTTCGCGTCTCCCGCGTTCATGCAGATGGACAACATGCTCGGGATTCTGCAGGCAACGGCGGTCAACGGCGTGCTCGCGATCGCCTGCACGTTCGTCATCGTTACCGGCGGTATCGATCTGTCCGTCGGCACGTTGATGACCTTCACGGCGGTCATTTGCGGCGTGTTCCTCACCTACTGGCATTTGCCTATGTGGACCGGCGTTCTTGCCGCGATCGGCACGGGCGCAATCTGCGGGACCGTTTCGGGAACGCTGACGGCGAAAATGAAAATACCGCCGTTCATCGCTACGCTCGGCATGATGATGCTGCTGAAAGGGCTGTCGCTGGTTGTCTCGGCCGACAAGCCGATCTATTTCACCGACACCGAAAACTTCTACATGATCTCGCAGGATTCGCTGATCGGCGACCTGCTGCCGAGCTTGCCTGTGCCGAACGCCGTCCTGATTCTGTTTTTCCTGGCGGTGGTGAGTTCGATCACGCTCAATCGCACGGCGCTCGGCCGCTATACCTTCGCGCTCGGCAGTAATGAAGAAGCAGTGCGCCTGTCCGGTGTGAATGTCGACCGGTGGAAGATCGCCATTTACGGTTTGAGCGGCGCGATTTGCGGGATTGCTGGACTACTGATCGCCTCGCGTTTGAATTCGGCGCAGCCGGCCTTAGGGCAGGGTTACGAACTTGAAGCGATCGCGGCCGTGGTGATCGGCGGGACATCGCTGAGCGGCGGTGCGGGCACGATTCTCGGCACGATCATCGGCGCGTTCATCATGAGTGTGCTGACCAACGGTCTGCGCATCATGTCCGTCGCGCAGGAATGGCAGATCGTCGTGACCGGTCTCATCATCATTCTCGCGGTCTACGGCGATATTTTGCGGCGCAAGAAAAGCTGACGCGACGCGGGACAGGATAAGAAATGGAGCGCCATCAGCTCCCCAACGGCTGAAGTTGACAGCCCATCTTAGGAGGAGAAACACCATGTTGAAAAGAAAACTAATCGGTGTCGTGGTCGGCGTTGGCGCTCTCATTGGCGGGACGAGCGTGACGTACGCGGACACCTACATTCCACTCATTTCGAAGGGCTTCCAGCATCAGTTCTGGCAGGCCGTCAAATCCGGCGCCGAACAGTCGGCCAAGGAGCACAACGTCAGGATCACGTTCGAGGGGCCGGAAACCGAAGCCATGGTCGACAAACAGATCGACATGCTCTCGGCCGCGCTCGCCAAGAAGCCGCAGGCGCTCGGCATCGCCGCGCTCGATAGCAAGGCGGCCATTCCACTGTTAAAGCGCGCACAGGCCGGCAAGATACCCGTGATTGCTTTCGACTCCGGCGTGGACAGCGATATTCCGCTGACGACGTGTGCAACGGATAACCTCGCAGCGGCCGCCCTCGCTGCCGACAAGATGGCCGAGGCAATCGGCAATGCCGGCGAAGTCGGTGTGATCGTGCACGACCAGACGAGCCGCACGGGCATCGATCGCCGTGACGGCTTCCTCAATGAAATGAAATCGAAGCACCCGAACATCAAGATCGTCTCGGTTCAATATGGTGGCGGCGACCATTTGAAGTCGGCGGAAATCGCCAAGACGATGATCCAGGCGAACCCCAATCTCAAGGGCATCTTCGGAGCGAATGAAGGCTCGGCGGAAGGCGCCGCGATCGGTGTCAAGGAATCGGGCAAGAAGCTGGTACTGATCGGCTATGACTCGGGCAAGGAGCAGAAGGACGATATCAACTCCGGCTTGATGGCCGGTGCGATTACGCAGAACCCGGTTGGCATCGGCAAGTGCGTGGTCGACTCCGCGGTGAAGGCGCTGAAGGGCGAGAAGCTGCCGAAGAAAGTCGACACGGGCTTCTACTGGTACGACAAGACCAACATGACCGATCCGAAGATCGCAGCCGTGCTCTACGATTGACCGCCGCCGTTTGAGCGTGTGGAGGGCCAGGGTCGCGGCGTCTTTCGATGCCACGGCCCTCTTTGCTATTAGACCGAAGTCGATGGCTGTCGCAGAGGAGTGAGTTCAGATGCCCACGATCACCAGGTTGTCCGTCCGTGACATTCGGTTTCCCACCTCGCGCTCATTGGACGGTTCCGATGCGATGAACGCCGCGCCGGATTACTCCGCCGCCTACGTCACGCTCGAAACCGATTCGCCCGACGCGCTCACCGGCCACGGCCTCACCTTCACGATTGGACGCGGCAACGAGATCTGCGTGGCCGCGGTCGAGGCGCTGGCTCCGTTGATCGTCGGTAAAAGGCTCGAGGATATCGCCGCGAACATGGGCGCTTTCTGGCGCGCGCTGACATCGGATAGCCAGTTGCGCTGGATCGGACCGGACAAGGGCGCGATTCATCTGGCGACGGCGGCTGTCGTCAACGCGGCCTGGGATCTGTGGGCCAAAGCGGAAGGCAAGCCCGTGTGGAAGTTGCTCGTCGACATGAGTCCCGAAGAGCTCGTGCGCTGCCTCGACTTCCGCTACGTGACCGACGCGATCACGCCGCAGGAAGCCATCGCGATGTTGCATCGTCATGCGAAGACACGCGGCGAACGCGAAAAGGAAATGCGCGCGCAGGGCTATCCGGCCTATACGACATCCGCAGGCTGGCTCGGCTACGACGACGATAAAATCCGCCGGCTCGCCCGTGAAGGTGTCGCGCAGGGCTGGACGCACTTCAAGCAGAAAGTGGGCGGCAATCTCGACGAGGATATGCGCCGCGCCCGCATTCTTCGCGAAGAAATCGGCGAAGACCGGAAGCTGATGATGGACGCGAACCAGGTGTGGGATGTCGACGAAGCGGTCGCGAACATGCGGCGCCTCGCGGAATTCGATCCGTGGTGGATCGAGGAGCCCACGAGCCCCGACGACATTCTCGGCCACGCGGCCATCCGTCAACGGCTTCGGCCGATCGGCGTCGCGACCGGCGAGCACTGCCATAACCGGGTGATGTTCAAGCAGTTGCTGCAGGCGCAGGCCATCGACTTCTGTCAGGTCGATAGCTGCCGGCTGGGTGGTTTGAACGAGGTGATCGTCGTTCTGCTGATGGCGGCGAAATTCGGCGTGCCGGTGTGTCCGCATGCGGGCGGTGTCGGATTGTGCGAGTACGTCCAGCATATTTCGCTGTTCGACTACATCTGCGTGTCGGCGTCGCTGGAGAACCGGGTGCTCGAATACGTGGATCATCTGCATGAGCATTTCGTCGATCCGGTCGTGATCCGCAATGGCCGTTATATGCCGCCGCGGCGTTCGGGTTACAGCATCGAGATGCATGCGGCGTCGCTCGATGAATATGATTATCCGGAGGGAGCGGCGTGGAGGGGGTGAAGCGTTGCGAACTGATTGGCGAGGATGCGTCGACGCGTCGACACGTCGATAGACAGCCCTTCTCGCCCGTCACCGGGCAGTCCTGAACGACGCGGTAGGCTATGGGCCTGCCGTGTCGCCGGCATTGAAGGCATGCATCGACAACATCGCTACGCGCTGCCGTTTTCAACGACGCGGCCTTCCGCACGCCAGCGCAGCATGCCGCCGGGAAGGTTGGCCACCCGTTCGAACCCGGCCTGGCGCAGCATGACCGTGGCTTGTGCCGAGCGTCCACCGGCCCGGCAAACCGTCACGATCGGACGGTCCTTCGTAAGCTCTGCGGTCCGCCCGGCCAGTTCGCCCAATGAAATGAGCGTGGCTGCGGGAATGCGCCCCAACGGTCCGTTGAATTCTTCAGGCTCCCGCACATCGACGATTTCGACCGCACGCAGATTTTCCTCAAGCCACTGCGCGTTGATTTCCCAGATGCCGGCAAAGCTGCAGGTCAGCGGCGCCCAATCGGGCTCGGTCATCTGCGTGGGGACGCTCGTCGCCAGTCCACATTTCAGGTTCGCGGGCACCGCGACGTCGATCTGTTTCGGATGCGGCAGGTGCAGGTTCGTCATGTACCCGGTGAAATCCCCTTCAGACAGTTCACCGCCAAGGCGCGGATTGAAGCGCCGCTCCTCGCCCACGCTCGTGACCGTCAAACCGCGATAGTCGTGAGCCGGGTAGAGCAGGCACGCGGTGGGCAGCGTGAAAATCTGCCCATGCACCGCGCGAAACATGGTGTGCGCGTCGCCGCGCTGAAAATCCGTGCGGCCCGTGCCTCGGATCAACAGGCAATCGCCGGTAAACGCCATGGTCTCGTTGTCGAGTACGAGCGTGATGCATCCATCGGTATGGCCCGGTGTCGCGCGTATCGTCAGATATCTCGTGCCGAACTCGACTTTGTCGCCGTGGCTCAGATAGCGGTCCGCGCCTTCGGCGCCGCTCGCAGACGAGATCGCAATGCGGCTGCCTATGCGGCGATTCAGCATCCATGCACCGGTCACGTGATCGGCATGGACGTGGGTGTCGATCGTATAAAGCAGATGCAAGCCGAGTTCTTCGATCAGGGCGGCGTCACGGCGCACCTGTTCGAATACCGGATCGATCAGTACCGCCTCTCGCGTCGTGCTATCGGCAAGAAGATAGGTGTAGGTCGACGATTGCTGATCGAATAGCTGCCGGAAGATCAACACGATTTCGCTCCGTGGCCCGCTTCTGCGAGCGCTTGAAGAAGGCGGCCCATGCGGTGCCGCCGATTGCCCCACTGGCAGTCCGATTGAGCGCTGCCCCGTTCAGAGGCCCGGGCGCCCGAATGCACCCGGACTCGCTTCGCACGCCGGACTTCGCACCGTCCGGCGCGCACCGCTCAAGTTCACGCGCGCCTTACTTCGGTTGCGCCACGTACCGCAAATAAGGCTTCACGGTTTTGAAACCCTGCGGATATTTTTGCGTTGCGGCATCGTTGGAAACGGATGTCGGAATGATGACGTCTTCACCCGGTTTCCAGTTCACCGGTGTCGCCACCGTATGTTTCGCGTTGAGTTGCAGCGCATCGAGCAGGCGCAATACTTCGTCGAAATTGCGGCCTGCGCTCATCGGATAGACAAGCATGGCTTTGACCTTCTTGTCCGGGCCGATGAGAAACACCGAGCGCACAGTTGCGTTGTCGACCGCGGTGCGCGGGCCGCCGCCGCTGGCCTCCGGATGGATCATGTCGTAGAGCTTCGCGACCTTCAGGTCCGAGTCGCCGATCAGCGGGTAATTGATTGCGTGGCCCTGCGTCTCGGCGATATCTTTGACCCACTCCTTATGGTCGCTGACCGGATCGACGCTGAGCCCGATAATTTTCGTGTTGCGCTTATCGAATTCCGGCTTGAGGCCCGCGAGGTATCCGAGTTCCGTGGTGCAAACGGGAGTGAAATCCTTCGGATGCGAAAACAGGACCGCCCAATGGTCGCCGATCCATTCGTGAAAATGGATCGTCCCTTCGGTGGTTTCCGCGGTGAAATCGGGAGCGTCTTCTCCTAATCGAATAGACATCTTTAGTCTCCATAGATTGGGTGCACCAAGGTTCGAGTGCCACGGCCGGAGCGAGGTCCGCCGGGCTGCCGGAGTGTTGAGTGGCGATAAGACTGGCTCGAGATTACTTCCGGCTGGTTGCACCGTACCGCGCCGGAATATCGTCTACGGAGTGCAGCGGAGTCTGAGGCTTTCCCGGATAGCCGTGATGCGGGACAGACATCGGGACGCGCTGCGGGCCGCACCTATAGCGTAGAACAAAAAAGACTTTCGCAGTTGGCAGACTGTAGGGTGAATCCGCCGTCGTGGCAGCGAAGTTGCTTGTACTCCGAAGAAAGGGACCTCGCACTTCGATTTGGGCTGGTTGGGATCTTGTCTGGTCAAAGGCCCAAACACACCGCCCCGGCCGCGACGATCACGCACGCGAGCCACCGGTTTGCGCTTACCGCTTCCCGCAGAATCACGCGCCCGATCAGCACGGCGAACACCACGCTGGTCTCGCGCAACGCGGATACCGTACCCATCGCGCCCGACTGCATCGCCCAGATCACGATGCCATACGCCGCGATCGACACCAGGCCGCCGGCGAGCGACGACGCGACGGCGATGGGTGCCGCCCGTATCGGTGTCCACAACGCCGCGAGCCCGCGCATCGCGATGAACAGCACCGGCATCAGCCAATAGAACAGGAACATCCAGGCGGTGTAAGCGAGCGCCTCGCCACCGGACAGGCGCACACCGATGCCGTCGATCACGGTGTAGAGCGCGATCGACGCACCGGTCGCCAGCGCGGCCAGTGCACCCGCGCGCGACACGCGCCCGCCCTGCAGCGCGAGCGCCATGATGCCGCCCGAGATCATCGCGATCCCGAGCGCGTGCAAGGGGCCGATCGCTTCATGCGCGAAGAGCGCCGCGCCGAGCGTGACGAGCAGCGGCGACGAGCCGCGCGCGATCGGATAGGCCTGCGCCAGATCGCCGCGGCGATAGGCTCGCACGAGGCTGACGTTGTAGACGATATGCACGAGGCCCGATGCGGCGATGTACGGCCAGGCCGCGTTGGCGGGCAGAGGCGTGAACAGGATCACGAGCGTGGCGACCGCCGCGATGGCGATGCTCATCCACGTCATGGACAGGAAGCGGTCGCGATTGCCGTGCAGCATCGCGTTCCAGCTCGCGTGGAGCAGAGCGGCAAAGAGGACGAGACCGCCGGTGTAACTGAGCATGCTGGTTCAAGGCCGGAAGAGTGCGACGGAGCCGGAATCAGCGGCGCAGTAGGAAGAATATCTATCTTGTATTCGGTCAACAAACCAGTTAAATTTAGACTTCGCGTTAGATAAACTATTGTGAATGAAACGGACCTTGCCGCCGCTCAATGCCTTGCGCGCCTTCGAGTCCGCAGGCCGTCTCGGCAGCTTCAAGGAAGCCGCCGCTGAATTACACGTGACTCACGGTGCGGTGAGCCAGCACGTGCGTGCGCTCGAAGAGTGGCTCGGCGCATCGTTATTCGAACGGCACAACCGGCGCGTCGCGCTGACGCCGGCAGCGAAGGCTTATCTGGCGCAAATCGGTCCTTTGTTCGAGGAGCTCTCGCAGGCCACGGCCCGATACGGATTCCCTGAAACGCTTTCCAGGACACTATCCGTGAATGCGCCCGCGACCTTCACATTGCGCTGGCTGGTGCCGAGACTGGCGACATTCCGCGCCGCGCATCCCGACGTGGACGTCAATGTGCAGACGTCGAACGAGTCGTTGGAGAGTCTGAAGGAGACCTACGACGTGATCGTCCGGGGCGGTCCGGACACCTTCTATGGCTACTCGATGCGGCCGTTCCTGTCCGAGGAGCGAATCCCTGTTTGTAGTCCAGCGCTCTTGCGGCGCCTGCCGCTTCGAACGCCAGACGATATGCGGCAGCACACGTTGCTGCATACGTCGAGTCTTCCGCGGGTGTGGCCGGACTGGCTGGCGAGCGCAGAGATTCCGGCACTCAGGCCGGCCGCCGCGCTGACCTTCGATCACTTCTTTCTGACGTTGCAAGCGGCCATCGACGGAATAGGCATCGCGATGGGACCGACCGCCCTGGTCGCGGACGATCTCGCGTCCGGCCGGCTTGCCGCGCCGTTCGCCGGTCCTCGTTTGCCGTCGCGGAGCTATTGCACTTACGTTCCGGATGGAAAGTCGGCGGACGAACTGGTCGTGCTGTTCCGCGCATGGCTCGAACGCGAAGCTATGCACTCACAAGCGCAGACGGCCCCTTAGACGCGGGCCATTTCCACAATATTTACGGCATTGCCGGCAATCGTTGCGCGTTCTTTACCACGGACTTCGTATAGTGGGTGACTGGCTTTGCGCTGAAGAGACGAAGCGATCTACCGGAGTCGATATGGAGTTCATGCAAACGAAGAGTCGCGTGACCGTCGAGTTTGGCGTCTGACTTCCATGACACCGTCGAGACCCGCGATGATGTTCAGGGGGCTGTGCAAGGTGGTGGCCATCGCCTTCGTCACGAACCAGGTGCTGACGACTATTTTCACGTATTTCGTGCAGCAACTCGATTCCGCGCCACCGCATCAAGCGGTTTGGATTTTCAGCTGTGTGACGTGCGGGATGGTGACGTTATGGCTGCAGGCCGATGCGCGGCGCGCATTCGGCTTCGCGCGCGAGAAGGGCTTTGTGAAGAAGAGCGGCGAAGGCACGCAGGGCGTGCAGATCGCGGACGACTGCCCGAAGCGGTGGCTCGTCGTCCTGCATATCGAATTGAACCCCGCGGCGGTACAGGGCTGATCGGGCCGGAGCTAGCGAAGATCCTTTCCTTCGCTAGCCGCGCGCGGACCCTTCGCTTTCATCGAGCCATTGAACGATGTTACGCACTGTATCGCCGTAGAACGTGCGATACAACTCCTTCGATACATAGCCGATATGAGGCGTCGCGAGCACGTTGGGCAATTCGCGCAGAGGGTGCGGGTTGTCGAGCGGTTCGACGTCGTACACATCCAGCGCGGCGCCGGTAATCTGGCCGGTTGCGAGTGCGGTAAGCAGTGCGGCGGAGTCGACGATCGGACCTCTCGACGTATTGATTAGCCGGCTCGTGGGTTTCATCTGTGCGAATTCCGCCGCACCGACCAAACCGGCGGTTCGCTCGCTAAGCCGGACGTGGATCGACAGGAAGTCCGCCGTTGAGAACAGCACGTCCTTGCTGACTCGCTGCACGCCTTTTTCGGCGGCGCGTTCCTCGGTGAGGTTCTGACTCCACGCGATAACGTTCATTCTGAATGCCCGCCCGATGATGCCGACAGCCGAACCGACGCGGCCAAGGCCGAGCAACCCAAGCGTCTTGCCCGCGAGTTCATCGCCAAGCGAAAGCTGCCAGCCTCCCTGCCGCACCGACTGATTCTCGAGAGGAATATTGCGGGCCATCGCGAGAATCAGCGCCCACGTCATCTCGATCGTCGGCGTGGACGAATAGCCGGTGTGACGAATTTCGATGCCGCGTTCCGCCGCCGCATCCTGATCGATCGACGTATTTCCTGCGCCGGTCGAGGCAATCAGCTTCAGATTCGGCAGGCTTTCGATGACCTCGCGGGGCAACGGTGTGCGCTCCCGCATCACGCAGATGACGTCGAATGGCTGCAGGCGCTGAATGAGGTTCCCGATATCGGCGACGTGATCGTTGAACACTGTCACGTCAGCACGGTTCGTGAGTGGCGACCAGTCTGCCATGCTCAGCGCGACGTTCTGATAGTCGTCGAGGACCGCTACCTTGATGAGGGATTTGTCGTTCATGGTTGTTCCTGTGAGGCAGGATCGACTCGGGGGGCGTTGCTACGCGCCCCGAAATCATGACCTGGTTGCCGGGCTTGCAGAGTGATTCAGCGAGACGGGCCACGGCCGACCGCGAGCCACCTCAGGCGATAAATATGATGTCGTCCGTCACTATCATAATCGGTTCAGATGCAAATGACGGACAAGTCAGCGCGGAAAGCTATTCCCGAACCTAGGCAGGCCGCTATTCGATTCGGCCTCGGTTGCCTCGGACGATGACGCCTTTTGGGAGGGCGATCTCCCGAACCTGCCTGGACGCGTCCCTGTCGACCTGGTAGCATGAGGGACTGTGCGCGCAGCGTCTGTCGAATCAGGGAGCGGTCTTATGCGGAAGCGGAAGTTCGCAGGGAAGATGACTGGGGAATCGAGCCTGCCGGAACTGCTGAACCGGCTCGAGTTGGCATTGGTCGCAATGCCCGATCGCACGTCTGTCTGCAAGGCACTGTCGGATCTCAACAAGCGCCTCGGCTCCGTCGGCGAATACGCTCCCGCACGAACCAGCCGATCCGCGGCTTCGCGGCGCCAGCGTCAAACGGCAGTTGAATCTTTACCGCTGTTTTCTTGAGCGTCGAAGTTCGACCCGAACACCGTGCAGCGGAGCGGCTGCCTCGCAGCGACAGCCGAAAAAATGCCGGCACGTGCTAGGCAAGCAACGACAAGGCATCAGCGAGCGAGAGCACCGTGGTGCGCGAATCGAACGCCGTTGAAAATAGATGATCGTGCACGACCTGATCCGGGTCGTAGCAGCAATCCTTCACAGTGAACAAGCGGAAGTCCGCATCGCTCGCGTATGCAACGGACGACAGCACGACGCCAGTCGACGCTATGCCCACCATGATTAATGTATCGATCCCCTGCGCGGAAAGCCGCACCTGCAGATCGGTGCCAAAGAACACGCTGGCGCGATGCGCGATGATGAGCGGTTCGGTGGCCTGCTGGCCGAGTTCCGGCGCGATCTCGTCGTCGACGAAAAGACCCAGTTGCTTGATTCCCTGGCCATTTCTGTTTACCGGACTGACTTCCGGATAGCCTGGACTAAAGTGGATCCTGGCGAAATAAACGCTGACTCCTTTGGCTCGCGCGGCGTCGCACAGCTTGCGCGTATTGGCGAGCAGAGCGGGTGCGACCGATGGAAATAACCGCATGATGTCCGTCTGATAGTGCATGACCACCAGAGCGGTCTGTTCAGGAACGATCGCTGGACTTTGCATGTTCACGTTTTGCGCCGTGGCGGCATAAGGGCGACGCGATAAAGAAAGATGCTCGACTCTAGCACGGCCGCCATGACCGACCATGATGTTGGGTGACCACACACAGCCGCTCAAGATACGTTGCCTATGGCCAGACGTCACGGCTCCTCGATCGGACTGGAAAGCTCTCGTGGTCGAGATCGAGGTCGTTTATTTTCAGGTAGTTACGCTCGCTCGGAAGATGAGCGAACAAGCATTGGCACAACCCGTGCATTGATAACTGTGGGCACAACGACGGACGGTTTAACGCTATCGCCGCGGCATCAGCATGCATTGGCCGTATGCCGGGAAACTCGTTGTTCGTTTGAGCCATTTGTTAGCGCGCGGCAGAGTCCTACACGTCGACCCACCAACGTTGAGCATCGCGCGCGCCGCAATGGACCTGATCCGGGTGCCTTTGAATGTTCGACAAGTTTATGGGAGTCGCCATGAAAGTGAGATCTATTGCCGCTCTGTTAGTCGCAAGCATCACATTGCTAGCAGCTCCCGCGTTCGCAGGCGGTAACGACCAGACTTCCTCCGATCGAAGCGATGTCGCTACGTCAGTAGTGCATCGCAGTCAAACCACTCAAGCGAAGGCGGCGGCGGAGGGCCATGGCAGCGTGGTTGATGTGAACCATAGCGGCGTCGGCGGTAGCGAATCAGGTAAGTCGCAATCCGGTCGGCGTGCCCCGGGCGATAGCATCAATCCGATGTATCACGGTGGTTGATGTGCATGTTGGCGGAGCGCTGGTGTGCAACCGCGGCCGGGGAGTTATGTCGGGGCCCAGTCGCCAGGTTCGATCATCGCGCTGCCGGACAGCACGTCATCCGCTGACGCAGGACGACAACGCTCGCACTCGATCCGCCTGACCCAACGCTCCGCAGTAAAATAACTTCGTCTGGAGCACGCAGAGTACCAAGCGTTATGAAAAACCGTAAACGGTTCCTCACGGCGATATTGGCTGTGCTCGTCTTCATCGCGTTGCTCTCTATCCCATTGCCGCAGCGAATCGGGCTCGACACACGCATCGTGACGGTCGCGTCGATTCAACGCTCTCCCACTGTCGTATTCGACTATGTCACGACCCCGGCTCACTGGCCCGCCTGGCATCCGTCATCGCTTGCGGTCAGCGGCTCGGTTGACCATCCACTCGATCTGGGCGAGCAGGTAACGGAGGAATTCCGTGTAGCGGGAAGGCGTGGCCGCGTCGTGTGGACAGTCGCTGCACGGGAGCCTCCGGGCAAGTGGTCGATAGAAGGAACGATTGATGGCAGACCGGCCGGCACCGTCACTTATTCGCTGACATCGACCGAGAGCGGGACTCGCTTCGAACGTGAATTCACTTATCGCGCGCCGTCGTTGTGGTTCGCTCTATTCAACTGGTTAGTGCTGCGCGGACGGATTCAATCGGAATCCGATACGGCGGTCTCGCAACTCAAGGGTCTTCTGGAAGCGTCGCCGCAGCAATAGATCCGCGCAGCGTCTTAATGTGCCGATGCAGACCGCGCGCCCGGCGCGCTTCGTCGATACTCGGGTGGCTGCTGTCGGTCGACGCGATGGCCGCAAGTGGCGATAGCCGGCACAAAATCATGCAAGCGCAAATTTGCACTCGTATACTGGTGCGTCAGTCAGTCAGTCAGTCAGTCAGTCAGTCAAGGAAACAGTATGCGGCGCGTGATCGTACGGCGGTCGTCAGTCCACGGAAAGGGTGTGTTCGCGATGCGGCCGCTCGCGGCGGGTGAGTGCGTGCTTGAATACCGGGGCGAATTGACGAGCTGGCGGGAAGCCGTGCGCCGGCATCGGCGCGAAGGTGTCGCCGGGCACACGTTTCTTTTTGGCCTGTCGGACGGACGCGTGATCGACGGAAGCCGTGGCGGCAATAGTGCGCGATGGCTGAACCACGCTTGCGCGCCGAACTGCGAGACCATCGAGGATGATGGCCGCATCTTCATTCACACGATCCGGCCGATCGAGGCGGGCGAAGAACTGTTTATCGAATACCTGCTGACGACCGACGATCCCTCGGACGAGGACGTTCGAGCCCAATATGCTTGCCGGTGTGCCGCGGCGGGCTGCCGTCAGTCGATGCTGGCGGCCGTCCCTTGATTCAACGGGCCGACGGGGTTGCAGACAGTCAGTCCGCCTCCATTCATCTCAGGCGCCGCACGTCCTCCAGACGGAAGGTCGCGCAAACGCGCTAGCTCCGCCGGCGCACCAGTCCGTAAATGACCAGCAGGACGATCGCGCCAATTATCGAGGCGATCCAGCCCGCCGCCTGGCCTGGTTGGTACCAGCCCAGCGCGCGCCCCACATAACCCGCAATTAGCGAGCCGGCAATGCCGAGGACGATGGTCATAAGGAGGCCCATGCGGTCGTCTCCGGGCTTTACCGCCCGCGCAATCAATCCGACGACCAGCCCCACAATCAGTGTACCGATGAAGGAAAGCATGCCGACCTCCCAAGAGTGTGAGTGCTACGTTTTTCTTTTATTGCTGGCTACTATTTCACTGCGACGCTTTTCGGAGCATACGCGTTAGATGCGGCGGTCGGGCCGCCATATGCTCATCGGTTCGCGCTTCGAGCATCGCTGCAACACGCCGGTCTGACGGAAATTGTCCGATTTGAGGCGACCACATGCAACTGTTTAGTTGCTCCGGTAGGTTCGTTACCGCCCAGTCGATTGACGAAGCCGCCGTCGCGATGAATTCGGCCGTCGCCAAGGTCGTTCGCCTGCCTTTGCTAGCCGCCGCCTACAATCGACAGAATATTCGATCCGCTTGGGAATCCTCATGCCAGACGCTATGACGTCGCCGCCGCCTTCACGCCGTATCGGCCCGCTCTTCGCACTGTTTCCCTTCCTGCGCCCGTATGCCGGCCGCTGGGCGCTCGCGTTCCTCGCGCTGGTGACCTCGGCGGGTGCCACGCTGGTGTTGCCGGTGGCGTTCAAATACCTGATCGATCGGGGTTTTGCCGCGGGCGACCGGGGGCACATCGATCGCTATTTCCTCGCGCTTTTTGTCGTGTCGCTGGTACTGGCCACCGCCACGGCACTGCGCTTCTACCTCGTCTCATGGCTGGGCGAGCGGGTCACGGCCGACTTGCGGCGTGCTGTCTACGATCACGTGCTGAGCATGAGCCCGCAATTCTTCGAGACCACGCAGACCGGCGAGGTACTGTCACGGCTCACCGTCGACACCACCTTGATCCAGACGGTGGTGGGCACCAGCCTGTCGCTGGGATTGCGCAACTTCTTCCTGTTGACCGGCGGCGTGGCGATGCTGGCGGTGACGAGCCCGGTACTGTCCGGCTACATCATCGCGACGCTGGTCGTGGTGGTCGCACCTATTGTGATCTTCGGCCGCCGCGTGCGGCGGCTCTCACGCGCGAGCCAGGACAAGATTGCGAACACGAGCGCGCTGGCGGGCGAGGTGCTCAATGCCATGCCGACCGTGCAGTCGTACACGCAGGAGCCATTCGAGGCGCGGCGCTATGCCGGCGCGGTGGAGGCGGCCTTCGAGACCGCGCTCACGCGCATTCGCGCGCGCGCCTGGTTGACCGCCGTGGTGATCGTGCTGGTGTTCACCGCTATCGTGTTCGTGCTGTGGCTCGGTGCGCAGGCGGTGCTGGCCGGTCGGATGACGGCGGGCCAATTGTCCCAGTTCATCCTCTACGCCGTGTTTACGGCCGGCGCCGTGGGCGCGGTTGCGGAGGTATGGGGCGATCTGCAGCGCGCTGCCGGCGCCACCGAACGTTTGCTGCAATTGCTGGCGGCGCGCTCGCCCGTGGTGCAGGCCGAAACGACAGTGGCGCTGCCTGCGCGAGGCGAGGGCATCCGCTTCGAAGATGTCAGCTTCTCGTATCCATCGCGCCCAGGCATCGCGGCGCTTTCCGCACTCTCGCTCGAGGTCCGCCCGGGTGAACATGTGGCACTGGTCGGTCCGTCCGGCGCGGGCAAGACCACGCTGTTCCAGTTGCTGTTGCGCTTCTACGATCCGCAAGCCGGCCGCATTCTGATCAACGGCGTGCCGACGCGTGACGTGCCGCTCGTCGAATTGCGCAAGGAAATTGGCGTGGTGCTGCAGGAATCGGTGATTTTTTCCGGGAGCGTGCTCGACAATATCCGCTATGGCGCGCCGGAAGCCACGCTCGCGCAAGTACAACGGGCCGCCGACATGGCGGCTGCGGCCGGCTTTATCGAAGAACTACCGCAGGGCTACGACACCTTTCTCGGCGAGCGCGGCGTGCGGCTGTCCGGCGGACAGCGCCAGCGCATTGCGATCGCTCGCGCGATCCTGAAGAATCCGCCCATCCTGCTGCTGGACGAAGCGACCAGTGCGCTCGATGCCGCCAGCGAACGGCTGGTGCAAAAGGCGCTGGACAACGCCGCGCAGAACCGCACCACACTGGTCATCGCGCACCGCCTCGCGACCGTCCAACAGGCCGACCGTATTATCGTGCTGGAGCAGGGGCGGATCGTCGCGCAGGGACGTCATGCCGAACTCCTTTTGAGTTCTCCGCTTTATGCTCAGCTTGCGGCGTTGCAGTTCGGCGAGCGGTTGGGGCAGACGGCGCCCGCGCAATGACAGCGGGCGGCTCACGCTTTGCGGCCTGCTTTCTTCTTTTGGTCGTAAAGCAAAGCGCCAGTTTCAACCGGAATAAACGGCGCCTGAAAATGATCGATCAGAAAATCGATGAATGCCCGGGCCCGCGCCGTCTGGTTTCGCTGGCTAGGGTAGTAGACGAACAGGTCGGCTGAGGGCAGTACGGTATTGGGTAAAACCAGTTTTAACCGGCCGCTCTGAACGTACTTGGCCAGATCCCATTCGGAACGAATCAATATTCCGTGTCCGTCGAGCGCCCAGCGCAGCACGATGTCGCCATCGTTGCTCGAAAGCGCGCCTTTGACCTTCAACGCTTCGGTGTGGTCGCCCTGCATATACCGCCACACGCCATAAGCATCATCGTTCTGGCGATGAATGATGCAACGGTGTCGGACCAGATCCTCGATACGCTCCGGTGTCCCGAATCTTTCGAGGTATTTCGGCGAGGCGCATAGAAAGCGGCGATTACTCATGATGCGCCGGGCGCTGAGCCGGCTGTCGGGAAGCGTTCCAAAACGGATCGCCATGTCGAACGCTTCCTCGACCAGATCGATGGGCCGGTCCGTCACTTCAAACTGGATCTCCACATTGGGAAAGCGCTTCGCGAAGTCGGACACGAGCGGCGCGATGGTCGTGCGCCCGAAACCGAGCGTCGCATTCACGCGTAGCAGTCCATGGGGATCGGAGCGAGCCCCCGATATCTCATCTTCCATCTGCCGGACTTGCCCGACGATCTGTATCGCGTAGCGCAGGTAGGTCTCGCCCTCCGGCGTCAGGCTGACACTGCGCGTCGTTCTGTTGACCAGGCGCGCGCCCAGTTTCTGTTCCATCAACCCAAGGCGCTTGGTCGCGGCGGGCGGCGTGAGATCGAGCGCCCGCGCCGCCCCCGACAAGCTTTTGAGTTTGGCGAGGAGGATGAAAAACTCGAAATCGGATGCCGGGTCAGCGGTCACTTTGGTTATTTACTTAAAGTAAAAAATGAAATGAATCAAAGCGAATTCTAACGCCTCATTTCGCGGATAAGCTAGTTTCCATTGCAGCCAGACGCATGCGATATGTGCTCAGAACTCAGGAGACCCCGTCATGAGAATCGTAGAAATCCGCGAGAAGACCGTTCCGATCAGTTCCCCCATCCGCAACGCCTACATCGACTTCAGCAAGATGACGCTGAGTCTCGTCGCCGTTGTGACGGACGTGATCCGGGACGGCAAGCCGGTGGTGGGTTACGGCTTTAATTCGAACGGCCGCTACGGCCAGGGCAAACTGATGCGCGAGCGCTTCATTCCGCGCATTCTCGAAGCCGATCCCCTCACGCTCGTCAACGACGCCGGCGACAACCTCGATCCGCACAAGATCTGGGCGACCATGTTCACGAACGAAAAACCGGGCGGCCACGGCGAGCGCTCGGTGGCGATCGGCACCATCGACATGGCGATCTGGGACGCGGTGGCGAAAATCGAAGGCAAGCCGCTGTTCCAGTTGCTGGCCGACCGCTACGGCAATGGTCAGCCCAATCGCAGGATCTTTGTGTACGCCGCCGGCGGCTACTACTACCCGGGCCAGGACCACGGAAAGCTGAAAGACGAAATGCGCAGCTATATTGACCGCGGCTATACGGTCGTGAAGAAAAAGATCGGCGGCGCTTCGCTCGACGAAGATCTGCGCCGCATCGACTCGATTCTGAGCGTGCTGGGCGACGGACAAAAACTCGCTGTCGACGCCAACGGCCGCTTCGATCTCGATACGGCGATCCAGTACGCGAAGGCACTCTCGCAATACGACCTGTTCTGGTACGAAGAGCCGGGCGACCCGCTGGATTACGAATTGCAGGTCACGCTTCGCAACTATTACGACAAGCCGATGGCGACCGGCGAAGATCTTTTCTCGATGCAGGATGCCCGCAACCTGATCCGTTACGGCGGCATGCGTCCGGATCGCGACTGGTTGCAATTCGACTGCGCGCTCAGCTACGGCCTCGTCGAATATCTGCGCACGCTCGACATGCTGCATCAACACGGCTGGTCACCGAGCCGCTGCATACCGCACGGCGGCCATCAGATGTCGTTGAACATCGCGGCTGGACTCGGACTCGGTGGCAACGAATCCTATCCGGACCTGTTCCAACCGTATGGCGGCTTCCCAGACGGCGTCAAGGTGGAAAACGGCTTCATCACAATGCCTGATCTGCCCGGCATCGGTTTCGAAGGCAAAGCCGATCTCTTCTCCCAGATGCAAAAACTGTCCGCATAAGCTGCTAATCGGCTAGCTCGCGGCAAAACGGGCCGACGACAAACGTCGGCTTGGCGTTGATTAAAAATAGACAAAAAAACGCAGACGAAATCGGTTCGTACTTTCCAACGCGGTAGATCCCGCTGTGGAGAGTACGAGCCTGAATTTTTCATTAGAAGATGCCACGCATAGGAGACAGTCATGCGGGTTTTCAAAGATCGGAAAAGCTCTTTCCAGGCTCTATGTACAGGTTCTGATTGGCATTGTTGCCGGGGTCCTCGTCGGGCATTTCTACCCTGACATCGGTTCGCAACTCAAACCACTCGGAGACCTGTTCATCAAACTGATCCGGATGCTGCTTGCTCCGATCATTTTTGCTTCCGTAGTCGTTGGCATTGCCCGCATGACTGATCTTCATGAGGCCGGTCGTGTCGGCGTCAAGGCGATGGTTTACTTCGAAATTGCATCGACGATTGCGCTCGCTGTTGGCCTTGTCATCGTGAATGTCATCAAGCCGGGCAGCGGTATGAACATCGACCCCGCGCATATCGACAGTTCAGCGATTTCCACCTATACGCACGCGGCGCAACAGCACGGAATGCTCGAGTTCTTCATGAGCATCGTTCCAAACAGCGTTGTTGGAGCGTTCGCGAATGGCGACATCCTGCCGATCATCTTCTTTTCGCTTCTGTTTGCCATCGCGCTCGCCAGGCTGGGGCACCGCACTGCGCCGTTCGTCGATATGCTCGACATGTTCCTTCAGGGCATGTTCGGCGTGGTCCGAATCGTCATGTATGTCGCGCCCATCGGTGCCTTTGGCGGCATGGCATTCACCATCGCGAAGTACGGCATCGGTACGCTGGCGTCGTTCGGCCAATTGATGCTGTGCCTTTACCTGACCTCGATCTTTTTCGTAGTCGTGGTGTTGGGTCTGGTGATGCGCATGAGCGGGCTGTCGCTGTGGAAGTATCTTCGCTACATCAAGGACGAAATCTTCATTACCCTCGGTACCGCTTCGACTGAAGCGGTACTCCCGCAAATGCTAATCAAGATGGAGAAGCTGGGGTGTTCACGGCCCGTGGTTGGGATGGTGTTGCCTACGGGCTATACCTTCAATGCCGATGGTACGGCGATCTACTTGACCATGGCCTCGATGTTTGTCGCGCAAGCGATGAATATCCACCTGACGATCTGGGACCAGTTGCTGCTGCTCGGCGTGCTGCTGCTGACATCCAAGGGGTCCGCGGGCGTGGCCGGAGCCGGATTCGTCGCGCTGGCTGCCACGCTGGCCTCGATGCACAAAATCCCGGTGTCTGGACTGGTTCTGCTGCTAGGTGTCGATCGCTTTCTCAACGAAGCTCGTGCAGTGACTAACCTGATCGGCAACGGGGTGGCGACCATTGTGGTCGCTCGATGGGAAGGCGCGCTCGATATGAGCAAGGCCCGCGCGATGCTCGACCGTGCCGACGCGAACATCGATGCATTACAGTCCACCGACGAGGAGGTGCCTACGAACAGGAAGCCTTCGAAAGACGCCATGATTCGATCCCACACTCTTTGAGCCGCTCAAACAACGTGCCGATCGCTTCAGTATTGTTTGAGAACACCGCGCGGGCATTGCAGGGCGTGTCGGATCCGATCGTTCAGCTTCACATCGAACATTGCCGTCTTGCGGATGTGGCTTACGGTGCAGGTATCTCTGCGGCGGTTGAGAAGCGGAGAACATCAGGGTGCCTATTCGACGCCTTGTCCAATACATCAGAACGGGCTTGGGCAGAGGCAGTTTCTTCGAGGGGCTGATTACACGCCTGGCGAGTGCATCGACATGAGGCTATCCTTGACGTACAGAGGAGAGAGACATGGACCGCAGCCAGGATCGTATCGAAAAGTGCGAGCGGAGTTGGTACCGCGAGCGCGATTGCGCTTTAAACGAATTCGTCGCTTTGCTAGAGGATGATGACCACGGCCCGACCCGCTATGCGGCGGAAATTACGCAGCGGATTCCCATTTACGACTGTCCACAACTCGATGGCATAACACACGATACATCGCAGAGAGCGCAGTTGCAGGCGGAATGGGCTCGAGTCCTTCACGATGGCGCGGGGGTACTCGTGCTTCGGCGGGCATTTGTCGATACCGGACCGGTTGACGATGCAACGGCCGTCTTCGAATCCATTATTCGTAGTGAACGCGAGCAAGGCTCGAGTGCGGCAGACCATTTCGCCAAGGCAGGCGCGAATGACCGGATCTGGAATGCCCAGGAGAAGCTCTGCCTGCGAGCGCCTGAAGTCTTCGCGGAATACTTTTCGAATCCAATGCTGATGATTATGTCGGAAGCGTGGCTCGGACCGTGTTACCAGATGACGTCACAGGTGAATGTGGTTCGCCCAGGCGGCGCTGCCCAACAGGCGCATCGCGATTATCACCTCGGCTTCCAGACGGCCGAAAAGGCCGAACGCTATCCCGCGCACGTACATCGAATGTCCTCCTTTCTCACCTTGCAGGGCGCGGTGGCGCATAGCGAGATGCCTGTCGAGAGCGGACCGACGAAGCTGCTGCCGTATTCGCAGCGATATAACGAGGGATATCTGGCGTGGCGCCGGGCCGAGTTTCGAGAGTATTTCGAGGACCATTTCGTCCAACTGCCGCTCTCCAAGGGCGACGTTGTGTTCTTCAATCCCGCGTTGTTCCATGCGGCCGGCGCAAATCGCACTGCGCACGTGCAGCGCATGGCGAACCTCTTGCAGGTCTCATCGGCTTATGGCCGGGCGATGGAAGTGCTCGACCGCACGGGGATGTGCGAGGCGTTATATCCAGTACTGCGTGAACGCCGCGCGTCGGGACGGATAAGCGACACGGAAATCACCGCGGCAATCGCATCCTGCGCTGAGGGCTACCCGTTCCCGACCAACCTCGACCGCGACCCGCCGATCGGCGGGTTGGCGCCGGAAAGCCAGCAGGAACTCATGCATCGCGCACTCGACGACGATTGGGATCCCGCCCGATTCACGCTCGCCTTGAACGAGCGCGCTGCGCGACAACGCTCCGCCGACCCGCAATCCGGCACGAGTTAACGATTTCTTTAGACTCAGTCGATAGTGCAAAAGACGATCTGATCGCAGGATTGACGAAGCGATAGCCACGCGACGCCGCATCCTCGCGGGGACCGTCCGGGATCGCCTTGCGGCCGGTCTTGCACTGACCGTTTACGCACTTCTGGGAAGGAGAAATTGACATGAAAACGCTTCGAATCGTGGCGCTCTGCGCGATCAGCATGTTCGTGGGGCAAGCGTGGGCGCAAGACAAGCCTGTACCATCGGGAACCGCACCGTCTGTTCAGGATGTCGGTGGCGTCACCGACGCATCGAGGGGTGAGACCGGGACGGCAATGAATCCGGCGCGGCAGTCCTATACGGACCTCAACGCCCTGCAATCCGGGGAGCAAAACCGTCTCGTGGCCAATACGTTCCGCCACCATTGACTGCAGCGCAACGGCTTTGCGCGACCGCGCGTTACGCACGATGAGTGCCAGTGAATATACTTATCGCGCGTAACGGTGTCAGGCCACCATGCGGACCGCAACAGGCCCGAACATTGATAGCGCTGCGCTCCGGGCTCAGTACCCGATTCGCTTTTCGACGTTGCGGAATCGCCCCATCGACCGGTAACGATGGAACCATGCGTTGGTACGAAGCTCGCACAGGCGCGGCGAATGCTCCGCAAGCGCAAGGTCGAGCCAATGAAACATCTCGTCCGGCTGGTCGAGCCTCGCGTAAATTTCGGCAAACAGAAACGGCGACGTATAGCGCCTTTGACGCCTCGCCGTCAGATCCTGCAAATACCATTGAAGGACTTTCTGATAGCCGCCGGACTCCCAGACCGTGCGAATAGTCTCTGCACGAGCGAATTCGCCGCACCGTGTTAGCGCGTCAATGGTCGCGTCGACTGCCTCCTCGTACTGACCCTGCTGTTCGTAGGCGGTCGCCAGCAGCTGATAGACAAGGGGTGAACGATTGCCGCGCCCGGCGTGCAGGCACTCCCGAATCACTTCGTCGTATTTGCCTGCCTGTACGAGTCCGAATACGCGTGATCCTTCGAACCCGAGCGGGTCGACCTTTTCGGCGCGCTCGAACTGTGCTCTGCCTTCCGCTTCTCGTCCCAGCACCAGCAGCAGGCGTGCATACAGTCGACTCGTTTCAGCGTGGCTCGGGTTCAGCCGTAGCGCTTCGAGGAACTCCTCCTCGGCGCGCCGCCAGTCCCAGTCGTAGAAATAGTGCACGCCGGCTAGCGCCTGGTGAGCTTCAGGAAGACTGGCGTCCAGTTCCAGTGCTTGCAGTGCCGCCTGCCGCGCTAGCGGATGGCCCTCCGATGGTGCACAGATCCCATGCGTCGCCGCGGCACCTAAAACGTTCGACATTCCCACATATCCGAGCGCGTAAGTCGGGTCCCGTTCGATCGCGCGCTCGAAGTAGCCGCGCGCGCGCACGAAGTCCTCGTCGCTCAGCGCGTGATGCGCGGCAAACCCAGCATCGAAGTGCACGCGGCGGGTCCAGTAGTAACGGCCGCGCAGATACGCATCGTGGGCCGTCGGATCGACCGGCAGACGTCTCGTCAGCATGTGCCGCTGCTGTTCCGCGAGCGCGGGCGATACCTCCTGGGCGAGCGCGGTGCCTACCTCTTTCTGGATATCCAATGCGCCACGCGTCATCGGCTCATAAGCGCGGCTCCAGATCTGCACCTGATCGAAGCAACGGATCAATTGCGCCAGAATGCGAATCCTCACGCCGTCGCGTTTGAGCGCGCCTTCCAGGACATAGTCGATCGAGAACTCGCGCGCGATCTCCGCGATGCTCATACTGACCCGTCTGCAGTGGGCGGCAGTCGTCCTCGAAATGACAAGGATGCGCTCCGGATCGAGCATGCCGATGCTGGCGGAAGTTTCGTCGGCCAGTGCATCGCAGAAGCTGTTCTGGCCGGAATCGCCCGTCTGGTTTTCGAACGGCAGAACCAGTATGCGCGCGGCTTCCTGCGGAGCGGGCACCGGTTCCTCCGGTACGGGCCGTACGTTGTTCAGCCGATAGCCTTTGCCCTTCACCGTGACGATGTGCTGCGGATTGACCGGATCGTCGTGAAGCGCGACGCGGATTTTCCGGATCGCCGTATTGATGCAGTTGTCCGTTTCCCGATACGCATTCGCGCCCCACAGTGCTCTTACGATATCCGCGCGGGTGACGAGTTGCCCGTTGCGGGATGCCATGAGGATCAGCAATTCCATCGGCAGACGCTCGAGGCTGACCTTCTCACCCGCGCGGCGCAATTCGTAGCGCTGAATGTTCAGCTCGACATCCGCAATCCGGACGGATTCTGGCGTGTTCATCTGCGTTCCTGCCATCGCGAGTTCCTGCTCATGACGACTACGTCGGCGCGCCGTCGCTCGCGCTTCATTCCGAATGAAGCCGCGAAGGCAAGCGCCGAGCACAACACCATGACGAGCGCGGGCGCGGGCATCCAGTGCAGACCGGCAACGAGGAAATGCGCCGCGAGCGGCGTCAGTCCCAGCGAAGCGGACAGGCCGAGATTCATAGCCGTGGCAACGCCGCTGAAGCGGACATCGATAGGGAACATCTCTGCAATCGCACACGCGAAGGTTCCGTTGGCGAACGAACTGACGACACCGGCCATCACGAACAGCGCAGTCAGGTTCGCGTAGTGACGAGCGGCCGCAATGAAGAAGAAGGGCGCGAAAAGCGCGGACAAGATGGTTCCCGACCTGAATACGTAGCGGCGTGGCAACAAGTCGCCAGCGTGCGATGTCGCGAGAATGCAGACAGCCACGGCGATCAGATAGCCGGTCTGGGCATTCGCGATCTGTTGCGTGTCGTATTGAAGCTTTTGCAGATAACTCGGCGTGAAACCGATAAAGATGCCACCCGACGCGCCCGCCAGAAGAGACGCGGCGGCGCCGGTCATCAGGGGAGCGAAATGGTTGCGCAACAGGATAGCAAGAGGCTCGCGATGGCGCGCGCCAATGGCCTGCGCGTACTCGTCGGTCTCCGCAAGCGTTCGCCGCAAAGCAAAGCTCAACAGGCCGACCATTCCACCTAGCAGGAAGCCGATTCGCCATCCGAACGCGTTGATCTGCCCGGGTGTGAGCGCCCATTGCATGGCAAGGTTCATGCTCGTCGCCAGAAGCAGCGCGAGATTGACCGCGACGAACACGATGCCGCACAGAAGCCCCGGCCTGCCGCGCGCGGTTTCGACGGCGTAGACGACTGCGCCTGGCAATTCACCGCCGAGGCAAAGACCCTGAATCAGCCGCAGCACGAGAAGAAGCGCCGGAGCGGCCGCGCCCCATGCCGCGTATGAAGGAAGTATTCCGATGAGAAGCGTCGAAACGGAGGCGATCATCGCCGACGATACGAAGACGAGGCGCCGGCCGTGCGTGTCGCCGAATCGCCCAAGCAGGATGCCGCCGACCGGTCTGGAAAGGTAGCCGATGGCCAGCACCGTGAACGACAACGTCTCCGGCTGCGTGCCAGTTCCCGCCGGAAAGAACTCGCTGCCGATGCTTCTTGCAAAGAACCCGAACATGACGAAATCGAATACTTCGAGCGCTCCTCCCGTGCTGGCGACCAGAATGGTCCAGCGTTGGTGCGCTGTCATCGAGCCTTTTCGGATTGGGGGCGAATCGTCGAGCATGGAAATCCCTGATATCGCCAGGCATAACTACCGTTTTAAGCGGACGCCGCGCCGGAGGGACGTGTTCAGTCACCACCGTGTCATCCGACTTCGATGACGGTGCATGATCGTTCTGCCTTAAATATGATGGACGACAATTCGCTTACAAGAAAGGTCTTTAGATTCGCCTTGTGGTTCTTGATCGACGGATCGACGTGCGCCGCATTCGGGATTCGGCGCTGGCGGTTCAGCTCACGCAACTCGCGTTCGGCTGCTTACTTCATTCGCTGCCACACCACTTTTGACGCACCGTATCCGAAGCTCCCGGGCGTGACGTAGGTCAGCCGGTCGCCATCGAGTGTGAACGGACGCTGTTGAACATCGCCGTCCCAGTTCGGAAAGGTACTTTTCTGAATGCGGAAAACGATCACCTGTGCGGCCGGATCGACGGTATAGGTGCCAAAGTGCGCGAAGTTGCCCTGCACGATGCGTTCGTTCTCTTCAGAGGTACCCGATAGGCGGTTGCCGGATGCGAACTTCGGCAAGTCTGCACGAACGCCGAGCAGAACATAGCGGCCGTCGCTGCCGAAGATGAGTTGCCCGGACGGATGCGGACCGAGCACGTCGACGTCGCTTCCACTCCTCGATACGGTCAGCGAAACCAGAGACCATGAACCCACCACGCCAGGCGCCGTCTGAGCAAAAGACTTTGGGACAGCGAGACATATTGCGAGGGCCACCAGCGCGGCGGCCCTCAGGGTTTGGTGCAAGGGCGTCATGGCGTTCTCCAGCACGCGCGAGGGCGGAACCATTCCCTTCGACTCCCGGCGTGCAATGCCTGGTTCGTCTTCGATCGTCAGAAGACAAGCTAACAGGATAGCTTTCCCGGCCACGACTTCCAATGAACATCTGTCCTCACGTCATTTCCGCAGCCAGCAGATCTTCGATCATGATGGGCAGCTTCCGCACGCGCACGCCGGTGGCATGATGGGTAGCATCGGTAATCGCCGCCGCGATGCCCGCAAGCCCGATCTCCGCAATCCCGCGAGCGCCGAGTTCGTTGAACACGGTGTCCGGATGATCGAGAAAGGTCACGTCGAGTTCGGGAGTGTCCGCGTTCGTCGCGACGACGTAATCGGCCAGGTTGCTATTGATCGGTGCGCCCGTCTGTTTGTCGTACATGGTGTGCTCGAACAGCGCCATGCCGACGCCCATCACGACTGCGCCTTCGATCTGGTTGCGCGCGGCGCGCGGATTGACGATACGTCCTCCATCGATCACCGTGACGACGCGGTTCACGCGCAACCGCGCGATCTCCGGCTGCCAGGTGACTTCAGCGAAGTGCGCGCCGTACGAATAGATGGAGAAGCGTTTCTTGAGCGGATCGTCGAAGCCGCCTTTGGCGCTGCCGCTGCCTGACGCGGCGCGCATCTTCGCTGCTTCGAGAATCTGGCCGAACGGCACGCCGCGCTCAGGCGTCTCGCCCTTTCGGTGCACATGTCCCGCGCTGAACGCGAGTTCGTCTTCACTTGCGCCTTTGAATGGCGATCCGTCGACGGCCGCCGCGCGCGACAGCAACAGCTTGATGGCCGCACGCACCGCATCGAGCACCGCAGGAATCACCGATGCCGTGGCCGCGCTGCCGCCGGAAACAGGGCCCAGGGGCAACACGGAATCGCCGAGACCGACCTCGATGCGCTCGAGCGGAATGCCGGTTTCTTCGGCGACCAGTTGCGCGAGCACCGTGTACGTGCCGGTGCCGATGTCTTGCGTGCCGCACACCACCCGGGCGCTGCCGTCTGCTCGAAGATCGACGTCCGCCGCAGCGGAAAAGCGCAAGCCTGGCCAGACACAGGCGCCGACGCCCCAGCCCAAAGTCAGGCCGTCGCGCTGCATCGAGCCGACGCCCGGCGTGCGCTGCGACCATCCAAAGCGCTCGGCGCCAGTGCGCAAACATTCGGTGAGATGCCGTGAAGAGAACGGCAAACCCGTGCTTTCGTCGACGCGAGGTTCATTGCGCAGCCTCAACTCGACGGGATCGAGGTTCAGCACATGCGCCAATTCGTTCATCGCCGATTCGATTGCGTACAGGCCGGGCACGGCGCCTGGTCCGCGCATCGACGTCGGCGAACCGACGTTGCGGCGCGCGACGCCCGAGGTCACGCGCAGATTCGGCGTGCTATAGATGAGGGGCGTGACTTCGCCGCAGCTTTCCTGGTAGTCGTCGGCGATCGCGGCGTGGTTGACGTAGTCGTGCCGCAATGACGTGAGTTTGCCGTCGCGTTCGGCGGACACCCGCACGCGCTGTTGCGTGACGGGGCGATGGCCGACGTTCTGAAACATCATCTTGCGGCTCACGACCAGCTTTACGGGACGACCCGTCTGACGCGTCGCCGCCGCCGCGAGCAGCGAGTGCGGCCACATCCACAGCTTGCCGCCGAAACCCGATCCGAGATAGCGGGAGATCACGCGGATCTTTTCCTTCGGCACGCCGAGCATCTGCGAGAGCGTGCCCAGGTGGACTGTAATCGCCTGCGTGGTCTCGTAGAACGTGTAGTTCTCACCATCCCAGTCCGCGATCGTCGCATGCAGTTCGATCGGGTTGTGCGTTTCCGTCGGCGTCACGTAGGTTGCGTCGAGCGTCGCCGGCGCAGTGTCGAACGCACGGTCCGGGTCGCCGCGCTCGCTTTCGACCTTGGGCTCGTCGTCGGCCTCGAGTTCGTCGCGCACGTCGTGCGGCGTGACTTCGTAGCGAGCCCCGATCGCCGCCGATGCCGCGCTCGCCGCCTCGAAGGTATCGGCGATCACTACGGCGATGTACTGACCGTAATAGCGGATGATGTCGTCCTCGAAAGGCGGCCGCGCTTCGTCGACGAAGCCGGTCTCCATCGAGTTGCCGGAGAGCCGGTAGAAGCGGCCGATATTGTCTCGATGCAGCACCGCGTACACGCCGGGCATCGCCTCGGCGTCCGCGATATCGAGCGACACGAGCCGGCCGCTTGCGATTGTGCTGCACACCGGCACGGCAATCAGCAGATCGGGCAGATCCACATCGGAGGTATAGGTGGCGCTGCCGCTGACCTTCAGCGGTCCATCGACGCGCGCTTGAGGCTGTCCGATCACGGACAGCACGGAGTCGGGCAAGGTAGACATGGTGCGTTCCTCTCGATGGACGGTTCAGGGCGTCGCGGCCGTAGCCTGGGTCAGCGCATGGACGATGCAGCGGCGCGCGAGTTCGACTTTGAAGCCGTTCTGGCTTTGCGGCTTCGCATTTGCAAGCGCGGCATCCGCGGCCTTGCGGAAGGTCGCGGCATCAGGCGTTGCGCCGCGCAGCACGGCTTCCGCTTCGAGCGCGTGCCAAGGCCGCGTGCCGACGCCGCCGAGGGCGACGCGCACATGCCCGATGCGTCCGCCGTCGAGCGTCACGACCACGGCGGCCGACGCCAGCGCGAACTCGTACGACGCGCGATCGCGCAGTTTCAGATAAACAGAGCGGGCGCCCGCGGGTAGAGGCGGCAGTGTCACGTGCGTGATGAGTTCGCCTGCGTCGAGCACGTTCTCGCGCTGCGGCGTTGCGCCCGGCAACACGAAGAAGTCATCGATCGCGATACTGCGCGCGCCGTCCGTGCCTTCGACGTGAATGGTCGCGTCAAGCGCGGTCAAGGCGACGTTCATGTCCGACGGGTTGGTGGCGATGCAGGCGTCGCTGGCACCGAGAATAGCCAGCGTGCGATTGAATCCCTGGATCGCAGGACAGCCCGAGCCCGGCTCGCGCTTGTTGCATGGCATGGCGGTGTCGCGAAAGTAGACGCAGCGCGTGCGTTGCAGCAGATTGCCGCCGGTCGTCGCCATGTTTCGCAATTGGGCCGAGGCTCCGGCGAGCAGAGCCTGCGACAGTACGGCGTACGGTGCGCGGATCAGCGGATGCAATGCGAGGTCCGCATTGCGTGCCGTCGCCCCGATCTTCACGCCGCCATCGGGCAGCGCTTCGATACGGTCCAGCGGCAGCCGGCTGATGTCGATGACTCGCGTCGGCCGCTCGACGTTCAGCTTCATGAGGTCGAGCAAGGTCGTGCCGCCGGCGAGAAAGCGCACTTGTGCACCTTGCTGGGCCGTTGCGGAAGTCGAGCCCGCTGCGATCGCGTCACGCACGCCGTTGGCGCGCGACAACTGGAAGATTTCCATGATGGCGCTCCTCAGGACTGGCCGCGTACGCGCTGGATCGCCGCGACGATGTTCTGATAGGCGCCGCAGCGGCACAGATTGCCGCTCATCGCTTCGCGCACTTCGGCGTCGTCCGGCCCGACCGCTTCACCGAGCAGCGCGACCGCGGACATGATCTGGCCCGACGTGCAGTAGCCGCACTGATAACCGTCGCATTCTACAAACGCGGCTTGCATCGGATGCAGCGCTTCAGGCTGACCGATTCCTTCGATGGTGGTGATTTCGTCGCCGGCGTGCGTGCCGGCGAGCGACAGGCACGCATTCACGCGCCGTCCGTTCACGTGCACTGTGCATGCGCCGCATTGGCCGTGGTCGCAACCCTTTTTGGTGCCGGTGAGGTGCAGATGCTCGCGCAGCGCATCTAGCAGCGTGGTGCGCGGATCAAGCGACAGCTTGTAGAGATTGCCGTTGACGGTCAGCTCGACTGGCATCGTCGCGTTCGCGGAAGGCTGACGGGTACTCCGGGCTGCGTCGGGGTCGATGCTCTGGTGCGGGGTTTTGGAGGCGGTCTGTTGCATCATGCGTTCTCCTCATGGCGAGAGAGGCCACGATCCGGCGACAAGGGGAGCGGCCGGGTGGCGGGCTGAAGCAGGATTTGGACCCATTGGCGAACGAATCGCCCGGGTGTCGGACATTCAGGTAGCGAGCGTCGCAAGACGCGTCACGCAGGCCAGGTCATTCAGCAGCAAATCTGATTCATCAGCAAATCTGATGCCCAGGTGCGCCGCGCCTGAAAAATCAATTGCGGCTGATCGGCTCGACTAATCGCGAATGTCGCGATTAATCTACCGCAAAGGCCGAAGAAAAAAAGCCGGACGTGTGAGCGTCCGGCCATTTTGAAAGAACTGGTACAGCTTCGAATATTCAGGGCCTCGAAACGCCAGAGGCTCCTGTCGCCGACACATGCGCGGGCTTGGCGGCCCGCGCGCAATTGGAACTAGGCCTGCAGAACCTTCAGCAACTCCCTGGCAGTCGGGCCGGAGGAGGCCGGGTTCTGGCCGGTGATCAGCCGTCCGTCGACAACTGTGAGCACGGCCCAGTTCGCCACCTTTTCAAAATGGCCGCCCAGACGCTTGAGTTCGTCCTCGACGAGGAAAGGCACGACCTTGGTAAGGCCCACGGCTTCTTCTTCATCGTTGGTAAAGCCGGTGACGCGTTTTCCCTTGACGAGAGGTTGTCCCTCGTACGTCGCCTTGAGCAGAACACACGGGCCATGACAGACGGCGGCGACCGGCTTGCCCGCGTTGTAGAAATCCTCGATCAGGGCGATCGAGTTCTTGTCGTTGGTCAGATCCCACATTGGGCCGTGGCCGCCGGCATAGAAGATCGTGTCGTAGTCGGCGGCCTTGACGTCGGCGAGCTTGACGCTGTTGGCCAACACCTTCTGGGTCGCAGGATCTTTCTTGAAACGCAGCATGGTGTCGGTCTGATTGTCTGGATCGTCGCTTTTGGGATCGATTGGTGGTTGGCCGCCTTTGGGTGAGGCAACGGTGACCTCAGCGTTGGCATCAGTGAACGCATAATAGGGAGCGGTGAATTCTTCGAGCCAGAAGCCGGTCGGCTTGCCGGTATCGCCGAGCACGTTGTGCGAAGTCAGAACCAACAGGATTTTCATTGCAGTCTCCGTTCATTGAGGCCAGTGCTTAAGCGCGGCTAGGCCGCAGGGAATGCTTGAGGTGGAAGTCGTTCCTCGGAGCAGATGTTCGTGGTCTTCGCCTTGCCGCGAAATGGCCCGCGCGGGCCTGGAGAATGGAGCCCTCAGGCGCGATGAAGGGGAGCGCTGTCACGGCGGTCTCCGGTTGCGGCGCATGTGATGACCGCTTGTATTTTGGTCCCGTTCCCGAGCCGCGCCATCACACCAAGGTATCGCCTGATCATGCGATGGTATGCGCGGTGCTTCGCCGGTGGACCCGCGGCGCCGTGGTGCAACGCTGGTAGCGCTGCTGTTTTCATGCCGGCATCAATGCGAAAGATTATGTCGTCGCGTGCCGTGTTTTCAGGAGGCCTCGAAGCGGCCAACACACGGTTCACCGATGCGGTCGTCAAAGCGATTCATGCTACGACGGCGGGATAGCTATCGCGGCATTAGAATGATGGATGCAATAAGATTCGACTATGCGGCGACGCTGCGTATCGCGGTCCAATACGCTCGCGGGGAACGTCGTGCGCATCTTCACCACATTTCAGGAGCGTACGTTATGGCGACATATATCGTCTTCACCAAGGAAAGCACGCAGGATCAGGCTGAACTCGACATCTACCAAAGCAAGGTGGGCGAGACCTTCAAGGGGCATCCCGTTACGATTCTCGCTGCCTACGGACCTCAGCAGGTTCTCGAAGGCGATGCGCCGGAGGGTGTGGTGATCGTTCAGTTTCCGTCAACAGCAGCCGCTCGTGCGTGGTACGACAGCCCGGCGTATCAGGAAGTCGCACAGCACCGGTTCAAGGGCGCTCGTTACCGCGCGGTTCTCGTCGAAGGCGTGTGACGAAAGGCGGCAACGATCGGCGCGCGGAGACTTTCCTTAGTCTTTACTTTGCTTCGATTCAATCTGCTGCCGAAGCCGCTCTTCGTGTTCCTGAAGCTCAGGCGTAAACGCCTCGCCAAAATCCGCGGCTTCGAAGAACGGGCGAATTTCGATTTCCGAGTCGCTTGCCATCGGGTTCGGACAGCGGCGTACCCATTCGATCGCTTCTTCCATTGATTGCACTTGCCAGATCCAGTAGCCCGCGATCAGTTCCTTGGTTTCGGCAAACGGACCGTCGACGACGGTTCGATCCTTGCCGGAAAATTTCACGCGCACGCCCTTCGAGCTTGGTTTAAGTCCGTCGCCGCCGAGCATGATGCCGGCCTTGACCAGTTCCTCGTTATATCGGCCCATCGCCTCGATAAGCTCCGTGCCGGGCATTTGACCTGCTTCGGATTCGGCGGTCGCCTTGACCATGACCATGACGCGCATTGGGATTCTCCTGTCCAAAGTTGAGGCTCAGATTATGTGGGAAGACATTCGGTGCCTTCAACACCACGACGAACGAGTGCGCGCGAAATCGACAGTTCGCTTCGAGGGTTTCTTGTATTTAGCGGAGACCGGGCGGTATGCGCTTCTCAGCGCTCAACCACCTTGAACACCCGATTCTTGTCGAGCGTGGCTGGATCGAGCGCCTTCTCGCCGCCGTCCGCGGGCAGCGCGGGGCTGGCGTCTTCCAAGGCGCGGCCGGTGTAGCGGCCCCGTGGCCGAATGACCTTGCCCACCCGGAGCTGCTCGATGCAATGCGCCAGCAAACCCACGCTTCGGGCCGTTGCAAACAGCGCGAAGGACGCATCGCGTGGCAGCGCCAACTGCGCCGCCAATGCGGCAAGCGCAATGTCGATATTCGGCTTGAAGCCGGTCAGTTCAACCACCTTGTTGATGAACGACGTGAGTTCTCGAGGCGGATCGAGCACCTCGAGCAGTGCGGCTGCTCGGGCATCGCCGTCCGGATAGATGTGATGCCCGAAGCCTGGAATGGGCGTAGCCGACTGCAAATGATGGACGACAACATGCTCCGCACCGAGTCTTGCGACGTCGTCGAACACGGCCCTCACGCGGCCTGACGCGTCGCCATGCAGCGGGCCGGAGAGCGTCGCGAGCCCAGTGAGCAGGCATCCCGGCAGGGATGCACCGGTGGAGGCGGTAATTCTGGCGGCGAACGCCGAACTCGTCGTCTCGTGGTCGGCAACGAGAACCATGGCGCGGCGGATGAGTTCCGCGCCTTCGCGGCCCTGGCCCCAGCCGAGTGCGAGCCGTTCATGCGTCGTTTGTGCATTCCCATCACAGCGCGCGCCGAACGCCTGTGCGATTAGCGCGACGAGCCGGCCGGCCTCGACATGGAGCGCGCTGTCGGTGCGTCCGAGGGTCGAGTGCCCGCAGGCCGCGAGCGCCGCCAGCGATGTGAACGCGCATTGCCTGCCGCGCTCGCCGCCCTGTAGCGGCAGATCACCGGTTTCGAGAGAGAGGGGCCCGCGCGCATTCCAGAGAATGGCCGCCACGTCTTCGAGCGTCGCCGTGTCCGACAGCCGGATGCTATCCCGTCCCCGGTAATACGGCCGACCTTTCGAGAAGGTGGTAATGCCGCTGTAGATGCAGGGCTCGGCGCCGAATATGGTCCCGGCGGCGAGCGCCTCGCGCTTGCGTCCAACCTGTTTTTTGCGGCACAGGCCGGCCACGTCTTCCGCACGATACAGGCTTTTGCGCGGGTCATTCGGATCCGGCATGACCGCGATGTTGCCGCGGCTGACGTACGCATAGATGGTCTGCGCTTGCACGCCGAGTTGTCGAGCCGCTTCAGTCAGCGTGATCCAGTTTCGCATGGGATGGCAGGCAAGGTGATGCAGCGGAACGGGTAGCAGAGCCGTTACGATGCGGATCGCGCCATGCATGCCGGCGCAACCGATCGAGCGTCAATATTGACGTCCTTTCAGGTAAAAGTCACCTCGGCGGGTCGGCGCTCCAGGATCTCGACGAGAATGTCCCCCGGCGATCGCACGAAGCAGGCTCTGACGCCGGGGCGGACCTGCTTGATCGGCTCGACGATTTCCGCGTCGCAGTGCGACAGATGCTCGAACGCGGCATCGAGATCATCCACGACCACGCCAAAATGATCGACGCCCTGTTGCCGCTCGCCATCGGCGCGGCCCGTCTGCGCGCTCGCCAGCGCCGTGATGAAGAGGTTGATGCTGCCGATGCGCAAATCCACTCGCCCCGGGCGACGCACGATCTCGGCGTTCAGACAGCGCGCAAACCATGCGGCGGTGGCTTCGGCGTCGGCCGAGCACAGTTGCAGATGATCCCACTTGAATTCAATCATACGATTTCACCGGATGGTCAAACGCGTCACAGTTCGATGCGGGAAAGCTTCCCCAGCAGCACGGAGTAGGAGAACGCGCCGAGCAGGCATATCGCGCCCATCAGGTTGAGAGCCCAGTAGAAGTGGCCGGTGTGGTGAGTGATATAGCCGATCATGAGCGGTGTCGTCACGCCCGCAATGTTGGCCGCGAGACTGGTGATGCTGCTGGTCAGTCCCACGTATTGGCGTGGCGCGATTTCGGAAACGGCAGCCCACGACATCGACCCGACACCTTGCGCGAAGAACGCGATAGTCAGGATGGCGATCACCGCCTCGTTCGACTCGACAAAATTGACCAGCACGATCGATGCGCCCAGCAGCGTGCCGACGATGAGCGGCGTCTTGCGTGCCGTGGAAATCGACACCCCGCGCCGGATGAAAAAGTCCGAGAGGGAGCCCGCGAGGAGAATGCCGGCTGTCGCGCCGATAAAAGGAAGTGCCTGGAAGATCCCGACCTTGATCATCGACATGTGACGCGCTTCGATCAGATAGGTCATGAACCACGTGGTGAAGAAGACTAGCAGCGTGTTGTTGCAGAACTTGCCGATGCAGATAGCGAGAATCTGCCGGTAACTAAGCAGCTTGAGCGCCATACGCCAGTCGAACTTCTCGCGGGGCTTACGCGCAGCCGTAGAGCTGTCGTTGATGTATTGAAGTTCGGCGGCATTCACGCTCGCGTGCTGATGCGGATCGCGATAAACCCGGTACCAGAGAAGACTGAACAGAATGCCGACGCCGCCGGTGACGTAAAAGACCATGCGCCAGCCATACGCGGCGGAAATCCACAGCAGCAGGCCCGTGAACAACGGCGTGCCGATGTATTGCCCCATGACATAGACGCTGGTCGCGAAGCCACGCTCGCGGGCGGGAAACCATAACGTCACGGCACGCGCGTTCGAAGGGAAAGCCGGCGCCTCCAGCGCGCCGATGGCGAGCCGCGAGCCAAGCAGCATGTGATAGCCGGCCGCGAGACCTTGCGTCAGCGTGGCGAACGACCAGCCGAGGAGGGACAGCGCATATGCGATGCGCGAGCCTAGAACGTCGGTCAGTACGCCGCCGGGCACCAGCCCGATGGAGTAGGCGAGGCCGAATGCAGCAAACAGCTCGCCCATCTGCATCTTGTCCAGCGCGAGGCCTTTTGAGAGTCCCGGCGCGACGATGCCGAGCGCCGACCTGTCCACGTAATTGAGGATGGTTGCCGCGAGCAGCATCGAGAGCACGACGTATCGCACTTTGGAGCGCTTCGTGGTATCCGCGTAAGCCGGGTTTCGCGCCGACAATGTTTGTTCCTCTACGACTTTCATCGGTGTCTCCAGTACATTGGCCGGTTGTTCTTTTTATAGTCGGCGTGGGGCGTTTATCCGCGGCCGACGAACGGCATCGCGCTCGCCATGATGGTCATGTTGAGGACGTTGGCTTCGAGCGGAAGACTAGCCATATGCACGACGGCATTCGCGACGTGTGTCACGTCCATTCTTGCTTCAGGCGCCATGCGTCCGTCCGCTTGCAGCACGCCGCGGTTCATGCGTTCCGTGAGCGGTGTGGCCGCATTGCCGATATCGATCTGGCCGCACGCGATGTTGAATGCACGTCCGTCCAGCGCGATCGAGCGGGTGATGCCGGTGACCGCATGTTTTGTCGCCGTATAGGCAATGGTGTGCGGCCTCGGCGAGTGAGCGGAGATCGATCCGTTGTTGATGATCCGTCCGCCTTGAGGAGACTGCGCTTTCATCAAGCGATAGGCGGACCGAGCGCACAGAAAGACGCCGGTCAGATTGGTGGCCACGACATCGTTCCAGAAATCGGCGTCGTAGTCTTCCAGCTGCACCGCTCCCGCATTGCGGCCCGCGTTATTGAAGAGCACGTCGAGCCGGCCGAATGCCTCGGCAATGCGCGAAAACGCCTGCTCGACCGATGCCGCATCGGCAACGTCCGCCTGGAATACATGCGCTTCTCCACCGGCCATGCCGATGGTTTCCTTGGTTTCCAGCAGCGGCTCGGCTCTGCGCCCGATCAGCGCCACGGCGAATCCCGCATTGGCGAGCGCCACGGCGGCGGCGCGGCCAATGCCGGAGCCGGCGCCGGTCACAGCTGCAAATTTCTTCGATGCAGGCATTTCGCTTCCTCTCGACAGTTCAGTTGAACACGGGAAGCAGAGTTGCATTCGCGCTATCCGTCGAGCAATCTTGATTCATTGAATCAACATCTGGGCGCTTTACCGATGGGGCGCGCACCAGGGTTTTCCTGATGCGCGCGTTGCCGTTAGCGCGTGGGTTCGGAGATGGAATGCAACGAATCGCAATGGGCATGGTGCGCCGGGAACGAATAAAGGGGGTGAATCGTTTTCGATAGTTGATTCTTCCAATCAACATTGACGGTCCCGTCTGCGGTTTCGTAGTCTCTCGACGTCTGCCTACCCAAGGAAAAACCATGTCGGAAAATAACCGCACCAGGCTGTTGATTGCGCGAAAGGTGCCCACAGCCGTGGCGAAACGCGCCGAGGCCGAATTCCATGCCTTCGTGACCGAGTCCGATATGGACGCGTGGTCGGTCGTCGATTTTTGCAAAAAGCACGCAACGCCGGCCGTATTGATCGGGAAGAAATCAGGTTTGCAAGCGGAGCACATTGCCGCGCTGCCCTCGACGGTGAGGATCATTGCGAACGCGAGCGCGGGTTTCGATCACATGGATGTGGCGGCCGCCCGCGAGAGGGGAATCGTCGTCACGAACGCACCCGATGCGTTGACCGAATGCACGGCCGATTTCTCCCTTCTGCTCGTGCTGGCGGCCTGCCGCCGCGCGTCGGAATACGAACGGATCATGCGCAACGGCTGGGGCAAATCATTCGGGATGACCGAGATGCTGGGTACGCGCGTCAATGGCAAGACACTCGGCATTGTCGGATTCGGGCGTATAGGGCGCGCGGTCGCGAAGCGTGCGCAGGGCTTCGGCATGCGCGTGATCTATACGGACATCAACCGTGCGGCTGCGTCGCTGGAAAATGGCGCGACGTTTTACAGCAGCCTCGACGAAATGTTGCCGCACTGCCAGGTGCTGACGCTGCACGTGCCGGGCGGAGGCGTCCCGCTAATGACAAAAAGAGAATTTGCGCTCCTGCCGGCGGGCGCGGTTTTTGTTAACGCGGCGCGCGGTGCACTGGTGGACGAAGACGCGCTCTGCGAAGCGCTGACCTCGGGACATCTGTTCGGCGCAGGTCTGGACGTGTACCGGAACGAGCCCAATGCCGATAAGCGGTTCGCTGGACTCGACAACGTGTTCCTGACGCCCCACATGGCCAGCGCCACGATGGAGACCCGCGATCAGATGGGTTTTACGGCGCTGGACAACGTTGCCGCTGTGCTGGATGAACGGCCTGCCTTGAACCCGGTCTGACGTTCGCATTTCAGAATCGGAGCTTGCAATGTGCGCGCGGTAGGCGCGTGTTTCAACCGTGCGCCGCAATGACCGGCTTTCGAAATAAATTCATAAGCGTGGTTAGCCGCCAGTTCATGCTTTGTTTGATGCGCTTACGCCCGCCGCAATGGAGCACGGTGGGCGTAAGCGCCAGGGAGACAGACTAGCCGTCCGCATGGCACGGCTTACCTGTGGATGTTATTAGTGCTCGCTCGGTCTGATGGCAGGGTCGCCTTCCACCACGTCACGGGTCGCTGCCCAGTACGGCTGGCGATTGTAATAGCTATACGTCGATTCTCCCCACTTCGCGTCTGCCATTGTCGGCCAGTGGTCCTTGTCGAAACCCGGGTCGTCCTTGAGACGCTGCGCGGTGATGTCGACGAAGAAGCACTTCTCGTCCGTGTCGAGCGTCAACGCACTCCATGGGATGGCGTGCAGGGTGGAACCCATTCCGAGGAAGCCTCCCTCAGAAAGTACCGCGTAGGCAATACGGCCGTTCCTGACGTCCAGCATGATGTCCGAAATTTTCCCGACGTGTTCGCCATCAGAGGACATGACCTTGTTCCCGTCGAGCGTTGCCGCGGCCATGATGTCCGGTCCCGGTCCTTCGCCCATACCACCGCCGACAATTTCCGCTCCGCGGCGGGTGTCACCTTGCGGGTTGATTGAGCCCATGATTTACCTCCTTCGAAAAAAGGTAAACCGGTAGCGCGCAAGCGGTGTTCCCGAGTGGGTCAAGTTGGTGTCAGGTCTTTGAGTCGACCCAGATACGCCCCCAGACAGTCGCGTATTGCATTGCCTGTTCGTGGTCGTAGAACAGATCCAGCGAGGCGAATGCTTGCGGCGGCCGTCCTGGCTGTTCGATAACGAGGTCGGCGGAATGCAAGCCCTCGCCGGTCGGCGTCGTACTTGCGCGGAGACCATACCCGCGATGAAAGCTGATTCTGGTGGCCGGTGTGTTCGGCAGGATTTGCATTTGATTTATTTGGGGTGGCGACACCCCGCTCTCTCAGTGGCGCGATTGTCCCGTCAATATGTGAAGGTTCGATGACGAGAATTCGATTGCCGCTGGAAGCCATTTGTACGATAAAACGCCAGCCGATGTAAGCAGGTCGCTACGTAGGGCAGCCGAGCTGCGTGGCCAGGTCGTCCATATCCGCTGCTGCAAAATCCCAACTCTGTTCGGCATGCAGGTCGCTTTGCTGGCCGGGTCCGTGTTCGACGGGGCGTACGACGAACGCCGTCTTCAAGCCACATTGACGTGCCGCCGCGAGGTCGCTGTTATGGGCCGCAACCATGCAAACCTCCGCGGGGTTCAGACCGAGGATTTCGACGGTGTCGACGTAGACTTGTGGCGACGGCTTGTATGCCCGAACGACTTCCGCTCCGAGAATCGCGTCCCACGGAAGCGCGGCGCGTTTCGCCATATCGATCATCAGCCTGATGTTTCCGTTCGAGAGCGGGGCAATCATGAAGTGGCGCTTGAGTCTCAGCAGTCCTTCGACTGAATCGGGCCAAGGGTCGAGGCGGTGCCAGGCGAGATTCAGTTCATCCAGTTCTGCCGAGGAAATTGAACTGTTGTCGGCACCATAGTCGGCCAGCACCTTGACGAGGTTTTCCCTGTGCAAAATGTCAAGACGGACAAACTGCCGCCGCCCGCTCCGTATCTCCTCCATTGCGGGCACATATTGACGTCGCCACGCGTCTGCAAACTCGAATGAGTCAATCGGCACGGCATGACGGCTGAGAAATTGACCGACGTCGCGAGCGACACCACTTCTCCAATCGACAACCGTCCCGAAGACATCGAACAGAAGAGCCTTGATTTCCGGCCTATTCAGCATGTGATGGACCTTTTTTCGCGCGGTGCGGAGAAACAAGTCTAACCGGATATGTCATGAACCCGAGGCGCATAGGCATCCGGTTTTCTGGAGTAAGCTGACTGTATTAAAGACGCGGCATGCCGCGCCGTATCAGACCGTGGAGCACGTTATGAAAACGCTGGACGCAATGTCGCGCGCGGGCCGCGCCATTGCGTTGGTGGTCCTGTCCGCCGCTTTGTCCGGTTGCTACTACTACGTGCCCTATGGCTACGTGCCATACGGCGGGGTGCCGGCGGCGCCCGCGCCGCAGCAATATTCGTTCTCGACGGCCGGCACAGTGGCAGATGGTGCAGCCGTGTCGGACGCGACTGCGCCGACGAACACCTATGTCGCCCCAGCCGTGCCCGTCTTCGTTGCGCCTGCGTACTATCCGGTCGCGTATCCCTACTACGGCTCGCCCGCGTGGTGGGGACCCTCAGTGTCGCTGAGTTTCGGCTATTGGGGCGGCTGCTGTTACGGCGGTGGCCGATACGGCTACTGGGGCCGCCATGGCTACTGGGGGCACGGATATCCAGGCGGTTGGGGCGGTCATGGCGGCTGGGGTGGCCATGGATACCCGGGGCACGGGATGGGTGGCGGCCACTACTGGGGCGGTGGTGGCGGCCACGGGCGTTCGCATTGAGCGCCCGGAGCGATACACCTTGTCAGCTCAGGACGCCCGAACTGTCGCCAGGCGGGTGCCCGCGAACGGGTCTCGACTCCAGTCGATGGCAGGACGTTGACGGCTAGCCGATACCGCCGGTTTGTCGATCGCAAAGTGCGCCAGCGATTGTCCGGCGCTCGTGGCTTGCTTTAACCACTGCGGCATAGCGCCCTTGCCGTCCCAGGTGTCGCCGAAAGCACTGCGATATCGCGCCGACTTTTGGCGCGCCCGGTCTTCGGCGATCGCCGCCTTGAGGTCCGCCACCTTGATGCCGACCGTGGTCATCTTGCGGCGTAGGTACGCAATCATGCTGAGGCGTTTTTGCTCGTCCATGTCGGTTTCCCCTTCGAAGTTCGAGCCTCGTAGCGGTCTCGTGTCGTCTTGCCTTGCCGACACGTCCCGTCACGAGACAATTCGGATGTGGGAAGTATCGTGTCGAGAAAAGCTGGCGTCGATGTGCGATTTCTGAAAACACTGTTGCAGGCAGAGTGGCAAAACCGTCGCGACCCTCGATGGCAGATCCCATCTCGACCCGCCACGAAAAAACCGCATGCGCGTCGTATGGGGGCAGCGGGTTTAAACATTCGCTTTCGTTTCGACTTTCTGCGCCCTATAACGTATTTGCAGGGGCGACTATTACGTGCCGACGGGTCCATGAAATCCGTTGACATTGCCTGCTCGCACGCCATCTCGCGTCCATCGACCTTCGCCTCGCGCACTGCGCTTCGCTTTTCCCAATTGCCTGAAACTTTGGCCTCGGGCGATTGGCCCGCGGATTCGAAGACAGCTTCGCATCCGCACATCCTGCATGGATTTCAATCGCGCGACACGCGAATTACGAATCACATGGATGGAAAACTCAACCTAGCTTAAGGAGCCGACATGAAATTACGATTGATGGTTGCTTCTGCTTTCGGGTTGTTTGTCACGGTCGGGTTTGCGTCTGCGCAAAGCACGCCCGATGCTGCACAACCCGCCCCCCAGCAAAGCGCCGCAACTCAGGCTGGCTCTTCGCCCAGTACAGGGATGGAGGCCTACGGCGGCATGCCTGATACCCGGATGCAAAGCGGCGCGCGACATGCCAGGCCGTGCAGGGTGGACCCGCAATGCAACGTTTTTTTCGGGGGCAGCTAACACCAAAAGATGGCGCGCGAGCCGATAGCCTATGGTGCTGTCTGCTCGCGTCGGGAAAGGGACGGCGCCCTCGGTCGGGCTGGCCGGGTCCCCTTTCATCTAGTTAGGTCCGCGCGCGCCCTCATATGGAAGGCGTTCGCGAAGCGTCCGCTGGCTTCAGGAGCGAGCGGAAAGCGCCTTGCACGCCGAGTTTGAGTGCTCGGGAATCTTGATCTAGAGGTACTGGCCACAAGCGGCGAGTGTCAGGACTTCGACCGCGGTTCGGGCCAGGGCCAACCTCTCTTCTCGCCGCGCGCGTTCACTTCCGCGGCCGGCGCGAGCTTAGCCGGTGCCTCGAACGGACTCACCTCATTGGGAACATCGTGCGACGGTTCAGCCAGAGCGTCTTTACCGTGATTCGAGAGTCCGGTGCCGAACCACTTTACTTTCTTCTGGACGTAGCCGAGATACGCGTTCCAGCCGTCGGGATTTGCGGCAAACAGATTCTGCTGAACGGTTGACGCCAGTGTGTCCCGGTTGAGATCCGCCTCGAGCAACTCGCTTGGCCACGAGAAAAATGAACGGGCGACGCGTGTGCCGAATTCGGTCGCCGTCATTGTTGGCGGCAGGGCGTGAAGGAACGCGAAGTCCTGCAATGAAGCATGTTTCTGCACAAGCTGCGCCACCGTGGCGCCCGGTTCGTTCGCGTCGTTTAAACAGTTCAACGCGGCGAGAATGTCGCCCAGGTGAAGCAGCAGTTCTCGTCGATCAAATCGATCGTCCATCGCAGAGTGTCCGGTCATTTCGTCCTTGCTTGAAGTGCGCTGTCTCGTGGTTCTGTTCAGAAGCAACCCTACACTGCATTAGTCGCCTCTCGATACATCCGGTTCAGGAAAAAGAAATGCGAACCGAAGTTCGCATTGATAGACGCAAAAAGTCTAAGAAAGACGCAGGGTCTTAATGAACGGCGGATACGCTCGACACGAACTGTTTGGCAGCCTTGTTAGCCGATTCATAAGTCGCATTCGCTGCCGAGAGAACCGAGTTCCACGCGGCAACAGCGGATTCGCTTCCGGCCGGTGTGTTCTTCTGAAGGCTCTCGACGAAACCTTGTGCGTCCCGTTGGAACTGCTGGCCCTGTGCTGTCGCCGCGGCGGTGATTTCGCTCTGAACGCCAGACACGATTTCTTGAACCTGGCGGCCGTATGCAACTACTTTATCCGCCACAGGCTGGGAGAGGCTTGCTTGCAACGCGAACAGCGCGCCCGGGTTGCCGGCTGAGAGGGCTTTGGCGACGATTTCCTGGTTTTCGGCGAGAACTGCTTTACCAACTTGCAAATTCAACGCGACCAGCTGTTCGAAACCTTCAAATGCTTTGTTCGTCAGACCGAAAAGCGCCTCGAGGCTGGACTGTTGGGCGGCAACCAATTGTTGGGGAATAAGAGTGCTCATCACTGCTCCGTAAGGGTAAGGCGGCAAGAGTGCGAGGGGCTCTGAGTGAAAACAAAACCGCGCGCCAAGAGGGCAGCGTAAATTGCTGCGCTGCAACAAAACCTATTGTACGGGGGATAATCGGGATGTCAATCGGTTTCGCTGGGAGGTCGATGAATTCTTTGCGACAAGGCCAGCGCCGCTGTGACGAGGTAGCACGGCCAGTCGACTTGCGTCTTCGAATTGTTGATAATCGCTCTCCCGAGCAGAAGCAGCCGCTGGCTACACTACGGTTTCCGGGTTGTGGTGTGGCAAACGTTGAATGACCTAAGCCGCACTAGCGCCTCGTCCCGGAACACCCCCCAGCCACGAAAGGAAAGGAGAAAACTCATGCCGAGTCTTGAGCGAGTGCGACCAGCTACGCTTATCGACTCTGTCTGGCGTATGGCGCTTCGCCTCGGATTCCAGTTCGCTCGCGCATGGTGGCACGTTCGGCGGCCTCACCATGAGGGCGCGCTCGTCGCAATCTACGTCGGTCAGGCGCTGTTGCTTGTGAAATCATCGTACCGGGCCAAGTGGAATTTTCCTGGCGGTAGTGTCCACCCCGGTGAGGCGCCTGATGCAGCAGCGCGGCGTGAAATGGAGGAGGAGATCGGCCTGTCGACTGGCACATTGCTCCCCGCAGGTAGCGCCTGCGGCATTTGGGACGGGCGAAGAGACCGGGTGCATTTCTTTGAACTGCACCTCGATTGCATGCCCGAGCTGCGGCTTGATAATCGTGAGATTGTCGCCGCGCATCTGGCATCGCCGGAGGAGTTGCGCGGCATCGCGCTCACCAAGGCCGTCACGGCGTATCTCGACAAAGATGTCCGCCGTTAGTTGGCCCTGCGCGCTGTATGCCGAAGGTCTTGATGCGTGATGAGCCTGATTTCGTAGACCGCCCCACGCGCGGGTTCGGGCCGTATCTGCATATCGATTGAAGTTCGGTCTGCGGCTAAAGCCTCGTCGTTTTCCTGCATGAACTGGAAGGCAGTGCCACTGCCTTCAGTTGCTCATCCGACGCGTGATCAAACCAGCCAACGCAACGTCGGCGAGGCCGAAGCCGAGCGACTTGAAGATCGTCACGTCGCCTTGTGCGCGATGCTCGAACCGGCGGTTGGCGAGTACCGAGCCCAGTTCGACGATGTCGTCCCAAGCGACCACACCCGGTGCGGCCATCAGCAGATCGCCCGCTTCGCTGCGGGCCTGTTCCAGCGACTCGACGACGAGCGTTTTCGCGCGCGCCAGCAGCGCGTCGTCGAGTTCGCGCGCATCGGGTTTGCTTGAACCGATCGCCGCGATGAATGCGCCCGGCTTCACCCACGTGCCGTCGAAGAGCGGCGTCGCGCTACGCGTGGCGGTGACAATCACATCGGCGGCGCGAGCGGCCGCTTGCGCGTGGCTGGCTTCGATCAGTTTGTCCGGGAACTGCGCCTGCATTTCTGCAACCGTTTGCGCCACGTGGTCGATTCCGACGATCAGCACCCGCTCGATGCTGGACCCGTCAGCGAGCGAACGGATATGTGCTCTCGCTTGCCGGCCGGTACCGAACACCGCGAGCACGCGTGCGCCGGATCGGGCGAGCGCGTCGCTGGCGATACGCGTGACCGCGGCAGTGCGGAATTCGGTCAGTGCGTCGCCGTGAAGAATCGATATCAGGCATCCGTCGTCGCTCGAAAAGAGTGGAACGACGAAATCGAAACGGCCGCCATGCGTCGAATAGATCTTGGCACCGCACACACCGCGCGACGGCAGTATCGCGCCCATCATGCTGACGGATACATGTTCACCCTTTGTTCTGACGCGCGGTTGAACTGGAGCGCGGCCAGCGCCGTGTTCCGCGAGCGCGATGCGCAGTTCGGCAATTGCGTCGCGCATCGTGATGAGGCGGCGCACGTGGTCGTCGGTGATGAATTGCATGATTGGCGTGATCGGATGAGAGTGGGTCGGAAAGAAGACAGGCGCGCTTCAATAGCGCTCGAAGAAGGCCTGCAACGCGGCGGTGTCGTCGGTTTGCGTGAGCGCCAACGTCAGAAGGATGCGGGCCTTCTGCGGAATCTGATCGTCGACTGTGAGCCAGCCGTATTCGTCGTCGGGTTGCGCACCGTTGTGCAACACGATCCCGCTGCCTGTGCGCGAGGCGCGCACCACATGCACACCCCGCCTGACGGCATCGCGAAGCGGGTCGATCAGATGACTGGCGACGTTGCCGTTGCCGGTCCCCACATAAATCAGTCCACGCGCGTTCGCGGCAATTGCGCTGATCGCGCCGGGTTCGAGCGCGCCATACGCATAGACGATATCGACTTTTGGCAGTGAGCGAAGCGTATCGATCGACCATGGCGTGTCGAGCGTATGGACGCGCGCGGGCCGACGGTAATAGCGCGGCGCGCCTTCGATCACATACCCTAGCGCACCGTATGGCGAGCGGAATGCGTCGAGCTTGAAGCTGTTGCTCTTGACCACATCACGCGCCGTATGGATCTCGTTGTTGGCAACGACCAGCGTCCCCAGTCCGCGCGACGACGGATGCGTTGCAACCGCAAGCGCATCGTATAAATTCAGCGCCGCGTCGGAACTCATCGCCGATGGCGGACGCATCGAGCCGACCACCACCACCGGCTTTGCGCTCTTGAGAGTGAGATGCAGAAAGTACGCGGTCTCCTCGATCGTATCGGTGCCATGCGTGATGACCACGCCGTCAACATCGTTTCGTGCCAGCAGTTCGGCGACGCGCTTGCCGATTGCAAGCAGATGCGCGTTGTTGAAATTCTCGGAGCCGGTTTGCAGCAGTTGTTCCGCGCGCAGATTCGCCAGTTCGCCCGCGTGCGGAATCGAGCCGAGAATCTCGTCGATGCCGAGTACCGAGCACATGTACGTGGAAGTATTGACACTGGCTTTACCTTGGCCGGCGATAGTACCGCCTGTGCCAATCACCACGATATTGGCTTTTGCTGTCATGCGGGTCTGGTCAGGTTGGAAAATCGAAACGCGGTCATCAGGGAGTCGGCTTTCGAACGTCAATGCGAAAGGACGAAGGCGCTGCTCAGTTCGCGGTTGTTGCTGCCCGCGAGTCCATCCGCCAACAGCGCGGCTGAACCCGTCGCGAGCGTAAAGCCGAGCGCGCCATGTCCTACGTTGAGCCACAGGTTCGGATAACGCGTCGGTCCGACAATCGGCAGGCCGTGCGGCGTTGCCGGACGCAAACCGGTCCACTCGCCGGCAGCGGCGGATTGGGCGACCTCGGGAAACAGCGTGGCCGTCTCCTTGCGCAGCGTCGCGAAGCGCGCGGGGTCCGCATCGAGCGAATAGCCATCGATATCGGCAATGCCCCCGACCCGCAGCCGTTCGCCTAGCCGCGCATAAACGACCTTACGGGCGAAGTCGGTGATGCTCACACGCGGCGCCGCGATGTGCGGCTGAAGATCGAACGTCAGGCTGTAGCCCTTGATCGGATAGATCGCCACGCGGATGCCGAGCGGCTTGAGCAATCGCGCCGCGCCCGCGCCCGAGGCGACGACGATCCGATCCGCCGCGAGCGGTGCGCCATCGCAAATGGCTTCGACGCCGTGTGCACCTGACTTCAGGGCATCGATTGGCGTATTCATCAGAAAGCGTACGCCGCGCTCGCGCAGCACCGCCTCGATACCTTTGCAGAAGCGCCGGCAATCGGCCGTGTCTTCGCTCGGCGTATGAATGCCACCGGCCAGAAACGACCGGGCATGCGCAAGCGCCGGCTCGATTTCTACGCATGCTTCGGCGCTCAGCGCTTGCTGTTCACAACCGAGCGTGCGCTGGAACGCCAGCAAATCCACCGCGCTTTGCATGGCGTTGGCGTCACGATGCAGCACGAGCTTGCCGGAGCGCACGAAGTCGAAATCGAGCGAAGGTTCGGCGGCGATGAGTTCGTGCATCAGCGTGCGGCTCAGGAACGACAGCGACAGCAGCTTTTGCGTGGTCAGCTCGCTGCGTGCGCGCGTGCACGCGGACAGGAATTCGAAGCACCAGCGCCACTGTTCGACGCTCAGCTTCGGCCGGAAACGTACCGGCGAATTGCGCTGCGTCAGCCAGCGCGGCAGTTTCGACACGACGCCGGGGCCGGCGAGGGGCGCGACGTAGCTATACGACAGCTGCCCGCCGTTGCCGAAACTGGTTTCGCTGGCGACCTCCGCATGCCGGTCCGCTACCGTGACGTCATAGCCCCCGCGGCTCAGGTAATACGCGCTCGACAGGCCGATGACGCCCGCGCCGATGATCAATATCCGCATACCGCTGCACTCGCTCTCTTGCGTGATCTTCGCGATCTTTTGCGTTAGGGGCAGCACGATGCATGGCTTGCCCGATGACCTGAATGTACGACGGGGCCGGTGCGGAGGAATTGCACCGATTTGCCGAAAAGTAGAAGAAACGCGACAGGTACCAGCCTGGTGAGATGAAGCGCTCGTGAGGATGGTGTTGGAGACGGGACGGTCAGCTGGTTGCAGCGCTGCGCGAGGCGCGCAGCTTGCCCGGTGTCACGCCATACGCTTCGCGAAATGCCCGGATAAAGTGCGCCGAATCCGCGAAGCCGCATTCGTAGGCGATGTCGGTGATCTTGCGCGCCGTGTTGACGAGCATCCAGCGCGCGTAGCGCAGCCGCATGCGCCGATAAAATTCATTTGGCGACGCGTTCATCTCGCTCATGAACGCGCGTTCGAGGTTACGCACGCTCGTGCCGATCATCTTCGCGATGACCGCGATGTTCAGCGGCGCTTCCAGATTCTCTTCCATGAGCAATACCGCGTGACGCACGGTCGCGTCCTCAACCGATAGATAACCCAGCGCGGCGCGGCGCTCGACGAACGACGAGCCGCCCTGACGGCTGACGGTCATCTGATGAATCACCTTCGACGCGCGGTCCGGTCCGCAGTGCAGGCTGATCAGACGCGCGGCGAGCTCGACCACCGAGATGCCGCCCGCGCAGGTGATGCGGTTGCCGTCGATCAGATAGTCGGCGTGCGTAATCACGCGCAGTGATGGAAACATGCGCCTGTAATCGTCGAGATGGAAGCTGTGGACGCAGGCAACGCGGTCTTCAAGCAAACCGGCCCGCGCCAGCACGAAACTGCCGGTGCACATGCCGACCAGCGGAATGCCCGCTTGTGCGGCCTGCTGCAGATAGTCCCAGTAGCGCCGGTCGACCTGATCCAGATACGGCAGCAATCCGCCGATCACGACGACGTAGTCGAATTGCGTGACATCGGGAAACGCCGATTGCACCCTCACCGGAATGCCGCAACTCGCTTCGACCGCTTCAGCCTGAACGCCGATGATGGTCCACAGACAGCGCAACTGGCGGCTCTGATCGCCACGATCCGCGGCGTGGCGCAGTGCGTCGCACAAGCCGGCGAGCGACAGCATCGGAAAACGCGGCCACAACAGAATGCCCACGCTCAGCTCGGCTTCGGAGCGGCTCGGGTGGGCCTGCAACGCCCGCGGCAGTGCGTCCAGTTGCTCGACCAGTTCGTGAGCCGTCGGCTCAGTGGCTGGGGACGCAGGAGGGAAAGAGCGGGCAGTCGGCATGCGCAAACTCGAGGGCGGTTCGCGCTGATTATACGGTGAGGTGCCGCGAATCCGCGCAATTGGCGCCTGACGCAATTCTTCTATTTTCCGGCAGATCGGTTCAATGCCGCCGCTTTCTGGCTGCATAAATTTGGAACCGCTGACGAACGACGCCGCGCCGCGAGGCCCGGGGGATCCGACGAAGGCAGGAAGATCGGCCGCATGCAGTCGCGTGCCCCAACCATCACTATTATTCGGGTGAAGCATGAGCAAAAGCACAGCCTTGGGTCGCGGCATGGCGACTGTCGGCATTCTGGGTACATTGGCGGCGGCTGTCGTGGGCGTCGCCCGTGCCGACGAGATGGTGAAAATCGGCGAAGTCGCGCCCGTGACCGGGCCGGCTTCGTATCTGGGCAAGGACACGGAAAACGGCGCGCGCCTGGCGATCGAGGAAATCAACCAGAAGGGGCTCGTGATCGGCGGACAGAAGGTGACGCTGGTGTTCGACGCGCAGGACGATGCGGGCGATCCGCGTCAGGCGACCCAGGTTGCGCAGAAACTGGTGGACGACAAAGTGGTCGCGGTAGTCGGGCATATGCAATCCGGTTCGACCATCCCTGCGTCGAAGATCTATAACGATGCCGGTGTCGTACAGGTGTCGCCGTCCGCGACCAACCCGGCGTATACATTGCAGGGATTCAAGACTGCGTATCGCGTGGTCGCCACCGACGCACAACAGGGACCAACCCTCGCCGATTACGCCGCAAAAACGTTGAAGGTGAAGACGGTGGCGATCGTCGACGATTCGACCGCCTACGGCCAGGGTCTCGCGGTCGAGTTCGAAAAGCAGGCGAAGGCGAATGGCATCACGGTGTTGTCGCACGACGCGAGCACAGACAAGGCCGTCGATTTCCGCGCGATTCTCACGAAGATCAAGGGCGAGAAGCCGGACGCGATCATGTACGGTGGCCTCGACGGCACCGGCGGTCCGTTCGCGAAGCAGGCGAAGCAGCTCGGCATCACGATCAAAGTGCTCGCCGGCGACGGCTTGTGTGCCGACGACCTCGCGAAGCTCGCGGGCGACGCCGCCGATAACGTGATCTGCTCGATTGCCGGCGCGCCGCTGCTCAAGATGGCCGAAGGTCCGGCGTTTGTCGAACGCTACAAGAAGCGTTTCGGCTATGCGCCGGTCTTGAATTCTCCGTTTGCGTACGACGCGGTCGGCGTGATCGTTGCAGCGATGAAGCGCGCGCAGTCAACGGACTCCGCGAAGATTCTCGCCGCGATGCCGGCGACCGACTACCACGGCGTGCTCGGCGAAACGCAGTTCGATTCGAGAGGCGATCTGCGGCATGGTGTGATCTCGCTGTACAAATACGTCGGTGGCAAACAGGCGTTATTGGGCGTTGTGGAGAAGTAGGAGTGCTTTCGTAGTCTTCTTTTTACTGCTTCAACGCTATTCTCGGATTGCTGTGGGTGTAGCGGCACAGGCGCGTGTTTTATGTGCCGCTGTTTTACGACACCACGGATCTGATTCTTCTCGACCGTGCACTGCACTTTTGTGGCAACGACACTGTCGAAGCGCGGCGGCGGTTGAGCGCCTATGTCGAGCGCGCAGCGACGGAAAATGGACCAGTCGCGATCCGCTTCTCGTATCAGACAAGACTTCCGATGAGTTGCTCAACGACGTCGGGTATAGCCTTCGAGACGTTGCGCCTCGCTCGCTCGGCGCCTGACCGGTCGTTGGTAATGTCGTTTTCCAAGCCGCCCTGAGGCCTGACAGCGTCCAGGCATGCGGGTTGCGGTACATGGTGCTCAATCGCTGCAACCAGCCGCGTTGCAGTCAACCCTATGGCCGAGGAGATCGACATGCAAACCACCAAACAGGACAAACCGGAAACGGGCTCGGGCGCGCCCGACGCACTGGCTTTTCTCGAGGCCCAGCATCGCGCAGTGGAAAAACTTTTCACCGCATTCGAGAAAGCGGCCGACGACGATCTTGAGGCGAAGTCGGCACTGGCGCAGCGTGCCTGCGAAGAGCTTTCCATTCATACGATGCTCGAAGAGGAACTGCTCTATCCGGCCGCACAGGAAGCATTACCTGACAGCGACGCGATAGACGTCGAGGAAGCGTATGTCGAACATTTCCTCGTCAAGACCTTGATCGCCAAATTTGAAACCATGAAGGCCGGCGACAAGGGCTTCGATGCGACCTTCAAAGTAATGAGCGAGATGGTGGGTCATCATGTCGAGGAAGAAGAAGAGGAACTCTTTCTGGAACTGCGCAAGACCCCTTGTGATCTCCGCGCACTCGGCGAAAAAATGGCGAAGCGTAAGGCCGAACTGCAGAGCAAGCTCGACGCGGCAGGTAGCAAACTGGTTGGCGACAAGACACTCGCCGTCTAAATGCAGAAACGCGATAGCCATCGCGTCCGCCAACTAAAGCAACACTCGTGACCCTCGAGCAGCGACTTCGCAGCATGCGCGAAGTCGCTGCTCGACATATTCCGGATCGCGCGATTACGCACAGGTAAAGAGTGCGGTGCTTTTTCCATTAGACAAGCTTGGTGACGCAGGTGTCGAGTAACGTGCGTAACGTGCCTCACACCGCTCCAGATCCGTACGTAGTGGATTAGAAGAAACCCAGCGGCTGCTCGCTATAGCTCACGAGCAGATTCTTGGTCTGCTGATAGTGGTCGAGCATCATTTTGTGCGTCTCGCGGCCGATGCCGGACTGTTTGTATCCGCCGAATGCCGCATGCGCCGGATAGGCGTGATAGCAATTCGTCCACACGCGGCCGGCCTGGATTTCCCGGCCGAAGCGATAGGCACGCGCACCGTCGCGAGTCCATACACCCGCGCCGAGACCGTACAGCGTATCGTTGGCGATTTCGAGCGCTTCTTCTTCGTTTTTGAATGTCGTCACCGACACTACGGGCCCGAAGATTTCTTCCTGGAAGATACGCATTTTGTTGTGGCCACGGAACACCGTCGGCTTCACGTAGTAGCCTTTGCTCAGTTCGCCGCCGAGCGCATTGCGTTCGCCGCCGATCAGACAGTCAGCGCCTTCCTGCTTGCCGAGATCGACATATGAGAGGATTTTTTCGAGCTGTTCCTCGGAGGCCTGGGCGCCGATCATTGTCTTCGTGTCGAGCGGATGTCCCTGCTTGATTGCGGCGACGCGTTTCAGGGCGCGCTCCATGAAGCGGTCATAGATCTTCTCATCGATCAGTACACGCGACGGGCACGTGCAGACTTCACCCTGATTCAGCGCGAACATCGCGAAACCTTCGAGCGCCTTGTCGAAGTAGCCGTCGTCGCGATCCATCACGTCGGCGAAGAAAATGTTCGGGCTCTTGCCACCGAGTTCGAGCGTCACGGGAATGATGTTCTGGCTCGCATACTGCATGATCAGGCGGCCTGTGGATGTCTCACCCGTGAAAGCAATCTTCGCGATGCGCTTGCTCGAAGCGAGCGGCTTGCCGGCTTCCAGGCCAAATCCGTTGACCACGTTAAGCACACCTGGCGGCAGCAGGTCCTGGATCAACTCCATCAGCACGAGGATCGACGCTGGAGTTTGCTCAGCAGGCTTGAGCACGATGCAGTTCCCCGCGGCGAGCGCGGGTGCGATCTTCCACACGGCCATCAAGATCGGAAAATTCCACGGAATGATCTGCCCGACCACACCAAGCGGCTCGTGGAAATGATAAGCCACGGTATCGGCATCGATCTCGGAGAGCGCGCCTTCCTGTGCGCGAATGCAACCGGCGAAATAGCGAAAGTGGTCGATCGCGAGCGGGATGTCAGCGGCGAGCGTTTCGCGGATCGGCTTGCCGTTGTCGATCGATTCGGCGAACGCAATGCGCGAGAGGTTCTGCTCCATGCGGTCGGCAATACGGTTCAGGATCGTCGCGCGCACGGCCGGCGAGGTATCGGCCCAGGCTTTGCGGGCGCGATGGGCGGCATCGAGGGCGAGTTCGATATCTTCTTCTGTTGAGCGGGGGACCGACGTAAAGGGTTCACCGGTGATGGGTGACAAGTTGTCGAAGTATTCGCCGCGTACCGGCGCAATCCATTGGCCGCCGATGAAATTGGCGTATTGCCGCGCGTACGGAAATTCGACGTCGAGAAACTGCATATCTGCGTGATTCATACCTGACTCCTCCGGTTGATTGTGTGGCTGGTGTCGATGGGGAAAGCCTGCGTTGGCTCCGCGTGTCCGCCGTCCTGACGCTCTTCATCGTGCGTGGCATTCAGCGAGAAGCGTGCCATTGACCCTCATCTCCATCGCGATAGGCGTGCGGGCAACGAGACGCTGGCCGCGGCGTATACATGTCAACGCGTGGAGTGGCCCTGTGCGTCGTTCGATCTACCGGTATGGCAAGTGTCATTTTTAGCAACACATTGCCGGGTGACTGCGCCAGCGTGCAACACCGGCGCTGTGCCATGACGGCCGCTTCGCTGCGAAGCCCCGCGTGCTCTTCGAGAGCCATCGTTGCTCGCAGCCGCGCTGCGGCGAATGGCACGCGATTTGCCTTGAACGGTTCGCAGGCAGTCTGCGATCACTGAACGATGGCGCCGCCGCATGGCCTCGCGTCGACAATTCAACAGGAGACAAGGATGAAAGCACGTTTAGCTTTGGCGAAGCGGTCCACTTCGCTTGCAATGAGCGTAGCCGCGGCCGTCAGTCTGGTATTCGCGTCGGCCGCAGCTGCGGACGACTATCCAGCCGTCACCTATGAGCGTTTGACCGCCGCGCAAAGCGATCCCGGCTGGCTCACGTATTACCGCACCTATAACGGCCAGGCGCATTCACCGCTCAAGCAACTCGACCCAACCAACGTCAAGAAACTCAAGCAGGTGTGGAGCTACAAGTTTCCGGCGGATCTGCAACAGGGATTCGAGGCCACGCCGATCGTCAATGGCCGCTACCTGTTCGTGACCACGCCGAAAGACAACGTCTATGCTTTTGATGCTGTAACCGGCAAGCAACTCTGGAAGTTCGAGCCCAAGCTCGGCTCTGAATCGTTCAAGACTGCGTGTTGCGACGTGATCAACCGGGGTGTGGCGCTGTATGGCAAGAACGTCTATGTCGCAATGCTGAGCGGCGACGTTGTTGCGCTGGACGCGCAGACCGGTGCGCTTGTCTGGCGCAAGCAAATGTTCGAGCCGGGTCTGGGTTACGCGTTCTCGCTGGCGCCGCTCGCGCTCGACGGCGCGCTTGTGGTGGGTAGCGCAGGCGGCGAATACGGTGCGCGTGGTTTTATCGCGGCCTTGAATCCCAATGACGGAAACGTACTGTGGAAGCGCTTTACGGTGCCGGCGGCCGGCGAAAAGGGCGCCGATACGTGGCCGAACGGCATGCAGGAGCATGGCGGCGCACCGGCCTGGCTGACAGGTACGTATGACGCCGCATCGAAAACGCTTTACTGGGGCGTCGGCAACCCGGGCCCGTGGCTCGCCGATCTACGGCCGGGCGACAACCTGTACTCCGACTCGCTGCTCGCGCTCGATCCGAAAACCGGCAACCTCAAATGGCATTACCAGTACACGAAGCATGACACGTGGGATTACGACGGCGTCAATACACCGGTGCTTGCCACGATCAAGTACGAGAACAAGGAGTACGACGCCATCATCCATGCGGACCGCAATGGCTTCTTCCACGCGATCGACCGTGGCACCGGCAAGCTGATCTACGCGAAACCTTTCGTTACGGCAACCTCGGTGACTGGCTATACGCCAGAGGGCGCGCCGATCCAGGACGCGTCGAAATATCCCAAGGCCGGCACGACGATCGAAACCTGCCCGAGCTTCCTCGGCGGCAAGAACTGGTGGTCGGTCTCATACGACCCGGACAAACATATCGCTATCGTGCCGGCGTTGCATGCGTGCATGTCGCTGTCCGGAAAATCGGTGAACTATATGGAAGGGTTGCCGTATCTCGGCGAAGGGTTCGAAATCAAACCGGAACCGGGCAGCAAGGGTTATGGCGAACTGCAGGCGATCGATGTCGATACCGGCAAGAAACTCTGGAGTCACTGGAGCAAGCTGCCGTGGAACGGCGGCGTAGCGACCACCGCAGGAGGGCTCGCCTTTAGCGGCTCGCTCGACGGCCACCTGTATGCGTTCGATGTGACGACCGGCAAGGTGCTGTGGCAAAGCCCGAAACTCGCGAGCGGAATCGTGGCTCAACCGTCGGTGTTCGAGGTCAACGGTCAGGAGTACGTCGCCATTCTCGCCGGTTACGGCGGCGCAAACCCGATCTGGGGTGGGCCGATGGCGAAAGCCGCAGAGAAGGTCCCGCGCGGCGGCACGCTATACGTGTTTGCGCTCAACCACGGCTGATGTTCACGTGGCTGCCGCGACACTTTGGCCGGGCCGAAATGGGCGCGGCCGTTCAGCCGTGGCCGCCAGGCTCTTTCCGGAAGCAAGATCATGAAGACTCGACTTAACTGGTTCGCTTTTGCCGGTATTCTGTTGGCCACCGGCGCTCTCACACCGGGACTCGCCAGCGCGGGTACGGGCGTGCGCGTTTGCACGTTTCCTGGCAGTCCATCAATGGCGCTGGACGAGGCGGTGGCGCGCGAAGCACTTCGCACTGCGGGGATTGCGCTGTCGCTTGCCCCCGGAGGATTCGACAGTAGTGACGACGACGGCGTTTCGCTGAAGGAACTCAACAAGGCGCTTGCGCGCAAATGCGACGTGATCGCCGGCTTTCCGCGTTCGACCGTCGCCGATGGTTCAGGCAGTAAGCTGACCTTCTCGCGCGGTTATTTGCACTCTGGCTACGTCAGCGTCACGACGCGCGAATCGTCTACGCAGGCCGGCAGCGCGGAAGTCGTTGCGGCAACATATGCGAGCCCGGCGCAATTGATCGCCGTGCAGCAACCCAACGTCACGCTCGACCTGGAGAACACGGCGGCACTCACGGTCCATGCAGTGGCAAGCGGTCATGCGCAGCGCGCGATCGTCTGGTACCCGGCGGTTGTTGCTTATGCGATCGCGCACCCGGAACAGCACTTCCGGATTGCGAATACTGTCTCGCCGTATGCCGACTGGCAACTGGTATTCGCGTTCGGGAAGAACGGCGCGGCGTTGCAGCCGCGCATCGACGCCGCGCTGGCGAAGATGGCTTCCGACGGCCGGCTGGCGGCCTTGACCCGCAAATGGATGCTCCCGGAGGCAGCACAGGCGGCCGGATCATCCGTGGCCACGTTTGCCTATCGTGATGGCCCTGGCCGTAACGATGCGGTGTGGCGCTTGATGTCGGCGGCCGACCACGGCTCGCAGAAGAGGCGTTTCATCAAGGTCGATGCGAGCGCGGCAGCCGATGTCCCCGGCTTCGACCGCGCGCAGGTGGCGCACGGTAAAGCTCTGTATTCGAGTGCGTGCGCGAAATGCCACGGGCCCAATCTGCAAGGTTTGAATGCGCCCGCATTACGCGGTCCGGCCTTTGCACCGGCGGCAAATGCGAAGCTGACGATCGGCGGTGTGTACGGATACATGGCCAACAATATGCCTGCGGATCGCCCCGGCAAGATGAAACCGCAGGAATATGCCGACATCATGGCGTTCCTGCTGAATTCGAACGGCTATAGCGCGGGCACTACGAAGCTGACGGACGACAATGCCAAGGCGTCGAAGACTCCGCTCAACGCGGGCACTTCGCGATAGTTCGACCGCTATAACGGCCTTGATCGATGCCATAAAAAAGCCCGGCGATTTCCGTGAAATACGGAGAATCACCGGGCTTTCGCGAAACCGCAATCTCATCCGGAATCATCCCAAACGCAACGAATTATCCGTACTGCGGAAAATCAGCGGTTGTGCTTCAGCGTCACGCGCCGGCCGCCGCGCCAGCGTCACGACCTGTTCGATTTGCCCGTGATGCGCGGATTTTGCGCAGACCGGGTCGGCGGCTGCGGCGTCTCCAGTCAACAGGTACGCCTGACAGCGGCAGCCTCCGTGATCGGTCTCGCGCTCGTCACAACTCCGGCATGGTTCGCGCATCCAGCCTTCGCCGCGAAACGCATTGAACGCATGGCTGTGGGACCAGATGTCCGCCAGCGAAGCGTCCTGCACGCGGGGCAGGTCCAAACCCGGCAACGAGCGTGCCGCGTGGCATGGCAGTGCGGTGCCGTCCGGCGCGATGCCGAGAAATACCGAGCCCCAGCCGTTCATACAGGCCTTCGGGCGTGCTTCGAAGTAGTCGGGGATCACGAACAGGATGCGGCATCGATCGCCGAGCCGTTCCCTGTATTGATTAACGGTGGCCTCGGCTTCCTGCAATTGTTCAGCGGTCGGCATCAGTTGCTCACGGTTGAGCATCGCCCAGCCGTAGTACTGCGTGTTCGCCAGTTCGAGGTAGTCCGCACCCATCTCCAGCGCCATGTCGATAATCTGCCCGACATGCGGCAGATTATAGCGATGCAGCACGCAATTGAGCACCATCGGGTAGCCGTGCGCCTTGATAAGACGCGCAACACGCTGTTTCAGTTCGAAGGTCTTCGCGCTGGAGACGAAATCGTTCAGCTCACGCGTCGAGTCCTGAAACGAGAGCTGGATATGATCGAGACCTGCCTCTTTTAGGGCAGCGATGCGCTGCCCGTTTAGTCCGACACCCGAGGTAATCAGATTTGTGTAGAAGCCGAGTCCACGAGCGTGCCCGACCAGCGTTTCGAGGTCGTCACGCACCAGAGGTTCGCCGCCCGAGAAGCCAATTTGCGCGGCTCCCAAGCGGCGCGCCTGTGTGATCACGTCGCGCCAGGTCTGCGTGTCGAGTTCGGCGCCATGACTGGCGAAGTCGATGGGGTTGTAGCAGAACGCGCAGTGAAGTGGGCAGCGGTATGTGAGCTCCGCCAGCAGCCAAAGTGGCGGGGACGGGCGCGTGCCCGGCGTGTCGGTCGTCGTGGTCATGTCAATCCAGCCAGCCGCGTTGCCGCGCATGATCGATGAAGCGGTACACGTCGGCGGCAAGGTTCGACGCGTTGAAGAGGTCTTCCAGTTCGTCGATGATGTCGTCCAGTTCCCGGGTTCCGTCACAGCGCGCGAGAATTTCGCCGGCACTCGGATTGAGCTTGACCATGCCTTCTGGATAGAGCAAGACGTAGGCATCCTGAACGTCTTCCCATTGCAGGCGGAACATCGTGCGCAGATGTGGTCGCAAGCTGGCGTGGTAGTCGGGGAGCGGGGCGTTCATACCGGGTAAGCCTTTTCGATCGCATCGAGCATCGACCACAGAATGTCGAGCTTGAAGCGCAGGATATCGAGGGCGCGCTGTTGCGCGTCCGGTGTTTTGAAATGATTGAGCGTGACGTCGAGTCCGTGCTCGACGTCGCGCTGGGCAAGTGGAATGCGGCTGCGAAAGTACTGAAGACCTTGCGCATCGATCCATGGGTACAGGTCAGGCCATCCGGCCAGCCTGTCGCGATGGATCTGTGGCGCGAACATCTCCGTGAGCGAAGAGCAGACCGCTTCCTGCCACGGCGAGCGCCGCGCGAAATTCACGTAGGCGTCGACGGCGAAGCGCACGCCAGGCAGCACGTGTTCGAGTGACCATAACGCGTTGCGATCGATGCCGACCGCGTCGGCGAGGTGTGCCCATGCTTCAATGCCGCCGGGCTTGTCGCCGTAGCCATCGTGATCGTGCAGCCGTTCGATCCACAGACGGCGCGTCTGCCGGTCCTCACAATTGGACAGGATCGCGGCATCTTTGAGTGGGATGTTGATCTGGTAATAGAAGCGGTTGGCGACCCAACCGCGAATCTGCCGCGGCGAGCATCGGCCACTATTCATCCGCAGATTGAACGGATGATGAATATGATAGTGAGCGCCGAGCGCGCGCAGGCGGGCTTCGAATTCGGCCGGCGACCAGGGTGCGGCGTGAGCAACGGCGGTGGGCAGGGGGGCGTTCATGGCTATACCTGGAATTGCATCCCGTCGCGTGCCACTTCAATACCGCGTGCGCGTATCACGGCGTGTTCGGCGGAGTGCGGGTCGAGAATCGGATTGGTGTTGTTGATGTGAATCAGCACCTTGCGTGTCGCATCAGGCAGCGCATCGAGCAGTTGAACCATCCCTGGCAGGCCACGGTGGCCGCACTGCGCAAGGTGGCCCATGTCGGCCGCGAGGCGGGTGGACAGCCCAAGGTCGATCATTTCCGTGGCGGACCAGAACGTGCCGTCAACCAGAACGAGTTGTGCGGAGCGCATCGCGTCGAGCACAGGTTCCGGTGCACTCGCGAGACCTGGCGCATAGAAGACGCGTGCGCCGCTAGCGAGGTCTTCGATCAGCAATGCGATGTTGTCTCCGGGGGCGGCTTGCGCGCGCCGGGGAGAATAGGGCGGCGCCTTGCTCTCAATCGGCAACGCCGTGAAGCGAATGCCTTGCGCAGGGGCGACCATGAACGTTTGATCGAGCGTAATCTCGTGACGCTCGACACCGCAGTAGTGTTCGAGCAGCGGAACGAGAGGCAACCCGGTGGAGAGATCGTCGAAAACCGCAGCGCTCGCATACAACGGAAGAGGCGCGGTGCGTTCGCGCAGCATCAGTAGACCGGTGACGTGATCGATCTGGGCATCGATCAGGACTACGGCGGCGATGGCGCTATCGCGGATCGAGCGGCCGGGCTGCAGGTCCGGATTCGCGCGCAACTGGGCAAGCAGGTCCGGCGACGCGTTGATCAGAATCCAGTCTATGCCGTTCTCGCTCACTGCAATCGAAGACTGGGTACGTGGCAAGACGTCGCCAGTCTGGTAACGGGCCCGGTTGCAGTTCGCACAGTTGCAGTTCCATTGCGGCAGTCCGCCGCCCGCACCTGAACCAAGAATCTTGATCTTCATGAGCCATGCTCCGGGCGCCGTCACGCACGCTCTCTCATGCGAGAGGCGTGCGGCGCTTCATGCTTGCTTCAGCGATTGGCGATGTACATCGTGACTTCAAAACCGAAACGCAGATCGGAATAAGCGGGGGTAGTCCATTGCATGGTTGTCTCCTTGAGCAAGTCATGTGATTGAGAAACCGCATTGAGTAAGCGGTCGTATCCATCGAATGCAAAGTCTGTGCCGGACTTATAAATTTTGGCTTGCCGGAATTGCCGGGCGCATCACATGTTTTGCATCCCGAATGGATGCGTTATTGGGAATGAATGCAGTGCTTGCTGCGCAAAATAAAACTATCGAGGCGGGTGAGATCCGCAACGAGCTGTTCAATTCGAGTACACCGCTGTTGCAAATTGGAACACTTGTGACACCACCGCGTCATATCGCGTCTTCGACGTCGCCTGCGCCTTGCGCCGGTAACTTGCGATAGATCGTGTTGCGCGAGACCCCGAGCGCGCGGGCGGCGGCCGACACGTTGCCGCCATGCTGCGCGACGGCCTGGGCGATGACGCTGGCGGCGACATCCTCCAGGCGTCCGCTTGGGAGCTGCAACGTGTCGACGGTACTTGCACGCGCTGCGGCAATGGTCCGCAAGCCGTCGAAGAAGTCATCGGGCAAATGCTCGCGGCGGATCTCGCCGTCCGCATCGACCATGACGGCGGCTGTGCGCAGGAGATTGCCGAGTTGGCGAAAATTGCCCGGCCACGCGCACTGCCCGAACAATGCCATCACGTCCGGGGCGACGCTCAGGCGCTGTCCGTCCGCGCTTTCGGACGACGCGCATTGCAGCATCTTGTCGATGACGGCGGACAGATCCGTCCGCTCGCGCAGCGGCGGCAATTTGACCACCATGCCGTTCAGCCGGTAATACAGGTCCTCGCGAAAGCGGTTCTGGGCGATCATGTCGCGCAGGTCGCGGTGTGTCGCGCAAATGATGGCGATATCGACCGGTATCGATTTCGACGAGCCAAGCGGATTGACGAGGCGCTCCTGCAACACGCGCAGCAGCCGCACTTGCAACGGATAGGGCATGTCGCCGATTTCGTCGAGAAACAGCGTGCCGCCATTGGCCTGCAGCAGTTTGCCGCTGGCGCCTTTGCGCCGCGCGCCGGTGAACGCGCCTTCCTCATAACCGAACAACTCCGATTCGATCAGCGTTTCCGGGATCGACGCGCAGTTGACCGCGACGAACGCACCTGAGCGTCGCGGAGAGTCGTTATGGATTGCCTGAGCCAGGAGTTCCTTGCCGGTCCCCGTCTCTCCGGTAATCAGGATCGGAATGTCCTTGCCGATCACTTTGCGGACTTTGGCGATGACGGCCGTGATCTGCGGGTCGCCAGTGTCCAGATAGCTGAGTTTCGACAGCGCCCCCACGGCCGGTGATGGCGGCTCCACGCGGTGTGCCGTAGGTCGCTCGCGTCGCTCCTGCGGCGGCCGGCTGTCATCGGCGTATGTGGCGCGCCGGAACTCGACGTGCGCGCAGACCACCGCGCCGTTGTTCAGGTTCAACGACAGATACCGGTCCCGGCTGACTCGCAGGCTATCGATCAGTTGCGCGCTGGTGAGGCCGAAAAGCGACGACAGGGTATGCGCGCGCAGGCTGGCCAGCGGCAGGCCAAACTGGAATTGTGCACTGCGATTGGCGGACAGGAAGCGGCCATCGCAGGTGAATGCGGCGATGCCCTCCATCAAGGTGCCGAGAAATTCAGGGCGACCGTGGAAGGCAATTTGCAACGTTTCTCGAAAGGTATTGGTAAACAGATGGTTTTCGATCATCTGCACGGACATTTTCGCTAGCGCCATGGTGTGCTGGTGATAGCTGCGATGGTCGCCAGTGACATCGAGCACGCCGATCAGATCGCCGTACGGATCGAGGATTGGCACGCTGGAGCAGGTCAGAAAGCGATTGGCGGCCAGATAGTGCTGCTCACCATGCACGACTGTCGGGCATTGCTCGGCGAGCGCCGTGCCGATAGCGTTTGTACCTTGCCGGTCTTCAGCCCAGTTCGCGCCAGGGCGCAGGGCGACTTTCTCTGCGCGCCGTAGAAAATCATCGTCGCCGATCGAATGAAGGATCAGCCCTTGCGAGTCGGTCAGCACGATCATGCTCTGCGTGTTGACGATCTGCTCATGCAGCGATTCCATCACCGGCGTGGCATGCGCGCAGAGGACACGGCTTTGCTCCAGTTTCAGCGCGAGTTCCGCGGTCGGCAACACGTCATAGTCCGGTCGCGTCGAGGCGCTCAAGCCAAAGGTTTCGGAGCGTTCGTGAGATTTCTGAATCGACGGCGTAAGCCAGCCAGGCTCACGAGCCGCCATTGATGTTACAGCGTGACAGACCTCATCGCGCATTGTCTCCTCCTGCGAGTCAGCCCCGGTCGTTTGCTGGGGTCGTGCGGATACTGGGGCAAGCAAGTCCTACGCCAGATCGGCGGCAATCGCGCGCTGACGGAGCATCTTCGCGGGGTGGTTGCGCCGTAGCGCGGTGGTCGAGCAAACCGCTCAGCCGTGACCGCTCCGGCGGTGCGAGATTACCCATATTCATCCCGGTGCACATAAATGATTTGATCTGAATCAATGCTGGTGAAATGCACCGCCGCATCGGCGAAATGTCGGGTGTGCGATTAGGTCGGGCACTCGGCGACAACCCGGTCTTGCGCTTGAACAATTGCCGAAATGTGCTGATATCGCCATAACCGACACGTTGGCTCACCGCCTCGAGCCCAATCGGCCGCGTTTCCGGCGAGCGTTTCGCGACTTCGATGCGCAGATTTTGCGGCTACGTGAGTGGCGCTAGCCCGACGGCTTCCTTAAAACGGCGATTAAGCGTGCGTTCGCTGACAGCAAGCGATGCTGCCAGATCGCTAAACCGGAAGCCCTGCTGACGCGTCGCCTCCATCCGTGCAGCCTCCCGATAGCAACGGATACGTCGTGTTCACCGCCGCGGTTTCGTTTTGTAACGCAACGTATTTAGCCGCTGCTCTGACACATCTACTGACAAAAGCCACCTATCCTGGACACATGCGGCATACGTCGACGCGTTCAAATACGCTCATTGAGCAGTGAGTCCGATCGGTAAGGCGGTTGTCCCATTGCTCGCGCTTGAATCGTACAGATCATTCGCAGTCTGAAATTTGACCTTCAATATATAGCGTATGCAACATGAGCCGAACATGTCGTTAGACGTTCAACACAAAGCGGGCAGTACCGTGAGTCGCGAGATCGCGCGGAATTGTCTGCTGACGCGCACACGGCAGATTTCCAGGGTCTTGACCGCGATCTACGACGAAGCGGTACGTCCGTTCGGAATCAACGCGTCTCAATTCAATCTGCTTGTACTCATCGTTGAATTTGGACAACTCAGCCGATCAGACCTTGGGCGCCGCAATTGTCACGACCGCACGACGCTGACAAGAAATTTACGGCCCCTCATTTCGATGATCCAATTCCTGCAAGGCGATCATCAGCGAGCGTGGAAAAGCTGACCTGAATAACTTCACCGACGGGACGTGGTCGGTCCTTAAGCGTGCATATGCGTAAACCGTCTAGTATTTACGAAGAGGAAAAAGGTATGAACATTAAGACTGCAAAGGATCGCCCGATTCTGGTTACCGGAGCCGCCGGCGCGATCGGTGGCATCGGGCACAAAGTCACGGAAATGCTCCTCGCCAAGGGGCACAAAGTACGCGCTCTGGTTCGCCGGGAAGATGAGCGCGCTGAAGATCTACGTCGGCTCGGCGCCGAGGTCATGCTGGGCGATTTGACCGATCTCGCCTCGATGCATCGTGCAATCGAGGGCTGTGCGCGCGTTTATTTTGGCATGTCGATCTCGGCGAACTATCTGGAAGCCGCAGTCAACGTCGCCGCCGTGGCGCGCCATCATGGGATCGAAGCCCTTGTGAACATGTCGCAGATGACGGTGACGGAAATGAGCATCACGCAGAGCACCAACAGCCCTCAGCACAAATTGCACTGGCTCGCCGAGCAGGTATTGGCATGGTCCGGGTTGCCGGTTGTTACGATGCGGCCCACAGTTTTTCTCGAAGGTTTCTTTCTGCGCCTTGCCGATGCAGGTGTGCGCGATCGCGACGAGTTGGTGTTGCCGTTAGGCGCTAGCCGCACCTCGCCGATCTCGGCCGTCGACGTGGCGCGTGCCGTATCCGTCGTTCTCGACGACCCGGCGCCGCAAATCGGCCGTATCTACAACCTGACCGGATCCGAGTCGGCTGATCTTGAGCACTACGCTCGTGCCTTTTCCGACGCACTGGGCCGGACGATCCGTTACCGCGACGTGCCGCTATCTGCGTGGACCAACACGCTGCGGGAAGCGGGCGTACCGGCGCATCTCGTCGATCACCTCGGCGTGATGGCCGAACTCCACACGCAGGGCAGATACGACCGCATGACCGACGATCTATTCGAGCTCACCGGCAGGGCCCCGATTGGCATGCGCGAATTCGTGCAACTCCACGCTGCCGAGTTCACACGCGGCAAGGACACCGCTTAACGCCTCCTCGTTACTGCGGACACAGTTCTATCGCGATCGCAATCGATAGCGTGTGAGACCACGCTGCGACTCATCGAGAACATCGCTTTTTCGACAATCGGAAAACTTATGTCAGACAACATGCTTCCCCAATCTCCCTCTCGCCGTCGCTTTGTTAGTGTGGCAGCGGCCGCTGTTGCCGCCGGCTCATTGAGTCAGCTTGCCTTTGCGGACACGAAACTGGCCATCACTGACGTTACCCAACCGACGGGTGGCGACAAAACGGCCATACGTCCGCTTCGCATCCATGTGCCCGAGTCGCAACTGATCGATTTGCGGCGACGCATTAAGGCGACGAGATGGCCGGATCGGGAAACGGTCACCGATGATTCGCAAGGCGTGCCGCTCGCGCTGATTCAGGAACTCGCGCATCACTGGTCGACCGATTACGACTGGCGCAAGGTGGAAGCGAAGTTAAATGCGCTGCCAAACTTTGTGACCGAGATCGACGGCGTCGATATCCATTTCATCCACGTGCGTTCGAAACATGAAAACGCGATGCCGCTCGTGGTCACGCACGGCTGGCCCGGTTCGGTCATAGAGCAACTGAAGGTCATCGACCCGCTGACCAACCCGACGGCCTACGGTGCGAGCGCATCGGACGCTTTCCATCTGGTTATTCCCTCGTTGCCGGGCTACGGATTCTCAGGCAAACCCAGGGAAATCGGCTGGGGTCCGGAGCGCACGGCTCGTGCCTGGGTAGTGCTGATGAAACGCCTGGGATATGCGAAATTCGCGGCGCAAGGTGGCGACCTGGGTGGCATTCTGGCAAATGTGATGGCTAAACAGGCGCCGCCTGAATTGATCGGCATTCACGTCAACTTCCCCGCGACCGTTCCACCCGAGATCGCAAAGGCGCTACAAGTCAACGATCCGGCGCCAGCCGGCCTCTCGGCCGAAGAAAAACTCGCCTATGACCAACTGAGCGCGCTGTCGAAGCGGCGTGCCTACGCATTGGAGCAGGGTACGCGCCCTCAAACGCTCTACGGCCTGTCCGACTCGCCCGTGGCACTGGCAAGCTGGCTTCTCGATCACCCGGACGGCTATGGCCAGCCGGCGTCGGCACTCACTTCGGCCGTATACGGGCGAACGATCAACGGACACTCATCGGGCGAGCTGACCCGGAACGACGTCCTCGACGACATCACCCTTTACTGGCTGACAAACACGGGAATTTCCGCAGCGCGTTTCTATTGGGAATCGCATTTCAACTTTTACGCGGCCGCCGATGTCTCCGTGCCAGCCGCTATCAGTGCCTTTCCCGGTGAGAACTATCAGGCTCCACGTAGCTGGACGGAGCGGGCGTATCACAATCTCATCTATTACAACCGGCCTGAAAAGGGTGGGCACTTCGCGGCGTGGGAGCAGCCGCTTCTCTTTGCGCAAGAGGTTCGCGCGGGATTGAGACCGCTGCGCGCTTAGCGGGCGCGAGCTTGCGCCGGATGAGTTGGAGAGGCTGGGTTTTTCTCTCGCCATCTATCCGGCTTCAGGCTTTCTGACGCGCTTTACTTCACGCCTCTTCGAGGAATTCCGCGGCGTGGTCGATAAACGCTCTCACTTTCGCGGGTAGAAGCGTTCGCCCGCTGTAAGCGAGGCGGACTTCGGCCGCCGTATCCGCGATTTCAAACTCTTCCAGCAGACGGACTAGCCTCCCTGCCTTTATGTCCTGCTCAATAAAGCTTGCAGGCAGTACACCAATACCCAATCCGTCAAGTAGAACATCGCGATTGAAAACTGGATTGGATGCGGCAACACCCGTCATAAAAGCGCTCGGCAACCTCTGTTAGCGAAAACTGGCGGGTGGAGCGATGGAACAGGCGCGAGCTTAGTCGGCCCTCCAAAGAAGCGATCGCGCGCGAGACCGCCGACGGCGATAAGCCCAGAATTTCCCCCGCGCGCCGAAAGTTTTTGACCTCGACGATCGTGCGAAACAGACGCAAGCTTTCGATGTATTCCATTGGAACGTCCTGTCTGAATCCGTAACGGCTCAGTGCGTCTGCTGGCTGCTGTTTCCAACCAGGCGTTCGAGTTCGAGCAGGGCGTCGCCGAGCGCGTCGATAGCGCCATTGGCTGTTGCGGCTGTCGCGGCGCTGCGCAATGCATGCTGCACGATATCGTGAACGGCATGGGGTTTCGGTTGCACGCCTTGGGGTCTGGATTGTTGCGCCATAGGAAATCCTGCAAAAAATTTAACCGGCGTCCCACGAACGGTTTGGCTGCTGCCGGCGGTCGGTGTCAAGCATTTGTGGTATTAAACTCATAACTGATATAAATGTCAACTTAAGCGTGTCACGGATCCGGAACTTGCCAGCCGGGAGAAGCCGACCCGCGAGATTCGGCGTAAGCCATTTTTATGTCATAGTTGACCGACAAACCAAATATGATAATAATGTCATTAGTGGCGTGAGCCTGCCCCCCGTTCCCAGGCGATATCCCAATGCGGACGCCCCCGATTTATTTACCCTACGTTGCACTTATGACTTTGCACCATCGCCACGCCTTGCTATGGGGCGCGGTGGCCTTGACGGCTGGCGTCCTGCTTTGGATCTTGCGCCCGGTCCTTACGCCGTTCCTGCTTGGCGGGCTCATCGCATATGTCCTTCAACCGGGAGTGGAGTGGCTGGTGCGCCACCGCACGCCGCGCGGTCTCGCCGCGCTCGTAATGATGCTTCTGTTCGGGGTGATGGCCGCGTTGCTCGTTCTGCTCGTGTTTGCCGTCATCCATCAGGAGGGGCCTGAACTGATTGTGCGGATTCCTGCTCTGGCAGCGGCACTCAACGCATGGTTACAACCCAAACTGGCCTTGCTGGGCCTAAGCTATTCATTCGATTTCAGCCATGTCCGCGAGATGTTGACGACGGACCTGAAGGTGAGCGAACAGGCCATTGCAGTGGCTGCGTGGCAGTCACTGCGCACGAGCGGCAACATGATGGTTACTGTCGTGGGCAACATCGTGTTGGTGCCGCTCGTCCTGTTCTATCTGCTTTATGACAGGCATGAGGCATTTGCTCGCCTTGAAAGCTTCGTGCCGCGACCGTGGCTGGGCAAAACGCGAGGGTTCCTGACAGACATAGACCAGATGCTGTCGCAATACCTGCGCGGCCAACTGCTCGTAATGGGGGCGCTCGCTACATTTTATCCAGTCGCCTTGACGATCGCGGGCTTCGAGATCGCGCTGCCCGTCGGTCTCTTTACCGGGCTCGCCGTGTTCATTCCGTACATCGGATTCGCGACCGGACTGGCGCTCGCGCTTCTCGCTGCACTGCTGCAATTCGGCAATTGGTATGGCTTTGGCGCGGTGGTGGTCGTGTACGGCATCGGCCAGATTCTCGAAAGTTTCATTCTCACGCCGCGCCTCGTCGGCGAGCGGATCGGCCTGCACCCGCTCGCGGTGATTTTCGCCTTGCTCGCATTCGACCAGCTTTTCGGTTTCTTTGGTGTCCTGCTCGCGCTTCCAGCGAGCGCAATTCTGGCTGCGGGCCTGCGCGCACTCCGCGGTCGCTATCTGGCGAGCGCGTTTTACGGGGATGGCATGCATTGATCAGCAGGCGCGCGATTTTGCTCCGCAAACCCTGGTTTCCGGCCTGCTCGTGGGTAACGGCAGGTGCGCGATTCTTTCTGCCTCTGCGCGCTTGAGTCCAAGCACCTGCAGCACGACCGCTGTCACCCGTTCCGCAAAATCCTGTTCGCCGACTCCTGACGCTTTTTGCCGCCGGACCGTCGGCGCAACGGATACGGCAAAGTGCAACTCGGCGGCGATCGCCGCGAAGATGATGCCCGTGACCGACACCACGCACATCAGCTGATCAGGCACGACAAAGCGCTTCGCGGAAATGCCTCTTTGGCTATCGCGCAGCAATCGTTGACCGAGCCCCCAGCCGAGCGCATGCACCGAAAATCCCTCACGGATCAGAAGCCGTCCCCATACAGGTTCACGGCGTGCGCGCATCAGCGTGTGGCGCACTGAGACGGCGACTATTTCGGCCGGGTCGGAAAGCTCGCGGGCGAGCTGATCGAGCGTATCGGCGAATTCCTCGAACACCCACTCGACCAGCGCCGCGAAGATGCCTTCCTTCGACCCGAAGTGGTTGTAGAACGAGCCGAAGCCGACGTCGGCGGCCTCGGTGATGTCATTGATGGCTACCGAATCAATTCCTCTTTCCGCCATCAGCCTCAGTGCGGCGTCGAGCAGACGGGCGCGGGTTTCGCGCTTGCGACGGGCGCCGCGCGGTTGGCGCGCTTCAACCGCATGGGCCGGGCCGCGCAACGTCTGCGCGCGTTGCCGGTTTGTACGGGCGTTCGGGATATCAGGCATCTCGGCTCCAGGTTCTTGGTATCGTCATATTTTAGATTTACGCGTCATTATTGACAAGTTAATCAACTATGGGTCTAATGTCACCTTAGCCAGAGAATCGGCGTTTGCGTAGACGAAATGTGAAGCGACGGTATCCACCCGCGTGCAATGAAGAAGTATGAACAGTTGCAAGCGGTTCGTATCAGAAGGGGCAAGTAGGAATGCTAAGTTAAAGGCGCACGGGATTGTCCTTGGCGCATCGAGCAAGCGCATGCCGCCGGACGCACCGCGTCTTCCTATGCCTCGCCTATTTTTTATTGCTAGACCATCACCTGCCTTGTAAACATCGTGAAACTATCCGGTCTTAACGCGCGGACATTGGCGCGTCCCTTCCTTTCTTCCATCGCCCGCCCACCATTCACAGGGCGTCTGCTCGTTGCGGCTTGTGGGGCGATTCTGCTCTCGGCCTGCCACCGCGGTGAAGTCGCGCCGCCGCAGCCCAAACCGGTTGTCGCGCTCGCCGTTCATGCCGACGCAGGCACGCCGACTGCCTCATTGCCGGCTCAAGTGGAGGCGCGCTACTCCACACCGCTGTCGTTTCGCGTCGGCGGCAAGGTTATCGAGCGAAAGGTTCATCTGGGCGACACCGTCAAGGCGGGGCAAGTCGTAGCGCTGCTCGACCCTACCGATCTGCGCAACAACCTCGTCAATGCACGTGCGCAACTGGACGCCGCCGAACATCGTCTCGTGTATGCAAAGCAGCAGCTCGATCGCGATCAGGCTCAGATCCAGGCACACCTGATTGCACCGGCGCAGATGGAACAGACCGAAGACGCGTACGCTACCGCGCTTGCGCAGCGCGATTCGGCGCTCGCGCTAATGGCGCTCGCCACCGATCACCTGCGCTACGCCACGTTGACCGCAGACCACGACGGAGTCATCAAATCGGAGGACGCAGACACCGGCCAGAACATTCAGGCGGATCAGGCGGTTTATCACATCGACTGGACGGGCAGCGTGGACATCGTCTGCGACGCACCCGAACAGGCGCTTGGCGCGTTGAGCGTCGGCAGCACGGCGCGCGTGAGCCTGTCCGCGCTGCCGGGCAAAAGCTTCGAGGCGAGCGTGCGCGAAGTGTCGCCCGCTGCCGATCCGCAAAGCCGAACGTGGCGCGTGAAACTCACGCTAGCCGCGCCGAGCGCGGAAGTGCGCGTCGGCATGACGGCCAATGTGGCGTTCGATGCCGCCAGCGACGTGGCCCAGGCGGCGCCGTTCGCTCTGCCTGTGACGGCGCTATTCCACAAGGGCGAAATCCCTGCGGTATGGGTGGTGCGCGCCGGCGGAGACACCCTCGAACTGCGCACGGTCAGCATCGTGCGCTACGGCGAGCGGACCGTTTCTGTCGTGGGCGGACTCCACGACGGCGACCGTGTCGTGATGCAAGGCGTTCACGCTGTGAGCGCAAACCAGCACGTGCAGGTCGTGGCTCCGCTCCATCCGGAGGACTTTTCGTCATGAACGCCCGCGACCGTGAAGCCGCGCACGACAGCGCGCCCGCCATCCCGCCAAACGCCGAGGCATCTGGCGAAGGCGGTTTCAATCTGTCCGCGTGGGCGTTGCGCCATCAGCAGCTCGTGATATTTCTGATCGGGCTTGCGACGCTGTTCGGCGTGATCGGCTATACGAAGCTTGCTCAATCGGAAGATCCGCCGTTCACGTTCCGCACCATGGTGGTCAAAACCTACTGGCCGGGCGCGACCGCCCGCGAGGTACAGGAACAGATCACGGACCGGATCGGCCGTCAGTTGCAGGCCGCGCCGTATGTCGACAACATTAAGAGCTACTCGCGGCCCGGCGAGTCGATGATTTTCTTCGCCATGAAGGATTCGGCGCCGGTCAAGGAAGTCCCCGAGACCTGGTACCAGGTGCGCAAGAAAGTGGGCGATATCGCCGCGACATTGCCGAAGGGAACGGTTGGACCGTTCTTCAACGACGAGTTTGGCGACGTCTACACGAACATTTATGCGCTCGAAGGCGATGGCTATACACCCGCGCAACTGCATGACTACGCGGATCAGTTGCGCACGGTGCTGCTGCGTGTGCCCGGTGTCGCCAAGGTCGACTACTTCGGCGATCCTGACCAGCACATCTTCGTCGAAATATCGAATGCGCAACTGACCCGGCTCTCCATCACGCCGCAGCAGCTCGCGCAGGCCATCGACGCACAGAACACGGTGACGCCGGTCGGCACCATCACCACGGCGGACGACCGGGTGTTCGTGCGCCCGAGCGGCGCGTTCAAGGACGTGCAGGCGCTTGCGGACACGCTCCTCACCGTGAACAAACGCACGTTCCGGCTCGGCGACATCGCAAAGATCACGCGTGGCTACGACGATCCGCCGGTCACCGAGATGCGTGTCGGCGGGCAGGCGGTGCTCGGCATTGGCGTGACGATGCAAAAGGGCGGCGACGTGGTCAGCCTCGGCAAGGCGCTTGACGCGAAAACCGCCGAACTGCAAGCCGCCATGCCGGCGGGACTCAAGCTGGCTCCCGTCTCGAGCATGCCTCACGCGGTCAAGCATTCAGTGGACGAGTTCGTCAGGTCGGTCGCTGAAGCGGTAGCAATCGTGCTGGTCGTGAGCCTCGTTTCGCTCGGCCTGCGCACCGGCATGGTCGTCGTGATTTCGATTCCGATCGTGCTCGCCGTGACGGCGCTGTGCATGCATGTGTTCAATATCGGGCTGGACCAGGTATCGCTTGGCACACTCGTGCTCGCGCTGGGGCTGCTCGTCGACGACGCGATCATTGCCGTCGAAACGATGGCCGTGAAGCTGGAGCAGGGCTGGAGCCGGACGCGCGCCGCGGCCTTCGCGTATTCGAGCACGGCCTTTCCGATGCTGACGGGCACCCTCGTCACGGTTTCCGGTTTTCTGCCGATTGCGCTCGCGAAATCGAGCACGGGGGAATACACGCGCTCAATCTTCGAAGTGTCGGCCATTGCGCTGATCGTGTCGTGGTTCGCGGCCGTCGTGCTGGTTCCGTTGCTGGGTTTTCACATGCTGCCTGAGCGCAAGGGCCAGGCCGGCGGCCACCATCACGAGCACGACGTTTACAACACGGGCTTCTATCAGCGCCTTTCGGGTTGGGTATCGTGGTGTATCGAGCGTCGTTGGGCCGTGCTTGGCGTCACCGCGGTGCTTTTCGCGATCGCGATGGCAGCGTTCACGCGCGTGCCGCAACAGTTTTTTCCGAATTCGGAACGGCCCGAACTCCTCGTCGACCTGCGGTTGCCGGAAGGCGCTTCGTCCGAGGCGACACTGCGTGAAACGAAGCGTCTCGAAACGGCGCTCGACGGCAAGCGCGAGATCGACCACTTCGTCGACTTCGTGGGCACCGGCGCGCCGCGCTTTTATTTGCCGCTCGATCAGCAACTCCAGCAGCCCAACTTCGCGCAATTCGTGGTCACCGCAAAAAGTGTCGAAGATCGCGACGAATTGATGCGCTGGCTCGATGCGAAACTCGAGAAGGATTTCTCCGGCGTGCGTGCGCGTGTGGCGCGGCTCGAGAACGGTCCGCCGGTGGGTTTCCCGATCAAGTTCCGGGTGAGCGGCAGCGATATCGCGACCGTGCGCTCCATAGCTCAAGAGGTAGCTGACAAGGTCCGTGCCGATTCGCGCACGCGTAACGTCCAGTTCGATTGGGACGAGCCGGCAGAACGGTCGATTTCGTTCGAAGTCGATCAGAACCGGGCGCGCCAGCTTGGTGTCACCTCGGAGGATGTATCGAACTTCCTGGCCATGACGCTCTCGGGCTACACGGTCACGCAGTTCCGTGAGCGAGACAAGCTGATCAACGTCGATCTGCGTGCGCCGAAGGGCGAGCGCGTCGATCCCTCGAAGCTCACCAGCCTCGCGGTGCCGACTCCGAACGGTCCGGTCCCGCTGGGTTCCCTCGGACGCATCAAGGACACGCTTGAATACGGCGTGATCTGGCAGCGCGACCGGCAGCCGACGATCACGGTACAGGCCGACATTCGGGGCGACGCGCAGGGTATCGACGTGACCCGCGATATCGAGCACGCGCTGGCGCAGCAAAAAGCCACGCTGCCGGTTGGTTATCGCATTGAGGTAGGCGGAGCGGTCGAAGAAAGTGCGAAAGGCCAGACCTCGATCAACGCCGAGATGCCGCTGATGATCATCGCCGTGCTGACGTTGCTCATGATCCAGCTGAAGAGCTTCCTGCGGACGTTTATCGTCGTGCTGACGGCGCCGCTCGGGCTGATCGGCGTCGTGGCTGCGCTGCTGCTGTTCGGCAAGCCCTTTGGTTTCGTCGCGTTGCTCGGCGTGATTGCCATGTTCGGCATCATCATGCGCAACTCCGTGATTCTGGTCGATCAGATCGACCAGGACATCGCGGCGGGGCACGGGCGCTTCGACGCGATTATCGGTGCAACCGTGAGGCGTTTCAGGCCGATCATGCTGACGGCCGCCGCCGCCGTGCTCGCCCTGATTCCGCTCCTGCGTTCAGCGTTCTTCGGGCCCATGGCGACTGCGCTGATGGGTGGTATCACGATCGCCACGGGACTGACCATTTTCTTCCTCCCGGCACTGTATGCGGCGTGCTTCAGGATCCGGCGAGATGAGCGCGGGATGCAACCGGTTGTCGTCGAGCATACGGAGATCTGATCATGAAGCCTGTCTATAAGACGTCCGTTCTCGCCGTGGCTACGGCGCTCGCGCTGACGGCCTGCTCGTTCGGTCCCAGCGGCGAGCCGCCGGCGATGCCTTCGCCCATCCATTACGGCGCGCAGGCGCAGCCGTCGAAGACGGTGGTGGCAAATGGCGTCGCCCAGCAGTTCGATATCGGTTCGACGGCGGTGCCGCAATGGTGGCGGCTGTACCGGTCCGACGCGCTCGAAGCGCTGGTCGAGGAAGGTCTGCGCAACAGTCCGACGCTTGCAGCGACGCAGCGCACGCTTTCGGCCGCGCAAGAGGAATTGCGCGCGCAGGTCGGTTCGTCCACGCTGCCTTCGATCGACGCCGCCGCCCAGGTGGAACGGGCGCGTTCACCGGTCGTGCCCGGCATTGGTCCGACCGAGGTCCGATACAACTTTTTCGCCGGGCAGATTCAGGCGCACTACACCTTCGACCTTTTCGGCGCGACGCGCTACGCCAACGCGGCGGCTGCCGCCCGCGTGAACGTGCAGGGCTATGAACTCGAAGCGGCCCGGCGTGCGCTCGCCGCGAACATCGTCGGCACGGCTATCAATGTGGCGGCGCTCGATCGTCAGATCGCGCTCACCGAACGGCTCGTTGCCGTGGCGAACGAAACGGCGGATGAGGACCAGCAACGCTACACGCTCGGATCGCTTTCCCACGTGCAGGCGCTGAATTCCAAAGACGACGCGGAGTCGATTGCGGCTAGTCTGCCGCCCTTGCGGCAGCAGCGCGCCACAGCCGTCCACGCGCTGGCGGTGCTGATGGGGCGTACGCCGGACGACGCACCGGTGGTCCCCGACTTCGACAGCCTGTCTTTGCCCGATCACGTGCCGGTCGCCGTGCCATCGGATCTTTTGCGTTCGCGCCCTGACATTATGGCGGCCGACGCCGCGGTGAAAGCGGCCGCGGCCGACGTCGGCGCCGCGACCGCGCAACTCTTTCCGAGCCTGTCACTGACGGCCTCGATGGGCCGCGGTGGCTTTAGCTGGCCGATGCTGCTCTCGGGCGCAGGCGGACTGTGGGCGATCGGGGCGGGCCTGTCGCAACCGATCTTCCATGGTGGGGCGTTGTTCGCGCAACGCAGGGCCTCGATCGATAACTACGATGCCGCGGTTCTGCACTACAAGTCGACAGTTCTGTCGGCATTCCAGGATGTCGCGGATTCGCTTGCCGCGCTGGATAACGACGCGCAGTCGCTGGCGTCTACCGAACGAGCGGCGCAGGCGGCCCGTGCGGCCTTCGACGAAACTGCGTCGCGCGCCCGTCTCGGTTCGTTGCCGTCCACGGCGCAGCATGCCAGTGAGCAGCGATTTCTCACCGCGCAGCTGGGCGCCGTGCGCGCCGGAAGCCAGCGCATGACCGATACCGCTGCACTGTTCCAGGCGATGGGGGAATTGCCGTCCGCCCAGCAGCACGTGACGTCAAAAGAGTGACGTGTCCCAGCATGGAACATCGGAACCTGATTGCCTGCCACGAGTGTGATCTGCTTTTCCGCAAACCGCCGCGCCACAGTGGGCTAGTTGCACAGTGCCGGCGGTGCGGTGCGGGTTTCAAAGGATTGCATCGCAGCGGTCTGTCGCTCGAGGCGATCTGTGCTTTGACCGTCGCTGGGTTGATTACTTTCGTTATTGCGCAGGCGTTCCCGGTATTACGGCTGGAGACAAACGGGATCGGCTCGCAGACCACGCTGTTTGGTGCAGTGCAATCGCTGTGGGACGAACACATGCGTGTTGTCGCATGCATGGTGTTCTGTTCGTCGATGCTGTTTCCCCTGACGGAGTTGCTCGCCGTTCTTTACCTGCTGGTTCCGGTTCTGATGGGCAAACGGCCATCTGGCTTCAATCGGGTCGTTCGCCTGATTCAATTCGTTCGACCGTGGGGAATGATCGAGGTATTCATGCTCGGGGTGCTCATCACGATCGTGAAAATGGTGAGCATCGCGCAGGTGATTCCTGGGCCGGGCCTGTTTGCATTCGGCGCATTGACCGTGATGTTGGCTATCGTCGCCGCATTCGACCCTGCCGTGCTGTGGGAGGTTTGCGACGAAATGAAGGGGTGCCGGCCCAATGACGTTCCCCAGCGAAGCGTCAGTGACGGCCGCTTTGAGCCGGGTGACGCCTCCGGCTCGCCGGAAACAGGAGCCACGGGTTGGCTCACGGCAAGACATGCAGGACTGCTGGCGTGTCATACCTGCGGCCTGGTTCAGACGGCAATCGCGCATCAGCCGCATCAGCACTGTTCGCGATGTGACTCGCTGCTGCACGGGCGCCGCGCGGACAGTGTGACGCGTTCGCTGAGTCTGCTTGTCGCCGCAGCGATCGTCTATATTCCGGCGAATCTTTTGCCGATCATGCATGCCTCGTCGCTCGGCCGCTCGGAGGACGACACGATTCTCGGTGGCGTCGGCTACTTCTGGAGCTCGGGAGACTGGCCGCTCGCGGTGGTTATCTTCGTGGCGAGCGTTATGGTGCCGCTGCTCAAACTCACGGTTCTCGCACTGCTGACCTTGACTGCTCGCCGGGGTTCGGACTGGCGCCCGCTCGAACGCGCGAGGCTGTTTCGTATCGTCGAGCGCGTTGGCCGGTGGTCGATGCTCGATGTCTTCGTTGTTGCACTCACGGTTGCCCTGGTGCACTTCGGCTCCTTTGCCCTCGTTACCGCGGGTCCGGGCGCGCTCGCTTTCGGGGCGGTCGTGATCCTCACCATGCTGGCATCGCATCAGTTCGACCCGCGGCTCACCTGGGACAAGGTCCCTTGCGCACAGCCGCGTTCGGGGGATGTCGAATCCGCACGAGTTCGTAGCTCCGTCGCATCCATAAACTGAAAATCAGCAACACTATCCTCTAGCGATGCATCTTCCTGATCTCCCCCTTCCTGACATCAAACCGCGAAAACGCTGGCTCCCCTCATTGATCTGGTTAGTTCCCCTGATCTCGGCGTTGATCGGCATTGCGCTAGTGGCCCAATCCATTTCCGAAAAAGGGCCGACAGTCACGGTTTCGTTCAATAACGCGGACGGCATGGAGGCAGGCAAAACGAAGGTCAAGTACAAGGATGTCGACATCGGCTCCGTGCAGGCCATTACGCTAACAAAGAATCTTCAGCACGTGATGGTGAAAATTCAACTCACCAGGGAGGCAGAAAAATTCGCGACGCAAGGCACGCGTTTCTGGGTGGTTCGGCCGCGCGTGGGGGCCAACGGCATTTCGGGCCTCGGTACTTTGCTTTCCGGCGCGTACATCGGTGTGGACATCGGGCAAAAGTCAGAAAGCCGGACGGAGTTTGTCGGACTCGAGAATCCTCCCATCGTCACTAGCGGCCAACCGGGGCATCAATACGCGTTGCGCGGGGATTCGCTGGGGTCGGTCGATATCGGTGCGCCTGTCTTTTACCGTCGTGTGCAGGTGGGCCAGGTGGTCGGCTTTTCACTCGACCCGCACGGCTCGGGCGTGATCGTGAACGTGTTTGTCAATGCGCCGTTCGACCAGTATGTCGGGACGAACACCCGGTGGTGGCATGCGAGCGGTGTCGATCTTCGGCTCGACTCTAGCGGGCTCAAGATCAACACGCAGTCGCTGGCGACAGTGGTTGTGGGAGGTCTCGCGTTTCAGTCTCCGCCAGGTCAGGACGCCGGACAACAGGCCGTTGACAAGGCGGTGTTTCGACTCGCGGCCGACGAGTCGGACGCGATGCGCGAGCCGGACGGACAACCCCTCAACGTGGTGATGCGATTCAACCAGTCGCTGCGCGGACTGTCCGTTGGCGCGCCGGTGGACCTGCGCGGAATCGCGTTGGGTCAGGTGACGGAAATAGGTATTGAATACAGCGAAATGGACAAGAGTTTCAGCATGAAGGTCTCGATGGCGCTTTATCCCGACCGGCTCAGCCGGCGCAGCAGCGAGGCGCTACCGGCCCCCAACACGCCAGGCGGGCACGAGTTGCTTCAGCACCTCGTGATGGAAGGGTTGCGTGGCCAGTTGCGGACCGGCAACCTCCTGACCGGTCAGTTGTACGTCGCGCTGGACATGTTCCCGAAAGCACCGCGCGCGACCGTGGATGTGCATCAGAATCCGATCGAACTGCCGACTGTGCCGAACACGCTCGACGAACTGCAGGTGCAGATCGCGGACATTGCCAGGAAACTGAATCAGGTGCCGTTCGACAAGATTGGCGCCAACCTGAACGGCGCGCTGGAAAACGCCAACAAGCTGTTCGGTCATCTGGATACGGAGGTCGTTCCACAGGCTCGGGATACGTTGGCGGCAGCGCAGCGGACCTTCGGCACCGCTGAGGCGACGCTTCAGCAGGCGGCGCCGTTGCAATCGGATGTACAGGATGCGATGCAGGAATTGACCCGTACGCTGCAGTCTCTCAATGCGCTCGCGGATTATCTGGAACGCCATCCCCAGGCACTTCTGTTCGGCAAGAAGGGGGACCGGCCGTGACCTTGCTTCAGTCTTTCTGGGTGCGCGCTTGCGCTCGGCTGGCCGCGGGCGTCAGTCTCGCCGTTCTGGCGGCGTGTGGTTCACCGCCGAGCCGGTTCTATACGCTTGCCTCCGGCGGCGGTTCGGCCACGGCGGATCGCACCGCAAGCCCCGCCGTTCTGATCGATATGCGGCCCGTTACCGTGCCTTCCGCGCTGGCAAGGAGCCAGCTCGTCGTTCACGTGAACGCCACTCAGGTCAAGGTGCTGGAGGACGATCGCTGGGCATCGCCGCTGCCGGATGAAATCCGCACTGCATTGCTGGCAACGGCGACACGGCAGTCGGGCGCGCTTGACGTGCACGGACTGGCGCGCACGGACGGGGTGCCGCTGTACCGCGTTTCGGTGCAAGTGCAACGCTTTGAGACGTGGCCCGGGTCGCACGTGCTGATTGACGCCGTATGGAGCATACAGCCGTCAAATGCTCAGGAGACGATGACCTGCCACAGCATAGCGAGCCAGCCGGTCTCGGCTGGCTACGATGCAATCGCGGATGGTCACCGGCAGGCCTTGCAACGAATCGCCACGGAGATTGGGCGGGGCATCCGCGAGTTTGCCCGGCGGTCGCAACCGCATGGGAGCCCGCAAGCGGTGAGCCGCCCGCCATCCTGCCCGGTAGTGGCCTACGATGAAGCGAGGGCCGGGGCCACCCGAAGCCCCTGACGGTCCGTTTCGCGTCCGCCTTATTCCGCCTCGACTTCTGCCGCGATGAGCGGCAATGCTCGCGTTGAAATCTTCTCGGCCTCCGCGCGCTTGAGCCCGAGTGTTTGCAAAAGCGTTGCTGCCGTGCGCTCGGCAAAGTGCTCTCCGCTGAAGCCGAGTTCATCGAGCAGCGCTGCCGCCGGCGCGCCGGGCGCGACGAAATTCAGTTCGGCTGCGATTGCCGCAAGCACGCTGCCGCCCACCGAAAGAAAGCCGATGAAGGGGTCAGCGACCACGAAACGCTTCGCGGCGATGCCATTGCCGAGGTCCCGCAATAGCCGTTGGCCCAACCCGCGGCTCAGGATGTGCGCCGAAAAACCTTCGCGTATCAGGAAGCGTCCCCACACGGGATCGCGCCGCGCCCGCATCAGAGTGTGGCGCACGGACACGGAGATCACTTCCGCCGGGTCGGACAGGCCGCCGGTGAGGCGATCGAGCATGTCGCCGAACTCCTCGAACACGTTGTCGACGAGCGTCGCGTAGATGGCTTCTTTCGACTCGAAGTGGTTATAGAACGAACCGAAGCCAACGTCGGCGGCCTCGGTGATTTCGTTGATCGCCACGCCCTCCATGCCCTTTTCCGCCATGAGCCTGAGCGCTGCGTCGAGGAGGCGGGCGCGCGTCTCGCGCTTGCGGCGCGCTCCGCGCGGCTCACGCTCCACGGGAACGGGGGCCGGGGAATCGGACGCCGCGGAAACGGGGGCCGCACGGCCGGCGCGCATAGGCGCAGGCCGGTTTAAAGAGTTCGCCATAGAGAGTTCCAGTCTTTGCTCATGTCCCAGTATAGATTGGAATGTCTCTATTGACAAAACTATCAGAGATGACTTTAATGTCACAACGGCGTGTGCTGACGCCCAATAAGCAAATAGACAGATGGAGAGACAGTGGAGACAGGCGCAATCAACACCACCGGGCCTTCCGGCCCGCACAACCCGGTTCGGCCGTCGACGCATGAGCTCGACCGTGCTAGGCCTGTTCGGCAGCGTGAATTCGTCCGGCAGCCGGAATGGCGATCCGACGCTCGTCACGTCGAATGTCATCGGCGCGCGCCGGCTATCGAAGCCGGATACGTCATTCAAACCGTTTGATTTCCGTCCTGCCATGAAACTGACTACCGTACAGCCGGCCCGTCACCCCAATCCCACGACGAAAGCATCGGCGTTGACCTACCTGATCTTCGATCGACCGGATCTTGTGAAAGCCGAAAAATTTCTTAATGATTTCGGTCTCCGAACTGCGTCACGCACTGAAGAGCTTGTCCTGTTGCGAGGAACGGGTGCTTCGCATTTTTGCTACGTGATCCAGAAGGCACCGAAATCCCGGTTCGTTGGGCTCGGACTGCAGGTCGACAACAGGGCCGACCTTGATGCACTTGCAAGGTTGCCTGGCGCATCTGCGGTCGAACGGTCGCTGTTGCCGGGTGGCGGCTATACCGTACGGCTCACTGATCCTTCCGGTTTCCGCGTCGATGCGATATGGGATCAGGCGCCGGCTTCGGCGCTGTGCCATCGGCCACCGTTGCCGTTCAATTCCGTGGACGCGACTGTGCGCGTTAATGGAACGCAGCGGCCGCCCGAATGTGCGCCGGAGATCATCCGGCTTGGACATGTGGTGCTCGAACTCGTCGACTATCAGCAAACTTGCGCATGGTATACGCAGCACTTCGGCTTCATTCCAAGCGACGTGCAGGTACTTCCGGATGGTTCGCCCGTCGTCGCGTTCATGCGGCTCGATCTGGGCGACAGGCCGGCCGATCACCATACGCTCGCGCTCGCACAAGGTTTCGTGCCGACCTACAGCCATAGCGCGTACGAAGTCGTCGACGCCGACGCGGTCGGCATGGGGCAGCGCGTGTTGCGCGACAGAGGCTGGACGCACGCGTGGGGGATCGGCCGGCATATCCTGGGCAGCCAGATTTTCGACTACTGGCAGGACCCGTGGGGCGACAAGCACGAACACTATTGCGACGGCGATCTTTTCACAGCCGACGCGCCAGCCGGCGTGCATGCGGTGAGTCGTGAAGCGATGGCGCAATGGGGGCCGGCAATGCCACGCAGCTTCACCAAACCGAAATTCACGCCCGCGAGCGTCGTGGCGCTCGTGAAGAATCTACGCCGCAGCCCCGACTTGACGTTCGCCAAGCTGCGCAGGCTGGCAAAGATTTTCGCCTGAACTTATCCCTTCCATAAAATACGGAGATCTAACAATGGCACTTCACATTGTGCATTTCAGCCATCATAGCCGTCCCCAATGGGGCGTCGTCGCCAACGGCGCGATCACGCCGATTCCAGGTGAGTTCAAGACGACCGCGGAGTTCATCGAGGCCAATCCGGTCGAACGGCTGTTCATGCTGAGCGGTCCGACGATTCCCGAATCGGAAGTGCAATGGTTGTCGCCCGTGACAGCCAATCAGCAATTCATCTGTCAGGGTGCGAATTACCGCCAGCATATGATCGAGTCCGGACTGGATCCGGATGTGAAGAAATTCAACATGATCTTCACGAAGGCGACGAGTTGCATCGTTCCGGCCGACTCGCCCGTGATTAAGCCGAAAGAGGTGCGGTTCCTCGATTACGAAATTGAACTCGGTCTTGTCCTCAAACGCGACATCAACTCACGCGAAACGGTCACCGACGAGAACCTTCACGACTACATCGCCGGCGCCGTGATCGTCAACGACTACTCCGCGCGAGACATCCAGATTCCTCAGATGCAGTTCTACAAGGGCAAGAGCTATCGCACGTTCGGCCCGGTGGGTCCTTACCTTTGCCTGCTCGAGAAACAGGATATTCCAAAGCTGAAAGAGTTCGTGCTGACGCTCATGGTGAACGGAACGGTCCGCCAGAGCGATTCCACGGCGGGCCTTGTCTATAGTCCGGCCGAGACGCTAACCGAGCTTTCCGCCGTTCACGACCTGCACGCCGGCGACCTGCTCGCCACCGGCACACCTTCCGGCTGTGCGCTGAGCATTCCGTCGCCCGAAAAGCAGCGCGCCGCGGCGCAACTGCCCGAAGCAGAAAAGTGGCGTCTTTTTCTGAAGATGCAGGAGGACAGGCCGCAGTACCTGCAGGCGGGGGATATCGTGGAGGCGCATATCGTGAGCAGCGACGGCGCCATCAATCTGGGCGTACAGCGTAACCTCGTTGTTGACGAGGCAGCATGATAGGCGTCGCGAACATGGACGATGTCCGGGCCATTGAAACGCAGGCTCAGTTAGCGGACCTGCCGTCGAGTACCTACGCGATGATTTGCCGGGGTGCCTCCATCAATCTGTCGGCCCCCGCGCTTTCGTTCTTTGCGACGGTCGATGAATACCGCAACGGCGAATGCTGGACCTATGGCCAACTGGTGCGCGACATCACGCGCACCGCGAACCTGTTTTCGCGGTTCGGCGTGCAACGCGACTCAGTTGTCGCCTATGTACTGCCCAACCTCCCGGAGACGCACTTCGTGATCTGGGGCGGCGAGGCGGCGGGGATCGTCTGCGCGATCAATCCGCTGCTGGAGGGCGAGGCCATCGGCGAACTGCTCAATGCTTCGGGTGCCAGTGTGCTCGTCACACTGGCACCATTTCCAGGCACTGATCTATGGCAAAAAGTGCAAGCGGTGCTGCATAAGGTGTCGTCCCTCAAGCATCTTGTGCTCGTTAATCCGGCCGACCGGATGCCGCACGAAAGACGTTCCGCGGCTAGGGCGCTGCAGCGCGACGAGTGCTCGAGATTGCATGGACCTGGCGGCATTCATAGTGCCGTTCCTTCGCATGTGGGCATTCACGATTTCAGCACCGCGATGGCCAGCGAAAACGGCGACGTGCTCAGCAGCGCGGTTGAAATCGGCGCCGAGGACGTATCGTCCTTCTTCTGCACGGGCGGCACCACCGGACTGCCGAAGATTGCGATTCGACGGCACGCCAACGAGGTGGCCAATGCATGGAATGCGAGTCAATTCCTTGGTGAAAGCATTGGGCCGGGGAAGACGATTTTTTGCGGATTGCCGCTTTTCCACGTCAACGCCGTATTGGTGACCGGTCTGCTGGCGTTCTCGCGTGGTGCCCACGTCGTGCTTGGTACTCCGCAAGGTTATCGGGGCGACGGCGTTGTAAATCGTTTCTGGGAAATTGTCGAGCATTACCGCATCAACTTCTTCAGCGGGGTCCCGACACTCTATGGATCGCTGCTGGACGTTCCGGTTGGCGAACACGATATCAGTTCGCTCGAGTATGGACTGTGCGGCGCCGCGCCGATGCCGGTGGAACTGCTCCGCACCTTCCAGGAGCGTACCAGTGTGAGAATCCTTGAGGGCTACGGCCTCACGGAAGGTACGTGCGTGAGCAGCGTGAACCCTCCGCTTGGCGAGCGCAGGGCCGGTTCGATCGGCCTTCGTCTGCCCGGTCAGCCAATGAAAGCGGTGGTGGTCGACGAGAACGGCCGGTATATACGGGATTGCGTTGCGGATGAGGTCGGCCAACTGGTTATCTCCGGGCCGAACGTGTTCGCTGGCTATACGCGCGCGGACCAGAACAGCGGCATCTGGATGGAAGGCGGTGACGGCACGCGCTGGCTTAACACGGGCGATCTCGGACGCTGCGATTCCGACGGTTACTTCTGGCTCACCGGCCGGAAGAAGGAACTGATTATCCGCGGGGGGCACAACATCGACCCGGCGGCCATCGAGGAGCCACTGCACCGGCATCCAGCGGTACAGATCGCCGCAGCGATAGGGCGCCCGGATATGCATGCCGGGGAATTGCCGGTTGCCTATGTCCAGTTGAAACCTGACACTGCCGCGACCGAAGCCGAACTTGCCGAGTTCCTGCGCCGCGAGATAAACGAACGTGCTGCGTTGCCAAAGGGCATACGGATCGTGGATGCGATACCTCTGACGGGCGTCGGCAAGATATTCAAGCCCGCACTGAAACGGCGCGAAATGACGGATGCGCTGGGGGCGGCCCTCGCGGAAGCCGGCGTCGAGAATACGACCATTAGTCTGATTGATAACAACTCACGCGGCGTCTCACTGCACGTCGAACTTTCAGACCCGGCGTTGCAAGTATTGGCGACTTCCGTTCTGGGACGATTTCCGTTCGCATTTTCCATCTCCGTCTCCGCACGGGATTAGAACTTGATCAGACGCACGCGTGGCAAGAGCCGCGATTCGATGGAATCGCTGTATTGGAAAGTTAGAATGCCTAATTGGTGAAAGTAAAGAAGGCAATTGTTGTATCCGGCAGAGAGGGAGAAGAACCCGTCAATCGGGAAATTTCAACGGTAACACCACTAATTCATAAAAAGTTTTTAGACAAAGGGACAGGAGAAGAGACATGGAGAATTGCAAACACACCTTCAGATCGGTCGGTATCGCAGCATGCATCTGCGCGGCCGGCTTGATCGGCAACGCCAATGCGCAGTCGGCCGGAAGCGTGACACTGTCGACAGGATGGCTTCACATTGCACCGCAGGGCAATGCAACACCGCTGACCGTGGATAGCATCGGCGGCGTAGCGGTGAATCGTCAGTTGACCGGCAGCGGGGCGCATGCCAGTTCAACCAACACGGTGGGCATAACCACCGAGTACTACGTCACCGACAGCATTGGTGTGGCAATGTTGTTCGGACTGCCGTTGAAGGTAAATCTGATCGGCGACGGCACACTGCAGAAGTATGGCAACCTCGGTTCGACGAGACCGATACCGCCCGCGATCGAACTTCGATACCACCTTTTCTCAGCCGAGTCGAAATTCCGCCCATTCGCCGCATTAGGCGTGAACTATACGTGGTTCAGCCAGGTTCGGACAACCAATAGCCAGTTCGTCACCGATAGCGTGGGTCCAGGCGGTTCCGCACACGCCACGCTCAGTTCATCGTGGAATCCGGTATTCGAAGTCGGGGCAAATTACGCGATTACGAAGCACTGGTCCGTCGGAACCACTGTGAACTATATGCCGGTGAAAACCAACCTGACGTTATACGGACAGACAGCTACTGGAACGCAGATCGTGTCCACATCGACGCTCCGGCTCGATCCCCTTAGCGTCTTTGTCAACGTCGCCTATACGTTTTAACGCGTACCGGCCTTTGACTCCCGGCCTGACGTGACCGCGCTAATCAGGGCGCTCACATGTCGGCGTAAGCGCGCCGCTCCGGTATTCATGCCGCCGCTTGCGCAATAAAGTTTTTCTGGATCGAATATGAAACGACAGGTCCTCAAGACCATTCTTTTTGCGTTGCCCAAGCTCCTTGAGCTGACGGCACGCCGGTTTCCCGCCTATCGTGATCGCCTGAAGCAGCGCGACCTCGTCGTCTCGATCGGGCTCATGGACACAAGCATTAATCGGGTCATCGAGTTCAAGAATGGCCACGTTCGGTCGCGTGCCGGCAATCACCGGCGCTCCGACGTGCGCATGGCCTTCAAGGATGTCGCCACCGCGCTGAAGTTCTTTTCCCCCAAGCCGGACCAGGGCGAGATTATCCACGCCGCCAAGAACTTCAAAGTGGTGACCGAAGGCGAGGACGAACTGCTGGTTTGGGTCATGCAAACACTGAGCATGATGCAGACCGTCGGTTTGCCGATGGGCACGCGGATGCGCGACGGCACGCGCCGCTACACCACTTGCACAAATGGCGGCCCGCTGTTCGTCTACGTCGACGGTGACCGCGTCGTCCGGGTGACCCCCATCGATCTCGACAGCACCGATGCGCCGAGCTGGGTAATCGAAGCGCGCGGACGCCGCTTCAGTCCGCCACGGCGTGGATTGGTCGCGCCGCACGCGTTGACCCTCAAATCGCTCGTCTATTCGGACAAACGCATTCTTCATCCGATGAAGCGAGTCGACTTCGATCCTGACGGCGAGCGCAATCCGCAAAACCGCGGCAAGTCCGGCTATGTACGTATCAGTTGGGAGGAGGCGCTGGACATTGTCGCCAAAGAAATCAACCGGCAGAAGCGCGTTCATGGGCCCGGCTCGATTACGTTCCCGCTGTCCTCCCACCACCAGTGGGGCAATGTGGGCTATTACCTCAGTTCGCTGACGCGTTTTGCCAACCTGATCGGCTTCACTCGGGTCGCCGCGAATCCGGACAGTTGGGAAGGGTGGTACTGGGGCGCGATGCATCACTTCGGCAATTCGATGCGGATCGGCGTTCCATCCGGCTACGGCGGTGTCGAGGATTGCCTGAAGGAAGCGGAGATGATTGTCTTCTGGTCCTGCGACCCCGAAAGCACGAATGGCGCTTATGCGGGATTCGAGGGGACACCGCGACGCCTTTGGGCCAAGGAACTCGGCATTGAGTTCGTGCATATCGACCCGCACTGCAATCCCACCGCACAATTGCTCGGCGGGCGATGGATGCCGGTCCGACCGCAAACCGACGCGGCGCTCGCCACCGCCATCATGTACGTGTGGGCCGTGGAAAACCTGTACGACAAGGATTACGTCGCTACCCGCACCACCGGGTTTGACGACTGGAAAGCCTACCTTCTCGGCGAGACCGACGGCGTGGCGAAAACGCCTGAGTGGCAGGAAAGCGAGACCGGCGTGCCGGCCAAGGACGTCCGCGCGCTGGCGCGCCGCTGGGGCAACCGGAAGGTCCACCTGGCTGTGGGGATGACCGGTGCGGGATTCGGTGGCGCGGGCCGAGGCGCAACCGGCGCGCAATGGGCGCGCTGCATGATCATGATGATGGCGATGCAGGGCTGGGGCAAGCCGGGCGTGAATTTCGGCTGCCTCGAAGCGGGTGTGCCTCACGATCTCCATTTTTATTTCCCCGGCTATGCGGACGGCGGCATTTCCGGCGATCTGGCCTGGACTGCCAACGCGGTGAACAATTACCAGCGCATGCCGCATATCCTGACCATGAATCCCGTCAAGCAGATGGTGCCGCGGCAGCAACTTCCCGATGCCATCGTCAACGGTCATGCTACGGGCTACCTGTGGGACGGCATGTCGCAGGAGGCCCAGTTCGCGCCGTTCACCTATCCGATGCCGGGGTATTCGCCGATTCACATGATTTACCGTTACGGCGGATCCGCCTTCAGTACGGTGACGAATTCCGGGCGCTGGGCCGACGCCTACCGGCACTCGAGCATCGAGTTCGTGGTCAACCAGTCCATCTGGATGGAAGGCGAGGCTCAGTTCGCCGACATCATCCTGCCTGCCTGCACTTCTCTGGAGCGCTGGGACATCGGCGAATGGTCGAATTCCGGCGGCTACGCTCATCATGGCTACAGCACGGTCAATCATCGCATCATGACGTTGCAGCACAAGTGCATCGAGCCTTTGGGCGAGTCCCGCTCCGACTACGACATCTTTACCGCGATTCTGACCCGGCTAGGCTTGGGCGCCGTGTTCACCGAGGGCTGCAGTGAGCTTGACTGGGTCAAGCGGGTCTTTGACTCGTCGGATCTGCCGGATCATATTTCGTGGCGCCAGTTCTGCCGCAAGGGATATTTTGTCGTGCCGCCCGAGAAGCCCGAACTGCGCCATCCGGTGGACATGCGTTGGTTCGCGGAGGGCCGGCGCAAAGATCTGCAGGAACCCCACCCGTTGCCGTCGCAGTTCGCCGAAAAATTCGGCTCGGGTCTGCAGACGCCCAGCGGCAAACTGGAGTTCGTACCCGAGTTGCTGAAGCGGCACACGGCGGACAATCCCGAACGGCCGGCGCTCAATCGCTACATTCCGTCCTGGGAGGGGATGCGTTCCGAGCTCGCCGAACGGTATCCACTCCAGTTGATTGCCACGCACAGTCGTTACAGCTTCCATACCCATTGCGACGGAAAAAATTCTTCGGTGAACAGCATCGATGACCATCGCGCGCTGATCGGCGGCCACCGCTTCTGGCTGCTCAGGCTAAGCGGGGCGGACGCGGCTCTGCGAGGCATCGCCCATCGCGATCTGGTCAAGGTGTACAACGACCGCGGCGCCGTGATCTGTGCGGCCGACGTCTCGCCGCTGGTCAACGCGGGCGTTGTCAAGTCGTACGAGGCGAGCGCCGAATTCATGCTGATTGAAATCGACGGCGAGCGCGTCGAGATCGGCGGCTGCATGAATATGCTGACCCCCGACCGGTCTCAAACCGCCGGCACGAGCAGTATGAGTCCCAACTCCTGCCTGGTGCAGGTCGAAAAATGGAGGAGCGCCGAGGCGTTCATGCTCGGTCGCGCAGCATGAGGAACATGAAATGAGCAAGTGGAATCTGGTCATCAAGGTCGGGCGTTGCGAGAACTGCCAGAACTGCGTCATCGCCGCGCGGGACGAGCACGTCGGCAACGACTTCCCTGGCTATGCCGCGCCCGCCTCCGCCAACGCCGACAGCCCCGTGCGCATCCTGCGCCGTGTCCAGGGCGAGGCTCATATGGTCGAGACCACGTATCTGCCGGTCATGTGCAACCACTGCGACGACGCGCCGTGCATGCGGGTGGGCGGCGATGCGATTCGCAAGCGCGCCGACGGCATCGTCATCATTGACCCGGACAAGGCGCGGGGCCGCAAAGACATCGTGAAGTCGTGCCCGTACAAAGCGATCGTCTGGAACGAAGAGCTTCAGTTGCCACAGACCTGGATCTTCGATGCGCATCTGCTGGATCAGGGTTGGCCCCTGCCGCGTTGCCAGCAGTCCTGTCCCACCGACGTCTTTGAGACCGTCAAGCTGGATGACGCAGCGATGGAGGAGAAGGCCCGGCGCGAGGGGCTGAAGGTGTTGCGGCCGAATCTCGGCACGAAGCCTCGCGTGTGGTATAGCGGCCTCGAGCGCTGGGAAACCTGCTTCATTGGAGGAAGCGTCAGCGTGCAGATGGGAGACGTGACGGAGTGCGTCGCGGATGCAGTCGTCACGTTGTACGTCGGTGACGAGAAGGTTGGCGAGACCGTTTCGGACTGCTTTGGCGATTTCCGCTTCGGTGGGCTTGCCAAGGGCAGTGGCCTCTATCGGGTCGAAATCCATCATGACGCCGGTAACGCCCGGCGCAATTGCGAACTGGACGAAAGCGCTTACCTGGGCGAGATCAGGCTCGCCCAGTCGTCAATCGACGTGGGAGTCGCGTGATCATGAGCCAACCGTTTCGATCAAGGATCTATGGAGGAGGGCGTGGCGCTATCCTCTTGATCTAAACCACAAGTACGCACATATCTGCAATAAAGCATAAGCACGGCAAACCCGATCACCTTATGCTTTATTCGTCAATCACCTCACGCACCGAAACCCCGCATACACATACTGATAGTGCGGCTGAAACCAATTCCGGAAAGCCGGCCGCAGCATGCACTGCGCGGTGCGCGCCGATCCACCTTTGATCACATAGTGCTGACCATCGAAAAAGTTGGCCGAATAGCCCAGATAGAACGGAAAAGCTTCGAATCCGGGCAGCGCGTCGAACACCGTCGAGGTCCACTCCCAGCCATTGCCGAATTGACCTTCCACGCCGAATGCGCTGACGTTGTCCGGATACTCATCGACCGGTCGCGGATCCCAGCTGCGAAAATCGAAATTGCCCGACGCGGCGTGCGGCGCGCCGTGTGCCGCACGTTGCCATTGCGCCTCGGTGGGTAATGCTTTGCCTGCCCAGCGTGCGTACGCACTGGCTTCGGCGTGGCTCACATACGCGGGCCAGTCGAGCGGCAGCGGCACTTCGTCGAACATGGTGCGCAACGTCCACGCGCCACCTTGGCCACCTGCATCGTGCCACGACCAGCACGCGGGATGCTCGATGTGCTCGGCCTCCTTCCACGCCCAATCCTTCTCCGACCACCACTTTGGTTCGCGATAGCCGCCTGCCTCGATGAACTCGCGGAATGCGCCATTCGTCACCATATGGCGGTCGATTTCGAAGGCGGGCACCTCGACCCGCATTTCGCCGAACTCGTTGTCCCAACCGAAGCGTCCGCCGTCACGTGGCATGCCGAGCACAGTTGCGCCGGCTGGTATGCTGACCATCGACGACAACGCGTCCCGCGGTTCCGCGCGCGTCACGACGGGCTCACGCAATTCGGTGACTTTCTGCGCAAGCGGTAACTGATGGAGCATGTACGCCAGCGTTTCAGCATGCATCAACCGATGCTCGATCGCCACGTTCAGCAATTGCTCGGAGGCGTCGGCTTGCGCACCGCTGCGGCCGAGTTGCGCGGCGTGCGTTAGCGCAGCGAGCTCGCGGTCGATCTGCTCGCGCGCTCGCGAGCCGTAACTGCGCACGACGTCGAGCGACGGCCAGTCACCTGGTTGATCGGTCGGAAAACCGCCGTCGACGGGATCGATGCCGAAGGCGAAGAGCTGGTCGAGCTCTGGATCGAACGCCGGCAGATCGCAGAGGCGTTGATCGAACAGATTACGATCGAAAGCTTCCAGATGGCCGATGTAAAACACGATCCGGTGGCGCTCGCGGATCGGCCGTTCATACAGAAACTCGGGTTTGACGATGGAAAACAGTGCGTCGGTCACTTGACGCGCTTCGATCAGCCGCTGCACGAGCGGGTGATGCGGGGCGGGGTCGCGATTCATTTCGCCGGGTCTCCTTGCGGGGGACGGACTAAAGACTGTACCCGCTCGCAGGAGCCATGCCAAGACGAAAGCGCGTGAAAAAGAGCGTGCGCGGGGGACGCGGCGGCGCGGGCCGTGCTCCCGCCAAGGGCCTAGACTTGCCGCAGACCGTCCAGATCGACGATCCGGATGTGCTTGCCCTGTGTGTCGATCAGGCCGCGCTTTTGAAATCTTGACAGGGTGCGGCTCACGGTTTCGAGCGTCATGCCGAGGTAACTGCCCATGTCCTCGCGTGTCATGCGCAGATTGAATTCCGCCGACGAATAACCGCGCCGCGCGTTACGCTCGGAGACGTCGAGCAGAAATGCCGCGACCCGTTCGTCCGCCGAGAGCGAACCGAGCACCATCATCTGCGCGGCTTCGCGCACGATCTGCTCGCCCAGCAGTTTGTGCATACGTTCCTGCATCGAACTGATTTCGCGGCACAGCGACTTGAGCGCGGTATAGGGGACGATGCAGACCGTGCTGTCTTCGAGGGCGAGCGCGCTGCACGCGTGCACGTCGTCGCTGATGCCGTCGAGGCCAAGCGCTTCGCCCGCGAGCCGCAAACCGGTGACCTGTTCGCGGCCGTCGCGGTGCATCATGACGGTTTTCATTGAACCGGAGCGCACGGCGTAGATATTGTCGAAGCGGTCGCCGCTGCGATACAGCGCTTCGCCGCGTTGAACGGAACGCGCGGAACAGATGAGCGTTTCTAGTTTCATCAGTTCGTCCGGCGACAAACCTTGGGGCATACAGAGCTGCCGCATCGCGCAACTCGAACAGCGAGCGGCGGAACGCGCGCTTGCCCGTGACGGCGCCGCGCGGCGGCTGCCGCGCACCGGCGACGAACGTGCGGCAGAGGCTGCGGAATCGGCAGTGCCGACGGAGTGCGTAACAGCAATAGGAGTGAGCATGTTCTGCAGCCAGTGAGGGTATTGACAGATTGTCCCATCGACCGCGTTGCCCGCTTCGCGTCAAAAGGACGCGTTCGGGCAGTCAGGCGAGTTGAGCAATGTCACACCGGCGTTCGTGAGTTTGTTTATGAACTGCTACGAAGGTGAGCAGGCAAACCCAGCTCATGCCTTGGCAGAAGAAGATCGCTTTTGCAGAACGAGCGCACGCGCCGACGATAAGGCAGTCAAGCGCATTGCGCACCAGCGCGGCGCTCATCGGTCCGCGTTGCCGGACTTGCCCGCTGCGGACGGAATGAGCAGCACGGGCAGGCTCGCCTGCCGCACGCAGCGCTCGGCGACGCTGCCGAGAATCAGGCGCTGAAAACCGCGTCGCCCGTGCGTGCCCATGACCAGCAGGTCGGCGTTGAAGTCGGCCGCGGCTTTGAGTACGACGACCGAAACATCGTCGATCGTGGACGCCTCGCTCACCACCAGCTCGCCTTTCACGCCTTGCTCGGCCATGGCCTTGGCGAATTCGACGCCGAGTTCCTTGCCCTCTTCGACGAGACGATTGCGCAAGACGGACGGGTCATAACCGGGCGCTTCGAAATACATCGGTGTGTTCTCGACGACATATAACGGCTGCAAGACCGCACCGCTGGCTTTGGCGAGCGCGAGCGCTGCTTCGAATGCACGGCGGGAGGTGTTGCTGCCGTCGACCGCTACAAGAATGCGTGTGTACATATCGACTCCACGTCTGAAGGATCCGGATGCCGCAGCTGTTACCAACCGGCTGGGCGCAATGACGATCATCGCTGATGTAAGCCTGAATGATCGCTGAAAAACGTGCACTCGACCTGGATGTAAATCAAACTATTGTCAAATTTTTTGGCGGCGCCGTGGGGTTCGGCGAGCGCCTGTGGGCAAGCGCTGGCGGGACTTCACTCCCATTCGCAACGCATATCCGCGACCGGGACAAGGGAAGGTTTGCCTTACAATTACAACCTACTCAGACAAGCTGCTTCAGTCCGCTGATGAACGAGCGCAAAACGACGGGCTTGCCCGACAAGATCTACGGCGACATTCTCAACCGCATTGTCGAAGGCGAGTACAAGGAAGGTGAGCGCTTGCCGACCGAGCATGCGCTGGCCGAGCGTTTCGCGACGTCCAGGCCGACGGTCCGCGAAGCCTTGGCGCGCTTGCGGGCGGACGGCATCATCATGACCCGGCACGGCTCGGGCACGACGGTCGCACGCCGGCCGGACCCGGACGTGCGCCGTTTCGCGCCGCTCGAAACGCTGTCGGATATCCGTCGCTGCTATGAGTTTCGCATCGTGACAGAAGCGGGCGCCGCGGAGCAGGCGGCGCTCAAAGCCGACGCCGACGACATCGCGGCCATCCAGCACGCATGGGACCAGCTGGAGCGGATCATCGAGACGCAAGGGATCGGCGCGAAAGACGACTTTATGTTCCACCTGGCGGTGGCGCGCGCGTCGAAGAATCCTTTTTTTATCACGGTCATGTCGTTCATCGAGGAGCAGATTCTGTTCAGCATGAACCTGTCGCGCAATCTTTCGCTGGTGAAGACGGTGGCGCGGCAGCGGCTCGTGCAGGAGGAGCACAGGGCCGTGCTCGACGCGATCCGCCGCAAGGATGCGCCAGGCGCGGCGAACGCCATGCGAGCGCATCTCGAGAACGCGCTCGAGCGGATGTTCGGCTCCTGACCTGCCGCCAGCTCTCGCCGCGGAAAGCTGCGGCGAGCTGCCGTGCTACCGGGCAAGTGCAATTCCAAGGACGCCTGATGCGGCGGCGAATCGCCGCTTTCGCGGCAGCGAACCGGCCGCCGACTAATAGCCCGGTAGCAGCGGGCTGCAGCTAGCGGGCGGCCAGGCGAGAGCTAAGCAGCAACGGCCATCGGTCCGAACAGCGCGGTGCGAGTCTTCGGACTCACCGCGATATCCAGCGCCACCGCTCGCTCCACACCGATCTGCAATGGCGACCCGAGCCGGCTGATGTCGATGCCGGTTTTGCGCAGCAGCCGCTCGATCGGCGTCGTGGTCACGGTGACATACCGCGTGATGCCCATCTGGTCGGCGAACGTCACCAGTTCGTGAATCGCCTGCATGGTCAGGTCAGCAAAGCCGAACGACTGCTCCTCGCCGCTGGTTTCGATCGCGAACCGGCTCAATTCCCAGATGTGCCGCCCTACCGGCGCCGCGGCGCCGTGCAACAACTGCGGGAAGGTGTCCTTCAGCATGTTGGGGCCCTCGGTCGGCATCAGGCGCCAACAGCCGCGCACGTGCCCGTCGTCGGCCTGGATCAGCATGTAGTGCGGCCCGAGCGCGTCATAGCCGTCGATCTCCATGCCCGCGATGGTCGGAATATCCCACCCGAGCCGCCCATGAAATACCCGCGCCCGCAGGCGGTACATCTCGTTAATGTCCGCGTTGTCGAATTCCTGACGCATTCCAATCCGGATTGCTGTTTGCATGACGTTCTCCTGAACGTGTTGGGGTACCCAATACGCAAGAAAACTTATGCATTTTGAATGTTTCCGCCACCTACCTACCTGGATAGGTGTGCATGCTTATCGGGTAACGCAGAATTCGAGACAAGCACTGCACTCAACCGACAGGACCGAAAAATGGAACTCCTCGAAAATCATTGGCAACCGCAAACCGGCCTTCAAACCCGCCCGGCGGAGCCTTCCACGGCGGTGGACCGCGTTTTGATCATTGCTTACCGCAAGAAGAAAAAAGAAAGCCAACGCCGTTTCTGGGCGCGCTTCGGCGTGACGCAGTCGCGCGGCAGCCGGTTCGAGTCCGGTGCGGAAATCCCGGCGCCGGTCTCGATCCTGCTGGGTCTGTACTTCACCAAAACCGTGTCCGACGCCGATCTGGGCCGCGCCGAGCGCGTGCTGTACAGCCGCGACGCCGCTGCCTTGCTCAACCCGGGTCAATAAGCCCGAGTTGCGCTGCAATCACGGCCGCCGCACGCCGCGAATTCACGCCGAATTTCGTCCTGATGTTCTTCATGTGGAAGTTCACCACGGCTTCCGAACAGTTCAGGATGTGGGAGATTTCCCACGTGGATTTGCCGCGTGCGGTCCATTTCAGGCATTCGCGTTCCCGCGGCGTTAGCTTGGGCAATAAGGTCTGAGCGTGCGTATTCAAATGACGCTGACTGGTATCGATTACCAGATCGCGCAATAGCACCAGGTTCGGCAATGCCACGTTGATATGACGCCAGAATTCGTCGTTGGGATTGTTGTCATTGACGAAGCACATCATGCCGGCTTCCTGGTTCGGCCCGTGAATCGGCAATGTTATGCCGGAGCGCAACCCGTGCGCGCGAGCTTCCTCGTACATGGAAAGCTGCGGCGCGGTCTTGAAAATATCGGGCGACCAGATCAGCGGCGTGGCGCGGGTAGCGCAATGCGCAACGGTCGGATCGATGTGAACCAGTCCCTGCTCGTCATAGGTACGACGCCAGGTGGGTGAGTACGTGCTGCGCACGTAAGCGTCTTCCAGGCGAATGGTCGGGCGCGGCAGCATGGCAATCAAAAGCTTGTCGAAGCCCCACGTCTCGGCAAGGCCCGCGATTGCACCGAACCATTCCGCTTCGTCGGCGGCGTTCAGTAGCGGTGCCATCTGCTCGATAAAATGTAGCGACAATTTTTACTCTCTCAGGCTCGCAGACATCCCGTTGCGGTGAATTGCGGTACGGCATTCCGTCGGGTGGTTTTTACTTTCATAATCTATCACCAAAATTTATTTCGCAGAGCGAGAACTGGTTTCTAACAAAATGCCAGCGACGGTGTTTCGGTGAGAATGCGAATGAAACGCTCTTTGTAACTGATTTTCTGATCGAATTAACATTCATCGATCGTTTATGTGGGTAATTTTCTCGTAGTAGCCGTTTTGATGCCATTCATTGGCAACATTATCGCGAAAGCGTTCTAATTAGCGGTTGCTGCCAAAATTTCAGTCAAAATCGCACTGATTGCCGATATATCTGTTCGCATGCAGCACGGCGATGGTGAGATAAATGTCAGCGCCCAAAGCGCTATTGTCATACAAAAGCGACGTCGGGTAGTTTGCGCCGTTTGCGATCCACGCGAAGAATTCGTCAAGCCGGACTCTGTGCCAGGTTGTTTGACGACATTCTCAGCCCCAGTGCTGCCGCGAGCGCTCCGCTCATGGGGCGAGCCATCATGAACGAGTCCCCGATCCGCGGCCACGAGTTGGCCTCTTCGGTCATGGCACGTGCGTGATTCCGGCAATCGGCCCGGACTACGGACAAATGTTGGATCAGGCGCGCATGGTCACCGCCTTGCTGCAAGCGGTCAGAACCGGTGATCGCGAGACGGCGCAACGTCTTTACGACGCCTTCCTGCCGCTCGAAACCCTGCGCGACGACATCTCGCTGATTCGCGTGCTTCACGACGCCGTGACGTTTTCCAGGATCGCCGACATGGGGCCGATTTTGCCGTTGCTCAGTTCGACGCCGCCCGAGCATCGTGCGAAGATCGAGCACGCCGCGCGGGTGCTGCTCGCGTTGGAGCATGAATTCGCGCAAGCCAACCCCTACCTCGAGCCTTGAACGCCAGCATGACCGAAAACACTCGACGCTATCCCGACCCCTCCATCCGCGTGCTCGACCCGCGCTTCAAACCGTTGATCCTGGCTTCCGCGTCGGTCGAGTGCCTGTATCAGGGCGCGCGCTGGTCCGAGGGCCCGGTCTGGTTCGGCGACGGCCGCTATCTGCTGTGGAGCGACATTCCGAACGACCGCATCCTGCGCTGGGACGAACCAACCGGCACGGTGTCGACGTTTCGCCAGTCGTCGAACAATGCCAACGGCCATACGCGCGACCGTCAGGGCCGCCTCGTCAGCTGCGAGCATCTGACGCGCCGCGTCACGCGCACCGAATACGACGGCTCGATCACCGTGCTCGCCGACCGCTATCGCGGCAAGCGCTTCAATTCGCCGAACGACGTGGTCGTGAAATCCGACGGCTCGATCTGGTTCAGCGATCCGACCTTCGGCATCGACAGCTTCTATGAGGGCGAGCGCCAGGAGTCGGAATTGCCGGCGTGCGTGTACCGCATCGACGGCCAATCCGGCGAAGTCACCGTCGTCGCCGACGACGTGCTCGGCCCCAACGGTCTGGCGTTCTCGCCAGACGAGTCGGTGTTGTACATCGTCGAATCGCGCGGCGAGCCACGCCGCAAGATCCGTGCATTCGACGTAGAGGGCACCGGTGGCGCGCTGTCGAACAACCGCGTGCTGATCGACGCGGGTCCGGGCACGCCGGACGGCTTTCGCGTCGACATCCACGGCAATCTGTGGTGCGGCTGGGGCATGGGCACCGACGAACTCGACGGCGTGCGCGTCTTCTCGTCGCAAGGCGAGCCGCTCGGCCACATTGCGTTACCGGAGCGCTGCGCGAACGTGTGCTTCGGCGGGCGGCATCGCAACCGGCTGTTCATGGCGGCGAGCCACGGACTTTATTCGCTCTACGTGAATACTCAAGGCGTACAAGGCGGCTAGTTGCCTGACAAGTTGTCGTCCGAGGTCATACGCAGCTTCGGGTTTGCCCTTGGATGCAGCGCGCAAGCCTTTGAGCGGCAAGCATTCACCCCGAAAACCGTGGTTTTCGCGAGCCCGTTGCCGCCACGAGTATTTGCTTGACATCAGCTGTCCCGCTTCGCTATGTTCCCTTGGTAGAAAGACACCGCCCGCAGCACATTCGACCGGCGGATTTCCATACCAAGAAGCGAGGAGACGCAATGACTGTTTCAGACAGGTTGGCGCTCAGGCTGGTGTCCGTATGTCTCGCGGCGAGCGCCGCGTTCGCATCCGCCGCGCACGCGGCCGACCCGGTCACGCTCAATATCGTCGACGTGGCCGGCGACCTTCAACTCACGCAAAAGGGCTTCGAGGCTTTCAAGGCGAAGTACCCGAACCTCGTCGCCAATCTCACCTTCACGAATGCGCCCGCGCCGCAGTTGCCCGGCAAGATCAAGGCGATGCAGGCCGCGGGCCGCTCCGATATCGATCTCGTGCTGACCGGCACCGACGCGCTCGCCGCGGGCATCGAACAGGGTTTATGGATGAAGCTGCTGCCCGAGAACGCGGCGGCGTTCCCCGGCGTGCTCGACAAATACGCGCCGGGTCCGCGCAAGATGCAGGATCTCGCGCAAGGCTACGGGCTCGAAGTCGCGTATATGCCTGCAGGCCCGCTGCTCGAATACAACCCGGCCAAAGTCAGCGACCCGCCGAAGACGCCTGAACAATTGCTGCAATGGTGCAAGGCGCATCCGGACAAACTGATCTATGCACGGCCGGCGAATTCCGGTCCAGGCCGCACGTTCCTGATGGGCCTGCCGTACGTGCTCGGCGACAAGGATCCACAGGATCCGATTCACGGCTGGGACAAGACGTGGGCCTTTCTCAAGCAACTGAACGATTGCATTCCTTACTATCCGGGCGGCACGTCGGCGGTAATGAAGGAACTCGGCGAAGGCACGCGCGACATGACCGTGACCGTAACGGGCTGGGACATCAATCCGCGCGCGCTCGGTATTGTGCCGGCCGAATTCCGCGTGCAGGCCTTCGACAACATGACGTGGGTGAACGACGCGCACTACATGGTGATTCCGAAAGGCGTGCCGAAGGAAAAACTCGACGTGCTCTACAAGCTGATGAACTTCATGCTCGAGCCGGCGCAGCAGGCCATGACCTATGACGACGGTTATTTCTATCCCGGTCCGGCGATCAAGGGCGTGAGCGTTGAGCAAGCGCCTGCGCACAGCCAGGACGTGCTGAAGAAATACGGCCGGCCTGAGTACGTGAAGCTGCTGGCCGAGCGTCCGCACGTATTGCCGCTGAATGCCGCGGCGATGGTTGCGGCTTTCAAGAAATGGGACACCGAGATCGGCGCGCAAAAGACCAAGTAGCCTCCGCACCGGCCATGCACGCACGCAAGCCGTCTCGATCCCCACGTGATCCATGACGGCGCACGCATCGCGCGTATCAGGAAATCGCCATGAAGCATCATTTTGAGCAGTTGCGGCTCGATTCGGTGAGCCGCAGTTTCACGAATGCGGAAGGCCAGGCGATCGCGGCACTGCGTGGACTCGATCTAACCATCCAGCGTGGCGAGTTCATCGCATTGCTGGGGCCGTCCGGTTGCGGCAAGTCGACGGCGCTCAATTGCATCGCCGGATTGCAGCCGTTGAGCAGCGGTGGCATCTGGCTCGACGACAAACGCATCGACGTACTGCCGCCGGAGAAGCGCGGTTTCGGCATGGTGTTTCAGAACTACGCGCTGTTTCCGCACATGAGCGTGCTCGATAACGTCGGCTTCGGTTTGAAAATGCGCGGCATCGGCAAGAGCGAAGCCGTGCGCCGGGTGCGCGAAGCGCTGCAGCTCGTGCAACTCGTCGGCCACGAGCGCAAACTGCCCGGCCAACTCTCCGGCGGCCAGCAGCAACGCGTCGCGATTGCGCGCGCGATCGTGATCGAGCCGCCGCTGATTCTGATGGACGAACCGCTATCGAATCTCGACACCAAGCTGCGCATCGAAATGCGCGCGGAGATTCGCCGCATCCACAGCCAGCTCGAGCGCGCGACGCTCTACGTGACGCACGATCAGGACGAAGCGCTGTCCATGGCCGATCGCATCGTCGTGATGAGGGAGGGCGTGGTGCAGCAGGTCGCCACGCCGAAACAGGTCTATACGCGACCACAGAATCTGCATGTCGCGCGCTTTATGGGCTATCGCAATGTGGCCGAGTTCGAACTCGAAGGCACGCAAGGCGAAGGCGTGATGGTGAGCGCGAACGGTGTGCGTCTGCTCGGCACGCCGATGGCCGGCTTCAACAGTAAGCGCGTGAGCGTCGCGCTGCGTCCCGAGGATATGGAGCGCGCCGCGCCCGGCGCGGAGAATGCCTTCGATGCGTTGGTGACGACTGTCGAATATGGCGGCCGCGATTCGTTGCTGCGCGTGAAGACCGCCTTCGGCGATATCTGGGCGCGCGTCGGCGGAGAATTCGAAGAAGGCGAGCGCATCAGCCTGCGCGTGCCGCCGTCGCGCACGCTCGTGTACGACGCAGAGGCGGCATGAATACGCCCACGCTCTCGCCGCCGCTCGTGCCGCGTGATGCCAAGGCGTGGCTCGTCGCGCCGGCGTTGCTCTTCATCGTCGCATTGTTCATCTATCCTTTCGCGTACGGTCTGGTGCTGTCGTTCCGGCCGATGAACGGCGGCGGCCTCTGGGCCAACTATCTGGCCTTCTTCACCGATACGTCGATGTGGCCGACGATTTTCGTCACGCTCAAGCTCTCGGTGCCGGCCACGCTGATCAACGTCGGTGTCTCTGTGCCGGTGGCGTTCGCGCTGCGCCGCTACTCGCGCTATCAGAAGTTCGTGACGACGCTGCTGGTGATTCCCGTAACCCTCGGCACCGTGTTGATCGCCGACGGCATGCTCACGTACTTCGGCCCGAACGGCTGGTTTCCGCAAGCGTTGCAGGGTCTGCATCTCTATACGCGCGAAGTGCGCCTCACGCATAACTTTTGGGGCGTGCTGATTTCGCTGATCGTGTCGGGCTTTCCGTTTGCGTTTCTGTTGACGCTCTCGTACGTGACCGGCATCGACCCGACGCTCGCCGCCGCGGCAGCGACGCTCGGCGCGAGTCCGTGGCAGCAGTTTCGCCGCATCTATCTGCCGCTGCTGGTGCCGGGGCTGACCATGGCGGCGTGTCTGTCGTTCGTGCAGGCGTTTTCGGTGTTTCCATCCGCGGTGCTGCTCGGCGCGCCCGCCGGGCCGACGCGCGTGATGTCGATCGCCGCCGCCGAGGCCGCGTTCGAAAGCTACGACTATTCGCTTGCGTCCGCGATCGCGATGGTGATGGGCTTCGTGCAGTTGCTGGTGGTTGCCGCGTTGCTCGGCGCGCGCCGCTTCTTCTACAGCGGTCCGGCAACCGGAGGCAAAGGCTGATGACAACCGATCATGGCGCGGCGCAGCGTTCGTGGTCTGCGTCCACATCGAGCGATCACGACGACGGCGCGCGCGAGCCGGAAAAGCGCATCGGTCACACCCGACAGCGAACCAGCGTGCCCGGCCGCATCTGGCGCGTGCTCGTGTGGGGCGCGATGGTGTTCTTCCTCGTCAACGTGGTGCTGCTGATCGCGACCGTCGCGGTCAATTCCATCGCGACGCGCTGGTTCGGCACCTTGCTGCCGCAAGGCTTCACGCTGCATTGGTATGCGCAGGCGTGGAGCGACTTCCAGTTGGCGAGCGTGTTGTGGGTGACCGTCGAAGTGGTCGGCGCGGTCGTGCTGCTGTCGGTCCTGCTCGGCGTGCCCGCGGCTTATGCGCTCGCGCGAGTGCAATTTCCCGGCAAGCGCATCGCGATGCTGATCTTCCTGTTGCCGCTGATGGTGCCGCCCGTCACGTACGGCATTCCCATGGCGACGGTCATGTACAAGGTCGGCCTCGCCGGCACGCTGAGCGGCGTGATTCTGGCCAACCTCGTGCCGGCGTTGCCGTTCGTGATTCTCGTGATGACGCCCTTCATCGAGCAGATCGATCCGAATCTCGAAGCGGCGGCGCGTATTTTCGGCGCTAACACGTTTCGCTATTTCCGCTATGTGCTGCTGCCGCTGCTCGTGCCAGGCATGCTGGCGGCGGGCTTGCTGGTGCTGGTGCGCACCATCGGCATGTTTGAGCTGACTTTTTTCACTGCGGGCCCCGCGACGCAAACGCTCGTGGTCGCGCTGTACTACGCTGTATTTTCAACCGGCGTACGCGCGCCGCAATCGATCGATGCGATGGCGATGATTTACATGGCGATCACCCTGATCTGGGTGCTGATCGCACTGCAATTCGTGAGCCCGACGCAGATCGTGTCGCGCGTGAAGGAACAGAAGCGCTGAACACGCCCGGACATAAGCCGCGCTTGCGGCATGGCGAAAGACATCGTGGAGCAGACGTTGACGAAGCGAAAGGAACCCGCAGAACTGCGCAGCCACCGCTGGTACGGCGTGAACGATTTGCGCTCGTTTGGCCACCGTTCGCGCACCGCGCAAATGGGCTATGACCGCGAGGAATACGCCGGCAAACCGGTCATTGCGATTCTCAACACGTGGAGCGAGATCAATGCTTGTCACACGCACTTCAAGCAGCGTGTCGAGGAAGTCAAGCGCGGTATCTGGCAGGCCGGCGGCTTTCCGGTCGAACTTCCGGTGCAGACGCTCTCCGAGCCGTTCCAGAAACCCACCACGATGCTGTATCGCAACTTCCTCGCCATGGAAGCCGAGGAAACACTGCGCTCTTATCCCGCCGACGGCGTCGTGCTGATGGGCGGTTGCGACAAGACCACGCCCGCTTTGCTGATGGGCGCGATCTCGATGGACTTGCCGGCGATCTTCCTGCCCGCCGGCCCGATGCTGCGCGGGAACTGGAACGGCGTGACGCTCGGCTCCGGTTCCGACGTCTGGAAATACTGGGCCGAATTGCGCGCGGGCACGATCACGCAGGACGACTGGCAAGGCATCGAGGGCGGCATTGCGCGCTCGCCGGGGCACTGCATGACCATGGGCACCGCGTCGACCATGACGAGCGCGGCCGAAGCGCTCGGCTTTACGCTGCCCGGTTTCGCGTCGATTCCCGCAGCGGATTCCCGCCATGCGCAGATGGCGGCGAAAACCGGCATGCGTATCGTCGAGATGGTGTGGGAGGACCTCAAACCGTCCGACCTGCTCACGGCAGGTTCCGTCGATAACGCCGTGACCACCTGCCTCGCGCTGTCCGGTTCGACCAACGCGATCGTGCACATGATCGCGCTTGCGCGGCGTGCCGGCATCGAGTTGACGCTCGATCGCTACGACGACATCTCGCGCCACACGCCGGTGTTGGCGAACGTTCGTCCGACCGGCGCGTATCTGATGGAGGACTTTTTCTATGCGGGTGGTTTGCGCGCCTTGCTCGCCGAATTGGGCGAGCTGATCGACCGCTCGCAGAAAACCGTCAACGGCCGCACGCTCGGTGAGAATCTCGAAGGCGCGGAGATTTTCAACGACGACGTGATCCGCCGGCGTGACAAGCCGCTGCTGCCCAACAGCGGGCTCGCGGTGCTACGCGGCAATATCGCGCCCGACGGCGCTGTGATCAAACCCGGCGCCGCCGAACCGCATCTGCTCGTGCATACCGGCCGCGCGGTGGTGTTCAAGGACTACAACGACATGGCCGCGCGCATCGACGACGACGCGCTCGACATCGACGAGAACAGTGTGATCGTGCTTCAGCATGCGGGACCGGTCGGCGCGCCGGGGATGCCTGAATGGGGGCAATTACCCATCCCGCGGAAATTGCTGCAGAAAGGCGTGCGCGACATGGTGCGCATATCGGATGCGCGGATGAGCGGGACGAGTTACGGCGCGTGCGTGCTGCATGTCGCGCCGGAGTCGTTCATCGGCGGGCCGTTTGCGTTGGTCGAGAGTGGCGACATGATCGAACTCGACGTGCCGCGACGCAAACTCAACCTGCTGGTGACGGATGATGAACTCGCGCGCCGTAAAGCTGCGTGGGTCAGGCCGGCGCCGCGTTTCACGCGCGGCTACGGCGCGATGCATCAGGTGCATGTGATGCAGGCGAATCAAGGTTGCGATTTCGATTTCCTGCAACGCGGCGGCGCGCATGCCACACCGGATGCGGACGTCGCCGACGATACGGGCGAGCCTGAGATTCACTGAGTTGACGCGGCCACTGCAGCGCGCCGGCAACGCGGGAACAGGGCGCGATGCGGCTCAATAACCGCATCGCGTGAATCCTTCACTTCAATAGCCGACGCGATACACGCGGCCAGTCTGCGCGCCTTCCACGCTGCGCAGATAAGCCATCGCCGCGCGGTGCGCCGTCACCGGCTCGAAGCCGCGGAAGTAGGGCGCGTAAGCGTCCATCGCTTCGGTGAGCACGGTCGGGCTCACCAGGTTGATGCGGATGCCGCGCGGCAATTCGATCGCCGCGCCGCGCACGAAACCTTCGAGTGCCAGATTGACGGTGGTCGCGCTCGCGCCTTGCAGAATCGGTTCGTCAGCGAGGATGCCGCTCGTCAACGTGAACGAGCCGCCGTCGTTCACATATTGCTGACCCGCGAGCACCACGTTGATCTGGCCCATCAGCTTGTCGCGCAGGCCGACCCAGAACTGCTCGATGCTCATCTCGGGCAGCGGACCGAAATGCACCTTGCCGGTCGCGGTGACGACGCCATCCACTTTGCCGATCTCTCGAAAGAGCCGCTCGACGCTCGCCGGGTCGGTGCTGTCGACGCGGTATTGCCCGCGCGTCGCGCCCACTTCGATGACTTCATGGCGCGCCTTCAGTTCCGCGCTCACCGCTTGGCCCAGCGTGCCGGTGGCGCCGATCACGACGATCTTTTTCATCTACTGCTCCGTTGAAGGTTGACGTGCAGTCGATTCTGCCGATGTTTGTCAGAGGGAAATAGCCACGTCGACGTGCAGGTCCTGCAACTGTGAGTTTCTAATCGAAGTGAAAGCGCGCACCGCGAATCAAACGGTGCGCGCTTCGCAATAGACGGATTAATTAGGGCTCGCGCGAGAATTCAAACGCGCATGCAAATGCGAACATCGCGCGAATGTTTATTTCACCCGATGTAATTCGATCAGCCTGGTAGGGCGCAAATGATTAAGGGCGTAATGAATGCGGCCGCGGTCCTGACGGTTGCCGACCGGCCGTGGATCGTCGTACTGATGATCCGCCGAATACGCGCCCTGCGGCGCGACCATGCCTTTGTCGATCACGGTGTAGCCCGGTTCCAGCGCGAGCAGCAGATGATTGCCGCCCACCCGGCTGTCGAAGCCGGCCATGCCGTCGAGCGACTCGGGCACGCTATTCGTGAGCGTTGCATTGCTGGTGGTGATTTCGTCGGGCGAGATGGGGCTGTGGCCCGCTATGCGTGCGGCTTCGAGGTTTTTGCCGTCGGTGTCGACGGTGCTGTCGTGGGTGCGGTCGTTGTGCAATTCCGCAGTGTGCGCGCCGCTCTTGGCCGCCGGTTGCGTCGCGTCTGCTGGTTTGTTGATATTGCTGTTCATCATGCATTCTCCTTTGAAGAGGACATGGTGTGACATGCAGCAAAACCCGTTCCGCCTCGCACGAACCCTGATTCACCTGTTGTTGCTGCGCTTTGTCCGCAGTTGCACGCGCAGTTGCGAGTGAGGTATTCGGCTGGCGATTGCGTCCGCGATTCTTTTCGATTTTTTTAATGGACGCGTATTTTCTACAGAGTATGATCTTACTCCGACGAGCGAAGCGCGGTTAAATTGGAAGACATTCGGTCCGGCTATTTCTTGATGGCCGGTAGCACCGTCTGCGCGCCACTCAAAACATTTTACGGGGCCGTCAGGGCGGGTGACACATGCACTTCGATGCTGCATTCACACATCGCGGCTATTTGTTAAATTGCGCGCCCGCGCGCGCGGTCGATGGCACCTGGCAACCTTACGTAGTCATCTCCCGCTCGAGCGACGGCGAACTGGTCGCCAACCGTTTTTTTCCCACCGACTTGCGCTTTCGTGAGGAAGCGGCCGCCATTGCCCATGCGCGCGACTGGGCGGTGCGCTGGATCGATGCGAGCAGCGTGACCATCTGAGCGCCTCCGGCGGCATGTCATACCGCCCAAGCTCCGCCGTGGAGTGGGGCTGCGCGAGCCGCGGCAAAACGCGGTAATCTCTCGACATAATCACTTCGAACCGTGCTCCCGCGCGGCGCTGTCCTTTTATGCCTAACGTGCCTACCCAGAACTGGGGCCTCGAACAGATCGTCGCCGACTTGCGCGCGTCGCGTGAGCAACTGCATCGCACGCGGCACCCGCTCGGCATTCGCGAACTGCCGTCGCGCGAAGCGGTAGTCAACATCGTCGCCGGCCTGCGCGCCGCGCTGTTTCCCACGCACTACGGTGCGCCCGATCTGACTGACGAGACCGTCGATTATTACGTCGGCCATACGCTTGAAAGCACGCTACGGCTGCTGGCGGAACAGATTCGCCGCGCCCTGCGCTTTTTGCCCGAGTTCGGCGAAACACCGGACGTCGATCTGCAGGCGCGCGCATTCGACATCGCGCGTGAATTCGGCACGCAATTGCCGGGCATCCGCGCATTGCTGGTCAGCGACATTCAGGCGGCTTTCACCGGCGATCCGGCCGCGCAGCATATCACCGAAATTCTGCTTTGCTATCCGGGCGTGTGGGCGATGACGCATCATCGTCTCGCGCATGCGCTGCATCGCCTGGGTGTGCCGTTGCTGGCGCGTTTCATCAACGAGATCGCGCACTCGGCAACCGGCATCGACATTCACCCGGGCGCGACGATCGGGCCGAGCTTCTTTATCGACCACGGCACGGGGGTCGTGATCGGCGAGACGGCGATCATCGGCGAACGCGTGCGCGTGTATCAGGCCGTGACGCTCGGCGCGAAGAGTTTCGCCGCGGATCTGGACGGCACGTTGGTCAAGGGCAACGCGCGTCATCCGATCGTCGAGGACGATGTCGTGATCTATGCCGGCGCGACGATTCTCGGGCGCGTGACGATCGGGCGCGGCTCGGTGATTGGCGGAAATGTGTGGCTCACGCACAGCGTGCCGCCGGGCAGCAGCGTGTCGCAAGGCAAGATCCGCGAAGGCGAGCGGTCCGACGAGGGGCGGCAGTGATACGCGGCTTCGTACGCGCGTGCTCGTGTGTCTTCATGCGAAGGCGAGCGTACCGACAACCGGCAGCAGTGATGCACGGCCCGGTTTGTGAACCGTCGCGTGTATCAATGCGCGAACGTCCCTTTAGCTGCTGAGCGATGAGCATGCCGCGCGGCCGCGTCCACATGCCTCGCTGCGCGATTGGCGGCGTCGAAGCGACGGTGGCTGAAACGGCGCATGCGTTTCCGCGCCATTCGCACGACCGCTTCGGCGTCGGCGTGATCGTCAGCGGCGGGCATCGGTCGGCGAGCGGACGTGGGCTCGTCGAAGCGCGGGCCGACGATGCGATCATGGTCAATCCCGGCGAAGTCCACGACGGCAGTCCGTTGGACGAGCGCGGGCGCGCGTGGCGCATGCTGTATTTCGAGCCGTTGATGCTCGTCACCGCCGCGAGTGAGCTGACCGGCGCGGCGGCGCACGAGATCGAACTCACGCAGCCGGTGGCGCACGATCTTTTGCTGAAGCGTTTGTTCGAGCGGCTGTTCGCCGTCGCGGTGGAGGCGCCTTCCGTACCGGACGATCTGGCGCGCGAGGAGGCGTTGCTCGAATTGCTCGGGCATGTCGTGCGCGTTCATGCGACGCGGCCAACCCGCTCATGGTCGGCCGATGCATTGGGTCCCATTGCACGAGCGAAGGCACGCATCGACGACGACCCTTCTTCTCCGCTCACGCTGGCCGATCTCGCCGCCGACTCCGGCATGAGTCGTTTCCAGTTGTTGCGCGGTTTCGCGCATGAAATTGGACTGCCGCCGCATGCATACAGAATGCAGCGTCGCGTGGTGCTCGCGAGACAATGGATCGCGCGGGGCGCGACGCTTGCCGATGCGGCTGCCGCAGCGGGTTTTGCCGATCAGAGTCACATGACGCGCGCGTTCGTGCGCCTGCTCGGCGTGACGCCCGCGAACTACGCGGCCGCGCTGCGCTGAGCTTCAGCCTCAGTCTCAGCATCAGCCGATCCGCAAATGCTGGAGCAAGGCCGCGCCGTGCACGCCGTGCAACCAGACATGCTGCCCGATAAACCACGCCGCCGCCCACGAAGCCGCCACCACGATCAGATCGCAGTGCCCGCTATTCCAAAGGTTCAACGAGTGCCGGCCGGCAATCCATGGCACGCCTAATGGATTCGGCCAATCGGCGAGCAGATGTATCAGGCCGCCGCAGGCGAATCCGAAAGCCGGCGCGGCATAGACCGAATGCCCGAGCCAGTGATACGACACCGCGAGCAACGCGAGCCATCCCACACCCCAATGCGTCAGCGTGCGATGCGTGATCCACAGACGCCGCGCGCGCGACCACCACGCGACTTCCAGCCAGTCCGGCGCCGTGCTCCCAATCACCCCAGCGATGAAACTCAACAACACGCCGACATGAAACGAACCGCCGCCACCGATGCGCGCGACGATCGCCGCCGCGATGACGCCGGCCGCAAAACCGGTAGCGTGATGTGCTTTGCTGGATGCCATCGAAACTCGCGGCACAGCGCCGCTTCAGGAACAAGGGGCGGCTATGTTCGCAGATGCGCGGATAAAAAAATAGCCGGCACGCGAGTTAAAAAATTCGCGTGCCGGCGTAGCTTTCGGATCGCAAGCGTGTGACCGAAGCTCAGGTCGCGCAGCGTGCAATATCGAAGCGCATTTCCGGTTCCGGCGGATCGTCCGGCGCGTTCGCGGGATGCATGACCTTGATGACGGAGCCGGCGTTCGACGGCGTCAGCGTTACGAAATACGAGTTGTTCGAATCGGCGCCGACGGCGATCTCCGTCGCGCTGCCGACGTGTGACGTACGCACACGTGACAAACGGCTTTCGAGGCAATCGGCGATATAGGCGGGGGCGTGTTGCGAGGACACGTATATCATCGGCAGGGACGCGTCGCGGGCGGGGCCGCTGGAAGAGCCGCAGCCGGCGAGGGCAGCGAGCGCGGCGGCTGCGGGAGCAAGCAGGAGAAGTCTTTTCATGGTCCGGTCGTCGGCGTCCCCGGTCGTACGCGGGAACTTGGGGCGCGGGCGAAGCGCAACGCGATAGAGCGCAGCGTCATGCTTCGCGACGAAGCCGCCGTTCAACCGCAACGACATCGCAACGTTGCCACGTTGCGGCAAGGAAGGCAGCCGGGCTCAGTATACCCACCGGGTGCACGCGTAGTCACTATCCGCGGCCGTCGGCATTGTGTCGAAACGTAAAGGCCACGAGAACCCGCGACCCGATCGTGTCACGCGCGGGTTGTCCGCGAAGCGAATCGAACCATTCGCTTCGCGGGTATCAACTGAACACTTAGAAGCGATGGCGCAGGCCAACTGCCGCTGCCACCTGATTGCCGGTCGACGACGGCGCGAGCGTGTTGATCGCCGCGACGTTCGAACCGAAGTTGCCGAGTTCGCCCGAGGCATGCTGATACACGCCTTCCACGTACACGTCGGTGCGCTTGCTCAGCGAGTAGTCGCCTTGCAGCGATACCGTGTGCCATTTCGGATCGCCCGAGCCGTTCGAGCCGGACATCTTGCCGTCGGTGAACGTGTACGACGCCGCGAGGCTGAGGGCCGGCGTCAGCGCATAGCGGCCGTTCACTTCGTAGTTGTCCAGGTGCAGGTTGGTGCCGGCGACGCCAGGCAGCGTCGTGCCGCCGACGTCCACGCCGGTGATGCCGTCGAGCTGCGTATGCGTATAGACGAAGCCGACCGTTGCCGGGCCGTACGTGTAATTGATGCCCGCGCCGTACGTGCGTTGCAGATTGGCCGCGACCGCCGCGGTGCCGTCGCCTTGCGACACCGCGCCGCTCAGGTTCGAACTGCCCGACTGGTTCAGTTGCAGGTAAGCGGCGGCGACGCTCAACGGACCGTTGTCGTACGAAGCGCCGACGCTCCATGCGCGGTTGTTGGAGAAATCGCCGGCCGAGTTGCTGAAGCCATACAGACCGCCGAACTTCAGGCCCGCGTAATTCGCGCTCGTGTACTTGACGGCGTTCTTGATCGAGAACGAGTTGTCGAGATTGTCGTTGTCGAGCGGGTGAGCCGCCAGGTTGTTGCCGTAGCCCGCGCCTGCTTCGGACAGCGGCGCCAGGTAGTCGACCACCGAGTCGTATTGGCGGCCGAGCGTCAGCGCACCGTACTGATCGCTCTTCAGACCGACGAAGGCCTGACGGTTGAACATCGTGTTGCTTTCCGTGTCCTGCCCGTTATTCAGGTTGAAGCCGTTCTCCAACGTGAAGATCGCATGCAGGCCGCCGCCGAGGTCTTCACTGCCGCGCAGGCCGAAGTAGGTGTTCGACACCGAGCCGCTGCCTTGTTGCCAGTTGCTATGGCCGCCCTGGTTGTTCGAGTAGACGAGGCCGGCGTCCAGCGTGCCGTACAAGGTGACGCTGCTCTGGGCATGGGCGCTGATGGCAACCGCGCTAAAGAGGCCTGCTGCGATGAGGGTTTTTTTCATGGTTGGATAACTCCGAAACGTGCATGGGGAATCGCATTCCAGTGATCACCGCCAATTGCGCTGGCGGGGCTGACGATCCGCTGCGCAGTGTAGTCCTGCTATTCGTATCTTTAATCGCGGATGGCACAACAATGAATTTTCAATTCCGTAATGGCGAATGGGGAGTTGTCTAAGTGCGGATAAACAAAGAAAAAATCCATGCCGCTATGGATTCATGGATGTCATTTCAACCTGATGATGTTGCTTGATCGCGACGACTCGCCGCAAGCCATGATCGGTAAGGGACGGCGTTATTTCGAGATATTTCACCCATTTATTCTGTTTCACGCAATGTACTCTTTCAATTCATTGGTTTTATCTCAATGAATTACGGTTTTACAATTCGACTTGCCCCCTTGACCAAGGGTGTCTTTTTCATCTTTATACGCGGCCTTCGGGCCGCGTTTTTTTATGCGATTTTTAATAGCCGGTTTATAAGTTCCCGCAAATGAGGAAATAGATTATTTCGATTGTCGATGCGCTTTCCACGCCTTGTCCGTTCGTCAGAGGGCCGTATCCGCTGTGTGCGGGGCGGGTAGAATTGCGCGCTTGAGATGTGTTTCCGCCCCTGCGAACGTGAGTGAACCTGCAATGACCGATCTACCCCTTCCATCGTCCGACACCGCTGAAGATCTCACGACGGAAGGCGCGTCCGAACTGGGCGAAACCGTGCATGAAGCGCGTCTGTGGCGCGACGACGGCTGGACCGCGCGCGTCATCAAGAATGAAGACGACGAAGGCTGGGCCGTCGCAATGATCAAGGACGGCGAAGCGGAACCCGCGCTCGTCGGTCCGTGGACAATGGGCCGCAACAAGAAGGATCCGAAGCCGCTGGACACGTCGGCGTTCAACACGCTGGTGAAGACGGCGTCGGAAGTGCTGCGGCGCCATGAGCAGCAACTGCGCGCGCAACTGCATAAGGAAGTGCGGGTGGCGAGCGCGGACGGCAACGACGAACTCGACATCACGCTCGACATCGTTCCCGACGAAGATGAGCCATATGCATTGCTGACCGCGCTCGATACATTTGGCGAGCAACTCGCGCAAGTGCAGGTCGCGCCTAACTTCAAGCTCAGCAAGGCAAGCGCGGCGGCGTGGGTCGAGAACGAGTTTCGTCGTCCGGGTTAAAAGCCCGTGCCGCTGCGGCCTGCGACAGGCTCGGGGCCCGACCGGCGTTGTCTCTCAGAGGCTCCGGCTTAAATTACTAATGCCTGTCAATATACTTTCATATTCACTTCATAGAATCCTCGCGTCATAGCGGCGCGAGCGTGAACCACGTGGTTTGGGTCTGAGTGCGTGCCGGCTGTGCATTCACCCACGCTACCCAAACACTGGATCACGACAACATGGCAGAGCCGCTCGACCTTTCCCGCCGCAAGGCCCTGAAACTTCTCGTGGGCGCGCCGATGCTGCCGCTTGGCGGACTCGCCACAGCCTCGATGCTGACCGCTTGCGGAGGCAGCGACGAGCTGGCGACGCCAGTCAAACCGGTCGCCAACTTTGTCTCCGCGGCGTTCGCCAGCATGGCCGCGCCGACGCTGGCCGACCCGGCGGCCATGGCGAAGACCACGGTCGGCTCGACCTTGACGGTGCAACTGAGCGACGGCAGCAGCCGCGCGTTCAAGCTGGCGTATCAGCCGTTCTTCATCACCGGCGACAGCGTGCCGAACGTGAAGGGCGGGACGATTCTTGCCGGCGGCTACTTCGACATCAACAATCAGCCGATCGTCGATAAATCGGTGGCGGGCAAGGAGCGTCAGTTCTACTCGGATTGCCCGGACGGCAGTTCGCTGATCCGCCTCGACAATCCCACGGTGAAGGGCCTCAAAGGCAACGCGGTGTTCGCTGTCGTGCAGTTCGAATACACCACGCGCGATCAGAGTCTGGTTTCGATGTACGGCCAACTGCCGTCGCCGATCGCCGTGCTCACGCTCGACCAGGACCCGGCCACCGGCAAGCTCACGCTGGCGGGCTATTCGAACGTCGATACGTCGAAGGCCCATGGTTTGTGGATCACCTGCGGCGCGAGCCTTTCGCCGTGGAACACGCATCTGTCGAGTGAAGAGTACGAACCGGATGCAACGACGATCGCCGGCAACAGCCAGTTCAAGGGCTTCAGCCGCAGCTTGTATGGCGATGAAACCACCGCGAACCCGTATCATTACGGGCATCTGCCGGAAGTCACCGTGAATCCGGACGGTACCGGCACGATCAAAAAACACTACTGCCTCGGCCGCATCTCGCACGAACTGATTCAGGTGATGCCGGACAAGCGCACCGTCCTGATGGGCGACGACGCGACCAACGGCGGCCTGTTCATGTTCATCGCGGATCGCGAAGCCGATCTGTCGGCGGGTACGCTGTACGTCGCGAAGTGGACGCAGGTGTCGGCGAGCGGCGCGGGCGCGGCAACGCTGTCGTGGATCAAGCTGGGCCACGCGAGCAGCGACGAAATCGAGGCGCTCGCCAATCAGCTGCGCGCCAGCGACATCATGGACGTCGCGACCAAAGACCCGCTCGATCCGACCTACACGAAGATCAACTACAACGGCACGTTCAACTGGGTGCGCGTCAAGCCCGGCATGACGCAGGCGGCAACGTTCCTCGAGACGCATCGCTATGCGGCGCTGGCCGGCGGCAGCATGGGCTTCACGAAACTCGAAGGCACGACGGTCAATATCAAGGACAAGGTGCTGTATTCGGCGATGTCGCGTATCGAGAAGTCGATGGTGCGCGGCAACGCTGCATCCACCGACGTGGCCGTCGACAAGACGATCAGCGCCGGCGCGGTGTACGCGCTGAGCATGAAGGGCGGCCAGCGCGACCGCAGCGGCGCCGCGATCGACAGCGAATGGGTGCCGGTGGACATGGCCGCGCCCGCGGCGCTGGTCGGCGAGGATCTGTCGACGGCCGACGCTCTCGGCAACACGGCGAATCCCGAGCGCATTGCCAACCCGGACAACCTCAAGTTCTCGGAGAAACTGCGCACGCTCTTTATCGGCGAGGACAGCGGCATGCACGTGAACAACTTTCTGTGGGCGTACAACGTCGACACGAAGACGCTCGCGCGCGTGCTCTCGTGCCCGGCCGGAGCCGAATCGACGGGCCTGCACGCGGTCGATGAAATCAACGGCTGGACTTACGTGATGAGCAACTTTCAGCACGTCGGCGATTGGGAAAGTCCGTTGCACGACAAGGTCAAATCGACGCTCGATCCGCTTGTGCGGGCGAACTACAAGGACCGCTTCGGGGCGACGGTGGGGTATCTGACGGCGGAGCCGGCGGGGATCAAGTTATAAGGCGAAAGCGGGGGCGGGTGATCATTCCCACAGGCCCTGCGGCCACCCGCTACCTCAACTCCGCTTGCAAAAAATCGCCGTAATCAGCGGCGCCACGTGGTGCACGATCGCCGTGCTGCCGGTGCCGGCAATCGCGTTCCGCACTTTGGCCTCGCTACCGAACACCACGACGCCGTAGGCCGAACGCGCGACCGGCTCGCCGTCGCCGACACGGAACATCGGGTCGTCTTTTTCGTAGCCGACCACCGCAAACACCCGAAAGCCGTATGCCGTCAGATTCGCGCCGGAGGTCGGCGAGAAGGCGTTGATCGAGTTGCTCTCCACACGCGTGGGCTTCGGGTCGATCAACTGTTGTTCCGCGAGGTCGGCAACGAACTGATGGCCGCTTTCATTGCAGGCGAGCGGCGCGTCGAGCGCGGTGGCGTAACTGGCGAGCGGCAACGCGGCGGCTACCAGAGCAAGGAGTACAGACGAAAGAAAGCGTTTCATAAGCGTGGACGGCCACCTGAATCGATGTAGTTTGTTCGCAACGGGCGGTGGCGTGAACTCGAGACCCGAAAAGACGTTGCGCATCGAAGTCATGCCCTTGACAGGCGCAACTGGTTTGTACTTTATCGCGATTCGGCAAATCTTGCTTCGCGGCCAGCACAGATCGGGGACCGGCAGCGCTCAAAGAAACTCGCGCGAAGAAAGCAATCTTTTGCGATCCCGTATATATTTCCGGGTTATGAATTCGCAACCCCAGACTCCAATTAACGTTCCGGCGCCCAGAACATGGGACGCGCGGCTCGCCCGCCGGCTCGTGACTCCGCTCGTGAACACGTGGGTCACCCCGAACCATCTGACCACGCTGCGCCTCTTGATCGGGCTGGCAGGCGCGCTCTGCCTCGCTCACGGTGAATTCGCCTGGGCTAATGCCGGTGCCCTCCTGATCGTGCTATCGAACTTCGTCGACCATACGGACGGTGAGCTCGCGCGCATCGGCGGAAAGTCGAGCCGGATCGGTCATTTTTACGACCTCGCTAGCGACGCCCTCGTGACCGTCATGTTGTTCGTCGGCATGGGCGTGGGAGCTGGTGCCACGCACATCGGCGGCTTGAAAATCGCGCCGGGTGTGCTCGGCGCCGTGGCCGGCGTGGCGATCGCGCTGATTTTCTTCCTGCGCATGCGCATCGAGGAAATGGCCGGCAAGGCGGGCACGAAGCAGGCGTCAGTCGGCGGTTTCGAAACGGAAGACGTCTTGTATCTGCTGCCGATCGTCACGCTGACGAGCGTCGTCCTGCCCTTCGTCGTGGTCGCCTCGATCGGCGCGCCGCTCTTCGCTGTCTGGGTGATGGTCGACTACTGGCGCGTTAAGCGCCGTGCCGCCAGCCCGGCGCCTGTTGCCGCCGGCACGTCCGAAACCCGTCAAATGTGGGCCAGCGAATGAGTACGCAGGCCGAACACGACTTGATCGCGCGCGATGCGGTAGAACGCTCGCCGGCTGCATCGCCCGCACCGAATGCCGACCGCGCGGTCGCAAGCCGCACGCGCGGGTTCGACAACTCACGTCTGCGCAAGGACTTCGCGGAGCAGGGCGCGTTTCTTTTTCTGGAAGACTTTCTCGCGCCTGAAGTCACGGCGCAGCTCGTTCACAGCGCGCGTTCGCTGCTCGACGAGGTGAACCGCAACTATCTTCCGGGCCACAAGCAGGGCGGCAGCGTGAGCCGTCATACGATCGATCGCCTGGCGCCGTTCATCGCCGAGCTGTACCGCTCGAAGGAATTGATCGGCTGGCTGGAGCAACTGAGCGGCGACAAACTGCAGCTTTCGCCCGCCGACGATCCGCATGCGTACGCGCTGTACTACTACACGCGGCCGGGCGACCACATCGGCTGGCACTACGACACTTCGTACTATGACGGCCGCCGTTATACGCTGCTGCTCGGCGTGATCGACGAATCGTCGTGCCGCCTCGACTACGAGCTCCATACGCGTAATCCGGATGTCGCGGATCAACCGGGCTCGGTGCAGATTCCGCCGGGCGGTCTGGTGTTTTTCGACGGCGACAAGCTGCGCCATCGCATCACGCCCGCCGGCGCGAGCGAAATGCGCGTGTCGCTCACGTTCGAATACGTCACTGACCCGAACATGCGGCCCTGGCGTCGCTTCATCTCGAACATGAAGGACGCGATTGCGTACTTCGGCTTCCGCCAGGTCTTTCGCCAGATGACCCGCCGCGGGAAGGACCACGCATGAGCCGCGCGGCCCTGATTCTGCTGTCGATCGGGACGGCGCTGTTTGTCGGCCTGCTCGCGTGGCAGGGTTTCGGCTCGGTCGCCTCGACGCTGCTCACGGCAGGCTGGGGACTCGCGCTCGTCGCGGCGTTTCACCTCGTGCCAGTGCTTCTCGATGCCGGCGCGATCTCGGTGTTGTTCCATCCTCGGCGTGACGGCATCCATCACGATCTGACGTGGCGCGACGCGCTGTTCGCGCGCTGGATCGGCGAGTCGGTGAATAGCCTGTTGCCGGCCGGCCAGATCGGCGGACCGGTGGTCATGGTGCGGCAACTGTCCCAGCGTGGCATGCGCATGCGCGATGCGGCCGCTGCGATCACGGTGAGCACGACCGCGCAGGCGCTCGCGCAAATCATCTTCGCGCTGGGCGGCCTGCTGCTGTTCGGCGCTTACGCTGCGCACGGCGCGCTGCACGATCTGCAAACCGCCACGCTGATCGCGACCGGCGTGCTGGGCGCGATGATCGTCGGGTTTTATTACGCGCAACGGCGCGGTCTGTTCGGCCGCCTGCTCGGCGTGGTCTCTCGGGTTTTCGGCAAGCGCGACTGGTCTTCGCTGATGACGCGCGCCGAAGCCGTCGACGCCGCCGTGCAGGCGATGTACCGCGAACGCGGCCGCGTGGCGGCGAGCTTCGCGATGAGCCTGCTAGGCTGGATCGTCGGCACGGTGGAAGTGTGGCTCGCGCTGCGCTTTCTCGGACATCCCGTCGACTGGGTCGACGCGTTGTTGCTCGAAAGCCTGGGCCAGGCCATTCGGGGTGCGGCCTTCATGATTCCCGGTTCGCTCGGCGTGCAGGAAGGCGGCTATCTGCTGCTCGCGCCGCTGGTCGGTTTGCCGCCGGACGCGGCCCTGGCGTTGTCGCTCGCCAAGCGCGCCCGCGAAATCCTGCTAGGCTTGCCGGGTCTGCTGGTTTTGCACTTCAGTGAACGAAGCTGGCAACGGCGCCGCGCTCTTGGGCGCGTGCCGGTTGTCGATTAAACTCCGCATTTTTAAAAGGACCGCGCATGCGTGCCATCATTCTCGCTGCGGGCCTCGGCCTGCGTCTCCAGCAACCGCCGGAAGCTCAGTTCCCGAAGTGTCTGTTGCAATTCGACGGCATGAGCCTGCTCGAACGGCATCTGCAAATGCTCGAAACCGCCGGCGTGACTGAAGTCGTGCTGGCGCTCGGCTTTCAGCCGGAATCGGTGCAGGCGGAACTGGAGCGCATCAACTGGCCGCATCAGGTGGAAACGGTGTTGAACACGCGTTACGACCTGGGCAGCGTGCTGACGGTGCACACGGTGGCCGAGGCGCTGACGCGCGGCGGCGACGTGCTGTTGATGGACGCTGACGTGCTCTACGACGAGCGCATCCTGGCTGCTTTGGTGGCGGGCGAGACGGTCAACCGCCTGTTGATCGACCGAGATTTCGAAGCCGGCGACGAACCCGTCAAGCTGTGTCTGAAAGACGGCGTGCCGGTCGAGTTGCGCAAGCAGCTCGCCGTCAATCTCGAGTACGACACCATCGGCGAATCGGTCGGGTTCTTCCGCTTCCGCCAGGAAACCGCGCAACGCTTTGCGCAGATCGTGGCCGGCTATGTGGACAGCGGCCGCGCCAACCTGCCGCACGAAGAAGCGGTACGTGATCTGCTGCTGGAACGTAGCCAGGTGTTCGATACCGCCGACGTGACCGGCGCACCGTGGATCGAGATCGACTTCCCGAACGACGTGGCTCGCGCAAGCACCGAGATTCTGCCGCAGTTGCAGCCGCTGGTCAGCGCATCGCGCTAAGTCATCCGTCTGCCCGTTCGCTGACGTATTGAAGGTTGAGCCGGCTGAATGCCGGCTCAACCTTTTTTCGTTTACGGCTCGCGCACTCGCCGCGACTGCTGCCTGGTTGCGCGCTCAACCATCGGGCACGAAAAGACCTCGCGCAACAACATCTGTTGCCGATGCGATGCCATAATCGACGCTTTACACCGACGGCCTTGCCACCCGCCGCCATGCCAATGCCTCTCGCTTTAGGCACTTTCATTGTTCCGCTGATCGTCGCGTGTGCGATGTTCATGGAAAACGTGGACGGCACGGTCATCGTGACGTCGCTGCCGGTTCTGGCGCGCGATCTCGGTCAGGATCCCATCACCCTCAAGCTTGCCGTGACGGCGTATGTCATCGGCCTCGGCGTCTTCATCCCAATCTGCGGCTGGGTTGCTGATCGCTTCGGTTCGCGCACGGTGTTTCGCACGGCCATCGGCGTGTTCATGGCCGGCTCGCTGATGTGCGCGGCTTCCACATCGCTCGGCACGTTCGTGGTTGCGCGCTTCGTGCAGGGCATTGGCGGCGCGATGATGGTGCCGGTGGGCCGCATCATCATTTTCCGTTCGGTGCCGAAGTCCGACTTCATTCGCGCGGTCAACTATCTGACGGTGCCGGCTCTGCTCGGGCCGGTGGTCGGGCCGCCGCTGGGTGGTTTCATCACCACTTATCTGCATTGGCGTCTGATCTTTTTCATCAACATTCCAATTGGCCTGCTGGGCATCTGGCTCGCGAACAAACACATCGCCAACGTGCGCGAAGCGCATCCGGGCCGGCTCGACTGGACAGGGTTCTTTTTGTCCGCGAGCGGGGCGTCGCTATTCATGCTCGGGCTTTCGCTAGTGGGCGGCGAGTTGGTGTCGAACACGGTGTCGGTCGGCATGTGCGTAATCGGCGTGGTATTGCTGACGCTGTATGTGCTGTACGCGAGGCGCGTCGAATTGCCTGTGCTCGATTTGCGGCTGCTGCGTATTCCGAGTTTTCACGCGAGCGTGGTGGGTGGCTCGCTGTTTCGCATCGGTCTCGGGGCGGTGCCGTTTCTGTTACCGCTTGCCTTGCAGGAAGGCCTCGGCATGACTGCCTTCAAGTCGGGGTCGATTACCTGTGCGTCCGCGTTCGGCTCGATCTTCATGAAGGCGGCCGCGTCGCGCATTCTGGAGCGCTTTGGTTTTCGCACCGTGCTGATGTTCAACGCGGGCTGCGCGGGCCTCGCCATCGCGGTCTACGGTTTGTTCTTTCCGGGCACGCCGCATTGGCTGATCTGGTGTGTGGTGCTGTTCGGTGGCTTCTTTCCGTCGCTGCAGTTCACGTCGTTGAATACCTTGGCATACGCCGATATTCCGAGCCGTGACGTGGGTCGCGCGACGAGCGTCGCAAGCGTGATCCAGCAGATTTCGTTGGGCCTCGGTGTGACGATCGCGGGTATCGTGCTGCAGATTTCGCATAACGTGCAGGGTCATTCGGCCATCGTGTTCTCCGATTTCTGGCCGGCTTTTCTCGTGGTCGGTCTGTTCTCGTTCATGTCGATTCCGATCACCGCTCGACTGCCGCACGGCGCCGGCGACGAGATTGCGCGCGGCAGTCGCGGCAGCGCATAAGCGCAACGCGCGGTGGCATGGAGCGGCTCGGCATATGGCTTGCTGAGCGCTTTTGTCTTGGGTTTTTTGACGGGTGCTTTTGCGCGTCGCCAGACCGGTCTTTTTGTGTGCCGCACCATGGACACTACGATATATAGCGGCTTCGCAAGCGATCGGTCGCATGTTATAAACCCAAGGCATCTGTAATCATCGGATGAAAGTCGTCTTGGGGGATACGTAATGAAGTTGTTCCGCAACGTTAAATCGTCGGCCAGCGGATTCGCGCTGGTCGCGCTCGTCTCTGTTTCCACCGGCTTTCTCGAAGCCACGCCGGCGATTGCGAAGCCGCCCGCGAAAGCTCAACCGGCTGTCCTCACTGCCTCCGCGATCGCGGTCGCTGACAAATTCAGCGCCGACGCCGCCGAGCAGATCTTCAAGGAAGGCGGCAACGCCGTCGACGCAGCCGTGGCGATCGCCTTCACGCTTGCCGTGACCTATCCGGAAGCGGGCAACATCGGCGGCGGCGGTTTCATGACGCTCTATGTCGACGGCAAGCCATACTTCCTCGACTACCGCGAACGCGCTCCGCTGGCCGCAACCAGGAACATGTATCTCGACGACAAGGGCGAGGTCATCAAAGGCATGAGCCTGTTCGGTTACCGCGCAGTGGGCGTGCCAGGCACCGTCGACGGCATGTGGCAGGCGCAGCGCCGCTTCGGCAAGCTCAAGTGGAAGCAGGTGCTTGCACCGGCCATCCACTACGCGCGCGATGGTTTCGAGGTCAGCCAACAGTTGCAGGAACGCCGCGACGACGCCGCGAAAGACTTCGCCGGAAAAACCAACTTCGATACCTACTTCGGCAATCTGAAGCAGGGCGTCAACTTCAAGCAACCGGATCTGGCCGCCGTGTTGCAGCGCATTTCGGATCAGGGCGCCAAAGACTTCTATCAGGGCAAGACGGCCGATCTGATCGCGGCATCCATGCGCGGTCACGGTCTGATCACGAAGGCCGATCTGCAACAGTACAAGGCAGTGTGGCGTGAACCGATCCAGGCGGACTGGAACGGCTATCGCGTCTACACGGCGCCGCCTCCTAGCTCGGGCGGTATCGGTCTCGTGCAGCTGCTGAAAATGAAGGCCGACATTGCGCCCGACTTCAAGGACGTCGCGCTCAATTCCGCGCAATACGTGCATTTGATCGCGGAAATCGAAAAGCGCGTGTTCGCCGACCGCGCGCAGTACCTCGGCGATCCTGACTTCTATAAGGTGCCGGTCGCGCAATTGACCGACGACGCGTATATCGCCAGGCGCTCCGGCGAAGTGAATCCGAATGCGCCGTCGGACACGAAGAGCATTCAGGCCGGCCTCGGCACATCGATGCCGGAAAAAGCGGAAACCACGCACTTCTCCGTGATCGACAAGTGGGGTAATGCCGTCTCGAACACGTACACCATCAACGGCTATTTCGGGTCGGGCGTGGTGGCGGATCGCACGGGCATCGTGCTGAACGACGAGATGGACGACTTCTCCGCGAAGCCGGGTGTCGCGAATATGTTCGGCGTGGTGGGCAGCGACGCGAACGCGATCGAGCCGAAGAAGCGGCCGCTCTCCTCGATGAGCCCGACGATCCTGACGAAGGACGGCAAAGTATCGCTCGTAATCGGCACGCCGGGTGGCTCGCGCATCTTCACGTCGATCTTCCAGGTGATCAACAACGTCTACGACTACAACATGCCGCTGCAGCAGGCTGTTGCCGCGATGCGTTTCCATCATCAGTTGTTGCCGCCGAACACGATCTTCTGGGAGCCGTACAAGCCGATCGACGGTGAACTCGCCAAGCAGATCGAAGCCAAGGGCTACACGCTGAAGGGACAGGATTTCAGCGGCGATATCCAGGCGATCAAGATCGATGGCAATACGCCGGAAGCCGCTGCGGATCCGCGTGGCCGGGGTGTGACGCGCGTGATCCAGTAAGTGTTTTATTGCTGGCCATCGGGCAGTGCATCTAGCGATGAGATGCGCTGCTTCCTGACAGAAAGCCTCGCGTTCGTCCGAACGCGAGGCTTTTTTGTGCTCCACGAAAATGCATGCCGCTTGCGTCTCAGCTAGCCTGCTCGACTGGCGTCAACGTCAATTCGAGCCGCTGTGCGCCGCGCAACACCGTCACATTGACCGGTCTATCGATTCGCGATGCGTCAAGCGTGCGCTGCAAACTGTCCACGTCCTGCACGGCCTGCGTATCGATCGCGATGATCGTATCGTCGGTGCGCAGACCGCCGAGCGCGGCCGGGCTGCCTTTGACGATCTCCATGACATGTACGCCGCTTTCCGAGCTTAAGCCGAAATAACGCTGCACGCGGCGCGACAGCGGCCTGGTCGTGCCCGCCACGCCGATATAAGCGCGCCGCACGCGGCCATGCGCGAAGATCTGCATGATGACCCACTTGGCGGTGTCGATTGCGGTGGCAAAGCAGATGGCCTGCGCGCCGGGAATGATCGCGGTATTCACGCCGATCACCTGGCCCGCCGAATTGATTAGCGGACCACCCGAATTGCCGGGATTGAGCGCGGCGTCGGTCTGGATCACGTCGTAGATCATGCGGCCCGAATTCGAACGCAGCGAGCGGCCGAGCGCCGACACCACACCGGTCGTGACCGTTTGCGCGAGGCCGAGCGGATTGCCGACCGCAATCGCAATCTGTCCGACGCGCAGCTTCGACGACTCGCCGAGTTCGACATGCGGCAGCGGCTCCGGCGAGCCGATCCGCAGGACAGCCAGATCGCTGCCGGGGTCGTCGCCGACCAGATCGGCGTCGAATTTCGCGCCGTCGGCGAGCGTCACGGTAATGTGGGTGGCGCCGTGCACGACGTGACTATTGGTGAGCAGATAGCCGTCGGGCGTGAACAGAAAGCCCGAGCCGGTGCCGCCGCGCGAACCGCGGCCGCGGCCGGACGGCTCGCCGGGCAGGCGCCGTTCGACGGCAATGAAGGCGACTGCTTGCTGAACGCGTTCCAGCGCGCCGATGACGGTGCGGGAATAGGCGTCGAGCAGGGCGTCGTCGGAAAAAGGATTGAGTGTCTCGGGCCCGGGGGCGTCGGATGCGGCGCGCGACAGGTCATCGACGAAGCGTGGGCGGCTTCCCATGGCGATGCTCCGGATAAACGGAATGCGAGATGCGGGGCGTCGCGAAGGTTTTCAAGTGGCCGCGAGGCGCGCCGCGGCGGGGTGCGCTGTGAGACACTTTGCGAAGCCAGCGAGCCAGCGAGCCAGCGAGCCAGCGAGCCAGCGAGCCAGCCAAGCCAAGCCGCTGGCAAGCTACTAGCCAGCAAGCCAGAGCGGGCGCCACAGCCACGGCACGCACCGTGCTGCGCACACAACACGTCCGCCATGCCAAGGAGAGAGCCGCCATGAACCCAGCCGCCACATCACCTTCGTCGAGCGGGCCGACGGAACCGCAAATCGAATCGATCAGCGCCATCACGCTTGCCACCCGCGACATGCCACGCGCCGTGCTGTTTTATGAAGCGCTCGGCTTTCCGATGAAATTCGGCGGTCCGCAGGAGGCTTTTACTTCGTTTGCGTTCGGCGGTTCGTATCTGAACCTGATCGTCGATACGCGCGCGCCGGTCGCCTGGTGGGGCCGCGTGATCATTTATGTCTCCGACGTCGACGCGCTTTATCGCAAAGCGCTGGCGGCAGGGCTAAAACCGTCGCTGGAACCGTCCGATGCGCCTTGGGGCGAGCGCTATTTCCACATTACCGATCCGGACGGCCACGAACTCAGTTTCGCGAAACCGTTGCGCTAGCGCCGGGCGGCCGGGCGAAACTCGCTATCATGGGCGTCGACAGGGCGCGCAGCCGCGGTGGTAACACGGCTGACACCTGACGCTTCGATAATCGAACGCGTCCGCGTCGCGTTTGCCGCCGCGCGCTTAACCATTTCCGTTGCCAGGAGAGCCGCAATGAAAGAGCAGGATCCGAGACCCGAGGCTGAATTGATGGCAGAGCGGCAGCGCCGTTTCGAAGAGGACCTGATCGACGCCTACGACGAGGAACTCGAAATGGAGGTCGACGACCGCATCATCGACGGCGCGGAGGGCTTCACGCCTGAGCATCGGGAGGCGCGCAAGATGTACTTCCGCGAGCTGTTCCGGTTGCAAGGTGAACTCGTGAAACTGCAGGACTGGATCGTGCAGACCGGCCATCGCCTCGTGGTGATTTTCGAGGGGCGCGATGCGGCCGGCAAGGGCGGCGCGATCAAACGCATTACGCAACGGCTCAATCCGCGGGTGTGCCGCGTGGCGGCGCTGCCGGCGCCGAATAACCGCGAACGCACGCAATGGTATTTTCAGCGCTACGTGTCGCATTTGCCGGCCGGCGGCGAAATGGTGCTGTTCGATCGCAGCTGGTACAACCGCGCGGGCGTCGAGCGTGTGATGAATTTTTGCAGCGACGAAGAGTACGAAGAGTTTTTCCGGTCGGTGCCGGAATTCGAAAAGATGCTGGCACGCAGCGGCGTGCAGATTCTCAAGTACTGGTTTTCGATTACCGACGAAGAGCAGGAGATCCGCTTTCAGAACCGCATTCACGACCCGCTGAAGCAGTGGAAACTGAGTCCCATGGACCTTGAAAGCCGACGTCGCTGGGAAGCCTATACGCAGGCCAAGGAAGTGATGCTGCAGCGCTCGCACATTCCCGAAGCGCCGTGGTGGGTCGTGCAGGCGGTCGACAAGAAGCGCGCGCGCCTGAACTGCATTCACCATTTGCTGAGCCAGGTGCCGTATCACGAGATCGAGCATTCGCAGATCGAATTGCCTTCGCGCGTTTATCACGACGAGTACAGCCGTCAGCCTGTGCCGGCCTCGATGATCGTGCCTGAGGTGTACTGATCGGCGAGAAGTGCGGGGTGGTGAAATGAAAAAAGCGCGGCTCGTTCCGCGCTTTTTTCATGCCTTTTTCAGAGCGGCGACCGGTTGAGGAACCGGCCGCCGCACAGGCTTAAAACACCGCCCGGAACACCCAGTACAAACCGGCTGCCAGCGCGATCGAAACCGGCAACGTCAGCACCCAGGCAAGGATCAGGCTGCGCACCGTGCCCCATTGCAGGCCGGAACCGTTGGCCGCCATCGTGCCCGCCACACCCGAGGACAGCACGTGCGTCGTGGAGACCGGCAGGCCGTACATGTCGGCGGCGCCGATCGTGAGCATCGCCACCAATTCAGCTGATGCACCCTGTCCGTATGTCAGATGCTGCTTGCCGATCTTCTCGCCGACCGTCACGACGATGCGTTTCCAGCCCACCATCGTGCCGAGACCGAGCGCGATCGCCACCGCGACCTTGACCCACGTCGGAATGAATTTGGTGGCGTGATCGGTTTGCGTCTTGAAGTTGCCGATCGTTTTGGCGTCCTCCGGCGAGAATGCCGGCTGCTTGTTTTTGGCCATCAGGCGAATCGCTTCGGAGGCCACGTACATGTTGTTGCGCACGTTATCGACGATACCTTGCGGCACCGCCGCCATCGAGCCCGACGTGCCGACCTGGCCGGCGATGATGTCCGTCAGTTGCTGCAAGGCCGGCACGGTAGCGGGCGTCAACTGGTGCGTGCGCACATACGCTTCGACATCGGCGCGCGGATCGGCCGAGCGCGTGGCACCCTGGGTGTACTTGGCGAGCGTCGCCGAAGTTTCATGCGCGACGGCGAGGAAGGTTTGCGTTTCCGCCGGCGTGACCGCCTTGTTCAGCGCATAGGCCGTCGGCACCGTGCCGATCAGGATCAGCATGATGAGGCCCATGCCTTTCTGGCCGTCGTTCGAGCCGTGCGCGAACGAGACGCCCGTGCAGGTCAGGATCAGCAGGCAGCGGATCCAGAACGGCGGCGGCTCCTTGCCCTTCGGTTCGGCATACAGCGCGGGAATGCGCACCATGGCTTTCAGGATCAGCAACAGCAAACCCGCCGCGAGAAAACCCACCAGCGGCGAAAGCAGCAACGATTTGCCCACGCCGAGCGCCTGATTCCAGTCCACGCCGCTCGTGCCGTCGGTGCCGTGCATCAACTGGTTCATCAGGCCGACGCCGATGATCGAGCCGATCAGCGTGTGCGAACTCGAGGACGGGAGGCCAAACCACCACGTGCCGAGATTCCAGATGATCGCGGCGATCAGCAAGGCGAAGACCATCGCGAAACCGGCGCTGCTGCCCACCTGCAAGATCAGTTCGACGGGTAGCAGTTGCAGCACACCGAAAGCGACCGCGCCGCTCGACGTCAGCACGCCGAGAAAATTCCAGCTGCCGGACCACACCACCGCAAAGTTCGGTGCGAGCGAATGCGTGTAGATCACGGTCGCGACTGCATTGGCGGTGTCGTGAAAGCCGTTGACGAACTCAAAGCCCAGCGCGATCAACAATGCAATGCCGAGTAGCAGGTAAGGCAGAACCGAGCTTTCGCGAACGGGTTGCAGATCGTCCATTAAGTGCACGGCGCAATACACCGCGCCCACCAGGATCACTGCGAGGAAGATGATGAGGCTGATGTTGCGCCCCTTTCCGGCAGCAGTACCTGGCTGTGGATACGAAAGTTCCGGCATGACGTGGGCCCCAAAAGTTGGTCGCGAGTTTCCGATCCTGCGGGGCGTGTGTGTCGCAATGATGACAGTGGCGTGACGCTGCGGCGTGCCGTCGTGGCGCGCGAGGACGCGCGCGGCCACGGGCGGCGCGTCGCTTCGGAGTACGGCTTACAGGTTGTCGGATACGGATGCCCAGATGTCCGAAAAGGACTGGCGAACGCGATCCGTCACGAGGCGGAGATCACCTCGCCGCTTGCGCTGCCACCGAGGCTGCGCTTGTAGGCCTGCGCGACCACGGCAACCGGTACACCTTGCGACGGATCGCGGCCCATCGACTCGAGCGTCTCGGCGACCCAGCCGGGGCTGACCACGTTTACGCGGGCTTTGCCGCGCAGTTCGAGTGCCGCCGAGCGCGCGAACGCTTCCACGCCGGCATTCACGATGCTGACTGCCGCGCTGCCTTCCATCGGCTGCTGTGCGAGCGTGCCGCTCGTCAGCGTGAAGCACCCGCCTTGCGACACGTGTGCCGCGCCGCAGCGCACCAGATTGACCTGGCCCATCAATTTGTTGGCAAGACTGAACGAGAAATCGTCGTCGGAGAGCGAGGCGAGCGGGGCGAACTTCGCTGCGCCGGCGGTGCAGATGACCGCGTCGAGCGTGCCGGCTTGCTGGTACATCGATTCGATGCTGGCTTTGTTCGACAGATCGACGTGGAGATCGGAACCCTTGCGGCTCGCGGTGACGATATCGTGTTCGGCGGCGAGCAGCTTGACCACCTCGCCGCCGATCAGACCTGTTGCGCCGACAATCAGTATTCGCATACAAGCTCCTGAAAGCTGTTCGTGTTTCGCGCCGAACCGGATTGCGGCGCCGATGCGCGGTTAAGTGCTGCCGCGTCTGTTAAAGATAGTCGCTCCATGGACGCGATGTCGCCGAACGCAGAAAAAAGCAGCACGCTCGCCGTGAGGCGGCAAAGCTTGCGTTAGATCATGCGTGCGGGCCGTCAAAGCGACACAAAGACCACGCGTCGATTTTGGTTGGGCGCTTTTTTTGCTAGTCTGTCCATAGGGTGTTCTCAAGGGGCTTCCATGAAGCGCGATAATCCGAAGGGCGAAAGTCGATCCGCCGACAGTGAACCGGTGGTCAAGGCGCACTCCGCGCAAGAGGCCTTCTCGTCGTATGCGGCCCCCCTCGTCGATCACGCGATCGAATACGCGAACGCGGTGCGCGAAGACCCGTCGCCGGAAGCGCTGCACAAATTGCGCGTCTCGCTACGGCGTTTGCGCTCGTTGTGGTGGGCCTTCGAGCCGTTGCTCGAAAAAGGCGAGAACACTCGGCAACGTGCGCTATACAAGTATCTGGCCACGGCCGCCGGCAAAACGCGCGATTGGGACATCCTGATCGAATTGCTGACACGCGACGATAACGGCGCACGCAGCGGCACCGGCGAAATCGCGCCCAAACTGCAGGACGCTCGCGGCGCCGCTTTGACGACAAGCCGCGAAACGCTCTCGAACGCCGACGTCAAGCATCTTCTGCGCGAAGCTTTGTCCAGTGCGTCCAAAGAACTGAATACGGCACATGAACGCATGCCGCTGCGGAAATTCGCCGAGCAACGCGTGGCCGCTTCCGAACGTTCGTTGAAGAAGCGGATGAAACGCGCGCGCCGCGCGAAGCGCTCCAACTACGTTGCCTTTCACAATGTGAGGAAGGCGGGCAAGAAGCTGCGCTATCTGTTGGAGTTTTTCGGACCCATCCTGAGCGGCGGCCGCAAACGCACCCTCAAACGTTTGAAGCAGATCCAGAAACGTTTCGGTACGCTGAACGATGTGGTCGCAAGTGAGATGTTGCTGCGCGACAATGCGGCCTTGCTTGCGGGCACCGGCGACCCCGAAGCGGCACTTCACTGGCTCGGCAAGGAGCGCAAACGCCGGATGCGTTCGGCGGCCGGACTGCTGCGCAAACTGTAATACGGCGCGCATCTTGTGGCGCAGCCGCGAACGGACGTCACGAATAACATCCGGATAACGCGGCCGGCCGCAATCGCGTCAGTTCGGCCACGTGGGCCGAACGTCCAATGATCCAGCATTCGCCGACGTAAGCGTTGCCTAGGCCGACCCCCCACTAGCGCGCCTCAAGTGCCTTGCGTGCTGCGCGGCGCGAAGCCCCGCAACGTGATCGCCCCGCGCGCTTCGCCGCGCGATGCCGCCGCGCGGCTGCCGGTGCCCGGCTCGTCGGTTAAAGCAAGGGGTTCGACGGGAAAGCCGCGCCGCTGCCAGGCATCGAGGCCGCCCCGTAGCGCGCGAATCCGCGTGTAGCCGTTGTAACGCATGCGTTGCGTGATTTCGACCGCGGTCGCGCTGTCCGGGCAAATGCAGTAGATCACCATGTCGTGCGCCCGCAGCGCCCCGTCGATCTGCTCCGGCGAGTGCGGATCGAGGGCGAGCGCGCCGGGAATGCGGCATGGCGCTTCGGGCGAGGGCGCTTGCGGACGGGCATCGAGCACCTTGGGCGGCGGCGCGAGGCGGCGCCAGCCGCCGGCGGTCGCCCGTGCCGCCGCGGCTTCCCTGAAACGGCGGCGTTCGCGGCGTCGTTGCTGCAGACGGAAGGCCAGATAGAGGAGCGCGGTGGCCAGCAAAATGTCGATGACAGTGCCGCCACGGGCTTTGACGAATTCGAGCAGCATATGCAGTTGCCGTTCCGCCGCAGCGCCGCCGAGCAGCCAGAAGGCCGCCCACGCGAGGGCACCGGCAAAATCCCAGGCCGCGTAGATGCGTGCGTCGACGGCGGTCGTGCCCATCAACGGCGGGGTGATGAGCGCGAGTCCGGGGACGAACTTCGAGATCGACACGAGCGGCACGCCGAAGCGCTCGAACAGCGTGCGCGCTTTGTCCACTCTGGAATCGACGGCGGGCGAGAGCCGACCTAGCGCGGCGATCAGCTTGCGGCCGTACAGGCGGCCAGCCGTGAACCATGCGCCGTCGCCCAGCAGCGCGCCGAGCACGGCGGCGCCGAGGACAGGCCAGAACGACAGCGTGCCGGCGGCAACCGCGGAGCCCGCGAACAGCAGCACAGGCACTGCGGGAATTGGAACGCCGAGGCGCGTCAACAGGACGTTGAGGAATACGACCGCGCCACCCCAGCTCGACACCGCCGAAGACGGAAATTCTACCAATTGAGAAGCTCCTGTTTTTGCGGTTGAGTCGCCGTGCTTCGAGGGCTTTTCTTCAGGCGGTTGCAAAGCGTGTTCCCGAGCGGCCTGCCGGCTGGTTTTCATGCGAGCCGCGTTCCGTTCGCTCAGGATACTCGATGGATTCGGCGCCGGGCCAGCATTGACGGCGTCATCGTGAGCGGGCTGACCTGGTTCATCGACTCGCTTATTGACTTGCTCGGGCTTTGCAATTTCGTTCAAGACCGCCGCTCGTCATGCCTTTACTCTGCGTGCTCGATCCAACCAACAGGACAGCACCATGAACTCGCGGTATGCCGGATATTTGTATTGCGCGCTGGCGATGATCGGCGTGGGCAGCACGGTGGTCGTCAGCAAATCGATCGCGGCCGGACTGCCGCCGTTCAGCGCGACCGCGTTGCGCTTCGCGATTGCCTTTCCGCTCTTCGTGCTGGCGATGCGCTGGCGAGGCGTGCGCTGGCCGCGTCTGGACCGGCGCGATACGCTGCTCGTGATCGCCCAGGCGGGCGCGGGCAGCGTCGGCTACACCGTGTTGCTGATCAGTGGGATGAAACTCGCCTCGGCTGCCAATGCCGGCGTGATTGCCGGCACCTTGCCCGCCGTGTCGGCCGGCGTCGCCATGCTGGCGCTCGGCGAGCGCCCCGCGCCCGCGTTGGTCGGCGCGATCCTGCTGGCGACGGCGGGCGTGCTCGTGTGCACCGTGCATCCCGGTGAACTCAGCGCGCCGCACGCGGCGAGTTCGCTGGTGGGCAACGCGCTGGTGTTCCTCGCGATCGTCTGCGAGGCGTTGTTCATTCTGCTCAATCGCAAGCTGCGCACGGCCGTGGCGCCGTTGCCGCTGTCGGCGTTGATGTGCGGCATCGGTTTCGCGGTGGCGCTCGTGCCGGCCTGCTTCGAAAAGCCGTGGGCCTTGCCGGCCGATGCGAGCGCACTCGGCGGCGTGCTGTATTACGCGCTGGTGCCGACCGTAGTGGGCTTCGTGCTCTGGTATGCGGGCGCCGCTCGAATTAGCGGCGCGGAAGCGGGATTGTTGACCGCGCTCGTGCCGGTGAGCGCGGTGGCGTTAGCTGCGATGGTGTTGGGCGAGCCGGTCAGCGCGGCGCAACTCGCCGGTGTCGCGTGCGTGCTGGGCGCGGTGTTGCTGGCCACGTTCGGCCAGTTGCGCATGAGGCGGAGCGCGGCATGAGGCAGGCATGCCCCGCTTGCACTCAACCTACGTCTAGGTATTGGCGACCGCCACCACGCCCGGATTGCCGACGATCGACAGAAACTCGCGACGTGTCGACGGATCCGTGCGGAACGTGCCGAGCATGCGCGAGGTGACCATCGTCACGCCGGCCTTGTGCACGCCGCGCGTCGACATGCATTGATGCGCGGCTTCGAGAATCACGCCGACGCCCGAGGGTTGCAGCACTTCGTTCAAGGTGTCGGCGATCTGCACCGTCATCTTTTCCTGGATCTGCAGGCGTTTGGCGAACGCATCGACCAGACGTGCCAGCTTGGAGATGCCGACCACGCGATGCCCCGGCAGATACGCCACGTGCGCGCGTCCGATGATCGGCACCATGTGATGTTCGCAGTAGCTTTCGAAGCGGATGTCTTTCAGCACGATCATTTCGTCGTAGCCGTCCACTTCGGAGAAGGTGCGGGCGAGGATCTCGCGCGGGTCGACCTGATAGCCCGCGTAAAACTCCTCGTATGAGCGCACCACGCGCGCCGGTGTATCGATCAGGCCTTCACGCGCGGGATCGTCGCCGGCCCAACGCAGCAGCACGCGAACCGCTGCTTCAGCTTCCTCGCGGCTCGGGCGTTCCGTTGCGGTTATGGGTTTGGTTTTCTTCGCCTTGCTACTGGTCATCCGTCGCTCCTACGGGATCGCGCGTCGACGCTGTACGGAGCGCGCGGGTTCAATGAGTGCGGTCATTGTTCCATGTTTTGCAACGAGCCGTGTCGATGTCCCTTTGTGCTGTCAGGGCGCCGCTCATTTGGGCCATTCGTCCATCGCGTCGTTGAACAGTTCGGCGACCACGCTGCGCAGCCAGCTCCCGCGCGGATCGTTATGAAACTTGCGATGCCAATGCTGGCGCAGATCGAAATGCGGCAACGGCAGCGGCGGCTCGACCAGCGTGATCGACGCATGCTCCGATACGTACGCGAAGCCGATCGCATGCGGCACGGTCGCCAACAGATCGGTGCGCGCGAGGATGAACGGCAGGCTCATGAAGTGAGGCGTTTCGAGCACGGCGCGGCGCTTGATGCGTTTCTTCTCCAGATATTGCTCGAGGATTTCCTGACTGCGTCCTTCAGAACGCACGACGGCGTGACCGGACGCCACATACTGAGCCAGCGTGAGCGGCGCCTTCGACAATGGATGGCCCGTGCGCATCAGGCAGATGAAGCGATGGCTGAAGAGCCGTTGCTGGAAGAAGTTATTGCCCGCCAGATCGGGGAAATAGCCGATGGCCAGATCGACGTCGCCCGATTCGAGCCCGCGTTCCACCTGTGACGGCGAGACCGTCACCGAGCGCAGATTCGCAAATGGCGCGCGTTCGGCGAACAGTTGCAGAAGCCGCGGCAGAAACACGATCTCGCCGACGTCGGAGAGCGCGATCGAGAACGTATGGGTGCTGGTGGCCGGGTCGAATTCCTGCACGTCGAGCATGCCTTTCTCGATGCGCAGGAGCGCGTCGCGCGCGGCGGGCAGGATGGCGAGCGCGCGCGGCGTCGGCTCCATGCCTTTGGACGTACGCACGAACAGCGGATCGTCGAAGTACTCCCGCAACTTGCCCAGCGCGGTGCTCACGCGTGGCTGGCTGACGCCGAGCTGCTCCGCCGCGCGACTGACGTTGCGCGTGTCTTCCATCGCGACGAGGTAGGGGATCAGGTTCAGATCCAGATTTGTTTCAGACATGCTCGACGACCTGCGGCGCGGATTGCGTATTTGATATGTAGATAGAGGTTAGCCCATTAATCTAACGTCTGGATAGTGCGATTCTCCGCTCTGGCCGGCCAGCGGCGAACAACAAACCGGCATGTCATGCAGCGAGAACCTATGATTAAGGGGAATTCCCTGCCTTGACAACGTGCACGAAGGACTACGATAATCGCCTCAGCGTTCGCTAAACGAATCCATGTTCATGTAACGAACAAATTTGAAGCGAGCAAACCAACGGCGCCAGCCCGCATCGCACTCGGCGAGCCGCCGCCAGCATTGGCCGGAGACCGTCCCGCTCAAGCCCTGCCCGCATGGCAGCAAGTCTGACGGCACGCAGCGCCCTCAAAGGAAATTCGACATGATCAACAAGATTTTCGAGTCACTTCAATCGGCGGTCGCCGATGTCAACGACGGCGCGACCGTCATGATCGGCGGCTTCGGCACGGCCGGCATGCCGTCGGAGCTGATCGACGCGCTGATCGAACAGGGCGCGCGCGAGCTCACCATCGTCAACAACAATGCCGGTAACGGCGACATCGGCCTTGCTGCGCTGCTCAAAGCCAAGCGCGTGCGCAAGATCATCTGCTCGTTTCCGCGCCAAAGCGATTCGTATGTGTTCGACGCGTTGTATCGCGCCGGCGAACTCGAACTCGAACTGGTGCCGCAAGGAAATCTGGCGGAGCGCATTCGGGCGGCGGGTGCGGGCATTGGCGGCTTCTTCACGCCGACCGGCTACGGCACCAAGCTCGCCGAAGGCAAGGAAACCCGTCTGATCGACGGCCGGCACTACGTGCTGGAAGCGCCGCTGCATGCGGACTTCGCGCTGATTAAGGCGTACAAGGGCGATCGCTGGGGCAATCTCACGTATCGCAAGACGGCTCGGAATTTTGGACCGATTATGGCCAGCGCGGCGAAAACCGCGATCGTGCAGGTATCGCAAGTCGTGCCGCTCGGCGAACTCGATCCGGAAAACATCGTGACGCCCGGCATTTTCGTGCAGCGCGTGATCGAAGTGCCGCAAGCGGCACATGCCCCGATGCCCAATCCTCACGACGCTGCCGCCTGATTCGGAGACCGACATGAAAAAACTGACCCGCGATGAAATGGCCAAGCGCGTTGCGCTGGATATCCCCGAAGGCGCGTATGTGAACCTCGGCATCGGCGTGCCGACGCTGGTGGCCAACCACCTTGGCGCCGACAAGGAAATCTTCCTGCATAGCGAAAACGGCCTGCTCGGCATGGGCCCGGCGCCCGCCAAAGGCGAGGAAGACGACGAACTGATCAACGCCGGCAAGCAGCACGTCACGCTGCTCACGGGCGGCGCGTACTTCCACCACGCGGATTCGTTCGCGATGATGCGCGGCGGCCATCTGGATTTCTGCGTGCTCGGCGCCTTCCAGGTGTCGGCCAAGGGCGATCTGGCAAACTGGCACACCGGCGCGCCCGATGCTATCCCGGCCGTCGGCGGCGCGATGGATCTGGCGATCGGCGCGAAGCAGGTCTATGTGATGATGGAGCACCTGACCAAGCAGGGCGAGAGCAAGATCGCCGCTGAATGCTCATACCCGGTGACGGGCGTGGGTTGCGTCGACCGCATCTATACGGATCTGGCGATGATCGATGTGACCGATCAGGGCCTCGTGGTGCGCGAGATTTTCTCGGACATCGATTTCGACGCATTGCACAAGCTGACCGGTGTGCCGCTGATCGACGGCACGCAGGCGGCGCACGCGGCATAACGCGCTCGCAACGCGCTCGCAACGCGCCGCGCGACGCTGGCCCGCATGCCGGCGCCTCGCGGCGTAAACTTACACGGATACCCTCGATCATCGACGTCACCATGCTCGACTCCAGCGCCCGTCTCACCGGACTTCTTTGCGGCACGCAGCCGATGAACGACATCTGGGCGCCGCGCGCCACGCTGCAACGGATGCTCGACGTGGAAGCGGCGCTTGCGCGCGCTTCGGCCGCGCATCGAGTGATTCCTCAAACGGCGGTGCCCGCGATCGAAGCCGCTTGCCACGCCGACCAACTCGACGCCGACGCACTCGCACGCGACGCCGCGCTCGGCGGCAATCTCGCGATTCCGCTCGTCAAGCAACTCACCGCGCGCGTCAAGGCGGCCGACGCCGAAGCGTCGAAATACGTGCATTGGGGCGCCACGAGTCAGGACATCATCGACACCGCGACGGTGCTGCAGCTGCGCGACACCTTCGATCTGCTAGACGGCAGCCTGCAATCAACCTGCGACGCCGTGGCGAAACTCGCGGCCACGCATCGCGCCACGCCGATGATCGGCCGCACCTGGTTGCAGCAGGCGCTGCCCATCACGCTCGGCCTGAAATTCGCGCAATGGCTCGACGCGCTGCTGCGCCATCGCGAGCGGCTCGATGCGTTGCGCGCTCGCGTGCTGGTGCTGCAATTCGGCGGCGCGGCGGGCACGCTGGCGAGCCTGCGCGATGCCGCGCCGCAAGTCACGCAATCGCTTGCAAAAGAACTCGGCCTTACCGTGCCGACGCTGCCGTGGCATACGCAACGCGATCGCATTGCCGAAACGGCGGCGCTGTTCGGCATGCTGATCGGTACGCTCGGCAAAATCGCGCGCGACATCTCGCTGCAGATGCAAACCGAAATCGACGAACTCGCTGAGCCGGCCGCGGCCGGCAAGGGCGGCTCGTCGACCATGCCGCACAAGCGCAATCCGGTTGGCTGCGCGGCGGTGCTGACGGCCGCCACGCGTGCGCCGGGACTGGTCGCCACGGTGTTCGCCGGCATGGTGCAGGAACACGAACGCGCGCTCGGCGGCTGGCAAGCCGAGTGGGACGCGCTGCCGGATCTCGCGCGTCTCGCGGGCGGCGCGCTCGCCAACATCGAACAGATCGCCGCGGGACTGAACGTCAACGTGCCGCGCCTTGCCGCCAATCTCGACGTCACGCACGGCCTGATTCTCGGTGAAGCGGTGATGCTCGCGCTCGGCGACAGCATCGGCCGTCTCGACGCGCATCATCTGGTGGAGCGCGCGTCGAAAGCCGCGATCCGCGATGGCCAGACGCTGTTCGACGTGCTCGCCGCGGACCCGGCCGTCACCGCACATCTTCCGCTCGAGCGCCTGAAGCAACTGCTCGATCCGGCACAATACGTCGGCCAGGCGCACGCTTATGTGGACGCTGCGCTGGCACTTCACACCACGCGCTCGCAGCGCGACCATTCCAGGGAGTAACCGGCATGCCTTACGCCGCAGTCAACGGTACCGAGCTTCACTATAGAATCGACGGCGACCGTCACGGCAACGCGCCGTGGATCGTGTTGTCGAATTCGCTCGGCACGGATCTGTCTATGTGGGCGCCGCAAGTCGCGGCGCTGTCGAAACACTTTCGCGTGCTGCGCTACGACACGCGCGGGCATGGCCATTCGGAAGCGCCGAAGGGCCCCTACACGATCGAACAGCTGACCGGCGACGTGCTCGGCCTGATGGATACGCTGAAGATCGCCCGCGCGAATTTCTGCGGAATTTCGATGGGCGGCCTGACCGGCGTCGCGTTGGCAGCGCGTCACGGCAACCGGTTCGAACGCGTCGTGCTGTGCAATACGGCGGCGCGCATCGGTTCGCCGGAAGTGTGGATCCCGCGCGCCGCGAGAGCGCGCACCGAAGGCATGCTCGCGCTCGCCGATGCCGTGCTGCTGCGCTGGTTCACGGCCGACTATGTCGAACGCGAGCCGGTGGTGCTGGCCCTGATTCGCGACGTGTTCGTGCATACCGACAAGGAAGGCTACGCGTCGAATTGCGACGCCATCGACGCGGCCGACCTGCGCCCCGAAGCGCCCGGCATCAAACTGCCGGCGCTGGTAATCAGCGGCACGCACGATCTGGCGGCGACGCCGGCGCAAGGCCGCGATCTGGCGCAGTCGATTCCCGGCGCGCGCTACGTGGAACTGGACGCCTCGCACATTTCCAATATCGAGAAAGCCGACGCTTTCACGAAGACGGTGATCGATTTCCTCACGGAGCAAAAATGAACGACGAAGATCGCTATGAAGCCGGCCTCGATGTGCGCCGCGCGGTGCTGGGCAGTGCGCACGTCGACCGCTCGCTTGCGAACCGCAATGAGTTGACGGAAGAGTTTCAGAATTTCATCACCCGCTATGCGTGGGGCGAAATCTGGACGCGCGACGGCTTGCCGCGCCACACGCGCAGCCTGCTGACCATCGCGATGATGGTCGCGCTCAATCGCAGCGAGGAGCTCGCACTGCATCTGCGCGCCGCGAAGAACAACGGCGTGACGCGCGAGCAGATCAAGGAAGTGCTGCTGCAAACCGCGATCTATTGCGGCGTGCCGGCGGCCAATTCGGCGTTCCACCTTGCGGACAAACTGTTCCGCGAAGACGACGCAGCGGCAGCTCAGCCGTAAGCAATGCAATCGGGATGACGTGCCGTGCAGCGTGCGAATGCACGCTGCTTCTAAACATCGACGATGTTCGATTTCCTCCAGCCTGCAATGGGTTGTGATACGGATACCTGATATCCGGCGGCGTTCGACCTGGACGCCGCGCACTGCGGGATTTGGTCGCATTCCACTCCTCTCGATTTTTGCAGAAAATTCGCACACTGAAATTGAATTTTCCTGCAAACATTTCTGACTTTTCTTGTTTGCGCATCGTCATTTTCTAAGATTTTAGTGGGCCCAATTCGTTGACAATACGAATGCCGGCGAGCTCTCTGCTATTAATCGTTTTGCACGTTTTAGACGTGAATTTGACCACCTCAAGATAGTGATATTCATTCGCGTGAGTCCGGCTGGTCCGTAGGATTTTTCAAGAGCAATGGAGCATCCTCCGGCTGGCGGAATCCCGGCAGGTTCATTTGACGCCGCATGGTTTGCCTCATCCTTGACCGTTAAACTAGCCGGCGCCGTTCAAGGCGATCTGCCAATATGAGCTTTACCTATAAGCACGATGGTCGCGAGGAATCTCATCCCCGTGCTCATTTTCGTGATCTATTTTTACTGCCCTGGCAGCAACGCCAGCTTATCGTCGCGCTAACCAGGCGGGACATATTGAGCCGGTATCGCGGGTCAGTAATGGGACTGGCCTGGTCCATCGTTCAGCCGTTGATCATGCTCGCTATGTACACGGTTGTTTTCGGCACACTGTTGAAATCGCGCTGGCCAGGAACGGACAATAGTTTTCAGTTCGCGGTGATCCTGTTCGTGGGCCTGATTCTTTTCAATTTCTTCGCCGAGTGCCTGAATAGAGCGCCGACCATTATCACGGCCAACGCGAACTACGTGACGAAGGTTGTCTTTCCTCTCGCGATCCTGCCGTGGATTACAGTCGCCTCGGCTGCATTTCACTTCCTGACGAGTTTGGCCGTCTGGGTTGTCTTCGCGCTGTGCGTATACGGAAAGCTTCAATGGACGATCGTCTTTTTGCCGGCGCTCTTCATTCCGCTCGCTTTTGTCGGGGTGGGTGTGGGTTGGCTGTTCGCCGCCACCGGTGTCTACGTGCGTGACCTGACGTATGTCACCACGCTGCTTTCATCGCTGTTGATGTTCCTGTCGCCGGTTTTCTACGCGCTCGATACTTTGACACCCGCTTTCAGGGCGCTCATTCTGGCCAATCCGCTGACGTTCATCATCGAGCAGGCACGAGCGGTCATGATTGCGGGCGAGTTGCCTGACTTCGTGGGGATAGCGATCTATCTGCCATGCAGCATCGGTTTCGCGTGGATCTGTCTGGCCTGGTTCCAGAAGACACGCGAAGGATTCGCGGACGTTCTGTAAATGCCGGTGCTCATGGAAATGAATCAAGTCGGCAAGCCTGAAACCACGATTCAGGTGACAGGCGCCTCGAAGCGTTTCGACATCTACGAAACGCCGCTCGACCGTCTCAAGCATATCGTCTTCCCAAAACGCACCGGCTATTCGCGGGAATTCTGGGCGCTTCGCGACGTATCGCTCTCGGTCACACGCGGCGAAACGGTCGGCATCATCGGGCGCAATGGCTCCGGCAAGTCCACGCTTTTGCAGATAATTTGCGGAACCCTTCGCCCCACGCAGGGTGACATCGCGATCAGCGGTCGCGTGGCGGCATTGCTCGAATTGGGAGCGGGTTTCAATCTGGAGTTTTCCGGTCGGGAAAACGTCTATCTGAACGCCGCCATGCTGGGAATGACGTCTGACCAGATCGAACGGAAATTCGCCAGCATCGAGCAGTTCGCGGAAATTGGCGATTTCATCGATCAGCCGGTCAAAACTTATTCGAGCGGCATGTATGTGCGTCTCGCGTTTGCCGTGGCCATTCACGTCGACCCGGCGGTCTTGATCATCGACGAAGCCCTTGCCGTGGGCGACGCGCGTTTCCAGGCCAAATGCTTCAACAAGCTCAAGGAGCTCAAGGAAGCAGGCGTCACAATTCTTTTCGTGTCGCATGACGTCGGCTCGGTGCGAACTTTGTGTGAGCGCGCCGTCTGGCTCGATGGTGGCCGGGTTCGGATGGAGGGTGGCGCGTTCGCCGTTACCGCGCAATACACGCAGTTCATGTCCGAAGGACTCGGCGAAAGCGAAGCGATCGGAATGTCCAGTCAGTCGGCAGACAGCGCGGCCGGTCTTGACGAACAAGCGAAGCAAAACGATCAGACCGCGGAGAACGTGGGGCGCCCTGCCTCAACTGCCAGTGACGAACCGATCAACCATTGGGGCACACATATCGGATCAATCGTGTCGTCTCAGGTCCTGGACTCAGCCGGTCGGCGTCAGAGCGTGTTCACGGCATCCGAGCCCATGATCGTCCGCCTGGCGATCCGGATTCCTGCAGGCATCGATCGCCGCGCGCTGAGTGTGGCTTTCTCCATCAAGGATACAAAAGGCACGGACCTGATCGTCCGAACCACTCACGACGAGAAAGGCATCGACTTCGAGTTCGACGGCAGCGAGTTCGAAATCGAGTTTCGCCTGAGAAACCAGCTCAACACAGGCCGGTATCTGCTCGTGGCGGCCCTCGAAGACCGGTCCGCCGCAGTGCCGCAGTACTACGAGTACATCGAGGGCGCCTGCTATTTCTCTTCCTACGTTGAAAGCGATAGGTACGGGCTGTTCCTGCCGGACATCACAGAAAAAATACGCATGGACGAGGCGCCTCTACTCAGGCGCTGACGGCATCAGAAAGAGCAATTGGAATAACGGCGACTCGAGAGGTTGGCCATGGACGGACAGGAAGCAATGCCAAACGTAACGCGGAGACAAACCCTCGCATCGGTCACGAAGCGGAGCGCTTCGATCTCCGACGCGGATGCTCTCATCACGCAACACGAGCAGATTGCAGAGGAGCAGCGGCTCGCGCGCAGAGACCGGTACACACTGGCGAAGCGGTTGTCGGACGCGCTGTCGGAAATCCATAGTCTCAAGCGCTCGCTGAACGACGTATCGAGCGAGCTTGTGCTCGAGGTTCGCGAGCGCGAGCGGGTGCAGGGCGCTCTTAGCGAAGTCTTCGAAAGCAGTTCGTGGAAGTTGACTGCGCCAATGCGACGGATTGCGAGCGCGGTTTACGCGTTGGCGGCGCGCGGCAAGACGCAGGCGCCGCCCGTTGCCGGTGTTCCCATGCATGACGTCCTGCCCATAGCCGGCGGAGACTACGAAACCCACACGCGCGCCCAGGCGGCATACTTTGGCAACTACGCAAAGGATCCCTCGAAGCAAAGAAGGCACCAGATCAGCCGCCTGCTTACGGCGCATCCGGACCGCCGCGGTGTGGTGCTGTGCCCGGTTGCCTACGATCTTTCGCTCAAGCAGCGTCCCGACCACATCATGGCCGAGTTTGCGAAGGCGGGTTATCTTTGCGTGATGCTGGAGTTCGGCGGCCTTTACCCCGTTATCCAGCCCAAGACAAAAAACCTGTACGTGTCCAACATGGTCGAGGATTTCCTCGGCTATTTCCAGGACGAACCGGTCACGCTCTATCTCCACTGGCCGGGTTTCAAGTACGTCGCCGAAATCTGCCGTGCCGCATTGACGATCTACGATGTTCTGGATGACCTGACCATCTTCGCGAACTATTCCGACGTCATGCGTTGCGACCATGAGGTCTTGCTGCAGATCGCGAATGTTTGCCTGTTCTCGTCGAATCGGCTGTATGAGGCGAACCGCGCGAAGGTCACGAATGCGCTGCTGCTGGAAAACGGCGTTTATCCCGAAGATTTCATTCACGGCGAGCGCGAGCGATGCGACGTGCCGGCGAAGCTGTACGAGATGGTGGCGAACCGGAAGGTTGTCGGCTACCACGGCGCAATCTCCGAGCTGATCGATTTCGATCTGCTCGACGAAATCGTGCGGCTCAACGATATCGTGCTGCTGTTCGTCGGTCCGGTCGTCGCTTTCGAGCCGCAATACAGCGTCGAGGTTCAGGAGCGCATGGCGCGTCTGAAGACGTTCGACAATTTCATTCACCTCGGCCCGAAGCCGTATGCCGAACTGAAGCACTATCTCGCCTGGATCGATGTCGGTGTCGTGCCGTTCGTTGTCAGCGAGAAAACCGACCCCGTTTCGCCGCTGAAGCTGTTCGAGTATCTGGCCGCGGGGAAGCCGGTGATCGGCACGCCGACCCGCACCATCAGGGAATACGAACACGCCATTATCGTCGCCTCGGGAATCGACTTCGTCGATGCGGTGGCGAGCGGAGATTGGTCGACGGCGTACACGGAGGCGTCCGCAGAGGTTGCGGGCGCGCATGCCTGGCCGGTGCTTCACGCGCCGTTGCTCAGACAGGTCAACGCCAGGAACGTGACAAGGCTGACGGCCCCTTCCGTGCGGCGCACGATGAAGGTGGACATCGTCAATGTCAACTTCTACGACTGGAACGGTGAAACTGTCTATAAGGGCGGGGCCGAACGCTATGTCTACGACCTCGCAGTCGTGCTCCGTGGCATGGGGTGCGAGGTTCGTCTGTTGCAGAACGCCCGTGAGCCGTTCGAGCGCGATTTTCGAGGCGTCAAGGTTGTCGGCGTCAAGGCCGCGGACAACTTTGATTTCGACATGATGTCGAGCAAATACGCCGAATTTTGCGCGGATGTCGATCTGATTATTGCGTCGCCGACTGAACTTGCCGCCTCGCTTGGAAAAAACAGGCGCGTCATCTCGATCAACCACGGCATTCATTGGGACGGAGCGTCCAATAACCTCGCAACATTTGACCGGGGACGTTATGAAACGCTGTTCCGCGCGCTGCGCAACAGCGATCAATGCGTTTGTGTCGATACGAACTTTATTAACTGGGTGCGGACCTATGACTGGGCGCTCGCCAACACGCTGACGTACGTCCCGAACTACGTCGATCTGGAGTCTTTCAGGAGCCATCCGAAGAACTTCGAAGCGGAGGAGCTGTGCGTTCTCCTGCCGCGCCGGCTGTATGAGGCGCGGGGTCTTTATCTGACCATTAACGCGTTCGACCTTCTGTTTTCGCGGCGCTCGGACATCCGTCTGGTCCTGTGCGGACAGGCGATCGATCGGGATGCGGAAGCGGTGAAAGCGTTCATGGCGCGTCATCCGCAGAGGGTGGCGTGGACCGAATACGACATGGAGGAGATGTACAAAGCCTACGTCGACAGCCATATCGTGCTGGTGCCGACCATGTATTCGGAAGGAACGTCACTGTCCTGCATCGAGGCTCTGGCGACCAATAACGCGGTCATCGCGACCAACGTCGGCGGATTGCCGAATCTGATCGTCGACGGCTACAACGGCAAGCTGATCCGTGCGGACTATATCGAGCTTGCGACCGCTATCGAAGAACTGGCCGACGATCGAATGAGGCTCGCCAGACTTGCAGCGCACGGACTCGAGTCCTCGGCCGCGTTCGCGAAGAAGGAATGGGAAAACCGCTGGCGCGAAGTCATCGAAAGCACGCTGACCGTCGACTAGGCATTTTCGACCCCATCGCGAACGCCCGCGCATTCAATGGAATGCGCAGACCAACAGGCCTTGTATGACCGACATCAACTCGAAGCAATACTGGGACCATCGTTTCTCGACGGACTGGGTGTCTGCCGGCGGACATGGGCAAACGCGATTTTTCGCGACGCTTGCGGCCAAGCTGATGCCGGACTGGTTCAAGGACCTGGTGTTGCGTGAGCAATGGAAGATTTGCGACTGGGGTTGTGCGGAGGGGCAGGGCGTAGACGAACTGAGCAAATGGCTCGGCGTGAACTCCATCACCGGCGTCGATATTTCGGAAGTGGCGATCGAGAAGGCCAAGAACTCTTTTCCGCATAGGCGTTTCAAAGCTCAGTCTCTCGACAACCTGGACGACTACGACGTCATTTTTTCGTCGAATACGCTTGAACATTTCGACAGCCCGTTTGATGTCGTCGCACGCCTCGCCGACCATACGAAGCGTTTTCTGGTTCTGCTTCTGCCGTTTCAGGAATATGACCGGATTCCCGAGCATTTCTTCACGTTCGACCTGGACAACATTCCGGTCTCTCCGGTGCCCGGTTTCGCCGCGGTGGCCTGTCGCGTCGTCGATGCGGCAAAAATCAATATCAACTACTGGAACGGCAAGCAGATATTGGTTGTCTACGCACGGCTCTCGGCGCTCGGACACACCCAGCCCGATCTGCGCAACTTTTTTACTGGCGACGATACCTACGAGGCGTTCGCGCTAGAGCGCAGTCAAAGCATCGCTCGACAGCACGCGTCAGAGAGAGAGCAGTTCGCGGCGCAGCTTGCTCAAAGTCATAGCGAGTACGCCGCAACGACCGCGCGACTCGAATCGACGGAGAAGACGCTGCAGCAAGTATGCGCGGAACTCGATACGGAGAAAGCAGAGCTGAAGCGCTCGCAAGAGACGCTCGCCGAACGGGATCAAGCACTCGACGAATTGAAGCAAGCAATCAGCGAGCGGGAGCAGACAGTCCGCGAACTAACACGAGCAATCACCGAACGCGACCAGACAATGGGCGAAGCGAGCCAGGAATGCCGCGCGCTGTCTGCGGAGGTTGCTTCGCTTCATGCCTGCATCGAAAGATACGAGATCGAAGGCGAACATTGTGCGGCGTTGCTGACCGAAGCCCGAGCGCATGCGGACGCCGTCGAAAGGCAATTGAACACGATGCTGCGCTCGAAGACCTGGCGGCTCAGAAGCGCGATCTGCCGGTTGGTCGGTAGAGCGTGACCATGCAAAGGGCTGCCACCGGATATAGCCGCCTATCCTTTATCAAGTCCAATACCGGAAAACGCCGTGAAAAAACGTAAGATTATCGTCACCATCGGAACGCGTCCTGAAGCGGTGAAAATGGCGCCGCTCGTCAAGCGGCTGCAGCGCGAAGAATGGGCGGACTGCCGCGTGCTGGCAACGGCGCAGCATCGCGGCATGCTCGACCAGGTGTTGCGGCTGTTCGAGATTAAAGCCGATATCGACCTCGATATCATGCAACCCAATCAGTCTCTACCCATGCTGACCTCGCGGCTCATGGTTAGGCTCGACGATGTGCTTGCCGCCGAACAGCCCGACGTGCTGCTCGCGCAAGGCGACACGACTACCGTGCTGACGGCGGCGCTCGCATCGTTTTACCGGCGCGTGCCGGTCGGACATGTCGAAGCGGGATTGAGAACGGGTGATCTTTCAAATCCGTTTCCGGAAGAAATGAATCGTGTGGTCGCGAGCCGGCTGGCGCGCTGGCATTTCGCACCGACGGAGACCGCGAAACAGAATCTCCTCACAGAAGGCATCGATGCAGCGAGCGTGTTCGTCACCGGCAACACGGTCATCGACGCGTTGCTGGACGTGGCCGCGCGGTCCGACGGCGCAACGCCTTTCAAGGGCGATAGCCGGCTGATTCTGGTGACCTCGCACCGTCGCGAGAATTTCGGCGAGGCGTTTCGGAACATCCTTCGAGTAATCAAGACGATCGCCGATAACAATCCCGACGTTCACGTCCTCTATCCTGTTCACCCTAATCCGAACGTGCGTGAGACGGCATATGCCCATCTCGACAACCATCCCCGGATCACGTTGTGCGAACCCCTGGATTACCTGCCGTTCGTTGCGGCGATGAAGCGCGCCTATCTGATCCTGACCGACTCCGGTGGCGTACAGGAAGAGGCGCCGGCGCTCGGCAAACCGGTGCTCGTGCTGCGGCGCGAGACAGAGCGTCCGGAGGCCGTCGCGCACGAGGTCGTCAAGCTCGTGGGCACCGAATACGCCGACATCGTCTCGAACACGCAACGGCTGCTCGACGACCCGGCCGAATACAGGCGTATGGCGCGAGGCGTGTCGCCGTACGGTGACGGCCACGCGTCCGAACGAATCGTAAGCGTATTGAGAGATCATTTTCAGGCGTAGCGTCATCTTGCGACGGAGCGCTCATACCTTGCTATTCCGGCTTGCCTCGTTCAAGGCACGGTGAGCGCCGTTGCATCCGGCTGCACCGGCAAGCTCGAGCGCACCGCGCGCAACACCGTGTCCTTGATAACTTCGCGCCAATGGTCGAGCGACGCCTTGTCCATCAAAGGCTCGCCGAGAAAAGCACCCAACGTGTACTGATTGGCGTTATAGAAATAGCCGAGCGACGCGATCATCAGATAGACGTCGCGCGCTTTGACGTCGGCACGAAAGACGTGCTGTGCCTGACCCGCGTCCAGTAACTTTTGCACTACCGAAATCGCGTAGCCGGAAATCTCCTTCAGCTTCAGCGATTTCTTCGCGTGCTTGCCCTGGTGAAGATTCTCGCTGGAGAGCAGCGTGACGAACTCGGGATGATCGAGGTAATACTGCCAGACGAATTCGACCATCTGTTCGAGTCCGTGCACGGGATCGTCCAGATCGAGATCGAGCTTGCTTTCCGCCTCGTTGAATTGCGTATAGATCGTTTCGAGAACTTCGACGAACAGCTGTTCCTTGCTGCCGAAGTAGTAGTAGATCATGCGGTCGTGCGATCGCGCGGCCTTCGAAATACTTTCCACGCGTCCGCTCGCATAGCCCTGCTTGGCAAAGACCTTGATGGCCGCTTTCAGAATCTTGGCGCGCGTGTCCTGCGCCTGTTTCGCACGGATGCCTGTAGCGCCCGGCTTGCGGGCGGCGGTGGGACTCATGGCGGTCTCGGATCTCTTGTTAGCGTCAGGTTGAACGGCATGCGCCGCGGCCGGCCAGGCGGGCGCGCGCCTTCATCATACAGCCCGCACGGACTGCTGCGGCATGCACTGCACGATCATTCACTTCGGCGTAGATTGAAGCGTCACCAAGCTAGCAACAAAGCGCCGATGTGGCATTGCACCAATCGCGCGCACGCCAGTAAATACGTTGCACAGACTAAATTGATCGAGTAGATTTCTAAGGAGTTTGGTGTAGCGGATACTACACGAACGGTGAGTGACCGCAACATGGAAATCGGCGGATCACGCGAAAGTGCCTGCGAACAGGCACTATTCGCCAGCCGGAGCGGGACCGATTGTAATGTCGTCGTATGGGAACCCCACCATGACAGAACATACGAAGGTCGATTTCGGTGCGGACAGCGTCGACGGCGAAACCGCCTCGACGCCGGGACCGACCGTGCTCGAGAAGGCCGCGCCACGCAGCGAGCGGATGGCGTCGAACAAGATCGAATGCAATGCCTGCCCGGTGCTGTGTCAGATATCCGAGGGGCGCACCGGCGCGTGCGATCGTTATGCGAACGCGGATGGGCGGCTGATTCGCGTCGACCCGGTGGTGTTCCTGTCGCGCGCGTCTTCATCTTCAACGTCCGAGGCGAATGCCGCGATCGAATTCGGTGCATCTTCTGAATCTGAAGTGCACGACTCCGTTGCCGGGCAGGCGTTGTTCGTGACCGGCGTCGGCGCTTCCTCTACCTATCCCGACTACAAGCCCGCGCCTTTTATCGTCGCGTCGAAACTCGACGATGTCGACATGATTACGGTCGTCACCGAAGGCATTTTCAGCTATTGCAGTTTCAAGGTGAAGATCGACACCGACCGCTTCCTCGGGCCGGAGCAATCGAACGTGCGCTGCCACGGCGAAATTGTCGGCCATGTGACGACGGCGGAATACGGCTCGCAGATGCTGAGCCTCGGCGGCGTGCACCATCTCACCGGCGGCAGCAAGAAGGAAGGCCGCGTGACCTGCGACATGATGCTCGCGCTCGGCAACAAGGAAGCGGTGGAGTTGAGCATCGACGGCGGCGCGAGTCTCGTGATTCGCGCGGGCGCGGCGCCGATCGTCGACGGCGTCGAGGAGCAGCGTATGCGGGTGGGCTGCGGCTCGGCGACCATCGGCATCTTCGCGAAGCAATGGTTCGGTCACGCCGACGAAGTGGTGGTCGTCGACGACCACATTACCGGCGTGCTCACCGAACATCAGGCCGGGCGCTGCCTCGGCATGACGCGCTCAGGCGTGAAGATTCGCGGACGCAAGTCGACGCCGGGCCGCTACTTCCAGGTGGCGAATCCGGGCACCGGCTGGGGCGGCACCGACATTCAGGACCCGCTGGCGATTGTCGAGGGCTTCGATCCCGCCGTCGCCAAACCCGGCATGCGCTTATTGATGGTGTCGACCACCGGCGAACACGCGCAGTGGTACGAACTGGATCAGAGCCTCGTGCCGCGCATCGCGGCGATGCCGGATACGGTGCGCCGCACGGTCGAGCGGATCGGCGAGAACTGCGAGCCGTCGCTCGCCACCGTGCTGTTTCTCGGCGGCGCGGGCGGCAGTCTGCGAGCGGGCGCCACGGAGAACCCCGTGCTGCTCACGCGGGCGATCAAACAGAAACTGGTCAACGTGACCTGCGGCGGCGCGCCGGCTTATGTGTGGCCGGGCGGCGGGATCACGGTGATGGTCGACGTTGCGCGCATGCCGGACCGTTCGTTCGGCACGGTGCCGACGCCGGCGATCGTCGCGCCGATCGAATTCACCATGACTTACGACGCGTATCGCGATCTCGGCGGTCATCTCGACGCGGTGCGTTCGTTGGAGAGCGTGCTCGCGAACGGGCCGGAACATACGGAAGGCGCGCCGCGCGCGCGCCGTACGCTGGCGCGCAATCCCGACAACCCGTGGCCGCCCGCCATGCCGCCGATGCTTGGCTGACCGGGCGGGCGCCTCCAGTACACGTGACGCAAAAACCGATGCGACCAAAGCGATGAACCCCACCCGCACCCGACTCGACGCGACCCGCTGGCACTGGCAGCATGGGCCGATCGATCTGATCCTCAGCGCGGACGGCACGCCCCAGGCGGTGCAGGCCGCGTATGAGGCGTGCTGGGCGCGCTTTGTCGATGTGCTTTCAGAACTTGTGGGTGAACTGAAGCAGCTCAAGCAACCTGTTTCATCGCAAGCCGCGCTGTACGACAACGCATTGCAAGGGCCGGTTGCCCGCCGTATGTGGTCGGCCTGCCATCCTCACCGCGCGCGCTACATCACGCCGATGGCCGCGGTCGCGGGCAGCGTGGCCGACGAACTGATCACCGCATTCGCGCGCGAAGGCGTCTCACGCGCCTTCATCAACAACGGCGGCGACATCGCGCTGTATCTGACCGAAGGGCAGCAATACCGCGTCGGCGTGTTCGCGGACCTGGCGTCGTTCTCGGCCGTGCGGCTGTCGCGCGATCACGCGCTCGACGCCAATCTGACGCTCGACGCCAGCCTGGCCGTCCGCGGCATCGCGACGAGCGGCTGGCGTGGCCGCAGCTTCAGCCTCGGTATCGCCGACAGCGTCACCGTGCTCGCGCGCAACGCCGCTGCCGCCGACGCTGCCGCAACCGTAATCGCCAACGCCGTCGATCTGGATCATGAGGGTATTCTGCGGCGTCCGGCTTCGTCGTTGAAAGACGAGAGCGACCTGGGCGACATGCTCGTCACGGTCGACGTGCCGACGTTGCCGCAGCCGCTGATCGATTTCGCGCTGGCACGTGGCGTCGAAGCCGCGCGGCGTTTGCTCGACCAAGGCTTGATCGAAGGCGCCGCGCTTTTTCTGCAAGGACGGGTGCGTGTCGCCGGCATTCATGACACAAGCGGTCTGCTCTCGCAGAGCGCGCAAACTAAAACGGAGGCTCCGTGTTTGAAATACGCCGCGTGCTGACGCACGTCGAAGACATCTTCCACGAGTTCGGCCCCGCGCCCGCGCAGCCGCTCAGGCGCGGCGCGATTGCCGCGGTGATGACGAACCCGTTCGCCGGCCGTTACGAAGCGAAAATCGAGCACGCCATGGAAGCGCTCAAGCCGATCGGCTTCGATATGGCGCAACGGCTGCTGGCGGCGATGGCGGTGCCGCATGCGTCGATCGAGAGTTACGGCAAGGGTGCGATTGTCGGCGCGCGCGGCGAACTCGAGCATGGCGCGTTGTGGCACGTTCCCGGCGGCTATGCGATGCGTGAGTTGCTGGAGAAAAACGGCGTGCCCACCAACGCCATCGTGCCGTCGACTAAGAAAGTCGGCGCGCCGTCCACGGCGCTCGACGTGCCGCTCACACACGTGAATGCGAGTTACGTGCGCAGCCATTTCGATGCGATCGAAGTGCGCGTGCCCGGCGCGCCCGCCGCGGACGAGCTGGTGTATATCCTCGTGATGAGCACGGGGCAGCGCGTGCATGCGCGCGTCGGCGGCCTCGCGAAAGAAGCGATCGTGGGCAAGGACGGTTTGCGCTGAGCAGCGCCTGAATGACGCGCCGCGTTGAAGCATTGAAACGAAGCAGAACAGGCATCGAAACTCGGAGAGCGAAATGGCAATCAAGCTTCGCAAGCTGGTCGTGCAAGTGGATGAAACACGCATTGAAATGGGCCAGGCCGTCGAGCCGCCGGCGCGCCGCGCGGTCGCGATTGCGGTGATCGATAATCCCTACGCCGGCCGCTTCGAGGCCAAACTCGACGCGCTGATCGAAGCCGGCGAAGAGTTGGGCGCGTTGCTCGGCAACAAGTGTGTTCAGGCGCTGGGCATCGCGCCAGGCGAGGCGCAAAGCTATGGCAAGGCCGCCATTGTCGGCGAGGCGGGCGAACTGGAACATGCCGCGGCGATCCTGCATCCCAAGCTCGGCGCGCCGCTGCGGGTCGCGGTCGAAAAAGGCGCGGCGCTGGTGCCGTCGGCGAAGAAGATGGGCACGCTCGGCACGGCGATCGATGTGCCGCTCGGCCATAAAGACGCCGCCTTCGTGCGCAGCCATTTCGATGCGATCGAAGCGCGCGTATCGGACGCTCCTCGCGCGAATGAAATCGTCGTGGCCGTCGCGGTGACGGCGTCGGGGCGGCCGCTGCCGCGCATCGGCGGCTTGCAGGTGAGCGAGATCAAGGGCGAAGACGGTTTGCGCTGAGGAGTTTGCATTCGGCGTTTTCGCCGGCGCCCCAAGGGACTTTCTTCGGGGCGTATTGTATTGTCCTGCCGTTGACGCGTGCGCGCATGGTGCCGCACGCGCTGCAATGTCTGCCGATCGCGTCGAATGCGCCAAAGCCGCGCCTTCGCTATTCGGCAAGCTGCCAAGGGTCGCGATGCTTTCGAATTTGCTGGTACAGCTGGTCAACGGACTCGCCGACGCGTCGACGCTGTTTCTCGTCGCCGCCGGTTTGTCGCTGATCTTCGGCGTGACGCGCATTGTCAACTTTGCGCACGGCTCGTTCTATATGTTCGGCATCTATGTGGCGTACAGCATCGCGAGCCGCTTCGGACACACCGCGGGTGGTTTCTGGCTGTCGGTGCTGGCGGCGGCGCTGGTGGTCGCGGTGCTGGGCGCGCTGGTCGAGATGATCGTTCTGCGGCGCATCTATCAGGCGCCCGAGTTGTTTCATCTGCTCGCCACCTTCGCGCTGGTGCTGATCTTTCGCGATGCCGCGCTGTGGCTGTGGGGTCCGGAAGACCTGTTCGGACCACGCGCGCCGCATCTGGCGGGCGCGGTCGATTTCCTCGGCCATCCGTTGCCGACCTACGACATCGCGTTGATCGTGATCGGGCCGGTGGTGTTGCTGCTGCTCTGGTATGCGCTGACACGCACGCGCTGGGGGACGCTGGTGCGCGCCGCGACGCAGGATCGCGAGATGCTCGGCGCGCTCGGCATCAATCAGGCGTGGCTGTTTACGGGCGTGTTTTTTGTCGGCGCGTTTCTCGCCGGCCTTGGCGGTGCGCTGCAAGGGCCGCGCATGTCGGCGAATCTGTCGCTGGATCTGGAGACGATCGGCAACGCGTTCGTGGTGGTGGTGGTCGGCGGCATGGGCTCGATTCCGGGGGCGTTTATCGCCGCGCTGATCATCGCGGAGATCAAGGCGCTGTGCATCGGCATCGGCCATGTGACGATCTTCGGCGTCGGGCTGTCGTTGAGCCGCTTCACGCTGGTAGCGGAATTCGTGGTGATGGCCGTCGTGCTGGTGGTGCGTCCGTGGGGCTTGCTCGGCCGAGCGAGCGCCGCGGTGCGCGGCATGGCGGCGCCGGAAACGCCTTTGCGCCCTGCGGGCAAACGTCTCAAGGGGCTGGCCGCCATTGCTTTGCTCGTCCTCGTGCTTGCGCCGTTGGCGGCCAACGCGTTTCCGTACATGCCCGTGTTGCTGGTCGAGATCCTGATCTCCGTGCTGTTCGCCACGAGTCTGCATTTCATCATGGGACCGGGCGGCATGCATTCGTTCGGCCACGCTGCGTACTTCGGCTTGGGCGCATATGGCGCCGCGCTGTTCCTCAAAGTGCTGAATCTGCCGATGGAAGCCGCCTTGTTGCTTGGCCCGCTACTGGCGGTCGCCGGCGCGCTGGTGTTCGGCTGGTTCTGCGTGCGCCTCTCCGGCGTGTATCTCGCGATGCTGACGCTAGCGTTCGCGCAGATCGTCTGGTCGGTCGTGTTCCAGTGGGACGACGTGACGGGCGGCAGCAACGGCATTCTCGGTTTGTGGCCGTCGAACTGGTTGTCCTCCCCGGTGGCCTTTTATTACGTGACGCTCGTCTGCGCCGTGATCGGCGTGTGGCTGTTGCGCAAGATGCTGTTCTCGCCGCTGGGTTACGCGATGCGTGCATCGCGTGATTCGGTGCTGCGCGCCGAGGCGATCGGCATCGACGTGAAGCGCGTGCAATGGGCCGCGTTCGTGATCGCGTCGCTGTTCTGCGGGCTCGCCGGTTCGCTGTATGCGTTCTCCAAGGGCACGATTTCTCCGGAAGTGATCAGCGTGAGCCGTTCCGTGGACGGTCTCGTGATGGTGCTGCTCGGCGGCTTGCAGACGCTCACCGGGCCGATCGTGGGCGCGGCTGTGTTCACGTGGTTGCAAGACACGGTCGCGCGTCAGACCGACTATTGGCAGGCGCTGCTGGGCTTCGCGATCCTGCTTCTGGTGATTGCGTTTCCGCAGGGAATCGTCGGCTTCATTCGCGAGCGTTTCGGCGACGACAGTGCCGATCCCGCGGACAAGAGCGCCGTCTCACCTTCCCAACGCGCCGCGATCAAGGAGGGGCTATGAGCTTGCTGCGCGTCTCTGGCCTCTCCAAATCGTTTGGCGGACTCAAGGCGGTGGACGATGTCTCGTTCGATCTCGAAGCCGGCCAATTGCTTGCCTTGCTCGGACCGAACGGCGCGGGCAAGTCGACCTGTTTCAACATGGTCAACGGACAGTTGCCGCCTTCGTCCGGATCGATTCGTCTCGACGGTCAAGAGCTGGTCGGCATGCGTCCCCGCGATATCTGGCGACTGGGCGTAGGCCGTACGTTTCAGATCGCCGCGACTTTCAATTCCATGACCGTGATCGAGAACGTGCAAATGGCGCTGGTCTCGCGCGAACGCAAAACCTTCGGTCTATGGAAACCTGCTGGCGCGCGCTACGCCGATGAAGCCCTCGCGCTGCTCGACCAGGTGGGCATGGCCGCGGACGCGAACCGCGCTTGCGGCGTGCTCGCTTATGGCGACGTGAAGCGCGTCGAACTCGCGATCGCGCTCGCCAACCGCCCGAAGCTGCTGCTGATGGACGAACCCACCGCCGGCATGGCGCCGAAGGAGCGCAACGAACTGATGGCGCTGACCAAACGACTCGTCACCGAACACAAGATCGGCGTGCTGTTCACCGAGCACAGCATGGACGTCGTATTCGCCTACGCCGATCGCCTGATCGTGCTGGCGCGCGGCAAGCTGATCGCCGAAGGCGACGCCGACACGATCCGCAACGACCCGCGCGTCCAGGAAGTCTATTTCGGCACCGGCAAGACCTTCCAGCCGCACGCGCCGCTGCACGACGCAGCGGGCGGCCATCAGGGACAAGGAGCGTTGCAATGAGCGAGCCGATGCTGAAAGTCTCCGGCCTCAACGCGTTCTATGGCCGCGCGCATATCCTGTTCGACGTCGGCCTCGAAGTCGGGCGCGGCGAAGTCGTCGCGCTGATGGGCCGCAACGGCGCGGGCAAATCCACCACGATGAAAGCGGTGATGGGTCTGCTGCCGCGCCGTCAGGGCGAAGTGAATTTTCGCGGGCAGAACATCGCGGCGCTGCCGCCGTACAAGATCGCGCGCATGGGCATGGGCTTCGTGCCCGAGGATCGGCGCGTGTTCGCGGATCTGACCGTGATGGAAAACCTCTCCACGGGCCGCCAGCCGCCGCGCGACGGCGCGCCGCAGTGGACGCCGGAAAAACTGTTCCGGCTCTTTCCCAATCTCGGCGAAATGCCGCAGCGGCCGGGCGGCCAGATGAGCGGCGGCGAGCAGCAGATGCTCACGGTGTCGCGCACGCTGATGGGCAATCCGTATCTGGTGCTGCTCGACGAACCGTCCGAAGGCGTGGCGCCCGTGATCGTCGAACAGATGGCGAACATGATTCTCGAACTCAAGCGCGAAGGGCTGTCGATACTGTTGTCCGAACAGAACTTGCACTTCGCCGAGCTGGTCAGCGACCGCGCGTATGTCCTCGAAAAAGGGCAGATCCGTTTTAGCGGCACGATCGGCGAACTCGCGCAGAACGAAACAGTGAGGCGCGCTTATCTGAGCGTGTGATTTCTTCCATCGGCGCGCGCGAATTGTACGCTGTGGCACTTCGTGCGCGCCGGGCAGTCGTTGCGATAGGAGAGGCAGATGGCAGCAGAGACGTTGACAGGCTTGTCGGGCAAGGTCGCGGTGACCAACATCGGGCTGCTGTTATCGGGCGACATCGATCAGCCGATTCTCGATGCGGACACGCTCCTGATCGACGACGGCGTGATCGTCGCCGTCGGCAAGGAAAAGGATTGCGATCTCGAAGGCGCGCGCACGACGGTGGATTGCAAAGGGACGACGGTCGCGCCCGGTTTGATCGACTCGCATGTGCATCCCGTGTTCGGCGACTGGACGCCGCGTCAGAATCAGATGGGCTGGATCGAGTCGAATCTGAACGGCGGCGTCACCACGATGATTTCCGCCGGTGAAGTGCATTTGCCCGGCCGCCCCAAAGACGTGCTCGGCGTGAAGGCGCTTGCAATGACCGCGCAACGTTCGTTCGAAGGCATGCGGGGCGCCGGTGTCGGCGGCGGCGTGAAGGTGATGGCGGGCGCGCCGGTGATCGAGAAGGGCATGGTCGAAGAGGACTTCAAGGAGCTGTCCGAAGCGGGCGTGAAGCTGCTCGGCGAAGTCGGCCTCGGCAGCGTGAAGGGCGGCGAGGAAGCCGCGCAAATGGTCGCGTGGGCACGCAAGTACGGCATTCAGAGCACGATTCACACGGGCGGTCCGTCCATTCCCGGCTCGGGCCTGATCGATCGCGACGTGGTGCTCGCAGCCGATGCGGACGTGATCGGCCACATCAACGGCGGGCATACGTCGCTCTCATATCGGCATGTTTGCGATCTGTGCGAGCAGTCGAGCCGCGCGCTGGAAATCGTCCACAACGGCAACGAACGGATCGCTTTGCTGACCGCGCGTCATGCGATCGAATTGAAGTGCCCGCACCGGATCATTCTCGGCACCGATAGTCCCGCCGGTTCCGGCGTGCAGCCGCTCGGCATCTTGCGCATGATCGCGCTGATTTCGAGCCTCGCCGACGTGCCCGCCGAAATTGCCTTCTGCTTCGCGACTGGCAACACCGCGCGTCAGCGCAATCTGCGCCAGGGGCTGATCGAAGTGGGCCGTCCCGCCGACCTCGTGTTCATGGATCGCGCACAACATACGGCGGCCGATACGCTGCTCGAAAGCGTGCAGCTCGGCGATATTCCGGGCGTGGGGATGGTGATGATCGACGGTCTGATCCGCTGCCGGCGCAGCCGTAATACGCCGCCGGCTACCGAAGTGCCGGTGGTGCTGTGAGTACGTGTCGCGCAGCCGCTTCGGCACGATCATGAACCGCCCCGCGCCTCTTCTGCTGAAGGTGAACGGCGCGACGCATCTCGTCAGCGCCGACGCCGACACGCCGCTGCTCTATCTGCTGCGTAACGACCTCGCGCTGAACGGTCCGAAGTTCGGCTGCGGACTCGGCGAATGCGGCGCGTGCACGGTGTTGCTCGACGGCATGCCGACGCGCGCGTGCGTCACGACCGCAAAGGTCGCATTGGGCCGCGAGATCACCACACTCGAAGGACTGGGCACACGGGCCGCGCTGCATCCGGTGCAGCAGGCGTTCATCGAAGAACAGGCCGCGCAATGCGGCTATTGCCTGAACGGCATGATCATGACGGCCAAGGCGCTGCTCGATCGCGATCCGCATCCGAGCGTCGAGACGATCCGGCGGGAGCTGTCGCGCAATCTGTGCCGCTGCGGCACGCATGTCGAGATCGTGCGCGCGGTGCAGCGCGCCGCTGAATTGATCGAGGCGCAAGGTGGGGCGCGGGCAGCGGTGCACGAAGGAGTGCGCGCATGACCGGGCCGGATTTGAGCGTCGATCGACGCACCGCGCCGCCGTCGCGGCAGCAGCTCTACGATGCGCAGAGCGTGCTGATCGTCACGCGTGCGCCGCAAGCGCCGGTGAAGCCGGCGATCGGTCAGCCGGCCTCGCGCTCATCGTTCGTGCCGACTGAGGCGGACATGTTCCTCGTTGTGCGTGACGACGGCAGCGTGGTCGCGTTCAACGGTCACGTCGATTTGGGCACGGGCATCGGCACGGCGCTCGCGCAGATCGTCGCGGAAGAACTGGATGTGCCGTTGACGCGCGTGTCGATCGTGCTCGGTCACACGCGTGAAGCGCCGAATCAGGGGCCGACGATTGCCAGCGCGACGATCCAGATTTCGGCGGTGCCGTTGAGGCATGCTGCGGCGCAGGCGCGGCAATTTCTGCTGGCGGAAGCGGCGGCGCGCTTCAATGTGGGCGTCGAGCAACTCGATGTGCGTGATGGCGTCGTTTATCAACGTGATGGCAGCGCGGCTGCGAAAGGCATTGGCTACGGCGAGTTGATTAGCGGAAAACGCGTCGAATTGCAGCTCGCGACCGATGCGCCGTTGAAGTCGCCGGATACGTACAAGATCGTCGGCAAGAGCACGCCGCGCGTCGATATTCCGGCGAAGGCCACCGGCGAATTGAGTTTCGTGCACGACGTGCGCGTGCCCGGCATGTTGCATGGACGTGTGGTGCGGCCGCCGTACGCCGGAGTCGCGCAAGGCGACTTCATGGGCAATAGTCTGCTGCAGGTGGATGAAGACTCGGTTAGTGAATTGCCCGGCATCGTCAAGGTAGTGGTGATTCGCGATTTCATCGGCATCGTGGCTGAGCGTGAGGAAGTCGCGCAGCAGGCCGTGAAGCGGCTTCGCGTGCAATGGAAAGCGGTAGAGGGTTTGCCGTCGCTCGAAACCAGCGAGGAAGTGGAAGCAGCGTTGCGCGCGAATCCTGCCAAGCGGCGCGATCTGGTGATCGAAGGCGATGTCGATGCAGCGCTCGCGCAAGACTCCGCCCGCACGCTGGAACGCACCTACGTATGGCCGTTTCAGATGCATGCGTCGATTGGGCCTTCTTGCGCGGTGGCCGATTATCGCGAAGGCGCGTTGAAGGTCTGGTCGGGCACACAGAATCCGCATTCGCTGCGCGCCGATCTCGCTCTGCTGATGAGTATGGACGAAGCGCACATCGAAATCGTGCGGATGGAGGCGGCGGGCTGCTACGGCCGCAATTGCGCGGACGATGTCGCCGCCGATGCCGCATTGCTCTCGCGTGCCACCGGCAGTCCAGTGCGCGTTCAACTTTCGCGCGAAGACGAGCACGCGTGGGAACCGAAAGGCGCCGCGCAATTGATGGACGTGCGCGGCGCGCTGAATGCCGAAGGCGAACTGGCCGCCTACGACTTTGCGACGCGCTATCCGTCCAACGATGCGCCGACGCTGGCATTGCTGCTGACGGGCACGATCTCCGCGCAGCCGCAAGTGTTCGAAATGGGCGACCGCACGGCGGTGCCGCCGTACGACTACCGCAGTATGCGCATCGTCTGCGACGACACGCCGCCGATCGTGCGGGCGTCGTGGTTGCGCGGCGTATCCGCGTTACCGAATACGTTCGCGCACGAGTCCTTTATCGACGAACTCGCGGTGGAAGCGGGCGTCGATCCGGTCGAGTTTCGCCTCAAGCATCTGACCGATCCGCGAGCGATCGAACTGGTGAAAGCGGTCGCGGAAAAGGCCGGCTGGGAGCCACGCAACGCCGGGCGCAACGCCGAGCTTAAAGATGAGGAAGGCGACATCGCACGCGGGCGCGGCATCGCTTATGCCCGCTACGTGCACAGCAAATTCCCCGGCTTCGGTGCGGCATGGTCCGCGTGGGTGGCCGAGGTCGAAGTGAATCGCAAGAGCGGCGAACTCGCGGTGACGCGCGTGGTGGTCGGTCAGGACACCGGCACGATGGTGAATCCCGACGGCGTGCGTCATCAGATCCACGGCAACGTGATCCAGACGACCAGCCGTGCGCTGAAAGAGCGCGTGACATTCGGCGAGAACGCAGTGACGAGCCAGGAGTGGGGCGCGTATCCGATCCTGACCTTCCGCGAAGTACCCGTGATCGACGTGGTGATGATGCCGCGCCACGGCGAGCCGCCGATGGGCGCGGGCGAATCCGCGTCGCTGCCCGGCGCGGCGGCGATTGCCAATGCGCTCTTCGATGCCACGGGCGTGCGTTTTCGGCGGCCGCCGTTCACGCCGGAGACGATCCGCGCCGCGCTCGCCGATGCGCAAGCCGAAGACAAGGCGGCGCGTAGGAAGAAGCGCTGGCGATTTGGCTTTTTAGGCGCATTGGCGGCAGGAGCGGCGGGTTGGCTCGGCGCATTGTCGCTCGCGCCGCACGCTATCGCGCCGATCACCCCGCCGCTAGCGAGCGCGTTCGCGCCGGAACTCGTGGCGCGCGGCAAACTGCTGGCATCGCTCGGCAACTGCGCGGTTTGCCACACCGCGCACAACGGCGTGCCGAACGCCGGCGGCAAACCGCTCGATACGCCGTTCGGCACCGTGTACAGCACCAATATCACGCCGGACGGTCAGACCGGCATCGGCAACTGGTCGCTCGAAGCCTTCGTGCGGGCGATGCGGCAAGGCATCAGCCGCGATGGCCATCGCCTCTATCCGGCCTTTCCGTACACATCATTCCAGAACACCTCCGACGACGATCTCAAAGCGCTGTATGCCTACTTGATGGCGCAAACGCCGGTGCGCTCACGTCCGCCGGAAACGAAGCTCGCGTATCCGTTCAGCGTGCGTCCGCTGATGTCTGCCTGGAACGCGCTGTTTCTCGGGCGCACAACGTTCACCCCCAGTGCGACGCAAACCGCGCAATGGAATCGCGGCGCGTATCTGGTGAACGGACTCGGCCATTGCGGCGCGTGCCACACGCCGCGCAATGCATTCGGCGCCGAGAAAACCGTTGCGGCGTTCATGGGCGGCGGCATGGCGGACGGCTGGGAAGCGCCCGCGTTGTCGGCGCTCTCGACCGCACCCGTGCCCTGGAGCGAGGACGAACTCTTCAGCTACTTGCGCAATGGTCACGCGCCGCTGCACGGCGTCGCGGCCGGGCCGATGGCGCCTGTTGTCGGCGATCTGGCGGCGCTGCCCGACAGCGATATTCGCGCGATGGCCACGTATCTCGCGTCGCTCAATCCGTTGGAACCGAACGCCGATCCCGTAGCGATGGCGCGTCAGTATGAACAGGCCAGCGCGATCTCGGGCGCGCCTGCGGGCCTCGGCGCGCGGCTTTTCGACGGCGCGTGCGCCGCCTGTCATCACACGGGCAGCGGGCCGCAGTTATTCGGCGCGCATCCTTCGCTGGCGCTCAACACGAATCTGCACAGCGCGACGCCCGATAATCTGATTCGCGTGATTCTCGACGGCATCGGCTCGCCTGCGCGGCCCGAACTCGGTACGATGCCGGCTTACCGCGACAGTTTCAACGACGTCCAGGTCGCCGAACTCGTGTCGTACCTGCGTCAGCAATTCGCCGGTGGCAAGCCGGCATGGCAGGATGTCGCGGCGAGGGTCGCCAGGATTCGCGCGACGCCGCCGTGAGCCGGCTGAATCGCGAACCCCTTTCGAAACGCCCGATAACAATGACCGCATTCCCGCAATCCTTTTGATAACGGAGAAACGCATGACCACGCGCGCAGGATGGATCTCTCGCTTCATGGTGCCAACGGTGCTCTCGCTCGCCGCCTTGAGCGCGAGCGCACAGCAGACCATCAAGATCGGCGAGATCAACAGCTACAAGGCGCAGCCCGCCTTTCTCGGGCCTTACAAGAACGGCTGGAATCTCGCGCTCGACCAGGTGAACTCCGCGGGCGGCGTGCTCGGCAAACAGCTCGAAGTGGTGTCGCGCGATGACAACGGCAATCCGGGCGACACGATTCGCGTCGCGCAGGAACTGATCGCGCGCGAGCAGGTGCAATTGCTGTTCGGCGGCTTTCTCTCGAACACCGGCCTCGCGCTGACTGACTTCGCCAAGCAGAAGAAGATTTTCTTCCTCGCCGCCGAGCCGCTGACCGACAAGATCGTCTGGGCCGATGGCAACAAATACACGTACCGTCTGCGGCCTTCCACCTATATGCAGGTGGCGATGCTGGTGCCCGAAGCGGCCAAGCTGAAGAAGAAGCGCTGGGCACTCGTGTATCCGAACTACGAGTACGGGCAATCGGCGGTGGCGACCTTCAAGAAGCTGCTGACGGCGGCGCAGCCCGACGTGCAGTTCGTCGCCGAGCAGGCCACGCCGCTCGGCAACGTCGATGCGGGCGCCGTGACGCAGGCGATCGCCGACGCCAAGCCGGATGCGATCTTCAACGTGCTGTTCGGCGCCGACCTCGGCAAGTTCGTGCGTGAGGGCAATACTCGCGGGCTCTTCAAGGATCGCAGCGTGGTGTCGCTGCTGACGGGCGAGCCGGACTATCTCGACCCGCTGGGCGCTGAAGCGCCGACCGGCTGGATCGTGACGGGCTACCCGTGGTATTCGATCGATACGGCGGCCAACAAGAAGTTCGTCGATGCATATCAGGCCAAGTATCACGACTATCCGCGGCTCGGCTCGGTGGTGGGGTATTCGGCGTTGATGTCGATTGCAGCGGGCATCAGGAAGGCGGGGTCGGTCGATCCGGATAAGCTCGCCGCTGCGTTCAAGGGCCTCGGTGTGGACACGCCGTTCGGGCCGATCACCTATCGCGCGCAGGACAATCAGTCGACCATGGGCGCGTATGTCGGCGTGACGGGTTTGAAGGACGGCAAGGGCGTGATGACCTCGTACCGGTATATCGATGGCGCGAGCGTTCAGCCGTCGGATGCCGAGGTCAAGAAGCTGCGGCCTGCCGAGTAAGGTGTCGATGCCTGCGGCGCGTGGCGTCGCAGGCATCTGGAGCGAAACGCACGCCGTCGCCGCACAGCGAACCACGGTGACCCGCCGCAGCACGCGGCGGTGGGCGGAGGGCTACTCCTCCGCGTCGTGCTCGATCACGAATCGTTTCAGATAAGCCAGTACGGCGGCTTCGACCGCGCGATGATCCGCGGTGCTTTTGGAGCCCGCATTTTCCTCGTCGCCGAACAGCGTGGACGGCGCGTTGTGCACATCCACTTCCTGGCCTTCGCGAAAGACGCGAATCTCGTGGACGTCTTCGGCATACTCGGCGATCCAGTGCACGCCTTCGATATGCGCGCCGGCACGTACGGTAGGTATCTTCATGGACGTCTCCCGTCGGGCCGGACCACACGCCGACCCTTACCAGCACCATACGCCGTCCGGATGAGCGGCGCGAGTGCTGTTGCACAGTTACCCGACGAAAGATTTTTCGCGCCCGCCACAATATTCGCGCGTCTGAAACGTCTTCAGGCGCATGGAACCGCCACCCACTTCGCACACGATGACCGAACGAGACACCGACATCACCGCGACCGTGGTGCGTGAGCGTACGAGGCTCGTCAATTTTATCCGGCGTCGAATTCGCGACCCGGACGATGCCGAGGACATTCTGCAGGATGTGTTCCACGAATTCGTGCAGGCTTACCGGCTTCCCGCGCCGATCGAACAAGCGAGCGCGTGGCTGTTCCGTGCCGCGCGCAATCGCATCGTCGATCGGTTTCGCAAGAAGAAAGAGCAGCCGCTGGCAGATCTGTCCACGAGCGGGGACGACGCCGACAGTGAATATCACCTCGACCTCGACCTGCCGGCGCACGATGCCGGTCCCGAAGCCCTCTACGCGCGCGCTCTATTGCTCAAGGCCTTGCAGGATGCGCTCGATGAGTTGCCGGCGAATCAACGCGAGGTATTTATCGCGCACGAACTGGAGGGGCGGTCCTTCAAGGAGATGGTGGCGGAAAGCGGCGTCACGCTCAACACGTTGCTTGCGCGCAAACGCTACGCGGTCTTGCGTCTGCGTGCCCGGCTGCAGGCCATTTATGACGAACTGGGTATCTAGAGGAGTCGACGGATGAATTTTCGAATCAGATGTGCGGGTAAGGCACTGCTCGTGGTGGTCGCTATCGGCGTGCTCGGCTGGGTGGTCATGACGCTATGGAATTGGGTGATTCCGGCGCTATTCGTCGGCGCTCGTGCGATCGACTTCGCCCATGCGTTGGGCTTGCTGGTTTTGAGCCGCATCCTGTTCGGCGGATTCCGCGGACACGGCGGCTGGCGCGAACGGCGGCGCTGGCGCAAATGGGAAGCGATGACGCCGGAAGAACGCGAGCATTTCAAGACGGCATGGCGATCGGGCCGCGCCCGGCACACGGGAGATTGAACATGCGTGAGAAATCAGCGGCCGAGTGCAAACAGATGCCGGGCGTGATTGAACCCGTTGTCGACCTGACACGTTGCGAGGGAAAGGGCGATTGCATGGAGGTCTGCCCCGAGAATGTATTTGAGATCCGGCGCATCGATGAGGTCGACTATCGCGGCCTCGATCTGATGCATCGCCTCAAGCTGCGCGTGCATGGAATGAAAGTCGCCTACACGCCCAACGCACACGCCTGCCGGTCATGCGGGCTTTGCGTGACGGCGTGCCCTGAACGCGCGATCAAGCTGGCCAGAACGGCATAGCGCCGCACGTTTTTTAGCTGGTGGCGGAAAGACGGTGCCGTGGTCTGTCATTTGATACGTCATCAGCATTTTCGGTCTCGTCAAGGAGCGCACATGGCTTCATCAACCACAGGTCTTTTGCAACGGCTTCACGAACAGAGCCAGACAGAAGTCATAGCCCGCGCACGGGCGCAGTTCCAAGGATCGAGCCAGGAGTTTCAGGATCTTGCGGAGGAATACGAAATGCTCGCGCCACGACTGCGTGGACGGTTTCTCGAAACGCTCGGGCTGTCTAGCGAAGATTTCGAATCCTCGCAAGGCACACCGCTATCTCTCGCCGTGTCGGCGGAAACGGGAAGGTTCTTGCGCAATATGGTGCTTTCGCACAAACCGGCCCGAATCCTCGAACTCGGCAGTTCCTGCGGTGTGTCCACGCTGTATTTCGCTGAGGCGCTTCGCATGCTCGGCGGTGGCGTCGTTGTAGCGACCGAACTCGACGCCGTTAAATGCGCACATCTTCGGGCCCACGTCAGAACGGCGGGCGTGCAAGCGTATGTCGACCTGCGGGAGGGTGATGTTTTCCACACCGTTTCCGGACTGGACGGCACTTTCGACATGGTGTTTATCGACGTATGGGCCAGTTCCTATCTGAATTTATTCAAGCAGATTGAACGGTTGTTACGACCCGGATCTATCGTTCTCGCCGACAACATGTACACAGCCGAGGACGCCGTTCGGCCATACAAGCACTACCTTGACGGCAATCCGCGCTTCTCGACAACGACGCTGGACTTTGAGTCAGGGCTCGAATTTACGGTTGTCGTTTCTTAGGCTAACGAGGAGTGGTGTTGCCGTGCTGGTGAAGAGCTGTCGGGACAGGCATCTCATCACATAAGTACGGGAGAAAAAAGTAGCCACCCGGTCGCGACTGCGAGCGCCAAACCCGGCGAAACGGCACCGGCAATTGCGGAATGGGGCTGGCTCCAGCCGGCTTTTTTTCAGCGCGATTCGCCTGCCGACGCCGCGCGGCACACGCGTTGCTGCATGACACAGGCCATACCTAACTGGAGAACCGTCATGCCTGAAAAGAAAACGATCGAGCGTGCTAAGACTGACAAACGCACCGGCAAAGCATCGAGTACCCAAGCGGGTGAATTCATCAAGGAACAGGTCGACAAGGTACGGGCCGGCAAGCACGGCGTCAGGTCCGCCAAGCAGGCGATTGCGATCGGCCTCTCTGAAGCGCGCCGCGCGGGCGTCGCCGTGAAATCGCCGAAGAAGGGCACGGCTAGCGAGGCCACGCGCAAGAAGGCCGCTACAGATAACGCCGCCGGGCAACACAAGAGCACGACGAAAAAGAGCACGGAGTCGACTGCGAAGCGCTCGCGCGCCGCTACGAATGCGTTGAAGCGTGAAGGCAGCGCGGGCGCGTCGCGCTCGGCGCTGTCGAAGCAGACGAAGACCGCGGCAGCGAAGCGCCCGGCGGCCAGCCGATCGGCCGCGGCAAAGAAGGCGGCCGCGACGAAGGGCGCTGCAGGACGTTCAGCGGCTGCGAAGAAGGCCGCTCAGACGCGGGCTTCGCGTACGCATCACTGAGCGTGCTGCAGTGGCGCGGCGCTGGGCGCGCGCGGCGGTCCGGCGGTCAGCCGAGCTGAGCTAGGCCGGCGGCCCGCCGCCCGCCGCACCCGGCGGCGGCCGCACTGTCTTGCGCGATGCCGCCATCCTCCGCGTGCTTTGTTTGAGCCTGTAAGAGGCGCATAGCGCGCTCGAAAAAAAGGCGGCGCAAATAACGCGCCGCCGTCTTCCTGCTGCTTATCGCAAGTTGATTACTGCACGGTGGCCAGCACGTCGCCAACCGTCTTGAAGATGTGCGCGATCTGCTCTTCGTTGATGATCAGCGGCGGCGAGAACGCGAGGATATCGCCCGTAAAGCGCACCAGCACGCCCGCTTCGAAACATTTTACGAACGCCTCGTAAGCCCGTGCGCCCGGTGCGCCGTCGCGCGATTCCAGTTCCACGCCGGCGATCATGCCGAGGTTGCGCACGTCCTTCACGTGCTTGGCGCCGCGCAGCGAATGGGCTGCGGCTTCGAACTTCGGCGCGAGCGTTGCGGCGCGCTCGAACAGGCCTTCGCGCTTGTACAGATCGAGCGTCGCGACCGCGGCGGCCGTCGCGACCGGATGGGCCGAATACGTGTAGCCGTGAAACAGTTCAATGGCGCCTTGCGCGCCGCTGTTCACGATGCTGTCGTGGATCGTGCGGCTCGCCGCCACCGCGCCCATCGGGATCGCGGCATTGTTGATGGCCTTCGCCATCGTGATCAGGTCCGGCGTCACGCCGAAGTATTCGCTGGCCGTAGCCGTGCCGACGCGGCCGAACGCGGTGATCACTTCGTCGAGAATCAGCAGGATGCCGTGCTTCGTGCAGATCTCGCGCAGCTTTTGCAGATAGCCTTGCGGCGGAATCAGCACGCCCGTCGAGCCGGCCACCGGTTCGACGATCACAGCGGCAATGGTCGACGCGTCGTGCAGCGTGACGATGCGTTCGAGTTCCTCGGCGAGATGCGCGCCCCAAGCCGGCTGGCCTTTCGTGAACGCGTTGTGTTCGAGGTTATGGGTGTGCGGCAGATGATCGACCGCCGGCAGCAGCGCGCCCGAGAAGGTCTTGCGGTTCGGTGCGATGCCGCCGACCGAAATACCGCCGAAGCCCACGCCGTGATAGCCGCGCTCGCGCCCGATCAGTCGCGTGCGCTGGCCTTCGCCGCGCGAACGGTGGTAGGCGAGTGCGATTTTCAGGGCGGTATCGACCGATTCCGAACCCGAGTTCGTGAAGAAGATACGGTCGAGGCCCTCCGGCATCAGCTCGGCGACTTTCGTGGCCGCTTCGAAGGCGAGCGGGTGGCCCATCTGGAAGGTCGGCGCGAAGTCGAGCGTCGAGAGTTGCTCCGTGATCGCCGCGACGATTTCCTCCCGGCCGTGGCCGGCATTCACGCACCACAGACCGGCGCAACCGTCGAGCACTTCACGCCCGTCCGTGCTGCGGTAGTACATGCCCTTGGCCGATTCCAGCAGGCGCGGCGCGGCCTTGAACTGGCGGTTGGCGGTGAAGGGCATCCAGAAAGACGACAGGTCGTCGATGACGGGGCGCGAAGTCATGGTATCTCCTCGAATCGAAGTAGTCCCCCAGAAGGACTTCCTTCGGGGCATGGCGAAACTGTAGCGTTCGCGGTTTAATGGCGGCATAAACAGTTGACGCGGTGTGGCGCTAACTGTGTTGGTGAATCTCCGCCAACTGTGTCGATGCGTGCCGTCGCAGGTCGGCAGGCTCGCCGGCGCCACACTTCGCACGTATTCACATGTTCAGCCGCCCGCGCGGCCCGTTTTTTTGTCCAGACCATGATCGAACTACAACTCGAGCGCGACCGGCGCGCCGCTCCGACGCTCGTCGACCAGGTGGTGCAAGGCTTCGCGCACGCTATCGAGGGGCAATCGCTGCGCGCGGGCGCGCTGCTGCCGTCGGTGCGGCAACTGGCCCAAAGCCATGATCTGAGCACCTTCACGGTCACGGAGGCGTACAACCGGCTGGTGTCGATGGGACTCGTGGTCGCGCGGCGCGGTTCCGGCTATCGCGTGGCGGCGCGCTCGCAGTCAGCGCGGGTCGCCGCGACCGACTGGCAGCCGCCGAGCCTTACCGCGACCTGGCTCCTGTCCGACGTGTTCGCCGACCATTCGGTGCCGATCAAGGCGGGCGGCGGCTGGCTGCCGAACGAGTGGATCAACGAAACCGGTTTGCAGCACGCGCTGCGCGCCATGAGCCGGGTGCCGGCGGCGCGCCTCGGCGATTACGGGCATCCGTACGGGTTCGCGCCGTTGCGCGAGCGGATCGCCGAGCAACTCGACCGGCGCGGCTTGCCGGTCGATGTGTCGAACATCCTGCTCACACAAGGCGCGACGCAAGGGCTGGATCTGATCGTGCGTACGCTGCTGCGAGCGGGCGATGCCGTGATCGTTGAAGATCCGGGCTATTGCAATCTGCTGCAGATTCTCAAGCTCGCCGGCCTGGTCGTGCATGGCGTGCCGCGCACGCCGGCGGGCGTCGATACGGACGTGCTCGAAGCGCTGGTTGCCGAGCACAAGCCGAAGGCGATCTTCGTCAACACGACGCTGCAGAATCCGACCGGCGCGACCTTCGGAATGTCCGCGGCGTTCCGCCTGCTGCAGATCGCCGAGCGCCGGCGCATGTGGGTGATCGAGGACGACGTGAGCCGCGAACTCGCGCCGTCCGGCGCGCCGCTGTTCGCGGCGATGGAAGGCTTGCAGCGCGTGCTGTACGTCGGCGGCTTTTCGAAGACGGTGACGCCGGGGCTGCGCTGCGGCTACGTGGTCGCCGAGCGCGCGGTGCTGCGCGAACTGGCGCGCACGAAGATGGCGGTGGGCTTGACGTCGTCGGAGGCGATCGAGCGGATCGTCGATAAGGTGCTGCTGGAGGGGCGCTACGCGCGTCACGTGGAAGCCGTCAACGAGCGCCTCAAGCTCGCGCACGCGACCGTTGAAGATCGGCTCGATTCGCTGGGTCTGGAACTGTTTCACCGGCCGCGCGCCGGGCTGTTTTTGTGGGCGCGCTTGCCGATCGAAGCGGAGCGGGCCGGCGAAGTGGCGACGGCCGCGCTCACACACGGTATCTGGCTCGCGCCGGGCTCCTACTTCCGTCCCGACGATGCCCCGAGCGCCTGGTTCCGCTTCAACGCACCGTATTCGACGGATGATGCGTTGTGGCGCTTCATCGAGCGAGTGGGGCAGGGGACGTTGTAGAGACTGCGGTCAGGCCGACTGCCCGATCAGCTTCAGCGCGATCGGATACAGCGACAGCACCAGCAGCAGCGCCATCGCCACATTGAAGATGCGCAACCGCTTCGGATCCGACAGCACCTGCCGCATGGCGGTGCCGAAACCCGCCCACAGGCAGATGCACGGAAAGCCGATCACGTAGAAGATCACCGCCATCGCGATGGCGTTCATGCTGTAGCTCTCGCTGAGGTGGATCGTCGTGGCAGCGGTCAGCACCATCATCCATGCCTTCGGATTGACCCACTGGAAGGCGATCGCTTCATAGAACTTCATGGGCCGGCGCTCGCCTTTTTTCACCTTCAATTCGCCCGAGGTGCCGATCTTCCACGCGAGGTACAGCAGATAGGCGACGCTCGCGACCTCGAGCACCGTGTACAGCACGGGGAAATGCACGAAGGCTTCGCCCAGACCGATCCCGACCGACAGCATCAACAGCACGACGCCGGCGCTGATGCCGGACAGATGCGGCAACGTGCGACGAAATCCGAAGTTGACCCCGGAGGCCAGCAACATCGTGTTGTTCGGACCGGGCGTGATGGTGGTGACGAGCGCGAACAGGATGCCGGCAGGCAGCGCGCTGAGACTGAGGTATGACATGGCAAGCTCCGGTGTCGGTCGAAAGGACGTTGGAGCATTCTAGTGAGAATTGCCGGTACAGTACCGGTACGCTTTGTAAGATGGTGTCCGGTACGGGTGGCGGCGCCGCGCAATCAGTGCCGACGACGAACTTTTCTCCAGGTCGACCCGCGGAACCATCTACTGCACCGAGCCAACGGTCACCCTTTATCAGCACGGTTGTATAGGAGGTATTCGCGTTGAACGCCTTGCTGGTGGATGCCTTCCGCCCTAACCTGAATCTGGCATTCAACTACCCTCCAGCAGTTTGCTGGACCGGCCATCTCATGCAATCCATACACCAACGAACTTCCGATCGAGGAAGACGAAGGTCCTGTTGGAGAAGACATGCACGACAAATTCCTCTCAGTCGTCGTTACACGGAAATGGCAACTTGCCGAGAGTTATCACGCTGTTGAACTCCAAACCAGATGCAGATCCGAGCTTCCGTCGTTTGACAATGGATCTTGCGTCACACTTGTTCGCGACGATGTCATCTGCAAAGCGAAAACATATCCCCTGTGCCGTTTTACTTCTCGGCCGCGTGCATACGTCATCGCCGTCAGACAAGATGATGGCGACACGGACGCAAAAACAGCAGACATTTCGTTGAGTCAAGGTGACGAGGCGTTTATCGTGACGACACGGAGTCCTACGGTTATTTTGGACGGTCGTACACAATCGTTACTGTTCGCGGGAGGTGTCGGCGCTGCATCGATCGCAGGGATCGCGAAACGGCTGGCGTTGGCGGGGCAGAAATTCGAGTTGCACAACTTTGCTCGGTCTCCTGAACGTGCGGTCTTTCGGAAAGAGCTAGGCGCGCTCAAGAGCGAAAGTAGGGTTTATCACCATTTTGGTCTGGATGCTGACCGACTGGAGCAGGCAACTTCTCACGCGATAAGCCCAGCGCAGGCGAACACTCAGATCTACTGCAGTGGTCCGCCGGCATTCATGGATCTGATCGAGCGTCAGGCTCGCGACTGGGTGTATCCGGCCAACATCCACAAAATTTTTCTGGGTGACAGAAGCAGCTCATAGTCGACGAACATGTGTGACGGACCGCTTCTCAATGAACGTGAGCCGATAACGCCCGCCCTCCGCAAACCCCGCGAAGCGCCACCTCAGAAGGTCAATAACTCCGATCTATTGGACCGAGGTCCTATTGTCTTGCGAGAAAAACGGGAGCAGATTTTCCGGTGACCGACTGCACATCTTGGCCCGCTGCGAAACGCCGGCATTGTCCGCTTAGCTCAGTCAGCGGACTTCGGGCTCATGTGAAGACTCTGCGTCCGGCTGTGCATCGGCCATTGCCAACACCCAGACAGTCGCGTGCCTCAACCAGTAGCGCAGCCTGTCCGTCAGGCCAGCAAACTCTGCAGCCTGATTTTCGATTTGTTCTCGCTGCGCAAGACTGTTTGTACGGTGCGGGTATTCGAAACTTGAGGCAATGCGCCTACATTCGGCTGTATCGGACCATGAAGCATATGAAGACAAATGGTGCGGATACCAAACTGATGTAGGGAGACGCCCGCGAGCCGCGAAGTTTTGTCGAACGCGAAACAGGTAGCGGCGGCAGTTTATATAAACGTTATCTACTGGAGAAGTGAAAAATGAAATTCTCGGTTAAACATGAAATTCGCTCCGACGATATTCCGACTCTCGAACATGCGATGAAGACCGTCGACGCCGACGCGAAGGTCAACGTGGATATTGACACGAAGACGGTCAGCGTTGATTCGTGGCTGATGCCGGAAGAGTTTCTCGTCGCTTTCGTCGATGAAGACTATGACGCGAAGATTGTTGAAGCGTAGACAGACATTTGCCTGGATCGGCCGGAGCCACGCGAACCACTTCGAAGTGCGGCATGTCGAGCCGCACCGGCTTTCTCAAGTTTTACTATTCACGCCGGGCGTGTTGCGAGCGGCGCAAATCGCGGCGACAGTGTCGGCACGCCACGTCGCGCGCCGCGAATAGAACATCCTTCAGGGAGTCGGCAGAGGGTTATCCAAAATCATCTGATTGAAATAATCCACGATGCCGTGCTCGTTAGGCCCCGCACTGGTCCGCAACTGCCTGGCGGCTTCTACGACGACTTCAGTCGTAGCGCCTTCGAGAAGCGCCATTATCTCCGCGATAAACGGCTCGACTTGCATCGCTCGCGGATCGCCGCTCTTATGGACAAGGTCCGTGTCTACCCAGGGCGGGGCAATCTCCAATACCCGAACGGAAGTCTCGCGCAATGCAAAGCGCTGTGACAGTGAGTACGAGTGAATGGCAGCCTTGGTTGCCGAGTAGAGCGCCGCCGTTGCGAGCGGAATATACGCGACAACCGAGCTATTGTTGATGATGACCGCCTCCGGTCGTGTCTTGAGGTGTTCAACAAATGCACCGCTGATCCGCGCGGGTCCCAGCAAATTGGTGTTGATTAAATGCACCGCCTGCGCGTCGTCGAAGGGGCCGGTTACATCATCAAACGGCATGATTCCCGCATTATTGATGACGATATTGAGCGACGGATATTTCGTGATCAACTGATTCGCGACACTTTGAATTTGCGCCGGGTCATTGACATCGAGCTCGACCGTGTCGATGCCCGGATTTGCTTTCGCGACGTCATCCAGCAAGGCCTTGCGGCGTCCGCTGACGATCACCTTGTTGCCCTTATGGTGAAAAGCCTCTGCAAGTGCCCGGCCGATACCCGAGGTGCCGCCGGTGATGAAGATCGTATTTCCGGTGAGTTTCATGGTAACTGTTCCTTGTAACGATTCAGGCATGAACGATGCGCTTACTGGAACGCCTCGCGATTGGCGGCGACGAATGCGTCGATTGTTTGTGGCGCTTGTCCGGTGATCTTTTCGATAACGTCGTTGGTACCCGCGAAGACGCCGTTCTGGTAGTCGATTGCCACTTCCAGAAAATGCTGGATCACGAATTCGGGCAGATCGTATGTTTCGAGATGCTTGCGATAGTCCTCGATGCTTGTCGGGCTGTAGACGACTTTGCGGCCCGACACTTTGCCGACCGCGTCGGCGATCTCTTGCTGGCTGAGTTCGACGGGGCCGTACAGCGGATACGTCTTGCCGATATGCGTTGACGGCTGAGCGAGAATCGCGGCGATCACTCGCGCCTGGTCTTCGGCGGAGATCGGTGCATGGCGTCCGTTGCCGTAAGGAAGCGCAATCTTTCCTTCTTTCACGATGGGGTCGCGCACCCACGGAAACGTCAGCCATTCGGAGAAGAATGTCGGGCGGAGGTGGACGGTCGGCACGCCCGACCAGTCCAGAACACGCTCTGCGATCCAGTGATCGCGGGCAGCGTGACTCTTCGAGTCCTCGCGAGCGGAAATCTGCGACATGTTCACCACGACGTCGAGATTGGCGCGCCGCGCCGCGTCCGCGAAGTATGCGGTTGCCTGAATGAACCCCGGGCGTACGGGATAGCAGAGGTAGGCGCCCGATACGCCTTCCGTGGCGCGTATCGCATCGTCGTGTTCCAGAAGATCGCCCACGATGACTTCGGCGCCGGCCTTTCGAAGTGCTGCGCTTCTTTCGTCCTCGCGGTGGACAAGGGCGCGAACGCCGTGACCGCCTTCAAGAAGGCGACGGACTGTGTGCACGCCAGTCTTGCCAGCGGCGGCTGTTACCAGATAGTTGCGTTGTTGCATGATGTCGATGCTCCGTTCTCAAGGTATGCGCACTCTTGGCGAGTGCCGGGGGCGGCGCATATCGATGCCTGATCTGGCAGCGACATGTACGTCTTTCATCTTTATGTGTATATGCACACAAGCGGATAAATGTTTAGGCGATGGTCGGGATCGTCAATCGCCTAGATCGCGTCGAGATGTTGCTTGACTTGCTGCAGAACCGATGCCGAAGCGTCGCTATCCGTGAGGATCCGGGACATGGTGATGGCGCCGATCATCGCCGTTACCGCAAAGACGGCCTTTGACTCCGTCGACTCAGACCGCTCGGGATCCAGGCGCTTCGCTACGGCTTCAACGAGCTCGCGGAAGCCTTGAGAGGCGGCCGCACGAGTGTTCTCGTCGCCGTGCGACAACTCGCTGCCCATTCCCGCAAGCGGGCAGCCGCCCGAAACGTTGTCGCGGTGGCTGGTTGATACATATCGGTCGACGATGGCCCGAAAACCATCTTCGACGTCGCTCTCGCTGGCCGCTTCTTCCAGCGTAGCGACGATGTTGGTCGCCGCGGCTGCGCAGGCCTCGGCAACCAGCTGATCTTTGGATTCGAAGTGCCGGTAAAAGCCGCCGTGTGTGAGCCCGGCTTCAGACATGACGTCGGCCAGGCCCGTCGCGTTGATGCCGTTGAGCTGAAACTTGCGAGCTGCAACGTCGACAATTCGCTGCCGGGTTTCGGCGGCTTCGACCCTCGATTTCCTCATGATGATGCTGACTCCAAGACGATCCGTTGACTTAGATGGTAGTCATCATCTAAATGGAAGTCAAGGGAAGCGAGCGAAATTCGCTACGTCTTTGTTCTGCGCCTGCGGATTTGCTGGACTGGGGCCGGCTCAAGGAGCGAGCAGCAAAAGTGAAAAGGGCACCGTGTTGCGGTGCCCGATAAGCTTAACGACCGGCGCTCTGACCGCCGTCGACGTGCAGGATCTCTCCCGTGATGAACGGTGCGGAGTCGAGGAACAGAATCGCATCGGCGATATCGCTCGTCTCGCCCATGCGACCGAGCGGATGAAAGGCGCCCAGCGCTTCATGGGTTTCCGGCGCGTGCATCGGCGTCTTGATGATCCCCGGCGCGACGGCGTTCACGCGAATACCTTTCCTGGCGTACTCGATCGCCAGCGACTTCGTGGCGGCGTTCAGACCACCCTTCGTCAGGCCTGCCAGTACCGAGTATCCGCCACTGATCGCGTTGTCGGCGGTGCTGGAGGTGACGCTAACCACGTGGCCGCTCGAATGCTTTTCCATTTCGGCGATGGCGAGCTGCGTGATGTGGAAAAAGCCCGTCATATTCACGTTCACCACCGCGGCGTAGTCTTGCGCGGTGTGTTCGGTGAAAGGCTTGCCGATATAAATGCCGGCGTTGTTCACCAACGTGTCGATCCGGCCAAATCGCGCGACGCCTTCGGTAATGACACGACGGGCGGTTGCCGGGTCACCAATATCGCCGGCGATGCAGAGGATGTTCGCGTCGTCCGACGGCTCGATCGACCGTGAGTTCGCGACAATGCGGTAGTCGAGCTTGCGAAACGCCTTGACGACTTCAGCGCCGATGCCTTGCGACGCGCCGGTAACGACGACAACCTTATGCGGCTTGCTCATGCTTTACCCAGAAAATTTTCATTCGGTTTCGAAGCCGCTCGGGCCAACGGCTCCGGTCAGGACTAAACGCGGACACGTTGATTCAGGTTGCGCTTAAACCCGCAATCAGCCGTTCTTTGCCCGCGCGAGCCACTGGTCGAGACTGACGCGGCCGATCCGTGCATCGCCGAGCGGCACGAGCGATTGTTCCTCGACGCGGCTGCCGTAATACAGTGCATCGCGATCCGTCACTACCGGGCGCGCGTCGCCTACCGATTTCAGATAGCGCGAGACGATCTCCGCGAAGGGTGCGCGGTCCGGGCCGGCAATCTCGACCGTGCCGTTTTGCGGCGCAGCGAGCGCGACCTGCGCTAGGTTTGCCACGACATCGTCTACCGCGATCGGCTGAAACAGTCCTTCGCCGATACGCACAGTGCCGTCGACCGTGCTGAAATCCGCGATACCGCCGATAAACTCCATGAACTGCGTCGCGCGCACGATCGTGTAAGGCACGCCCGCTGCCTGGATCAATTCCTCCTGCGCGACCTTGGCAGCGAAATACGCATTCCCCGGCGAGCGGTCGCAGCCGACGATGGAGAGCGCCACGTGATGGCGCACTCCGGCAGCCGCTTCGGCCTTGCCAAGATTGCGCGCCGAAGTGCGGAAGAAGTCGAGTACCGCCTGCGGCTCCCATGACGGCGCGTTTGTGACATCCACGACGACGTCCGCGCCCACGAGCGCGTTGTCCAGGCCCTCGCCCGTCACAGCGTTGACACCGGTACGCGGCGACGCAGCGAGCGCTTCATGGCCCGCTTCGCGAAGCAGCGTGACGAGACGCGATCCGATCAGGCCGGACCCACCGATTACGACGATTTTCATGGCAAATTCTCCAGACGAGAGTAAATGAACGCGGGGCGCCCGGCGAGTGCCGTATCGCGCGAAATTGTTCGCCGCCGTCTCATCGCGTGAGGCCATTGTGGAAGAATCATGGTCGATCGAAAAGTGCCAAGAATCGACGATCCGACTAGTACAAACCGTTTGCTGCTTCCCTTGTCCCCGAGACTGTCATGACCGTTCCGACGCCCGCTTTGACCATCGAAGTCGACCGGCAGCAGCAGTTGCCGATCTATTTGCAGATCTGCGAGCGTTTCAGAACCGCGATCGCCGCGGGGCACCTGCGTCCCGGCGATCGCGTGCCTGCGCTGCGCGGCCTCGCCACGCAGCTGAATACAGCCCGTGGCACCGTTGAACTCGCCTACACGATTCTCGTCGACGAGGGCTACCTGCAGATGCGCGGCGCGGCGGGCACGTTCGTATCGATGTCGCTGCCGGCCTCGGTGATGCGCTCGTCGCGTGCGCAAGGCGTTCAGGACTCGCGCGCGAGGCATGGCACTGTAGGAGCGGACGCTCCGCGGCCGCCGGCTGAATCGCGCGATGGTCGAGCGGCGCCGCGCCAACCGGCCCTCACGGTCACCATGAGCGGTGAGCCGCGGCCGTTGCAGCCTGGGCTGCCCGCGGTCGACGCATTTCCGCGCAAGGTATGGAACCGGCTCGTTGCACAGCGTGCGCGCAGCAGTGAACGCGCGATGCTCGCGTATCCAGATCCGTCCGGCTACCGGCCGCTGCGCGAACATATCGCCACGTATCTCGGGCTGTCGCGCGGCGTGACCTGCTTGCCGGAACAGGTGTTCGTCACCGGCGGCTACCGCGCGACGCTCGAACTCGTGTTGCGCAGTCTCGCCCGCGCGGACGATCGCGTGTGGTTCGAGGATCCCGGCTATTTGCTCGCGCGCGATTTTCTGACCGAGACCGGCGTGCAGCTCGTGCCGGTGCCGGTGGATGGCGAAGGGATCGACGTCGAGCGCGGCACGCTGCTGGATGCGCAGGCGCGCTTCGCCGTGGTCACGCCGTCGCATCAGAGCCCGCTCGGGCACACGCTGTCGCTCGCAAGACGCATGGCGCTGCTGGAGTGGGCAGGGAAGGCTTCCCGCTGGATCATCGAAGACGACTACGACAGCGAGTTCCGGTATCTGGGCCGGCCATTGCCGGCTTTAAAGAGTCTCGACCGGCGCGATCGCGTGATCTATTGCGGCACGTTCAGCAAGGTGATGTTTCCCGGTTTGCGGCTAGCGTATGTGGTGGTGCCGGAGCGAGCCGTCGAGCGCGTCGGGAAGGTGGCGCACAGCATGAACGCCGGATCGCCGACGCTTTTGCAGGCGGCCGTGGCGGATTTCATTGCGCAGGGGCATTTTGCGCGGCACCTGAAGCGCATGCGTGCGTTGTACGCCGAGCGGCGCGTACTGATCGTGCATGCGTTGGAGCAGGCGTTTGGTGAACGGCTGATCGTCGATTTGCCGCCAGGTGGAATTCAGTTCGCGGTGCAGTTCGCCGAAGGCCCCAATGGCCCGGTCGACGACGTCGCGGTCGCCGCGCGTGCCCGCGAGGCGGGGCTCGCGGTGCTGCCGCTTTCGGTCTGGCACGCGAATAGCCGCGCGCGGCGCACGCGGCGCGGCCTGGTGATGGGCTTCGCGAACATCGCCGATGCGGATGAAGCAGACCGTCTCGCGCGAACGTTGCGCGCGTGTCTGGACGGTTGAAGCATCGGACATGTGTCCGGATTTCGAATTGACGCAGCGCGGTGCGGCGCGGCACGGCACGCCTTCGCACGATGCGACGGAAGCGCTTTGGGATCGCATTTCGTCCGGCTTGCGCTATGCGCTCCGTGCAGCGCTACGCGCTGCCGTGCTCGCGCATCCGGACGCCTGTGCGGCAAGCGAGGCGAACACTGCGTCGCCGGTAAGCTGGAGGCGCGCCGCATCGAGCGCTTCGGCCACCGTCGCTTCGCCCATCACGAGCCCCTGCAAAAGAAGAAACTGCACGCTGTGGATGCCGATCGAGCCGAGCGCGTAGCGCAGATACGGGGTCAGGAAATCCGGCTGCCGCGCGCGTTCGCCGCTATGCACACCGCCCGAGCCGACGATCACGATGGTCGGCCGGTCTCGCATCAGTCCAAGCTTGCCTTCCGGCGTCGAGGCGAACGTGCGGTGAATGCGCAGCGTGTAATCGATCCACAGCTTGAGCGCTGCCGGCACCGTGAAATTGTGCATCGGCGTGTTGATGATGAGCGCATCCGTCGTTTCGATTTCGCCGATCAGTTGCTCGGAGACATCGAAATGCGCCGTATCCGGCGTGCGCGACGTGATGGCGCGAGCGTAATCGCGGGCGATCGGCGGCAACGGTGCGGCCGCCAGGTCGCGTTCGACCACGGTGATGGCCGAGGCGGCGGGTGCGGCGCGCTCGTGCAGCATGCCGACGATTTCGTCGGCGAAACGGTAGCCGTGGCTCGCTTCACCATGCGGGCTGGCATTGATCAGCAAGATTCTCATGACGCGAACGCTGCAGCAGGGGAAAGAGGGGCGAGGGGTTCGACGAAGTGCATGCCTCGCGCCAGCAGCCCATTGCGGAAATAGAAGCGCTGCGCAAGCGGCATGTGCAGACCCGTGTCGAGCACGAATTGCGCGCAGCCGGCTTCGCGCGCAATCCGCCGTACCGCGTCGAGCAGTTGCGCGCCGATGCCGTCACGCTGCAGCTTGCCATCCACCACCAGATCGTCGACATAGACGAAACGGCCGTACAGCAGATTAGTCAGGGTGCGATAACCGGCGAGGCCGACGATGCCGCCCGCGTCGGACGCAGCGAGCAGGCGATAGCCTTCGGCATGCTGTCTGGCCACCTGTGCGGCGAACGAGTGCGCATCGGTGAGATGCGGGCGCAACTGACGCATGACGTCGAATGCGGGGAGCAGCGACTCGGGCGTATCGAGGTGAACGAAGCGAAGCGAGGCGGGCATAGACGTCTCCATGAGGAACGACGCTCACGATACCCAGCGCACGGCTTAGTCGGTAGAGCCAAGAATCGGCAATTCGATTGAGCCATCCGGCGGATAGATCCGCCGTTGTTGCGCTTGCTTTCACGTGCGCTTCCTTGCTCTCGCCTGGATTGAGCGACTATAGGCTTGCGCGGCATAAACCTCCTTTTAGATTCCTTAAGTGTTCTTGCGCGCGAGGTATGGCCGCTCACTGGCCTATTTGGACTAACCGGTTCTCGTCAATGCGACGATAAAGTCCAGAAACACTCTTGTCCTGGCCGGCGTGTGGTGCCGCGACGGATGGTACGCATAGAGCGGGAAGCGCTCGTCCGGCCAGTCCGGGAACAGGTTGACGAGCCGTCCCTCGCGGATCAGGTGCTCGCCGCCGAGCAGAAGCATCTGCGCGACGCCGGAGCCGGCCAGACACGCGTTGAGGAGCGCGCTCGGATCGTTCACCGTAAGCCGTCCATTCGTTTCGACAACAATCTTCTTGCGCTTGCGATGAAACTCCCACGGATACGGTTTGCCGGTATCCGGGTTCCGGAACTCAAGACACCTGTGCACCCCGCGACCCAGCTCCTGAGGCTCCGCCGGCCGCCCCCGGCGAGCGAGGTACGACGGCGCTGCGACGGTGACCACCGCGGTGTCAAGGAGCTTTCGCGCAATCAGACTGGATGAGCGAGGTTCGCCAAATCGCAAGGCCAGATCGAAGCCGTCCATGACGAGGTCGCCGAGCTGATCCCTGGCAATGAGTTCGAGTTCGAGCTCAGGATGCGCGTCCATGAATTCGTCGAGCTTCGGGCCCAGAATGATGCGCGAGAAGACCGGGTCGAGATTAATTCGCAGCTTCCCGCGCACTGTCGCGGCGCCTCCTGCCGCGGCCGCGGCCGCTTCCTCCATGCCCCTCAAGTGCGGCATGACCTGCTCGTAGAAGCGCCGGCCCTCTTCAGTGAGGGAAACGGCGCGAGTCGTCCGATTGAAGAGCCGTGTTTTCAGCCGCCTTTCGAGTCGGGCGATGGCCCGGCTAACTCCGGGCGGCGACATGCCCATCAATTCGGCGGCGGCCGCGAACGTCCCCGCATCGACGACGGCGGCAAATACGCTGATACCGCTAGAGAGATTCTCGCTGGACGATCTCATGGGCGCTGCACCCTGGTCATTGGCTGCCTCTGCACAGTGCGTCAAAAACCGAACTATGACGCATTAGTAACTACCAGTCACTTCACAAGTGTCATTCGTGTCATTTAGTTTCTCATCGCGTTTGCCCACAATCCATCCCGACGGTGCGTTTCAACGTTATTTATCTACGCGAGGAGAAGCTGCAATGTATGCAATCACAGGGATAACAGGAAAGGTTGGCGGTGCGGTGGCGCGCACGTTGCTCGCCGCGGGCCAGCCAGTGCGCGCGGTCGTACGCGATGCCACTCGGGCACGCTCGTGGGCTGAACGCGGATGTGAAGTGGTGACAGCCGACATGGGCGACGCGGCGTCCCTCACCGCCGCTTTCGAGGGTATGCAAGGCGTCTTCATTCTGCCGCCGCCGACGTTCGATCCGTCGCCCGGCTTTCCCGAGGCGCGCGCTGTCATCGACGCCGTGCACGGGGCGCTTCAGTCGGCGGCGCCCGGCAAGGTGGTTTGCCTGTCGACGATCGGCGCACAGGCAACCGAAACCAATCTGCTCACGCAACTTACGTTGACGGAGCAGGCGCTTCGCAATTTACCGATGCCCGTGACTTTTTTGCGTCCCGGCTGGTTCATGGAAAACGCCGCATGGGACGTTGCGCCGGCCCGGGACAACGGCGTGATCTCCAGCTTTCTGCAACCGCTTGACAAGGCTGTGCCGATGGTCGCGACCGCGGACGTCGGTCGCGTTGCCGCACAACTGCTTCTGCAAACCTGGCGCGGCGTGCGTATCGTCGAGCTGGAAGGGCAACGCGTGAGCCCGAACGATCTGGCGCAGACATTTGCCCAGGTGCTCGGTCGTCCGGTTCGTGCGGAGGTGGTGCCGCGCGAAACGTGGGACGCGCTGTTCCGATCGCAAGGTATGAAGGAACCGTTGCCGCGTATGCGCATGCTCGACGGGTTCAATGAAGGCTGGATCTGTTTTGAAGGCGACCCAGCCGACATCGTCAAGGGCGAAGTGGAACTGGAAACCGTTCTGCGAGATCTCGTCTCGCAGGCGGCCTAACGCTGGCGCGTCCGGCGACGCGTGCAGGATGACGCGCCGCCGGCTGCTTTGCGCTCGTCGTTCGTCACGCATCCATATCGAGGGATTCGCTATGGAATACAGCACACAGCTCGGCTCGTGGTCTGAGCGACGGCGAGAAACGCGAGCAAGCCGCGGGCGAGTTGGCGTCGCATGTCCGGCAACGCCCGTAGCACGGGCCTGAGCGGCCGATTGCGCGAGCCGGACGATGCGAGTATGGAATGTGAGCTTTTACTCGTAACATCCTCCGTACGGAACGCAGCGAGCGATCCGATTCAACGGAGATCGACATGACCGATATCACCACCAGCATGAAGCTCAATCACGTGAGTTTCCCTTCATCCGATGTGAGCGCGACCGCCACCTTCTTCGAGGAACATCTAGGCTGTACGGTTGCCGCGCGAGGGACGAGCTGGTTTCTGAAACGCCCCGGCTTCGACATCGTGATCGATGACGCCGCCGACCATCCAGTCGAGTGGCCGCACAACTTTCATATCGGCTTCGAGCTGGCTTCTCTCGACGAGGTTCGCACGCTTTACGAGCAGATGGCCGGCGCCGGCGTCGTGATGAAGACCGGCGTGTTCAAGCATGAGCGCGGCTCGCGGTTTTTCTGTGAGGTGCCCGGTGGCGTTCTCGTCGAAATCAACACGCGTTCGGATGCCGACGAGAAATATCGCGGCACCTTCGACCTCTAACGTTCTCGACCACCAAGCCGCGGAATGCCGAATGCCAAACGCCGAATACCGAACCGCGCCGGAATCAGAAGCTGACGAACGCCTGCACGAGCCGGTTAAAAGCGCCTGCGTTCGACACATTCATGCCGTGCGACGCACCGGCGATGGTCTGCCGCTCCGCATAATCGATCCACTCCGCGAGCTTGTCGACGTTGTTGCGGAACATGCGCGGGCTGCGCTGCCCGTCGATCAGCAGCGTCCTGCATTTCACGCCGCGTGCGGTTTCGCGGGAATAGGCGGGCAACGGATCGCGGAGCTGCTTGGGCAGCGTGCCCGCGTTGTCGATCGCCATGGTGCGGAACGCAATCGGGCTCTTGCGCCACGCTCCAGGCATGCTCACCGAATCGACGAAAAGCTCCAGGCCAGCGTCGATCTGTTGGCTTTCGATGAGTTCAGCAACGCGCGCGCGTAGCACATTGGTCGTGGCCGGCAGCGCCGCCTCCGGCATGCCGTCGATCTGCAGAGGACCGCCAGGGTCGGCGAGCGTCAGCGTTTTCACGAGCCGCGGATAGTCGCGCGCAACATGAAACGCGACACAGCCGCCGCGCGAATGGCCGACCAGATGCACGGGCCCAAGGTCGATCGCCTCAATGAACTCGGCCAGCTCACCGACATGCGTCTGCCAGCCGAACTCGCCCTGAATGCACGCCTCGCTGGCCGGCCAGTAGTGGCTCAGGCTCACCGAGATGCAGCGAAAATGCTGCGAGAGCGCCGCCGTCTGCGCATTCCAGTAGCGATAGTCGCACAGCGAGCCGTGCACGAACAGGAGCGGCTCGCCTTCTCCGCACTCGACATACGGCACGCAGATGCCCGATGCGATGGTCGCAAACGACAGTTCGGGTACGGCAAGCACTGAGAGGTCGGTACGGGCGTTCATGGACTGGCTCCTTTGCGGCCACTATGCCCCATGTCGCAAATTTAGAAAATCGCGTAATATTGATCGAATCTATCTATTTTTCTGATACCAGACCCCTTGAAAGCACTCGACCTGGACGTGATGACCATGATCGTCGCCGTTGCCGACGCCGGTAACATCAGCCGGGCGGCGGAGGTCGTGCATCGTTCGCAATCGGCGGTGAGCATGCAGATCAAGACGCTTGAGATCGCGCTGGGCAAGCCGTTGTTCGTGCGCAAGCCGCGAAACGTGGTGCCGACGCAGGACGGCGAAGTCCTGCTGACCTACGCTCGCCGCATGCTCGCCTTACGCGACGAGGCCTGGGCGGCGGTGGTTCGGCCGGACGTGACGGGACGCGTGAGCATCGGCGTGCCGGACGATTACGCGTCGTCGCTGCTGCCGCCGATCCTCAAGAAGTTTTCCGCGACCTATCCGAAGGTGGAGATTCAGGTCGTCGGTTTGCCGAGCGTCGCGCTCGCGCCGATGGTGAAAGACGGCTCCGTCGATCTGGTGTGCGCGACGCGAGTCAAGGGTTTGTCGGGCGAATTCATTCGCCATGAACCCATGGAATGGGCGGCCGCGCCGAGCGCGGATGAAATATGGCGCGAACGGCCGTTGCCGATCGCCGTGTTCCTGCCGGGCAGCGTCGCGCGCGAGAACGCGATTCGCAGCCTGGAGCGCGCGAAGATTCCCTACCGCACCTCGTATGAAAGTCCGAGTCTGCTGGGTCTGCTGTCGATGGCCGAGGCGGGGCTCGCTATCGTGCCGCTCGCGCGCTGCGCGGTGCCGGCACACTTCACGCTGCTTGGGCGCGCGCACGGCTTGCCCGAAATCACCGCGCTGGAGATGGTGCTGGCGCGCAGCACGGCTTCCAATCGTCCGCCGTGCGATTTTCTCGCGGAGAAGATTGTCTCCGAGTTGAGGCGCTAGCTTTCTTGGCGTGCGTTCCGGTCGGCCGGATTCATGGGCCGATTTCAGCGGCTTTGAGCGCCGCTCTCGCAGTCGACTCGTCTTCGCGATCGAACATGCCGATCAGCACGATCTGCGATTGAGAGGAGGTGCGGGCCGACGACGCGCTGATCACCACGCGGTTGCCGACCACATGCAATTCATGCAGCGCGCCGTCGCTCTCCAGTCGGACAAAACCTTTCGCACGCAACAGCTTTGCAGAGAAACTCCGCAGCGCTTCTTTGAGTTTCTTGCGGCTCAAGTAAGCGTCGGTGACAAACGAAAAGCTGCATAAATCGCGCGGGGTGAGAGAGGCGCACAGTGGCATCGCACCGATAGGGCGCGCGGGTAATGCATGCCCCTCGAAGATCAAACCGAGTGGCACGGCCGCGTGCGTTGCTTGCGCGATGATGCGGGTATTCGCAAGCGCTTCAACGCGCGCTACGACGGCCGCGCCCGCAGGCTCGCTGAGCAGATCCATCTTGTTCAGCACGATGGCCGTGGCGCCCGCGATCTGCCGCTGCGCGATGTCGCCGACATAAGGATCGGCCAGCGTCTCTTCGACGCGCTCCGCATCCACCAGCACGACGATGCCGTCCAGACGAAACGCGCGATCGAGCAAGCCGATCTGCGCGATGCGCACCGGGTCGGACACGCCGCTCGCTTCGATGATCAGCAGATCGGGTGCGTCAGTGCGCGAACTTATGGCAAGCAGTGCCTCGACCAGCCGGCCGCCGATCGAACAGCAGACGCAGCCGTTTTCCAGATTGATCACGTCGTCGGCGCGCTGGCGAATCAGCGAAGCGTCGATATTGATCGAGCCGAAGTCGTTGACGAGGACGGTGATGCGCCGCGATCCGGCGTTGCTCAGAACATGGTTGAGCAGCGTCGTCTTTCCGGCGCCGAGATAACCGCCGATGACGACGAGCGGAATCGCGTTCATCCCGCCGGCGCCTGGAAAATGCGGCCGCCGAGCACCGTGCCCCACACTTCCAGATCCTTCAGACGTTGCGGCGCGACTTCGGCGGGGTCTTCGGCGAGCACCGCGAAGTCCGCGAATTTGCCGACTTCGATACTGCCGACCAGATGATCCATCTTGAGCGTGTAAGCGGCGCCGAGCGTGATCGCGCGCAACGCGTCAGCGATCGGCACGCGTTCGTTCGCACCGAGCACGCGCCCCGACGCGGTCTCGCGCTGCGACGCGCACCATGCGGTGAAGAGCGGATTGAGCGGCGTGATGGGCGCATCGGAATGAAACGCAAACGGAATGCCCAGGCAGCGTGCCGATTCCGCCGCGTTCATGCGATTCGCGCGGTCCGCGCCCATGGTCTGCGTATAGTGCGCGTCGCCCCAGTAATAGATATGGTTCGAAAAGAAATTGATGCACAGGCCGAGGCTCGCCGCGCGCGCGAGCTGGCTCGCGTCCGCCATCTGGCAGTGCTGCAGCGTATGCCGGTGATCGCGTCGCGGATGAAGCGTGAGAAGCCGCTCGAACGCGTCGAGCACGAGTTCGGTCGCCTCGTTGCCGTTGGTGTGCACGTGCAGTTGCAGGCCCGCTTCGTGAAACGGCGTGAACACTTCGACGAACTGGCTCGGCGGAATCAGCCACAAACCGTTGGGCTTGCCGTTCAGATAGCCGGGCCATTTCAGGCGCGCGGTGAAGCCCTGAATCGAACCGTCGACGATAAATTTGACGGGCCCGAAGTGCAGCTTCGGCGTGGCGGTTTCCATCGCCGAGAGCACCCGTTGGGCGCCGCCTTCAGGGCTGCGCTGCGGCGCGAAGGCGGGCACGATACGTACGGGAAAATCCGCGCTCGCGGTAACTTCGCGCAGGTTGCGATTACCAGTTTCGGAGAAGTCATTGACCAGATCCGTGGCGGTCGTCACGCCGGCGAGTTGCGCGACGCGGCCGAAATTCCAGATGGCCTTGGTGCTTTCGCTCGCGGCGATCGAGAGGCCGGCACCGATCACGCGGTAGACCGGGAACATTGCGGCGAACTCCTGCAACTCGCCGGTCGGCTGTCCGCTTTCGTCCTTGTCGATGCCGTCGATATCCGTTTCTTCATCGATGCCGGCGCGCGCGAGCATCGGCGAATTGACATTCATCAGATGCACGCTCGCATGCAGGATCACGATGGGCCGCTCCGCCGACACCGTGTCCAGTTCGCGCACACTCAGGCGTTGGGTGCCGAAGAAGATCGGATCGAAGCCCCAGGCGAGCAGCGGAGCGTCGGCCGACGTCATCTCGGCTTGCGCCGCCTTCAGGCGCTCGATCACGGCGTCCAGCGATGTCAGGCCTGGCCAGCGCCGGCCGTCGGGGCCGCGGCGGTCGTAGTAGCCGACGTAGACGGTGTCCCACATCGCGCCTTCCATCAGATGGCAATGGCCTTCGACAAAACCGGGCATCAACACTTTGTCGCCGAACGTATCGACGATTTCGGCATCGCCCCATTGCTTGACGTCGTCAGCGCCGCCCACCGAGAGAATCTTGCCGTCGCGAATCGCCACATGCGTCGCATAGGGTTGCATGGGATTCATCGTCACGATCTTCTTCGCGACGAAGACTTGTATGGAGCGCTTCTCTTCTCGTTGAGTCATAGGTGAGTGATTGAAGTTCGTTTCAGCCCGGTTCAACTGAGTGCGTGCGCACGGCTCGGTTTCGCGGTGAGGTTCACGGCGGTCAGCACCAGCAGGTTCGCGCCGAGGCATACCAGTCCCAGATTGAAGCCGCCGAGATCGATCTGCAGCACGTACAGAATTATCGCCAGCACCTGTCCGGTCAACATGCCGGAGGCAATCGCAGACGGCCGCACGCGCAGTCCGAACAGAACGACCATCACGCCGGGGAAGAATTGCGTCACGCCGTAATACGTGGTGTTGATCAGCGTGAGCATCAGATTCGGCGTGAGCAGGGTCATCACGATCGATATCAGCAGGTACAACACGATCACCACTTTCGCACTCGTCTTCTGGCGAGCTTCCGGCATGCCGGGCAGCAGATTGCGTGTCACGATCGGCCCGATCGCGAGACAGATGCCAGCCAGAACGAGCAAACCGGACAGCGACGCACCGGCCGCGACGAGTCCAAGCAGCCAACCCGGCAGCAAACGGATCGCGGCAGCGAAGAACGCTTCGTTAGGCGAGGCGAGATGCAGATTCTGACTGATCGCATAGTACGACGCGACCACGAGAAACGGATACATCAGCATGTAAAGCGGCATCGCGACCTGCGTGCGGCGGATCGTGTTCGCGCTTTTCGCGGTAAAGAAGTTCTGCACCGCGAACGGCATGACGTAGAAGCCGAGCGACTGGAACAGCATGGTGCTCATCGAGAAGGTCAACTGGTGCGAATTCATCCGGTTGCTGACATGCTGGCTGGCGGCATGAAAGACGTCGGTCACGCCGACTTCCATCGATACGGCAACGCCGGTGACGACGATCGCGACGACCATCAGGATATCCTTCAGCACGGCGATATAAGCCGATGCCCGCACGCCGGCAATCGCGATGTAGGTGAAGGCGAGCAACGCCGCGAATAGAATCAGATACGGCGGTTTGAAGTTCCATCCGAGTCCGTTCAACGCGGCGACGAGTCCGGTGAACTGCAACTGCCCCCACGGCAGCAGAAAGACGATCGCGGAGCCCGCGACGATCAGTTCGAGCGAGCGGCTCTGAAAATGCCCCTTGAACAGATCGGGCAGAGTGATCGCGTTATAGCGCTTGCCGGCTTGCCAGATCTTCGGGCCGATGAAATAGCCGACGGGATAGGCCAGCAGAATGTAGCCCAGAAACCAGACGCCGTAGGTCGGTCCCTTGGCATAGATGCCGCCGGGAAAACCGACCATCGTGCCGATGCTGTAGATCTCGCCGGCCGCGAGGAAGAACACGAGGTAGGCGCCGAACTGCCGCGACGCCACGAAGAAGTCATGCACGCTTTGCGGACCACGTCCCTTGTTCGAACGGATCGCGAGGTAAAGCGAGAAAGCGAGGAAGCCGAGAAAGACTGCGGTGGCCATCCGGACACTCCTTTAGCGGTTTTGCGGGTGGGACTCGTCGTGGCGGCAGTCGAACACGCGCCAGCAGATCATCAGGCACCCGGAGGTGAGGATGAACCACGCGAAGATCCAGGCGTAGATGAACGGCACGCCCAACACGAAGCGATCGACGGACGCCACCCACGGCAGCAGGCCGACCACGCCAAGATAGGGAATGCCGAGTCCGATAAACAGTTTGAGCACGTCAACTCCTCGCAGCATGTGGCCAACCCGCAGTGTTGCCGAACAAAAAAATAGAACCATAGAGCCAGTTGACGGGAGTTGATGAGTCCAATTCAGCAGGTGCCGCAGACGCTGCGAAGCCCGCGTCACGGCGCGCTGCACCAGGCGAAAGCACCTCACTGGACCTACCGGCTAAAAACCCCCCTGCCTACAATTTCCTCACGGAATCGCCAGCCACCGGCGGCGTCTCATGCCTTATCGAAACGAACGCGAAAGCGATAGTCATCCAGGAGGAGAAAGCAATGGCTCAAACACAGACCCCGCTGCAGCACGTCACGGCCGAAACGCTGGCCGCGTTTTCCGATGCGTTCAATCGTCATGACGCAAACGCGTTGATGACCTTCATGACCGACGATTGCGTGTTCGATGCAGCGGGCGGTCCGGAAGTATTCGGCACGCGCTTCGTGGGCCGCGAGGCGACGCGTGCGGCTTTCGAAGCCGTCTTCAAGACCTTTCCCGACGCGCATTGGGGGCAAGGCCGTCATTACGTGAGCGGCGAGCGCGGCGTGTCCGAGTGGGTGTTCACGGGAACGCACGCGGAAGGCTGGCGCATCGAGGCGGAAGGTTGCGACCTGTTCGAATTCCGCGACGGCCTCATCGCGGTCAAGCGGGCCTTCCGCAAGGAACGTCCGAAGCAGAACCTCGCACGCTGATCGGGAGCTTCACATGGAGCACAGTGAAATCGAACGGGTCGCGCAAGGCATGCCGTCCGCCGGCGCAGACGATACGCGCTACGATCCGGCGTACGACCCGCTGGTGTCGCCGGGGCCGGGCTGGGGCAAGCAGTACGCGCCGACCTACTGGGTCGCGACCGCGGGCACGCCGCCCGAAGACGATGGCCCGATCACCGCAGATGTCGACGTGGATGTGGCGATCATCGGCGGCGGCTATACAGGGCTCGCCACGGCGCTCTGTCTCGCGCGGGAGCACGGCATCAAGGCGGTCGTGCTGGAAGCCAACAAGACGAGCTGGGGCTGCAGCAGCCGCAACGGCGGCCAAGGTCAGAACGCCTCGGGCCGGCTGTCGCGTTCGCAATGGATCGAGCGCTGGGGTAAAGACGTCGCGTTGAAAATGCACGACGAGATTCAGGAAGGTTTCGATAATTTCAAGTCGCTGGTCGCTGAGATCGATTGCGATCCGCAACCCGGTGGCCACTTTCTGATTGCGCACCGGCCGCGCATCATGCAGAAGCTCGCCGCCGAGGCCAAGGTCTGGAAGGACGTGTTCGGCTATCCGTCCGAGCTGATCGACAAACAGACCTTCCAGCGCGAATACGTCAACGATCACGAAGCGGCCGGCGCGCTGCACGAGCCCGAGGGTATCGGCATTCATGCGTTGAAGCTTGCCTTCGGTTATCTGCGGCTGGCCCGCGAAGCGGGCGCCAAGGTGCATCCGGCGAGCCCGGTGCTCGGCTGGGAAACGATCAACGGTGTGCATCATTTGCGCACGCCTGGCGGCATCGTGCGGGCGCGCGCGGTCGGCATTGCAACGGGCGCGTATACGGCGCAAACACTGCACAACTCGCTGCGTAGCCGCATCATGCCGATCCTGTCGAATTCAATGGTCACGCGGCCGCTCACGAAGCAGGAAATCGACGCGTGCAACTTTCGCACGACCCAGGTGCTGACCGATACGCGCACGTTGCGCTTCTACTATCGCTTTCTGCCGGACAACCGCTTGCAGATCGGCAGCCGTTCGGCGATCACCGGCGCCGACGCGCCCAATTCGCGCCATTACGATCTGCTGGTGGAAGGCATGCTGCGCAAGTTTCCGGCCTTGCGCGGCGTCGCGATCGATTATTCATGGTGGGGCTGGGTGGACGTCAGCCACGACATGATGCCGCGCGTGTATCAGCCGGATCCGATGCAGACGGTGTACTACGCGCTCGGCTACGGCGGCAACGGCGTGTCGTATTCGCAGCAGGCCGGGCGGCGGCTCGCCGAACGCATCGCTGGAAAGGGCGCGAAACAGACGTTGCCGATCTTCACGTCGCCGTTGCCCGGGCACCCGTTCGCACCATTCCGGCGCATCGGCCAGCGGATGCTGTATCAACTGTATTTCCGGCGCGACGAAAAGCCTTGATGCGGCAGGCCGGAAATCGCCCGCGCGCCGTGCTGCGCTGAATTTGCAATTCGCAAGTTGCCGCTCGCGCCGCGCAAACGGTGGACCAAACGGCGCACACTTGCACCATGCGCGAGAGTTGCGCGGTGCTTCATAAAAAAGCACCGTGCGCCAGAGTTGCGCGGTGCTTCATAAAAAATCATACGGCGGGACGCATGGGCGTCCTCGCCCCATCCAGTATTGACGACGATAGGACCCGGGCGGCCGCGAAAGCAGGCCGGCCCGGTCCGCGATCGGATAACGGAATTGGAGGTGACATGCAGCGATCTACAGACACAACGGAATTGAAGGCGGGCCTCAAACAGCGCCACATGACGATGATCGCGCTCGGCGGCGTGATCGGCGCGGGGCTCTTCGTCGGCAGCGGCGTGGTCGTGCAACAGGCCGGCCCCGCGGCGGTGCTGTCGTTTTTGATCACCGGCGCGCTGGTCGTGCTGGTCATGCGGATGCTCGGCGAAATGGCCTGCGCGATGCCGGCCGTGGGTTCGTTCTACGAATACGCGCGGCTCGCGTTCGGCGGCAAGCGCGCGTCCGGCAACCTCGCGGGCTTTCTCACCGGCTGGATGTACTGGTATTTCTGGGTCATCGTCGTCGCGGTGGAGGCCGTGGCCGGGGCGAAACTCGTGCAGTTCTGGCTACCGGACGTTCCCGCGTGGGCGATCAGTCTCGTGTTGCTGGTCACGCTCACGGCGACCAACCTGGTCTCGGTCGGCAGCTACGGTGAATTCGAGTTCTGGTTCGCGTCGATCAAGGTCGCGGCGATCATGGTGTTCCTGTTTCTCGGCGGCATGTATGTGCTGGGACTGTGGCCCGCGGCGAAGCACGTCACCGCCGTTCTGCCGACGCTGCTCTCGCACGGCGGCTTGATGCCGAAGGGAATCGGACCCGTGCTGAGCGGCGCGGTTGCGGCCACGGGCTTTTACTTCGGCGCGGAGATCGTCACGATCGCGGCGGCCGAAGCGCAGGAGCCCGCCAAGGCCGTCGCCAAAGCGACGAACTCGGTGATCACGCGCGTGCTGGTTTTTTATGTCGGCTCGATTCTGCTCGTCGTCGCGCTGGTGCCATGGAATTCCCCGAAGATGGCGACGCCGTATGTGAGCGCGCTCGACGCCATGGGTATTCCCGCCGCCGCTAGCGTCATGAATGCCATCGTGCTGACCGCGGTGCTGTCTGCGCTCAATTCAGGCCTCTATGCCGCGTCGCGGATGATTTTCGCGCTGACACGCCACGGCGACGCGCCCGCCGCACTCGCCAAGGTCAATCGTCGCGGCGTGCCGGTTCGCGCGATTCTGATCGGCACCGTGTTCGGCTATGCGTCGGTGGTGATGTCGTATGTGTCGCCGGATACCGTGTTCGCCTTCCTCGTGAATTCGTATGGCACCGTGGCGATTTTCGTCTACGTGCTGATCGCGATCTCGCAATTGAAACTGCGCGCTCGCATCGAACGGGACGCGCCGGAGAAGCTGCGCGTCAGGATGTGGTGCTACCCGTACCTCACGTGGGTCGCGATCATCGGCATGGTCGGCATTCTGGTGGCGATGGCGTTCATTCCCGAGCAACGTCAACCGTTGTGGTTCGGAGTTGCGAGCCTCGGCGTGCTGCTGCTCGCTTATCTGCTGCGCGTCCGCAAACCCGATGCCGGGTTCAGCGGACCGGACACGCTGGAATACCGGCATCACCATCACTAATGTCGGCGTTACGCCGTGCGTGCAAAAAACGAGATGATTTGTATCGAAAAAAGAAAGTGCGTATGATGGCTCGACAAGGCCGCGCTGCCAGCTTGCTGGGCGCCGGCCTTCGTTGTGACGAAGTGCGAGGAGACCGTAGTGACCGATATCGTGACAGGCAAGCCGGACCGGATGGTCTCGGTGCGCACGTTGTTTGGCATCGACTCAGGCTTGATGGTGCCGGCCTTCAGCGAACGGGACGACCACGTTCCGGAAATCGACGAGGTGTATCGCTTCAATCCAGAAGTGACGCTGGCGATTCTCGCGGGCTTCATGCGCGAGCGCCGCGTGATGGTGCAGGGCCTGCACGGCACCGGCAAATCCACTCATATCGAACAGGTCGCGGCGCGCCTGAACTGGCCGTGCGTGCGCGTGAATCTCGACGGGCATATCAGCCGTCTCGATCTGGTGGGCAAAGACGCGATCATCGTGCGCGACGACGTGCAGATCACCGAATTCCAGGAAGGTATCGTGCCGTGGGCGCTGCAACGTCCCATGGCGTTGATCTTCGACGAATACGACGCAGGCCGTCCCGACGTGATGTTCGTGATCCAGCGCATTCTCGAGCGCGACGGCAAATTCACGCTGCTCGATCAGAATCGCGTGATTCATCCGCATCCGTATTTCCGGCTGTTTGCCACCACCAACACGGTCGGCCTCGGCAATCTGAACGGTCTTTACCACGGCACGCAGTTGTTGAATCACGCGCAGCTGGACCGTTGGAACGTGGTCGCCACGCTCAACTATTTGCCGCGCGCCGAGGAAGCCGGCATCGTGCTGGCGCGTGTGCCCGAACTCGCCGACGAGGCCGGCCGCGCGCTGCTCGAGTCGATGATCAGCGTGGCGGAACTGACGCGCAAAGGCTTCGCCACTGGCGATCTCTCCACGCTGATGTCGCCGCGCACCGTGATCGACTGGGCGGAAAACTGCCAGATCTTCCGCGATCCGGCGATGGCGTTTCGCCTGACCTTCGTCAACAAGTGCGACGAAGCAGAGCGGCCCATCGTGGCCGAGTATTTCCAGCGCTGCTTCGATAGCGAACTGGAAAGCGAGGCGGAGCGCGAGATGCGCTTGACGGTGCCGCAATGACGCCTGCCGAGCGGCAAGCAGCACGCCGCGCCGAACAGCGTCAGAACCTGTGCGCGGCGGCGGTGCGCGCGTTAACCGGGGACGCGGAGTTGCATTACCGCGCCGGCCGCTTATTCCGTGGACTGCGTCCGGTGCATCTGCATGCGCCGCATCTACGCATGGACTCGCAACCAGATGACCTGCGTTCCCTGCGCGGCGCCGCGGACGGCGCAGCATTACGCCTCACGCATTCCGACGCGAAGCTCCACGCGAGTCTGTGTCCAGGCGAACCGGCCGAACCGGTGGAGCGGCTCCTGTTCGAACTGTTCGAGCAGTTACGTTGCGAAGCGCTTGCGCCGGCCAGCATGCCGGGACTCGCACAGAATCTGCGCCATCGCTTCGAAACATGGTCGCGTGCTTTCTATCGGACCGGGTTGACCGACTGCCACCTCGGTATTCTGCTTTACACGGTGGCGCAGATAGTCTGGTCGCGTCTGTCGGGCTGGCCCGTGCTGGAAGAAACAGAAGGTCTGATCGAAGCCACGCGCGCCGCGATCACGCCGACCGTGGGCGTGCCGCTCGCGGCGCTGCGGCGGCATCGAACGGAGCAGGGCGAGTTTGCAATTCATGCGCTCGAATTGGCCCGTCTCGTCAGCCAGATGATGCGTGACGCCCGTGCTCAGTCCGTCGAAGGAGAAGACGAGCAGGCACCGGAAGACGACGAAGCCGTGCGCGCCATGTTCGCGCTCTGGTTCGATACCGATGAAGGCGAGCAGGTCGACATGGGCCTCGCCGCGACCGGCGACAGCCGCGTGCTCAGAGACGCGGAGCATCGCTACCTGGCGTACACCACGCGCTACGATCGTGAGTTCATGCCGGGCTCGCGCATACGCAGCGAGTTGCTGGCCGAATACCGCGACCAGCTCGACAAGCGCATTGCCGCGCAGCGCATCAACGTGCCGCGACTCGCGTATGCGCTCAAGGCGGCGCTCGCCGTGCCGCAACGCGACGGCTGGTCGTTCGGCGAAGAGCACGGCCGTATCGACGGCCGGCGTCTCGCGCAGCTGGTCAGCTCGCCGGCCGAGCGGCGTTTGTTTCTGCTCGAGCGGTACAAGCCGCTCGCCGATTGCGTGGTGAGCTTTCTCATCGATTGTTCGGGTTCGATGCGCACGTATATCGAGCCGGTGGCGCTGCTGGTGGATGTGCTCACTCGCGCGCTCGATCAGGCGGGCGTCGCCAGCGAGGTGCTGGGTTTCTCGACCGGCGCCTGGAATGGCGGCCGCGCGCGGCAAGATTGGCTGGCCGGCGGCCGGCCGTCTCATCCGGGGCGGCTCAACGAGGTCGCTCATCTCGTCTTCAAGGATGCGGCGACGAGTTGGCGGCGCGCTCGCGCCGACATCGCCGCATTGTTCAAAGCCGATCTGTTTCGCGAAGGCGTGGACGGCGAAGCGGTCGACTGGGCGTGCACGCGGCTGCGCGCGCGTGCCGAGGCGCGGCGGATTCTCGTCGTGATCTCGGACGGCAGCCCGATGGACAGTGCCACCGCTCAGGTCAACGACACGTACTATCTCGACAATCACCTGAAGCAAGTAGTCGAACGCAACGAAGCCGCGCGCGATGTCGAGTTGCTGGGTCTTGGCGTCGGACTCGATCTCAGTCCGTATTACCGCCGTTGCCTTGCGGTCGATCTGTCCACGCCGCCTGACATGTCGTTGTTCGCCGAACTCGTCGGCTGGATTGGCGCGCGGCGCTAGGGCGCGTGTGTCCGCGGCCTCTTAGCGGAGCAACTGCTGCAACGCATGCAGGATCAACGAACCGCCGATCACCACCAGAATCGCGTACGCGATGCGGCGCGTCATCACACCCGACAGCGGTGGCGGATACTGCCGCGCCACCAGCGTCATCAGCGCGACGACCGGCACTGCGAACGCGGCTTGCATCCAGAGATCGGCGTCGAGTTGGCCCAGGTACGCGCTGAACAGCGTGCGAATGGTCGAAGTCACTGTAAAAATCACAATCAACGCGTAGCGGATCTGCACGAGCGAGAGCGGCTGGCGATAGAACTGAAAAATCAACGGCGGCCCGGATACGCCGAACATCCCGCTCAGCAGACCGCCAAACAGGCCGCTAACAAAAAAACTTTTGTCGCCTGAGCGGCAAGCAAGCGGCGTCGGCCGCAGCGCCGCGCTTAAGCCCCCATACAGCACCACGGCGCCCAGCAGTAGTTGCAACATGCTTGACGCGGCATTGCTTAACAGATCCAGCACCAGCACGCCCGCTACTACCGACGGCAGAATGCCCAACGTAGCGGCGCCCACCGCGCGCCAGTCGATGTGATGCATTTTGCCGGGCAAGGCAGTCGCGCTGTTCGCGAGCGTCACGAGGCTGAGCAACGCGGCGAGACTCGTCACCGGCGCCAGGTCCAGGCCGCTGGCGGCGCCGATCACGATCATGCTCAGGCCGAAGCCGGTGATGGTTTGAAAATAGCTCGCGACGCCCATCAGCGCGAGCAGAGGCAGCAACTTCTGAACGATCATGTATGAGACGGCGTGAGGGCGTCGGGATGCGTGAGAGCGGCTTGCGCCTGGACCGCGGTGACGGCGGTGACGTAGTAGATGTCGTCCGCGCTGCAACCGCGCGAGAGGTCGTTGGCGGGCTTGCGCAGGCCTTGCAGCAAGGGGCCGATCGCCTTCGCGCCGCCGATCCGCTCGGCCAGCTTGTAGCCGATATTGCCCGCCTCGAGACTCGGAAACACCAGCACGTTGGCGTGGCCTTCCACCTGCGAATGCTTGACCTTACGCAGCGCGATTTCGGAGACGATGGCGGCGTCGAGTTGCACGTCGCCGTCGATAGCGAGATGCGGGCGGCGTTCCTGCACGATGTGGGTTGCGTTGACCACCTTGTCGACTGCCGCATGATGCGCGCTGCCGCTCGTCGAAAACGACAGCATCGCCACGCGCGGTTCGTCCATCAGCAGGCTTTTTGCGCTGTCCGCCGCGGCCATCGCGATCTCCGCGAGTTGGGCGGCATCGGGTTCCACCACGAGTGCGCAGTCGGAAAAGATCAGGCCGCCCTTGAGCGTGTGGAACGGCTCGCACAGCATCATCAGAAAGAAACTCGAGACGAGCTTGAATGACGGCGCAATGCCGATGATCTGGATCGCGGTGCGCACCACGTCGGCGGTGGTATTGACCGCGCCGGACACGGAACCGTCGGCATGGCCGAGACGCACCATCAGGTTCGCGAAGCACAGCGGGTTGAGGATTTCTTTCCGCGCCTGTTCGAGCGTCATGCCTTTCTTGCTGCGCAATGCGAACAGTTCGTCGGCATATAACGGTGCGAGCGCCGAAGTAGCAGGGTCCACCAGTTCCATACCGGATAGATCGACGTCGAAGCCGGCGGCAGCCTCGCGGATACGCGTGGCGTCGCCCACCAGCAGAATGCGCGCAATACCTTCACGGCTCGCGCGTTGCGCCGCCTGCAACACGCGTGGATCATCGGCCTCGCTCAGCACGATGCGCATCGGCGAACGACGCGCTTGTTCAATGATGCGGTTGATGGCTTTCATAAGCGTGGCCGAGTGGAGAAATAGCGAGAAGCTGGAACGAAGAAGCCGGAGACAGCGCGCGTGAAGGGAATACGCGTTGTTTCCGGCCAGTGAGCGCGGCGGCCTCGGTCCGTTTGAACACGGAGGCCGCGCGCCGCATAACACGCTCAGACGTAGTCCTTGTACTTGTCGAGCATGCGGACCGGCTTGGAGAGCGCGTCGCGGCGGAACGGATCGCCCAGTTCACGCGTACACATGATTTCGATGATGGTGGTCTTGCCGTGATTCATCTGCGCGTCGATCGCGCGCTTGAGCGCCGGGCCCACGTCTTCGAGACGATCCACCACGATGCCTTCGGCGCCCATCGCGCGGGCAATCGCCGCAAAGCTCTGGTTGTCGAGTTCACCGGCGACGAAGCGGCGGTTGTAGAAATCCACCTGGTTCTTCTTCTCCGCGCCCCACTGGCGATTGTGGAACACCACGGCCGTCACCGGAATGTTGTGGCGCACACAGGTCATGGTTTCCATCAGGCTCATGCCCCATGCGCCATCGCCCGCATACGACACGGCCGGACGATGCGGCGCGGCAACCTTGGCGCCGATGATGGTCGGAAACGCGTAACCGCAATTGCCCCAGCTCATCGCCGCGAAGAAGCTGCGCGGCTTGTTGAAGCGCAGATAGCTGTTGGCCACGGAGTTGATGTTGCCGATGTCGGTCGAGACCATTACGTCTTCAGGCATGGCCTTTTCCAGTTCGCGCAGCACCTGGCGCGGATGCAGGTAGGTGCCGCCGCCGGGCGTGCGTTCGTGCTTCTGCTCCTCGATCATGTCGAGACTGTAGGCGTCGCGTTCGTGCGTCCAGTCGTCGAGTTCTTTTTCCCAGGCGGCTTTCTCGGATGCGATCTGAGCGCCGCGTTCCTCGCGCGTGGCGTCGCTTGCGAGCTTGCGTCCCGCAAGGCGTTCGGTCAGAGCGACGGCGGCAGCTTTCGCGTCGCCGCAAATGCCCACCGAAATCTTCTTCACCAGGCCGAGCATCTTGTGATCGGCATCGATCTGGATGATCTTCGCGTTGGTCGGCCAGTAATCCATGCCGTGCTGCGGCAACGTGCCGAACGGTCCGAGGCGTGAGCCGAGCGCAATGACGACGTCGGCGCGCGACAGCAGCTTCATCGCCGCCTTCGAGCCTTGATAGCCAAGCGGGCCGCACCACAGCGGATGGTTGGCGGGGAAAGAATCGTTGTGCAGATAGCTGTTGACGACCGGTGCGTTCAAACGTTCGGCGAGCGCCTTGCATTCTTCGATCGCATCGGCCATCACCACGCCGCCGCCGGAAATGATCACCGGGAATTTGGCTTGCGCGAGCAGTTCGGCCGCTTCGTTCAGGCTTTGCTCGCCGCCCGCGCCGCGATCGAGACGCTGCGGCTGAGGAATTTCCACCTTGACCTGACCATAGAAGTAATCGCGCGGGATGTTGAGCTGGGTCGGTCCCATTTCCGCCATCGCGCGGTCGAAGCAGCGGCCCGTGAATTCGGCCATGCGGGCCGGATGGGTGACGTGGCCTTGATACTTGGTGAACTCCTGGAACATAGGCAGTTGCTTGGCTTCCTGGAAGCCGCCCAGACCGATGCCCATGGTGCCGGCCTCCGGCGTGACAATCACGACCGGGCTGTGCGCCCAATAGGCCGCCGCAATGGCGGTGACGCAGTTGCTGATGCCCGGGCCGTTCTGGCCGATCACCACGCCGTGACGCCCCGAGACGCGCGAATAGCCGTCGGCCATGTGACCGGCGCCTTGCTCGTGCACGACAGGAATCAGGCGGATGCCGGCGGGCGCGAAGATGTCCATGGCGTCCATGAAGGCGGAGCCCATGATGCCGAACATATCGGTCACGCCGTTGGCCGCCAGGGTTTCGACAAACGCTTCCGACGGCGTCATGGCCTGCGGGCCACTGGCACGGTTGTCGGCGGTCGCGTCGCGCGGGGAAGGATTCTGCTCGCTCATGGGGTGTCTCCGGCTCTTTGAGATAAGTGGAACAAAAAATACCGAAAAATGCTTGGTGTCTGAAATGTAGGTCAGTGGTTTGCGTCAGTCAACCAAAATTCAAATAAATGGAACGTTTTGTATCAAAAATTTAATGTTTCGCGAGAATGCGGTTTGTGCCGTGGCAGCGACGACCGCTGCCGCAGCCTTACTGCCACGGCAACGAGTACGTTTTGACATTGGTAAAGCTTTTGATCGCTTCCTGAACGCCTTCCTTGTAGCCGAGCCCCGAGTCCTTGATGCCGCCGAACGGCGTCAGTTCGAGCCGATAGCCAGGCACCTCGCGCACGTTCACGCTTCCCACCTCCAGCTCCGCGATAAACCGCGTGATGTAGTCGAGCCGGTTCGTGCAGACGGAAGAGGACAGGCCGTAGTCGGTGGAGTTGGAGATACGGATCGCTTCGTCGATATCGCGGAAACGGATGACCGGCGAAACCGGCCCGAAGGTCTCATAGCGAACGAGCGGCATATCCGGCGTGACGTGATCGACCACGGTCGGCGAATAGAGCGCGCCGCGGCGCACGTTGCCGAGCAGCAGCTTCGCGCCGCGGCTCACGGCGTCGTTGACTTGCGCTTCGAAGAACTTCGCGGCGTCTTCGTCGATCACGGTGCCCATGTCGGTGGCGGGATCGGCCGGGTCGCCGTAGCGTATTGCGCGGGTCTTCTCCACCAGCAATTCGACGAATCGGTCCGCCACCGCCTCATGCACGAGCATCCGCTTGATGGCGGTGCAGCGCTGCCCCGAGTTCTTGTACGAGCCGGAAACGGCCAGCGTGCTCGCTTCGTCGAGGTCCGCGTCTTCCATCACGATGATCGGATCGTTGCCGCCCAGCTCTAGAACCGCGCGCCGGTAACCCATCTTGTTCGCGATGTATTTGCCGATGGCGACGCCGCCCGTGAACGTAATCAGGTCGACGTGCCGGTTCGTGATGAGTTCGTCGGCGATGTCTTTCGGATCGCCCGTCACCACCTGCAGCATGTGTTGCGGCAGGCCGGCGCTGTAGAGAATCTCGGCAAGCAGGCAGGTGGACAGCGGCACCTTTTCCGACGGCTTGACGACGATCCGGTTATTGGTGGCGATGGACGGCACGATCTTGTGCGCCACCTGGTTCATCGGATGATTGAACGGCGTGATCGCGCAGATCACGCCGAGCAGCGGGTCGCGCTGTGTGTAGACGCGGCGCTGTTTGCCGTGCGGCGTAAGATCGCAGGAGAAGATCTGGCCATCGTCCTTCAACGCTTCGTTAGCGCCGAAGACCAATACGTCGCTGACACGACCCGCTTCGTATAACGAATCCTTTTTGCAGAGCCCCGATTCCGCGGTGATCAGGTCGGCGATTTCATTGGTCCGTTCGCGCACGATATCCGCCGCGCTCCGCAGGATCTGCGCGCGTTCATAGCGTGTGAGCTTGGCGCGATAAGCGTGAGCGTACTCGAAGGCATGGCGCACGTCGTCCACGCTGGCTTTCGGGACGGTGCCGACCAGTTCGCGCGTATAGGGGTTGAATACCTCGATAACCTCGGCGCGCGTGACCCTTTCACCGCCGATGCGCATGGCCTCATGCCGAACTGCAGAAGGCATCCGTGGTTTGAAGATGGCGTTCACGCGGCCCCCTGGCTGGATTGTCGATCGTGGAAGGTAAATGTCTTACCGTTGACGTCGATATTGCCGTCGGGCACGCCAACGGGGTAGAGCCAGCTTGGAGGAGTCGCTGAGTCCAGCGCCGTGTCGGTACAGCGCATGCCAAAAGAGAAAGGGCCCAATGAAGGGCCCTTGTCAGCGGAATACGGTGAACTCTTTTCAAACCTTCCCTTTCCACGGCACCAGCACGCGCTCGATATAACGCATCAGCAAATCGAAGCACAGCGCAAAGAATCCGATCACGATGATCCCCATGATCACCACGTCGCTCGCCAGAAATTCCGCCGCGTTGAGCACCATGAAGCCGAGGCCGCTGGTCGAGGCGACCATTTCGGCGGCCACCAGCGTGGTCCAGCCCACGCCGATGCCGATTCGCATGCCGGTAAAGATCTCCGGCATCGCCGACTTCAGGATCACGTACAGCACCACCTGCGTGCGCGAGGCGCCCATCGAATAGGCGGCGTGAATCTGTTCGATCGACACCGACCGCACGCCTGCGCGCGCCGCAATCGCGAGCGGCGCGAAGATCGCCAGATAGATCAGCAGCACCTTCGAGAATTCGCCGATGCCGAACCAGATGATGATGAGCGGCAAATAGGCGAGCGGCGGCAACGGCCGGTAGAACTCGATCGGCGGATCGAACACACCACGTGCGAAGCGCGACACGCCCATCATCACGCCGACGGGTATCGCCGTCACACAGGCGAGCGCGAACGCGCCGAACACCCGCAGCAAACTGATGCCGGTGTGCTGCGCGAGCGTCGAATTGGCGAAGCCTTCCGTGGCGACATAGATGAACTTCGCGTAGACGGCCTGCGGCGATGGCAGGAACAACGGCTTGATCCAGTGCAGGTTGGTCGCGGCGAACCAGAGTGCGATGAACGCGGCGACCGTGATCAGGCTCGTGGCGACGCTGCTGCCTTGTCCCGGCACGCCGAACGTGTCGCCGGGCCGGGCGGGTTTCTTCGCGAGCATACGAGGTCCGCGGCCCGGTCTGCGGGGCGGCTGGATCGGCGAGTTCGTCTCCATTTGCGCGGCCTCGCCGTGCAATACGGCATGAGCGGATTTAGAACTAAACATGAGCGACTCCGGCCTCGGCGGCATGCATCTTCTCGTCGCCGTAGATGATGTTGAGAACCTGCTCGCGCATTGCGATGAAATCGGGACTCGATTTGATCGCCCGTGCGTCGCGCGTTTCGAGAAAACGGCGGTTGAAGTCCAGTTCGTAGGTATGCGTGATACGGCCGGGACGCGGCGACATGACGATTAACCGGCTCGCCAGGAACAGCGCTTCCTCCACACTGTGCGTGATGAAGAAGAACATCTTGTTGGTCTTCTTCCACACGTCGAGCAGAAGCTCCTGAATGGTCTCGCGAGTGAGCGCGTCGAGCGCGGCCATCGGCTCGTCCATCAGCAACATCGCCGGATCGCAGGTGAGCGCGCGGGCAATGCCGACGCGCTGCTGCATGCCGCCGGAGAGCTGATAGATCATATGCTTGTGGAAGTCCTGCAAGCCGACCAGCGCGAGATTGCGCACGGCAATTTCGCGCCGCTGCGCGCGTGGCACGCCTTGCAGCTTGAGGCCGAATTCCGCGTTGTCGATCACGTTCAACCACGGCAGCAGCGCATGCTTCTGGAACACCACGCCGCGGTCCGCGCCCGGCCCCGCAATGGGCTCGCCACCGAGCAGCAATTCGCCGCGGCTCGGCGCGATGAACCCGGCCATTAGCGATAACAGCGTGGTCTTGCCGCAGCCGGATGCGCCCAGCGCGACCACGAAGTCACCCGAGCGAATGGTCAGGTTGATATCGTCGAGCGCCTGCACGGTCTGGCCGGGGCGCCGCCCCGGAAATACCACGCTCACGTTTCTGACTGTCATGTTTTCCATGTTGCCTCCCGATCCCACGGATCACGGTTACGTCATTTGAGCTGCGCAGCTGCTTCAGCATAGGCCGGCGTCACGAATTTGGAGTAGTCCGGCAGCACGGTGCCGATCTGCTTCTGGCTCTTCAGGAACTCCGACGTGTCCTTCAGCGCGAGCGCGGCGCGGCTCGCCGTACCGCCGCCCAGCCATTGCGCGGATGCCTGTTCGCTGATCGTGGGGAACGCATAGAGCGACAGCGACGCCGGCACATCCGCCGCCGAGCCGCCGATCATCTTCGCGATGGCGGCGGCTTGCGGCGAGCTCGCGTTCCATTGCGAAGGATTGCTGCGGTATTGCTGGTCTGCGTCGGCGATCGCCTTGACGAGTTTGGCCATGAAGTCCTTGTGTTCCTCGCCCCATTTGCGATCGACCGCAATGCCGTCGAAGGTCGGCTTGCCGAGTTTCGAGAGGTCGCCGGACGTGATCAGCACCTTGCCGCTTTTCTTCAGTTCGGCGAGCGCGGGGTCCCAGACATAGGCGGCGTCGATGTCGCCGCGTGACCAGGCGGCGACGATCTGATTGGGCTGCATGTTGAGAATCTTCAGGTCGGACGGATTGATGCCCCAGTGCTGCAGCGCGAACATGGTGTGATAGTGGGTCGTCGAAACGAACGGCACGCCGATGGTTTTGCCCTTTAGGTCCGCGGGCTTCGTGATGCCGGAGCCGTTGCGCACCACCATCGCTTCGGCCTGGTTGATGTTGTCGAGAATCCAGAAGAGTTGCAGATCGAGGCCCTGGCTCACGGCGGCGGCGAGCGGGCTGGAACCGATCACGCCCACCTTGACGTCGCCGGATGCGAGCGCGGTCGCCACTTTTGCGCCCGATTCGAATTGCCGCCAGTTGATCTTGTAACCAGTGGCCTTTTCGATCGACCCGTTCGCGATGCCGACCACCCACGGGTCGACGATCTGCTGATAGGCGATCGTGATTTCCTTGTCTTCAGCGTGGGCGGGCGTTATGGCGAAACACGCCGTGGCGGCGCAAACCAGTGACAGGATGCAACGTGCCGCCCGGTGGAACCACGGCCGTAATGTCGAGTTTTTATGGCGTTTCATAATAGGTCTCACAATAGGTATGAACAGCGGGTATGAACAGCGGGTTTCAATGGCGGCCGCCGGTGGAGCATGGAACTCGTATGACCACGACGGGTGCTTGTCCCAATCGCCTTGGACTGCGTGAGTCGAGTATCGTCAGTAAAAAATAGAGCAAGTTAGTGCCAGACGGCGCCGATCGTTGAGTCCACATCGGCGCGCGGAGCTGTTCTGGCCGGCCCGCGCCGTCGCCGTTCACACGGTAGAAGGCCGTCACGCGCAGCGTTGGCGTGACTCGCGCGGCTCTTTCACTTTCAGGAGGAAGCATGTCTAGCCGTACAGCGACGGCCCTGTGGACGCAGCGGTTCCAGCGTCCGAGCGACTCGAATATGAGCCTGCAAGGGCAGATCCGCCAGATGCTGGTGGCCGCGATTCTGGACGGCCAGCTGCCGCCGCAGACCGCGTTGCCGTCGAGCCGGGAACTGGCCGATCAACTGAGCGTCGCGAGAAATACGGTCGTGCTGGCGTACCAGCAACTCGTGGAGGAGGGCTATCTGATTTCGCGCGAGCGCAGCGGGCACTTCGTCAATCCGGCGATGCTGGAGGGACGCCACGGCTTCAAAGCGGCGCAGACGGTGCCCGGCAGTGAGCAGGAGCACGCGCCCGCGCGCCCCGATTGGGCTCAGCGTGTGCAGCGGCGGCCGTCCGCGCAGCGCAACATCGTCAAGCCGGGCAACTGGCAGGATTACGAATTTCCCTTTATCTATGGGCAATTCGACCAGTCGCTCTTTCCGACCAACGACTGGCGCGAGTGCTGTATGAAGGCGCTGTCGGTGATGGAGATTCGCAACTGGGCACCCGACCTGATCGGCCGCGACGACGACACGCTGATCCAGCAGATCCGCACGCGCGTGCTGCCGCGCCGCGGCGTGTTTGCGATGCCTGACGAGATCGTCATCACGATCGGCTGTCAGCAGGCGTTATATCTGGTCGCCGATCTGCTCGCGCGTGAGCGCACCACGGTAGGTTTCGAAAATCCGGGCTATCCGGACGCGCGCAATATCTTCGAGAACCGCAACGCGGAACTGATACCGCTGCCGGTCGACGAAGGCGGCGTGCGCCCGGTCGAAGACGCGCACCTGTTCGCCCAATGCGACTACGTGTACGTGACGCCGAGCCACCAATGCCCGACCACGGCTACGATGCCGATCGAACGCCGGCATGCATTACTGGAACTCGCGCAGAAGCACGACTTCGTGCTGATCGAAGACGACTACGAAAGCGAAAACAATTTCTCGGGCCTGCCGCATCCGGCGCTCAAGAGTCTGGACAAGGCCGACCGCGTGATCTACATCGGCAGTCTGTCCAAGACGTTCGCGCCCGGCTTGCGGCTCGGCTATATCGTCGGTCCACGCGAACTGGTGCAGGAATTGCGCGCGTTGCGCCGGCTCATGGTGCGGCATCCGGCGGCCTACATTCAACGCGCGTTCGCGACGTTTCTCTCGCTCGGTCATCACGACGCACTGCTGCGCCGGCTGGCCCACGCTTATCGCGAGCGCGCGCTGGCGCTGATGGCGGCGCTTGATACCCACATGCCCGAAGCGCGCCACATTCCGATTACGGGTGGGGCCTCATGCTGGGTGCAAGGTCCGCCCTGGCTCGACGCCGTGCGTCTTGCAGACGACGCCGAACAGCACGGCATTCTGATCGAATTGGGCGGCGTGTTCTTCATGGACGGACTGGAGCAGAAGAACTGCTTCCGGATGGGCTTTTCGGCGATCAAGCTCGACAAGATCGACGCCGGCGTGCGCCTGCTGGCCGAACTCGTGCGCAAGCAGAAGCCCGCGCTTTAACCACGTCCGAAGTCAAAGACGTGCGTTAAGAGCGCCAGCGCATCAGAAGGTTGCCGCGAGTTCCCTGGCGGCTTCCTGAAGACGCGGCACGAATTCGAGCGCGCGCGAGAGCGGTGCGCGCGAGACCGGCGCATGCACGGCGATCGCCGCGATACAGGTGCCGTTCTCATCGATCACCGGCGCCGCTACGCACACGATGCCGGCGAGAAACTCCTCGTTATCGATCGCAATACGCTTGTGCGCGGTGCGGTCGAGTTCCGCCTCCAGCAGTTCCGGATCGGTGATGGTGTTCTGCGTGAAGCGTTCGAGCTTCAACGCGCGCACGAGCGCCGAGCGCTGTTCGCGCGGCAGCATGGAGAGCAGCAGTTTGCCGCTCGCGCTGCAATACGCGGGGACGTGCGAACCGGGTTTGAGATCGAGGCGCAACGGCCACGGCGCTTCCATGCGGTCGAGGTACAGCACCTCGGTCTCGTGCAGCATGGTGAGATTGCAGGTCTCGCCGAGATCGGCCACCAGACGCGCGAGGATCGCATGACGCAGGCGCCGCGCGCCGGAATGCATCACCACACCCAACGCAAGCTGCGCGAGCCGCGGTCCGATCACATACGCGTTCTTCTGGCCGGGCTCGCGGATCACGAGCCCGCCCGCCTCGAGCGAAGCGAGCATGCGATGCAGCGACGCCTTGGGCAGCGCGACGTCTTGCGCGATGTCGGCAAGCGAAACCGGGCCGTCCGAGTTGACGAGGTGTTCGAGCAACGCAAACGCGCGCAGCGTCGGAGTATCCGCTTTGGTCATGCCTGCCGTTCCGGAAAATGGATCGGCGTCATTGTACAACCCGGCCTCAGGCCCCCCGGCCTTGGCGCTGCGGGCTGGGGACTCCCCCGTGTCTAACGGTTCGCTCATGGGAAAGGCCTCAGCGCTCATGGTGCGGATGTTCCGTGGAAGGGCCGGCGGATAACAGCGGAGCCAGCTTCAACGCCGCGTCCTTGAGTTTCGGCACGGCCTTGATGAGGTCGTTCAGACTCGCGCGCGCGGTCGGCGCGTGAATCGCCAGCGCGGCCAGCACATGCCCGGCGGTGGCATCGCGCACCGGCACCGCAACCGCCACCATGCCGCGCACCAGCTCCTCGTTGTCGATGCCGATTCCGCGCGCGGCGAGCCGGTCGAGTTCCGCTTCGAGCAGATTCAGTTCCGTCAGCGTGCCTTGCGTTCTGCGCTCCAGCGTCAGCCGCGCGAGCACGAGACGACGCTCCGCCGGCGGCATCTGCGACAGGAACAGCTTGCCGCTTGCGGTGCAGTGCAACGGCACGCGCGTGCCGGGCTGCAGATGCAGCCGCAGCGGTTCAGTGGTCTCCACGCGTTCGAGATAGAGGACGGTGTCGCGGTCCAGCGCGGTGAGATTGCAGGTTTCGCCGAGCGCGTCCACCAGCGAGCGCAGCAGCGAACGGCAGGCGCGCCCGAAGGTGTTGTTGGATAGCGTGGTGAGCGCGAGCTGCGCCGCTTTCGGACCCAGCGTGATGCCACGGTCGGTGCCGCGCGAGTCGGGCAGATGCGTCACGTAGCCCTGCGCTTCGAGCGATTCGATCAGCCGCATCAGCGTGGCCTTGGGAATATGCAGGCGCAGCGAGAGTTGCGAAAGCGAGAACGGCTGTCCCGCGCCCGCGAGCTGCTCGAGCACGGCCAACGCGCGCAGCGCCCGTGAATCCTCGGCGAGAGGTTCACCGCTTGGGGACGAGCAAAGTGCTTGCATACGCTTCCTGCTGTCGATCAGGGGCTGTCCAGCGTCCGCGTACGCCGCGCGGGCCGGCCGGTCATTTCCAAAAGTGAAACAAAAAACGCAGTTTCTGTTTCAGATGAGCCGATAGTAGCGGGAATTTCTTGATCAGGAAACGGGCTGAACATAAATTTCAACGAAACATACCGTTTTTTATAAAACATGCAGGAGACAGGTCACATGGCAGACCGATTCGACTTCGTCGTCGTCGGCGCGGGATCCGCGGGTTGCGTGCTGGCGAACCGGCTTTCCGAAGGCGGCCGCTACTCGGTGTGTCTACTCGAAGCCGGCCCCGCCGACCGCTTCATGTGGATTCATATCCCCATCGGCTATGGCAAGACGATGTTTCACCCGGTCTACAACTGGGGCTTCTATACCGATCCCGATCCGAACATGCACAATCGCCGGCTCTATTGGCCGCGTGGCCGCACGCTGGGCGGCAGCAGCTCGATCAACGGTCTGATCTATGTGCGCGGACAACTGGACGATTACGACAACTGGGCGCGGCTCGGCAATCGCGGCTGGAGCTGGCAAGACTGCCTGCCGTATTTCAAACGGCTGGAGCATAACGAACTGGGCGAAGGGCCAACGCGTGGTGTCGGCGGACCGCTGTGGGCCTCGACGATCAAGCAGCGCCACGAACTGGTCGATGCGTTTATCGCGGCGTCGAACTCGTTAGGCGTGGCAAGCATCGACGACTTCAATACGGGCGATCAGGAAGGCGTCGGCTACTACCAGCTGACCACGCGCCGCGGGTTTCGCTGCTCAACGGCGGTTGCTTATCTCAAACCCGCGCGGCAGCGCCAGAACCTGCACGTGGAAACCGACGCGATGGCCACGAAGATTCTTTTCGAAGGCACCCGCGCCTGTGGCGTGCAGTACCGGCAGCACGGCGAGTTGCGCGAAGTGCGCGCCAATCGCGAAGTGATCCTGACTGCCGGTGCATTGCAGTCCCCGCAATTGCTGCAACTGTCCGGCGTGGGACCGGCCGCGCTGCTGCGCGAGTTCGGCATTCCCGTGGTGGCGAATCGCGCGGGCGTCGGCGAGAATTTGCAGGACCATCTGCAAATCCGTCTGATCTATGAAGTGACGAAGCCGATCACGACCAACGATCAACTGCGTTCATGGACGGGCCGCGCGAAGATGGGCCTGCAATGGGCGCTGATGCGCAGCGGCCCGCTCGCGGTCGGTATCAACCAGGGCGGTATGTTCTGTCGCGCTCTGCCGGAGGAATCGGCGACACCGGATATCCAGTTCCATTTCTCGACGTTGTCGGCGGATTCCGCGGGCGGCAACGTCCACGACTTTCCCGGCTGCACGTACTCGATCTGTCAGTTGCGACCGGAATCGCGCGGCGCGGTGCGCATTCGCAGTGCCGATCCGCGTGAGGCGCCGTCAATTCAGCCCAACTATCTGGACACTGATCTGGACCGGCGCACGACCATCGCCGGCGTGCGCTTCGCACGCCGCGTCGCGGCTGCGCAACCGATGGCCGGGCTAATGAAACGCGAGGTGCGGCCCGGCGCGGACGCGCAGACCGACGACGAACTGCTCGAATTCTGCCGCGAGTACGGACAGACAATTTTCCATCCATCTGGTACAGCGAAGATGGGACCGGCGGGCGATCCGCTCGCGGTGGTCGATGAACGTTTGCGCGTGTACGGCACGCAGGGGCTGCGCGTGGTCGATTGCTCGATCATGCCGACGCTCGTGTCGGGCAATACGAATGTGCCGATCGTGATGGTGGCTGAAAAAGCGTCGGACATGATTCTGCACGACGCAAGCGGCGTCGATCGAGGTGTGGCGACGACGCCCACGGCGAAAGTGGCCGCTTGATCCAGCAAATGAAGTAGCAGGTGCAAAACGACGGCGGGCGATGTCCGCCGCAATACGCAGTCACGGGCCGTCCGGCAAATGGACGTTGCGTGATCTGCACATAAACCGCCCCGGAGGAGACAACTGGGGTTATCGGCTAGGCACACGTGTCGATACGCGCGGCATGGCCGTCCATTGAGGAGCTGCTGCTATGGCAATCGATCCCCGCGCTGTCCGGCGCGTTGCGTTCGCCAGTGTGATCGGCGCAACCGTCGAATGGTATGACTTTTTTCTTTACGGCGTGGTCGCCGGCATCGTATTCAACAAGCTCTATTTTCCGGCCAGCGATCCGCTCGTATCGACGCTGCTCGCCTATTCGACCTTTGCGGTCGGCTTCGTGACGCGGCCTTTGGGCGGCGTGATATTCGGCCACTTCGGCGATCGGATCGGGCGTAAATCGGCGTTGATTCTGACGCTCATCATCATGGGGATCTCGACGGCGGGCGTCGCCTTCGTTCCCACTTACGCGCAGATCGGCATCTGGGCGCCGATTCTGTTGTTGTCGCTGCGCGTGCTGCAGGGCATCGGGCTCGGCGGCGAATGGGGCGGCGCGGTGTTGATGGCGTATGAATACGCGCCGCCTGAAAAGCGCGGCCTGTACGCAAGCCTGCCGCAGATCGGTTTGTCGATCGGACTCTGTCTCGCATCGGGGATGGTGGCCGCGCTCTCACGCTTGCTGCCCGAAACGGCGTTCCTGTCGTGGGGCTGGCGGATCGCGTTCGGCGCATCGCTCGGTCTCGTTCTGATTGGCCTGTACATTCGCGCCAAAGTGATGGAGACGCCCGAATTCCTCGCGCTCAAGCGCAACCGGCGCGAAGCGAAGATTCCGTTCGTCGACATGATCACGCGCTATCGCGGCGCCGTGGTGCTCGGCATGGGAGCGCGTTATATCGACGGCGTGTTCTTCAATATCTTCGCCGTGTTCTCGATCGGTTACCTCACGCAGCACGTGTCGATGAGCCGCACCGACGCCTTGCTCGGCGTGATGATCGCGGCCGGCGTAATGTGCCTTTTTATCCCGCTGTTCGGCAGCATGTCGGATAAGCTCGGCCGCGCGCGGGTGTATTTCTGGGGCTCGCTGATTTGCGGCGTGTCGGTGTTTCCGGCTTTCTGGCTCATCGAAATGCAGCCGGCCAACACGCTGTTGATCTGGGCGGCCATCGTGGTGCCGTTCGGCATTTTCTACGCGATGGTGTACGGCCCGGAGGCGGCATTGTTTGCCGAACTGTTCGACGCCGAAGTGCGCTATACGGGTATCTCGTTTGTGTATCAGTTCTCGGGAATCTTCGCGAGCGGGCTCACGCCGATCATCGCGACGATCCTGATGCGGTTGAATGGCGGTAAACCATGGACTGTGTGCGCGTATGTGCTGTTCTCGGCTTTGATATCGGCGCTGTCGGTGCGCGCGATAGAGAGGAGGCGGGTGGGCGCGTTTGATTCGGTGGTGCATGCGCGGTCTTGATTCTGTACCCGCTTTGAATCGCAGAAGCGCGGCGCGTGACGCACAGCGCGCCGCGAAGCCTGCACCGTCGCGCACGCTGCTAAACCACCGTGGCTTCGAGCGGCGTCATTCCCGAAACGTCTTCGCCGTCTCCTCCGCCGCGTGGCGCAAATCAGGCACAAACGCGAGCAGATCGTCGAGCGTGACTCTGCCCACCGGCGCCTGCACGGCAATCGCCGCGCAGGCGCGATTGCGATCCAGCATCACCGGCACGGCAATCGCGATCAGCCCTTGCAGATGTTCCTGGTTGTTGATCGCGAGCAACCGCCGCCGCGTGGTGGTCAATTCCTTGCGCAATGCGTCGCGATCGGTGATTGTCCGTTCCGAATAACCACGCAAGGGCAGTGTCTCGATCACGCGTTCGCGCCGGTCCTTCGGCAGAAAGCTCAGCAGAAGCTTGCCGCTCGCAGAGCAGTGCAGTGGCACATGGGAACCTGGCTGCAAATGCATGCGTAGCGGCCACTCGGTTTCGACACGATCCACGTAAACCACATCGTTGCCCGACAGCATGGTCAGATTGCAGGTCTCGCCGATTTTCGCCACCAGCTGTTCCAGCAGCACATGACGCGCGGCGGCCGGTCCCGCATGCATCAACACATTGACCGCGAGCATGCGCACGCGTGGCGAACATTCGTAAAGCCGATCGCCCGCGCCGCGTGTGACGAGCCACGCATCCATCAATTGCACGAGGATGCGGTGAACGGTCTGCTTGGGCAGACCGAGCGCATTGACAAGCTCCGTCATCGAAAGCGGGCTGCCCGCTTCGGCAAGCGTTTCGAGTACGCGAAATGCGCGCACTGCAGCTGCATTCGACTGATTTGACGTCGACATCCCACTCCCTCGCAGCGTATTCACACCGTTGATTTTGCATCGACTTGATTGCTTTTCGGGACTATGGAAAGTACCGAATTTTGCGTTTTCCGATGCTGGCGAACTCACTGCAATGGATAGCTCGAAAAACGGGACTTCGCCACAAGCGCGGCTGGCTAGATTGATAGCACTGCAATCAATCTATTCACGCGGAGCGAACCCATATGAACGTCAGGGCCACAGGAGCCGAAATCGCGGGCCACCATGCGGACGGCGAAGCCGAGCGCATCGTCGCCACGCTCGTTGCGAAGGCGCGCGCGGCGCAGCGCGCTTTCGAGCAGGCAGGACAGCAGGCGCTCGACACCGCCGCCGATGCCGCCGCGTGGGCCATCATGGAGCCCGAGCGCAACCGGCAACTGGCGGAACGCGCGGTGCACGACACGGGCCTCGGCAACGCCGACGACAAGTTCCGCAAGAACTATCGTAAAACGCTCGGCCTGCTGCGCGATCTGCACGGGCAAAAGACCACCGGCGTGATCGCAGAAGACAAAGCAAGCGGCCTCGTCGAGATCGCGCGCGCGGTCGGCGTGGTGGCAGCCATCACGCCGTCGACCAATCCGGCGGCGACGCCGGCCAACAAGATCATCAACGCGCTCAAATGCGGCAATGCAGTAATCGTCGCGCCGTCCCCCAAAGGTTACTCGTCTTGCGCGCTGTTGATCGAGTTCATTCACGCGCAATTCGCGAAGGCCGGTATCGATCCCGACCTCGTGCAGATGCTGCCCGCGCCGATCAGCAAGGCGGCGACCGCTGCGTTGATGCGGCAGTGCGATCTGGTCGTCGCCACCGGTTCTCAGGCGAACGTGCGCATGGCGTACACGAGCGGCACGCCTGCGTTCGGTGTGGGCGCGGGCAATGTGGCGTCGATCGTCACGGCGTCCGCGGATTTGCATGATGCGGCGCGCAAGATCCTGCGCTCGAAGACCTTCGACAACGCGACGAGCTGTTCGTCCGAAAACAGCATCGTGATCGAAGACGCCATCTATCAGCCGATGCTGGCCGAACTGACCGCGTGCGGCGGCGTACTCCTCGACGCCGCGCAGAAGGCCCGGCTGCAGGCGGCGATGTGGGTCAACGGCAAGCTCTCGGAACAGTGCACCGCTAAATCCGCTGAGGTGATCGCGCGCGTGGCGGGTCTGGACGACGTGGCCGCGCGTCATCCCGCCTTCCTGATGGTGGAAGAGAGCGGCGCGGGCAGCGACTATCCGTTCTCCGGCGAGAAACTCGCACCGGTCCTCACCGTGTACCGCGCCGCCGACTTCGATGCCGCTGCGGAAGTCGTACGCAGCATCTACGCATACATGGGCGCGGGCCATTCGGTCGGATTGCATTCGAGCGATGCCGCGCAAGCGGTCCAGCTCGGCGTGACGTTGCCCGTCGCGCGCGTGATCGTGAATCAGGCGCATTGCCTTGCCACCGGCGGCAACTTCGATAACGGCTTGCCGTTTTCGCTGTCGATGGGCTGTGGCACGTGGGGCGGCAACAACTTCTCGGGCAATCTGGGGTTCCGCCACTATCTGAACACCACGCGGGTCGCCTATCCCATCGAAGAGCGTGTGCCGGAAACGGACGAATTGCTCGGCGACTTCTTCGCGAGGTACGGCCGATGAACACACCCGCCACCCTTCGCGCGCTGATCGACGAGCGCGCCGCGCAGCATCCGGACAAGCCTTTCCTGCTCGCCGCACTCGACGACGATGAAACGCCGGTCCCCGATCGGCGCGCAACCGTCCTGACGTTTCGCGAATTGCGCGACGACTGCCGCGCGTTGGAGGCACGCTTCCGGGAAGCGGGTCTGCAACCGGGCGAAGTCATTTCCGTGTTCATGGGCAACGGCATTCAGACGGCTCGTCTGCTGCTCGCGGCCATGTATAGCGGACTCGTTGCCAATCCGCTCAATCTGCTGTGCCAGCCCTCACAGGTGCGCTATATCGTCGATCATTCCGATACGCGGATGATCTTCGCCGCGAGTGACACGCAGGCGGTGATCGGCGCAGCAGTCGCCGAATTGCGCGCTGCCGGGCTGGCGCGCGAGATCGCACTGATCCAGACCGAACCGGAGGATGCCGAACCGCCTTCGCTGGCGAAGCATGAACCTGCGTTAGTCGAAGCCGCGGCACATGGCGCGAGCGCTGCCGCGGCGCCGGCGCTCGCGAAGCGCGGCGGCGCGCCGCGGCCTGTGACGGACCGCGCAACGGCCCACGAACCGGCAGCCGACGATGTCGCGTTGCTGATGTACACCTCGGGCACCACGGGCACGCCCAAAGGCGTTCTGCTGACGCATCGCAACTTGGTGGCGAACGCACGCAACATCAGCGCCGAACACCGGCTCACATCCGACGATCGCGTGCTCGCGTCATTGCCGCTTTATCACATCAACGGTCTGGTCGTGACGCTGCTCGCGCCGCTGTTTCATGGCGGCTCGGCGGTCATGACGCCGCGCTTCTCCGCCCGCACGTTCTGGCGCGACGTCGCGCTGCATGCCTGCACGTGGATCAACGTGGTGCCGACGATCGTCGCGTATCTGCTCAACGCCGACGAAGCCTGCACCTACGATCTGTCGGCGCTGAAGTTTTGCCGCAGCGCGTCGGCCGCATTGCCCGCCGATCATCATCGCGCGTTCGAGGCGCGCTTCGGGATCGGCGTGATCGAAACCATGGGCATGACGGAAACCGCCGCGCCGGTTTTCAGCAACCCGTACGAAATGGAGCGGCGGCGCGTCGGCAGCATCGGCCTGCCTTCGGGTGCCGAGGCGAAAGTGATCGATCGTGAAGGGCGCGAGTGCGCCGCCAACGAATGCGGCGAACTGGTGTTGCGCGGCGAGCAGGTGATGGGCGGCTATTACAAGCGGCCCGAAGAGACAGCCGCTGCCTTTACGCCGGACGGCTGGCTGCGCACCGGCGACCTCGGTTATCGCGACGCGGACGGCTACTTCTACATCAACGGTCGCGCGAAGGAGCTGATCATCAAAGGCGGCGAAAACATTGCGCCGCGCGAAATCGACGAAGCGTTGTTGCGTCATCCCGATGTGCTGGATGCCGCGGCGGTCGGCGTGCCCGACCCGGCCTACGGCCAGGAGATTGTCGCCTTCGTGGTGCCGCGCACGAGCGACGGCCGCGGCGCGCCCGATCCGGCCGATCTGCGCGAGCACTGCTTGCGCGAACTCGGACGCTACAAGACACCGAAAGAGTTTCGCTTCGTCGATGAACTGCCGCGCGGACCTTCCGGCAAGGTGCAGCGGCTCAAGCTGGTGCCGACCTGACGCGGCGCCGCTCGCGAGCAGGCACGGCGCGGGCGGAGACGCAACTCAGTCGCAGTGCGGTAGATCGGGTGGCCGCTCACGGCCATCGTCGATGCGCAGTAGAGATCGATACATACAATAGAAAGGAGACAGCATGGAAACGCGTATCCGGCGTGTCAAGACACGCCATATCATCCTGGCGGTCATGTGCCTGATGTACTTCATCTCGTACATCGATCGCGTGAACATTGCGGTCGCCGGTCCATTGATTCGTCACGAAATGGGCCTTACGACCGTTCAACTCGGGCTGGTGTTCTCGGCCTTTGCTTATCCGTATGCGGCAATGCAGATCATCGGCGGCTGGCTCGCCGACAAGTACGGGCCGAAACTGGTGCTCACCGTGCTGTCGCTGATCTGGGGCGTGGCCACGCTCGCCACGGGTTTCGCGGGCAGCGTCACCATGCTGGTCGTGATGCGCTTCGCGCTCGGCATCGGCGAAGGCGGCGCGTTTCCTACCGCGACGCGCGCCTTCACCTACTGGATGCCGGTGGCGGAGCGCGGTTTCGCGCAAGGCATCACGCACAGTTTCGCGCGTCTGGGCGGCGCGATCACGCCGCCGCTGGTGCTGGCCGTGGTGGCGACCGGCGGCTGGCGCGACGCGTTCGTCCTGCTCGGCATCGCGAGCCTCGCGTGGACCGTGCTCTATCTCTTCGTGTTCACCAATTCGCCGGAACAGAACCGGCGCATCACGCCCGAGGAAACCGCGGAAATCGGCTATCGCGCCGGCGATTGCGACCGCGCCAAACATGCGGCCACGCCGTGGCGCAAGCTGGTGCGCCGCATGTGGCTCGTCACGTTCGTCGACTTCTGCTATGGCTGGCTGTTGTGGGTTTATCTGACGTGGCTGCCGTCCTATCTGCGCGAGTCGCGTGGATTCGATCTCAAGCAACTGGCGCTCTTCACCGCGCTGCCGCTGCTGGCTGGGGTGATCGGCGACACGCTCGGCGGCGTCGTGTCGGACAAGCTCTACAAGCTCACGGGCCGCTTGCGTTTTGCGCGCTGTACGGTGCTGGTGGTGGGCATGGGCGGTTCGCTGGTGTTTCTGCTGCCGATGGTGTCCGCCACCGATCCGCTCACGGCCGTGTGGTTCCTGTCGGCTTCGTTCTTCTTCCTCGAAATCACCAACCCGGTGTTGTGGACGTTGCCGCTCGACATCGCCGGCAAGTATGCGGGCACGGCCGGCGGCATGATGAACACGGGCTTCGGTGTCGCGGGGATGGTGTCGCCGGTGGTGTTCGGCTATCTGATCGAGAAGACCGGCAGCTACAACGTGCCGTTCAATATCTCCGCGGGCCTGCTCGCGGTCGGCATCGTGGCGGCGCTTTTTATCGACACCAACAAGACCGTCGAAGCCGATGAGGAGCGCGAGCGCGCCGCAGGCGTCGAGTTGGGCGGCATGCCGTCTTTCTTGCATGCGGGCGCGGGTGTGAGGCTGGAGCGCCATCACTTGCGTCGGCCGTTGCGTTGGCGCAAGTGATACGAGTGGCGTTAGTGGCGGGAGTAGGGTGAGTTGCGCAATTCACCCGATTCACGCAATTCACGCGAGGCGGGCGCATGGGTGGCGCCCGCCGTTTTCATGTGATGGCCTGCCGGCCTGCGTGTGCAACTCTAAAAAAATTTTAACCTCTCGCCTCTTTTACGATTGATCGGCGCACTCTCTCCGCCCGCGCAGCTGATATCGCGCTCCACTTCTCTCTGTCCCTCCACTGCGCACATCTCGCGCATCAACCGTTGCATCCGCGAACGCCTGTTGACACACAAGCCATTGGCAACACGAGCAGCAATGTGTGACGCGCGTATGACTGCGCGGCCTCGTGACAAAAACATCATCTTGCAATCATCCTGACGTTTCCCTCCGCGCGCCAAACTGGAGTCGTGTCAATAACGACACCGGATTGAAAGGAGGTTCAGATGAAGTTTCGAGAAGTATTTGTGATTGGCCTGCTTGGCGCTCTTTTATCCCCGCTGGCTTTAGCAGACGTGGGGCAGGCGTCTCCCCGCCATGCGCCCGTCAAGCAAGCTGAGAGTTACGGCGGCGTACCGCAAACCACTCTGTCGTCGAGTGCGGCACCGGTGGTCAAACCGGCGCTTCAGGGAAAGACACGCGCTGAAGTTCGCCAGGAGCTGATTCAGGCATACAAGGAAGGTCTCATACCGACGACCGAAGCCGACTATCCGCCGAGCAAACGGACTATCGAGCGCAATAAGGCGCTGTTTGCCGAAACCGGACGTTACCTCGAGTAATCGGCAAACGTGCGTGTTCCTCTCGCCGTTGTCTCTCGCAACAACCCGCGCGCATGCGCGGCATTATTCGACACCCACGGAGTCGCATATGAAAACGATCATCAGTCTTGCCCTGGCTTCGGCCGTATTTATTGCTTCTGCTGTTCAGGCTCAGGGCTTGACACGTGCGGAGGTGAAGCAGCAACTCATCGAGGCACAAGCCAATGGCTTGCACTACGTTACTGAGTCATCCTATCCAGATGTGCATCCGAGTTTCGCCCACAACGTAAAGGCCAAGGCCGCGACACCATCGCCGCAGAGCGACGAAGGCGGCGTGCCGGCAGGATCGCATGAATCTGGCAGCGCGCCGCACGGACACCCGATGCCTGACGGCAATCCGCACTGCGTTGGGCCGGTGAGTTTCTGCAACATCTACGCAGGTTCGTGATGCCGGCTCTTGAGCACGGCGCCGTCGCTGACGTAGTAAGCGAATCTGCCGCGCCCATGCGAGATGATGATGCGAGGGAATTCGTCTGCTCGTCGCGTCAGTCGTTTGGGCGAGCGTGCGTGGGAGCGTCGGCATAGATGCCGTGCTCGCGGAAGGAGCCCCTGTCGCACCGAATTCGCCGCTGTTCTTGTCCATGAGCGAGCGGCCCGTCGCGGGGCCGAACCCGTACCAATGCCCACCCATGGCGCGGTCGAATCGGCACGATAGAACTACTTGAAGACATGTTCCGGGCCTCCACCGGAGCGGCCTGTCCAGCATCAACGACACGGACATCCGACAGAGCGTCTCGTTCGCTCCGTCGCGCAACCGCTCGCTCATAGACCTGTTTCATCAAGCTCATTGACCATCACGCGTACGTGACGGACTTCTCATTTGTCAGTCATGTACACGCACCCTGTGGCCATTAAATTCAGGTAACCGACTTGCGCTGTTTCGAGTGCCTGTCTCATCTTCAGCTTGTACGAAACGTCTGGATACACAATCATCATGAATCTACGCGAACAGTTTGCATCGTTTCCTCGCGACATGTTTGCCGGCACTGTCGTCTTTCTCGTCGCACTTCCGTTGTGTCTCGGCATCGCCAATGCATCCGGCGTCGATCCGTTCGCCGGCCTGCTTTCCGGCATCATCGGCGGCCTTGTCGTCGCGTTGCTGAGCGGTTCGCATCTGAGCGTCAGCGGTCCGGCGGCCGGGCTCGTGGTGATCGTCGTCGACGGGATGACGAGGCTCGGCAGTTTCTCCTCGTTTCTGATAGCGGTTCTGCTGGCGGGCGCCATGCAGTTCGGATTCGGCCTGCTCAAGGCGGGCCGCTTTGCCGCCTATGTGCCGTCTTCCGTCATCAAGGGCATGTTGGCGGCGATCGGCCTGTTGCTCATCATCAAACAGGCGCCGCTCGCGGCAGGCCTGGCCGACGGCAGCGCCAGTGTGACCAGCGGCACGATCGTCACGCCGTTCGGCGCAATGTCCGTGGCCGCATGCGCGATTGCGCTCGTGTCGCTGGCCATTCTCGCCAGTTGGGAAACCAGGGCCGCGCGACGCTTCGCGTTCGTGCGCCATGTGCCCGCGCCGCTGGCGGTCGTATTGTTCGGTATTGCGGTCACGCTGTTGCTCGACTTCGTTGCTCCGGGGTTCGCGCCGCCGCTCGAGCATCGCGTGTCGCTGCCGTCGCTGGCCTCGTTTGCGGCATTGGACAAGGTGTTCAACTGGCCTGAATTGACGCATATGCTGAATCCGGACGTTTGGCGCCTGGCAATGACGATCGCGATCGTCGCGAGTCTGGAAACGCTGCTCTGTCTCGAAGCCGTCGAGCAAATCGATCCGAAGAAACGCCCTGTGCAGCCGGATCGCGAACTCAAGGCGCAGGGCATCGGCAACATCGTGGCCGGTGCGATCGGCGGCCTGCCGATCACGTCCGTGATCGTGCGCAGTTCCGCGAACGTCGAAGCGGGTGCGCAAAGCCGCTGGTCGGCCGTCGTGCATGGCGTATTGCTGCTCGTGAGCGTGTTCGCGCTGACAGCGGTGATCAATCTGATTCCGCTCGCGAGTCTCGCCGCCATTCTGATTTTCACGGGGCTGAAACTCGCCAAACCGTCGATGTTCGCGGATGCCGCCAGACAGGGCTTCGCGCGTTTCGCACCATTCGTCGTTACGATCGCCGCCGTGCTGCTGACCGACCTGTTGATGGGCATCGTGATCGGGATTGCGTGCAGCGTCGCGTTCGCCATTCATGCGCACATGCGGCGGCCAATCACCATGGCGCAGCATGATGACCACTTCCTGCTGTCATTGCGCAAGGACGTGTCGTTTCTCGCGAAGGTCAGCCTCAAGGAACATCTGAAGGCAATTCCCGATCGGGCCACGGTCATACTCGACGGCAGCCGCGCGGATTTCATCGACCCGGACGCGCGCGAACTGATCGATGAATTTGTGAAAAACGCTCCCGCGCGAGGCATTCAGGTCGAGTGTCGGCAGTTGGGGTCAGTTGTCGAGGAGCGCGCCGGATTGCGGGGCTTCGGGGCGTTCCTGCGCAGGCAGTGATCCGCATCGGTGGGGTAGAAGTCGCGCGACATACTCGTTGCGCAAATCGAAGCCGTTCTTGCGGAATTGCCGGGAAAGAATTACGAAGTTTCCCACCGATATAACTCCGTTTCGACGAATTGATCTCTAGCGTGCGCAGCGGTGTCGCGGTAAAACTCTTCGGCGACGACATGACGGTGCTCAGCGACACGGGCGAAAAGATCGCGGCGGCCTTGCAGAAAGTGCCAGGCGCTGCTGAGGTCGAGGTTGAACAAACCAGCGGCTTGCCGGTTCTCACCGTCAACGTGGACCGCTGCAAATTGGCGTCTCCTCATGGTGTTTGTCGTGCAGTTCATCACGTTTAATAATGCTAAGGATGGCTTGCTGGTCTTCACGGGTATTCCATTCGCATTGAGCGGCGGCATGCTGTCACTCTGGTTGAGGGCCATTCCGCCGTCCATCCCCGCGGCAGTCGGGTTCACCGTGCTGTCGCATCGATCTGGCTAGTGAAGACCTCGCCCGCTCAGTTGCTGCGCCGGTTGGGCATTTTTTCGAGGTAGTGGCAATGCGGATTCTGCTGGTGGAAGATGAGCCGAAGACCGGCGCCTATTTGCGAAAGGGCTTGTCTGAGGCGGGATATGTCGTCGATTGGGCACAAGACGGTGTGACGGGCCAGCATCAGGCGGAGACGGGAGACTACGATCTGCTGATCCTCGACGTGATGTTGCCGGGACAGGACGGTTGGACGCTGCTGCAAAACCTGCGCCGCAAACGGTGCACGCCGGTGCTGTTTCTCACCGCGCGCGACGACGTGGGAGACCGCGTCAAAGGCCTGGAGCTCGGCGCCGACGACTACCTGGCGAAGCCGTTCGACTTCGTCGAACTGATCGCGCGCGTGAGGTCGATCCTGCGGCGCGGCAAGCCACGCGAATCCGCGTTGCTGAGGGTCGCCGATCTCGAACTGGATCTGACGCGGCGTAAGGCCACCCGGCAGAACGACGTGATCCTGCTCACCGCCAAGGAATTCACGCTGCTGTGGCTGCTCATGCGCAAGGAAGGGGAAATCCTGCCGCGCGCAACGATCGCGTCGCAAGTGTGGGACATAAACTTCAACAGCGATACGAACGTGGTCGATTCGGCAATCCGGCGACTGCGCTCCAAGATCGACGACGCCTACGAACCCAAGCTCATTCACACCGTGAGAGGCATGGGTTATGTGCTGGAAAACCGCGGCGGCGGCAATTGATCAGGCGCGTGGTGCCACGTACGCTGCGTGCAAGGCTCACTGCTCTCATCATCCTGTCTACGTCGGCGATCCTCGCGCTGAGCGGGCTTGCGCTATATCACGCGCTGCGCAACTGCCTCGAGTCGAGTTCGATCGAGCAGATGTCCGGCACGATGGCGGCGCTACGCACGCATCTGGCCGGGACTCCGACGGTGCATTCCATTGCCGGCAATGCGCAGACGGTGATCGACCGTCTGCGTGGGCATCCGCACATGGCGCTTGCCATTTACGATACAGCGGGCCAGCGCCTGTTGAGTACGGCGGGGTTCAAGCCGTATGCGCCGATTGCGGCAATCGTGCTGCAGGGTGCGCCCGCGGCGCTGGCGCGCGCGGGTTCGAATCTTCGATACCTGGTGCAGAGCGTGGCGCTCAATGGCGGGATCGGACCGCCGGTGCTCGTCGCCATCCAATACGATGGCACTGGCGATAAAGCGCTGTTGCGCGTGTACGCTTACACCACGGTGGCCATCGAAGTATTGGGTGTGCATTTAGCCGCCGTGTTCGCATACGGCATCGCCCTGGTGGGACTGCTGCCGCTGCGCAGGCTGGTGGCCCGGGCAGAGGCGATGTCGACGAGTGGTCTCGCGCAACCACTGCCGGAATTGCATGCGTCGGGCGAGTTGAAGGAACTGGAGCAGGCCTTTAACGGCATGCTCGCGCGGCTCGACGAATCGTTCACACGGCTGAGTCAATTCTCATCCAATCTCGCGCATGATATGCGCACGCCACTCACCAATCTGCTTGCCGCTGCTCAGGTAGCGTTGTCACAGCGTCGCAGCGCGGAGGACTACCGGGACGTCATCGAATCCAGTGTGGACGAGTATCGGCGGCTATCGCGCATGATCGAAGACATGCTGTTCCTCGCACGTTCCGATCAGCCTGATGCGCCCCCGTCCTTGCGTTCACTCAACGCGGTCGCGGAGGCCGAGCGCGTTGCCGGCTACTACGAGACCGTGGCCGAAGATGCGCAGGTCGAGATCAAGGTGACGGGCGAGGGCACGGTGCTGGCCGATCTGCTGCTCTTTCAACGCGCGCTCAGCAACCTGCTCTCGAATGCGCTCGCGCAGGCGCCGCGAGGGACCACGATTACCGTCGACTGCAAGGAGGAGCAGGACTGGACCACGCTGAGCGTGTCGGATTCGGGAGCGGGAATCGAAGCTCGCCATCTCGAACATATATTCCGGCGGTTCTATCGTGTGGACCCTTCGCGGCACGGTTCGGCATCGGGCACAGGGCTGGGCCTTGCCATCGTGAAGTCGATCATGACGAGCCACGGAGGGCAATGCGGCTGCGAAAGCCGGCCACATGTACGCACCTGCTTCTGGCTGCGCTTTCCCAACCATGGTTACTCAAGCCACGGCATGGCGGCGCGCCCAGGACGCGACGCCGCACGCAAAGCGTGAGCACGCCCCGTTCGACGGCAACAGGCGCGCATGCCGCCGGGCGTGGTGGTACCGGCGGCACATGTCGTTATTTCGCTGAGAGCTTGTCATGCTGATCCACTGAAGGCGTCGTTTTATGACCATGCCACGCAATGGCGTGTGTCTGCTTGTTGCGGGCAATCGTCCTGGCGTCTGGCGGGTATTGTGTCTTGCTCGATGGAATCAAGCCGGCGTGTTGCGCTTGAGCCAGTTCCTGTTTCACCTCAGCGCGAGACTTGCCTTGTGCCTGCGCGACATGCGAGGCCGCGCCGAGTATCGTCAGCGCGGCGACTGACAGAGTGAAGAGTCTTGCAGCATTCATGTTGAAATCTCCTGGGTGACGACCGCCGTTTGGCGATTCGTGAGCCCAGTGTGAATCGCCGGCGGTGTGCCATCGTGACCAAAACATGAGAAAAATGTCAGGACATGCGGTAGCAACGAAACGGCAATCGGGCGGCCGGCTGCATGAGATTTTTGTCATATTCGCGTGATGCTGGCAGCGACCTTCGCGGACCAGCATGACTCATCTTTTCCGCGGACGATGAGGCGGCGGCATGCGCGCGTTACTGCAAAGATCCGCCTTGACGGCGATCCCTGCCGCAAGCCTCGCGGCACGTGCAGGCGGCAGTGGCAAGCCGGCGGATGCTGTTAATCCATCGACGTCCACGCATAAGCCGCCATGGACCTCGCACTCGGCGAGCAGATCGACTATGCGGGCCATCGGTGCGGAAATCCGGATCTCCATGTGAAGACGCATCGGTGTCTTTTTCCACGCCGGTAACGCTGCCTGCGCACCGGCCTTCGTTTCGAGAAAAAGAGGCCCAACCGCGCTTTATCCACATTCCAGAACAATCCTCTCCACGCACGGCACTTATTCTCAAGCACCGACTTTTCTAGACTGTCGTCACTGAATTACGAACAGGGCTGTTCGTAGCAGAACAAAGCGAAGTCTGGAGGTCGTCGTCATGAAGTCCCTTATTCAAGCCGTTGTGGTTGCCGCTGTGCTTGCAGCGCCGGTTGCGGTGTTTGCCCAAACGAACTCGCCTGTCACTCGTGCGCAAGTGCGTGCCGAGTTGATTGAACTCGAACAGGCCGGCTATAACCCGGGCCGAGGTGAAGACCCGAACTATCCGGCCGATATTCAGGCCGCCGAAGCACGGGTGGCGGCGCGGCATGCCGCGACGGGTTTCGGCGGCAGCGCGAGCGGTTCGTCGGAGGCGGGACGCGCGCCTGTCTCCAGTTCGGATTGGAATGCGATGTACAACCATCCGTGATGGACGGTGCGGCGCTCGCGTTTCGCGGCGTCGCGTACGCGGCATACGGGTTGATAAGGCTGGCGCCCGTTCCGGAATTTGTCGCCAGTGCCCTCGTCCGCATGTTGAAGCCGATACGCCCGAACCGTTCGCCGCGCGGCGCGCTCTAGCGGTCAACCGTGCGAAATGCATCGTCAAACGCCGCAGGCTCGCTGGTCGACGCGACGCGCCATAAGCGCGGTCCGGTCGTCATTGCCGGCTTGATGACGGTACTGTTGCAATCCCGTCCGTTGCGCCTGCTCGCCGCCGTCTCTCAGGCATGTATGCGCAGCACGTGAAGGAGCGGCGTCCGATGCGGTCGAGGCGGCGTCTCCGATATCGTGACACCCATTCCCCGCCCGTTGGTACGCGGTTTGCTGTCAGCTAAGGGTTTTTATCGCAAGCTGTCACGCCTATGCCCCGAACCCCCGCTACTTGCCAAAGGTGGAGCGCCCGTGAGATCCGGGTATTGCACGAATTGCCGCGCGTGCTGGTCGTCGACGACAACGTCGGTGCGGCCGAAGCGCTCGCGACGTATCTCTCTTATGAAGGCGTCGAAGCTCGCGCCGCCGACGGCTGCGAGCAGGCGCTGCGCTGCGTGCGGGACTGGGTGCCCGACGTGGTGGTGCTCGACATCATGATGCCGGAGCGCGACGGCTATGAAACCGCGAGCGCGCTACGCAGCTATCTGCCGACGCAGAGTCTGGGCATTGTCGCGTTCACATCGCTCGACGAGGATCACGTGAAGGAAACCGGCAAGGCACGTCACAATTTCGACGGTTATTGTCAAAAAGGCACGGCCCCAACGGCGTTGCTCGCGCTGATGCGGAAGCTTTGGCGCGAATAGAGGCGCGGATCGTCGCGCGCGCGACGCCGGACCCTGACGTCAAGCCGGCTCGCTCTCCGCCGGTTCCGCGACGATCTGCTTGAGAATCGCCTCCATCAAGCCCGGAAACCGGGCGTCCAGTTCCGCGCGCCGCAGCGAATTCTGATGCACGGTGCCGGCCACGCGCGTGCGCACGAGACCCGCCTCGCGCAGGATCCGGAAGTGATGGGACACGCTCGACTTCGGGCGTCCGCCGTCGAGTTCGCCGCAGGTGGCCTCGTCGACCGACGCGAGGCGCCGCACGATCTCGAGGCGGACCGGGTCGCTCAGGGCATGAAAGAGCCGCCCGAGCGCGAAATCCTCGGCGGCGGGGTGGTTATAGGTGCGCATCCTGCAAATGATAAAGGTTTCTGCGATACTTCGTTATTCGATGTTTATCGAACTACCGTACAAGCAAGTCCAGAGGAGTTTAGCCTGATGTCCGCATTGTTCCAGCCGTACAAGCTCAAAGACGTTTCCCTGCGCAACCGGATCGCCATTCCGCCGATGTGCCAATACACCGCCGAAGACGGTGTGATCAACGACTGGCACCGCATCCACCTGGCTGGTCTGGCGCGCGGCGGCGCGGGTCTGGTGATCGTCGAGGCGACGGCCGTGTCGCCTGAAGGCCGCATCACCCCGGGTTGTGCGGGCATCTGGACGGACGAGCAGGCGCAGGCGTTCGCGCCGGTCGTGGCGTCGATCAAGGCGGCCGGCTCGGTGCCGGGTATCCAGATCGGCCATGCGGGCCGCAAAGCCAGCGCCAACCGTCCGTGGGAAGGCGACGACCACATCGCCGCCGACGACAGCCGCGGCTGGCAAACCATTGCGCCGTCGGCGATCGCGTTCGGCGGCAATCTGCCGAAGGTGCCGAAAGCCATGACGCTCGACGACATCGCGCGCGTTCGCGAAGATTTCGTCGCCGCCGCGAAGCGTGCGCGCGACGCGGGCTTCGAATGGCTCGAACTGCATTTCGCGCACGGCTATCTCGGCCAGAGCTTCTTTTCGACGCACTCCAACCAGCGCGACGACGCTTACGGCGGCAGCCTGGAGAACCGGAGCCGCTTCCTGCTCGAAACGCTGGCGGCGGTGCGCAAGGTATGGCCGGAGCATCTGCCGTTGACGGCGCGTTTCGGCGTGATCGAGTACGACGGCCGCGACGAGGAAACTCTCGTCGAATCGATCGAACTGGCGAAGAATTTCAAGCGCGAAGGCCTCGACATGCTGAGCGTCAGCGTCGGCTTCTCCACGCCGACGGCGGCGATTCCGTGGGCGCCGGCGTTTCTCGCGCCGATCGCCGAGCGCGTGCGCCGCGAGGCTGGGATTCCGGTTTCGTCGGCGTGGGGTATCGACACGCCGGAACTGGCGGATCGTTCGGTGAAGGACGGGCAACTGGACCTGGTGATGGTCGGCCGTGCGCATCTGGCCGATCCGCACTGGCCGTATCATGCGGCGAAAAAGCTCGGCATCGAGCGTCCGTCGTGGACGTTGCCGGCGCCTTATGCGCATTGGCTGGAACGCTATAAGGTCGCTTGAGCGGCCGAGTTTTCGCGTCCAGTTTGTTGTGCCGATCGCGCCTCCTGGCTCCGGCCGCTTAATGCGCCGGGGCGGGTGGCGCGTTTCATTCTGCTTCCAGGCGAGCGCGCGGTGCCGCGTCCAGGAGCACGCACTCGATGGACCGCAGCGCGCGCGATGGTTCGCACCGGGTGCTCCGCACTCCGGCGCCGCATTTCCAACCTTTAGACCGATTACAGCGCTCGCAGCATTTCGCGCGGAATGCGCAGCCGCTTTGTGCCGGGCTTCCAATCGCTAGACCGGCTGCAGCGCCCGCAGTATTTCGCGTGGAATGACCAGCCGCTCAGCGCCGCGTCGCCAATCGCTAAACCGACTGCAGCGCCCCAGCATTCAGCGCTGAATACGCAGCCGCTGAGCTTGGCGTCCCCAATCGCTAACCAAATGCAGCGCCCGCAGCATCTCATGCCGAGCGCTCTGCCGCTCAACGACGCGCCTTCCACTCGGCCGCCGTTCAGCCAGTCGCCACACAAACCCAAGCCATCCGCGTCGCACCATACGCAACCTGGCGCGGGATCGCCGTCCGGCGCACCATCCGCGCGACGCCAGCGGCGCGCGGTCCACGCAGCCGGCCTCGGTCCGCCGCAGCGCTGAAAGACTTCCAGCATGCTGTGCGACGCTGGCCGGAGCGGCGGCCGGCCGCGCCTCACGGGCGTCTTGAGTAGTCGTCCGGGCGAGGAAATGAACTGCGTGAGTGATGTCAAGAATCATAGTGCATCAAAATACCGTTTCAATTATGGGCTATGAGTCGCTAAATCGTTTCGTGTCATTCAAAATGAACTATGCTTGAATCGATAATTGAACGATTTAGGGTTTCATGATGACTTCGTCGGACGAACAACAACCGGCTCAACAGGGCTACAGAAGCGGCGAGGCAGCGCGCCTGGCCAAGATGCCGGTCACCACCTTGCGGATCTGGGAGCGCCGTTACGGCGTGGTCGGGCCGGCTAAAACCGCGTCAGGCCAGCGTCTCTACACGGAAGACGACGTCAGGCGACTCACTTTGATCAAACTGCTGGTGAGCCGCGGCCATGCGATCGGCGCGATCGCGCGGCTCGATCGCGAGCAATTGCAATTTCTCGCTGCGCGCAGCGGACGCGAGAGCGGCGGCGCGACTGACCTCCCGTTGGTCGAGTCCGTCGATCTCCGGCTCGCCCTCGTGGGCGGCGGCCTTGCGCAGCGTTTTCGGGCGTCGGGCGTCGATTTGCGGCCCTATGGCGTGAACGAGCTGATCACGTTTGCCGATCTCTCCATCGCCGCGGCAGATGGCGGCACGAGCGGAGAGCGCGGCGCGCCGATCGACGCCTTGCTGGTCAGCGTCGACTCACTGCAAGAAGACATTGCGTCGCAGATCATCGCGCTCGGCGACGCGGTTCGCGCGAAAGCCATCGCGGTCGTCTACAGCTTCGGCACCGGCTCGGCGGCGGAGATTCTGCGCGTGGCGGGCGTGCGTCTCTATCGCGAGCCCGACAGCCGGACAGAATTCCGTCAGATGCTCGGCGACCTGTGCGAACGCGTGCGCATTCAGGAACGCATCGGCGACGACGCCGTGTGGTCGCGCGTGCGCCGTCGCTACGACGACCGCGAGCTGGAAGTGATTGCCGGCCGTTCTTCGACGATCGCGTGCGAATGTCCGCGTCACCTGGCGGAACTGGTCATGAAGCTCTCGGCGTTCGAGCGCTACAGCGACGCTTGCACGTCGCGCTCGGCGCAGGACGCCGCGCTGCACCGCTATCTCGGCGACGTCAGCAACCGCGCTTGCGCGATGGTCGAGGCGGCGCTCGAACGTGTCGCGCGCGAAGAGGGCTGGTTTGCCGGATCGCAGTCGCCGCAGGCCGGTCAGGAATAGCGCGCGCACCGTCCCGGAGGATGTGCAATGTCACATGATGCTTCGACCGACGCGACTATCGGCGCGTCCGCACTGGATCAGAAGAGCGCGTATCTCGCGGCGCTGCTCGAGCGCGTTTCAAGGCACGAAGCCGGCGCGTTCGAGGCGCTGTACCGGGCGTCGGCGCCGTCCCTGTTCGGCCTCGCGGTGCGCGTCACCCGCACCAGCGAATCGGCCGAAGAAGTGGTGCAGGACGGCTTCATCAAGATCTGGCGCTTCGCCGGTTCGTACGACCCGGGCAAGGCTTCGCCGTCCACGTGGATGTCGACCATCGTGAAGAATCAGGCGCTCGATTATTTGCGGCGCAATCCGTATTCCGGCGTGTATGTCGACGAGCTGGACGAGCGCATCGCCGCGAGCGACGCCGACGTAAACCTGTGGCAGGAGTTCGCGCTGGATGCCGAACGTCTGTCCTCCTATCTCGGCCGTTTGGCTCCGGTTCAGCGTCAGGCGATCGCGCTCGCCTATTTCCGGGGCCAGTCGCAATCGGAGATCGCGCATACGCTCGATGCACCGGTCGGTACGGTCAAGAGCTGGATCAGCCGCGGACTGGAGTCGCTGCGCGCCATGGCCGATGCGCGACCTGCGCCGCATCACGGCGGCTTTTATTGATCCGCTGGCCGCGCGGCGCCACGTCGCGTCGCGTCGTGCATTCGCTGCGGCATGCTGCGAATGGTCACCGATGAATTGCCCGCTTGCCGCTCGACCGACCCCATGTGCATTGTCAGCAAGCCATCAACGCGGCTGCGGAACGGCCCTTGCTGCAAGGTCTTCTCAATGACCTGACACGGAGGCTTGACGCATGAACCCTTATATCGTCGCTCACATGATGTCCTCGCTCGACGGCCGCAGCCTGACGGACGGTTGGCACCTCGACTATGCTTCGGACCTGTACGAAAACACGGCGGCCACTTTCGAAGCCGACGGCTGGATCTGCGGGCGCGTCACGATGCAGGAAATTGCGCACGGCACGGATTATCCGAAAGGGCTCGCCAAGGGCGCCGTGCCGCGCACCGATCACTTCGTCGAACGCAAAGCGGATCAGTACGCGATTTCCATCGATCCGCAGGGCCGCGTGGCGTGGAAGAGCAACACCGCGCTCAAGTCGCACGTGATCGAAGTGCTGACCGAACAGGTTGCCGACGACTACCTCGCTTACCTGCAATCGATCGGCGTGTCATACGTGTTCGGTGGCAAGACCGAACTCGATCTCGGCAAGGTCGTGCAAACACTGGCGCGTGAACTCGGTGTGAAGAAGCTGATCGTGGAAGGCGGCTCGCATGTGAGCGGCGCGTTCGTGAACGCGGGTCTCGTCGACGAAGTCAGCGTGCTGATTTTGCCGCTGGTGGATGGCCGCAGCGAACATCCTTCCTCGTTCGAAGTGGCCATGGAGAAGTGGCGAGCGCCCGCGTATCTGAAGCTCACGTCCGTCGAACAAAAGGAACACGGTGCAGTGTGGCTGCGTTATACGAAGGCCTGAAGCGCAGGCCTGAAAACCGAACGGCAGAGTCGGATCGAATTCCAACTCTGCCGCGCTGTTCATGATTCTTCCGGTTCAACACGCCGGCTAATGCGTTATCAACCTTTGATGTGTTCCGTCGAGAGCCATCCGCCATTCACACCGATCTCGCCAATCTGCTTGGCCACCGCATCGGCGAGGCGTTTCGCGTCCGCTGACACACCGGCGCGTTTGGTTTCGGATACCGCGTGCAGACCGCCACCCACCGCCGCCGATGTCGCGATACTGCCGGCCGCCGCGCCCACGCCCGCCGTCTCGGCCATGCCCGGCGCCTTGCCGCTGTCCGCGTTGGCGGTGAAGGTTTGCACCAGACGCGGCGCACCGCCCGCGGGCTTGTACAGAATCTGCACCGAACTGCTTACCTGGCTCTTGCCCGCGCCGAGGCCGATCAACATACGGCGACGGCGATTGCCCGAGTCGATCGTATTGAAGCTGCCTTGCACGAGCAGCACGTTCTGATCGGCGGGTGCGGGGATATCCGAGCGGATCGCGCGCAGACCCATCGACTGCAATTGATGCACGATTTCGTTGGCGACCTGCTCGCGGACTTCGGCGGCATCGGCGGCCTGCTTTTGCGCCGCGGACGAACCTTCGATCTGAGTCTTCACTTTCTGCATCATGCCGCCGTCCAGTTTGACCTGATCCGGATTGGCGTCGAAGGTGTAGACATAGATGTTGTCCGGGCGCACCTGGACCGGCGTGCTCGCCGCGCTCGCATCTTTAATGCTGCTGCCGGCGCAACCGGTCAGCAGCACGCTGCAAAAGACCATCGTCACGCACGCCAGACGGGCGGCATTTTTTCTGAGGGATTTCGTTGAAGTAGGCAACATTGTTGATCCTGTCGTCGGCACGCGGTGCCGGAATGTTCGAACGGTTCTTCGATGATCGGGCAACCGTAGGATCGTTGATCATCGGCGAAACGTGTCGCACGTGAAGCACCCTTGATCTCATGCGTTTTGTTTCGTACGCACCGGCAGCGAAACGAAGTATGGGCGCGTGACTTCCCGAACTCCATTCAACAATTATTTCGTCCTATGTCATGGCGCGGAGCGGTGTCGCGTGGGGCTTTCGCGGGTCGCGAGAATCAGCGGACGCGGCGGGAAAAAGGAGGATGTGCGGATGGGGATCGACTTCGCCGGCAAGCGGCGTGAGGTCGTGCAACGGTGCGGGTGACGCTGTCCGTATCGGGCATCAGTTCAAGGCAAGCTTGATGATGCAGGCGAGGACAAAAACCAGCAGGACGGCGGCGACGGCCAGATTCAGCGGGTAGCGCATTCTTCACCAGGGCACCAGTGTTGCAGTGCTCATATCCTAATCACCTGACGGAGGATGAGAAGTGGTCAGTGAAGCGGCAATGTGGGAAAGCTAACGCAGTGTGCTGAATGGTTAGACGGCGCGCAGGCGGGAGCGCTTCCAATCAGGAACGCTCCGTACAAGTTGCCGTGAGTTTGCCGTATGGCGGAAAAAACCCCGAGCGCGAACGGGTCGGCATGCGTGTCGAGCGGTCACTCAGTTGGCGAGCCACGCGGTAGTGAGGCAGGGCATGGACCGACCACGTCCTACATGTATGTGCCGGCGTCACGGCGAGACTTGCGCCGCCATACCCTCGCGAGAATTACTGCGCCTGAGCCGGCGGCGGCATGCCGCCCGGCCCGCCGCGCGGCGCCTTGTTCGCCGCGGCGAGGTCTTCCGACAGACTGGTGCGCAGCGTCGCGATTGCCTGATCGGGATTGGCGGGCTTCAACTGCTCGCGAGCCAGCGAGTCGTACACGTAGTGACGCAGCATCGGATCTTGCGTCTTGTTCAGCACGTCGTGATACACGGCGACGATTTCACCTTGACGTCCGCTCATGGCATAGAGGCGGCGCAACTGCTCCAGATCGTTGATCACCGCGAAGCCGGGGCCCATCGGACCCATCCGGCCATGCGGCGGCGGCCCGTCGCCGTGCTGCGGCTCGCCGTGCGACTGAGGGGCCGCGGGCGGCGGCGCTTCCTGGGCAAACGCGGCCGTCGCGGCCAGAGTCAGCACGGCGCACAACGCCGCGCTCAAGATTGATTTTTTCATGAACTCGCTCCCATCGAGACAGCGCCGGCGCTACAGTGCGCCGGCACATGAGCAACGATAGTCGACCTGCCGATTCGTAGGGTTACTGAAGCTGCCTTGTAACTTACTTCGCCTTTCCCGGCGCGCGGCCGGTGTCCGGCAAGTTCCGCCGACGGCATCGTGGGAGCCAGGGTGTGCCCGCTGGCGCATTGTTTCCGGATGGCGCATGATTGAACGATGTGCCGTCCGACCCCAGAACCCGTCCGTTCCTGCGGACGCGCGGCGCACGCGATGCCGCTAGTGCATGCGTCACGCAGACATAACGCGGCGATGCACCGCCGGCGAGTATTCAACCGTTAAGGAGGATTTCGCATGGACCGACCTGACGCCGCCAATCCGTTTGGCGATTTCAGCAAAATGCTGGAGCAGTTCAAGCTCCCCGGCTTCGACGTACCCGCCATCATGGAAGCGCGACGCAAGGACATGGAAGCACTGGTTCAGGCGAATCAGACGGCTTTCCAGGGGATGCAGTCCCTCGCGCAGAAGCAGGCCGACATGCTGCGCTCGACCTTGGGCGAATTGCAGTCGCTGACGGGCCAGTTGTCGGCCGGCGGCGCGGCGCCTTCGGGCAAAGCTGCCGAGTTGATCCAGCAGAGTCTGCACAAGTCGCTTGCCGATATGCAGCAACTGGCGCAAGCGGCTTATCAGACGCAAGCTGAGTCGTATGCCGTGATCGCAAAACGCGTAGAAGAAAACGTGCAGGAGCTTAAATCGCTTTTGCAGCAGCAGAAAAAGTAACGGACGTTGATGCGTTGAATCGCTGAGGCATTACGTTCGAACCACCGATGCCGCAGATAACCTTCGAGTTATCCGCGGCATTTTTTTGTCCGGAAATCACGATTAACGCGTCGATTATCTGGTCATACAAAAAGCCTTTTAAGGCTTTGTATTGTCGGACAAAAAGCTGCATTTTATTGGATCTTTTCAGCGCTCGCTTACATCGGCCGCAGCAATGCTACGCGCATGAATTTTTTCTGCTTCGACCTTGAGCGGTGCGCTTCACTGTTCGCTTTAAACGAGCCGCGAAGCAAAAACGCGCGCTCAAGCGCCGTCCATCGGTGATCTGGTCCTGAAATATCAAACAGACCCAAACGACGCCATGCCGCACAAGGGTTTAAATCCCGCCGCAAACGATTGGCGCGTTTCGCCGCGATGCCTAAAGTTTCGCGCCGCCACTCCGTAGACGCATTCACGCAGCCCAACCAGTGTGAATGCAGCACGGCACCACCGGCGAAGCGTGCGCCCCTAGTTTGCCGTTCGTGACCGGCTCGATGCCGGGTCACGAGCGTTTCACCTCGAAGGAACTCACTTGAAACCGATGCTCTATTCCCGCATTGCTCGCGCAATGCTCGGGGCAAGCTGCGCGCTGTCGTTTGCCGTGCACGCGACACTCGGCCAGAACGTCAGCACCGTCGACGGCGATCAGTCCCGCTTGCGCGCGGTGGCTCACACGGCCAATACGCAAAGCGCGTATTCGGTGCACCTGATGACGCTGCCGTCCGGCACGCTGGTGCGCGAGTACGTCGCGCGCAACGGCATCGTGTTCGGTGTCGCGTGGGAAGGGCCGACGCTGCCGGATCTGAAATCCATGCTCGGGACTTCATTCGACGCGTATGTCGCCGCCACCACGACGCGCCGCGGAACGCCGCTGGCGGTTTCCAACAGCGACCTGGTCGTGTACTCCGGCGGTCATCTGCGGGCGTTCTCCGGTCATGCCTATCTGCCGCAAGCGGTGCCCGCGGGCGTCGATGCCGGCGTCATTCAATAACGGAGCGGACCATGCGCTTTATGTCTTCGTTCAAAACTTTGCTGAGCGCGGCGCTGCTCGCGTTGCTCGTCGGTGCGTGCGGCGGCGGGGGCGGCGGCTCCAGCGGCTCGGGCAGCGCGGCCGGCAGCAACGGTTCGACCAGTGCCTCGCCCGGTCCGTCGGTAGCCAACACCTCGCCGTTGTCGCAAACGCTGGCTGCGAACGCGGTGCGCGTGACGGTCGATTCCGGCGTGAGCGATGTGCCGAACATGCCGTTCGTCAGCCTCACCATCTGCGCGCCGGGCACGACGCAATGTCAAACCATCGATCATGTGCTGGTCGATACCGGGTCGTGGGGCGTGCGCCTGTTCGCGTCCCAGTTGCCTGCTTCGATGACGCTGCCGCAACAGAAGGACGCGTCGGGCCATCTGGTCGCCGAATGCATGCAGTTTTTCGACGGCTACACGTGGGGCTCGGTGAAACTCGCCGACTTGCAGATCGCCGGCGAAAAAGCCGCGTCACTGCCGATCCAGGTGATCGACCCGAACTACGCAACGCTGCCCGCCGATTGCGCGAACTTGGGCGCAGCGCGCAACACGCCGGCCACGTTGCAGGCCAACGGTATTCTCGGCATCGGCGTGTTCAAGCACGATTGCGGCGCGAACTGCGTGCAGCAGGCGCTGGCCGGCACGTACTACGGCTGCAATGGCGGGGCATGCACGTCAATTCCGCTCGCCGAAGAACTGCAGGTGGCCAATCCGGTTCCGTACTTCGCCACCGACAACAACGGTTCGATGCTGAGTCTGCCGACGGTATCGGGCGGCGCACAATCGGTCAGCGGGCAACTGATATTCGGCATCGGCACGCAGACCAACAACACGCTGGGCGGCGCGCAGGTAATCGGCGTGAGTCCGTCGAATGGCACTTTCACGACCGTGCAGAACGGCATCACCTATTCGCGCAGTATTCTCGACAGTGGCTCGACGGGACTGTTTTTCCAGACCAGCGTATTGCCTGTCTGCGCGAGCCCGAACAATTCGTACTACTGCCCGGGATCGACCGAGCAATTGAGCGCGACGATCCAGGGCGTGAACGGCACCACGAGCGCGGTGAATTTCAGCGTCGGCAATGCCACGACGATCGCCCGGACGTATAGCGGCGACTCGGCGCTGCCGCTTTTGGCGGGACCGGCGTTCGTGCAGTCCGCGATCTTCGACTGGGGTTTGCCGTTTTTCTACGGCCGCAATGTGTACGCCGCCATCGAGCAGCAGCCGACGCCCGGCGGCATGGGCCCTTACGTCGCGTATTGAGCGAGGCGACCGCCGACGGATGTGAAAACGGGCCGCGACGGAATATCTTCCGTCGCGGCCCGTCCGTTTGACGCGGTCGAATGGCTTACTTTTCGCTGAGACCGTTCAGCAACTTCAACACGCCTTCGCCGAACGCCTCGGGGCGCCCTTCGAAGATCCGCTCGACCGCCTTGCCGTCGATCAGGCGCCGACGCAGCGCTTCGCGCTCGTCGTGCTGTTCGGCGAGCCGGGCGGCGGCGCGCACGTATTCGTCGGTCGAGTGAGTCGTGAGCCATGACGGCAGGCCAGCGCGTTCGAAAAGGCCGCTGTCGATATGCTCGAACACTTCACGTCCGCACAGGTTGACGCCGGGCAGGCCCATCGTGAACGAATCGACGATGCCGTTGGTATTGCCGAACGGGAACGGGCTCACGAACATGTCCATCGTGTTGAGGATCTTCAGATACTCGGGGTAGCTGAGTGAGCCATACACGTCCACGCTCGATTCCGGCAACGTCGCGTAGATCGACTTTCTGACGTACGCGAGATCGATGCTTTCGCTCCAGCATGTCATGAAATGGAATTTGACTGGCACGCGCGCGGTGTCAACGATCGCCTGGCACGTTGCGAGAAAGTGCGGATTGATTTTCATCGCGCTGGCCGTTACGCCGATGTTGACGACGTCGCCGCGCTCCGGCACGGCCGGCACGACATTGGTGAGCAGTTTCGACGGCACGTATGGTTGGCCGTCCTTCGGCAGACGCAGCATTTTTTCGCTGAAGCAGGCCGGGTCGCCGACGAAATCCTCCTCGACGCTCACGTAGTCCATATGCGCCGCATGCATCGTCGCGGGATGGCCGAGGCCTGCGATCTGCAGCGGCGCGACGCGCAGGTTCGACAGAAAGATCGTGTGTGAGAACATGCCGACGCTCGGCATATAGAGCACATCGGGTTGCTCGCGCGTGGCGAACTCCTGGATCTGGCGGATACAGTCGCCGACATATTCCGGCTGCTCGAATTCGACGAAGCGGTCGAAAATTGCGCGTCCCGCTTCGTCCACGTGCTGCGCCTCGCCGAACGCGACGACTTCAAAGTGCTTGCGCGCGGCGAGCATGGTGCGCGAATGGGTTCGATAGATCGAGTGACCGCCCGAGAACCATTCAAGCACGACGAGCATCATCGGCTTGCGTCCTTTGAGTTCTGTGCGGGCGACGCCGGCCTCGTGGTCGAGCAGGCCGAGCGTGTCCAGCTTCTTGCGCACCAGCCTGTTGATGCTGCGTTTGATCTCATGCCGGTCAGGCGATGTCGAATAACTGCAATGCATGTAGGCGCCGCAGACGGCGGCGGTCGGCAACTCGTCGAGGTCCTCGATCGTGTCGAGCGCGCCCGGCAACCATTCGAGCAGACGTTCGCGCTTTTCGTGCGCTGCGGGCGAGATGTGCACGGCCGCGCTGACCATCGAAACGCCGAGGCTCGTCGCGAGCACCGGGTCGCGCTGGTGGAGGTGGGTGAAATCGATATCGTATTGCGAGCCTGCGGTGTAGAGCACGAGTTGCTTGCGGGTCAAGATGGCGCGCGCGTCATCGTTATCCTGCACGGTTTCGAGGAGCTTGCGCACGATGTGATCCGTCGATCCATACGATGTCACCGCGAAGATCATGTTGATCCACGGCCGGCCCCAGAACATGATGTTCATCTTCTCCGCCTCGAGCGGATACTCGGGGGCGGAAAACAGCGTGGTGAAACCGTCGGCGATGCGCTGCAAGGTGTCGCGCGATTTTTCGTCGCGGGGTGAGTTCGGCGTGCTGCGGGCGAAGTGTTCGGCGCCGAGCCTGCCGCGCTCGCCGGGCAGCGTCTTGAGTAACGTGCAGAATTCCTCGTGTGCGGCATCGTAGTCACGGGACTGGATCTGGGATTCGAAACGATCGAGGGAAAATTCGGTGCTCATGGCTTGGGTCGATGGTGAACGGCTTGCGATGTTCCGCATGCGCGTTATGTTCAATGACAGGGAGGCGGCGGCATGGCGTTTGCAACCCGTGGAGGGTTGTGACGCATGATTCAAAGCACGGCGCGCCGACTGAGGGCGATATGCGCGTGCTGCGTGTGTCGCCAACTGAATCCGATTGTCAAAGAATTCGACCGGGCTGCATCTAGGAAGAGTCTTATTTTGAGAAAGGGTTTTTTGAGTGGGATCGTTCGAAAACCGGGATATGCGCGCGCTGAATGTGTCAGGGACACGGTTTTAAGACCCGATCCCCGACCAAGCCGGTTTGCTTCCAAAATACCGGCTATCGTCGTCTGGTGGCCCGTTTGGCCGGGGCTGTCTGAGCAGCGACGGGCGCGGGCTGTAGCGGCGGCGGCTCGGACGCAACGGGCTGCTGCGGCGCCGCCGGCTGCAACGGTGGAGGCGAAGTCTCGATCGGCGCCGGCGCTTGCTTCCCAGCCTGGGTAGCCGGCGCTGCCGCCGATATCGCAACTTCAACGGCCGGCGGCTCCGCCTGCGCGGCCGCCGCGTCAATCGCATCCACCGGTTCGGCGCGCGCCGCCTCCACTGTTTGCGCCGCCCTTGCCTGCGCCGCCGGCTCCTGCACCGGCACCACCGCCGCCTGACCCGGCGGCGTCGCCGCTTCCCTCGGCTGCGACTTATCCCCGGCCGCTTCAATCACTCGATGCACGAAGCGCAGCTTCTCCACCACCGGCGCGGCCAGCGTGAACGGATAGCCGTCCGGCATGCCGAGACTGCGGTTCAGGCTGTTCAGCGCATAAGTGAGCGGAAACCAGCGCTTCATCAGATTCTCGAAGCTCGCGTCTTCCACCGGCGTGCGGTCCGTCAGCGTCGGCTCGCTCGGGTCGTCGGGCAGCAGCGCCACGCCATATGACGTCGACGTATCCAGCACGTCGACGATCAGCATGTAATGCGCCCACGTTTCGGCCCAATCTTCCCAGGGATGCATGGTGGCATAGGCGCTGATAAACGACGCCTGCCACTCGGCTGGGGCGCCGTCGCGATAGTAGGCGTTCAGCGCCTCGCCGTAGTCGACGCTTTCGTCGCCGAACAGTTTGCGGAACGGCTCGAGCCAGCGCGGATTGTTCTCAACCAGCTGGCTGAAGTAGTAGTGCCCGGTCTCGTGCCGGAAATGGCCGAGCAAGGTCCGGTAGGGCTCGCCCATCGCGGTACGCACTTTCTCGCGATAGGCGTCGTCGGCTTCGGCGATGTTCAGCGTGATGAGCCCGTTATCATGGCCCGTCATGACGCGCGAACCGTCGCCGCCGTCCTCGAGGAATTCGAACGCGAGGCCGTGCTCGGGATCGGCCTGGCGCGACTTCACGTCGAGGCCGAGTTCGGCCAGCGTGTAGAGCAGACGGCGTTTGGCCATTTCGAGCCGATACCAGTAGAGCCGGTTGTCGGGCGCGCTCAGATTCGGAATGGTGAGGGTCAACTGGCAGGCGCGGCACAACTGATCCGGCGAGTCGGCGGGGATCATCCAGTTGCAGACGTTTTCGACTGCATAGTTGTGGCACTGGCGGAACAGCGCGCCTTCAGCGCCTGCATGCAGGCTGCGCCAGCGGCCTTCGCCGGCATCTTCGAACGCGCTGATTTCCGCCAGTTCGGGCACATAGCCGAGCAACGACTCGCAACGTTCGCAGCGAACGTTTTCATAGAAGACAAGGTGCGAGCAATGGTTGCAGTGGAAGGTTTTCATCGGTGGAGCCTGGGGAGGTGGGAGGGCAGTCGTAGACGACGCTATGTCGCAATCTTTATGCCGCATTTGCCAGACGTCACTGGTTTAACGCACATTACGTGCATGATCGTGCATCGGCGCTGCGCCGCTTTGGTGCGCGGCCTTGAAAACGGTAGGGAAACGGCGCCTGGTTCGATCGACCGGACGGTCGGCGAAGCGCCGCCAACTTCATAGCAGGCGATGATCCGGGCAGTACACGCAGTTCGAGCGGTTTTTCGCACTTGTTCAACAAGCGTTCAACAAACGGCATGAAGCTTGCTTTTTGGCGGGCTGCCATCCTTCGTCCAGGAGTCCGGTGTGTCCATACGCGTCGCGTTGCATCATGTCACACATTACCGTTACGACAGGCTGGTTTCACTGTCGCCCCAGGTCGTGCGTCTCAGGCCTGCGCCGCATTGCCGGACCCCGATCCTCTCGTATTCGATGCGGGTCGAGCCGGCCGAACACTTCATCAACTGGCAGCAGGACGCGTTCGCCAACTATCAGGCGCGGCTCGTGTTTCCCGAGAAGACGCGCGAATTCAAGGTGACCGTCGACCTGGTCGCCGAAATGGCCGTCTACAACCCGTTCGACTTCTTTCTCGAACCCTCGGCCGAGCAGTTTCCCTTCGAGTATTCGCCCGGCCTTGCGCTGGAACTAGCGCCCTACCGCGTCAAGCGGCCGATGACGCCGCGCTTCGCCGAGTTCGTCGCGAGTATCGACCGCACGCCGGCCGCCACCGCCGACTTCCTCGTCGGCCTGAATCAGCGGCTGCAACGCGAGGTCCGCTACCTGATCCGGATGGAGCCGGGCGTGCAGACCCCCGAGGAAACGCTCGTGAGCGCCGCGGGTTCGTGCCGCGATTCCGGCTGGCTGCTGGTCGAGACCTTGCGGCAGTTAGGGCTGGCGGCGCGCTTCGTGTCCGGCTACCTGCTGCAACTCGCGCCTGACGTCAAATCGATCGACGGCCCCAGCGGCACCGAAGTCGATTTCACCGACCTGCACGCGTGGTGCGAGGTCTACCTGCCGGGCGCGGGCTGGATCGGTCTCGATCCGACCTCCGGGCTGCTGGCGGGCGAGGGCCATATTCCCGTCGCCTGCACGCCCGAACCGGGCAGCGCGGCGCCGATCTCCGGCGCCGTCGACGAATCCGAGGTCGAGTTCGAACACACGATGTCGATCGAGCGGGTTCTGGAGACGCCGCGCGTCACCAAGCCGTTCAGCGAAGCGGTGTGGGCCGACGTGCTGAAGATGGGCGCGCGGGTCGACCAGCAACTGCAAGACATGGACGTGCGTCTGACGATGGGCGGCGAGCCGACTTTCGTCTCGGTGCGCGACCGCGACGCCGCCGAATGGAACACGGACGCGCTCGGCCCGACCAAACGCGGCTACGCGGTCGCGCTGATGGACAAGCTGCGCTCGCGCTACGGCGCGAACGGTTTCCTGCATATCGGCCAGGGCAAGTGGTATCCGGGCGAGCAATTGCCGCGCTGGGCGATGTCGCTGTACTGGCGCGCCGACGGCGAGCCCTGCTGGCACGATCCGTCTCTGTTCGCCGACGAACGCGAACCCGGCACCTACACCGCGGCCGACGCGCAACGCTTCCTCGCGCATCTCGCGAACAAGCTCTCGCTGGACACGGACTGCATCCAGCCCGGTTTCGAGGACGTCTGGTACTACCTGTGGCGCGAGCGACGTCTGCCGGTCAACGTCGATCCCTTCGACGCGCGGCTGGACGACGAACTGGAGCGCGTGCGTCTGCGCCGCGTATTCGACGCGGGCCTGGGCGGCGCGACGGGCTACGTACTGCCGCTCGCGCGCGAACGCGAGGTGCGCGGCGAGGCGCCGCAATGGGTCAGCGGCCGCTGGTTCTTCCGCGACGAGCGCATGTTCCTGATTCCCGGCGATTCGCCGATGGGTTACCGCTTGCCGCTCGATTCGCTGCCGTGGGTCTCGAAGACCGACTATCCGTACCAGCACGCGCACGATCCGTTCGCGCCGCCCGTGCCGTTGCGTCCGGCCGCGCAGTTGCGCATGCAATACGACGGCGAGCAGCGCAGCATGAGCCCCGCCGATGCGCGGCGCGCGGCGGCGCTGTCGTCCTCGGCGGCGGAGTTGCTGAGCGGCATGCCCGGCAGCGGCGTGCTGGGGTATGCACGCCAACCGGGTGACGAGGCGCCGCCCAAACGCGGGCAGTCGTCGAAGGAAACGATCCGCACGGCGATTTGCGTCGAAGCGCGCGACCCGAAACGCGCGGCCGGTCCAAAGGCCGAAACCGAAGCGTTCGGCAGCGGCCGCACGCTGCTGCATGTCTTCATGCCGCCGCTCACCGAACTGGACGACTATCTCGATCTGCTCGCGGCCGTCGAGGCAACGGCGGCGGAATTGCGCATGCAGGTGGTGCTCGAAGGCTATCCGCCGCCGCGCGACGCGCGCCTGAAAATACTGCAGGTCACGCCGGATCCGGGCGTGATCGAGGTGAACATTCATCCCGCGGCGAACTGGGAGCAACTGGTCGATCACACGGAGTATCTGTATCAGTCGGCGGCTCAAAGCTATCTGAGCAGCGAAAAGTTCATGACCGATGGCCGACACACCGGCACCGGCGGCGGCAATCACTTCGTGCTCGGCGGCGCGACGCCCGCCGACAGTCCGTTCCTGCGCCGTCCTGATCTGCTCGCGAGCCTGATCGCGTACTGGCATAACCATCCGTCGCTGTCGTATCTGTTTTCCGGGCTGTTCATCGGGCCGACCAGCCAGGCGCCGCGTATCGACGAAGCGCGCAACGATCAGGTCTACGAGCTCGAAGTGGCGTTCCGCGAGTTGCAGCGGCAGATCGACATGCTCGGCGGTCGCGACAGCGCGAGCTTGCCGGCATGGATGATCGACCGCTCGCTGCGCAACATCCTGATCGACGTGACGGGCAACACGCACCGCGCCGAGTTCTGCATCGACAAACTCTATTCGCCCGATGGCCCGACCGGCCGTCTCGGCCTGCTCGAGTTGCGCGGCTTTGAAATGCCGCCGCACGCGCGCATGAGTCTCGTGCAGCAACTGCTGCTGCGCGCGCTGGTGGCGCGCTTCTGGCACACGCCGTACACGCAGCGGCTCACGCGCTGGGGCACGGAGTTGCACGACCGTTTCCTGCTCGGCACCTTCGTGAAGATGGATTTCGACGACGTGCTCGGCGAGCTGAACCGCGCGGGCTACGCCTTCGACAGCAGCTGGTTCGCGCCGCACTTCGAGTTCCGCTTCCCGCTGGTCGGCGAAACCACGGTGAACGGCGTCTCGCTGACCATCCGCAACGCGCTCGAACCGTGGCACGTGATGGGCGAGGAGGGCTCGCCGGGCGGGACGGTGCGTTACGTGGATTCGTCGGTGGAGCGGCTCGAAGTGCGCGCGCTCGGTTTGAACGACAATCGCCATGTGCTGACCGTCAACGGCGTGCCGGTCCCGTTGCAGCCGACTGGCCGCGTCAGCGAATATGTGGCCGGCGTGCGCTTTCGCGCGTGGTCGCAGCCGTCGGCGCTGCATCCGACCATCGGCGTGGACGCGCCGCTTACTTTCGATCTGGTCGACACATGGGCCGGCCGCTCGGTGGGCGGATGCCAGTATCATGTCGCTCATCCGGGCGGGCGCAATTACCAGACCTTCCCGGTGAACGCCTATGAGGCGGAAAGCCGGCGGCGCGCGCGCTTCTTTGCGTCGGGACATACGCCGGGGCCGCTCACGGTCGATGCACCGCACCGCAGTCTGGAGTTTCCGTTCACACTGGATCTGCGCTACTGGTGAAACCAGCACACTGTTAAAACGATACGACCTTGGCCTTCCAATCGACTTTTCCCTTCGAGACGTCCGCGGCGCGCGCGGACGCTTCGTCCCTGTTGCGCCTGCTGCCGGCCCACGAGGGACATTGGGACGAGTTGCGCGACGCCTCGGGCGCGCTGCGTGAACCGTGGCGGCAATTCTTCGAGCGGCTCGGCGAAGACGGCATCGCGCGGCTCGACGATCACCTCGCCTCGGTCGCGCAGCAGATCCGCGACAACGACATCAGCTACAACGTCTACGCGGACAACGGCGAGCCGAGGCCGTGGGCGCTCGACCTGCTGCCGTTCCTGATCAGCGAGGACGAGTGGGCGCATATCGAGCGCGGCGTGACGCAGCGCGCGCATCTGCTCAATGCGATCGTCGCCGATATTTATGGGCCGCAAACCTTGCTGGAGCGCGGGCAATTGCCGCCCGCACTGGTCTTCGGCCACCCCGGCTATCTGCGCTCGGTGAAGGGCTACGCGCCGCCGGGCGGCCAGTTTCTGCAAGTGGTCGCGGTCGACCTGGCGCGCACGCCCGACGGCGACTGGACCGTGATGGCGCATCGCACCGAAGCGCCGTCCGGTCTCGGCTACGCGCTGGAAAACCGCCTGATCGTCTCGACGCTGTTCGCCGATCCGTTCCGCGCCCTGCGCGTGAGCCGGCTCGCGCCGACTTATTCGCAACTGATCGCGACACTCGTGCAGGCGGCGCAGGCCACCATGCGGCACGAGAGCGACGGCGCCGACCATTCGCCGCATATTGCCTTGCTCACGCCGGGGCCGTTCAGCGAAACCTATTTCGAGCATGTGTTTCTGGCGCGCTACCTCGGCGTGACGCTGGTCGAGGGCAAAGACCTGACCGTGCGCGACGACAAGCTCTATCTGAAGACACTCGCCGGTCTGGAACGCGTGCACGTGGTGCTGCGGCGTCTGGACGATGCGTTCTGCGATCCGGTCGAACTGCGCGCCGATTCGAGCATCGGCGTGCCCGGCCTGTTGCAGGTGATGCGCGCGGGCAATGTGATCGTCTCGAACGTGCCGGGCTCGGGCTTTGTCGAATCGCCGGCTCTGCACGGTTTTCTGCCGGGAATCGCCGAAGTGCTGCTCGACGAAGACCTCGTGTTGCCGAGCGTGGCGACATGGTGGTGCGGCGAGGAGGCGGCGCGCGAGCACGCATTCCGTCGGCTCGATGAAGCGTTCATCGTGCCGACGTGGCCGGTCACCGGCCGCGACGCGCCGCCCGGCGTGGAGCAGGGCCGGCAACGTTTGTCGATGTGGCGTGAGCGGATCGAAGCCATGCCCGACACGTACACGATCCAGCAGGCGCAGCGCTTTTCCTGCACGCCGCGTTATGAGGATGGCACCGTCGGCCGCCGTCCGTCGGTGTTGCGTGTTTATGCGATCGCGGACGTCAACGGCGGCTGGCACGTGATGCCGGGCGGCTTCACCCGCATGGCCGCCGAACGCCAGGCCACGGTGTCCATGCAGTACGGCGGCAGCAGCGTCGATACATGGGTGTTGTCGAGCCAGCCGACATCGACCTTCACGCTGCTGCCTTCGCCGATGCAGCCCGGCGACCTCGCGCGCAAGCATCGCACCGTGTCGAGCCGCGCGGCGGAAAACCTGTTTTGGGCCGGACGTTACGGCGAACGCGCTGAGAACAATGTGCGGCTGTTGCGCCTGATCCTCGGTTCGCTGGAAGGCAACGATGCCGACGCGATGTTTCCGACCCTGGTCGAACTCGCCTTGCATTGCGGGCTCGTGCAGGCCGGCGACATGTTCGCGCCGCATTCGCCGCAAGCTTTCGAGCGCGCGCTGGTCGCTAACCTGATCGAGAGCACCGGCGCCGCGAGTATCGGCCAGAACCTGACTTCGCAGGCGCGATCCAATGGCGAAGTGCGCGGGCGTCTGTCGAACGATCACTGGCGCACGATTCTCGCGTCGCGCAACGACTTCCGCGACGCGTTGCAGATGTTGATGCCCGCGCCGGGTTACGGTAATGGTTCATCTTCATCGCAAGGTAACGGTAACGGCCGCGGCGAACGCTACGAGCGTTACGACCGCGTCACGCTGATGAGCGCGCTTGAACGCCTGTCGGTTCAGTTGTCGGCGATCAGCGGCGCGCAGGGCGATCGGATGACGCGTGACGAAGCGTGGCGTCTGCTGTTCGTGGGCCGCCACATCGAACGCGTGTCGGCGATGACCTCGTTTCTGCGCGTGGTCGCCGATAAAGGCCAGCTCTCTACGCCAGCCGGTTTCGATCTGCTGCTGCAGTTGTTCGACAGCACGCTGACGTATCGCTCACTCTATCCAGGCCGCTTCGAAGTGCCGGCCTTGCTCGACCTGCTGGTCATCGAGCCGACTAATCCGCGCGGCATCTACGGTGTATATGAGCGTCTGCGTAAAAAGCTCGACGAGATCGCCGTGGCGGCGGGCAGCACGCGGCATCGTCCGTTTGCTGAATTGATGGCGCCCACCGATGTGTTGCCGACGCTGGAATCGCTGTGCGAAGTGGACGAAAACGGCACGTACGCCAATCTCATTGCGGTATGCGATCAGATCGCCGGATTTGTCGGCGCGGCCGGGCATGAGATCAGCGCGCGTTACTTCAGTCACGCCAGCACGGTCGCCTCGCAGGTGTGGTCATGAAGCACACGCCGACCGTGCTGTCCGTCTCGCATCGCACCACTTATCGCTACTCCACCTATGTGGAGACCGCGCAGCATCTCGCGACGATCCGGCCGATTGCCTGTTCGTGGCAGCGTGTGGTCTCGCACAGCGAAAAGATCGAACCCGAACCGTCGTATATGAATAGCCGGATCGACGCATTCGGCAACGACGTGCTGTATTTCGCGCTGGATGCGCCGCATGAGCGCTTGCAACTCGTCAGCGAAACCACGGTGGCGCTCATGCCGCGCTGGACCGATCTCGATCCCGAGGCGACGCCCGAATGGGACGACGTGGCCGATGCGCTGCGCTTTCGCGTCGGCGGCCAGTTCCGGCCCGAGGCGGAGTTCTGTTTTGCGTCGCCGAACATCGTGCCGCGGCCGTCGTTGCGCGACTATGCGTTGCCGAGCTTTCCGCCCGGCATGCCGGTCGCCGCGGGCGCGATCGATCTGATGCACCGCATTCACGAAGACTTCGCCTACAAGCCATCCGCGACGATGTTCGATACGCCGGCCGAACGCGCCTTCGAATTGAAAAGCGGCGTGTGTCAGGACTTCGCGCAGGTGATGATCGGCTGCTTGCGCTCGCTGGGTTTGCCGGCGCGCTACGTGAGCGGTTATCTGCGCAACGATCCGCCGCCGGGACAGCCGCGTTTGATCGGCGCGGATGCGTCGCACGCGTGGGTGTCGGTGTATTGCCCCGGCAGCGGCTGGATCGATCTCGATCCGACCAATGACGTGCTCGCCGACAGGGATCACGTGACGCTCGCCATCGGCCGCGATTACAGCGATGTGTCGTTGCTGCGCGGGATGATCCTGGGTGGCGGGGCGCATCGGGTGGAAGTGGGGGTGACGGTGCTTGCGCTTTGACGTCATCTGACAAAGCCTTTTCTGATGCAAAGAATGCGCTCGACTCATCGTGCGCGCCACGGCCACTCTCCCACCCTGTTCGGGGAAAACCCTTGTGACTCATTCCCATTCAGCGGGAATTGAATTTTTGCAATCTGAGAGCGTTCTGGCATTCTGAGTCCGTGATGAGTTGCGGGCCGGTGTCATCGTGAATACGGAACAAGGTGTGACAGGTGCTGAACGGGTGTTGCTCGTGCTGGCGGCGCTCGCCAGTCACGGTAAGGCCATGTCGGTGAAAGAGCTGCTGGCTATCACCGGACTCGCGCAAAGCACCTTGTACCGGCAGATCGCTTTGCTCAAGCGCTGGGGCTTCGTCGCGGAGAACGCGGGGCATTACGCACCGGGCCCAATTAGCTGCAGTTGGCGCTCGGCTTCGACGTCAATTCGCTGCTGGTCGAAGCGAGCCGCAGCGAGATGCAGCGGCTCGCGCGAGCGTCGCAGGAAAGCATTGGACTGGTGGTCGCCGTTAAACATCAGGTGATGTGTCTGGAGATGGTCGACAGCCAGCATTCGCTGCGCTGTTCGTTCGAGAAAGGGCGCGCCGTGGCGCTCAAGGCGGGTGCGTCGGCGAAGTCGCTGCTCGCGTTCATGGCCGGCAAGGCGCGCACCGAAGTACTCGACAACCTGTTCGATGACGACCCGGCCGGCCGCGCGGCGATCGAAGCCGGCTTGGAGCAGATTCGCGCCCAAGGCTACGCGGTCAGCGACAGTGAAGTGGATCCGGGTGTGTGGGGTGTGAGCGTCCCGATATTTCATCGCAGCGGACGCGGTGCCGGCAGCGGCGCGTCGATCACGCTGATGGCGCCGTCCACGCGCGCCATCGGCCGCGAAAGCCAATTCATCGACGGGACGCTACGTACGGCCCGCGCTATTTCCGAGCGTATGCAAACCGATTGACTGAAGAATCCGCTTGCGACCGGAATTCAATCCGGATTCCGAACGAAATGAAAAAACCACAAGGAGTCTATCCAATGAAGCTGCAACGACTGTTGTCTCTCGCCTGCGTCACGGTTGCCGTGACTTTCGCCGGCTTCTCCGGCACCGCGTCGGCGCAAACGCCGGACGTGCTGAACGTGGCCACCGACGCCACCTTCCCGCCCATGGAGTACACCGAAAATGGCGCACGCACCGGCTTCGACGTGGACCTGATGAATGCGCTCGCCAAGGCGATGGGCAAGAAGGTGCAGTGGACCGACATCGACTTCAAAGGTCTGATTCCTGGCCTGATCGCCCACCGTTTCGACGCGGCGATTTCCGGCATCTACATCACCGACGAACGTGCGAAGGTGGTCGACTTCACCGACTCCTACTATGCCGGAGGCCTCGTCGTGCTGGTGAAGAGCGATTCGCCTATCAAGTCGGTGGAAGAACTGAACGGCAAGAAAGTCTCGGTCCAGGTGGGCACCAAATCGGTCAACTTCCTGCGCGACAACTTCCCGCAGATCAATCGCGTGGAAGTCGAAAAGAATCAAGAAATGTTCGATCTGGTCGGCATTGGCCGCGCTGACGCCGCCGTAACCGGCAAGCCGGCCGCCTATCAACTCGTGAAGACGCGCGGCGGTTTCCGTGTGCTCGACAAACCGCTTACGACCGAAGCGTATGGCATTGCCGTGCGTAAGGACGAGCCGCAACTGAAGGCCGCGTTCAATGCGGCGCTCGCGAAGATCAAGGCCGACGGCACGTATGCGACGATCGTCAAGAAGTGGTTCGGCGCAACGGCGCAATAACCGGCTAAGCGAACCCAATGGAACTCGATTTTTCGCCGGTCATTGCCGGCTTGCCGGACATCTTGCACGGCGCCGTGGTGACGGTCGAAGTGACCGCCGCCTCGCTCGCGCTGAGTTGCGTGCTGGGCCTTCTGATCGGCATCGGCCGGCTTACGCCGAAACGGCGCATCGTGTACGGATTTTGCACTGCGTACCTGACGTTTTTCCGCGACACGCCGCTGCTGGTGCAGCTTTTTCTGTTGTTCTTCGGCTTGCCGCAATTCGGCATTCTGTTGCCGGCGTTTGTGTGCGGCATGTTGGGACTCGGCTTGTATTCGGCGGCTTACGTTTCGGAGATCGTGCGTGGCGCGATTCAGTCGGTAGACCGCGGACAGATGGAAGCGGCGCGTTCCATCGGCATGTCGTCGGGACAGGCCATGCGCGCGATCATTCTGCCGCAAGCCATCGTGCGGATGATCCCGCCACTCGGCAACGAGTTCATTGCGTTGATCAAGAACTCGGCGCTGGTGTCGCTGCTGACCATCGACGATCTGATGCATGAAGGGCAGAAGATCATCAGCGTGTCGTACCGCTCGCTCGAAGTGTATCTGGCCATCGCGCTGGTGTATCTGGTGTTGACGCAGGCGACCAATTACGCGCTGCATCGTGTCGAGCGTCATTTGCGCGCGGGAGGGATGGTGCAATGAATACCGTGACCAGCCTCAATGAACCTATCGTCAGCATTCGCGGACTAACAAAGTCGTTCGGCTCGCATACGGTACTCAACGGCATTGACTTCGATATTCAACCGCAACAGGTTGTGGTGGTGATCGGACCGAGCGGCTCGGGCAAGAGTACGTTTCTGCGCTGCTGCAACGGGCTCGAGCAGGCGGAGGGCGGCACGATCGATATCTGCGGGCATCGACTGGTCGATCAGGGGGAGATGCTCAAGGAGCGTTCGTTGAACGAGTTGCGCACCGAAGTCGGGATGGTGTTTCAGTCGTTCAATCTGTTTCCGCATCTGTCGGTGCTACATAACATTACGGTCGGCCCGCGCATGTTGCGCGGCGCCAGCAAGGCCGAGGCTGAAGCGGCCGCGCTCGCGTTGCTGGAGAAAGTCGGACTTGCGCACAAGGCGCACGTGATGCCGGCGAGCTTGTCGGGCGGTCAAAAGCAACGCGTTGCGATCGCCCGCGCGCTGGCCATGCAGCCTCGCGTAATGCTGTTCGACGAGCCGACTTCCGCGCTCGATCCCGAACTGGTCGGCGAGGTGCTGCAGGTGATGAAGTTGCTTGCGAGCGAGGGCATGACGATGGTGGTCGTCACACACGAAATGGGTTTTGCGAAAGAAGTCGCCGACGTAGTGGTGGTGATGGACGGCGGCGTGATCGTCGAAGCAGGCCCTCCGGCAGAGATTTTCTCCGCGCCTTCGCAGCCACGCACGCGAGCTTTCTTGCAGGCGGTGTTGTCGCGCGCATGAGAGCTCCATTCGATGACAAAGTGTGGGCGGGCCGCTCGGACGACGGCGAGCCCGGCGACACGCGGCGAGTTTTCAATCAGATCGTGCCGTTTGACAGTTCGCTTCGTGCCCATGGCGATACGACGGTGGTTGTTGGCTTCGGCTCCGATGAGGGAGTGCGCCGCAATCAAGGCCGCACCGGCGCGGCGCATGCGCCGAAGGAATTGCGGCGCGCGCTGGCGGGCTTGCCCGCTAAGAATTCGATGGCGATGCTTGCCGACGCGGGCGACGTTGCATGCGACGACGGCGACCTCGAAGGCGCGCAATCCGAATTGGCAAACGTGATCTGCGAGGTGCTGGCGAGTGGTGGCCGGCCCTTGGTATTCGGTGGTGGGCATGAGGTGGCGTGGGCAACTTGTTGTGGTTTGCGTTTGCATCAGCATCGGCGTGAGGCTGACGAATCCGCTACGTCTCGCAAACTGCTCATCATCAACTTCGACGCGCACTTCGACCTGCGCCAGAATCGTCCCGCGAACTCAGGCATGCCGTTCGATCAGATCGCGAACGACTGCGCGGAGCGCGGCGTGCCATTCAATTACGTCTGCTTCGGCATCAGCGATCTGGGCAACACGGCTTCGCTGTTCGCGCACGCGCAGCGGCTCGGCGTTCGCTACGCACTCGACGTCGACATGCAGGAAGTGCAACTGCCGCTACGCTTGCAAGAACTCGATCTGATGCTGGACGAAGCGGACGATGTCTATCTGACCATCGATCTCGACGTGCTTCCTGCGGTCACCGCGCCGGGCGTCTCGGCGCCTGCGACGCTGGGCGTGTCTCTCTCCGTGGTCGAGGCGATGGTGCGGCGTGTCCGTGGCTCGGGCAAGCTGCGCGCGGCGGATATCGCGGAGTACAACCCGTCGCTCGATCAGGACAGGCGCACCGCGAGGGCGGCGGCGCGATTGGCTTACCGCTTGCTCTGAGGGCGCATCTGCACAGCGGCAACCGGCGGTTGGGCGGGTGCCGCGATCCGGAAATGGGTGCCGGACCGCCCGCATGCGCCGCTCGTGCAAGCGTAGGACCATATTCAGCAACACTGTGTTCAAACCAGCCAACCTTGACGCTGTGCGTATGCACATATAGACTCCACCACATGAACCGTCCCATCTCCTACGACGAATGCAACTGCTTCGCGCTGCGCCAGGCGGCCCGGCACGTCACGCAAATCTACGAGCGCCATCTCGGCGAGGTAGGCCTGACGGCTGCGCAGTTCACGATTCTCGCCAAGCTTGCGCGCATGCCGAATCTGCCCATGGCGGATCTGGCGGACGCGATGGTGATGGAACGCACCACGCTGGTCCGCGCCATGAAGCCGTTGCAGCGCGACGGTCTGGTGGTGGCCGAAGCGGCGGAGTATGACGGCCGCACGTTTTTATTCAGCCTGACGAAAAAGGGCGAAACCACGTTCGATCAGGCCGCCATCGCCTGGCGCGCCGCGCAGGACGAGTTCGAAAAGAAGTTCGGCCACGCGCGAGCCAAAACGCTGCGCGCCGAACTCTTCAGCATCACCGGCTAGTTGAGGCGTACCCGCCCGTTCCGGCGAGCATTGGTCCGCCTGCTTATGTGCATACGCACTCACAAACGAGGAAGTGCAGCAATGGAACGATTCTTCGACGACGACTGCTTTGCCATCCGCCAGGCCGCGCGCTATGTATCGCAGATATACGACCGGCACCTGGCGAATGTCGGGCTGACCATCACGCAGTTTTCGCTGCTGGGACGGCTCAAACGCACCGGCCCCATGACGATGAAGCAACTGGCTGAGACCATGCGCATGGAACGCACCACCCTGGTCCGCACGATCCAGCCGCTGCGCCGCAACGGCCTCGTGTCGAGCGAGGCGCTCGGCGCCGACGCGCGCGCGCTGACGATCGCGCTCACGCTGGCAGGCGAAGAGCGCCTCAAGGCGGGCGGTGAACATTGGCATGCCGCGCAAGCCGAATTCGAGCATCGTTTCGGCGAACGGCGCGCGGCGGCCTTGCGAGGCGAATTGTTCGCCATCACACGGGATTCAATCTGAAGTCGCGGCTACGGCGACGCACGGCCGGCGCGATCCACGCGCTTTTTTTTCAACGCAACGAGTGCATGCGCACATATCGACATCATGTCCACTACTCCATCGACAATTGCCCCGCCGAGCGCGGCGCAGACCGCCAAACCGGCACGCCGCATTCCGTGGATGCTGCTCGCGATCATCACGGTCCTTGCCGTGCTGGCGCTCGCGGCGTCGTACTGGTTCTTCGTCGGCCGCTTTGTCGAGACGACTGACGATGCCTACGTGGGCGGCGATGTCACCGTGATGGCGCCGAAGGTGAACGGCTTCGTTACGGATGTGCTGGTCCACGACAACCAGTTCGTCCACGCGAACGACGTGCTGATCCGGCTGGATGCGCGCGACTACGACGCGCGGCTCGCGCAGGCCACGGCGGAAGTGCAGAGCGCACAAGCCTCGGTGACCGAACTGCAGGCGAAGAAGTCCTTGCAGCTCGCCACCATCAACGAGCAGGCCGCCGAGGTTCGCGCGTCCGGCGCAGAACTGACGCGCAGCGCCGCGGACCAGACGCGCTACCGCGAACTGGTGAAGGACGACGCGGTATCGAATCAGGTCGTCGAACGCGCGGAAGCCGATCTGACCAAAGCACACGCGGCGGTCGATCGCAGCAGCGCGGCGCTGATCGCGGCGCAACGCCAGATCGCCGTGCTCGACGCGCAGATCGGCGACGCCGAGGCGCGCATCGCGACCGCGCAGGCCGCCCAGCGTGTCGCGGCGCTGAACGTGGAGTACACGACGATTCGCTCGCCGATCGACGGCTATGTCGGCAATCGCACGGCGCGTGTCGGCCTGCTGGCGAACACCGGCGTATCGCTGCTGACCGTGGTGCCGTCGAGCGGATTGTGGATCGACGCCAACTTCAAGGAAGACCAGTTGAAGAAGATGCGCGTCGGCGACGGCGTCGATGTCGATCTCGACGCATCGAGCACGCCGATTCACGGCGTGGTGGAAAGTCTGGCGCCGGCCACCGGCGCGACGTTCAGCGTGCTGCCCGCCGAGAACGCCACCGGCAACTTCACGAAGATCGTGCAGCGCGTGCCGGTGCGTGTGCGGCTCGATGTGCCGAAGTCCATGCAAGGCGTGCTGCGCCCCGGCTTGTCGGCCACGGTGAAAGTGCATGTCGATAGCGGCAACACGCCGGCGCGCGGATGAGCCGATCATGACTCAAGTTCTCGCCAACCCCGCCGACCTGCCGACGCGAATCAAAGTCCTGGCGTTCACGTTGATGTGCGTCGGGTTTTTCATGGCGACGCTCGATATCCAGATCGTGGCGTCGTCGCTCAAGGACATCGGCGGTGGCTTGTCCGCGAGCCAGGACGAACTCTCGTGGGTGCAGACCTCGTATCTGATCGCTGAAATTCTGGTGATCCCGATGTCAGGCTGGCTCACCCGAGTGTTCTCCACACGCTGGGTGTTCGCGTTTTCCGCGCTCGGCTTCACGGTCACCAGCATGCTGTGCGGTCTCGCGTGGGACATCAACTCGATGATCCTGTTCCGCGGTTTGCAGGGCGCGCTCGGCGCCGCGATGATCCCGACGGTGTTCACCACCGCGTTCGTGCTGTTCCCCGGCAAGCAGCGCCTGATCGCCTCGACCACCATCAGCGCGCTCGCCACGCTCGCGCCGACCATTGGTCCGGTGATCGGCGGCTGGATCACGTCGCAATGGTCGTGGCATTGGCTGTTCTATCTCAACCTCGTGCCGGGCCTCGCCGTCACGCTGTTGGTGCCGAAGTACGTGCATTTCGACAACGTCGATCTGTCGCTGCTGAAGAAAGGCGATTACCTGGGCATCCTTCTTATGTCCGGTTTTCTCGGGTGCCTCGAATACGTGCTGGAGGAAGGGCCGCGCAAGAACTGGTTCGGCGATCACGTGATCCTGACGTGCGCGTGGATCACCGCGATCTGCGGGTTTCTGTTCCTCGTCCATGCCTTTACCGCGAAAGAGCCGATTGTCGATTTGCGCGCGTTGGCGATCCGCAACTTCGGCATCGGCAGTCTGCTGTCGTTCATCACCGGGATCGGGATTTTCTGCGCGGTGTTTCTGACGCCGGTGTTCCTGTCTCGTGTGCGCGGCTTCGATTCGTTGCAGATCGGCGTGGCGTTGCTGTCGGTCGGCTGTTTTCAACTGGTCGCGATGGTGGTGTATTCGGTGGTCGCGCGCTTTATCGACATGCGGATTTTGCTGGTGTTCGGCCTCGTGCTGTTCGGCGTCGGCTGTTATCTGTATGTGCCGCTGACCAATCAATGGGGCTGGCAGGAGTTGCTGATTCCGCAGGCGTTGCGCGGCATCGGCCAGCAGTTCTGCATTCCACCCATCGTGACGATGGCACTGGGTTCGTTGCCGATGTCGAGGCTGCGCTCCGCCAGCGGCCTGTTCAACCTGATGCGTAACCTCGGCGGCGCGATCGGCATTGCGGTGAGCAGCACGATGCTCAACGACCGCCTGAACCTGCACTACGAGCGGCTCGATGAACATCTGAACGTAGGCCGTCCGGTGGTCGAGTCGATCTTGCAGCAGCAAAGCGCGCATTTCGCGGCAGTGGGAGGCAACGTGCTGAACGCCGCCAACGCCGGACTCGGTGAACTGCATGCGTTGCTGATGCGTGAAGCTCTCGTGCTCACGTTCTCCGACACCTTCTTCGCCTTGTCCCTGTGTTTCCTGGTCGGCCTGCTGAGCGTGCTGTTCTCGCGCCCGTTCGGCAACACCGCACCGCCGCCCGATGCCCATTAAGGAATTCAACATGAAACCGATCCTTGTCAAAGTACTGGCGAGCGCCGCCTTGCTGACGCTCGCGGCTTGCGCGGTGCAACCGGAAACGCACGCCGATTTGCCGCAAACCGTGAAGACCGTCGCGCCCGCCGCGTGGAATGTCGACGCGCCGCAAGACAGCGTGAGCGCCAACGCGTGGTGGGACCAATTCGGCGACCCGGTCATGCATCAGCTGGTCGAATCGGTGTTGACCGGCAATCTCGATGTGCAGGCAGCGGTGGAGCGCGTAAAGCAGGCGCAGGATCTGGTGAAGCAGAATCGCGCCGCTCTGCTGCCTGAGTTGAACGCGAGCGCGACCGCGTCCGACTCGCGTCAGAACACGCCGCCGCCGCTCGGTTATGTGCGCCAGGCCGGCGTCGGCTTGACGGCGAGCTGGACGCCCGACGTATTCGGCGGCGAACGTCTTGCCGTGCTGGCGGCGCAGGCGCAGGTGTCGGGACGCCAGTCGGCGTTGAACGAGGTGCGCCTCGCGCTCGCGGCGAATACCGCGGCAGCGTATATCGATCTGCGCTGGGCGCAATCGCAGTTGCAGATTCTGAGCGACAACGAGCAGATCCGCGCACGCGCGCTGAAGCTCACGCAGCAGCGTCTGCGCTATGGGCTGTCGACGCAACTCGACGTCGCGCGCGCGCAGAATCAGCTCCAGGATTTGCAGGCGCAGATTCCGCGCGTGCAATCGGCGGTGCAGCATCAATTGAGTCTGATCGCGGTGTATTCGGGGCGCACGCCGGAGAGCGTCGACAGCTTGCTGCTCGCCAATGCACGCGATATTCCGGTGCCCGCGCAAAGCGTGCCGCAGATGCTGCCCTCGGAAGCGCTCCTGCAGCGTCCCGATGTGCGTACCGCGTACGCGACCGTCGAGCAACGCGCGGCGGAAGTGGGCGTGTCGAAAGCGCAGCGCTATCCGCAGTTCCGGCTCAATCTCGCCGACGGCCTGCTGGCCTCGTCGTACCTCGGCTTGCCGACGCTGACCGACAACCTCTTCAGCGCCGCCCTGAACGCGACGAGCCCGATCTTCAACGCGGGCCGCATCACCGCGAATATCGACGCGAGCGAAAGCCGCATGCGCGAATCGCAACTCGGTTTGCAGCAAACCATGCTGCAAGCGCTGAAGGAAATCGAGGACAACCGCAGCGATCTGGTGAGCGGCGCGGTGCAGGTGCAACGTCTTGGCGGCGCACTCGATGCGTCGAACCAGGCGCTGCATTTGTCGAGCGAACTGTACAAGGGCGGCGCGGCGGATTTTCTCGACGTGCTCACCGCGCAGGAGGCGTATCTGCGTGACGCGGTGACCTTGAACCAGGCCAAGCGCGAGCATGCGCTCTCGGCGGTCGCGTTGTACCGGTCGCTCGGCGGCGGCTGGGATGTGCCTGACGCGGTCACGGCGGTGTCGTCGAACAACTGATCGGGTGATCGACTGATGCACGGGCGTGGCCAATGTGGTATTGAACCAACTGGAGAGAAACGATGGCGAATCAACGAGAAGTAGTGATCTGCAATCCGGTGAGAACGCCGATCGGCGCATTCGGCGGGGCGTTGAAGGACGTGCCCGCAACCGGGCTCGGCGCGGTCGCCGTGCGTGAGACGTTGCGCCGCAGCGGGCTCGACGCGGCCGAGTTGGCATCGGTCGTGATGGGCAATGTAATTCAGGCCGGCAACAAGATGAATCCGGCGCGCCAGGCGTCGATCGGCGGCGGTGTGCCGGTGGCCGTGCCGGCATTGACGGTCAATCGCGTGTGCGGTTCGGGCGCGCAAGCGATCGCATCGGCGGCTCAGGAAATTTTGCTGGGTCTCGGCGACGCGGCCGTGGCCGGCGGCATGGAAAACATGGACCGCGCGCCGTATCTGCTCGACGGCGGCCGCTGGGGCTATCGCATGGGCAACGCGCAAATCCACGACAGCCTGCTGCGCGACGGCCTGAACGACGCGTTTTCCGGCGAGCATTCCGGGTGGCATACGGAAGACCTCGTTGCGCAATTCGATATCACGCGTGAAACTCAGGACCGTTGGGCCGCGCGTTCGCAGCAGCGCTTCAGCGAAGCCCAGGCGCGCGGCGATTTCGACGCCGAACTGGTTGGCGTGGAAATAGCCGGGCGCAAAGGCCCGCAGCATTTCACGCGCGATGAACAGCCGCGTCCCGACACCACGGTGGAAACGCTCGCGAAACTGCGTCCGGCATTTCGCCCCGACGGCACCATTACTGCGGGCAACGCGCCCGGATTGAACAGCGGAGCGGCCGCGATGCTGGTGGCCGAGCGCGGTTTCGCAGAAGCACGCGGGATCGCGCCGCTCGCGCGCCTCGTGTCTTATGGCGTCGCCGCGGTCGAACCCGGCATGTTCGGCCTCGGTCCCGTTCCGGCGGTGCAGATGGCATTGGCGCGAGCCGGTTGGCAACTGCACGATGTCGAGCGCTTCGAAATCAACGAAGCGTTTGCCGCCGTGCCGATCGCGGTCGCGCGCAAACTCGGCATTGCGGACGAACTGATCAACGTGCAAGGCGGCGCGATTGCGCATGGTCATCCGATCGGCGCGACGGGCGCCGTGCTGACCACGCGCCTGCTTCATTCGATGCAGCGCGATGGACTCAAACGCGGCATCGTGACGTTGTGCATTGGCGGCGGTCAGGGCATCGCGTTGGCATTGGAAATGCTGTGAGTCTGAACCGATAGCGGCAGGGTGCGTCGGCGTGCGCAATACATGTCGATGCACCTCGCTGCGATGCCTGAAATGCGCGATGCATCAACCGTGGTGCATTCGTGGGTACTAGAGTGCCGGCCCATATTTAAAGATTTTATTCCGGCATCGGTTTCGTTTAGCATCACTGCCACTTTCACAAGAACACCACGAGACATGGCACTGATCGTTAGAAACCTCCTCGGCATTGCGGTACTGCTGCTCATCGCTTTTATCTTTTCCAGCAATCGGCGCGCTATCCGCTTACGGACTGTAATCAGCGCGTTGCTGGTGCAAATAGGCATCGGCGCATTCATTCTGTTCGTGCCCTTCGGCAAGTCGATCCTCTCGGGCGCAGCGGCCGGCGTCAATCATGTGCTCGGCTACGGCAACGCGGGCATCGAATTCCTGTTCGGCGGACTCGTGCAAGCGAAGATGTTTCAGGTCTTCGGCGACGGTGGTTTCGTATTCGCCGTGCGCGTGCTGCCGGCCATCATCTTCGTCACGGCGTTGATCTCCGTGCTGTACTACCTCGGCGTGATGCGCTGGATCGTGATCGTGCTCGGCACGGTATTTCAGAAGCTGCTCGGCGTGTCGAAGATCGAATCGTTTTCCGCGGTCACTACGATTTTTCTCGGCCAGAGCGAAATGCCCGCTGTCGTCAAACCGTTCACGGCCGAGATGACTGGTGCCGAATTGTTCGCGGTGATGTCGAGCGGCATGGCGGCTGTCGCCGGTTCGGTGCTGGCGGGTTATGCGGGCCTCGGCGTGCGCATCGAGTATCTGCTGGCGGCGTCGTTCATGGCGGTGCCGGGCGGCTTGCTGTTCGCGAAGATCATTCACCCTTCCACCGAACCGAGCCGTGTGCATCTGGAGAACCTCAACTTCGACGAGAAGCGTCCCGCCAATATCATCGAAGCCGCGAGTTCCGGCGCGACTGTCGGCCTCAAAATCGCCGTGATGGTCGGTGCGATGCTGATCGCGTTCGTCGGGCTGATTGCGTTGCTCAATGGAATTGTCGGCGGCGTGGGCGGCTGGTTCGGTCATCCGCAACTGTCGATGCAATCGGTGCTCGGCGTGATATTCGCGCCGCTCGCCTATCTGATCGGCGTACCCTGGAACGAGGCCACGATCGCCGGCAATTTCCTCGGCCAGAAAGTCATTCTCAACGAGTTCGTCGCTTATGCGTCGCTGTCGCCGTATCTGAAAGACGCCGCGAGCGTGACCGCCGCCGGTCTGGCGGCGCTCGATCCGCGTACCATTGCTATCCTGTCGTTTGCGTTGTGCGGCTTCGCAAACTTCTCGTCGATCGCGGTGCTGACGGGCGGCTTTAGCGCCGTCGCGCCGGGACGCCGTGCCGAAGTCGCGCGTTACGGCCTGCGTGTCGTGCTCGCCGCGACGCTCTCGAACCTGATGAGCGCCACGATTGCGGGCATGTTCATTACGCTGAATTGAATCGAGGATTGCTGGATGAATATGGAACAACTGTTGGAACGCGCGGGCGTCGCGCGAGAAAAGGCCTATGCGCCTTATTCGAAATTCAAGGTCGGCGCGGCGTTGCTGACCAAAGACGGCCAGGTGTTCGACGGCTGCAACGTCGAGAACGCCTCGTATGGTTTGTGCAATTGCGCGGAACGTACCGCGTTTTTCAGCGCCATTGCGGCGGGTTATCAGCGTGACCAGTTCGCCGCGCTCGCGGTGATCGGCGATACGGACGGTCCGATCGCGCCGTGCGGCGCATGCCGCCAGGTGATCATCGAACTGGGCGGCCCTGAACTGCCGATTCGCCTCGGCAACCTGCATGGCGCCACGCGCGACACCACCGCACGCGAACAATTGCCGGACGCGTTCTATCTATGAGCAAGCACAAGGTCATCTACGACACCGACCCGGGCGTGGACGATGCAATGGCGCTCGTGTTTCAGGCGTTGCATCCGGATATCGAACTGCTCGGTCTGACGAGCGTATTCGGCAACGCCCCGATCGAAGCGACCACGCGCAACGCGCGCTTTCTCGCCGGACGGTTCGCCGCCGGCGTGCCGGTCGCGCAAGGCGCGGCGGCGCCGCTCAAGCGCAGCGCGCCCGAGCCGCTCGCATGGATTCACGGCGACAACGGGCTCGGCAATATCGTGTTGGATACAACGGACGAGGCCCCGCTCGATGCACGTCCCGCGCACCGCTTTATCATCGACACGGTGCGCGCGCATCCCGGCGAAGTGACGCTGCTCGCCGTGGGCCCGCTCACGAACCTTGCGCTCGCGCTCGCCGACGATCCGCAGATCGCCGCCCTCGTCAAACAGGTGGTGATCATGGGCGGCGCGTTCGGCACGAACGGCGTCCTCGGCAACGTCACGCCCGCGGCCGAGGCCAATATCCTGGCGGACCCGCACGCCGCCGACATCGTGTTCGGCACGGCGTGGCCGGTCGCGATCGTCGGGCTGGACGTCACGCAGCCCACCATCATGAGCCGCGAGTATCTGGCTTCGCTGCGCGAGCGCGGCGGCGCGGCCGGTCAGTTCGTATGGGAAGTGTCGCGGCACTACGAGGCGTTTCACGAGCAAAGCGCGCAGCTGGCGGGCATCTATGTGCATGATTCGTCGGCGGTGGCCTATGTGCTGGCGCCGCATCTCTATACAACGCGCAGTGGCCCCGTGCGTGTATTGACGGACGGCATCGCGGTGGGCCAGACCATCCAGAAGCCATCGACCATGCCTGTGCCCGCGCCGGCCTGGGATAGCCGGCCCGACTGCCAGGTGTGTATCGAGGTGGATGTGCCGGGTATGCTGGCGCTATACGAGCGCACCGTTTGCGGCACGCTGTGAAAGAGACGCTTACCTGACGCATTCGCGGCATTGCCTGATTTGACCAGAGGTAAGCCGCTGTGCAATGCAACACGCCGGTTCACGGCAATCCTGGCCGGTGCCGATCTTCAATCTTTGCTACATTCTGCACACGCACTGCATTCGCGCCCCCTGAAACCCCGGCTCGTGGACGCAAGCGCGTGATCGAAATCTCTCAAGAGGCCAAAGATGCGAATTCTAGTAGTAGGGGCGGGCGCCGTAGGCGGCTATTTCGGCGGGCGTCTCGCAGCGGCGGGCCAGGACGTGACCTTCCTCGTGCGTCCCGGCCGGGCGGAAAAGCTCAAGCGTGACGGGCTTGTCATCAGCAGCGTGCGCGGCGATCTCAAGCTGCCCGATCCGCAAACAATTCTCGCCGGCGTCAGCGCCGAGCCCTTCGGTCTGGTGCTGCTGAGCTGCAAAGCCTTCAGTCTCGACGACGCCATCGACTCCTTTGCGCCGCTCGTCGGCGAATCGACGCTGATTCTGCCGATGCTCAACGGCATGCGCCATATCGAGGTGCTCAACGAAAAGTTCGGCGCCGCGCGCGTGCTGGGCGGCCAATGCGTAATCGCCGCCACGCTCAACGCCGAGCAGCATATCGTGCATTTGAACGACACGCACGCGATCACTTTCGGCGAACAGGCCGGCGGCGCGTCGGAACGTGTTCAGGCAATCGCCGAAGCCATGGGCGGCGCGAATTTCGACGCCGTGATCAGCGACAACATCTTGCTGCGCATGTGGGAGAAGTGGGTCTTCCTGGCCACATTGGCGGCCGGCACGTGCTTGATGCGCGGTTCGGTCGGCGATATTCTGGCTGCGCCGGACGGCAAGCGCGTGATCGAGAATCTGCTGGGCGAGTGCCGCGCCGTGGCCGAGCACAACGGCTTCACCATGGGCCCGGACTTCGACGCACGCGCTACGCAAACGCTCTTCACGCCTTCGCCGCTCACCGCGTCCATGTTGCGGGATGTGGAAAACCACTCGCATACCGAGGCGGATCATATTCTCGGCGATCTGATTTCGCGCGGCGGCGATGCGCAAAAGGGCGAGCACGGTTTGTCGTTGCTGCGTATCGCCTATAGTCATCTGAAGACGTACGAAGCGAGGCAGGCCCGCACGTCCTGAGCGATGCCACGGGCACGAATCGGGACTTCGCGGGCATGGCGAACAGCCTAACGTTCAGAGGTGAAGCATGCCGAGTCCCATCGGATCAGTGCCCGCACTCAGTGCCGCTTCGGCCACGATCTTCTCGATCGGTATCGTCTTTCTCGGCTACTGGGGTTTGTATGAGCCGACACAGTGGCGAGTCGCCGACGTCTTCGTGCTCGTGTCCGCGCTGATCGGTTTCGGCTGCCTCGGGCTCGTGCCGTGGGTCGCCACGAGTCCTGTCGAACCCGAAGGCAGCGATAGCCGGATTCGCATTGCGCGGCATCTGTTTCTTGTCGGCGTGGCGGGGATCTGGCTTGCGGTGGCGATGTCGGTGATTTTCTAGAACGACACCCACGCTCACGCATCAAAAACGCGCGCCTTGCACAGTTGCAAGGCGCGCGTTTTCGTTGATGCGCAATCAGTCAGCGCTTAGCGCTCGATTTGCCGGTTCCAGCGCGTATCCCACTGCGCGCGGTGCGCGTTGATCGTGTCCCAATCCACCACCGTCACCTTGCGCACCAGATCCTCGACGTTGCCGAGGCTCTGCTGCATCGGCGGTGTCATCTTCGCGAGACGGTTAGTGGGAATCTGACGGCCGGCTTCCGCGGCTTTGGTCTGCGCCGGCGCGGACAGCAGGAATTGCGCGAGCTTCTGCGCCAGTTGCGGATCGGGGTTGTTGTTGACCACGCACAGGTCGACCAGCAGCAGCACCGGACCTTCCTTCGGATTCACATACCCGACCGGAATGCCCTTGTCCGCCAGATCGCCCACGGCGGTCGGCGTCAACGGGAACAGGCCCGCTTCGCCGGTCTGGACCATTTCGGAAATCTTCGCCGAATTCGGCACGTACTCGACCACGTTCGGTCCAACCGTGCTCGCCCATTTCGTGAAGCCCGGCTCCACGTTCTGCTCGCTGCCGCCCATCAAACGGTTGATGGCGAGAAAGCCGTGCAGGCCGAAAGTGCTGCTCGACGCCGACTGGAACACCACCTTGCCCTTATATTTCGGATCGGCGAAATCCATCCACGAGGTCGGCGGCGCCCAGCCTTTTTCAGTGAACAGTTTCTTGTTGTAGGCAATGCCGGTCATGCCGAGTTGCACGCCCGCGCCCATGTCGTCCTTCATGCGCGCGAACGGATAGAGTTCCTTGAGCACGGGCGCGTCGTCGAGCTTCTTGCACACGCCCATGCTGACCGCGCGCGCCATTACGCCGTCGTCGAGAAACACCACGTGAATCTGCGGGCTGGCCTTGTTGGCGAGCAGCTTGGCGAGAATGTCCGACGACGTGCCCGGCACCACGACCACCTTCACATTGTTGGCTTTCTCGAAGTCGGGCAGCACCTGGCTCGTATAGGCCTTCTCCATCGGGCCGCCGTTCATGCCGATGTAGATCGTCTTGGTTTGCGACCAGGCCGGCGCGGCCGCGCCGAATGCACACAATGCGGCCAGCGCCGCGAGCGTCTTGAACAGTTTCATTGAGGGCTCCTGAGGTTCACTATACGAAAACTTAAGCGACCGGCGAGGTCGCGACAGCAGCAAAACGGCCAATCGAAAAAGCGTCGAGTGGCGTGGCGGTGGCGCCGTCGACGACGAGATCGGCGAGTACTTCGCCGACGCCCGGCGCGAGCAGGAAGCCGCCGCCTGAGAAACCGAATGCATGCAACAGACGCGGCACGGTACGGCTCGCACCGATGATCGGATTGCTGTCCGGCGTTTCGCCTTCCACGCCGCTCCACGTGCGGATCAGCAACGCCTCGCGCAACGCGGGCAGCAGCGCGCACGCGTCGCGCATCACGGCGCGCGTGGTGTCCGTCGACGGCTGGCCGTATTCGCCGTCGCCATGTCCGCGTCCACCGCCGATCACGCAATTGCCGCGCGCCACTTGCCGGGCGTAGATGCCGCCGCCATACACGCCCAGGTTGTGCGTGATGAAAGGCGGCAGCGGTTCGGTGACCCACATGTTCGGGTAGATCGGCTTCATCGGCGCGGTTTCGCCGAAGTAACCCGCCACCGTATTCGCCCACGCGCCCGCCGAATTGATAAGCCAGTCGGCGCTGATGCGCGTGTCGCCGGCGCGCAGTTGAAAGCGCGTGCCGTCGTGATGAATGTCGGTGAGTTCGGTTTGCTCGCGCACATCCGCACCGGCGGCCTGCGCTGCGCGCGCGAAGGCGGGCGACACTAGCCGCGGGTTCGCATGACCGTCGGTCGCACACAGCGAGCCGCCCACGGCCGCCGGCCCGAGCCACGGGTACCGCTGGCGGAACGCCGCGCCGCTGACCAGTTGCGCGTGCAGTCCATAATCGCGCGCCATGTCGGCCCACGTCTGCAGCGCGGCGAGATCGCTTTCGCTGCGCGCGAGGCGCAAATGTCCCGACACCGTGAACTCGCCGTCGATGCCGATCAACTCCGGCAAGCGGTCCCAGATGCGCCGTGCGCGGATGGCGAGCGGCATCTGTTCGACCGGTCGCCCCTGACAGCGCACGCCGCCGTAGTTCACGCCGCTCGCCTGCGCGCCGCAATAGCGCCGCTCGAACAGGCCGACGCGCAAGCCGCGCTTCGCGAGCGCCAATGCAGCCGATGAACCGACCAGGCCGCCGCCCGCAATCGCGACGTCGTAATGCAGCGTGTTACTCATCGCGCGCCTCCGCGGGAATTTCGGCGACGTCGTCGGCATACATTTCCGGCGCGAGCGGAATCGGTTTGACGGGCGGCTGGCTGCGCAAACGGCCGACCGCGTCGAGCGGCTTGCCGGTTTCCTCGGCGAGCAGGGTCAGCGCGGCTTCGCCGCACATGCGTCCCTGGCAGCGGCCCATGCCGACCCGCGTGAGCGCCTTCAGCCGGTTGATCTCATTCGCTTCGCCGCCGCGAATGCAGCGCCGCAACGTACCCGCGTCGATCTCTTCGCAGCGGCACACGGTCATGTCGTCGGGCCATTGCGCCGCGCAGTTGGCCGGCGGCGCGAAGGCCATTTCGATGCCTTCGCGAAACACTGCGATACGTTTCAGACTACGCTCGATCGATGCAGCGTCGGGCATGCCCGGACCACGCGGATGCGCCATGCCGATGTCGTCGAGCAAGGCGAGCGCGGCGCGGCGGCCGGCCAGTTCGGCGGCGTCCGCACCGGCGATGCCGGCGCCGTCGCCGGCAAGATAGAGGCCGCGCACGGAACTGCGTCCCGCCGGGTCCACTTCAGGCAGCCAGCATCGGTTGGTCGCGTCGAAACGGAAGCGGCAGCCCGCGAGATCGGCGAGTTGCGTTTCGGGTTTCAGGCCGAAGCTCACGCCGACCGCGTCGCATGCAATGGTTTCGGTCGGCGAGCCTTCACGCGAAGGGCGCCATTCGAGCGCTTGCACGCCATCCACGCCGCGAATGCCCACCAGCGTCACATCACGCTCGATCCGCACGCCATGCGTTTTCAGCCAGCCGACGTAGTACAGACCTTTAGCGAAAGTGGACGGCAGGCGCGCGAGTTTCGGCGCCGCGGCGATCTGCTGCGAGAGCGGATTCGTGTCGAGTACGGCCACGACTTGCGCGCCGGCTTTCACGTACTGATACGCCACGAGATATAACAGTGGTCCGGTGCCGGCCAGCACGACGCGTCGGCCGATCGCGCAGCCTTGCGCCTTCAGCGCGACCTGGGCCGCGCCGAGCGTGTAGACGCCGGGGAGAGTCCAGCCCGGCACCGGCAGCACGCGGTCAGTCGCGCCGCTGGCGATGATCAGATGCGAGAACGGCACGCGCAGCTCGCGTCCCGCGTGCAAGGTATCCAGGCGACCGGCTTCACAGGCCCACGCGAGCGTGTCGGGACGATAGTCGAGATGAGGCAGAAGCGCGGCCATGGTCGAATGCAAGGCTTCGGCCTTGTGCGCTTCGAAACCGTAGAGCGTTTTTTTCGAGCGCTCGAAGCCGCCGTTCGCCGGCGGTTGTCGATAAATCTGACCGCCCCAGCGCGCGTTTTCATCGATCACGATCGGCTTCACGCCAGCCGCTACCAGCGTCTCGGCGGCGCGTACGCCCGCCGGCCCGGCGCCGACGATTACGATGCGGCGTTCGTCGCTCATCGGGCGTCTCCGGTTTCATGCGCGGCGCCGGCACTGGTTTCTACAGTGGCGAGCCGAGTGAGCACGCGCATGCCTTCGGTCACGAGCGTCGAGCACGCGCGCACGCGTTTGCCGTCTTCGGTGCGCATCCAGCAGTCCTGGCATGCGCCGATCAGGCAGAAGCCCGCCCGCGGCGCGCCGCTGAATTCGCTTTCGCGCAGGCGGCGTTGCTGCATCAGCACGGCGGTCAGCAGCGTATCGCCTTGCAGCGCTGCGACTTGCTGGCCATCGATAAAGAAGTGCAGCGGTTCGCGTCGCGTTTCCGCCAAACGGATGAACTGCGATGCGGCGATTCGGGTGGACGGCAACGTGGACGGCATGAGAGCGTGGTCGGAAGAAGACATCAGTGCTGGCCGATCAGAATGCGGTTCAGGCCATACACGCGGTCGAGCAGCAGCATCGCGCCACCGGTGATGAAGATCACCAGCGCGGAGACGGACGCCATCATCGGATCGATCGATTCGGTGGCGTACATGTACATGCGCACCGGCAGCGTGACGGTTTGCGGCGAGGTGACGAAGATCGACATCGTCAATTCGTCGAAGCTGTTGATGAAGGCCAGCAGCCAGCCGCCGGTAATGCCCGGCAGAATCATCGGAAAGGTGATGCGGCGAAACGTGGTCCACGGATCGGCGCCGAGCGAGTGCGCGGCATGCTCGACGCTGCGGTCGAGGCCGCTCACGGAAGCCAGCACGAGCCGCATCACGAACGGCGTGATGATGATCATGTGCGCGAGCACGAGCCACGCGAACGAGCCGGTCGCGCCGATCAGCGCGAAGAAGCGCAGCAGCGCAATGCCGAGTACGAGGCCGGGAATCACGAGCGGCGACAGCAACAGGCCATTAAGAAAGCTGCGCCCCGGAAAACGCGCGCGGCCGATCGCGAGCGCGGCGGGCAGCGCCACGATCAGCGACAGCGTCGCCGAAGCGAACGCCAGCTTCAGGCTGTTGAAAAACGCGCCGATGAAATCCGGGTAATTGAGGATCGCGCGAAACCAGCGCAATGAGACGCCGTGCGTGGGTAGCGTGAGCGTTTCGTCGGGCGTGAAGGCGACCAGCACGACGATCACGAGCGGCGCGAGCACGAACGCAATCACGAGCGAGTGGAAAATCAGCGCGATGGGGCCGTTCTTTCTCATGATGATTTCACTGAATGTGCCGACGAGAGGGCCGAAAAATTAACCGAGGCTTCTGGTGTACTTACGTTCCAGAACCCGGTAGTACGTGAGCATCACGATCAGATTCGCGACCAGCAGCAGAAGCGCGATGGTCGCGCCGAGCGGCCAGTTCAGCGAGCCGAGGAACTCGTCGTAGACGGCGGTGGCGGCGACTTTCAGGCGCCGTCCGCCGAGCAGGCCTGGAATCGCAAACGCGCTCGCCGACAAGCCGAACACCATGAGGCTGCCCGACAGAATGCCAGGCGTCAGTTGCGGCAGGACGATGCGGCGCAGCGTGGTGGCCGGCGACGCCATCAGCGACAGCGCGGCATTTTCCGTTTGCGGGTCGAGCTTCTGCAACGCGGTCCACACTGGAATCACCATGAACGGCAGCATCACGTGCACAAGTGCGATGACGATCGCGAAGGTGGTGTACTCGAGCTTGTACGGCCCGAGTCCGGCCAGACCGAATGCCTGGTTCACGAGGCCGTTGGTGTTGAGCAGCATGCTCCAGCCGAACGCCCGCACCACCACCGACACCAGCAGCGGAGCGAGAATCATCAGCAGGAACATCGAGCGGTACGGATCGCGCATTCGAGAGAGCACATACGCTTCCGGCGTGCCGATCACGATGCACAGCAGCGTCACCAGAAACGCAATGCCGAAGGTGCGCAAAAAGATGGTGTGGTAGTACGACGAGCTCAGCACTTCCGCGTAATTGCCGAACTGGAACGCGGCGATCGGCCCGCTGGCCGGATCGAAGCGATAGAAGGTCAGCACCAGCGTCATCAGAAGCGGCACCAGCACGAGTGCCACGAACAGGAGAAAGGCCGGCGCGCACATCAGCCAGAGCGGCAAAAACGCATGCCAGGGCGCGCGGCGGACGTTACCGGATTTCATGTCGGGATTGTCGGCGGCGGGGAGCGTACTAGCCATGATGCGCGTCCCGTTGAATGAAGCGGATCGCCTCGCTGTTCCAGTCGACGCCGACGCTCGCACCTTCGGCCAGCGGTTCCGTGCCTTCGTTCTGACAGCACACCAGCACTTCGCCAAGGCGGCTGTCCAATCGGTACAGCCATTGGCTGCCGAGGAAGAAGCGGCTCGTCACGGTGGCCGGCACACGTCCCGCGTTCGGTGGGCACAGACGCAGTTTTTCCGGACGGATGCACAAAGTCACGGCGTCACCGACGCCGACCACGCGCTCGCGCGCCGGCAATTGCGCCGTGTGTCCCGTTTCCGCGAGATCGTGGCCGAGGTCGATGCGGATCGCGTCGCCGTCGCGCGCCACCACGGTGCCCGGCAGCATGTTGGCCTTGCCGATGAACTGCGAGACGAAGCGATTTTCCGGGCGCTCGTACGCTTCGTACGGCGTGTCGATCTGCGTGATGCGGCCGGCTTCCATCACCACTACGCGATCGCTGATCGACAGCGCTTCGGATTGATCGTGCGTCACCATGATGGTGGTCGTGCCGATCTTGCGTTGAATGCCGCGCAGTTCGAACTGCATGTCTTCGCGCAATTTGGCGTCGAGATTCGACATCGGTTCGTCGAGCAGCAGCACCGGCGGCGCGATCACGATGGCGCGGGCAATCGCCACCCGTTGACGCTGACCGCCGGAGAGTTCACGCGGAAAGCGATGCGCGAGCGCATCGAGGCGCACCAGCGACAGCGCTTCGCGAATACGCTCCTTGCGCTCGGCCTTGTCGATATTGCGCATCTCCAGCCCGAAGCCGACGTTGTCGGCGACGCTCATGTGCGGAAACAGCGCGTAGCTCTGGAACACGATGCCCAAGCCGCGCTTGTTCGGTTTCATGTGCGTGATGTCGCGGCCGTCGAGCGTGATGCGTCCGCGCGTCGTCTCGACGAAGCCCGCGATCATCTGCAAGGTGGTGGTCTTGCCGCAGCCGGACGGCCCGAGCAACGAAACGAACTCGCCTTTTTCCACCGACAGGTTCACGTCGGCGACTGCCTGCAGATCGCCGAACGATTTCGTTACGTCCGTGAGTGTGAGGAACGACATGATCTGGCCTTTGGATGGTTCGACACCGGTTCAACCGACTACTGCCTCGATGACGCCGACTCTAGCTAGCCAAATTACCGTCAGTCAATTTCAAATTCCGTTTAACGGTATAAGATTGGAAAAAATTCCGATAAATGGAATGTATCCGTTAAAACGATGGCAGGTGTTCCGCTGTATAGTCTCCGGAAAATCCCTATGAATCATTGACGCAACGTTGCTGATCGGGAACGCCGCCCTGATTCCACTGACGGATATAACGCTTTATAGTGTTCCAATCAGTGAAATAATTGAACGAGATTGAAATGAACCCTACCGCCAAACGAGATACTCCCACCGACACCGCGGACACAGGCGGCGCCCCCGGCCCCGGCATGCTGGAGCGCGCGTTCGCGGTCATCCGCGCATTGTCCGAAGCGCAACCGGACGGTGGACGCGTCACGCGTCTCGCGAAAGCGGTCGGGCTGACACAGGGCACCGTGCATCGCATCCTGCATGCGTTGATCGCTGAGGGCATCGTCGAACAGGACGAAAGCTCCAAGCTGTACCGGCTGAGTGTGGATTTTTTCGCGCTCGCGGCGCAGGCCGGCAACCCGAGCGGCATGCGCACGCTGTGCCGTCCCGCGTTATTGCGTCTATGCGCCAGTCTCGGCGACACGATCTTTCTGCTCGTCAAAAGCAGTTTCGACGCGGTGTGCCTCGACATCTGCGAAGGGCCGTTTCCGATCCGCTCGTTCACCGGCGATATCGGCGGGCGCGTGGCTTTGGGAGTCGGGCAGGGCAGTCTGGCGATTCTCGCGTTTTTGCCCGAGGCGGAGCGCGAGGAGATCATCCGTTTCAACGTGCCGCGCATTCGCGGCTACGGCGTGCTCGACGAAGTGTATTTGCGCACCGAGATCGAACGCGTGCGCCAGTTGGGCTACGCGGGCCGCAATAGCGGCGTGCTTGACGGCATGGCGGGCGTGGCGGTGCCGATTCTTGACCGCGCGGGAGTGGCGGTGGCGGCGTTGAGCGTCGGCACGCTGGCCGCGCGTCTCGGCGACGATCGTCTGCCGATGGTGGTCGAATTGCTGCGGCGGCAGGCCGATGCGATCGGCCCGCAAACCAATCCTTTCGATGTCGCGTTGCGCCGGCCGATGCATGGCTTGTCGCGCGCGATGACGACTGAACGGATCACCGGCTGAGCGCATGCGCGATGACGAGGCAGCGCGCAAACCACGCCGCCTCGTTCCGCTTAGAACACCTTCACCGGCACGTTCACAACCAGTCGGTACTCCATGTTGTTGCCGTCCGAGTAGTGAGACTGGCTGTTGTGCCACATCGCGATGAACGTGACCTTCGTGTCCTTGAAGCGTCCGCTTTGCAGCGTGTAGCTTGGAATGAAACCGAACTCGTGATGATGGCCATGCACCGGCTCGCCGTTCTTCCAGTACAGATCATGCAGCGGCGCGGAAGGCGAGGCATTTTCCGCCGCACCCGCTGACGCATCCGCGCCCCAGCCGTATTGCCCCCAGAACATCGCCTTGAGCCCGGGGACGCCGGCGTATTTGCCGTCGAACGTGTAGCGCAATTGCAGCGACTGCTCGTGCGGCGCGTTGTAGTCCACGTCCATCGAGTTGGTCAGGTAGATACCGTTGGTCTCGTTCACGTAGTCGAAGAACTGGTCGCCGAGCACCTGCTGGTAGCCGAGCAGCAGCGCATGCGGGCCGTGCTGCGCGGAGACCGACACGCTGTACGCATTGCTGTTGATGTGCCCCTGACGCGACGCGCCGGTGTCGTGCGTCGAGTAGATGTTGGCAAGACCGCTCCACTTGATGGCGGTCGGATCGCCGAACGATTGCGCAACAGAACCGTAGTACTGACGCCAGACGTCGTCGGCCTGATCGACGTACAGCGCCATTTCGCCGTTCTTCGCATAGTGCCACGTGCCGCCCACATAAGTCAGGCGATCGATCCGCGTGCCGCCGTACGAGGTGGTGAGATTGGTCAGATTGGTGTGGCCGCGCGCGTCGACTTTGGTGAAGCTGCCGGCCTGAAGCTCAGTGTGCGCGAGATCGTTGCTGACCATCGAGACGCCGAGGAAGGTCGGCGGCAACGCGCGGTTGTCGTGCGGTTCGAGGAACGGGTTCGTCACGTCCTGCAAACCATACTTCACGACCGTTTCCGAAATGCGCCCCTTGATGTCGTACATGCCGGGATACGCCCACGCGAGCTGTTGCGAACCGCCACCGTCCTTGCCCACGTGCACCATGTTGCCCGCTCCGTTGCCGCCGTCGAGCTTGAGCGCGCCGAACAGCGACGCATCGACGCCGAAGCCGACCAGCCCTTGCGTGTAGCCGGACTCAAAGTTGGCCTGCGCGCCCTGGACCCACGCGTGACGGTAGATCGTGTTGGGCGCCTGGAAGTAGTCGGAGTAGTTGCGAAACTGCAGATTCAGATGGCTGTCCGCGATGAAACCCTTGCTCGCTGCCTGGCTCGACAGCGGCGCGGGCGGCGTGACTGTCTGACTGGCCTCGGCGTTGACGATGGCGTTGGTGGTGTCGGGCTGGTCGTTACGCACCTGGCCGCCTTGTTCGGCGCGGCGCTTGCCGGACGAGTTGTTTTGCTGCGTCGGTGTGGTTTGCGCGAGTTGCGCGGGGGACGACAACGTTTGCGCGACCGTTTGAGTTTTAGACGCCTCGGAGGTGGGCTCCGTGACGCCGTCGTCGGCATACGCGTTTGCAGCCAATGTCAGTGCGGGAAGCGTGAATGCGCAGTAAAAGAACGTTGCTGCTCCGGTTTTTTTTGACCGGTTTTTTGATCGGGTATCTTTCATTGAGTACGTCTCTGATTATTGTGGTGAATCTTTGGCTGGCGGTTAGCCAGTCCATGCTTATCGCTCGTTCCGCAGTTGGCAGGACGAACGAATCCAGCGGCGCGACGGCCCGCCGCGCCGGGAATACGGTTTAATCTTTCAGGTTCTTCGGTGTGCTGGCGGTGCGCCAGCGGCACTTAGCTCACGGTGTCTTCCACGCGAATACACGCGACCCGTGTCGCCCTCGCGCCGTGCGTGACGGGTTGCGGTATCTCCCGGGCACAGGCGTCGATTGCATCCGGGCAGCGCGTGCGAAACGCGCAGCCGGAAGGAGGATTGAGCGGCGAGGCAATTTCGCCGCGCAACAGCAGATGACGGCGCGCGCGCTCCACCACCGGATCGGGTACCGGCACGGCCGAGAGCAACGCCCGCGTATAAGGATGGCGCGGCGTGCCATACACCTCGCGCTTGTCGCCGAATTCCATCACACGACCCAGATACATCACCAGCACGCGGTGGCTGATTGCTTTCACCACGGCCAGATCGTGCGCGACGAACAGCAGCGAGAGCGACAGTTCGCGTTGCAGATCGCGCAGCAAGTTGACGATCTGCGCCTGGATCGACACGTCGAGCGCGGACACCGGCTCGTCGCAGATCACCAGTTGCGGTTCGCCGATCAGCGCGCGCGCAATGCCGACGCGCTGACATTGGCCGCCGGAAAACTCGTGCGGATAACGGCGCAGATGCTGCGCGTTGAGGCCGACACGTTCGAGCATGGTCAGCACGCGCCGCTGTACATCGGCACGGGCGATATCCTGGCCGTGCGTCATCAACGGTTCGGAAACGATCTGTTCGATCGTCATGCGCGGATCGAGCGAGGCGAGCGGGTCCTGGAAAATCATCTGCACGTCGCGGCGCAAACGCGAAGTATCGCGGCGTGCGCCGGGCAGCACGGTTTCGTCGCCGAGCCAGCGCACGCTGCCGCTCGCCACCGGCGCGAGTCCGATGATCGCGCGCGCAAGCGTCGACTTGCCGCAACCCGATTCACCGACCAGTCCCACGGTTTCGCCGCGCCGCACGTTGAACGACACGCCGTCCACCGCGCGCAGCGTCGCTTTGCCGGACCACGGAAAGCCGCCGCGCGGCACGCCGAATTGCACCTTGAGATTGTCGACGCGCAACAACGTTGCCGCGTCGTGATTTGCAAGCGGAGTGGTGTTCATACGTGTTGTGCCTCGAGAATTTCACCCACCGGGCGATGGCACGCGCGCAGCGCGTCGACGTGATCAGCGGAGGCGGCAAGCGGTGGCCGCGATTCACGGCAACGATCGGTGCAATACCCACAGCGCGGCGCGAAGGCACAACCCGCACCGACTTCGCCGGGCAGCGGCGGATTGCCAGGAATGGTTTGCAACGGACGGTCGTCGTCATCGTCGGTGAGGCGCGGCAGCGCGTTCAGCAGGCCGAGCGTGTACGGATGCGTCGGCGCGGCGAATAGCGCGGCGGCGCTGGCCTGCTCGACGGTCTGGCCCGCGTACATCACCATCACGTCGTCGCACAGGCCGGCCACGACGCCCATGTCGTGCGTGATCAGAATGATCGCCGTGCCGCGTTCGCGATTCAGTTCGCGCAGCAGTTCGATGATCTGCGCCTGCACGGTCACGTCGAGCGCGGTGGTGGGTTCGTCGGCGATCAGGATTTCGGGCTCGGAGAGCAGCGCCATCGCGATCATCACGCGCTGGCGCATGCCGCCCGAAAACTCGTGCGGGTACATGCCGATACGGCGCGCGGCATCGGGAATGCGCACCGATTCGAGCGTTTCGATCGCGCGGCGGCGCGCTTCGCGGCGCGACATCTTGCGATGCAGTTGCAGCGTCTCGGTCATCTGCCGTTCGATCGTCAGGAACGGATTCAGCGAGGTCATCGGGTCCTGAAAGATCATGCCGATGCGGTCGCCGCGAATCTTGTTCAGCGAGGCTTCGTTCATGGTCAGCAGGTTCTCGCCGCGATAAGTCGCGCTGCCCGATACCTTGCCGTTGCCGGCCAGAAGGCCAAGAAGCGCCATCACGGTCTGGCTCTTGCCTGAGCCCGATTCGCCGACAATGCCGAGCGTGCGGCCCGCCTCGAGCCTAAACGACACGCCTTGCACCGCGTCGACGGGTGCGCCTTCGCGGCGCGTAAAGCGCACGCTGAGGTCTTTGACTTCGAGTAGCGGCATGTCAGCGGTCCTTTGGATCGAACGCGTCGCGCAGACCATCGCCGACGAAATTCACGCAATACAGCGTCACGCACAGCATCACGGACGGGCACAGCAGCAGCCACGGCATCGATTCGAGCTTTTGCGCGCCGTCCTGAATCAGCACGCCCCAACTCGTCATCGGCTCCTGCACGCCGAGGCCGAGAAACGACAGCACCGATTCCGTCAGCACGATGTTCGGCACCGTCACGCTGGCGTACACCACGACCACGCCGAACAGATTCGGCACGATGTGACGCGCGATGATCGAACGCGAACTCACGCCGATCGCTCTCGCCGCGTCGATGAATTCGCGCGAGCGCAACGACAGGGTCTGGCCGCGCACCACGCGCGCCATGTCGAGCCACGAAAACGCGCTGATGGTGAGCACGACCAGATAGAAAGCGCGGCCGAACATCGTCATCATCAGGATGGCGATCAGCATGTAGGGAATCGCGTACATCATGTCGACGATGCGCATCATCACCGCGTCGACGCGTCCGCCGAGATAGCCCGCTGTCGCGCCGTACGCGACACCGATCAGGCCCGACACCAGCGTGCCGAGCAAACCGACTTCGAGCGACACGCGCCCGCCTTGCAGCGTGCGCGCGAGTAGATCGCGGCCGAGTTCGTCGGTGCCGAACCAATGCATGTTTTGCAGCGTCGGCGGCAGACTGATCGCGCTCCAGTCGCTATCGATCGGATTGTTCGGCAGGACCCACGGACCGGCCACGCAGGCGATCACGATCAGCATCAGCACGACAAAGCCGGCGAATGCGGCGCGGTTGCGCACGAAGCGCCATGCGGCGGTGGCGAGCGGGCCGCGCGAACGCGGCGCCCTGGCGATGGCCGCGAGCGGATCGAGCGCCGCGGCAGTCGATTGAATTGAGCGGGGCATGGATCAGTACCGGATGCGCGGATCGAGCCACGCATACGCGAGGTCGACCAGCAGATTGAACAGCACGGCGACAGCGGTCGTCAGCACGACGAGGCCGAGCACGAGGGTGTAGTCGCGATTGATCGCACCGTTGACGACCAGTTGGCCGAGGCCCGGCAGCGCGAATACCGATTCGGTGACCACCGCCGCGGTGATCGACGAGATGCAGATCGAGCCGAGCAGCGAGACGACCGGCATCAGCGCGGGCTTCATGGCGTGACGCAACACGATGGTGCGGCCTGGCAGACCCTTGGCGCGTGCGGTGCGGATGAAGTTGCCCGACAGCACTTCGATCATGCTGCCGCGCATCACACGCGCAATCGCGGCGACGTTGATGATGGTGAGCAGCACGATCGGCAGCACGCGGTAGCGCCATTCGCCTTCGCCCCAGCCGCCGGCCGGCAGCCAGCCGTGTCCTTCGGACGTTTTCAGCAGGATCGCGAAGATCCACACCAGCACCGGTCCCAGCACGAAGGGCGGCACCACGTTGCCGAGATTGCCGAGCACCATCACGAAGTGATCGACGAAGCGGTCGCGCCGCACGGCGGCCACCGTGCCGAGCGCGACGCCGATCACGAGCGCGATCGGCACCGACACGCCGCCCACGCCGAGGCTGACTGGCAGCGCCTTCCACACCAGGTCGTTGACCGACCAGTCGGCGTAGCGGAACGACGGCCCGAGGTCGCCGTGCAGCAGCGAGCCGAGGTAGTGGAGGTACTGCAGCCACAATGGTTCGTCGAGGTGATACTTGGCGTTCAGGTTCGCCAGCACGGCGGCCGAGAGTTGCTTCTCGGTGTCGAACGGGCCGCCCGGGGTGAGATGCAGCAGCAGATAGCACGCGGTGATCACGGCGAGAATCGTCGGGATCGCCCAGAGCGTGCGGCGCAGCGTATAGGCCAGCATGACGGTGCTCCCCGCGTTTAGTGCTTGGTCAGATACATGTCTTGCGTGGCGCGCATGTCGAGGTAGTTGGTCGGTTTATAGCCGCCAACGTACGACTTGACCAGCCGGTCGGCCGAATACTGAAAGAGCGATACCACGGGGTAATCGTTCATGGCCAGATCGTGCGCCTGCGTGAACAGCGCGGTGCGCTTCGCGTCGTCGAGCTGCTGGTTGCCTTCGTCGATCAGCTTGTCGACTTGCGGGTTGCAGTAGTGCTGGTCGTTCTGCACGCTGTTGCAGCGGATCAGATCGAAAAACGAGTTGGCGTCGTTGTAGTCGACGAACCAGCCGTCGCGCGAGGCCTGCACCTTGCCGTCGTGGCGTTGCTTGAGCAGCACCTTATATTCGACGTTTTCGAGTTTTGCCGTGACGCCGAGCTTGGTGCGCCACTCCGAGGTGGCGAACAGCGCGACTTTCTTGTGCAGGTCGTTGGTGTTGTAGGTGAGCGTGAACGTCAGCGGCTTCGCCTCCGAATAGCCCGCGGTCTTCAGCAGGTTGCGCGCGTAGTCGACGCGCTTGGGCATCGGCCAGTTCGCCCACTCCGGCGTGAAGACGCCGGAGCCTTCGGTGCCCTTGGCGATCAGGCCGTACATCGGCACTTCGCCGTCGGCTGTCAGACGCTTGGTCAGCAGGTCGCGGTCGAGCACCATCGCCAGCGCCTGGCGCACGCGCTTATCTTTGAAGGCGGGGTCGTCGTTATTCAGGCTGTAGTAGTACGTGGCGATCTGCAGCCCGGTTTTCAGCTCGGGGCCGAACTGCTTGCTCACCTGTGCATAGACGCCTGACGGAATCGAATAGGTGTAGTCGAACTGGCCGGCCTGGTACATGCGCATGGCCGTTTCGTCGTTTTCGATCGGCAGGTAGGTCACTTTCGTGATCACGACCTTGCCGTTATTCCAGTACGTCGGGCTTTTGGTGGCCACCAGGCGGTTGCTCGGCTGCCAGTCGGTGAGCGCATACGGGCCGTTGCCCACGAAGTTGCCCGGACGGGTCCAATCGCCGCCGAACTTCGTCACGACCGCGCGGTTGACCGGCGTCATCGTCGCCATGGCCGTGAGTTGTGGGAAAAACGTGGCGGGCACTTCGGTCGTGACTTCGAGCGTGTACGGATCGACGGCGCGCACGCCGAGGCTCGAAAGCGGCGCCTTGCCCGCGAGAATCGCCTTGGCGTTCTTCACGAATTCGACCAGCACCGTGTATTTAGAACCCGTCTTCGGATCGAGCACGCGTTGCCACGAGTAGACGAAGTCGGCCGCCGTGACCGGCTGGCCGTTGCTCCAGCGCGCATCGTGGCGCAGCTTGAAAACCCATGTATTCGGCCCGCTGCGCGACCACGACTCGGCGACGCCCGGCACGATCGCGCCGCTCGCGTCCATGCGCGTCAGGCCTTCGAACAGGTCGAGGCCGATCGTGTTGCCGGTCCACGATTCGATATGCGCGGGGTCGAGCGATTCGGTTTCGCCCGGCACCTGGCGGGTCATCTCCTGGCTCGCGGCGAGCGTGACGCCAGGCGGCACCGTGACGGCGAATGCGGAAGGGGCAAACGTGAGGACGAGCGCGGCCAGCGCCGTCGTGTAGACGAACGGGGTTTTCATCGGTTGAGATCGCAGGAAAGGTCGAGAGAGAAACGCGCTGGCGCCAGGGCGCCGGTTTAGCTGCGTTGCCCGGGCCAGGGCGGCCCTTGTTGCTCGTGGTGGTAGCGCGACATGCAGGATTCCTTACATTGCGTAATGCAGGCAATCCCTCGCCGGCTCAACCGGATGAGGTGCCTGCTCTTTAGAACAGTCTCGGTGTGCCCACCCAGACGACCACCGACTCGATGCGCGCGGTGTTCACCCAGCTGTGCGGCACCGTCGATTCGTAATGCGCGCTGTCTCCCGCGTGCAACACGAACGTCTTGCCTTCCAGCGTCAACGACACTTCGCCGTCGATCACATAAACAAACTCTTCCCCGGCATGCGTGGTCACTTCGGAGCGTTTCTGCCCGGGCGGCATCCTCACCAGGATCGCTTCGAGCTGACGGCCGCCCGTCAAGTTGGTCAGCCGCGCAAACAGATTGGCCGAGTCCGCAAAACCGAAAAACTTCAACTGATCGCCCCGGCTCACGCAGCGTTCCTCGCTGGGTGTATCGACGAAATACTGCACCGTGACCCCAAGCGCGTGGGCGATCCCGGCCAACGATGTGATGGACGGTGACGCCAGCCCGCGCTCGACTTGCGACAAAAACGGCTTGGAAATTCCCGCCGCGGTTGCCGTGTCATCCAGCGTGCGCTTGAGCCGTTGGCGCAGCGCGCGGATCTTGCTGCCGATTTCTAATGCCGGATTGCTTTTTTGAATTGTCGTGACCATAGCAGGAGGAAATTAGCCCGTCAAAATTTGTTTGATATAAGTAAATATGGTTTGATTGCGGTCCTGGGCGGGACTGCAGGTCTTTTCAGCCCCAAGTGGTTGCGAGTGACCACATTTCGAGACAGCACTCTATGTTGCCAGAATCGAAACTAACCCCGGCCAAAACGACCGTTTATTTCTAGAAACGGCGAACAATCGGGGTAACGAGTGCAGTATGCACGCTGATAAACGCGGTTATGCAATATGAGTATCGGGACGGTTAAGCGTATGACACCAAAGGCTATTTCCGACGACACGCACCGATTCGGCGAAAACACATGGATGTAATGGCATGTAGTCGACGCGGGCTCAGTGGATTCCCTGAGTGACTTGGGATGTTTCTGTTTGCAGAATCAGGCCCGCTTGCGGACGGGCGCGCATGTGGACACCACCACACGCGAATCCGGCCGCTGTTTATCATTTCGCCCGCAGCGATCCTGCGCGGCGGAGCACTGTCCGGCACGTTCCAACTTAACGGCAGCCGGCGCAAGGACATGACCATCACTGCCGATTTTCTCCGCCGCGGGCTTTCCGCCTGCCGCCGCGTGGCAACGCTGCTCTGTGCCGCCCTCGAAATCCCCGTTCGTCGCGATGCTTTATCATTGAGCCCGCTCCGCATGCCGGAGTCCGAGCCCGGTGTGGCGCAGCGTCCCCGAAGGGGACTTGCTGCGGGGCGTTTCGCGTGGCGGGTCTCGATCCCATCCCCTGGTTTATCTGCTGGTTTGGCGCTTTAGCGCGCGGATGAGCGCGCTCGCGCGCTGCGCCTGTGCGCCTGTGCGCCTGTCGCATCCGCATGAGGGCGCATGCTTCGCCGACTGTCTTTCCAGATTCCGTTTCACGCGCCGCGCGGCCAGTTCGCGCGACGCCGCAACCGTTTGAACAAGAGGTACATGATGAATTCATCCAATCCGGCGGGCGCACGCGTCTCGCAGACCCGTTCGTTTTCGACGGTCTTTCTGATCGAGATGTGGGAGCGCTTCGGTTATTACGGCATGGCGGCGCTGCTCGTGCTGTTCATGATCGACAAACTGCAATTCACCGACAGCCACGCCACGCTCACGTGGGGCGCGTTCACGGCGCTGGTGTACGCGTCGCCGTCGATCGGCGGCTGGATCGGCGACAAGATTCTCGGCGCGCGGCGCACGATGATCTTCGGCGCCGGCGTGCTGTCCGTCGGCTATTTCATGCTGGCGCTGCCCAATGACCAGCTTGCCTATATGTATGCGTCGCTCGGTGTGATCGTGGTCGGCAACGGTCTGTTCAAGGCCAACGCCGCGAATCTCGTGCGCCGTATCTATGAAGGCGACGACGCGCGTATCGACAGCGCATTCACGATCTACTACATGGCGGTCAACATCGGCTCGACGGTGTCGATGCTCGCCACGCCGTGGATCAAGGACCATTGGGGCTGGCATACGGCCTTCGCCGTTTGCTGCGCGGGGATGCTGTTGTCGGTGCTGAACTACTTCATCATGTTCCGCACGCTCGCGCATATCGGCTCCGCGCCGGACGCCGAACCGGTGCGCTGGAAGCGCGTCGGCGCGGTGGCGCTGGGCGGCCTCGCGCTCGGCGCGGCGACCATGTTCGTGCTGCAGCACAAGGCGATCGCGGTGGCCTGCGTGTACACGGCGGGCGTCGCGATTCTGGCGATCTTCGGCTATATGCTGATCAAGTGCGAACGCTCGGAGCGCTCGGGCCTGGTCGCCGCGCTGATCCTGACCGCGCAGGTCATCCTCTTTTTCGTGTTCTACGTGCAGATGTCGACGTCGCTCACGCTGTTCGCGCTGCGCAACGTCGATCCGCGTTTCATTCTGTTCGGCCAGACGTGGTTCACGTGGAGCGCCGCGCAGTTCCAGGCGCTCAACCCGATCTGGATCATGTTGCTGAGCCCGCTGCTCGCGCTGCTGTACACGAAGCTCGCGAAGAGCGGCAAGGACGTGCCGGTGGCGGTCAAGTATGCGTTCGGCTTCGCGGTGGTTGCGGCCGGCTTTTTCGTCTATGCGGCGAGCGGCAACTACGCGGTGAACGGACGTGTGTCGTCGTGGTTCATGGTGGGCGGCTACGGTCTGTATTCGCTCGGCGAATTGCTGGTGAGCGGGCTGGGGCTCGCGATGATCGCGCGCTACGTGCCGGCGCGCATGAGCGGTTTCATGATGGGCGCTTACTTCGTGGCGACCGGCGTGTCGCAATATCTGGGCAGCGTGGTGGCGAATTTCGCGCAGATGCCGGCGGGCGATATGGATCCGCTGGAATCGTTGCCGCTGTATACCAAGCTGTTTACCGGCTTGGGCTGGCTCGCGGCGGTGGGCGCGCTGGTGGCGGTTCTGTTGCTGCCGTTGATGCGCAAGCTGTCGCGTGAACATCAGCGTTGCAGCGACGAGGCGCGTGAGAGCGCGCGGCAAACGGCGGCGTTGAATGGGGCGGTGGCGGAGTAATCACGCTCTGGTCGACGAACGCGGCGCACGCCATGATGTGCTCCGATAAACAGGAATGGCGCGCCTCGTAACGCAAGGCGCGCCATTTTTGCATCTGGAAGCGCCGGGCGCGCTCGAGTGTCGAAGGTGTTCATGGGATATAACCGCCGGAGGTAAGCTAACGGTTGCCATTGGTCTTTCCAACGAACCGTTTCCCAGACACTCAAGGTAGCCACCCGGATGGAAATCCATATCGCGGTCGAAGGTCATCACGATCTGTCCGGCCAGATCTATCGCCAGTTGCGCGCCGGCATTCTCGAAGGACGTCTCGCGGGCGGCACCCGTCTGCCGTCCACGCGTGAGCTCGCCACGCAACTGGGCGTGTCGCGCAAGACCACGCTCGACGTGTTCGAGCGGCTGCTCTCCGAAGGCTATCTCAGCGCGCGCGGCGGCTCGGGCACCTTCGTCGCTGACGGTCTGGAGCGACTGCCGGTAGAGCGCTCCGCGCATGCGCGGGCCGCGGAGTCGTCGCGTGAACGGGCCAGGGCGAAAGCTGCCGCGCGCGCCCAGCCGCTGTGGGACGAGATGCCCGAGAGCTTGCCTTTGCCGAAGCCTTCGGTGGCGTCGCCGCAAGACTTCGTCGGCGGCGCGACCGACAAGACGCTGTTTCCCTTCGACGTCTGGCGCCGCTGCGTGAACCACGCGTTGCGTGCTCAGGCGCGCGGCCCCGGTATCTATCGCGACGCGCCTGGCGAGCAGGAGCTGCGCCTCGCGATCTCGCGTTACCTGGCCTTCAACCGCGCCGTCGCAAGCAATTGGGAAGACGTGATCGTCACGCAAGGCGCGCAGCACGCGCTCGATCTGCTGGCGCGTATCTCCTTGCGCGCCGGCGAAGTCGCGGCGATCGAGGACCCCGCTTATTCGCCGGCGCACGCGTGCCTGAAGGCGACCGGTGCGCGCGTGGTGCCTGTGCCGGTGGATGCGGAAGGCCTGATCGTCAGCAAGCTGCCGGACAAGGCGCGGCTCGTCTACGTGACGCCTTCGCATCAGTTTCCGCTCGGCATGCCGATGAGCCTCGAGCGCCGCGTCGAGTTGCTCGAATGGGCGCAGAAACGCGGCGCGGTGATCATCGAGGACGACTACGACTGCGAGTACCGTTTCGAAGGACGGCCGATGGAGCCGCTGAAAAGTCTCGACCGCGCCGGACTCGTCGCCTACGTCGGCACGTTTTCGAAGACGATCTTTCCGGAACTGCGCGTCGGCTATGTGGTGCCGCCGGCCTCGCTCTACGGTCCGCTCATCAAGGCGCGCCAGATCGGCGACTGGCACGGCTGCACGCTCACGCAAACGGCGCTCGCGTCGTTCATGCTCAACGGCGAATTTGCCAAACATCTGCGGCGCATGCACAAGACCTACGCGGCGCGCCGCGCGATGCTGCTCGATCATCTGCATGGCGGCCTCGCACCCTGGTTCGAGCCGATCGTGCCGACCGCCGGCATCCACATGGCGGCGCGTCTGAAAGCGCCGCTGACGGAAGAAGCGGTGGTGAGCGCGGCGCGTGAAGCGTCGATCGGCTTGTACGGACTCGCGCCGTTTTATGTGCGCGCGAAGCCGCAGGCGGGCCTGATGTTCGGCTACGGCAATATCGCGGTCGAGCACATCGATGCCGCGCTCACCAAGCTTGCCGGCATCCTGCCGCGGCTCACGCAATAGGCCGGCGACGCGCGTGGTGTTCGTCTAAATCAAGAAAGCGCAGGCCAACGCGAACACGATCTCGAACACGTCAGTCGGCAGTAAAACTGTTTTGAGCGCCGCCCGCGATTTTCTGTCGCAGGGCGAGATTGGCCTCCCCCTGCAGCGTTTTTCGCTGCAGGAGGCGTGTTTTTTCCGCCGCGTGAAAGTGCATGGCGAGCGAGCCCTGAAGTGTTTTTCGCGATCATCGAGTGATCCGCCGGCGATGCCCGCGCGCAGAAAGTGCCGTTATTCATGCATCGAAATGACTTGTAACGTACGTTACGTGTTCGTGTTGCCGGACCCCTCGACGCACGTTTACCCGCTAAAACAAGCATCAAAATGTGTTGCGCAGTCTGCGCCGCGCAACAAACCTTCGCTGTTATACATAAAAGAGTCGCGCAAATCGCATTAGCGCTTGTAGAATCCGGCGTTGAAGCGTGCACATACGGTGTGCGCTTCGTGCAATTCACTGACCACAACAGGTAGGAGAAACATGCCGACTTCCGCAAAAAAGGTGGCCAAGAAGGCTGCTGCCCCGGTACCGACCAAGAAGGTTGCTGCAAAGAAAGTTCCTGCGAAGAAGGCCGTCGCAGCTAAGAAGGTCGCCGTGAAGGCGTCCAGCGCTCCGTCGCCGATCAAGGACACCTTCACGAAGGCCTCGCTGGCTGCACACGTCGCTGAACGCGCTGCTGTGGAACCGAAGACCGCCAAGGCTGTTCTGGCCGCGCTCGAAGACACGATCCTCGGCGCCGTGCACAAGAAGGGCGCTGGCGAATTCACGCTGTCGGGTCTTCTGAAGATCGTCGTGCAAGCTGTCCCGGCGAAGAAGAAGCGCTTCGGCAAAGACCCGTTCTCGGGCGAAGAGCGTTGGTTCCCGGCCAAGCCGGCTAGCGTGCGCATCAAGGCACGTCCGCTGAAGAAGCTGAAAGACGCTGCTGCAGGCTGATCGCGCTTCACGCGTCGCCGCTGTTTTAACAATGGTTGACGCGTGAGACGACCCGAGGGACATTTCCTCGGGACGATCCGCGGTACAGGTTTGTCTGAATCCCCGTGGGTGCGAATCCACGGGGATTTTTTATGTGCGTTCGCAGCGTGTTGCGATTTCGCTGGGCGCCTCGCATGATCTGCTCCGCCGGTGCACCTTGGTGCCGCCCATGCACTGTACTAGCGCATCATGGGCCGCCGCAGTAGGATGACAGCGGAGCCGTGCCGGCCGGGATGCGCTATTCGCGTGCATGCAAGCGGATTAGTACGTGGAAAGCTCAATGGCATAGCGCTTGCTTGATCGATTGTCGAACACCGAATGCGCAGCGCATTCGCCTTCTATCCGACAACAAGAGCGGGGCGTGACATGCGATGCTATGACGAGATGCGTCATCATGACGATGCCGTGCGGCCACATTACGCGCGCTTTGAGCGGTGGCTCGTGAAGCAGGGCAACGAGGCGATCGCGCGCAAGCGTGCGGAAGCCGACCTGCTGTTTCGCCGGGTCGGCATCACCTTCGCGGTGAACGGCGACCTGTCCGGCACCGAGCGGTTGATCCCATTCGACCTGATTCCGCGCATCATTCCGCGCGGTGAATGGCAGACGCTGGAGGCCGGTTTGCGCCAGCGCGTGCAGGCGCTCAATCTGTTCATCCACGACGTCTATCACGACCGCAATATCGTGCGCGCCGGCATCGTGCCGGCCGAGCAGGTCTACACCAACGCGCAATACCGGCCTGAAATGCAGGGCGTGAATGTGCCGCTCGGTGTTTACGCGCATATCGCCGGCGTCGACGTGGTGCGAGCCGGCGACGAGGGCGAGTTCTACGTGCTCGAAGACAACCTGCGGGTGCCGTCGGGCGTCTCCTATATGCTCGAAAACCGCAAAATGATGATGCGGCTTTTCCCCGAGCTGTTCGTGCAGAACCGCATTGCGCCGGTCGCGCATTATCCCGATCTGTTGCTCGATACACTGCGCTCGGTCGCCCCCGAGGGCGTCGACGATCCAGTCGTGGTCGTGCTCACGCCGGGCATGTACAACTCCGCGTATTTCGAGCATACGTTCCTTGCGCAGCAGATGGGCGTGGAACTGGTGGAAGGCAAGGACCTGTTCGTCGACGACAACTATGTGTTCATGCGCACCACGCAAGGACCGAAACGCGTCGACGTGATCTACCGCCGCGTCGACGACGATTTTCTCGACCCGCTCGCCTTCCGTAACGACTCGGCGCTCGGCGTGCCGGGTCTCTTGACCGCGTATCGCGCGGGCCGCGTGGCGCTCGCGAACGCGATGGGCACCGGCATCGCCGACGACAAATCGATCTATCCGTACGTGCCGGAAATGATCGAGTTTTACCTCGGCGAGAAGCCGATCCTCAACAACGTGCCCACGTTCCAGTGCCGCAAGCCGGACGATCTGGCGTACACGCTCGCGCACCTGCCGGAACTGGTGGTCAAGGAAGTGCACGGTGCGGGTGGCTACGGCATGCTCGTCGGACCGGCTTCGACGAAAGCCGAAATCGAGTCGTTCCGTGAGCGTCTGATCGCGCGTCCGGCGGGGTACATCGCGCAGCCCACGCTCGCGCTCTCCGCATGTCCGACCTTCGTCGAAGCCGGCATCGCGCCGCGCCATATCGACTTGCGTCCGTTCGTGCTGTCCGGCAAGGCCGTCACGATGGTCGCCGGCGGACTCACGCGCGTGGCGTTGCAGGAGGGCTCGCTCGTCGTCAATTCGTCGCAGGGAGGCGGGACCAAAGATACGTGGATGGTCGACTGACGCGGTTGCCGATGCGGTCGCACAAGCTTCGCGCAACCGCGCCTGCAACCCAACGCGCCGGGCAGCACGTGATACGCAACACGCGCGCCGCCGGCGCACACGGATAACCAGCGCGGGCCTCTTACCTCGACGAGGCCTCGCGTCATCAGATACGGAACGCCGTCATGCTAAGCCGAACCGCCGATCACCTTTTCTGGATGGCCCGCTACATGGAGCGCGCGGAGAACACCGCCCGCATGCTCGATATCAACCTGAAGGCGCTGCTGTTGCCGCAGACGCCCGACCAGGAGGCGCGCGCGCAACGCTCGGTGCTGCGCATCTCCGAACTCGAAACCGCGTTTGCGCAGCGCTACGACGAACCGACTCGCGAAAACGTGCTCGATTTCATGGTGGCCGACGCGACCAATCCGTCGAGTATCCATTCGTGTCTGCAAGCCGCGCGCGAAAACGCCCGCGCCGTGCGCGGCACGTTGACGACCGAGTGGTGGGAAACCATCAACGATACGTGGCTCGAGTTCAATGAGCGCGCTTCGTCCGGCCAGGCCGCGAGCAATCCGGGCGCGCTGTTCGAGTGGGTCAAGTTCCGCTCGCATCTGTCGCGCGGCGTGACGATCGGCACCGCGCTTCAGGACGACGCGTTTTTCTTCACGCAGCTCGGCACTTTCCTCGAACGCGCCGACAACACCGCGCGGATTCTCGACGTGCGCTTTGCCGACGTCGAACCGAATTCACGCGATGCCGCGCGCCAGCTCGAAGACTTCTATTACTGGACTTCGATCCTGAGTTCGGTGTCGGCGCTGGAGATCTACCGCAAGGTGTATCGCGATGTCGTCACGCCGGCGCGCGTGGTCGAACTGATGATCCTGAATCAGCAGATGCCGCGTTCGCTGCTGGCGTCGCTCGAAGGCGTCTGCGTGAATCTGGCGATGCTGCGCACCTCCGGCTCGAACCAGTGCGAACGGTTCGCCGGCAAGTTGCGCGCCGAACTCGTCTACTCCGACATCCGGCAGATTTTCGAAGCCGGCCTGCACGCCTATCTGACACAGTTCCTCGCTCGCGTGTTCGAGCTGGGCAATCTGGTTGCGCGTACCTATCTGATGTTGCCAGTCGCCTGACGGAGTTTCTTTATGTACCTGACGATCCGCCACGACACGTCCTATCGCTACGAAGCGACTGTCCATTATTCGATCCAGCAACTGCGTCTGACGCCGGCGAGCGGCGCCTCGCAGGTCGTGCGGCGCTGGAGCATCGACGCGCCGGGCAAGCTCGACGCGACCTTCGACGCGTACGGCAACGTGCTGCACACGCTGGTCATCAACAAGCCGCATAGCGAGATTCGTCTGCACGTGGCCGGCGAAGTCGACACGATTCCGCTGATCGACGGACATTTGCCCGACGCGGTCGGACCGATTCCGCTCGAGCATTTCACCTGTTCGACGCGCTTGACCGAGGCCGATGCGGCGGTCCGTGAACTGGCCGAATCGGTGCCGAGCCTGGCCAGCTCGGCGAATCTGATCGCGCTCGCCGAACAGATCGTGCAGCGTGTGAAGTACAACACGGGCATTACCGAAGTCACCAGCACGGCCGCCCAGGCGCTCGCGCTCGGCAACGGCGTATGCCAGGACCATGCGCATCTGATGCTCGCCTGCTGCCGCGCGCGCGGCATTCCGGCGCGCTACGTGAGCGGCTATATCGAACCCGGCGAGGTGACGCACGGCGCGAGCCATGCATGGGTCGATGTGTGGCTCGACGGCAAGGGCTGGATTTCCATCGACGTCACACATGCGGCGTTTGCCAGCGAACTCTACTGCCGCCTCGCCGTCGCGCGCGACTATGAAGCGGCCGCGCCGGTGCGTGGCCGGCGTATCGGCGGGCTGGAAGAACAGCTCAAAGTGTCCGTTACAGTCAGCGGGCAACAGTCGCAATAGAGACGCAACGAGGGCGGCCTGCAGAGACGGCTCTAAAGGCGCCAGCGAGCGCTAGCCCTCATATCACCATTCAGAATAGGCCCGCAACGGCCGATAATCGGGATATAACGGGATAGAGGCGCATGCGCGCCGCATTACAATAGCGCCGTTCAGTTGTTTTTTGCGGGTAACTTTTCTTATGACTTACTGTGTCGCGATGTCCGTCGACGACGGTCTCGTGTTCCTCTCGGACACGCGCACCAATGCGGGCGTCGATCACATCAGCACCGCGCGCAAGATGTCGGTGTTCGAGCAGCCGGGCGAGCGCATGCTCACGCTGTTGGGCGCCGGCAATCTGTCGCTGACTCAAGCGGTGTTGCACGAGCTGTCCGAGCCCACGGATCCTTCCCTGCCCACGCTCTGGAGCGCGCCGACCATGGCCGACGCGGCCCGTGTGATCGGCCGCGCGGTGCGTTGCGTGCATCAGCGCGAGGCGGAGGCTTTGCAGGAATTCGGCGTCGACTTCAATTGCAGCTTCATTCTCGGCGGGCAGATCGCGGGCAACCGGCCGCGCCTGTTCATGATCTACGCGGCGGGCAATTTCATCGAGGCGTCGGCGGTGAATCCGTATTTTCAGATCGGCGAGGCCAAGTACGGCAAGCCGATCATCGACCGCGTGTTGACGCCGTCCACGCCGCTCGACGAAGCCGCCAAATGCGCGCTGATCTCCATGGACTCGACGCTGCGCTCGAACCTGTCGGTCGGCTTGCCGCTCGATCTGCTGGTCTACCAGAAGGACACGCTGCGCGTGACGCGCTTCGTCTCGATCGATCACGACAACGCGTACTTCGAGATGATTCACCGGACGTGGGGCGAGCGGCTGCGCCAGGTGTTCGGCGAGATTCCCGATCCGGACTGGCAGGAATCGCCAAATGTGCCGTTGCTGCAGCGGGAGCGGGCACTGGTGCTGCACCGCGCGCCGGTGGGCGCCGATGGCATCGAGCATGAACTCGATGCGAAGCCCGCGCAGACGTTGGCGCAGGCGGAGAGGGGCAAGGCGCAGCGGAAGTAAGCCGGAAGACGCCGTCGCTGGCGTCGGCGCAGCGTGAGGCCGCCTCGGCGGCAGCCGGTACACCAAAGGTCGTCAGGAGCCTGAATCGGGCTTGCTGGCGGCCTTTTTCATTCGATCGTCCAGAAGAATCGAAGAACTCAGGACGAAAAAAAACCAGCCACAGGCTTTCACCCGTGGCTGGTCTTCAACTGCGTGTTGCTTCAGCAGTCCGTCAAGTTCGATTAGAACTTGTGGCGGATGCCCAGGCTGACCAGTTCTTGCGAGCTGGAAGCCGAGTTGTAGCCGTACGAACCGATTGCCGCGCCTGCGTTGACCAGACCACCGCCCGACGTACGTTGCTCGCCGCTTGCGTGCTGGTATGCGCCGACCAGGTAGACGTCCGTGCGCTTCGACAGGTTGTAGTCGCCGCCCAGGGAAACCTGGTGATACGTTGCGCTCGAATCGCCGCTAGCCTTGGTGTAGATGTAGCCCACGCCAACCAGCATGGCCGGCGTAGCCTGGTAACCCAGGTATCCGCCAACGACGTTGTACTTCTCGGTCGAACCGAAGCCCGAGTTCGCATCCGGCTTGTACTGCGCGTTGCTGTAACGCACGTTAGCCGTGAACGGACCCGCGACGTATTGCGCAGCGACCGAAGCGATGCCGATCGACTTGGCCGCGGCGTATGCGCCGTTGACCTGGTTGTCGAACGTGCCGTCCGACGTGCTGCCGTTCCAGCCCACCGTGCCTGCCGACGTGCGGCTAGCCAGCGTGTTGCCGTTGTCCAGGCGGAAGTAGCCTGCAGCCACGCTGAACGGGCCCGTTGCGTACGTTGCTGCGCCCGACCACGATTGACCCGAACCCGTTGCGCCAGCCACGCCGCCCAGAGCGTACATGCCTTCGAACTGGAAGCCGCCCCACACCGGCGAGGTGTACTTGATGGCGCTGTTCGTGCGCGAGGAGTTGTCGTTGTTGTCGACGTCGCCCGGCGTGGTGAAGGTGGAGCCGAAGTAGTTGTCAGCCGTCAGCGGCTGAACCAGGTCGACCAGCGGGTCGTATTGACGACCCAGCGTGAACGTACCCCACTGATCACCCGTCAGGCCGACGTAGGCTTGACGACCGAACATACGGCCGCCTTGACCCAGCTTGCCGTTGTTCACGTCAAAGCCGTTTTCCAACTGGAAGATTGCCTTCAGGCCACCGCCGAGGTCTTCCGTGCCTTTCAAGCCGAAACGCGGACCTTGCAGGTTGCCGCCGACCAGGCCAACTTGATTCGAGTTCTTGCCGTTCGCGTCCACAGTGTTGTGAGCGTACTGGATCGATTCATCGATCAAACCGTACAGGGTCACGCTGCTTTGAGCATGTGCCACGCCAGTGGCGCTCAGGAGCGCCAGCGAGAGGGTAGACAGTGCGATTCGTTTCATCCATTTCTCCACGCAGATGATTAGTTTCTTTGTTGCGGAAAGGAGAATAGCTCACCGGGTCAATCGGCAAGAACTGGAAAAAAAAGAGTGTCTCCAAAAACTGACAAACCACGCAAAGCCTTGTATTTAAAGCGCGTTAACGATCGTTTCGGTTTCAGCAACATTTATTCGTTGACTCGGCATTATTGTTGTTTTGTTGACAGTGAGTGCTCCAATACGTGTACTTTCGACACTGATTTGTATGTGAAATGTAATGAAGTTATCTAGTTTTCCGGCTCGTTTTGTAGCGTTTCCATAAAAATCGAGCCAGATCGTACTTGACGGAGTCGCTAGACAGCTTTTCGTCGTTCTGAGCAGGCGCAACCGGTCAGGCCTGCGGATGCGGCCCGCGAAGCCTGGCTGGAAGCGACTCGAGGCCTTAAGGTTCGCTGTTGTCGGTATGGCGGCGCACGACCATTGCTGCCGCCAGCCCGGCGGTCGCCGCGAAGAGCACCGAACTCCACGGATGCCGCCTCACGTAGCGGTCGGCCGCAACGGCTTTGCGGCTCGCTTCGATTAGCGTGACGGCGGCGATGCGCGTCGCTTGCGCTTCGGCGAGCACGACAGTACGGCCGACCTTGAGCACCGTTGCTCGCGCCGACGGCCTGTTTCTGGCTTGCGCCCGGAACGTCGCTGCCGGCGCCGTGCCGTCAAGCGCGCCGGCTTTCGCGGCGCGCATGGCGGGAGTGAGCGCGGTGTCGTCCGACGCGGCGCGTCCGTTCGCTTGCGCATCGGCGTGCGGCACTGCATCCGCGGCAACAGTCGATGCCGCCAGCACCGAGGCAAGCTTGGCGCGGCTGCCAGGCGGCGTGTCGGTCTGCATGCCCCAGCCTCCGCGCGGATCGTGCATGCGCCCGCGCGCCGCCGAGAATTCCGCGCCGAGCAGCAGCACGGCGGCGGAGAAGTACAGCCACATCAGCAGCACGGCGAGCGAACCGGCCGCGCCGAACGAGGTGGCCATGCCGGCGTGCGCGAGATACAGCGCGAACAGCTTCTTGCCCGCCGAAAACAGCGCGGCCGCGACTATGCCGCCGACGAACGCGTCCCGCCAGCGCACGCGGGCATCCGGCAGAAACTTGAGCAAGCCGGCGAAGGCGAACGCCAGCACGAGCAAGCCAACGCCGAGTTGGAGAAGATTGCCGATCACGACATACGGCGAGTCGCCCCACAGCCATTTACCGACGAAGGTGATGACCGTATCGAGCACCAACGACACGATCAGCAGAAACGCGACGCCCAGCACCAGCCCGAATGAAATCAGACGCACGCGCACCAGCGCGATCACGCTCGACGAACGCGGCCCGGTATTCGGCCAGACTATATTCAGTGCGCTATTGAGCGACGAAAAGGTCGCAGAGGCGCCGATCACCAGCGTCACGAGCGAAATCACCGCAGCGATGCCACCGGCGCTGCCGCTGTGATGCGCGTTCTCGACGATCGTCTGGACGCCCGCGGCCGCCTGGTCGCCGAGCAATCCGTGGATGTGATCGAACAACTCGCCGCGCGCGGCTTCGGCGCCGAAGAACCAGCCGGCCACGGCGATCACCATCACCAGCGTGGGCGCCAGTGAAAACGCCGCATAAAAAGCGATACTCGCGGCCATGGCCGCACAGCGGTCTTCGGCAAACTGTTTGAAGGCGCCGATGGCCCAGTTGGCCTGCTTGCGGGCCAGCTGTTGGAGGTTCTCGGCGGAAAGCGTGTCGATGTCCATGGTCGTGTTTCCCAATGGGTACTGGCGCCGCGCGGGCAATACGAGGTGGCGGGTCCGGACCGGGTGTGTGCGGACAGATCGGGCAGCTTCGCCGCAGTCTTCGCGTTCAAGCGTTGCGCAAACCTTGTGCCTGTCACTATAACAAGCGCGACCGGCGCGCGCCGCCCGCGTGCCGGCACCGGCGGCACATCTCGGGCGAGGAGTGCCGTTAGAATGCGGAGGATCTTCATACACTTGCTCACTATGCACTCGCACGAACTCGTACAGCGGCTGGACGTCATTGCACCGGAACAATTGGGCGCGCATTTGCCTGCGCATGTGGTCGAACAATTGCCGGCGCAAGGCATCACGGTTTTCTCCGTCACCGACGACGCGTCGGATACCGCCGCATTCAGCGAGCGCTACGGCTTCGGCCTGGAAGACTGCGCGAACACGATCGTGATCCGCTACAAGAAAGAGGGCGGCGAGCACTACGCGGCGGTGGTCTCGCTCGGTTCGCTGCGGCTCGACATCAACGGTGCGGTGAAGGCGGCGCTGGGCGCGCAGCGGCTTTCGTTCGCCAGGCGCGAGGCGGCGGTCGAGCACAGCGGCATGGAGTTCGGCGGTATCACGGCCTTCGGCCTGCCGGACAACTGGCGCATTCTCGTCGATGCCGCCGTCATGGAGCGGACCCAGATCGTCATGGGCGCGGGCGTGCGAGCGGCCAAGTTGTTGCTGTCGCCCGACGTATTGCGGCGGTGGCCGCGCTGTGAAGTTGCCGCGTTGACGCTGCCGGCGGAGTGAGGCCCGGTTCGATCCGCAAGCACGACATCAATTTAAGTGAAGGGCCGCTGCACACGTGTCTATTAGTAAGCGGCGTGAGCCGCGCCAGCGAGTAAGCGGAGTCAGCCAGCTCAGCGCTCCTGTCAGGGGCTGCCCCGCACTCGCCCTTGCCCGGCGCTCGAAGCCGACCGGCAAAGCCTGAAGTTTTCCCCCGTTCCGCCGTTAATCCAAAGAGTGACATGAACCGCCGCGGCGTCCGCCGCGAGCGGCGCGTCGACGACAAGTACAAGGGATACGGAGATGGAACGGTTTCGCCTGAAGGTGCGGCTTTGGCTTGCGCTGGCAGTCATGTGCATGGGTATTCTGGCAATCGGCCTGTGGGGCGCTTTCAAAACACGCGACACGATGATCGCCGACCGTCAGGCCGAACTGAAGAGCGTGGTCAGCGTCGCCTACAGCGTGCTGGATCGCTATAACGGCCTGGTCGCCGCGGGTTCGATGCCGCTCGCCGACGCGCAACGCACGGCAATGGCCGATCTGCGCGCGATGCGCTACGACGGCGCGGGCGGCTATCTCGTGATCGAGGACGCGCACGCCCACGTGCTGATGCACGGCGTGCGGGCCGACCTCGAAGGCAAGGACATGAGCGGCTTCACCGACCCGCAAGGGCGCCATGTGTTCAAGGACGGCTCCGATCTCGCCCAGCGCGAAGGCGAAGGCTTCATCCACTTGCAGTTCCTGAAACCGGGCTCCAACGAAATGGCCCCGAAGATCAACTACGTGCGGCTGTACAAGCCTTGGGACTGGACGATCGTCACCGGCGTTTTCACCGACGATATCGACGCCGCGTTCTACACCACGCTCATCCAGTACGTGGGCGCCGCGTTGCTGCTGTGCCTGGTGGTGTCGCTCGTGATCGGCGTGATCCTGCGCAGCATCTTGCGGCAACTCGGCGGCGAGCCGGCATACGCGGCGCGTATCGCCGCGCGCATCGCCGACGGTGAGCTAGACGTGATCGTGGAGACGAAGGCCGGCGACGAAACCAGCCTGCTCGCCGCGATGCAGCGCATGCAGCAGCGCCTCGCACACGCGATCGCACAGATTCGCGGCGGCGCGACGCTGATCTCGACAGTGTCCAACGAAATCGCCGCCGGCAATGCGGACCTGTCGCGCCGCACCGAGCAGCAGGCCACCGCGCTCGGCGAAACCGCGTCGAGCATGGAGCAGATCACCGCGACCGTGAAGCAGAACGCCGACAACGCGAAGCAGGCGAGCCAGTTGGCGCATAACGCGTCGGAGACAGCTGCGCGCGGCGGCGAAGTGGTCGGCCAGGTGGTCGAGACGATGCGCGGCATTTCGCAATCGTCGCATCGGATTGGCGACATCATCGGCGTGATCGAGGGGATCGCGTTTCAGACCAATATTCTTGCTTTGAACGCGGCGGTCGAAGCAGCGCGCGCAGGCGAGGAAGGGCGCGGCTTCGCGGTGGTCGCTGGCGAAGTGCGCAGCCTCGCGCAGCGCAGCGCGGCGGCCGCGAAGGAGATCAAGACGCTGATCGAAGAGTCCGCGGCGCAGATCGAAGGCGGCTCGCAGTATGTGAGCCGCGCCGGCGAAACCATGCATGAAGTCGTGCAGGCGGTGCGTCGCGTGACGGACATCATGGGCGAGATCAGCGCGGCTTCGGTGGAGCAAAGCTCGGGCATCGAGCAGGTCAACATCGCGGTGGCGAGCATGGATCAGACGACCCAGCAGAACGCAGCGCTGGTGGAGGAAGCGAGCGCGTCAGCGGATGTGCTGAAGGCGCAGACCGGACAGCTCAGTGCGGCGATTGCTGTGTTCACGCTGCCGGAAAGTCGCTGACCTGCCATTGACCAGCTATTGAGCGGCCGCTCAGTGCCGGGCGAAGTGGTGTTCGAGGATATCCGCCAGGCGCCATAGTGAACAGGGGCGCCGGCAATGGCCGTCGAAACCGGCGTCTTTCAGCAGGCTGACCGGGTCGAGTGGCCAGACGTTGCTCATGGCCAGAATCAGGACGTCGGCGTTGGATCGTTCCGCGCGCGCGGCGCGCGCGAATTCGTAGCTGGAAACGGAGTCGAGCCGCGTGTCGAGTAAAACCGCGTGCGGCTTCCACCACTTCAAAAAACTTTGCACCTTGATCAGATCGGCGGCATAGATCGCTTCGTAGCCCTTCAGCGAAAGCGACAGGACCAGCGATTCGCCGATCGCCTTGTCGCGATGTCCTATCAGGATGCGATGCGACTGCCCGCTATCCGCGGTGCTTCTGCGTTTCCAGATGGCAAACTCGGTTTCGTCGTTAAGCGATACGCGCCGTGTCACGGTGGCCTCCGAAGACTGCACGTAGAACGTCTACTGTAGTACGAAAAACCGGTGGTCCAGGGAAATGTTGCCTTCGGCCAGTGTTTGCACCGGGCGCCAATTCACGGTGTTAATCCGTCAGGTTGCGCGCGCAACGTTTCGGGTGTGCGTCCCAGTCCGTCAAGCCAGCGCAATACCAGCGCGACTCAGCAGTCGCCGGTTGCGTTCGGACAAATTCTTCATACGTAATTCCTTGCCGGCTTTTCGATAACGTTCGACTAGGCCCTGCAGTGCCGCCAGAGCCGAATGATCGGCCAGCAGCAGATCGCGGCAGTCGACCGTGACGCGCGCGGGATCTTTTGCCGGATCGAAGAGCTCGTGAAAACGGGTGGTCGATGCGAAAAACAGGGTGCCGCGCGGCGCGTAAATCTTGTCGCCGGCGCGATCTTCGACGTGCGCGTGAATTTCACGGGCGTGCTGCCACGCAAAATTGAGCGCGGCAATCACGATGCCGCACAACACGGCGATCGCCAGATCGGAAAACACGGTGATGATGGTGACCGCCAAAATCACCAGCGCGTCGTTGCGCGGCACTTTGCCCAGCACCCGCAGCGAGCCCCACGCGAAAGTCTGTTGCGCCACTACGAACATCACGCCGACCAGCGCCGCCAGCGGAATGCGTTCGATCAGCGGCGACAGGAACAGGATGTACATCAGGATCATCACGCCGCTGACGATACCCGACAGGCGCGAGCGGCCGCCTGAATTCAGATTGATCATGGTCTGGCCGATCATGGCGCAACCACCCATGCCGCCGAACAGACCCGAGGCGATATTCGCGGCGCCGAGCGCGAGGCATTCACGATTCGGCTGGCCGCGCGTTTCGGTGATTTCATCAGTCAGATTGAAGGTGAGCAGCGTTTCCAGCAGACCGACGACCGCCATCAGCACCCCGTAGGGCAGCACGATGTGCAGCGTGTCCAGATTCAGCGGGACGCCCGGCATATGCAGACTCGGCAGACCGCCCGCAATGTGCGCCATGTCGCCGAGCGTGCGCGTCGGCACATGCAGCCACTGCGTGAAGAGACCCACCCCGACGATCGCCACCAGCGCGGGCGGTGCCGCGCGCGTAAGCCGCGGCAGCAGATAGACGATCGCCATGGTCAGCGCGACGAGTCCGCACATCGTCAGCAGCGCGCTGCCGTGCAGCCATTGTTCGCCTTGCGGCGTGCTCTGCCTGAAGTGCGCGAGTTGCGCCATCGCGATGATGATCGCCAGTCCGTTGACGAAGCCGAGCATCACCGGATGCGGGACCATGCGGATCAGTTTGCCGAGCCGCAGCGCGCCGAACAGCACCATCAGGATGCCGCTGAGGATCACCGTGGCAAGCAGATATTGCGCACCGTGTTGCACGACCAGCGCCACGATGACCACCGCCATCGAACCGGCGGCTCCGGAAATCATGCCGGGCCGTCCGCCGAACAACGCCGTGATGGCGCAGATGAAGAAGGCGCCGTACAGGCCCATCAACGGATTGAGATGGGCGACCAGCGCGAAGGCGATGCATTCCGGCACCAGCGCGAACGAAGAAGTGAGTCCTGCGAGGACATTGCTTTTGATGCCGGGCAGCGTGGCCAGCCAGCCGTGAGGGGGACGAGCGGTGTTCATCTTCAGCGAGGTGGGAAGTCCGGGGTAACGGCGTGCATGCAAGAGAGACGCACGTCTGCGGACAGATGAGTGTCCCGGCCTGGGCGCAACGATGGCCGGGCAAGATTGCAAAAAGCGTGGATTTTACAGCAGTGCGGTGTGGATGACCGGGAGGCGGGTGCCGCGACGACAACCGCCGCGCCGCGCGTTAGACAGATGCCGGACAGCCGGCGAGGCGGCTGTCCGGCAATGCGCGTGCGCGCTCAGATTCAGATCATCAGACGCGACACCTTCGTGCCCTCGAGCGATACGCCGGCCATCAGGCCGCCGTTCGTCAGCACAAAGGCTTCGACCGGGCTGGTGGCTGTCGAGGTGTCGACTGCGCCGTTCGCGCCGATCTTCAGCAATGCGACGGTGGCGTCCGCGCCGGCTGCCCAGCCCTGGCTGCTCGTGAATTTGTCGAGCGCTTCCTGCGTCATGAACAGGAAGATGAGGGCCTTGGATTGCGCGCCGATCTGCAAACCGAACGAACCCGCGACCGTGCTGTAGTAACCCGCCGTGCGGCCACCCACGCGAAGTGCGCCTTCGCCGTATTGGCCGCCGATCCAGAAGCCCGCCGAAATGACGTTCGGGAACACCAGAACGCCGCGTGCCTTGGCGACCAGTTCACGTGAGCCGTTGACGTTTTCGTAGAGACGCGACAGCGTGGAATCGACCCCCGCGTTGATGCTGTCCCGCTTGCCCGCGTTAGCCGAAGGCGATGCGCTCGAGGACGGCGACGTCGTCGTGCAGCCGGCAAGGCCGAGCCCCGCAGTGGCTAGCGCGGCGCTGGTGGTCATGATGAATTGTCGTCTGCGCATGATTGTTTTCCTTTTGCGTTATTGGCGTGATGAAAGTGGCGTTGTTCGTTTCCATTCAGGCGGTAAGGGCGTGACGCCGACAGGCCCGTACGTCAATTGCTAACCAGCACGTAACGTGCCCGGCCCCGCCGTGCGAGTGTTCACGGCGGGGTCCCGCACCTGTCTGGCGAGGGCAGCGAGCGAAATACCGGCGCCCATTGCCTCGCCATCTATGACTACGCCGACGGCCGGATGTTCTGGTTGTGGCGGAACAGGTTGCGTGGATCGTAGCGGTTTTTTACAGTGACGAGGCGTTCGTAGTTCGGCCCGTACGCATCGGCGACGCGTCCGCCTTCTTCTTCCGTCATGAAGTTGACGTAGACGCTGCCCAGCGCGAACGGCGCCGCGGCATCGAAAAATGCCCGGGCCCAGCCGACGCAGCGCGCGTCGTCGCTCGCATCGTCCCAGCGGCCGTGCACGTTCATCGCGTACACCGTGTCGCGGCTCGAATAGGCGGTGGCCTCGACGGGAACGCTTTGGGTCTGTTCGCCGATCTGCCCGAAGAAAATCTCGCATTGCGGCGACGGCAGGTTGTCGATCGCGTTGAGCAGCGCGTCGATGAGGCCGTCCGGGATGTCGACGAGGTTGTGCGACTTCCAGTAGTTGCGTGCGCCGGGCGCGAGCAGCGGGTCGAACGCCTGCTGCCACATGACATACGGCATCGGTCCGAGATGTTCACCGAGCGGCGTTCCGAAGGCGCGTACGAATTCCACCGTGGACGGACCGCTTTCAACGGCGCCGGTATAGCACATTGCGAAGACGATCACCGGCTTGCCGTGGACTTCGGCCGGCAGAAATGGCAACGGCGGCGCGAGCCGCAGCACGGCCCACACGCTCAGTTCCTTCGGCATGGTGGCGTTCGCCGCGCGGTATTTGAGCAGAGCGTCCCTTGCCTGCTCGATCGGCAGAACCACGAGGCCGCCGTAGACCAGCGGTCCGACCGGATGCAGGGCGAACTCGAAGCGCGTGACGACGCCGAAATTGCCGCCGCCGCCGCGAATCGCCCAGAACAGGTCTTGGTGCGAATCGGCGCTTGCGTGGACCAGTTCGCCTTCGGCTGTGACGACGTCGGCCGACACCAGGTTGTCCACCGTCATGCCATATCTGCGGCTCAGCCAGCCGAAGCCGCCGCCGAGCGTCAGGCCCGCGACACCGGTAGTCGAGTTGATGCCGAGCGGCGTGGCGAGCCCGAAGGCCTGCGCTTCATGATCGAAATCGTGCAGCGTCGCGCCCGGTTCGACATAAGCGCGACGTGCCGTGGGATCGATCTGCACCGATTTCATTTGCGACAGGTCGAGCACGACGCCGTCGTTACACAATGCGCTGCCGCCGATGTTGTGGCCGCCGCCGCGAATCGCGAGCGGCAAGCCGTTATCGCGCGCGAAGGCCACGCCCTGGCGTACGTCGGCAACGCCCGCGCAACGCAGGATGATCGCAGGATGACGGTCGATCATCGCGTTCCAGATGCTGCGTGCTACTTCGAAGGTTGCGTCGCCCGGCAACAGAACCTGGCCGCGTATAGCGGTTTTCAATTCGTCGACGGCGCTGCTGGACACATTAACCATGGCTCAATCTCCTGAAATAGTGGAAGAGATTCGCAGAACACTATTCAGCTGACCAAAGCAAATTGGAAGTGTCCTGAAGGCTTATTTTGCGTCCAGTAAACGAGCCTGCCTCCTGAACTCAAACAGAGGTAAACCCGCGTTTTTTACCGATTCGGCGCAAGAGCTGGCGCGACAAGCTTGCGCAGGCCTTACCGGTGACGATAACCCGTCCGGCGCCACGGATGGTGGAAATGCTTCGGAAAAAGATACTGCGGGAAAGTGTTGGTTGCGCCGCTGCGTGGTGGGTGCGCGGCGACACTTCACGGTGCGGCTCGCCCGTGCGTGGGAACCGCGCGAGTGGTGAACGACCCGCCTAGCCCTTCACGAGGCCGCCGTCGACGATCAGGTTCTGGCCGGTCACCGCGCGTGACCACGGCGACAGGAAGAACAGCACCGCATCCGCGAATTCCTCAGGTGTCGTGACGCGGCGCACTGGCGTGGAACTCGCGATCAGGTCGAAGACGAATTCTGGCGTGGCCGCGCTCGCGTCGGTGGTGCGCAGCAGTCCGCCCGACACCATGTTCACCGTAATGCCGTGCGGACCGAGATCGTGGGCAGCGGTGCGCGTGAGCGACAACAGCGCCGCTTTGGCCGCCGTGTAGTCGTGATAGGGAACGACGGGATTCTGAAACAGATTGGTTCCCACGTTGACGATGCGGCCGAACCCACGCGAACGCATGCCGGTAACGGCCGCCTGGATCGTATTGAGCGCGCCTTTGAGCGAACCGTCGAGTTGCTGCTGGAAACGCGCCCAGGCGATGGAGTCGATTTTCGGGCGAGCGTCGCCATCGAACTGGAAGTCGGCCAGTGCATTGTTGACCACGGACACGATGGGTTGGCCGGTTCGCGTCTGCGCTTTGTCAAACAGGCGCGCGACGGCGGCCGCGTCCGTGACGTCCGCTCGAAGTGGCAACACCCGATCGCCGAATTCGTCTTTCAGTGCGAGCGCCGATGTTTCGCTGTTGCGGTAGTTGACGACCACGCTCGCGCCTTCGCGCACCAGCGCGCGCGTGATCGCCGCGCCGAGTCCGCGAGCGCCGCCGGTGACCAGCACCCATTGTTCGGATAGAAGCATCTGTTTTCCCGTTGCCGGTGGAGTTGCGATGCTCGTATTGTCGCCCGAATCAGAATTCGCACCCGGTCCGTGCGATGGCGCATATAGCGCGGACGAATTCAGAAAAGGGGGTGGCGGCCGATCCGATGACGGAATGCTTTTATTCACTCGACGGTTTTGTGCGTTGCTGAAGTCGGGGGTGATTATGGCGGAGGGTAAATAGTCCGGGTTGCGCCGTCTGTGTGATTGCGCGCACTCGTGAATGTGCAATTTATCTTTTGTGTTCGGATTCGCACGTATGCGAAGCATTCGAACCCGGTCTTGGTTCATCTGATCGAGTTGATTAAGGATGATGTAAAAGAATAATAGTTTGGAGTGCATATCTAAAGGAATGCATTCCCTCCTGTTTTATAGATCCGGTAGTTGACGATCTCTGACAGTTCCGATGCGCAATTCGTCGTAAAAACCGCAGCGATATCGCATTGCGTGGGGTAGCGCACGGTCGCTGAATGGCACTGCGAATAACTTCAACGTCCATCAGGCCCAGCTGTGCGTTTTCAAAATCGGGGTTGACGCACAGCCCGTTGTCTTCTCTCGAATCACGTTGAATCGGACCGGGGTTTTCCGCGCGAGAGATGCCGAAAGTCATGTGTTTTTAGCGTGACGCGAGGCAATGACGACTGGGCGTTGAGGTTTCATTTTTAACAGTGAACAGAGATTCGCTTGTTACAGGGCCGGTCGCTAAAAGCATATAGTTAGGAGAAAGAAATGAAAAAGCAAAACGGGGACGCGCTGGCGCTGGGGACGCGCCGGGCGGTATTCGCAGTTGCTGTGAGTCTGTATGCGGCGATGGCGGGTGCGCAAACGAATCCGGCAGCGTCGGCCGCGCCGTCGGTCAGTTCGAACGTGATGATGTTGGCGCAAGCGTTGCCGGGTGATTGTCCGGACTCGCCCGGTTGCGTTCGGCAAAGCCGAAGCCTCGTGATGCCTGGTGGAAGTGGATTCGCCCCGGGTGGGTTGGGGGCGGTATCGGCCGGGAGCACGCAAAGCGGCAACGGGACATCGTCGACAGGGACGGCGACCGCGGGCAATAGCGGCGGGAATGGCTCAGGCTCGTCCGGACTCGGTTCTGGGAGTACGGGAAGCGGCGGTGGTAATGGCGGTGGTAACGGCGGAACCGGCACAGGCGGTGATGGCGGCGGGACCGGCGGGAATGGAGGTGACGGCGGCGATGGAGGTGGCGGTGGCGACGGAGGTGACGGTGGCGACGGCGGCGGTCATGGTCATGGCCATCACGGACACCACGGTCATCATGGTCACCACGGCGATGGCGGTCATCATGGTGACGGCGGTCATGGCCATGGCGGCGACGGTCATGGTGACGGTGGCCACGGCGATGGCGGTCATGGCGATGGTGGCCATGGCCACGGAGACGGCGGCCACGGAGACGGCGGCCACGGAGACGGCGGCCACGGAGACGGCGGTCACGGAGACGGCGGTCACGGAGACGGCGGTCACGGAGACGGCGGTCACGGAGATGGCGGCCATGGAGATGGTGGCCATGGTCACGGAGATGGCGGTCACGGAGATGGCGGTCACGGAGATGGCGGCCACGGAGATGGCGGTCACGGAGATGGCGGTCACGGAGATGGCGGCCACGGAGATGGCGGTCACGGAGATGGCGGCCACGGAGATGGCGGTCACGGAGATGGTGGCCATGGAGATGGCGGTCATGGCCACGGTGACGGCGGCCATGGAGAAGGTGGTCATGGCGACGGTGGCCATGGAGATGGTGGCAAGGGCGACGGTGGCCATGGTGACGGTGGCAAGGGCGAAGGTGGCCACGGCGATGGTGGCAAGGGCGGAAACGGTCCTGGTGCAGGCAGCTCTGGCAACGGTGGCCATGGAGAAGGCGGCCACGGCGACGGCGGCAAGGGAGGAAGCGGTGCCGGCGTAGGCGGTTCGGGCAATGGCGGTCCTGGCGCAGGCGGCCCGGGGAATGGCGGCAGCGGTGGTTCCGGCAACGGCGGCAAGGGCGGCAGCGGTCCTGGCGCAGGCGGACCGGGCAACGGCGGTAACGGTGGCTCCGGCAACGGCGGCAAGGGTGGCAGTGGTCCTGGCGCAGGTGGCTCAGGCAACGGTGGTCCCGGCGCAGGCGGCGCGGGCAACGGCGGCAACGGCGGCAACGGCGGCTCCGGCAACGGCGGCAAGGGTGGCGGCGGTCCTGGCGCAGGTGGTTCGGGCAACGGCGGACCTGGCGCGGGCGGCCCGGGCAACGGCGGTAACGGCGGCTCCGGCAACGGCGGCAAGGGTGGCGGCGGTCCTGGCGCAGGTGGTTCAGGCAACGGTGGTCCTGGCGCAGGCGGCCCGGGGAACGGCGGTAACGGCGGCTCCGGCAACGGCGGCAAGGGTGGCGGCGGTCCTGGCGCAGGTGGCTCGGGCAACGGCGGTCCTGGCGCAGGCGGCCCGGGCAACGGTGGCAACGGAGGCCCTGGTGCAGGCGCGGGCGGCCCGGGCAATGGCGGCAATGGTGGCACCGGCAACGGCGGCAAGGGCGGCAGTGGCCCTGGCGCAGGCGGCCCGGGCAATGGCGGCAACGGCGGCAACGGCGGCCCCGGCGCAGGCGGCCCAGGCAACGGTGGCAACGGTGGCAACGGTGGTCCTGGCGCAGGTGGCCACGGTCACGGCGGTGACGGCGGCAAGGGCGGAAATGGCCCAGGCTCAGGCAACGGCGGCCAGGGCCATGGTGGCGGCTTCGGCGGCGGCTTTGGCTCAGGCCACGGCGGCGGCTTCGGCGGCCACGGTGGCGGCTACGGCGGTGGTGGCGGAGGCCACGGCGGCGGCAACCACTAACGGAGTGACGCTCCTTCATCGCACGGAGGCCGGGAAACCGGCCTCCCTACCGATGCCAACCGGAGCGAGCGAACGACTACCGTCCGCTCGCTCCCATCGTGAACCTCCGCAAGCTGGTCGCTCAAAAACCAGTACGAAATCGCTCGTCACACCACTTCAATCACCCTCTCCTGCACCACCAGAAAAACCTTCTCCCCAGCGACACGGCCGTCCTCACGCGTTCCTCCAGTAAAGCTCCCAAACGCAGGCAACACACCGCACGCCGTCCCGAACCGGAAACACGGAACCCGTACCGAATCGTTGCGCGTCGCAATCCGATACACCGGATGAACATGCCCCGCGAGCGCGTACGCACCTTCCACTTTCTGCGGGTAATGACACAGCGCCCACGGTCCCACTCGCCAAGGCTCCTGCACATACTCGACCTCGAGCGTCGCCGGCAGCGCGCCCGCATGCCGGTCGTGATTGCCTTCGACCAGCACGACCCGGAGCCGCGCATGCCGCGCGCGCCAGGCACGCAATGCGTCGAGTGTCTCACTGGCGTGCGCCTCGCGCGCATGCAGCAGATCGCCGAGAAACACCAGCATGGCCGGTTCGAACTCGGCGATCAGAATATCCAGGCGCATCAGGTTGTCGGCGGTCGAACCGATCGGCACCGGAATGCCGCGTGCGCGAAACACGGCGTCCTTGCCGAAATGCGCATCGGCGACGAACAGACAGCGCAGCGCCGGATCGAACATCGCGCGCAGGCTCGACAGCACGAGAGGATGCCCGGCGATCTCCACCGGCAACGAAGCCGGCTTCATACGCGAGCCGCCTTTTCGAGTTCGGCCAGCATCCGCTCGACACGATCCGCGAGCTTCTCCGTGCTGACCTTCTCCCGCAGGCGTCCGACAATCAGCGGAAATGCAAACGGCGTCGGCTTTTTCGGCCGCGTGACGACCACCCGGCTCGCGTTCATGCGTTCGAGCGCAATGCGAATGCGGCGGGCGTCGAGTTCCTGCAGCAGTACTTCATCGTCGGCCTGGTTGAGCAATAGATTGCCGCGATCGTGATTGCGAAAGATCTCGTAGAAGAGACCACTCGACGCTTGCAATTGCCGCGCGCTCTTCTGCTGCCCCGGATGCCCCTGAAACACCAGCCCCGACACGCGCGCAATCTCGCGAAAACGCCGCATCGAGAGTTCCGACGAATTGAGACTGGCGAGTATGTCGTGATCCAGTTCTTTGGGCGAGAGCAATCCGCTTTCGAGTTGCGCCGCCCAATCGAATGGTTGCGCGGACAACAGCTCGAAGCCGTAGTCGTTCATAGAAATAGAAAAGGTGCCCGGTTTTTCGCGCGCGACGCGCCATGCGAGCAGTGCGCCCAAACCGATATGCGCCGTGCGCCCGGCAAACGGATAGCAAAAGAAATGATGCCCTTCGCGCGATTTCACCAACTCCACCACCAGCACGCCCGGCTCCGGCAAGGCCGACCACTTCTGCTGCAATTCGAGCAGCGGCCGCACGGCGCGCATTTCCGGTTCGTCGTAGATGCCGGTGGCGGCGCGTGCGAGCATCGTCAGCGTGGCGTCGGCGAGTTCGGACGAAAGCGGCATACGGCTGCCCGCCCATTGCGGCATGGCTCCACGCGACGATGTCGCGCGCCGCACCCATGCGGTCATATCCTGCACGCGGATCAATTCGAGTGCACGTCCGCCGAAAGTAAAAATATCGCCCGGTTTCAGCCGTGAAATAAACGATTCCTCGATCGCGCCGATCCGGCCGCCCGAGAGATAAGCGACATTCAACGTGCCGTTTGCGACGATGGTGCCGATATTGTTGCGATGCCTTCGCACCAGATCCTCGCGCGGCACGTGGTACATGCCATCGCTTTCGCGCACCACGCGATGGTAGTCGGGATACGCGCGCAACGCCGTGCCGCCGCCTTCGACGAAGCCTAGCGCCCAGTCGAACTCCGCCTGCGTCAGTTGACGGTACGCATAGGTGCTGCGAATTTCGCCATATAGTTCGCGCGCGTCGAAACCGCCGCCGATCGCCACGGTGACGAGATGCTGCACCAGCACGTCGAACGGTTTCTCAGGCGTTTCGCGGCCTTCTATCTGACGCTTCTCGACGGCCTCGCGCGCGGCGGCGGCTTCGACCAGTTCGAGCGCATGCGTCGGCACGATCGTGACACGCGACGGCCGCCCCGGCGCGTGACCCGAACGCCCCGCGCGCTGCATCAAACGCGCGACGCCCTTGGGCGAGCCGATCTGAAACACGCGCTCCACCGGCAGAAAGTCGACGCCGAGGTCGAGGCTCGACGTGCACACCACCACTTTCAGCAAGCCGCTCTTGAGGCCACGCTCGACCCATTCGCGCACTTCCTGATCGAGCGAGCCGTGATGCAGCGCGATCAGGCCGGCCCATTCGGGCCGCGCTTCAAGCAGCGCCTGATACCAGACTTCGCATTGCGAGCGTGTATTGGTAAACACGAGCGAGGTCTGAGCCTCGCCGATCGCCTCGGCCACGGCGCCGACCTGGCGCATGCCCACATGGCCGCCCCACGGAAACCGCTCGATAGTCTCGGGAATCACCGTATCGACGATCAGTGCTTTCGGCAGCGCGCCATGCACGCTCACGCGTGGCGTCTTCACGGGCGCGAGCAACACGTCGCCGGCGAAGGACAGGTTGCCGAGCGTCGCCGATAAGCCCCATACCTGCAATTCAGGCCGCCAGTGCGCAAGACGAGCGAGCGCGAGTTGCGTTTGCGTGCCACGCTTGTTGCCGAGCAGCTCATGCCATTCGTCGACGATCACGAGCCGCACGTGTGCAAGCACATCGTGTGCATCGGGGCGAGTGAGGATGAGCGAGAGACTTTCCGGTGTCGTGACCAGTGCCGACGGCATGCGCCGGTTCTGCCGCGCGCGCTCGGCCGACGACGTGTCGCCGGTGCGCAAACCGACGCTCCACGGCACGGCCAGTTCCGCCGCCGAGGTTTGCAACGCGCGTGCCGTGTCCGCGGCGAGCGCGCGCATCGGCGTGATCCATAGCACCGTGAGCGGCTCCGGCTGCGTGCGGGGCGTGCTGCGCTTTCGCGCACCTGGCGTGGCGGCGAAAGTGGCCAGTGCGCCGAACCAGACGGCCCATGTTTTGCCGGCGCCGGTCGTCGCGTGCAGCAAACCGCTCGCGCCGCGGCCGATTTCCTGCCAGACCTCGCGTTGAAATTCGAATGGCTGCCAACGGCGCGCCTCGAACCACTCGCCGAGCTTCTCGGCAAACGGGCGCTGCGCAGCGGTTTCGTCGATGGAAAAAGACAGCGGCTCAAACGCCGGTTCGCGCGCGTCGAGCCGCGCTTGCTGCTCGCGGCTGCGCGGAATCCGGCGCGGCCGCGGCGCGCGGCGCCGCTCCGGCACAGCGGAAGGCGCCGGGATCGTGGTCTCGTCGGAGTCAGCCGGCTCGGTCATCGAAAGCGCTCTTTAGCATTGGATTCGCGTGTCGGCGAACAACTCGAAGGAGGGGATTACCTATGTGGACCGCTGAACCGCCAAGGTGGTTCACCACGCATCTTCGCACTTACACGCGGCGTGCTGCACGTGTTTAAATGCCGGGGCTTCGGTTGCCTCGACCCAAGGGTTCAAAGTACGCAGCCATATCGCAACGGTCCTTTCATCACGGAGCGCATGTTGAATCGCGTACAGGCATTGCTGCCGCAAACCTCATTGCGAATTGCGGCTGCGCAAGCTCAACCGGTGTCGGGCGACGTCACGGGGAACATCGCCAGAACGGTCGAATTGACCGCTCTGGCTGCCGACGCCGGTGCAAAACCGGTGGTTTTTCCCGAGAAATTCCTGACCGGCTACGAACCCGACCTGATCGCCGGCGATCCCGCGAAATATGCTTTCGATGCACATGACGCGCGGCTCGAACCGATTCGGGACATCTGCCGGCAGCGTGAAATCGCTGTCATCGTCGGTGCGGCGACGCGCGGCGAGCACGGCCTGCATATCTCTTCGCTCGTATTCAGCCGTTCCGGCGCGCAACTCGCTTCATATCACAAGCAATACCTGTACAGCAGCGAGACAAAGGTCTATCGTCCGGGCACGCAAGGCCGCATACTTGAACTCGACGGATGGCGCCTCGCGCTCGGCGTGTGCTACGACTCGGGCTTTGCGGAGCACGCGCGGCACGCGGCGGTCAACGGCGCGCACGCGTATCTGGTGAGCGCGCTCTTCAGCGTGCAGACCGGCTACCACCAGTCGCGCATCTGGTTTCCCGCGCGGGCCTTCGACAACACGATGTATGCGTTGTTGTCGAATCACGTCGGCACGACCGGCGGCTGGGCCACGTGCGGCGCAAGCGCGATCTGGAGCCCATCTGGCGACGTCATAGCAGAAGCGAGCCGCGAGCGCGAAGAAGTGATTACCGCGCTACTCGATCCGGCTGTGCTGGCAGACGTCCGCGAACGCGAGACGATGCTCGCGGACTTCCGCGCGCGCGGCGAGGCGGCCCATGCGATCCGTTACAATGAGGCGCACTACCCATCTGGAGACTCGATTTGAAATCTATCGTTGCGTTGGTCGCAGCAGCTCTTCTGTCTTCGACGGCGATGGCCGCCGCGCCTACCACTGAAAAACTGCCTTCCGGCGTCGTGGTCGAACATCTTACGCAAGGCACAGGTGCCCAACCGGCCGCCGAAGATGTCGTGAAGGTCAACTACCGCGGCACGCTCGCCAACGGTACCGAGTTCGATAGCTCGGCGAAACACGGCGGCCCGGCCACGTTCCCGCTGAATCGCGTGATTCCGTGCTGGACGCAAGGCGTGCAGAAGATGAAGGTGGGCGGCAAGGCCAAACTGACCTGCCCGGCGGCGACCGCTTACGGCGATCGCGGCGTTGGCGTGATTCCGCCGAACAGCGACCTGACCTTCGAGGTCGAACTGGTCGGTATCGTCAAGTAAATAGCGTGACGTGAAGTGAGACTGAGCCCCGCTCCGAATTTCGCAGCGGGGCTTTTCTTTTTCGGGCACTGCGTCTGCCCACTGCGAGGTACTCCTGCAATGAAACGCGAAAACAATGCCGTGCCCGTCGCCAGCATCGGATTTACCGGCAAGACGGCTCAGGAATTTTTCGATCTGCTGAAAAACGCCCAGGTGCGCACGGTGCTCGACATTCGCCTGAGCAACACGTCGCAACTGGCCGGCTTCGCGAAGAAACAGGATCTGCCTTTCTTTCTCGACAAGTTGTGCGGCGCTGCTTACCAGGAAATGCCCGAGCTGGCTCCGGAGCCCGACTTGTTCAAGCGCTACAAGGCCAACGAGCTGACGTGGGACGAGTTCTCCGCGGCTTACGTTGAACTGATCGCCAGGCGGCGCGTGGAAAGCAATCTGGACGTTGATCTATTCCGCTCGTCTTGTCTGCTTTGCAGTGAACATTTACCACACCATTGCCACCGGCGGCTGGCGCTCGAGTATCTGAATTCGCGCTGGAATAGCCGCCTGAAAATTACCCACCTGTCGTAACCACCCGTTCGATGGCGGCGCTTTGTGCAACCGGAGAAGGGCCGATTTCAATCGGCCGGCGCGAAGAGCATCGAGATATAAACGATGGTGGAGACGACAGTAATGCCGACTCCGATAAAAACTTTGGTGCGATTGAATTCCAGTCCGCCGTTAATGGCCACGCAGATCCCCACCACGGACGCCAGGGTGCCAATCGTGGCCAGCAAGACATGAAGCTTGCTGCGAACGAGCTTGCGCCGTTCCGGACTGGCGCCTTCTTTCCAATTGTCGAGTTTCACGGGAATTGTCCTTTGCGTTAGCGTGTACTGCCGGAAGGTTTGGACTAGAGAGTCGTGCGGCCCGGTTATGCCCTTTCGCATTACGAATGGTTTCCAATGGCACACAGCATAGCGGAGCCGCCGGATAGCGCAAATAATAAAAGCGGAAAGATTGTCGCAAGTCTATTTAGTACGCGGCGCGCGCGTACCGGGCTCGGCATGAAACAGCGTGCTGCGCGTTTTTTAAAGTCCCGACGCGTTCGGTCGTCTACTATCTACTCACGCGCCGACGCGGCATCCACCTCGCCGCGCAGTCCAGAATCCCCCCGTCGTCATTCGTCGCGCGTCAGGAGCGCCAGCCATGAATATCGACTTTCATTATGGTGTCGTCTATATTGCCGCCCGCGTGGCCGGGATGCCGGCCGACGACGCGATCACCGTGGCGCACGCCTGCCAATATGTGGACGATGCGACGACCGCGGGCATATTGCGCTTTAAGGGTGGCGAGACGTTCGAACGCTTCGCCACCGCGCACAAGTTGTTCGACTACGCTACTACCGAGGACGACAAGAACCGGCTGGTGTGGACGCCCTTTCATTTTCTGCCGGCGGCCGAGGGCTCGACGTTGCACGAAAAGGCCGTGTGCCGGCCGGATAGCGCGGTCGCGCGCGAAGTGGTGCGGCGCGCGATCCTGCGCCGGGACACCGAAACGGGACTGCATCGGCTGGGCGTGACGCTTCACACGTATGTCGATACATGGGCGCATCAGGGGTTCGCCGGGATCGAAAGTCCGTGGAATCGGGTTCATCTACTGGAAGCTCAGGACTGCACCCGCAAAGGCTGGTTCGCCAGACTCAGACGCGCCAGCGAGCACCTGATCGAACACATCGAGGAGGATGTGCTGACCGTTGCGCTGCCCGTCGGTCACGGTGCCGCCTTGCACTATCCTGACCAGCCGTGGGCGAAATGGCATTACATCGACGGGAGAAACGAGTTCGTCCAGCGACACAACCTGCCGGAATTCGTGCAAGCGGCCGAGATGGCATGCCGCGCGGTGCGCGCCTATCTGGCGGGGCGGCAAGACTTCGAGAACCTGCCCGGCATGCCGGGCGATGTGACAGACGTGCTCACGAACCTGCTCAATACGAACCGGCTGGAGGACGACAACGATCGCTTGCGGCACATTTGCCGCGTCGTGAAGGCCGGCGGTATTCCGGGTTTGAAAGAGTCGATTCCGGACTATGTGCCAAAAGGTCCCGGCTCCTGGAAGTACCTAGCCACCGGTTTGAAGTTCGACGACGATACTGGCGACAAACCCGAGTGGACGGACGCTTTCGAGAAAAGCGATTACCGTCTATTTCACGACGCGGTCAAACAGCACCGCTTCGTGACCACGCAGGAGATTCTGCCGACGCACGGATTGCGAATCGCCTGACCGGGGCGCGGGCGCCCCGAACCTGGGTTATTCCACTCTGGCTTGCTGGCGTTGCGCGGCCTGCTCTTCCGCATGCTTTCTGGCCATATGCCGCCCGACCAGACAACCGCCGACCGCGCCGACCACCGCGTGATGTCCGGCATAGTGTCCCGCCACTCCGCCTACGACCGCCCCCTTCATGCAGCCGGCCGCGTTTGCCGTGCCGACCGCTGCGGAAGTGAGCGCCACCGCCGCGAGGGCGGCTCTGATGTAACCAGCTTTCATCTGGAAAGTACCGTTCAAGTGAAGAGGGGTTCTAACATGGCGCTATACGGCGTCATTTCAATAGCCATTCCAGTGCCGTTCCCGCCATTCATGTTCGCGCCAATGCTCGCGGCGCCATTCGCGTTCCCGCCATTCGCGGCGTTCCCGCCATTCGCGGCGTTCGCGCCAGTCGTCATAGCCGCCATAAACAACCGGCACCGGAGCCAGACCCCGCGCGACATAAACAGGCGGCGGCGGTGCAACCACGCCGACTGGAATACCGACTCCGACAGCCACATCCACGTGTGCCGAGGCTGCCGACGATGCCGCCAGCACTGCCAGACCGAATACCGCGCCGATGATCTTCTTGTTCATTTGCCTTCTCCTTGCATATCGAAGTGCGATGCTTCCGATTGCCTCAGCTTTACCCTTGCGGGTTTTCCAGAGCTTTGCATCGAGTCGCGGTTTGGAGTGTAGAAGGGCGGTCCGGACACAGGTGAAACAGCGCTGCGAGATTGGTAACGCGGGGTTACGAAGGTGCCGGCTAGCGCATTGCATCTCGGGAAAGCCAGGACCTCGGAGCTGAAAAAAGTGTTTTTATAAGAGCCGGTAGACGCGCAAACGTACTCAGGCAATAAAAAATGTACTACCGGCCTTTGAATCTTCTAATGCTTGCCTATAGTAGAAGCGGCTCATGCCGCAATGCACGGCGGCTGCCTTCCAGTGCGACGGAATGTCGTCGTAGCCGCGCGCCGGGAATTGCAAAGGCGGACCAGGAATTGGAAAGACAGTAAAAGGAAAGGGAGAGTGGCAAGCCAAAAGCGAGAAAGGTGTGGCGACGAAGTAAAGAATCCAAAAAGTTCGTACTCCACCGGATGCATGATCGACTCACAGTCGTATTTTTATCGCCACGCCGATCTGCCTTTCTCGCGTCATTCGTGGCATAGTTCGATCGATTACCACATAAGGAGCAATCAAATGCCCACGTTAGAGCAAATCCAAGCAAAGCTTAAAAAGCTTCAGGCGCAAGCTGACATTCTTCTGGCTAGGAAAGCGCAAGTCGCGGTGGACCAGATTCGTGACCTGATGCTCAAGCATGGCCTGACTACCGCGGATATCGAAGCCAAGGCAAAAGCCCGGCGCGCCGCGAGAGGCTTGAATGGCGGCGGCAAGGCGAAAGCCGTGAGCTCCGGTAAGGCAGTGGCAAAGTACCGCGACCATAAAACCGGCGCGACCTGGACGGGCCACGGCCGCGCACCGGGTTGGATTGCCGGTGTAAAAGACCGCACCCAGTTCCTGATCGAAGGCGCGAGCGAACTGAAGTCGGCGGCAAAGGCTGCTGTCACGCATGCGAAAGGCAGCAAAGGTCAGCCGAAAGGCGCGCAACCGCCCAAGTACATCAATCCGAAAACAGGCGCGACCTGGAGCGGCCGCGGCCCGGCGCCGGCATGGCTTGCCACCGTCAAGGACCGCACCAAATTTCTGATCGATAGCGCCTCGGCAACCGTGGCGGATGCGGGTCACAAAGCCGCGAAGAAGGCCGGCAAAGTAAAATCGGCGGCAACTGGCGGTGTAGTGAGCAAGAAAGCCGCAGCTCGAAAAGTCGTCGCAAAGAAAGCGGGCGCGGCGAAAAAGACGGTTGCAAAGAAAGCCACCGCGGCAACCAGAAAAGTAGCGGCAAAGAAAGGCGCCGCAAAACCGGCGGCGAAGAAGAGCGCCGTGGCCAAAGCAGTCAGGAAAGCACCGGTTCGTAAGGCCGCGGCCAAAAAAGCTGTTGCGACGAGTACCCCGGCCACGCCGGCAGCCGCACCGGCGTCAGCCGGCGCATGAGCGCAACCGAGTCGTGAAGTAGATGACCCGTACGCTTGAATCAACCCAGCAGGAAGATCAGGTCGTCCTGCTGAACTCCGTTCCTCATCCGGCAGAAGATGCCGCCGAACCCTTTATCGTCGCGAGTGACCGCCGGGTCATTCTCTCTTATCCGATTGCGGAGTCCGACTTTGAAACGTTCGGACCGTTCGATCCCGACGACGATCCATTTTGCGCTGTGCTATTTCCGGACACGGTATTTCATCGGCTGGGTCCGCCCGGCGACGATGATCTCGAGATTCACCCACTCGCCTCGCAGGGTCTCACCGGCTATTCGGTTCATGAAGTCATGAATTCGTCGCTGGCCACCGAGCTTGCGGCGGTGGCATCGACGGGACCCACGCTGCGCCATTTCGTCATCACGTTTCAGGCGTCCACTTTCGAATGTGTGGCGTCGGACTATACGGTGGTCGGTGTCTACGGTGCGGGTGAAATAGCCAGCCGGGAAGCGTTCTCGCTGGTCAGGTAGTGACATTGAGTAGCAAGGTGCGGGCCTGCAATGGGCACGCGCCGTGCGTCCTGCGTTAGTCGTAAAAGCCGGGCCGAGGTCCGGAGTGTTCGTCAACCGCAGGACGCGCATGCGACGCGTCCCGCCGATTAGCATCGAGGCTACGCATGCTGACGATTCCGATTACTGCTTTCGTCACGCTCGTCATCATCCTGGTGATTGCCAATTTATCGAGCGGCGAGAAGAAGATCGAGCATAAGATCGAACGCCTATACGCGAGCGACGATCCACAATTCCTTCGCTCAATGGGTTTGTTGCTCGGGCCGCCGGTCATTTCCGGCAATCGCTTTGAGATGCTGTTGAACGGCGACCGCATTTTTCCATCGATGCTGGAGGGCATCCGTTCCGCACGTCGAACAATTACATTTGAAACCTTTATCTATTGGTCCGGCGAGATTGGCCAGCAGATCGCGCAGGCACTCGCGGATAAAGCGCGCGAGGGCATCGCGGTGCATGTGCTGCTCGACTGGGTCGGTTCGTCGAAAATGGATAAGCGCTATTTGAATCTGCTTCGCGATGCCGGCGCGGAAGTGATTCAGTATCACAAGCCCCATTGGACCGGCCTCGGCCGTATGAACGATCGCACGCACCGCAAGCTGCTGGTGATCGACGGGCATATCGGCTTTACGGGCGGTGTGGGTATCGCGCCGGAGTGGACCGGCCACGCACAGAATGAAAAGCATTGGCGCGATACGCATTTCCGCGTGGAGGGTCCGGTCGTCGGCCATATGCAGGCCGTATTCATGGACAACTGGGTCAAAGCAACGGGCAATGTGCTGCACGGTCCCAGCTATTTTCCGGATGTCGAGCCAATGGGCGACGGCCTCGCGCATATGTTCAGCAGTTCGCCCTCAGGCGGCAGCGACGACATGCAATTAATGTATCTGATGGCGATCACGGCGGCCACGCATTCCATTCATCTGGCGAGTGCCTATTTCGTTCCCGACAAGCTGACCATCAATGCCATCGTGGAGGCGGCGAAACGCGGCGTGAAAGTGCGGATCATCATGCCCGGAAAAAGGATCGACACGCATACCGTGCGGGAAGCATCGCGCGCCTGCTGGGGCGATCTGCTCAGAGCCGGCGTGGAAATGTACGAGTATCAGCCGACCATGTTTCACTGCAAATTGCTGGTGGTGGACGAATACCTGGTGTCAGTCGGCTCGACCAATTTCGATAACCGTTCGTTCAAGCTCAACGACGAAGCGAATCTGAACATCTACGACCGTGACTTCGCCAGGCAGCAAACCGCTGTTTTCGCCGACGATATAAAGAAGTCGCAACAGATCACGCTCGAAGCATGGATGCATCGGCCGTTTACGGAAAAGCTGATCGAAAAGTTTGTCCCGCTGCTGGATACGCAGCTCTGACGAATCTTCAGATTATCGATGTGCGCCGGAGAGATAGGCTTCGATCGATGACAGAGAAGCGGGCGCGCTGCTCTCCATTTCCATGGCAGGAAGCGGTGTGCCGAGAAGCGCTTTTGCACGTTGATACGCCTGTGCGAATCCGCGCAATTCCTGTGTCACCGCACGATCTTCCAGGCGGCGTCGCAAGAGCGCTTGCTCGATACTGCGATCGATCAGCGCGAGTTGACTGTCGATATAGTCGAGACATAACTGTCGGCGACGCGCGGAAGTACTTGCTACGGCCAATAACGCCGGCACGATCGAGATCGTCAGAAAGCCGCCGGGCGGAATGCGCGCCAATGCGGCGGGCGAGTCGAATAGGTCTTTGCGCAGCGATTCGAATACGGCACGGCCCCACACTTCACGTTCTCTTTCGAGTGCGCGGCGGCGACGCGCCAAAGCGTCCCTCGCATTCGCGTCTTTTATCTCGCCTTCTGCGGTCAGTAGCGGAGCATCCGCGCGTTCACCTTCCTGAATGCAATCGGCGCCGAGGTACGAGGCGCTCTGATTCCGGCCGGCGAGAACCAGATGTTGCAATGCATCCGGCACGAGCGGATCGAGCGGCACCACTTCGCACGTGACCGGCTTGCCATTCAGATGGATGGCGCAGCGTCCGTCGCCAGCGAGCGCGGGGCAGCGTGCAAGTGAAGGGTAATCGTAGCCCTGCGTCATGATGCTGAAGGTTTCGCCGGCTCGATAGAGCAAGGTGTCCGCGATCGAATCGAAGGCGGCGATATCGGCCTCGTCGAGCACGGCTTCATGCTGGCCGACGTGCACGCGCTCACCCACGCGCCTGCGCGGCACGCGGCCGATCGCGAGGCAGCCGATGAACCGGTCGCGATGCCGGAACAACTCAGGTAACGCCATGGCCGGCGGACTATTGCAGCATTTGCCGCACGCCGTGCACGCGAACGAGAAAGCGGTCACCAAGGCCGGCGCACCGAGTCCTGATAGCGCGTCAAGATGAAATGCGCGACGTCGTCCGAATGATAGGCGGCCACCAGTTGCGCAACCCAAGACTGAGTGCGGTCGACATCGCGCACCGTCAACACGTTGGCGTAGGGCGAGCGCGCATCTTCGAGGCCGAGGCTGTCGCGCGCCGGGTAAAGACCCGCGTGCGCCGCGTCGTCGCTATCGATCACGGCGAAGGCCACGCTGTTCAACGCGTCGAACAGACGTGCGCGCGGCACCAGGCGGATCTGCAGATTCAGCCGGTTGCTCGTAATGTCGGCGAGCGTCGCATGCAGGCCCGCCGAGTCCCTGAACGTCAGCAGCGTGAAGTTCTGCAGCAGGATCAGGGCGCGCGCAGTCCCCTCCCGGTCGTTGGGGATCGCGATCGTCGCGCCGCGTCGCAACTGGCCGAGGTTGGTCAGTTTGCGCGAGTACAAGGCGATGGGAAACGTCACGGTGGTGGCGACGCTCGTCAACGGAAAGTCGTGTTGTTTGCGCTGTGCTTCGAAGCGTGGCTCGTCTTCGAAACTCGCCGCATCGATCTGTTTCGCGGCGAGCGCGGCGTCGATACGCTCGGAATGATCGAATACGACCACGTCGAGCGTGAGTCCGCGGCTGGCCGCGACGCGGCGCACTTCGTCCATGATCTCGGCATGCGCGCCCGCACTTACCCCCACTTTGATGACTTGCGGCGCGGCGGCTTGCACGTGCTGGAACATCGAAGCGGCAACGAGCAGCACGGCCGTCGCGAATCGCCGAGCCTTCATGACGCATCCCTCAACACCGTGCGAAAACCGATATGCGACGCCGGCAAATCCGCTTCCTGCTGTTCGCGCGACGCCGCCCGATAGCGCACGCAATAGTCGCGCGAGCATAGAAACGAACCGCCTTTGATGACCATCGGCGTGTCGTGTTTGCGGCTGAGCGGCGCGACCGCCGCGGTGTCGCCATTGGTGTGCGACTGGTGCGGACCCGTGTAGACATCCTTGGTCCATTCCCATGCATTGCCGATCATGTCGTAGAGCTTGAAGTCATTGGCGGCATAGCAGCCGACGGGCGCGAGACCGACGTGACCGTCCTCATTCGTGTTGAGCACGGGAAACACGCCTTGCCAGTAATTCGCGCTCGGCTTGCCGTGTCCGTCGCGCGGCGCGGTGTCGAGGTCCGCGCCTTCGCGGCCTGCTTTGCCCGCGTATTCCCACTCGGCCTCGGTGGGCAGATCGCGGCCGAGCCAGCGCGCGTAGGCGAGCGCGTCGGCTTGCGTGACCATCGTCACCGGCTGATTCAGGCGGCCTTCGAGCGTGCTGCCCGGCCCGGTGGGATGATTCCACGCTGCGCCTTTCACCCATGTCCACCAGGCGAGATCGCGTGCGTTCATCTCGTCGCGTGTCGGAGTGTGAAACACCACGGCGCCACCCTGGCGCTCCGAATCGCTGACATAGCCCGTCGCTTTCACGAACGCCGCGAACTGCGCATTCGTCACATCGGTCTGATCAATCCAGAAACCGGCCACGCGGGTCTTGCCGTCGCCGGCCGGACGCTCGTCTTCGTAGCCGAGCTTGCTGCCGAATACGAAGTCGCCGCCGTGCAGATGCACCGTGCCGGCTTTCGGGTCGTCGCGCCAACGCGCTGGCAGACCGGCGTAGCGCTCGCATTGCTGCTCGGAGCCGAGCGCGGCCAACGGGCGCGACGTGTTGAGTTCATCGAACGCGCCTTGTTTGGCACCGCCGCCAAAGACCGCCGAAGCGGCCGTCGCGGCGGTAAAAGCGGCGGCGAACGCGACTGTGGCGATCGCCGCGTAAGCGCCGTAGAGCGCCGCGTTGCTCTTCAACTTGAATCTGACGGTCATTGCGTGCTCAGTAGTAACCGCGCGGACGCAACGGTTCGACGCCGCCGACGCTGCTCATATAGTTGTTCCACTGTTGCACGAGACCGTCGATCACCGAGGGATTCTGCGTCGACACGTCCTGTGTTTCGCCACGGTCGGCGCTCATATCGAACAGTTGCCAGTGGCCGTCCACGGGACCGAGCGGCGGTTCCGTCCACAACGCTTTCCAGCGGCCGTCGGCGCTGCGCAGATAGCCGCGGCCATAGGCTTCGTCGCCGAACGATGCGGTGTGCACCGCGCTCGTCGCCTGATCGTTCAACAGCGGCAGCAGCGACTGCCCGGTGACCGGATACACGTAGCGATTGTTATAGACCACCTTGCCCTTGTTCTGATCGACGCCGGTCAGCGAATTGATGAGCGGCGGCGCGGCCTGCGTGGGCGGCGAAACCTGTGCGACGGCGAGGAACGTCGCGGTATTGTCGGTCACGTGCGTGAAGTCGCGCAGCGTCGGTTTCTGCGTGCTCTGACCAGGCAGATGGACGATCAACGGCGTGGACACGCCCCCTTCGCCCGAGTAGCCCTTGGTCAGGCGGAACGGCGTGGCGCTGACTTCGGCCCAGCGCAAACCGTATTGCAGACGTTGCGCGTTCTGCTTGCCGTTGTCGGTGCCGAGTGTCGAGTAAACCGGGTCGGCGGCATTGGCGGTGTCGGTCGCGCTCGGGTCGGCGCCGGAGTCGATCGGCCAGCCTTCCGCGCCGTTGTCCGACTGGAACATGATGAAGGTATTGTCGTACTCGCCGATATCCTTCAGATGCTGGATCAGCAGCCCGATGTTGTGATCGAGGTTTTCGACCATGCCCGCGTAGATTTCCATATAACGCGCCTGGGCTTTCTTCTCGGCGGGTGAGAGACTTGCCCACGTCTTGTTCACCGTGCCGGGGCCGTAGTCCGTATAGCCTTGCGCCGCGCTATGCATGGCGCTCACGTACTTCGCGTTCACCGTGCCGTTGTTCGCCGTGGCCGCGGTAGCGACGAGTGTTTCCGATGCACCGCCGTACGGCACGAAGTCGTTCGGAATAATGCCGAGCGCTTTTTGCCGCGCAATGCGCGCGTTGCGGATCGCGTCGTAACCGGCGTCGTATTTGCCGGCGTAGTTGTGCAGATAAGGTTCGGGTACTTGCAGCGGCCAATGCGGCGACGTGTAGGCCGCGTATGCGAAGAACGGTTTGCCGTCGCCCTTGTTCGAATCGATGTACGAGATCAGGCGCTGCGTGTAAAAGTCGGTCGAATAGAACGCCGCGGGGCTGCCGCCCGCCCCGCCCGGTTGTCCCGGCTGACCGGGCTGCACGTATTTGCCGTCTTCGGTGTAGTTATGCGAGTTCGCCGGTTCGTGCGCGAAGTGGTTGGTCGCGGCGCCGCCGAGCAAGGCATAGCTATGTTCGAAGCCCCATTGGTCGGGCGTCTGTCCGCCGCCCGTCGTGCTGCCGACAATGCCCGAGCCGATATGCCACTTGCCGGCCATATACGTGTGATAGCCACCGTCCTTCAGCAGTTGCGCAACGGAGAGCGCGCGGTCGTTCAGATAGCCCTCGTAACCCGGCAGTCCTTTGCGCTCATCGGTCGGCACACCCATGGTGCCTTCGCCGACCAGATGGTGATCGGTGCCGGAGATCAACATGGAACGCGTGATCGCGCAGACGGTGCCCGTATGGTGATTCGTCAGGATGCGGCCCGATTGCACCAGCGCGTCGAGGTTGGGCGTGTTGATTTCGCCGCCGAACGCGTGAATGTCGGAATAGCCGAGGTCGTCGGCCATGATGTACAGAATGTTCGGGCGTTTCTGGGCGACTACGGGTGTGGGCGTCGGGCCGGGCAGATTGTCGTCGCCGCAGGAGGCGAGGGCGACGAGACTGGCGACGGCGGCGCCGATCATGCCAAGACGAAGAGAAGGGCGCTGCGATCGTTGTGTTGTCATTGTTGTGCGGACCGGATATGTCGGGTCGCCGATGGTAGCAATGACGCCAGAACGCCCAAAGTTCGATTTCTGCGTTGCTATGTTCGATTGCCGATATAGGCGTTGCGGCGTGATATCGGGTATCAGCCAAGCGCCGCTTTTAGCCTCTAAGCGTAGGTCTAGTTGCCTGGATCGAGCACCGGCTTGTCCGGGTTCGCACGCGTTTTGTAGGGGAGCTGTGCGGCGCGCGGATTGGTGACGGTGCCGTCGATCACACGCTCGACGTCCGCGGTTTTCGCGAGCTCGGTGAGGAAGCTCTGCTTGTCGAAGCCCGGCGCGACGCAGCCTTCCACATAAATGAAACGGCGTTGCAGAGTCAGCCAGAGCGTCGACTGTTCGCGCCAGTGCGTGGCGAAATTGATGTTGGTGAGTCGACGCTGTACGGCCTCGGCGATTTCCGCGTCGTACAGATAGGCGTTCGATAAACGGCAGCGGCCTTCCACCCAGCAACTATTGCCGCGTTCGATCCGGTAATGGCTGTCGTCGAGCCATTCTTTCTCGGTTTCGAGCGGCCCCAATGGCACCGGACAATCGCTGATCGCTTTGGAGATCTGAAAGAACGGGTCGTGACCGCGATTGACGCGCGCCGGTTCGGCATGGGCGTGAATAGCAGTAACGCCGAAACAGATCAGCAGACTCGCTAGCCGCAATGGGGTCGAGCGTTTCATCCTCATCAGCTCCAGGTGTCGGGCGTTGAGTAGACGGAACGATAGCAGTGGTTTGAGTGGCTGCAGCGCCGATTATGCGACGGATCGCCGATCCGCGTCAGTCAGGTTTTCACCGGTTCGTCCGCCGGTTCTCGACCGCGAACTTGATCAACTCGGCCTGACCTTCGATATCGAGCTTGCGTTTCAGATTCAGCCGATGCGTTTCCACCGTACGCACGGAGAGATCGTTGCGCTGAGCAATCTGTTTGCTCGACAAGCCTTCCGCAAGCGCGTCGAGAATGTCGCGCTCGCGTGGCGTGAGCCGTTCGACGGGCGACTGCATCGCCGAAGCCTGGATCAGACGTGCGCCGAGTCCCGCGCTGAAAAACTGTTTGCCTTCGAGCACCGCGCCAATTGCCTGGATGATTTCGGTGGAAGGCGAGTCCTTCAGCACGTAGCCGCTCGCGCCCGCGCGCACCGCCTGGGTCACGTACTCGAGATTGTCGTGCATCGACAGCATGAGCACGCGAATCGCCGGGAAGCGCTCGTGAAACATGCCGGCCAGCGCGATGCCGTTCATTCCGTTCATGCCGACATCCATCAGCACGAGATGCGGTTCCGCGCTCGCGGCGAGGGCGAGCGCTTCCTGCGCATTGCCGGCTTCGCCGACCACTTCGAGGTGGCGCACCGCTTCGAGCCGCGCGCGCAAACCGTCGCGCACGAGCGGATGATCGTCGACGAGAATCAGACGGGCAACAGCGGGTGAGGCGTCGTTCATGGTCAGGTTTCCTGCAAGGCCGGCAATGTCGGCTCGGTCGATCCCAGTGGCACACGCGCGGTGACGAGAGTGTGGCCGGCTTGTGAACTGAGCGACAGTGTGCCGCCCAGCGCTTCGAGCCGTTCGCGCATATTGCGCAGACCCACGCCCGAGCGCCGGCCGACGAACGCATGCGTCACGTCGAAGCCGCGCCCGTTGTCCGCGATGTTCAGCGTGACGGCGTCGTTCGATATTTCCAGCGCGAGCGCCGCGTTCGTCGCCTGCGCGTGGCGCACGATATTCGTCAGCGCTTCCTGGGCGATCCGGAACAGCACGGTGTTGACCGCATCCGGCAAAGCCGCGGCGTGCGTGTGCGCGATCTGCGTGAAGCCGATCTCGACGCCCGACTGCTCGCTCAGTTCGCGCGAGAGTTGTTCCAGCGCGGCTGCCACGCCGAGATCGTCCAGCATCGACGGACGCAGCGCGTGAGAAATGCGCCGCACTTCGCGCAACGTGTCGCCGAGCCGCGTGAGACTGGTGGTGAGTGCGGCCTCCGCGGCGGGCACGCGCACTTCGCTGCGCTCGAAGCGCGCCAGCGCGGATTCGAGCAGCAGCTTCACGGAGACCATCATCTGGCTGATGCCGTCGTGCAGTTCACGCGACAGGCGCGCCCGTTCGTTTTCCTGCGACTCCACTACCTGCTGCGCGAGCCGCTTCAGCTTGGCGTCCGCGCTGCGATATTCGGTGACGTTGAGCACGAGCGCGCACAGCGCGATCACGGCGAGTCCGGCTACGGCGATCGCGTCGATCCATTTCATCGTACGATCGATGTTGGCGGCCGCGCGTTCGTCGATATGCGCGAGCGTGTTATCCACGTCGTCGAGATAGATGCCGGTGCCGATCATCCAGCCCCAGCGCTCCAACGGCACCACGTAGCCGAGTTTCGACGCCACCTTGCCCGTCGACGGACGATGCCACAGGTAGCGCACATAGCCGCCGCCGCGCGAGGCCGCGGCGAGCAGTTGCTGGATAGTCAGCGTGCCTTGCGGATCGCGCAATTCCCACAGGTCGCGCCCGACGAGGTCGGGTTCGCGCGGATGCATCAACGAACGGCCATGCATGTCGTAGACGAAGAAATAACCGTCCTTGCCGAAGTCCATTTTCTGCAGCACGTCGAGCGCGCGTGCGCGCAGCGTCGCGTCGTCGCGCGCATTATCCTGGCCGGCGTCATAGAGCGGCGCGATCGCGGTGGTGGCAAGCTCGACGTAATGCTTGAGCTCGATCTCCTTGCTGGCCATATACGCGGCCTGCGTGGTCGCGTGTTGCGTCTCGGCGAGCGCCGTGGCCTGCCGTTGCACACCGACTTCGATGCTCGCGATGGCGGCCAGAAAGGGCACGATCGCCAGCAGGACAATCTTGGCTTTGAGTTTCATCGTTGAAAAGACCGCTGACCGGCTACGTAGTACTACGTAGCCGGCTTACGTAGTTGCGCGCTTGTGAGGACGCTCACGAAGGCGAATACTACATCCCCACGGCATAGTGCGCCTTGCAGGCGGCTGCGCCCACCGTCGCGCGCCTGGCGCGGCGTAATAAGCACCCCGGTTTGCCGGCTCATACCCGCTACCGGTTTCCGCGTGCCGGACCACAAGTCGTGGCGCGTGGTGTCAATAATAGACTTAGGAGATGATTGTGGAGACATCCCAACCCGCCGGCCGTTCATGGCTATGGCTGATCCTGCTGCTCCCATATATCGCATTGCTGTGGCTGCCGTTTTATAACGACACGCGTCCGTCGTTCGCGGGCTTTCCTTTCTTTTACTGGTATCAGTTCTTGTGGGTGCCGTTGACCTCGCTACTGATTTACGCCGTGTACCGAGGTGTCAAATGAGCGACGTCAATCCCGTGAATCCGGTTGCGATGACCGTCTTTATCGCATTCTTCGTTCTCGTCACCGTGATTGGCTTCTTTGCCGCGCGCTGGAAACGGGGCGACCTGACGCAATTGCACGAGTGGGGCCTCGGCGGCCGCCAGTTCGGCACGGTCATTTCATGGTTCCTCGTGGGCGGCGACTTCTATACCGCCTATACGGTGATCGCCGTGCCCGCGCTGGTCTATTCGGTCGGTGCATATGGCTTTTTTGCCTTGCCGTACACGATCATCGTTTATCCGTTCGTGTTTGCGGTGATGCCGAAACTGTGGAAGATCGCTCACGCGAAAAACCACATCACGGCAGCGGACTACGTGCAAGGCGAATACGGCGGCAAGTGGTTTCCGGCGGCCATCGCGATTACCGGCATTGTCGCGACCATGCCGTATATCGCGCTGCAGCTGGTGGGCATGCAGGTCGTGATCAAGGGGCTCGGCGTGACCGGCGAAATGCCGCTGATCGTCGCCTTCGTGATTCTCGCGTTGTATACGTATGCCAGCGGCCTGCGCGCGCCGGCGATGATCGCGTTCGTCAAGGACATCATGATCTACATCGTCGTGATCGCGGCGGTGTGGCTGATCCCGGCCAAGCTCGGCGGCTACGCGCATGTGTTCGACGCGGCCGATACGTATTTCAAGGCCAAGGGCGGCGCGACCGGCATCATTCTGAAGCCGACGCAGTTCACCGCGTATGCATCGCTGGCTTTGGGCTCGGCGCTGGCGGCGTTCATGTATCCGCATACGATGACGGCGGTGCTGTCGTCCTCGTCGGCGAATACGGTGCGCAAGAATGCGATCTTCCTGCCGGCGTACACGTTGCTGCTGGGTCTGATCGCGTTGCTCGGCTATATGGCGATTGCGGCCGGCGTGCATGTGAAGTCGGCTTCGGACATGGTGCCGGCGCTGTTCAACACGCTGTTCCCGTCGTGGTTCGTGGGCTTCGCGGCGGCGGCGATTGCAATCAGCGCGTTGGTGCCCGCGGCGATCATGTCGATCGGTGCGGCCAATCTGTTCACGCGCAATTTGTGGCGTCCGCTCGTTTCGCCGAATATCTCGCCGGAAGGCGAGGCTTCCACGGCGAAGATCGTCTCGCTGGTCGTGAAGTTCGGCGCGCTGCTGTTCATCGTGTTCCTGCCGACGCAGTACGCGATCGACCTGCAACTGCTGGGCGGCGTGTGGATTCTGCAGATTTTCCCGGCAATCGTGTTCTCGTTGTACACGCGCCGTTTGAATACGCCGGGCCTGTTCCTCGGCTGGCTGGCCGGGATCGTGCTCGGAACCGGGCTGGCAATTTCGCAAGGCCTCAAGCCGGTGTTCGCCCTGCATCTCGGCGATGCGGTCTATCCGGTGTATATCGGGCTGATCGCACTGACGGTCAATATCGTCGTGAGCTTCGCCGTGTCGGTTCTGTCGCCGCGTAGGGTGGTGGCCACGGCCTGAACGATCGATGTCGAGGTAAAGGAACGCCGCGGAGCTTGTTGTCCGCGGCGTTTTTTTGTTGCGCTCCGAAGCGCTAACCGTGCCGTGCGAACCGTTCCACGCTGAACGGCCGCGGATCCACGAGCGTTGCTTCGCCCGTCATCATTTCGGCGATCAGCCGCCCGGTTACCGGACCCAGCGTCAGCCCGTGATGCGCGTGGCCGAATGCGAACCACAAGCCCGGATGTTTTTTCGCGGGGCCGATGATCGGCAGCATGTCCGCTGTACAAGGGCGCCGGCCCATCCAGGGTTCGTCATCGAGACGCTTGCCCAGGGGGAACAGCGTGCGGGCAACCGGCTCGACCGCGGCGAGTTGCGCCGGTGTTTTGGGCGCTTCGAGATCCGCGATTTCCGCCCCCGTCGTCAAGCGGATGCCACGCGCCATCGGCGCCAGCAGGTAGCCGCCTTCCGCGTCGAGCACCGGATGATTCAGGCGCGCCGTGCCCTGTGCTGCATAGTGCATGTGATAGCCGCGTTTTACGGCGAGAGGCAGGCGGTAACCGAGGCGCGCACTCGCACGCTCCGACCACGGCCCCAACGCCACGACCGCGGATGAAGCGGAGATCGTTCCCGCGTCCGTGTCGACTTGCCAGCCATCGCGCAGCGTATCCGCATCGCCAATAAAAAAGCGGCCGCCGAGTGCTTCGAAATATCTGGCGTAAGCGGTGACGAGCGCGTTCGGGTCGCTCACCGAATCGGATTCCGGATAGCGCAGGCCGCCCAGCAAGCTCTTGTCGAGGTCGGGCTCCAGCTGTTGCAGGCGGGCGGCGTCGAGCGCTTCGAACTCGACTTCATATTCGCGATGCCACCGTTCGGCGAGCCCGGTTTCCGCGTCGCGAGCCGCTGCGGTGCGAAACACTTTTATCCAGCCGATAGGGCGTAATAGCGCGCTCGCGCCGGCGTCGGCGGCGAGCGCGCGGTGCTCGCTTACGCAATGCTCGATTAGCGTCGCGTACGACTTCGCAATGGCGGCGTGCCGCGTTGGGTGAGAGTTGCGCCAGTACTGCCAGAGAAATGGCGCGGTCTTGACGATCGCGTCGGCATGATAGCGAACGTCGGGCGACTGGTTGCGCGCATACCGCAGCAACGTGCCGAGCCCGCGAGGAAACGCGTAGGGATAAACGCCTTCGCGCTGGATCAGCCCGGCGTTGCCGAACGAGGTCTCGTTGCCGGGCAGCTTGCGATCGACCAGCGCGACCTGACGGCCGCGTTTCTGCAGATGGACGGCAATGCACACGCCGACAATGCCCGCCCCGAGCACAACGGTATCGAATTTCATTCTGCTTATAGGCCTCGCTTGAAGTCGCTTTGTTCGAAGAGTTCCGCGATCCAGTCGACAAACGTTCGGGTCGCGCCGCTCGCGTTCCTGCCATGCGGATAGACAATTGAAACAGGTACCGCCGATGATCGCGCAGCGGCGAGCACTTCTTTCAGACGTCCTGATTTCAGATACGGCAGCGCGACGAACTCCGAGAGCTGAATCAATCCCAATCCTTCAAGGCCGCATTGCAGATAGGCCTCTGTTTCATTCACCGCAAAGCGGCTCGGCATGGTCATCGTGAGATCTTCGCCTTGTACGTGAAAGCGCCAGTCCAGCGGCCTGCCGGTCGCGTTCGAGATGTAGTTGATCGCACGGTGCTCGTTGAGCGCGCTCACGCTTTCGGGTTCGCCATATTCTTTCAAATATCGCGGCGCTGCGCACGTGATCCAGCTCAGTTCTCCGAGCCGTCGCGCGATCAGGCTCGAATCCGCCAGTTCGCCGGTGCGGATCACGCAATCAATGCCGTCGTAGATCAGATCCGCGGGCCGGTCGCTCAGGCCGAGCACGAGTTCGATGCCGGGAAAGCGCTGCTCGAACTCACGCAGCCGTGGCAACACCATCGCGCGCCCGATGACTCCCGGCATGTCCGCGCGGACACGACCGCGCGGGGTCGCTGCGTCGGCGGATAACTCGCTTTCCACGCGCGTGATTTCCGCGAGAATCGTCCGGCAGGACGCGTAGTAACGCTCGCCCGCATCGGTGAGGCTGAGCGTGCGGGTGCTGCGCCGGAGCAGGGCGGCGCCTAGCTCCTGCTCCAGATTCTTGATCATCGTAGTGACCGACGAACGCGGCAGCGAAAGCGTTTCCGCGGCCTTGCTGAAGCTCTGAGCCTCGACGATGCGCACGAAGGTCGTCATCGCTTGAAGTTTGTCCATGAGCGGGGCACCTGTCCGGGTTCGCGCGGCGCCGTCCGCAGGCGCGTCGGGGCGGGCGTTCATCTTACATGGAGTCGTCCGCTTTATCCGATCCGAGCAGGCTGGTTCGACGCGGGTGCTTTCTCAATTCCGTGAGAGCGAACAATGGCAACGGCTTGCGTGCCTAGACTCCAGAACGTCCGCTTGATGTCTGCCCGCACCGACTGCGCGGCAGCGTGTTACCGGTGGCAGCCGAAAGCAAAAACCGAATCTATCCAACGAACTTCGAAAAGGTCACACCATGTCGCACACTCAATCCATTCTCGTTCTCGGCGCCGGTGAACTCGGCATGGCCGTATTGCGCAGTCTCGCGCGGCGGGCCGCTTCGTCGCCGGGTGTCTCGGTTGCGGTGCTGCTGCGCCCGTCGACTCTGCAATCGAGCGATACCGCCAAACAGAAGGACCTCGCCGAACTGCGTTCGCTTTCCATCGAACTCGTGCCGGGCGATCTGGCCGGGCAGTCCGAAGCCTCGCTCGCCGCGCTGTTCCGGCGCTTCGATACGGTCATCTCCTGCACGGGGTTCGTCGGCGGAAAAGGCGTGCAGCTGAAGATCGCGCGTGCCGTGCTCGAGGCCGGCGTCGAGCGTTATTTCCCCTGGCAGTTCGGGGTGGACTACGACGTTATCGGCCGCGGCAGCGCACAGGATCTGTTCGACGAACAGCTCGACGTGCGCGACCTGTTGCGCGCGCAAGATCGAACCGAATGGGTGATCGTGTCGACCGGCATGTTCACGAGCTTTCTGTTCGAGCCGTCCTTCGGCGTGGTGGATCTGGTGCAGGACACGGTTCACGCGCTCGGCAATTGGGACAACGCGGTGACGGTCACCACAGCCGACGACATCGGCAGGCTCACCGCGGAGATCGCGTTCGCCGAACCGCGTATCGCGGACGAGGTCGTGTTCGTTGCCGGCGACACGGTGACTTACCGGCAACTGGCGGACGCGGTCGATGCGGTGCTCGGGCGTCAGGTACGCCGCGTCGAATGGAGCGTGCCGCAACTGCAAGGCGAGCTGGCCAAGGAGCCCGATAGCGCGGTCAGAAAGTACCGCGTGGTGTTCGCGCAAGGCGCGGGCGTGTCGTGGGACAAGGAGCGTACCTTCAACGGGCGGCGCGGCATCGCGGTTTGCAGCATGGAGCAGTGGATGCGCGAGAACCTTCTGGCGCGCGAGGGTGGGTCGCTTTTTGTAAGCGAGCCGCTCAAGTAAAATGCGCCTCGCGCACGGCCCGCGAATCGACTTGCAGCCGTCCAGGCGTCGACAGCGTGTAAACTGGCGACTTTTTTGCCTCCGGTGGTATGTTGCAAGCCCCCCAGCGCACCGCCCTCAGCGGCCCGGCGCTCATTCGCCTACTGGCACGCCTCGCGGATGTCGATGTTCCCGAATCCAGGCAATCGCTCTCGGACCGGCTCAGCCAATGGCTCGGCTGGACCGACGCCATTGCGCTGTCCTCGGTACTGAACGGCAATCCGCCCGCGGTTTCCGCCGGCACGCGCGGGTTCGGCAGCGCTGAAGAATCGGAGTACGTCCGCGCGCGCAGTTCGCTGGCGAAGACCATCACGGGCGATAGCGTGTTCGCGGCCGACAGGCGGCGCGGACCCGCACGCGCATCCGCGCATGCGTCGTTGCAGAGCGCGCCGGCGGAACCGGCGGCCGATTACGCGGTGTTCCGTCAACGCTACCTCTCCATCCAGCAGTCGATGGAAATGGCGATCGGCAACCTGCGTGGCCGCTTGCGGGGCATGCTGGCCACCAGAACGCCCGCCATGGCGCGGCTCGCCGTGGTGGACGCGGTGATGGAGCGCGCACTGAGCGAGCGCGAGCGCAACCTGCTGGCCGCCATACCCGCACTGCTGGCTGGGCACTTCGAGCGCTTGCGCGCGGCCGAGCTGGCGGCGCTGGCTGCCGCCGAAGCGTCGGACGAAGCCACTGGCGACACCGACAGCAACATCGCCAGCAACGCAGCGGCGCTCGCACCCGGCGCATGGCTGAATGTGTTCCGCAAGGACATGCAGAGCGTGTTGCTTGCCGAACTGGATATTCGTTTACAACCGGTCGAAGGGTTGCTCGCCGCCCTTCGCGCCAGCTAACTGGGACACTATGTCCAGATATCGTATTGATCTCGTTGTGTTTTTGGCAGGTCTGGCCGCTGTGTGCTGGATCGCCGCCGGCTACCTCGGTTCGAACCCGCTGGCACTGGCCGTCACTTTATTGATCGGCGTGTGCTATCTGGCGGGTTCGCTCGAGCTGCACCGCTACAACCAGGCGACCGCCACGCTGACGCAGGCGGTCGCCGGGCTGACCGGGCCGCCGCCCAGCCTCGGCACATGGCTCGAGCCCTTGCATCCGAGCCTGCGCCAGGCGGCGCGCCTGCGCGTCGAGGGCGAGCGGGTGGCCTTGCCGGGTCCGGCGCTCACGCCTTACCTGGTCGGCTTGCTGGTGCTGCTGGGCATGCTCGGCACGTTGCTCGGCATGGTGGTGACCTTGCGCGGCACCGGCATGGCGCTGGAAAGCGCGACCGACCTGCAGGCGATCCGCGCTTCGCTCGCCGCGCCGGTCAAAGGTTTGGGCTTTGCGTTCGGCACCTCGATTGCGGGCGTGGCGACCTCCGCGATGCTAGGGCTGCTGTCCGCGCTGTGCCGGCGCGAGCGCCTGCTAGCCGCGCAGATGCTCGACGTGAGGATCGCGACGACCCTGCGCATCTACTCGCAGAGTCATCAGCGCGAAGAGGCCTTCAGGCTCCTGCAGCGTCAGTCCGAGGTGATGCCCACGCTGGTCGACCGTCTGCAGACGATGATGTCGGCCATCGAGCAACAGAGCCTCGCCTTGAACGAGCGGCAGATCGCCAGCCAGGAGGCTTTCCACGGCAGGGCCGAGGCCGCTTATACGCGCCTCGCGAGTTCGGTCGAGCAGTCGTTGAAGGAGAGCGTGGCGGACAGCACGCGCGCCGCCGGCGCGGCGCTGCAACCGGTCATGCAAGCCACGATGGCCGGCCTCGCGCGCGAGACGGCGGCGTTGCACGACACCGTCACGCACGCCGTGCAGCGGCAACTGGACGGCCTGTCGAGCGGCTTCGAAACGACCACCACGACCGTCGCGGATATCTGGAACAAGGCATTGGCGGGACATCAGAGTTCGAGCGAGGAACTGGCGCAGCATCTGCGCGCCTCGCTGGATCGCTTCACCGACACTTTCGAGCAACGCTCGGCCGGTCTGCTGGACGGCATTTCCGCGCGGCTGGAGAGCACGGCGGGCAATGTCTCGCAGGCCTGGAACGAGGCGCTGGCGCGTCAGGAGAGCGCGGGCGAAAAGCTCGCGGCGAACAACCAGCAGGCGTTGGCGGCGGCCGCCGCGACTTTCGAGCAGCACGCGGCGTCGCTGCTGCGTGGCGTGGGTCAGTCGCACGCGGACTTGCAGACCGAGCTGGCGTCGAAGGATGAACACCGGCTCGCCGCCTGGACCGAGACGCTCGGTGCGATGGCGGCGGCCTTGAGCAAGGCGTGGGAACAGTCGGGCGCGCAGACCGCGAGTCGTCAGCAGGAAATCTGCGAGACGCTGGCGCAGACGGCACGCGATATTTCGGCACAGACGCAAGCGCACGCCCGCAACACGATTGCGGAGATCGACAGGCTCGTCGAGGCCGCAGCCGAAGCGCCGAAAGCGGCGGCGAACCTGCAGGCTGAATTGGCCTCGCGGGACCAGCAGCGTCTGGCCGCCTGGACCGAGACGCTCGGCGCGATGGCCGCCACGTTGAGCAAGGAATGGGCGCAGTCGGGCGCGCAAACCGCGAGTCGTCAGCAGGAAATCTGCGAGGCGCTGGCGCAGACGGCACGCGATATTTCGGCCCAAACGCAGGCGCACGCGAGCAATACGATTGCCGAAATCGACCGCCTCGTGCAGGCCGCTGCGGAAGCGCCGAAGGCCGCGGCAAATCTGCAGGCCGAACTGGCCTCGCGCGATCAGCAGCGTCTGGCCGCCTGGACCGAAGCGCTCGGCGCAATGGCCAACACCTTGAGCGCGGAATGGGAGCAAGCGGGCGCACGTACCGCGAGCCGTCAGCAGGAAATTTGCGAGGCACTGGCGCTAACCGCGCGAGACATCTCCGCCCAGACACAGGCGCACGCCAGCGAGACGATCGCCGAGATCGGCCGACTCGTGCAAGCCGCTTCGGAAGCGCCGAAGGCCGCAGCCGAAGTCGTCGCCGAACTGCGTCAGAAACTCTCCGACAGCATGGTCCGCGATACCGCGATGCTCGAGGAGCGCAGCCGCTTGCTGGAAACGCTGGAAACCCTGCTCGACGCCGTCAATCACGCATCCACCGAGCAGCGCACGGCGGTCGACGCGCTCGTCGCCACGTCGGCGGATTTGCTGGAACGCGCGGGCACGCGCTTCACCGACAAGATCGAACTCGAAACCGGCAAGCTGGGCTCGGTGGCCGCGCAAGTCACCGGCAGCGCCGTCGAAGTGGCAAGTCTCGGCGAAGCGTTCGGCACCGCCGTGCAAGTGTTCGGCGAGTCGAACGACAAGCTGGTGGCGCACCTGCAACGCATCGAAACCGCGCTCGACAAATCCCTCGCGCGCAGCGACGAACAGCTTGCTTACTACGTGGCGCAGGCGCGGGAAGTGATCGATCTGAGCGTGATGTCGCAGAAGCAGATCGTCGAAGACCTGCAGCAACTCGCCAGCCGGCGCGCGTCGGCGGGAGCTGAAGCGGCATGAGCGAGGACATCGACGGCGGCGTGGAGCAGGTCGCGCCGATCTGGCCGGTTTTCGGCGACCTGATGTCGGTGCTGCTGGGCGCTTTCGTGCTGATCCTCGTGGGCGTGATCGGCGTGCAACTGGAGTTGTCGAGCAAGCTGGAGCAGGAGGTCAAGCAGCGTCAGCTGGAAACGCAGCGCCGCAAGACGCTGGAGCAGGCGCTGGCGGGTCCGCTCGCGGCTGGGCGCGTGACGCTCGTGAACGGGCGCATCGGCATCAGCGGCAATGTGCTGTTCGCGCTGAACTCGGATCAGTTGCAGCCGCAGGGCCGTGATCTGCTGAAGAGTCTGGCCGGGCCGCTGTCCGCGTATCTCGGCGCCAATGACGAAATCCTGATGGTGAGCGGCTTTACCGACGACCAGCGTCTGCGCGAAGGCAACCGCCGTTTCGCCGACAACTGGGAATTGTCGGCACAGCGCGCGTTGACGGTGACGCGCGCGCTGATCGACGACGGCGTGCCCGCGTCGTCACTGTTTGCGGCTGCGTTCGGCTCCGGTCAGCCTGTAAGCTCGAATACCGACGAGCAAGGACGCGCCAAAAACCGGCGCGTGGAAATAGCACCGGTGCCTCGGCCATCGACTGCAGCGGTGAAGCCTCGTGAGTAACGACGGCGATAACGATCTGGCAAGCGGAGCCCGAACGACGCTCGATGCATGGCGCGAGCGCGGCGACGATCGGCTCGATCCTGTCCGCTTCCATTTCATCGACGCGCTCGAACGGCGTGCAACCGGTCACAGCGGCGAAGCGCGGCGGATTCTGGACGAAAGGCTATCCGCCCTGCTGGACGCTTACGCCGGGCATATCGAGCGCGCCGCGGCCGCTTCGGCTAATCAAACTGGTGCCCAAGCCGCCGACGAGCCCACGCACGCAACGCTGAAGAGCCTCGTCGACTACATCGCGAGTCAGGATCATGTGCCCGCGGCGGTCGGTTTGCCGCGCGCCGCTTCATATCCCGAACTGCCCGCGCTCGAGTACTTCCGGGAAGTCTGGTCGAAGGTCCGCACGGAAAAGCAGATGCGGCAGTCGCTGGAACAGGTGCCGGGCAACGCCGGTCCGCTTAACTCGAGCAGCCTCGTGCATCGGGCGCTCTCGCTCATGCGCGAAGTTTCGCCGGGCTACCTCAAGCAGTTTCTGACCTACGTCGATGCCTTGTCGTGGATGGAGCAGATAAACGGTGGCGCCGCGCCCGCCGGTAAAGACGCGCCTCGCGCCGCCAGCACCGGCAAGAGCGCTCGCGGCAAAGCACGTTAATGCGATATGCGCCGGAACGTTCCCGGCGCTCCTTGCTTCATGGCCGACGGCGCTCAGTCGAAATCGAACACGTCGAAAAGCGAGCGCTTTTTCTTCTGCGTCCGATAACCCGATCGATGCTCATCGTAACCGCGGTGGCTGTCGTACGAATGATCCCGCTGCCGATGGTGATCGTGGCGATCGTGACTATCGTGACTTGAGCGCGGAGCAGGCGGCGCGTCTGAATTCGCCGCGTCCTGCGCGATCAGCTTGTCGAGTTCGCCGCGATCGAGCCACACGCCCCGGCAGTCGGGACAGTAATCGACTTCGATCGAGCGGCGCTCGGTCATCAGCAGGTCGGTGGTCTTGCAAACCGGGCATTTCATGGCGTCGCTCCTCAAGAGTAGAAAGACATCGATGCTGGACCGGGCGAATGCAGACTGCCCGATCCGGAAAAAACCATCACACGCTTTTCGCTTATTGCCCGCTGTTGAGCGCGCGCTTCGATTTCGCGCGGCGCACCAGCATGTTCATCGCTTCCACGAACGCGGAGAATGCCATCGCCGCGTAGATGTAGGCCTTCGGCACATGCGAACCGAAACCTTCCGCAATCAGCGTCATACCGATCACGAGCAGAAAACTGAGCGCAAGCGTGACGATGGTCGGATTGCGATCGATAAAGCGTGACAGCGGGCGTGCGGCGAATAGCATGGCGAGAACCGCGCTGATCACCGCGACGAACATGATCGGCATGTGTTCGGTCATGCCGACGGCCGTGATGATGCTGTCCACCGAAAACACCATATCGAGCACCAGGATCTGGCCGATCGCGGCCGCCACGGTCAACTGGACGGGGCTGCCCGCTTTGCTGCGTTCCTCTTCGGCATACGTCACGTGGTGGTGAATCTCGCGCGTCGCCTTCCAGACGAGGAACAGGCCGCCGCCGAGCAGGATCAGATCGCGCCACGAAAACGCGTGACCGAACAGCGTGATAGCGGGCGCGGTCAACTGCGCGATCCACGCGACGGTGCCGAGCAGGCCGAGCCGCATCACGAGCGCGAGCATGATGCCGATGCGCTGCGTGCGCGCGCGTTGCGCTTCCGGCAGCTTGTTGCTGAGGATCGAGATGAAGATCAGGTTGTCGATGCCGAGCACGATCTCCATCACGACCAGCGTGAGGAGCGCGGCCCATGCGGCGGGGTCGGCAACGAGCGTGAGCAGAGTGTCCATGGTGTCCGTAAGCGAATGAATGCGGGTGACGTTGGATTAGCGATCATGATCGCCATTTTCTGGCTTCGGATAAATCAGTGATAATCTGAGCGACGTATCGTTTTTTTCGAAGTGTCGCCCCATGCTCAATTACCGGCATCTGTATTACTTCTGGATAGTAGTGAAAGAGGGCGGTTTCGCGCGTGCGGCCGAACGTCTCGATATGGCGGTGCAGACCATCAGCGCGCAGGTGCGGGAGCTGGAGAAATCGATTGGGCGGCAATTGCTGAAGCCGGCGGGGCGCGGCGTCACGATGACTGAAGCCGGCGAGACGGCGTTCAATCGCGCGGAGCAGATTTTTCAGCTTGGCGAGGCGCTCCTCGATGAGATGCGCGAGTCCGGTGGGGAAGGCGTGGCGCGGCTCGCCGTCGGTCTTTCCGACGGCATTTCGAAGCTCGCGGCGCATGCGCTGCTGGCGCCGGTGCTCGGCACGCCGTCGCTCAGGCTTTTATGTCACGAGGGCGAGCACGCCGAGCTGATGTCGGAACTCGCGTTGCATCGGCTCGATCTGGTGCTCGCTTGCCAGCCGGCACCGCAGAATGCCGACCTGCGCGTGCTGAGCCAGCGCCTGGCCGGTTCGCCGGTCGACTGGTACGGCCCGACTGGGATCGTCCGCAAATCCGCGCGCGCGGGCTTTCCGCAGTGCCTCGCCGAGGTTCCCGTGCTTCTGCCGACCCGGCACGCCGCTTTGCGCGCGCGGCTCGACCGTTGGTTCGACGCGCAGGGCATCCGGCCGCACATCGTCGGCGAATTCGAGGACAGCGCGTTGATGGCGGTGTTCGCCGCGCGCGGCCTCGGCGTGTTTCCGCTCGCGGAACTCGGCGCGGAAGATCTGTCGCTGCTGCGAGGCCTGCGCTGGCTCGGCCGCGCCGATGGCGTGATCGAGGAAATTCACGCCATCCGTTCGCGTCGCGGGCAACATCACGGGCTCGCTTCTCAGGTGGTGGCGGGCGCGCGCTGATAACCGTGCATGACGCGCGACGGCAGCCCGTGACGGTTGGCGGCCGGCGTCAGGTCGGGTCCCCACGCATTCAACATGGCGGCGAGCAGGGCGATTTCGCCGTCCGCCAGATAGTCGTCCGCGACCGCCACGGCGACACACAGGCGAATGACCTTGCGGCGCAACGCAGGATCGTCGATCTCGTCGATCAAGGTCGTGAGCATGGCCGGGTCGAGACGGCCCACCGGCGGCGCGAACGACAGTTGCGCGACCGAGTGGTCTTCGCACAGCGTCTGCACGATCTGCTCGAATTGCGCGGGCGCGAGACCGAGTTCACCGGCGATATTCAGTTTCTGCAGCACACGCTCTTCCGAACTGCACACGTGACCGTTCGAAGTGAGGGCCAGCGCGACGATGCGTGCTGCGGCTTGCGGGCTGTTACGTGGGTAGCTTCGCATGATCTTTTCCTTTGCTTGGACGATGTCCGTAGTGAAGATGAGTTCCAAGTTTGCGGTAGGTTCGCGATCGGATAAATCTGCTAATTGCGAAGCGAAGGTTCGGAAAAAACGAAGTCGGCAGGTAATCGTGCGTGTGTATTGGTTGGCTGCGTGGCGGCCGTTGCACCGTGTCGGGTGTCGAAGAGGCCGGTCACCGGTGAAGCGCCCGACTTCGAGGCACCTCATCGGAGAACCAGGCGAACTTTGCCGATTTAAAGCGGATGAAGCTTGCCGTTGAGGTCCATCGACCACTTCGAGCCATCGCCGAACGTGAGCACGCCATTCATTGCGTCGATATGGGTCGGTTTGCCGACAGGTTCTTTATCTTTTCCTCCGACGACGCGTGCCATGTCGGCAGAGCTCATTTCTTCGTTGCGATGCAGTTCGCGGATTTTCAGGTCTTTCATGACGTTCTCCTTGAGAAAGTTACCCGGGTGTGCGAGCACGTGTGTGTGTTCGCACACTCACACTGCACATGATGTGCCATGCCTGCTTGAAGACTCAAAGTGCTGTCAACAAAGGAATTGCCGGCTTGAAGAGCTTGCGGCGAAGCTTTGGGTGGCGCGGTAAACCCAACAGTCGAACAGCCTGCTGTCTGTCCAACGACAACAGGCTCTACACTGGCGATGTTTTATTTAAAACGATCATGTCCCAACGGATTTTGGTGTGAGGGCACTGTTAAAAAAACAATCGAGAATTCAATGCACCCAACCTTGAACCGCATCTTGCTGTACGTGAAAGATGTCGCCAGGACGTGCGCGTTCTATGAGCGGCACTTTGGCTTCGCTTCCAGAATCGACCCAGATGACCGCATCGTCGAGTTGGTGTCGCCGCACGGCGGCGCCATCCTCATGGTTCACCAGGCGGGCAAGGGGATGAAGTCCGGCCAGTTGACCGTTAAACTCGTGTTCGATATTCGCGACGTGGAGGCGTTCAAGGAGCAGTGTGCAAAGAACGGCTTGCAATTCGGCGCGACGCATCGGGCGGACGGCTACATATTTGCCAATGCCAAGGATCCCGACGGCAATTCCATTTCGATCTCCAGCCGGAGTTTCGCATCCAGCCGCTAGGCGCGAATGCTCTCGCGCGTCGAGTTGAACGCGGCAAAAAAAGAGCGTCGATCCGAAGAAGACCGACGCTCAAAAGGAGAACCCGCTGTCCACAGGCTCACACACACCGGAGCGCCATCAATGCATTGGCATGTCTTGCATGGCTGGCTGGTTGTTGTTTAGCGCGCTCTGCTGGGCTGCGTGCATGGCGGCTACTTTTCTTTCCGCTTCCTGAATGTCGGCGGGATAGTCACCTTCGTCGCCGCGAGACGGATCGTAACCAGCGGCTTCCAACTCCTCGAGTTCATGGCGCACTTCGGCGCGCGTGAGCTGATGCGTGCCGGGCGTGGCCGACGTTTGCGCATAGGCCCCGCTTGCCGTTGCTAGAAGGGCGGCGCTTGCAACGAGTGCGCCGGCTGCGGCGCGGACCATGAGACGGTTCAGAGAGGTCGGTTTCATGTCAATACTCCTTGATATGCGAGCGCAATGTTCGAACTCGACGTGAGCCGGCATTAGCACGCTCTAAACGGGTAAACCAGGGGAGTGGATGTCTTATTCCCGGTAGCGCGTTGAAAAAAGCGCGGGAATAATCACGTCGGATTCGGCGTCTTGCAGTGCGTGAAGACACGAATTGGGGTGAGCAAAATGAACATCATCGATATGGCCCGCGAATCGGGAATGGCCGTTATCCTCGACGCCCGGATCGGCCGGGAGGAATACCACAGCGTATGCGGTTCGCTGTCGGCACTAGAGAAATTTGCCGACGCTATCCGCCAGACGCGGGTGAGTCACAAAACGGCTCTCGAGCGGCGGCAACGGCCTCTCACGCGAGGCCTGAAATGAATCGAACGCGTATTGCGACCTGGAAGCCGCTGTATCCGGCCGACATGCTGCGAGCCGCCGGGCGTGCGCCACGAGTGCCTTTTCGGCGGTCGCTGAGTATGGCTGGCCGCGCTGCGAGGGAATCGGCTGTTCATACTCTGCTGCGCCGCTGTCAATTCGTATCCGGCGTGGTGCTGCTGATCTACCTGTCCCTGCATCTGGTCAATCACGCGCTCGGGATCTGGTCGCTGGATCTTGCGGGTCGCGGTCTGGCACTGGCGTTGCGGGTGTGGCGAAGTGCGCCCGGAACGGTGCTTCTTTATGGCGCGTCGCTCTTGCATTTTTCGCTGGCGCTGCGAACGATTTACGGGCGCCGTCACTGGAAAATGCCGCTCACTGAATGGGTGCGGCTTTGGGCGGGATTGAGTTTGCCGCTGCTGCTGATCCGTCATGTGGTATCCACCCGGCTCGCCTCGTCGCTGTACGGATTCGAGCCGAACTATGAGCGCATCGTGATATCGCTCATCACTAGCGGCACGCAAGGTTTACAGCTTGCACTGCTTGCGCCCGGCTGGGTGCACGGTTGTCTGGGACTGTGGCTGCGTATGCGCCATCGCGCTGGGGCGCGGCGCGCGAAACCTTTTCTTCTCGGGCTGCTCGTTGGGTTGCCCATGCTGTCCGCCGCGGGTTTCGTTCGAATGAAGCAGATGGTCCTCGCACTCTGCATCGGGCCATTGCAGACCGACCCCAAGCTGGTCGCCCATCGACTTTCGCTCGATACATGGCGCCACAACATTCTGATGCTGTATCTGGCGTTGCTGATCGGCGCCTTCGTCGCCGGTCAATTACGCAACTGGCGGGAACGCAGGCGGCTTCGAAAGGCGACGATGACCATCTGATCCGCCAACGTTCGGCGCGTTCTGCGAGGACTTGCTGGTCTGAGCCTGGACCCGCCGAGTCCAGCAGGTCGCAGCGGAGTCAGCGCTGCCCGTCACATCAGGACGCCTGCGGCACTCGACCTGATCGCGGCCGTCGGCAACTCGAAGCAGAAGGTCGTGCCCGTTCCCGCCGTGTCGAGCAAACGTATCTGGCTCTGGTTCAATTGCAGCATGCGCTGGACGATCAGCAACCCCAGTCCGCCGCCCCGATGCGCGCCGCCTGAGTTGAACGGGCGTTCGAACAGACCTTCGCGCTGCTCGGGCGGAATGCCGGGACCCGTGTCGCTGACCGTCACCGACACCTTGCCGTCCTTGTGCGCGAGGTCCACCTCGATCGATCCTTCAGCGGGCGTATGGCGAATCGCGTTGTCGAGCAGATTCGTCAGCACGCGCTCGATCATGCCGAGATCGGCACTGACGTTCGGCAAGCGTGGCGGGATATTCGCGCGCAACTGAATATGCCGCGCCTCGGCCGGCAATTCGAATTTCTGAAAGACGTCCTGTACCAGATCGACCAGCGAGAACTGTTCGAGCGCGGGTTGCACGTTGCCGTGTTCGAGCCTGGCGAGTTCGAACAAAGCCTGCGCGAGCCGGCCCACCTTGACGCTTTGCGCGAGCGCGATCGCCAGGTAGCGCTTGCGGTCCGTTTCGCCGAGCGTGTCGGACTTCAGTGAAAGCGTTTCGAGGTAGCCGTGCAGCGAGGTCAGCGGCGTGCGCAGGTCGTGCGAAATATTGGCGATCAGTTCGCGGCGCTGCTGGTCCTGGCGCGTCAGCGCGCGCCATTGTTCGCCGATGCGGTTCGCCATCTGCGCGAACGTCGCTTCGAGCACGGCGATTTCGTCGCGGCGTCCGGCCGGCGACGAACGCGGCACGCTCGGCTGGGTGTCGGGCTCGCCCTCGGCATCGAAGCGGCGCATGGCGTCGGTCAGGCGCCGCAGCGGCCGCGTGATCAGGCCGAATGCGGTCAAGCCGGCCAGCAATCCCAGCAGCGCGACCAGCGCCATCGACCACAAGGTAGTGCGCAGCACGGAACTGGCCGCGACGCGCGCGGCGAGCGCGTCGTGTTCCTCGCCGAGCAGGACCACGTAGATATAACCGGACGGCGCCTGTCCGCTCAATTGCAGCGGTGCTGCACTGAACACCTTCTTACCGTCGAGGCTGCGCGGATCGTCGCCGAGAATCGGCAGCGCGTCTCCCGCGATGAATTGCCGGATCGGCGCAAGATTCACCTGTTCGCGCTTGACGTGCCCCGCGGGCGCGTCGTCGCCTTTAATGTGGCCTTGATTGTCGAGCAGGTACACCTCGACGCTCGGATTCACTCTCATCAGTTGACCGAATAGCTGCCGGACCGCGTCGGGCCGCAAGCCGTTGGCATCCATCAACGAGTTGCCATGAGCGATATGGTCGGCGAGATTGCGCGACAGGCTCTGTATGACTTCCTTCTCGTGCAGATCGCTCGAACGGATCTGCAGGAAGGCCGACGCGCCACAGCATGCCAGCAGCAGCACGGAGAAAACGAGCGAGAGCCGCTGGGTCAGCGTCAGATTCACGATGGGTCCTTCGGTGCGCCGGCTGGCTCGCCGGGCACGGCGAGTTTATAGCCGCGTCCCCAAACGGTCAGGATGCGCTCGGGTTGGGCCGGATCGGCCTCGATCTTCGCGCGCAGCCGGTTGATATGAGTGTTGACGGTGTGCTCGTAGCCTTCGTGCTGATAGCCCCACACCGCATTGAGCAGGTCCATGCGCGAAAACACTTTGCCGGGATGCTGCGCGAAGTAATAGAGCAGGTCGAATTCGCGCGGCGTGAGTTCGATCGGCTTGCCGTCGACGGCGGCCTCGCGCGTGAGCGGATCGATCGACAACCCGGCAATGCGCAGACTGCCGGCTTCGATTTTCGAGTCTTTCGCCAGCGCGTCGACGCGCCGCAGCAGCGCTTTCACACGCGCCACCAGTTCGAGCACGGAGAACGGTTTGGCGAGATAGTCGTCCGCGCCGAGTTCGAGGCCGAGAATCCGGTGCACTTCGCTCGACCGCGCGCTGGTGATGATGATCGGCGTATAGCGCGTCATCGCGCGGGCGCGCCGGCAGATTTCCAGCCCGTCGACGCCGGGCAGCATCAGATCGAGAATCAGCGCGTCCCAGCCGCCTTGCTTCAGAAGGCGCAGCCCTTCATTGCCGTCGGCGCTGTGCACGACTTCATAGCGCTCGTCGCGCAGATGCAGGCTCAGCACGTTGGCGATGTCGACGTCGTCTTCGACGATCAGGATGCGCTTCGGATTGTCCATGGTGGGCTTGAGCCGCGGTTCAGGGCGTGGTTGAGGAGGAGGGCCAGGCGCGGCCGCCGGGAAAAGCGGCCATGGCGCCATTGTGCAAAATTTCTGGGCAGCGAGTTATCACATTTAATTTAACTTTTCGTGAGGACTTCGACATCGGCGGCGCTCTAGGATGTGGGCACTTTCTGCAGTATCAGGTTTTGAATGAACTGTACGCCGGCTGCCGCCCGAGTCAGCGTGCCCACTTTAACCGACCTATACGAACGTTCGGAACTGACATGTTACTCATCGTTCTCGCCTATCTCGGCGGCGCCCTTACGATTCTCAGCCCGTGCATCCTGCCGGTGCTGCCGTTTGTGTTCGCGCGCGCCGACCAGCCTTTCGTGCGCAGCGGCTTGCCTTTGCTTGCGGGCATGGCGCTGACCTTCGCCCTCGTCGCGACGCTTGCCGCGGTGGGCGGCGGCTGGGTCACGCAGGCTAACCAGTACGGCCGCTGGGTGGCTATCGCACTGCTGGCGATCTTCGGGCTGACCCTGCTGTTCCCGCGTTTCGCCGATCATCTGATGCGGCCGCTTGTTAGCGCCGGCAATCGCCTGTCGAATTTCGCGCAGGCCGATGGTCAGCAGGTCCGCGCGGGGTCGTCGTTTCTGCTCGGCATTGCCACCGGCCTGTTGTGGGCGCCGTGCGCCGGTCCTATTCTCGGTCTCGTGCTGACGGGCGCGGCATTGCGCGGTGCGAGCGTCGGCACGACGTTGCTGCTGGTGGCCTACGCGGCGGGCGCGGCGACTTCGCTGGCGGTGGCGCTGCTGATCGGCGGCAAGGTGTTCACGGCGATGAAGCGCTCGCTGGGCGCGGGCGAATGGATCCGCCGCGGCATCGGCGCATTGATGTTGTGCGGCGTGGCGGCGATCGCGCTCGGTTTCGACACCGGCGTGCTCGCTCGAGTCTCGACGGTTGCGACCGGTGGACTCGAACAGAAACTCGTCGATAAGCTGTCGCCGAACGCGGCACCGGGCAAAGCGCCGGTTGCCGGCAATCCGGCCGATGCGTCCGGCGGTGCCATGGTGAGCGCGAACCCCGCGTCGCAATCGGCGGCAGGCGCCGATGCGGATTCCACCGCGGCCAATGCCGCGCAGGGTGGCGCGATGATGCGCACCGCCGCCGCCGAAGCAGCGGCGCTGCCGGTGGAAGGCGTGTTGCCCCCGTTGGACGGCGCGGTCCAATGGCTGAATTCGCCGCCGCTCACCACCCAGGACTTGCGCGGTAAGGTCGTGCTGGTCGACTTCTGGACTTACTCGTGCATCAACTGCCTGCGTTCGCTGCCGTATGTCAAAGCGTGGGCGCAGAAATACAAGGATCAGGGGCTCGTCGTGATCGGCGTGCATGCGCCGGAGTTCGCCTTCGAACGCAATATCGACAACGTCAAGAAGGCCACGCACGACCTCGGCGTCGACTATCCCGTCGCGATCGACAACAACTATGCGATCTGGCGCGCGCTGAATAACCAGTACTGGCCCGCGCACTATTTCGTCGATGCGAAAGGGCAGATCCGTTATCACCACTTCGGCGAAGGCGATTATGCGGAGTCCGAAAAGGTGATCCAGCAGCTGCTGACCGAAGCGGGCCACGCGAATGCGTCGAAGGTCGCGCTCGGTATTGCAAGCGACGGTGCGCAGGGTGTGCAGGCCGCGGCGGACAACGCCGATATGCAATCGCCGGAAACCTACGTGGGTTATCAGCGGGCGGAGAACTTCGCGTCGCCGGGCGGGGAAGTGGCGGACAAGACGCACACGTATGCAGCGCCGTCGCAACCCGGCGTCAACGACTGGGGCCTCGCCGGTTCATGGAACGTTGGCGCGGAGAACGCCACGCTCGCTGCACCCTCGGGACGCATCGTATATCGCTTTCATGCACGCGACCTGCATCTGGTGCTCGGTCCGGGCAAGGACGGCAAGCCGGTGCGGTTTCGCGTGAGCGTCGACGGCGCCGCGCCCGGCGCGTCGCACGGCACCGACGTCGCCGCCGATGGCAGCGGCACCGTAACCGGGCAGCGTCTCTATCAACTGGTGCGGCAAACGGGCGAAGTCGGGGATCACACGTTCTCGATCGAGTTTCTGGACCCGGGCGTGCAGGCATTTGCTTTCACGTTCGGCTGAGCCGACGCAAGCGGCTCGACTCAACTTTTACTGACATGAAGGATTGATCATGCGTACGATATCCACCAGCACAGCGTCGCTGCGGAAGCGTTTCTCCGTCACACGAATCATGGGCCTCGTCGTCGTTGCTCTGGGCGTCGTGGCCGCGCAGCACGTCGCGCATTCCGCTGAAGCCGCCACGAAGATTCCCGCGCCCGTACAGGACGAAAAAGCCGCCGCGACGCATAGCGAAACGGCAGTGTTCGCCGGCGGCTGCTTCTGGGGCGTGCAAGGCGTGTTCGAACATGTGCGCGGCGTGAAGCAGGTTGCCTCGGGTTACACCGGCGGGACGGCATCCACGGCGCAATACGAAACCGTCAGCGAGGGCGATACAGGACACGCGGAGTCGGTGCAGATCACGTACGATCCGACGCAGATCACGTATGGCCGCTTGCTACAGATATTCTTCTCGGTCGCACACAATCCTACCGAGTTGGACTATCAGGGCCCCGACCACGGCACGCAATACCGCTCCGCGATTTTCCCGGTGAATGCGGCGCAACGCGGCATCGCACAGTCGTATATCGCGCAACTCGACAACGCGCATGTGTTCTCGGCGAAAGTCGTGACTCGCGTCGAGGACTTCAAGGGCTTTTACCCGGCGGAGAGCTATCACCAGAACTTCCTCGCGCTGCATCCGGACTATCCGTACATTGCGATTAACGATCTGCCGAAAGTGAGCGATCTGAAGCGGACGTTCCCGGATCTGTATCGCAACGATCCGGTGTTGTTTGCGACGGCGTCGCGATAGGGCGTGGGCCGATGCGCCGCAGTCATCGCGACTGCGGCCGCAGCCGTGGCCGCTCGCGGCGTGTCACGACGCATTGGCCGATAGCGGCGCGTGACCCGACACGTGCACGCGCCGTACTTCTTCGACGATGCGGCCGTCTTCCCAGCCGGATATAGCGGTTGGCTGCGCTGAAATAGCGGTCGTCGTGCACAATCACGATCAGCGTTTTGCCTTGGCGCTTCAGGTCCGGCAGGACCTCCCTATAGAAAATCCGGCGGAAGGTCGGACTCTGGTCGGCGGCACAGTCGGCGCGAGCAGAGGCGCCGTCGCGACGCCGCTCGCGGCGCCCATGTGGCCGCGAGCACGGTAATCGTGCCAGAGGCGCCTGAGCAATCTAAACAGTTCCGCAAGCTTCGTCCTCTCCTGATATCTAAAGTTTTATGGCGGCGACATAGGTTGCGTAGTCGGGTGGCGCGGATCTGCGGCGCCGTCCCAGCAGCCACATCAAATAAGGCGCGCCAAGCAGCGTTGCTACGATAGCCTGTCTTCGGTCAGGACAACTTCGTCACAAAACAGGACAGATTTTTTACTGCTTCTATGCTACTTAGCGCGACTGGGGTTCTTATCCGGCCACGAACAAACGGAAGCTACAAAACGTTCGGCGACAGTGTGGCCGCGAAAAAACTGATCGCGCAGGCGATCGATTACGCGGATGGCACGCCCGAGATCGCGCATGTGCATCATCGCGCGCAACTCGCGTATGCGACGAGCGGCATCGTGCGCGCGGTCACGCCATTGGCCTTGTGAACGCTCACGCCAGCCAACGCGCTGTGGATCGGCTCGCAGGTCGAACATGAGTTGCACAGGGTCGGCCAGGTCTCGATGCGCACGCTGTACATCGAACCTGGGTTCACTCGCGCCGCAGAAGCGGGAGTGCCGCGTGATCGCGGTTGGCGAACTGCCGGGCGCTTCGATCCTCGACGTGTTCGACGCGTAAGCCGACGACACCGGCGAGAGTCGCACCGCGTTGATCGTGCCGTTGATCTGCGGCTGTTGGAAGACACCGACGAAGTCGCCCATCTGGCGCGCTTGCCGCTACCGGGTCATGCGCGCTTGCGCAGTATTTGCGAAGGCCTGATCGCCGAGCCGGCGAATAGCGACACGCTCGAGCGTTGGGCCGAGCGGATCGGCGCCAGTTCACGCACTGTCGCACGGCTCTTCCGTCAGGAGGCGGGCATGAGTTTCGGATAGTGGCGCGAGCAACTGCGTCTCGCCGAAGCCCTGTCGAAGCTCTCGGTCGGCCAGCCAACAGTTCAGGTTGCCCAGTATCCGGGTTGCGCGGACGTGCGCACCTTTACGGTGATGTTCCGCTACTATGTTTATAGTATGCCTAAACAATTTCGTCGGCCGTTTCGTTAGCTGGAAGAAATGGTGGTCATTGCGAAAAGAAAGTGTAATTCGTGATGCGAAGTAAGTGCGACATATCGAAAGTTAAAATTTTCAGGCCCGTCTGGTTTCTGAGGCGAGTTGATTTACTCGTAAAAAAGGATGCGACACCATTTTTACATTACATTTAAATTATGCAGTTTCGTCTGGATAAGCGAGCGACAGAGTCGCGGCGCATTTGTATTACCAATATAAAGATTGCGCGAACGACGAATTGGGCTAGGAAAAGCCAGTTAATCTACTGACAAATCAAAGAATTACGTTTTATCCAGCAGCATGAGGAAGACCTTTTCCGTTCCGTGCCATTCTGAAAGACTTCGGATGGACGTTATAGAAATTTTTCGTAATTGTCACTTATCGCCCCATAACTGCCCACGTTACGCGGATGAAACGTTTATAATTCGTCTGCCAAAAGCTTCTGTAACTAATACCGGAGACGTTGGTCGGGTGACGACGGATCTGTAACAGTTACACCGACGATTGCTGCGCTGCCGTGTTTACTGTCCACAAGCGAAGCGAATTGGCGAATAAGCGTTTTTTGGGTTCCGAACCCGACTCGCGCGGCGAGGGCGACCTCGATCACTGTCGAGCCGACGGGTTCACATCAATAACTGGCTGTCAACGGTGAACGAGAAAAAACGGATTAATTTTTCGGCATCCTGAATTTTTTTAGTCGCGCATATTTGTGCGAAATTTGTTTATCAATCTGAGGTGCACTGGCCCGTCAGTGTGAGCCTCGCCAGATGTTCGAGTCGCGTCAGCGGCATGCATTAACTCCTTGTGGCGTTTTCCCGGTCATGCGATCGGCGGGATTCTTCATGCCGGCGTCGACTGAATCTTTCACGCAATCGGTGCGCGTTGCGCTCGATAGCCGCAGTTGAAGATATCGATGTAGTCATTGTTTGCGATTGTCGAATGATCGCGGCGCAATGAAATAGTAAGCACGACGTAATAAATAGAATGTTCGCCCGCCGCCGGGAAAACATTTCGCCTACACCACTGACCGGTGGAAGTCGGAATGCGAGCGGAAGGCAGCGCGTCCGCCACCGGACAGCGGCACATCAAAGCTTCATCAGCAATGAATGCGGTCAGCGCGTTCTCAGGTTCACCTCTCTCTGGACTCAATAACGTCAAGGCGGGACGACTGATCGATCTTGCTGAATTCTCGGGGACAACCTGCTTTTAGCGAAACATACGGACAATGACGAGATACTTGAAACTATTGGGCGTTGCATCAGCAACAGTGTTGGCATCGTTTGCCGCGGAAAACGCGCAGGCCCAGGCAAGCACCATCACGGTCTCAGGACAGCAATACAAGTTGTGCGCGCAGGAGAATGGCAAGTGCTCATTCCTCGGAACGGGCTCGGTGGTGTTCGGTGCGGTTCCGCCCACCTCGCCGTCGGTGATGTTGACCGCGCCGCGTACGTTCAGCAACGGCGTCGGCTGTTATGTCGGCGCAGTCTCGCAGTCGGACCCCGCGTACGGGTATGGGAAGTCTTGTTGGGTTAAAGCGGTTGCCGCAACGCCGACCCCGGCTCCCACGCCGACGCCGACCCCGACGCCGACGCCGACTCCGACGCCAACGCCAACGCCAACGCCAACGCCAACGCCAACGCCAACCCCGACGCCAACTCCGACTCCCGCTCCGAGCCCGACTCCGAGCCCGACTCCATCCCCCACGCCCGGCAGCTCAACCATGTCGTGCAGCACGCCGACGCAAACGGCAGGCGGAACCGCGAACGGCGTGATCAGCGCCGACACGCCGACCACCGATGGCCTGCGCGTGTTCCAGAACAACGCCCCGTTCAAACTGGCCATCACGACGAATGCGCCGAGCGCGGATACCGTTGTCTGGTCCGTCGCGGATTCCAATGGCGCGATCAAGACGCAAGGCAGTTTTGCAGTGAAGGCCGGCGTACAAACCAGCACGATTCCGTGTACGTCGACGTGGTCTGGCTATGGCGCACTCACCGCGACTCTGCGTTCGAATGGCGGCACGTTGCCGAGAAGCGGCACGCGTCCGGTCGGCATCGCGACGTTCGGTGTGTTGCCGAACCTCAGTTCGGCTCTGGGCACCGTGACGTATGCGCACCAGGATCAGCACCGCTTCGGTATGCAGGGCTTCAACGGCAACATCGCCGCGTTGCGCGCGCTGGGTATCTCGTGGACGATCGACGATCGTCAGGTATCGGCCATGGAACCCAACGGCCCCAATACGTACACGCCGAACGTGAATGACCTCGATCCGTTCTACAAGGCCAATCCTGATCAGATGCGTATCGTGCGTCTGGATGGACTGCCGGCGTGGGACTCGAAGACCGGCCAGTTCAACGACAGCTATTACGCGCCGTCGAACATGCCTGAGTTCAAGACATTCATGAGCAAGGTCGGCACCGATACGAGCCTGATCCGCGCTGCCAACTACCCGAATCAGCAGAAGAACTACTATCAGGTAACGTGGGAACCGAGCCTCGGCTGGGCGGATAGCGACGCGAACTTCGTCGCCATGTACAAGGCCGCCTACGAGGGCATTCATTCGACCGATCCGAATGCGGTCGTGATGGGCACCGGCAATCCGTTCGCTTCCAATTGCGATACCTGTACGACGGGCTATCTGCAGAAGTTCGGCGCGCTCGGCTTGTGGAATTACATCGATGCGGTGGCCACGCACGGCTACTGGAATGCGGGCACGTACCCGGCTCATCCGCCTGAACTGCAGGATTCCGATCCGAGCACGGCGAACCAGGCCAACGCGCTCGACAACCAGATGGCGCAGCTGCGGTCGATCATGCAGGCCGGTAAGCCGAACATGAAGCTCTTCTTCACGGAAGCCGGCGTGAGCTACGACCCGGGCCTCAACTACGGTCCGAATGTGCCGTCGCAGAACCAGTTGTTCGCACATGCGGCAGTCGGCGTGCGGGCGCACATCATCGTGCTTGGCGGCGGTGCTCAGGTCACGACGCTGTTCTACGGTCCGGACTATCCGGGCGAAGTGGGATACGGCTCGTTCTTCGACCTGAACGACGCACAAGGCGCATTCGGTGCATCGAACCTGTCGCCGAAGCCTGAAGCGATGGCCTTCGCAACGATGACGCGGGTGCTCGACGGCACGAATACGCTGGGCCGGATCAAGAGCGCCCCCGCCGGAGTCTTTGCGTATGGGTTCCAGCAACTGGGCAACGGCAAGGTCGTGACCGCCGCGTGGACGCACAGCAATGCGCAGTGGCCGGCGAGCAACGGCACGTATAGCCAGACCTATTCCACCGGCTATTCGCTTCAGGTCGACAATGCCGGTACGTCGGGCAATGTGACGAAGATCGACGGTTACGGCAATGTCAGCACGGTGGCCTACACCAACGGTCAGGTCGCGCTGACTCTCACTGAAGTGCCGCAGTACATCGTGTCGAACAACGCCACGGTTGCCAAGGCCAATGCGACTGTTCCGCTCGGTTACACCGGCCAGTAATTGGCTCGATAGGCGGCTCAACAACCGCTGAAAAAGATCGACGCGCCACCGATATGAAAGGGGGCGCGTCGATTACGCATTCATGGTCACGTCGGTGACGGTACGCTGTGGCCATAGCGCGCCGACGTCGATCGCATGAGGTCCGCCCGCGCTCGCGGCGCGTAAAGACGGAAAGCGCGGCCCGCGCCGCGCTATCCTCTACCGCGCACAACCTCTACCGTTGCGTGTTCAAAACCTCAACACCCTTGTCTGTAATGAACGCGAGGCCTGCACCAAGCATCGCGTATTGGCTCTTGATCACCGGCATATCATTCGGAGCGACATCGCGTAGCGCCGCAAGATACTTGGGCGTGAAGATGCGATTCCAGTTGGCGGCAAGCTGATTTGCCGAACCTATCATTTCGTGATGCGTCGCGCTCCAGTTCACCCGCAACGGGAAGTGAACAAAGCGCGCGGCCTGCTTCGGGTCGCCCTTCAGTGCGGCGAAATAGAAGCCTTGAGCGCGTGCTTCGAATGCGTCATCCGTTTCGCTGGTGATCATCCGGTAGCGGTGTCCCGTATTCGCGTCCGCGAACGACATGCCTTCGAGATTGAATCTAACCGGCAAAGTCTTCCCGCCGCCGTTCCAACTGCCGGCAAGTCCCACGCTATTGGAAAAATCGAGCGGCTGGCCGCCGTTCGATCCATTGCCGACGAAGTGCAGATTGAAAGTGCCATTCGCTTCCTGCAGCGCCAGATCGCTGCCGGATCGTTGACCGGTCAGTGCAATGTCCTTGAGGTAGCGGTAGTAGAAGTAATGCCCTTTGCCTATCGCATTCCCGTGCAAAACGAGCGTCATACCGACCTTCGCTTCGCCCACCGTGCCAGAATAATCCACGCTGCTCGTGCTTTCGGACTGCGCGATGGCAGCGATGCCCGTCGACAATCCAGAAACTACGACAAGGATCGCGATCGTGCGTCGCCGGTTCAGGTCATGAAGGCGCAATCGAGGTGTGTTCATGCGACGTCCTGTTTTGGGAAGCGAAGAGGCTAGCATGAACAGCGCGGCTCGAAAATCGAGTTCGGGCACTCCGCTGAAGTTCCATCTGCCCAAAATTGACCACCATCCGGCACTCCGCATCAAAGTGGCTGCGCTGCGTTCGCGGATGAACGCCAGTCACGTTTCATCGACCCATCTGCCGGCCATAAACTCCAACGCTACGTGAGGGCCAACGGAAATCGAGGCGGCATTCGCACGACCGGCGAACTCCGGACATGGCATATTGGCGAAGCCAGTCATCAACAGGAGCACACCATGCGAATCCAGACCTCTTTCCTCTTCGATCTCGACGGGACGCTGGTCGACAGCGTCTACCAGCACGTGCTGGCCTGGAAAGAAGCGCTCGACAGCGAAGGCATTCCCTTGTCGGTCTGGCGAATTCACCGCAAGATCGGCATGAGCGGCGGGCTCTTCACCAATCAGCTTCTGCGGGAAACGCACGGCGAAATCAGCGCCGACCGGGTCGAGCGTCTTCGTCAAGCTCACGCCGCGGCCTATCAGCGGTTGCGCGCGCAGGTGTGTCCGCTGCCGGGCGCGCGGGCACTGCTCGACGCGCTGACGCAAGCCGGAACGCCTTGGGCCGTAGCGACGAGCGGCCGCATGGAGACGGCGGCGCTCAACCTGGAGGCGCTCGGGGTCGATCCGGCGAAGGCCGTGGTCGTCACGCGCGACGACGTCAAATATGCAAAGCCGGATCCGGATCTGTTCATCGCCGCCGCCGGGCGGTTGGGCGTACCGATCGAACACACGGTGGTGGTCGGCGACAGCATCTGGGACATGCTCGCGGCGCGGCGCTGCCGGGCGCTGGGTGTCGGTTTGCTGTCGGGCGGATACGGCACGGAGGAACTCGAGCGCGCCGGCGCGCTGCGGGTCTACGACGATCCGGCGGATCTGCTGGATCATCTGGACGAGGTGGCGTCGCGGCCGTAAGAGGTGGCCCTTCAGCGCGGATTGCCCAGAACGCATAAGCGCCGCCGTTCATCGCCGCGGCGACTTCGCGCGATCGATGCCAAGGCCCTGTACTATATTGTTCAGCGGAAAATCGCCTTGGCGACCGGCGTGAGAGAATCCTGCTTATAAGCAGGTGCACGGCGCGCCCGCATGTTCCGTATGCGAACATGCGGGAACCGGAAGCGGCGAAGTATGGCGCGGCCATGCGGCCGATGGCCGAGGCAGCGGGACCCTATATGCTCGGGAGTGGCCGCGCCGCATCGTGCCGTGCGGGTTGCCGTGACCCACGGCTGGCGGTCTGCCGCGGTTGTCCTCCAGCGGGGGCGTGACGAACCACGTGAAAATATGAACAATTTTATTCGACCACCTGTTCTCCATCCGTCGACGATTGTCTTCGTGGATGACAACGACAGCTATCTCGACGCGCTGCGGCGCTTCTTTCCGGATAGCGCCACCAATCTGTTTTTTACGCGGCCGCAAACCGCGCTGGCCTTCATCCGTCAGCACGCTCGCAAGAATTCGCTGGAGTTCGCGCCGGCGTCGGCCTGTGTGAGCGAGACGGGTTTTGAGCGCTACATGGAAACCGCGGCGGAACGGGATATTCTGGCCCGCGGCTCCCGTTTCGCGGAAGTTGCGGCGGTGGTCGTGGATTTCGACATGCCGGGCATGAACGGCGTGGAATTCCTCTCGTCCATCTCCAATCTGCGCTGCGCAAAAGTGCTGCTGACCGGGGTCGCGGACGAAACCGTCGCGGTCAAAGCCTTCAATGCGGGAATCGTCGATTTATACCTGAGGAAAACAGATACCGACTCCGCCAACCGGCTCGCCCATTTCCTGAAGGATGCGAAGGCGAGGCATTGTTCGGAAGGCGGCTGGCTGGCGTTGGGCGAAAACGGCCTGACGTATTGCGACCCGCGAACGCGTAAAGTGATCGACGAGGTGGTGGCCGAGAACGGTATCGTCGAGTATTACTGGCGCCCGGAACAGGACGCCATTCTGATGTTCGATCGCGCCGGCAACCCGAGCGTTTTCGTCGCGTGGGCCGAGAACGACTGGATCTCGCAGGGCGAAATCGTCGCGGACGAGGACGGCCCGGCCGACCTTCTCAAGCAAATGGCGGTGCGCGAGGTGATGCCGATCTTCTGGCCGAACCTGGCCTATCGCTCCGGCATGACCGTCAGGACGCTGACCCCGCGGACCATTCCGGGCTGGGACGACGTGTTCTATTGCTGGACCCCGATCGACAAGGCCGACGTGGGCATGGACCTGATGACGTTCGCGCAATGGCGGAAGGAACGGACTCGCTAAAGTCCGCCGGGACGTCAAGCCACATGTACGCCATTCCGACTGCCTGCGTGTCCGCGATGTTCGTGGTGTTCGGCCTATACGTACTGATTACGCAAGGTGCGACGCGTTTGTTCACGCCGTTCATCCTGATGTGCGTCTCGACCTTTGCCTGGCAAGGCGCATGGACACTGCTGTTCCAGACGGACAACCCGCACACCGCGGACCTGCTGGTCAGGGGCGGCTATCTGTTCATTCTTTTTCTGCCGACGACGTTCTACCACTTCGTGACGGAGGTGGCGGCGCAGCGCCGCGAGCGCCCGATATTGCTTGCGTCGTACGGTCTGTGTTTCGTCCTCGCGATACTGCTGCCCGGTAATGAAGTGGTGGCGGGATATCGGCATTTCTTCTTCGGCTACTATCCGGTCGCCGGGCCGCTGCATCCCTTGCACGTGGTGCAGACCGTGCTGCTGGCCGCCCGCAGCGCGCAGCTTCTGCTTGCCGCGCGCCAGAAGGCGGAGGGCGACGCGCGGCGGCGCCTCGATCTGTGTCTGGCGAGCCTGTGTCTGTACTCGTTTGCCGCGATGGACTACGCGGTCAACTACGGCTTCGGGTTCTACCCGCCGGGCGTCCTGTTCATCGGTCTGAGCCTCGGGCTGCTGGCGATCACCATCGTGCGCTATCACCTGATTCACCCGTATGCCGTGGCGGCGACCATTGCGCACGAAATTTCGACGCCGCTTGCCACCATCGGCATGCACGCCGACGAAATCGCCAGCGTGTGGGGACATGTGTTCAAAGGATACCGAACAGCCGTCACGCACGGGCTGTATGAGGATCACGACGAAGCCGGACAGTCCGAACGCATCGGTCAGCTGGCGACGGCGATCCGGCGCGAAGTGTCCGGCACCAGCGCGATGGTCGAAATGGCGCTCGCGTCTTTCACGCTCGATCGTCTGGACCGCGGCGACTTCAGCCGGCATTCGGTGCATCAGTGCGTGATGTCGGCGCTGGAGCGGTATCCGTTCAGCGGCGACGAGCGTGAGCGTGTCACGGTGATGCCCATCGACCTCGCCCTGTCTTTTTCGGGCTCGGATACGGTCGTGGTTTTCGTGCTGTTCAATCTGCTGAAAAACGCGTTGCATGCCATTCGCGTGGGCGGCGACGGCGAGATTACGATCAGTGCCGCTCAGGATCAGGACTTCTGCGTGCTGCAATTCCGCGACACCGGGCCCGGCATCGCGCCCGACGTCCTGCCCTATATCTTCGACGCCTTCTTCACGACCAAGCGGCACGGCAGCGGTGCGGGGATGGGACTCGCGTTCTGCCGTCGCGCGACGGAGCTGCTGGGCGGGAGCATCGAATGCAGTTCGATACGCGGCGTCCATACGACCTTCACCGTGCGGTTGCCGGCGCCGGACACGCCCGCCGATCGCGCACTGCGCAAGACGCCGGCGCGTTCGCCTCGCTGGAGTGAGGGCCAATGAAAGGCCCGCGGATTGAAAGCGGTGGCCGTTGCCACTGACTATCCGGCGGTCCGAACCCTGAATCCGTGCTAGTGACTGGCCGCGGACGACGCCGGCTTCGCATGGGCAGACAGAAAACGGCACACCTCTTCGTGGAACCTCTGTACGCCGGGACTCGATTCGATGGCGCGCCAGCAGCCATGCACGAGTCCGGCGCCGATCAGGAGCCGCGCCTCGCCACCGGCCGCGTTGATACGCTCGGCGAACACACGCGCGTCGTCCCTCAGCGGATCATGTTCGACGCCGATCGCGAGCGTCGGCGGCAGGCCATCGTAGCGCGTCGCGTCGAGCGGGATCGTCCACGCGGGGTAGGGCGGGTGGGTGCCCCAATACAGATCACGGAATGCGTGGACGTCGGTTAGCTTGAGCATTGGCGCGAGTGCTTCGCTTTCGCGCGCGGGCAACTGCGGCTCGGTGCCGAGCATCGGATAAACCAGCACGAGGCTGCTAATGCCTTGAACCGCGTCGTCGCGCAGCCGCATCGCTACGCTGGCCGCGAGCGTGGCGCCGGCGCTGTCGCCCGCCAGTTGCAGCGGCGCGCCGGCAGGCAGCTCGAACGGCAAGCGCCCAGCCAAGGCGGCGAGCGTGACCTCCATGCAATCGTCATGCGCGGCCGGCGCGGGATGCTCGGGAGCCAGCCGGTAGTCGACCGCGATCACGTCGAGACCGGTGTCCGCGGCGAGGCGCGCGGTCACGAGCTGATGGCTGTCCAGCGAGCCGAGCACGAAGCCGCCGCCGTGAAAATACAGCACGGCACCACGCGCCGCCTCATGATGCCTTGCACGGTTCCGGTACAGCCGCAGCGCGATTGAATGGCCCGCGCCGGTTTTGAACTCGGCGTCGTGAGTTACGACGTCATCGGGCAACGCGGGTGTGACCGCCGCCGCGTACTGGTCGTAAATTCTGCGCTGTTCAGCAGGCGTCAATGAAGTCGAATGCCCCGGATAAATCGCGGCGGCTCTTTCGATGAAGGCGGCCATCTCTGGCTCAAGCATGTCCAATCCCACTCGGCTTCGTTTTCGCGGGCAAGCCGATCGCTCGCCCGGCAAACGCGGCGGGCGGCAATGCGGCATGCGCGTCGGCTAATGCCCGCACATGCGCCGCCACGTCCGGATCGAACGCGGCGGCGCGTGGGCCGCCGGTATCCACGTGCAGCAACATTTGCTCGCCTGCTGCGACTGGTTCGCCGCCATCGCCGGCAAACATCTCGAGGTACAGATGCAGCCGCTTCGCATCGTGACCGAGCACGCGCATGTCGACGCGCACCTGCGCGCCTTCCTTGATTTCGTGCAGATAGTTGATATGCGCTTCGAGCGTGTAGATCGAGCGCCGGCGTTCCTTGCGCACGGCGTCCGGTAAACCGATCAGGTCGATCAGGGCGTCGGTCGCGAAGCTGAAAATCAGCATGTAGAACGCATCGCGCAGATGGCCGTTGTAATCGACCCATTCGGCGCGCACCTTGTCGCGATAGCAAGGAAGGGTAGCGGGTTGCGGCATCGGCAAGTTGTCTCCGTTGTTCGTATCAAAGGCTGCGGCCGCGCGCCGACGTGGCGATGTTCGAAAGTGCGGCCACGCGAGATTCACCGCATCGGCACCGGATTCGCGAGACAGACGCGGTATGGTCGATGAGTAAAACGGCGCGCAGCCAAGGCTTGGCTCGGATGACGCGCCATCTGCGCCTTCAGCGGCCTGTGGTCCTTCCGCGCCTCCACATGATCGCTCTCAGTCAGCCGGCTGCATTCCATGCCGTGCCTTCGCCTCCGCAATCGCCGTCAGCACGCTCGTAATGCAATCGTCCCGGTAGCGTTCGAGCTGTTTGATCGAGCGCGGCCCGACCTGCTCGGCGGTGCCGTCCACGACCCGGTCGATCAGTTCATCCGTCAGCTTCGGCGCCACCAGTTTAGTCCAGGGCAGCTCCAGCGCGGGTCCGAATTGCTGCATGAAGTGGCGCATGCCCGCGTCGCCGCCCGCCAGCGTGTACGTCAGGAACGTGCCCATGAACGACCAGCGGATGCCCGCGCCGAAGCGGATCGCGTCGTCGATTTCGCCCGTGGTCGCGACGCCTTCGTTGACCAGATGCAAAGCCTCGCGCCACAGCGCTTCGAGCAGGCGGTCGGCGATGAAGCCCGGCACTTCCTTGCGAACCCGCAGAGGCCGCATCGACAGCGCGCGATACACCTGCAGCGCGGCGTCGATGGTTTCTGGCGCGGTGCTTGCGCCGCCCAGCACTTCGACCAGCGGCAACAGGTACACCGGATTGAACGGATGTCCGACGATGCAACGCTGCGGATTCACCGCCCGTGCGTAAAAATCGCTCGGCAAGAGGCCCGACGTCGACGAAGCGATGATCGCATCGGGTTTCGCTGCGCGGCTGATCTGTTCGTGCAGCGAGAGCTTCAATTCTTCGCGCTCAGGCGCGCTTTCCTGAACGAAATCCGCCTGCCCGACGCAGGCTTCGATCGTATCCACAAAACGCAATCGCTCGGGCGACGCACCCGCGGCCAGCCCTACGCGCTGCAGCGCCGGCCACGCGTTCGCGACGTTCTCGCGCAGTTGCTTCTCCGCGCCCGGCGCCGGGTCCCACGCGATCACGTCGAGTCCGTGCGCGAGCGCGCGCGCCACCCAGCCGCTGCCGATCACGCCCACGCCGATTGCCGCGAATGTTTTGATATCGACGATCACTGCCATTGCTGATGTTTCCTTTGCGTATGTGTTGTGCGGTTTCGAAGCGAATTACATCGAGCGGGGTGAATCAAGCGTACTGTCCCGCCGCGCGCCGCTCCAACTGACGCTCGCCACGCGCGGGCAGCCCCAGTTTGCGGCGCCCCTCGGCGGGCGTCAGCGCGCGCGCGCCGAGCCGTTCGATGATTTCCACCGCACGTTGCACCAGCGTGCCGTTCGTTGCGGGCACGCCTTTGTCGAGCCAGATGTTGTCTTCGAGGCCGACGCGCACGTGGCCGCCGAGCAGCATCGCCTGCGCGACCATCGGCATCTGCATGCGGCCGATGCCGAAGCCGGCCCATTGCGCGCCGGGCGGCAGGTTGTCGGCCATCGCTTTCATGGTGGTGGTGTCGGCGGGCGCGCCCCAGGGAATGCCGAGGCATATCTGGAACAGCGGCGGCGCGTCGAGCAGCCCTTCCTTGAGCAATTGCTTGGCGAACCACAAATGCCCGGTATCGAAGATTTCCAGTTCAGGCTTGACGCCGAGTTCCTGGATGCGCCGCGCGCCAGCCCGTAACTGCGCTGGTGTCGACACATAGATGTAGTCGCCGTCGCCGAAATTGAGCGTGCCGCAGTCGAGGGTGCAGATTTCCGGCAGCAATTCCTCCACATGCGCGAGGCGCGTGAGGCCACCGACCAGATCCGTGTTCGCGCCGAAGCGCATCGGATCTTCGCCCGGACCGATCTCCAGATCGCCGCCCATGCCGGCCGTCAAGTTGATGATCACGTCCGTGCCCGACGAGCGAATACGGTCGACCACCTCGCGATACAGTTGCGGATCGCGGCTGCCGCGCCCGGTTTTCGGATCGCGCACGTGGCAGTGCGCAACGGTCGCGCCGGCTTTCGCGGCTTCGATGGCGGCCTCGGCAATCTGCTTCGGCGTGACGGGAATGGCCGGGTGCTTCCCGACGGTATCGCCTGCGCCGGTGACCGCGCAGGTCACGATGACTTCATGATTCATGCGAACTGGTTCCTGTAAGTTGGTATGCGCAACTGACGTGATCAGAGACCGAGATAAGCCTTGACCGCGGGCAAGCCGTCCTTGCCGTCGTAGGTCTTCACGCCGGCAAGCCATGCGTCGAGTACCTGCGGGTTTTTCTTCAGATACGCCTTGGCGGCGTCGGCGGGCTTTTCCTTGTTCATCACCGATTGCATCACCACGTTTTCGAGCTGCGTCGAAAAGCGCAGATTGCTCACGAGCTTGCCCGCGTTCGGGCAACGCGTCAGAAAGTCGGGGGACGTCAGCGTATATACGCGCGCTTCGCCGTCGTTCGGACCGAATACGCCGTCGCTGCCGGTGAGGTATTTCATGTCGATCTGGATGTTCATCGGATGCGGTTCCCAGCCGAGAAAGACCACCCATTTCTTCTCGCGGATCGCGCGGTCGACCGATACCAGCATGCCCGCTTCGCTCGATTCGATCAGCTTGAAGCCGCCGAGGCCGAACTGATTGTTGGCGATCATCTTCAGGATCGCCGCGTTCGCGCTGCTGCCGGGCTCGATGCCGTAGATCTTGCCGTCGAGCTGATCGCGGTGTTTGGCGATGTCGGCGAAAGTCTTCAGGCCCGCGTCGTATTCGTAGCTCGGCACGGCGAACGTGGCCTTGGCGCCGGTCAGGTTAGGCGGCTGCAGCACCTGGATCGATTTCGAATCGACGAATGGCGCGATCGCTTTTTCCTGCACCGGCCACCAGTAGCCGAGCGACACGTCGAGCTGTTTGCTCTTCAAACCCGCGAACGAGATGGGCACGGAGGCGACGGTCGTCACCGGCTGATAGCCGAGTCCTTCGAACACGGTCGAGGCGAGCGCGGTGGTCGAGGTGATGTCGGTCCAGCCGATATCGGCGAAATGCACCGCGCGGCAGGCAGCGGGGTCCTGGGCGAAGGCAGGCAGCGCGGTACCAGCGGCGCTGACAACCGCCGCGAGACACGCGAAATGGGCAAGCAGGGCTTTGATGCGCAACTTCATGACGTCCCCTCTTCTGACTCGAATGACAACGTGTTTCGAACCGGGCCGCTTCGCCTGAGCGAACGACATGGGCGAAGCGGCCCCCGGACATGCGATACGGCTTGTGTGATACCTGAACTGCACGAATGACGTAACGTTAATGCCCCATATTCCGACCAAAGCGACCGCCAGCGACCCGTTCTTGCTCCCACGCGACAATGAGGGAAAACCTGTGCCGTCCGCATTGCGACGCAACATTGAGTTAAGCGGGAATTTTGGTGTCCCTTGCCGGCTTGGCCGCTGCTTGCTACGCTCGCCGGGAACCCGCGTCCGCCTGCGTTTTTTGTCTCCTGATCGAGTCTGAGCACGATGCCCGAAGATATATCGTTCCTGTTGCTGCCGGGCTTTTCGGCGATCGGTTTCATGTCGGCGGTGGAGCCGTTGCGCGTGGCGAACCGCTTTCGCGGCGATCTGTACCGCTGGCGCATTCTGAGTCTCGACGGCGCGCCGGTGGCCGCCAGCAACGGCATTTCAATCAACGCGGATGCGGCCATCGGCGACGTCGAGGCGGTGCGGACACTCTTCGTCGTCGCGGGCTTCGAGCCGCTCGCGTGCTACACGCGCGCGCTGGGCGATCGTCTGAGGCGCCTCGCGCGCGCGGGCGCGACGCTCGGAGGTATCGACACCGGCAGCTTCGTGCTCGCGGAAGCCGGGCTGCTCGGCGGCTCGGACAGTGTGACCGTGCACTGGGAAGCGCTGTCGGCATTTCGCGAGCGCTATCCGTCGCTCGATGCGAGCCAGGAGCTTTTCGAAATCGGCGCGCGGCGGATTACGTGCGCGGGTGGCACGGCGTCGATCGACATGATGCTGGACCTGATCGGCCGCGAGCACGGCGCCGCGCTGGCTTCGGCCGTCTCGGAGCAATTCGTGGTGAGCCGTATCCGGCAGCGCTCGGACCATCAGCGCATGGAGATCGCGGCGCGCTACGGCGTGCACAACCGCAAGCTGATTCAGGTGATCGGCGTGATGGAACAGCATATGGAGGAGCCGCTCACGCCTGACCGGCTCGCGCAGGAAATCGGCGTGACCCGTCGGCAACTGGAGCGGCTGTTCTGCGCGTCGCTGAAGGACACGCCAACGCATTTTTATCAGCAGTTGCGCCTCGCGCGTGCGCGTGAATTGCTGCAACAGACCGACATGTCGATTACGTCGATTTGCGTGGCATGCGGATTCGAGTCGCCTTCGCATTTTTCACGGACCTATCGCGCGCGTTTCGGCGCGAGTCCGAGAAGCGACCGGCAAGGGACGGGCGGCCGAAATGCCGGTGAACTGGCGCCGTCGCCGGGGCAAAGCCTTGTGTCCGCGCCCCAGTTATCGCGTTTATCGCAACAGTGAATTCGTCGATTTGGGGTTTACCCTATATACATTGACTCCTAGACTGTGCCCATACGCTGCCGACTGAGTTTCGCAGCATGGCAAAAAACAATCTCTGGAGGTAGTCATCATGAAATCCCTGATCGAAGCTGTTGTTATCGCCGCTCTCATTTCCGCTCCGCTCGCCGCTTTTGCACAATCGAATCAGCCGGTTACGCGGGCTCAGGTGCGCGCCGAACTGATCCAGCTGGAAAAGGCCGGTTACAACCCGGCCACCGCGAACGACGACGACTATCCGTCCAACATTCAGGCTGCTGAGGCGCGCGTTGCCGCACAAAAGAGCCCTGCTCAGACGAGCGGTTACGGTTCGGCCACCAATGGTTCGTCGCAGGCAGGCAGCCGTTCGGACACGACGAACAGTTCGTACTCGGCTCCGGTTGTTACCTACGGTCGTTAATCGAGCGCGTAGTGTGCAGTACCTGTAGCGGGGCGCTGGGTCATGGTATTCCGGCGCCTATGAAATGGCCTGACACGTGGACCGTCCGATCTTTTGGTCATACGCGTGGTTACTGGCCTCGATGGAGTCGATAGAACGTTCGGCCCATTGCTTCAATTCGGCGACGATAGGCAGCGCGGTGCGGGCGAGTGCGGTTAAGCGATACTCGACACGCGCCGGGTGCCGGTCGTCGACGCATCGCTCGACAAGCCCATCCCTTTCCATTGATCTCAATGTCTGAGAAAGCATTTTGTCTGAGACGCCGTCCAGGCGACGCCTGATCTCGGCAAAGCGCAAATGCTTTTCTCGCAACGCGACCATCGCCAGGACGGTCCACTTCTGACCGAGGCGTGCGAGAGCGAGTCGGGACGGACAAACTCCCGAAAATGCATCTGGCGACGATCCGCTATGTCGCGGCATAACCTGCTTTACGCAGTAGTCCGCGGATATTGGAGGAGTTGCGGACACCACACGCATGTCTCTCGCGCCGTCGTCACTCATCGTCATTCCCGACCATTCCCGACATCTGAGCGCGCAAAGGGCGCGTCGTGAATAACGTCGCCCTGATAAAACGCAGGGAAGCGGTCGAGCTGGCGCTGCGCGTCCTCCGGGTCGATACCGTCTTTCAGTACCGCACTTGAAAACCCGGTTCGCTCCATCTGAATCAGCTGATCGACGAGCACGTCGCCCGTTGCCCGCAGATCGCCTTTGAAGCCGAGGCGGCGGCGCAGGAGATACGCCTGACTGTAGGCCCGTCCATCGGTGAAGTTGGGGAAGTGCAACTCCACGCGTGCAGCAGTCGCGATCAGCTCCTTTTGCTCGGCCGGGTCTGCGTCGTTTGCCAGAGAAACAACCTGCCGGGATGCGTCCGATGCGTGCTCGGGCAGAGTGAGCAGCCTGATACGTGTCGAGCCGTTCATGCCGTTTTCTCCATCAGCGTGCGTACGCGGTCCGCAGCTGTCCTGAACGGTTCGATGCCCGCCCGGCGAACCGTTTCGACGAACGACTCGCGCCTCTCGCCAACGGTCGCCCGAATGTCGAGATAGGCAGACAGCAGCGCGTCGATGACCTCGGGAACTTCAGCGGCGGAAAACGACGGGCCGATGACCTTGCCCGCTTGCGCGCGACCACTGGCGTGCGAGCCGTCCGAGCCGCCCAACGTCACCTGGTACCATTCCTTGCCATCCTTGTCGACCCCGAGGATGCCGATATGCCCGCTATGATGATGGCCGCACGAATTGATGCAGCCGCTGATATGCAGATCGATATCGCCAATGTCGTTGAGTTCGTCCAGATCCTGATAGCGCTCGGTGATCGCCTCGGCAACCGGAATGGAACGGGCATTGGCAAGCGCACAGAAATCGCCGCCCGGGCAGGCGATCATGTCGGTCAGCAGATTCACGTTGGCGCTCGCGAGTCCTGCCTCGCGCGCGGCTTGCCAAAGCGGCAGAAGGTCGTTGACATGCACCCACGGCAACACGACGTTCTGCGTGTGGGTGACCCGCGCTTCGCCCGCCGAGAACCGCTCGGCCAAGTCGGCCACGCGATCGAGCTGTTGTGCCGATGCATCGCCAGGTGCTTGCAGAAGGCGTTTGAACGAGAGCGTGACGATCCGCAAGCGCTGGTTCCTGTGCGGCGAGACATTGCGCTGGAGCCAGCGTTCGAATTGCGGCGTCTCGAGGGCTACGGCGTTCGACGTTGCGATCGCTTCGAGGTCGATCGGCGCATCCACGGAAGGCTTGCAGGGTAGAGCGAAGCAAGCGCTGACTCGTTCGAGTTCCGCCAGTGGAATCGTATGCGGACCGCCGTCGTGCTCGACGATCTGGCGGAACTCTTCCTCGACGCCGTCGATGTAACGTTGGCCTTCCGCCTTCACCAGAATCTTGATCCGAGCCTTGTACTTATTGTCGCGGCGTCCGTACTGGTTGTAGACGCGCACCACCGCTTCGATGTAATTCATGATGTGCTGCCACGGCAAAAACTCGCGCAGGACGGTGCCGATCACGGGAGTGCGGCCCATGCCGCCGCCCACCGTGACGCGAAATCCCAGTTCGCCCGCTTCGTTACGCAGCAGACGAAGGCCGACGTCATGCCAGTCGGTCGCGGCGCGGTCTTCGCTCGCACCGGTGATCGCGATCTTGAACTTGCGCGGCAGGAACGCGAACTCAGGATGGAGGGTCGTCCACTGCCGCATGATTTCAGCGAACGGACGCGGGTCGGCAATTTCGTCAGGCGCAACGCCCGCGCGTTCGTCGCAGGAAATGTTGCGGATGCAGTTGCCGCTCGTCTGAATGCCGTGCATGTCGACGCTGGCGAGCAAGTCCATCACGTCCGCAGCTTTCGAGAGCGGAATCCAGTTGAATTGCACGTTGGTGCGCGTCGTGAAATGCGCATAGTTCGTGGGCAGGCGGACAGTGCCGAGCTTGCGCTGCGCCTCGCTGGCAAGGCGGTAGACCTCGGCCTCCGGCTCGTCGTATTCGCGCGCAATCCGGGCGAGCATGCGCAACTGCCTGCTCGACAACTCTCCGTAGGGGATCGCCACGCGCAACATCGGCGCATGCCTTTGCACATACCATCCGTTCTGAAGACGCAACGGACGAAAGTCGTCTTCGCTCAGCTTGCCGGACTGCCAGCGTTCGAGCTGGTCGCGAAACTGCGCAGCGCGGCTGCGCACGAATGATTGGTCAAACTCGGTGTATTGGTACATGGTCCGGTGCGACTGCCGCCCTGCATGGCGCAGTTTGGCTGAGCGTCGGTTTCGTTGGAAGGAGCCGCGGTTGCATCGGCATCGCACATGACGTGCCGCGCCGATCCGAGGGCTTCTGGCGAACGATAGAGGCAATGGCGGCCGCTGAAAAGCAGCAGATGCCGCTGAAAACACACTAGCAGATGGTGAGCGAACCGGCGGCGCGCCGGCTGGACAGAAGCGCAAGACTGCTGCGCTGGAATTGATCGCAACTGCTACTGTTTTGGGTGACTGGCCGGGTTCAGACTATCGCGTGAGATACAACAACCCTGCCTTGAAGGTGACGTGATGAACCTCTTGAAGATGACGCGAATCGTACTGTGGAGTTTTTTCGGCATTCGCCGCGGCGCCTCGCATCAGGCCGACATGGCGGGCGTCAAGCTACCCCTGTTGCCGCTAGTTGCGGTAGTTCTCGCCGCCGGATTCGGCGCCACGCTGTTTGCACTCGCCCGGCTTGCGGTCAACGTGGCGCATTGACGGTAGCGGTGCGCTCACAGGGAGCGCGTTATTCATCGGCTCGCCTGCTCGAGCAGCGAGCCCAGCGTTCGGACAGCGCTCTCGGTGCTATCGCTCCACGGATGCCCGAAGTTCAACCGGATATGATTCCGGAAGTCGTGCCGCGCGGAGAAAATCGGACCCGGCGCGATGCTGATGCCGTTCTCTATTGCAAGGCGGTGCAATTGCATCGCATCGACATGCGGCGGCAGTCGCAGCCACAGAAAATAGCCTCCGGACGGCAGCGTCCAATGCGAATCGTCCGGCATGCAGCGGCGCAGCGCGGTGTCCATCGAGGCGAGCTGATTGCGGAATGCGCCGCGCAGTTTCCGCAGATGCTTGTCATACCCGCCGTGCTGAAGATAGTCCGCAATGGCTGCCTGAGCGGGGATGCTGGCCGATAACGTGGTCATCAACTTCAGGCGCTGCACCTTCTCGGCGAAGCGTCCCGCGGCGACCCATCCAATCCGGTATCCCGGTGCGAGCGTCTTCGAAAATGAACTGCAGTGCATCACGAGCCCCTTCGTGTCGAAGGCGATGGCGGGCAGCGGGTAGGTTGCCGCATGATGCAGTTCGCCGTACACGTCATCCTCGATGAGCGGCACGTCACGCTCGGCGAGAAGTTCGACCAGCGCTTTCTTTTTCTCCTGCGACATCGCCGCGCCGGTCGGATTCTGATAGTTGGTCATGAACCAGCATGCGCGGATAGGGTGCTTGTCGAGGGCATCCGAGAGCGCTTGCAAATCGATGCCCGAAACAGGATCGACCGGAATCTCGACCGCCCGCAGATCGAGGCGCTCGATGGCCTGCAGGGCCGCATAGAATCCGGGCGACTCGATCGCGACCACGTCGCCGGGGCGCGTGACGGCCATCAAGCACAGGTTCAATGCTTCCAGCGCGCCGTTGGTGACGACGAGCTGCTCCATCGGCTGAGCAACGCCCATCCCCATGTAACGCAACGATATCTGGCGACGCAATGGCTCATTGCCCGGCGGAAGATCGACGACGGTGCTCCACGGACTGATCAAACGGCTCGAATGCCCGAGCGACCTGGCAAGACGCTGAAGCGGAAAAAGCTGCGGAGACGGAAAGGCCGAACCGAACGGCACCACATTGGGATGCTTCGCGGCTTCGAGCACCGAGAAGACAAGGTCGCTGATCTCGACCTTAGCGGACTCCAGAGCGGCTTGCGGTTGCGGCGCCGGTTTGTGTTCGAGCGCGGCGCCTGGCGCGACGTAGTAGCCCGAGCGTTCACGTGCTCGAATCAAGCCCCACTCTTCGAGCAGGTAATAGGCGCGAAACACTGTGGACTGGCTAACGCCATGCTGCGTAGTCAGATGCCGCAAAGACGGCATGCGGGAGCCGACCGGCCGGCCGCCGGAGCGAATTTCATCGGCCATGGTGTTGGCCAGCATTTCGAAGCGTTTCATTTAACGGTCGTTATTCGGCTGCGTGCACCGCGGTCAAGCCGCAATTGTGCCAGCAGTTTAACGACAGGCCTGGCGGAATCGGGATCCGTTTGTGTTCCCGGCGTGACAGCGGACGTTGCTACCACACAGCGGGTCAGTCGCCGTAGAGCCAAAAAAAACGGCCACGCCGGATATGCCGACGTGGCCGCTTCTCACTTTCTCATTTCAAGCTGTGCGTTCAGATCCCGCCGACGCACATGTACTTGATCACCACGTAATCGTCGATGCCGTAATGCGAACCTTCGCGGCCCAGGCCCGATTGCTTGACGCCGCCGAACGGCGCGACTTCATTCGAGATGAGCCCCGTGTTGATGCCGACCATGCCGTATTCGAGCGCTTCCGCGACACGCCAGACGCGGCCGATATCGCGACTATAGAAATACGACGCGAGGCCGAACTCGGTATCGTTGGCGAGGCGGATCACTTCTTCATCCGACGAGAAACGGAACAGCGGCGCGAGCGGCCCGAAGGTTTCATCGCGTGCCACCTTCATGGCGGGCGTGACATCCGCGAGCACGGTCGGCTCGAAGAAGCCATGACCAAGCGCATGACGCTTGCCGCCGGTAACGATGCGCGCGCCTTTCGCGAGCGCGTCTTCGATATGCGATTCGACCTTGAGCACCGCTGCCTCGTTGATCAGCGGACCTTGGGTTACACCGTCTTCGGTGCCACGGCCAACCTTGAGCTGTTCGACGGCGACGCGCAGTTTTTCGGCGAACGCATCGTAGACCTTGTCGTGCACATAGAAACGGTTCGTGCACACGCAGGTCTGCCCGCTATTGCGATACTTCGATGCAATCGCGCCGGCCACCGCGGCGTCCAGATCCGCGTCGTCGAATACGATGAACGGCGCGTTGCCGCCGAGTTCGAGCGAGACCTTCTTGACCGTCGGTGCGCACTGCGCCATGAGCAAACGGCCGACCGGCGTCGAGCCCGTGAACGACAGCTTGCGCACAATCGGATTGCCCGTCATTTCCGCGCCGATCGCTTTCGGCTCGCCGGTCACGACGTTGAACACGCCGCGCGGCACGCCGGCGCGTTCGGCCAGCACAGCGAGTGCGAGCGCGGAGAGCGGCGTGGCTTCAGCCGGTTTGACGATGATCGGGCAACCCGCCGCGAGCGCCGGGCCGACCTTGCGGGTGATCATCGCGGCCGGGAAATTCCATGGTGTGATGGCCGCGCAAACGCCGATCGGCTCTTTCGTCACGACGATGCGTTTGTCGCTGGCCGGCGTCGGGATCGTGTCGCCGTTCACGCGCTTGCCTTCTTCCGCGAACCATTCGAGGAACGACGCCGCGTACTGGATTTCGCCCTTGGCTTCGGCGAGCGGCTTACCTTGTTCCGTGGTGAGGATCTTCGCCAGATCGTCGGCGTTCTCCATCATCAGGTCATGCCATTTGCGCAGGATCACGGCACGCTGCTTCGCGATCGTAGCGCGCCATGTGGGCCACGCGGCGTTCGCCGTGTCGATGGCGCGACGGGTTTCCGCCGTGCCCATGCGCGGCACCGTCGCGATCGTTTCGCCCGTGGCAGGGTTCTTTACTTCGAAGGTCGTGCCGTCGTCGGCGCCTTGCCATTCGCCCGCGATGTACGCGTGGCTCTTCAGCAGCGACGGGTCTTTCAAGCTCAACGTGGTCATGTGGGTTTCCTTAAGCCGCGACGGTGACGCTGTCCTTGATCACGTCTTCGAGAATCGCCATGGCTTCGTCGAAGACCGCGTCCTGAATCGTCAGCGGGAACAGGAAGCGCACCACGTTCGAATACACGCCGCACACCAGCAGCAGCAAGCCGCGTTCGAGCGCGCGCGTCTGCACGCGCTTGGTGAACTCCGCATCCGGCTCCGTGCCGCCTGCCTTGGAGAATTCGACGGCGACCATGCCGCCGGGGCCGCGCACGTCGGCGATTTGCGGCACGTCGCTTTGCAGCGCGATCAGCTTGGCCTTGACGCGGTCACCCAGCAGCGTGGCGCGCTCGCAGAGCTTTTCTTCGTCGATGATATCGAGCACCGCATGCGCGGCGGCGACCGCCAGAGGATTGCCCGCATACGTGCCACCCAGACCGCCAGGCGCCGCGGCGTCCATCACATCGGCGCGGCCGATCACGCCCGATAGCGGCATGCCGCCGGCGAGACTCTTGGCGACGGTCATCAGGTCGGGCACCACGTCGTAGTGATGCATCGCGAACAGCTTGCCGGTACGCGCAAAGCCCGTTTGCACTTCGTCGGCGATCAGCAGAATGCCGTGTTCGTTGCACAGCTTGCGCAGCGCGCGCACGAATTCGGCCGGCGCCGGATAGAAGCCGCCTTCGCCCTGAACCGGTTCGAAGATGATCGCGGCGACACGCTTCGGATCGATGTCGGCCTTGAACAGGAATTCGATGGCCTTCAGCGAGTCGGCCGTGGTCACGCCGTGCAGCGGATTCGGGAACGGCGCATGGAACACGTCCGAGGGGAACGGGCCAAAGCCGATCTTGTACGGTGCGACCTTGCCGGTCAGCGCCATGCCCATCAGCGTGCGGCCGTGGAAACCGCCGGTGAAGGCGATCACGCCCGGACGGCCGGTGGCGGCGCGGGCGATTTTGATGGCGTTTTCGACGGCTTCGGCGCCGGTCGTGAAGAACGCGGTTTTCTTCGGATGGTCGCCGGGCGCGCGCTCATTGAGCTTCTCAGCCAGTTCGACATACGACGCGTACGGCACGATCTGATACGCCGTGTGGGTGAAATGATCGAGCTGGTCGCGGATCGCGGCGAGGATCTTCGGATGGCGGTGGCCCGTGTTGCACACGGCAATGCCGGCGGCGAAGTCGATGAAACGGCGGCCTTCGACGTCCCACAGTTCCGCGTTTTCGGCGCGCTCGGCGTAGAAATCGCACATCACTCCGACGCCGCGCGGCGTGGCGGCGTCTTTACGGCTTTTCAGTTCTGCGTTCTTCATAGTCATCTCCTTCGCTCCTCGGTTTTTGCGGACGCCGCGCGCTCAGCGCAGCACATGCAGCGACTATAATGAGATTTGGCTCTTAACTTCAGAGCCATTTCAATAAAAATGTAGGAGCCAATCATGCGCGCGAGCGTTTTGTCCGACTGGCTGGCCCAGCGCCTCGACCGGGGCAACGGTCAGCCGATCTATCGCCAGTTGCACCGGCTGTTGCAGCAGGCGATCCTGTCGCGCGAATTGCCGCCTGGCAGCAAGGTGCCGTCGTCGCGCTTGTTGGCACAGGAGTTGGGCATTGGGCGCAACACCGTCACGCAGGTGTATGAGCAACTCGTACTCGAAGGGTATGTCAGTTCGGCGACCGGGCGCGGCACGTTTGTCGCCGATAGCGCGCCGGACGAGATCGTCGGTGTGCCCGACGCCGAGGCGCCCGCCGCGCGTTCCGAGCCGGCGCCGCAGCAGGCGCGGCGCGCGCTGTCCACGCGCGGCGCGCGGCTGATCGCGGGAGCGGGTGTGTCCAAGCGGCAGTGGGGCGCGTTCATGCCTGGCGTGCCCGACGTCACGAAGTTTCCGGCGCGCGTCTGGAGCCGCCTGCACAACAAATATTGGCGGCGGCTGCGCCCGGACCTGCTGACGTATGCGCCGGGTGGCGGCCTGGCTTCGCTGCGGCATGCGCTGGCGGACTATCTGCGCACTTCGCGCTCAGTGCGCTGCACGCCGGAGCAGATCATCATCACGACCGGGATTCACCAGTCGGTCGATCTGGCCGTGCGCCTGCTATCCGATCCCGGCGACGTGATCTGGACCGAGGACCCGTGTTATTGGGGCGTGCGCAGCGTGCTGCACGTGTCGGGTCTGGAATCGCGGCCGATCGCCGTCGACGAGGAAGGCATCAATCCTTCCGCCGACGACCTCGCGCAGCCGCCGAAGCTGATGCTCGTCACGCCTTCGCACCAATATCCGCTCGGCATGGTGATGAGTCTCGCGCGACGCCGCATGCTGCTCGAATACGCGCGGCAGAACCAGTGCTGGATCATCGAGGACGATTACGACAGCGAATACCGCTATGGCAGCAGGCCGTTGGCTTCGCTGCAAGGTCTGGATACGTCGGGACAGGTGATCTACGTGGGCAGCTTCGGCAAGACGTTGTTTCCGGGGTTGCGCATCGGCTACCTCGTGGTGCCGGAAGCGCTGGCGGAGAGCTTTGCCACTGCGAGCGCCGAGTTGTATCGCGAGGGGCAACTGCTGCAGCAGGCGATGCTCGCGGAGTTCATCGCCGAAGGTCATTTCACGTCGCATATCCGCAAGATGCGCACGCTGTACGGACAACGCCGGCAGACGCTGCTGGACGCCGCCGCGCAGCGTTACGGCGACGCGTTGCCCGCAGTCGGCGGCGACGCCGGTTTGCATCTCGTGATGCAGCTGCCTGATGGTACCGATGACCGGCGGGTGGCGGCTGCGGCGCTGGAGCGCAATATCGTCGTGCGGCCGTTGTCGGGGTACTACGCGCAGCCGGCGTTGGCGCCGTCGGGCTTGCTGATCGGCTACGCGTGCGTGCCGGACGAGGAAATCGCGCCGGCTTTCAACACGCTGGCTGATGCGATCGATGCGACGTTGCCGGAGTTTGTGTGAGGAGTACCGCTTTTGTTCAGATAGCGATGCTATAGGGCCGAACAGCCGAAACAGTTTGCGTGAGACCGAGCCTGGCCAGGGTGTCGAGATACTCGTCGACGGACTTCGGCGGGTTTTTTAACGATTTCCTATGCTCGGCCATTGCTTCGAGCACTTTCGCCTGGTTGAGGTCGAACAGATCGGCGATGAAGTCGTCTGGATGTTGCGCGGTTACGTTAAACGTACTCAAGGCGGCGGCAGGAAAGTCCTTCAGATTGAACGTAACAATAAGTTCGGCGCCGCAGTGGACCGCGGCGGCGACGACGTGTGCATCTGTGGGATCCGGCAAGTCGATGGCCGGTATCAAATGCTCGAAGTTTTCGACCAGTGCATCGCGAACATGGGCGTCCATGAGTTCGCGGACGCGATAGATTTTGGCGCGATCCAGGTCTGGCCGGTTTGCGATCAGGTTGCGCACCCATTCGTCATGGATAACGCGGGTCCAACGCGCCCGGTAAAGGTCAGTCAGGGCCAGACGCATCAAAAGGTTACGCAATGGTTGGGAGTACAGAACGCAAGCGTCGTAGACAGCGGTGAAGTGTGACGACATCGGCTATTCCAGACCCATGTCCTGTGACAATGCCGCGAGTTCGTCCAGCGCCTTGCGCCGCTGCGTATCAATGCGATTCTTGTAGGCCATCACGTCTTCATACCGCACGCGCCGATGAGTGTTCACCTTGCGGAACGGAATCTCTTTCTTTTCCAGCAACTGCACGAAGTACGGCCGCGACACGTTCAGAAGATCGGCAGCTTCCTGCGTGGTCAATTCGGCATGAATCGGAATGATGGACACGGCGTTACCTTGGCCGATTTCCGTAAGAACATCGACCATCAGACGCACGACGGAAGTAGGCAACTCGACGGTGCGCGTTTGACCTCGGTCGTCCTTGAAGTCGAACTGTTGTGTTTCGGCGCGGCTGGACAGCACCACCGACAGATTCCGGCTGGAGGTGCGGGCAAGCTCGGCCTCCTGTTGCGACGGAAGCGGGGTGGGATGGATGGTGGTGTTCATGGCGCGACTCAGCTTCTTCGATTGCGCCATTCTAAATCGAAATATTCGAAATCGCAATAAACGAAACGGCGGAGTGGCCGTCGGCCGTCAAACCCGTATCAACACCGCCCCCAACGTCACCAACGCGCACGCAACGATCCTCCGCGCAGTCAGTTTCTCCCGCATGAACAGCCAGCCGATCAGCACCGCGAAGATCGAGCTCATCTCGCGGAGCGCGGAGACCATCGCAATCGGCAGATAGCGGTAAGCCTCGATGATCAGGCAGTAGGCACTCAACGCGAGCAGGCCCGCCGCGATGCCCTTGAGCACCACCGCCCGCCCGATGAACAGTCCCTTGGCGCCGCCGCGCCAATGCCAGGCGAGCAGAAACTGAGGGATATTCCAGATCAGATAGACCCACATGATGTAGCTCAGGCCATTGCCCGCCAGGCGCGCGCCGATGCCGTCGACCACTGAATATGTCGCGATGAAAAAGCCGGTAAGAAGCGCAAACGGCACGCTCTCGCCCGAAAAGCGCATGCCGCGCCGGAACGCCAGCGAGACGATGCCGAGCGACACCAGCGCCACACCGATCGCCGCCAGCGGCTTGAGCGCCTCATGCGCGAAGACCAGGGCGCCGACGAATACGAGCATCGGCGAAAGGCCGCGAGCAATCGGATAGATCTGCCCGAAGTCGCCGCTTTTGTAGGCACGGATCAACGCCAGCAGATAGCCGAATTCCAGCGCCACCGATGCAAAGATATACGGCCACGCCGCCGGCGCCGGCATGGGCAGCACGATCACGCCGACCGCGCTGACGGCGATATACGGCATCGCCATCATGCCGAGCAGCCAGATGCGATCTTCGGAAAGATGCAGAAACGCGTTCCACGTAGCGTGAAGCAGCGCGGAGAGCAGCACCAGCAAAACGACCAAGGTTTCCATCGAAGACCGGGGGAGGAGAAGCGAAGGCCGGCGTGCGGGCCATGAGCCCGTGATTATTCCAGCAGAACGCCGGAATAGCGGAGTGGACGACCCGATCGAAGGGGTTTTATTTGGAAAATTGAGGTGATTTGTGGCGTCAAAAAGACGCTGCAAAGTTGGGCGATCCCCCGCGCATGCAGGTGGAGACGCGGCGTGCAACGGCGCGCGGCGGAAAGCCGGCGGAGTCGGCGAAGCCGCGCTTCGCCAAACTTCACGCCGCCGTGCCCACGTACAGTCAGGCCGTCAACTTCAGGTCACACGTTCGCGCAGCCACGCGGAAACAAGATCGATCACCGTCACGACCACGATCACCATGAGCATCACCGCGGCGGTTTGCGCATAGTTGAACGAGCGGATCGCCTCGTACAACACCACGCCGATGCCGCCCGCGCCCACCATGCCCACCACCATCGCCGAGCGCACGTTGGATTCGAAGCGATACAACGCGTACGAGATCCACAACGGCAGCACTTGCGGCAGCACGCCATAAACGATTTCATCGAGACTGGTCGCGCCGGTGGCGCGCACGCCTTCGGCGGGACGCGGATCGATGGCCTCGACCGCTTCGGCGAACAGCTTGGCGAGTACGCCGGTGGTGTGTACCCACAGCGCCAGCACGCCCGCAAAAGGACCGAGGCCGACCGCGACGATGAACAGCATCGCGAAGACCATCTCATTGATCGCGCGGCACGCGTCCATCACGCGGCGCATGGGCTGCACGATCCACATCGGCGCCATGTTGTGAGCGGACATCAGTCCGCACGGCACTGCGCACACGAGCGAAAGAGCGGTGCCCCACACCGCCACCGAGAGCGTCACATACATCTCGTGCAGATAGTTGCGCCATTCGGTGAAGTCGGGCGGGAAGAAGTCCTTGGCGAACTGGCCCATGTTGCCGGTATCGCTGAGCAGATCCAGCGGACGCATGTCGGCGCCGTGCCATGCGCCGCCCAACACCGCAAGCACCGCGATCCAGCCGACGAGCGACAGCCAGCTACGCTTGCCGGCAGCCGGCGCGGGATGACGCGCCGGCTGGGCGTCGAGCGCTTTGCTCGCTCGCGCCGGCGACGTGATCAGATCGGCCGTGTTCATTGCTTCGATTGCGCGGTATTGAGCGCGCTCAGCTTCGCGTCGACTGCGGCCAACTGGGTCTTGCGATCGTCATCGGAGAGATGCGCGTCGTTCTCGATCTTCTGTTTCTGCTGGAACAGTGCGACCTGGCGGATCGGCAGCAACTGCGCATCCGACGATGCCGCGAAGCCGCCGTAACTGAAAATGCCAGCCATCACGGCCTTTTCGTGTGCATCGGTTTTCGCATAGTTGACGAAGAAGTTGCGCAGCTTGTCCTTGGTGGCTTGCGGCAGATCCTTGCGCCACACGATCGGGTCCGACGGAATCAGCGGCGAGGTCCACAGCACGCGCACCTGCGCGAACTTGTCCGGATGCTGCTTCTTCAAGGAATCGAGCATTTCGGTGTTGTTGGTCGCGATATCGATCTTGTTGTTCACGACGGCCAGCAGATTCGCCTCATGGCTGGAAGGCAGCACGGTCTTGAACGAAGTATTGACCGGCGTGTTGTGCTGGGCGAACAGGTAGTAGCCGGGAATCAGCGTGCCCGACGTGGAGTTCGGATCGCCGAAGCCGAGCGTGACATCCTTCGTATTCTTGAATACATCGTCGAGCGTCTTGAAGCGGCTGTTCACGTTGGTGATCAACACCGATTTATATCCGGCGTCGCCATTCGCGTACACGGTCTTGGCGAACACTTCGCCTTGCGAGCGATCCACCGCTTCGATCGCCGACGCATTGCCGAGATACGCGACCTGGACCTTGTTGAAACGCATGCCTTCGATAATGCCGGCGTAGTCCGTCGCGAAGAACGCTTTCACGTTCAGGCCGGTTTGCTTGTTCATGTCCTGAATCAGTGGTTCCCAGCGCTGTTTCAGCACGGAGGACGAGTCGGTCGAAATGATGCCGAGATTGAGGTCCTCGGCTTGCGCAGTGGCGACTGTAGCAAGGGTCGCGGCGCCGACGGCCAACGTGATCAATGAACGCAGGAATTTCATTGTTTGAGATCCGGTTGAGTTGACAGAATGAATGGGCGCGCTCAGTTCGAGTGCGCCGGATTGAGTGCGAACGCGTAGCGCGCGGAGGCGGGCGGGGTGTCCTGAGGCGGTGTGCTGCCGTTAGCGGTTTTTGTGTCGAGATCGTCCGCGCTTATGGCGGCTTCATCGAGTAGTTCGCGGGCGTCGTCGCCGTAGAGTTTCTTAAGCAAGACCGGCGTGAGCGCGGCGGAAGGGCCGTCGTACACCACCTTGCCGCGGCGCAGCGCAATCGTGCGCAGGCAGTACTGCATCGCGATGTCGACCTGATGCAGCGACACCAGCACCGTGAGTTGATGCTCGACGTTCAGCGTGCGCAGCATCTCCATCACGCGGCGCGACGACTCGGGGTCGAGCGAGGCGATCGGTTCGTCCGCGAGCACGATGCGCGCGCGCTGCACCAGTGCACGGGCGATCGCGGCGCGCTGCTGCTGGCCGCCGGAGAGATTGGCGGCGCGTTCGCGCGCATGTTCGCCAATGCCGACTTCGTTCAACGCGGCCATCGACAATGCCCGCTCGGCACGCGGAAACCGGCCGCTGAGTCGGCGCCACAACGGCAGCCGCGCGAGCGCGCCGATCAGCACATTGCTTTCGACGGAGAGCCGGTTCACCAGATTGAATTGCTGGAACACGAAGCCGATATCGCGGCGAATGCTGCGCACTTCCCGCACGATGCGGCCATTCTGCTGAATCGGCCGGCCCAGAATCGAGATCTGCGACGGCTGCGCATCCGAAGCCGTGAAGCCCGCGATATGACGCAGCAGCGTCGACTTGCCCGAGCCCGAGGCACCGATCAACGCAACCATTTCGCCCGGTTCGACGCGCAGATCGATTTCGTCCAGTGCCTTGCGGCCGTTGCTGAACGTCTTACTCAACCGTTCGATACGAATTGCTTCCCGAATTGCTTCCATGAGTACCCCTTGATGCATCCGGCCTCTGCCGGCATGTGTGGGCTCATTCTAGGAAGCGTCTGTGACGGTTGAGTGAAGGCATCGCAACGTCTAGACGACTATATCTATGCATGTCTTTTCTTGAGTCGCCGGCAAGGCAAATCGGAGTCATTCGTTCGAATGAAAAATGACATGCATGTGACAGGATTGGCATCGGCCAGCGCCGCTTCAGCATGATCGCTGCCGGCCAGGCTATATTGCGTCAATCGGTGTGCCGTCCCCATTAACCTTGCAATTGCCTGCGACATCGTCATGCAGCCTCTGAGCTTCCTTCCCGACAGTTTTGCGGAGTACGAAGATCTCAGAACGATCCTCGAGCAGGGCAGCGCGAGCTTCGCGATCCGCACGGTCTGCGAGACGACGGTGCGCGGCCGGCAATTCGCCGTGCAGACCGCGAGCATCGGTTCGACCGACCCGCAAGCGCCGGCAATCGGTTTTTTCGGCGGCATTCACGGGCTCGAGCGGATCGGCTCGCAACTGGTGCTCGACTACATGCGCGCGCTGCTCGCGCGGCTCGAATGGGACGAGCTGCTGGTGCGCCAATTGCAGTCGATTCGTCTGATCTTTATGCCGATCGTCAATCCCGGCGGCATGTGGGCGGCCACGCGCGCCAACCCCAACGGCGTCGACCTGATGCGCAACGCGCCGCAGAACGCCGACGAACGCGTTCCGCTGCTCGCCGGCGGCCAGCGCGTGGGCGCGTGGCTGCCGTGGTATCGGGGCCGCGAGGGCGCGCCAATGGAGCCCGAGGCTTCGGCACTCCTGCAAGTGGTCGAAACCGAACTGGCGACGCGGCCCTTGAGCATCGCGCTCGATTGCCACTCGGGCTACGGCTGGAGCGACAGCATCTGGTTTCCATACGCACGCACCCGCAAAGTGATGCCACATCTGCCGGAAATGTACGTGCTGAAAACCATGTTCGAACGCGCGCATCCCCATCATGGCTACGCGTTCGAACCGCAGAGCCATCAATATCTGTTGCACGGCGATCTGTGGGACTTCGCCTACGACCGCGCGCCCGCGCCCAACGTCTTTCTGCCGATGACCCTCGAACTCGGCTCCTGGCTGTGGATCAAGAAGAACCCGCGCCAATTGTTTTCGCGTCAGGGCATGTTCAATCCGGTGAAGGCGCATCGCACGGCGCGTGTGCTGCGGCGTCACGCAAACCTGCTCGACTTTCTGGCGCGCGCGGCTTTTTCGTCGCAGCGCTGGCTGCCGCAAGGCAATCGCCGCGAGCAATTGCTGCAAAGCGCGATCGACCATTGGTATAAACCGGAAAGCGTATGAGCACGTGGATCCTGCTACGCGGCCTCACGCGAGAAATTCGCCACTGGGGCCGCTTGCCCGGCTTGCTGCATGGCGCGGTCAATGAGTCGGCCCTTCACTTGGGCGCGCCCGGCCGTCTGCTGCTGCTCGATCTGCCGGGCAACGGCGAATTCGCGCACTTGCGCGCGCCGTCGACGGTCGCCGACATGGTCGGCTTCGTGCGCAATGCTGCTCTGCAAAGCGGCATGCCGGGTCCTTATTGCGTGCTGGCGATGTCGCTCGGCGGCATGGTGGCGACGGACTGGGCGCAACGGCATCCCTACGAGATCGAGCGGCTGGTGCTGATCAATACGAGCATGCGGCCGTTCAGCCAGATGCAGGAGCGCTTGCGTCCTTCGGCATGGTCCGGCCTGCTGGGCGTGGCCGCGCACTGGCGCGACGCGCCGCGCGCGGAACACGGCATTCATCGGCTGACGTGCAATAACGTGCAGACGCTCGGCGACGATCTCGACGCCTGGAGCCGCATTCGCCGCAGTGCGCCCGTGAGCCGTGGCAATGCATTACGGCAATTGTGGGCTGCGGCACGTTTCACCGCGGGCGCGGCGCGGCCGGAATGCCCATTGCTGATCCTCTCTTCGCGTGTCGACAAGCTGGTCGACCCCGTGTGCTCGGCAAAGCTGGCGGCGGCGTGGGGCGCCCTGCATTGCGAGCATCCGTGGGCCGGCCACGACCTGCCGCACGACGACCCCGCGTGGACCAGCGAACAGGTTCGCGCATGGCTCGCGCAGGAGCACGCGGTTCCCCGAGCCGTGCTTTAAACAGCCAGGCGCGCCGTAACGACGCATTCACCGGCAGCGGGTATAACCTAAGTGCCGTCGTCCGTCGCATGCCGGTCGTCAGGTGCATAATTCCCCTTCAGACGATGCATGCGAATCAAGCGAGTATCAAGCCATACCCGCCATTGCCGCCCAGCCGGGGGAGTTGATCATGCAAGCAAAGAACGAAGAAGCCGTCACGCACTTGCTGAACGATGTCGTCGAATTCGCGCGCGGGCGACTACCCGAGCCAACCTTCAAGGTCGTCGAACCTTTTCTGCGGCACTACTACGATTTCGTCGACTCCGACGACCTGCAAAGCCGCTCGATTGCGGATCTGTACGGTGCGGCGCTCGCACATTGGCAAACGGCACAGCGCTTCACGCCCGGCGCCGAACGGTTGCGCGTCTATAACCCGATTCTCGAACAGCACGGCTGGCACTCCGATCACACGGTGATCGAAATCGTCAATGACGACATGCCGTTTCTCGTCGATTCGGTTTCGATGGCGGTCAACCGTCAAGGCCTCGCGCTGCATTCGGTCGTGCATCCCGTGTTTCGCATCTGGCGCGCGCCCGACGGCAGCATCGCGCGAGTGAGCCAGGGCGCCGAAGAAGCCACCGACTCGCGTTCACACCTGACCTCGTTCATCCATTTCGAAGTGGACCGTTGCGGCGATGCGGCAAAACTCGACGCGCTGCGTGACGAAATCGCCAAGGTGCTGCGCGACGTGCGGGCGGCCGTCGAAGACTGGCCGAAGATCGTCGAACTCGCGCGCGTCACGATCAAAGGCATGAAAGCCGGCGAGGGCGGACCGGAAGGTCTGGAAGCGCGCGCGTTTCTCGAATGGATGGTGGCCGATCATTTCACCTTTCTCGGCCAGCGCGACTACGAACTGGTGCAGCACGACATCGGCTACGGTCTGCGCGCGGTGCCGGGTTCGGGTCTCGGCATTCTGCGCGATGCATTGCGGACCGCCGGCGCCGCCGAGATCACGCCCTTGCCGCCGGCCGCGGCCGAGATCATTTCAGGTTCGTCGCCGATCTTTCTGACCAAGGCCAATTCGCGGGCCACCGTGCACCGGCCGGGTTATCTGGACTACGTCGGCATCAAGCTGACCGGCGCGGATGGCAAGGTGACCGGCGAGCGGCGTTTCATCGGTCTGTATACGTCCACGGCGTATTTCGTATCGGCCGCGGAGATTCCGATCGTGCGGCGCAAATGCGCGAATATCGTGAGACGAGCCGGTTTCCTGCCGAAAGGTCATCTGGCGAAATCGCTGGTCACGGTGCTCGAAACCTATCCACGCGACGAGCTGTTTCAGGCCGAAGAGAATCAGCTCTACGATATCGCGCTAGGCGTACTGCGTTTGCAGGAGCATCAGCGCACCCGGCTGTTCATACGGCGCGACCGTTTCGACCGGTTCGTGTCGTGCCTCGTGTTCGTGCCGCGCGACAAGTACAACACCGATCTGCGTCAACGCATTGCCAACTTGCTGGTCGACGCATTCAACGGCGAGAGTGTCGAGTTCACGCCGCTGCTGTCGGAGTCGACGCTGGCGCGCATTCACTTCGTCGTGCACGCGAAGCCGGGCGGCATGCCCAACGTCGATACGCGCGAACTGGAAGCGCGGCTCGTGCAGGTCGCACGCCGCTGGCAGGACGATCTCGCCGATGCGTTGCTCGACGCCTTCGGCGAAGAGCAGGGCAACCGTCTGCTGCAACGCTACGGCGATTCGTTTCCCGCCGGCTATCGCGACGACTATCCTGCCCGCACGGCGGTGCGCGATATCGAACTGATCGAACGCGTGCAAGGCAGCGAACGGCTCGCGATGAACCTGTACCGCCCGATCGAATCGGGCCCGCGCGCGTTTCGCTTCAAGGTGTATCGCGCGGGTTTGCCGATCGCCTTGTCGCGCAGTTTGCCGATGCTCGAACATCTCGGCGTGCGTGTCGATGAAGAGCGGCCCTATCTGATCGAGGCGCTGGGCGCGACGCCCGCATGGATTCACGACTTCGGCCTCGAAGTCGCGGACGACGCCGAGTTCGACATCGAACGCGTGAAAGATCTCTTTGAAGAAGCCTTCGAAAAGGTGTGGACCGGCGCGATCGAAAGCGACGACTTCAATCGCCTCGTGTTGCGCGCGCAATTGAATGCGCGCGAGGTGACGATCCTGCGCGCGTACGCCAAGTATTTGCGGCAAGTGGGCTCGACTTTCAGCGACGCGTACATCGAGCGAGCGGTGACCGGCAATCCGGCGATCGCGCGCATGCTGGTCGAATTGTTCATCGCCCGCTTCAACCCGGTATTGGGCGAGACGCGCGAGGCGCGCGTCGACGGTTGGCTCCATACGATCGACAGCGCGCTCGACCAGGTGCCGAATCTCGACGAAGACCGCATATTGCGGCAATTTCTCGGCGTCATCAAAGCGACCAAGCGCACGAACTACTATCGCTTCGATGCCGACGGACATCCAAAGCCGTATCTCTCCTTCAAGTTCGATCCCGCGCAAGTGCCTGGCTTGCCCGAACCGAAACCGATGTTCGAAATCTGGGTGTACTCGCCACGTGTGGAAGGCGTGCATTTGCGCGGCGGCCGCGTGGCGCGCGGCGGCCTGCGCTGGTCGGATCGGCGCGAGGACTTCCGCACGGAAGTGCTCGGCCTGATGAAGGCGCAGATGGTGAAGAACGTGGTGATCGTGCCGGTCGGTTCGAAAGGCGGCTTCGTCGTGAAGAATCCGCCGCCGCAAACCGAGCGCGACGCGTGGATGCGCGAAGGCATTGCGTGTTATCAGACCTTCCTGCGCGGCCTGCTCGACGTGACCGACAATCTCGCCGGCACGACCATTGTGCCGCCGCCCGACGTGGTACGCCACGATCCCGACGATCCCTATCTAGTGGTCGCCGCGGACAAAGGCACGGCCACGTTCTCCGACTATGCGAACGCCATCTCGCAGGAATATGGCTTCTGGCTCGACGATGCGTTTGCCTCGGGCGGCTCGGTCGGTTACGACCACAAGAAAATGGCCATCACCGCGCGCGGCGCGTGGGAGTCGGTCAAGCGGCACTTCCGCGAAATGGGTGTGGATACGCAGACCATGGATTTCACAGTGGTCGGCGTGGGCGATATGTCGGGCGATGTGTTCGGCAACGGCATGCTGCTGTCGCCGCATATCAAGCTCGTGGCCGCGTTCGATCATCGGCATATTTTTCTCGATCCGAATCCCGATCCGGCGGCCAGTCTTGCCGAGCGCGGACGTCTGTTCATTCTCGACCGCTCGAGTTGGGCCGACTACGACCCCTCGCTGATCTCGGCGGGCGGCGGCGTGTTTCCGCGCAGCGCCAAGACGATTCCGCTCTCGCCGGCGGTGCAGTCGGTGCTCGGCATCAGCGCGCCGGCGCTCGCGCCCGCTGAATTGATGCGCGCGATTCTGCAGGCGCCCGTCGATCTGCTGTACAACGGCGGTATCGGCACGTATGTGAAGGCGAGCCGCGAGACGCATCTGCAAGTCGGCGATCGAGCCAACGATGCTATCCGTGTCAACGGTTCCGATCTGCAGTGCAAGGTCGTGGCCGAAGGCGGCAACCTCGGTCTCACGCAACTGGGGCGCATCGAGTTCGCGCAGCGCGGCGGCCGGATCAATACCGATGCGATCGACAACTCCGCGGGCGTGGACTGCTCGGACCACGAGGTCAACATCAAGATTCTGCTCGGCCTGGTCGTCTCCGACGGCGAAATGACGGAGAAGCAACGCAACGCATTGCTCGCCGAAATGACCGACGAAGTCGGCTTGCTCGTGCTGCAGGACAACTACTACCAGACGCAGGCGCTGTCGATTGCGGGCCGCTACGGCGTCGAGTTGCTCGATGCGGAAGCGCGTCTGATGCGCTACCTCGAACGCGCGGGGCGGCTGAATCGCGTGATCGAGTTTCTGCCGACCGATGAAGAAGTCGCCGAACGGCAGGCCGCCAAACAAGGGCTCACCACGCCGGAGCGCGCGGTGCTGCTCGCCTACAGCAAGATGTGGCTGTACGACGCGCTGCTCGAATCGCCGATGCCGGAAGACCCGCTCGTCAGCGACATGCTGGTCGAGTATTTCCCGAAGCCGTTGCGGCAGCGCTTCAGCGAGCCGATGCAACGCCATCCGCTGCGCCGGGAAATTCTTGCCACGCATCTGACTAACGCGCTAGTGAATCGCGTGGGTTGCGAGTTCGTGCATCGGCTGATGGAAGAAACCGATGCGCAACCTGGTGACATCGTGCGGGCCATCATCATGGCGCGCGACGTGTTCAATCTCGACGATGTCTGGCGCAGCATCGACGCGCTCGACAACCGCGTCGCCGACGACATCCAGGCACGCATGTTCGTCGAAGTCGCGCGGCTGGTCGAGCGTTCCGCGCTGTGGTTCCTGCGGCAATTGCAATCGGGCGCGGTCAGCGACCGCGACGTGGCCGGCCTGCTCGCGCGTTGCCGCGACGCGGCGCAACGCCTTGCGCCGCAATGGCCCGCGCTGTTGCCGAGCGCCGATCTCGAAGCGCTTTCCGAGCGGCAGCGCGTGTTCGCGGATGCCGGCGTGGACAGCGAACTGGCGGTGCGGATCGCGGGCGGCGAGATCTCGGCCGCGTTGCTCGATATCGCCGAAGTGGCATCGGCCAGCGGGCGCAGTCTCGAACTGGTGGCGGGCGTCTATTTCGCGGTCGGCACGCTGCTGAATTCCAGCTGGATCAGCGAGCGCGCGGCCGCGTTGCCGGCGCCCACGCACTGGGACATGCTGGCGCGCGCCACGGCGGTGGCCGACATCGCGCGTCTCAAACGCGCGTTGACGACGAGCGCATTGGCCGATGCCGACGATGCCTCCACGCCCGAGGCGCTGGTCGAGGCATGGCGTGAGAAGCGCACAGCGCAACTGGAACGCTACGCTCACCTGCTGGCCGATCTGCGGGCCACCGGCGGCGCGAGCCTGTCGATGCTGCTGGTGATCGTGCGAGAAATGGCGGCGCTCGAAAGGGCATAACAAGGCTTGAGGCGAAGGAAGGCGAACGAGGTAGAGCGCAAGCGGAGCACGTTGCAAACAACACCCGGGTTGGACGCATGCCACTAGGCATGCCCATAATACGGGCTGTTGCCCATCGAAAGCTCTTTGCAAACTCACGGACGCCTTCCCCGACGATGAAAGAAGAATCGCCGAAAGCCATTTTCTATGCGCTCGCCGCCAACCTCGGCATTGCCATCTGCAAGTTCGCGGCCGCCGCGTTCACCGGTTCCGGCTCGATGTTCGCCGAGGCCATTCACTCCACCGCCGATTGCGGCAATCAATTGCTGCTGCTGTTCGGTCTGCGTGAAGCGCGCAAGCCGGCGAGCCCGTTGCATCCCATGGGCGGCGGGCGAGAGATCAACTTCTATTCGCTGCTGGTCGCGCTTCTGCTGTTCTTTGTCGGCGGTGCGTTCTCGGTGTATGAGGGCGTGCATCGTCTGTTCGTGCGCGAGCCGTTGCAGTATGCCTATGTGGCGCTGGCGGTGCTCGGCGTGTCCGTGGTGCTGGAGGCCCTTTCCTTGTGGGGCGCCGTCAAGGAAATCCGCAAGACGCACCCCGACAAAAGCATGTGGCGCTGGTTTCGGGAGACGCGTGAATCCGAACTCCTCGTGGTAGCGGGCGAGGATATCGCCGCGTTGGCGGGGCTGGCGATGGCCTTCGTGGCCGTGCTGCTCACCATGATGACCGGCAATCCTGTCTATGATGCGCTAGGGTCCATCGGCGTCGGCGTGCTGCTGATGGTGATTGCGTGGCTGGTGGCGCGTGAAGTGAAGTCGATGATCGTCGGCGAATCGGCGAGCCCCGAAGTGCGGCGCGCTATCGAGGCGCATCTGCGCGGGCGCACCGAGATTCGCAGCATCGTCAATATGATTACGCTGCAATGGGGGCGTCATGTGGTGGTGGCGGTGCAGGCGGAAATGATCGACTACGCGAGCGGCCGCGCGATGGTCGATGCGATCAACGTGATCGAAGCGGACTTGCAGGCCACGTTCCCGCAAGTCCGCTGGGTGTTCTTCGAACCGGAGGTGCCGCGTGTTTGAGCGTCACGTCTACTCCTTACTTGAAGCCCGTCACCGCGTGCGGCACATACAACTCTTCGAGCTGACGGATTTCGTCAGCGCTTAAGTTCAGCGAGAGCGCGGCCACCGCATCGTCGAGATGATGCAGCTTGGTCGCACCGACGATCGGCGCGGTGATCGGCTTCTTCTGCAACACCCACGCGAGCGCCACTTGCGCACGCGGTACGCCGCGCTCTTTGGCAATCTGGCTGACCCGTTCAACGACTCGCCGGTCCGCGTCTTCGGTCTGGGTATACAGCGTTTGGCCGAATTCGTCGGTTTCGGAGCGCGCGCTCTCGGTGTTCCAGTCGCGCGTCAGGCGGCCGCGCGCGAGCGGGCTCCACGGAATCACGCCGATACCTTCGCTCTCGCAGAGCGGCAGCATTTCGCGCTCTTCCTCGCGATATAGCAGATTCACGTAGTTCTGCATCGTCACGAAGCGCGTCCAGCCGTTCTTCTCAGCCACATGCAACGCCTTGGCGAACTGCCACGCATACATGGACGACGCGCCGATGTAGCGCGCCTTGCCGGCTTTCACGACATCGTGCAGCGCTTCCATGGTTTCTTCGATCGGCGTGCCGTAGTCCCAGCGGTGGATCTGGTACAGGTCCACGTAGTCCGTACCGAGGCGCCGCAGGCTGTGGTCGATCTCCGACATGATCGCCTTGCGCGACAGGCCGGCGCCGTTCGGGCCCGGATGCATGCGGCTATTCACCTTGGTGGCCAGCACGATCTCGTCGCGCTTCGCAAAGTCCTTGAGCGCCCGGCCGACGATCTCCTCGCTCGTGCCGTCGGAATAGACATTGGCGGTATCGAAGAAATTGATGCCGTGATCGAGCGCCTGCTTGATGAAGGGGCGCGCCGCTTCATCGTCCAGCGACCACGGATGCGTGCCGCGAGACGGCACGCCATAGCTCATGCAACCGAGACAAAGACGCGATACATCGAGGCCGGTGCGGCCGAGTTTCACATAATCCATCGTGGTGCTCCTGTTATGAAGTGCACAAAGCCGGTGCGCTGCAGACTATCGATTATAAGAAAACGCTGAAGAACGCGTACGGAGCCGATCTGCATGGTTTTCCAGCAGGGCCCGTCAACGCTGACCGGGAGCGCATCACGTAGTGAAAAATAATTTCTTCGCACCTATACTTCTTTCGGCCTGAAAACAGCACTCTTTCCCAACCTGCATCAAAAGCAAAAGGAAGATCACGATGCTGACTCGCTCACTCGGCGCCGTCTGCGCCATAACCCTCGCGGCATGCGCGGCCTTTTCGTCCGGGCCGGCCAGTGCGGACGACAACGACGGTTTCTCGCGCGGCGACGGCGGCTCGCACGGGCAGCCCGTCAAGGTGATGATCATTTCGATGTTCGGGCCGGAAGGCCAGGTGTGGCTCGATAACCTCGGCCCGTGGCGCGAAATTACGGTGGACGGCTTGTCGCCCGATTACCCGACCGTCCATTGCAACAAGCAGGACGTGTGCGTGATGACCACCGGCATGGGACACACCAACGCTGCTGCGTCGATCATGGCGCTGACGTTCTCGCCGCGCTTCGATTTGCGGCATACGTACTTCATGGTTGCCGGCATTGCCGGGATCGATCCGCAGCAGGGCACGGTGGGCTCCGCCGCGTGGGCGAAATATCTGGTGGACTTCGGGATTCAATGGGAGATCGACGGGCGCGAGATTCCGCCCAACTGGAATACCGGCTACCTCGGTATCAATACGACGAGTCCGTCGGACAAGCCGCCGCTCGATTACCGCACTGAGGTGTTCCAGTTGAACACGCGGCTCGTGAATACGGCGTTCGCGTTATCTCGCCATGTGACGCTCTCCGATAACGCGCAGGCTCAGGCCGCGCGGGCCAAGTACTCATATCCGCCGGCGAACCTTCCGCCGGCCGTCATTCAATGCGATACGCTTGCGGGCGACACGTGGTGGTCAGGCACGCTGCTTGGGCAGCGAGCCCGCGATTGGACCAAAATCCTGACCGATAAAAAAGGCGTCTACTGCACGACGCAGCAAGAGGACAACGCCACCTACGAGGCGCTCAAGCGCGCGGCTTCAGTACACAAAGTGGATTTGAATCGCGTTGCCGTGTTGCGGGCGGGCTCCGATTTCGATCGGCCCTACGACGGGCAGACGAGTGCGGACAACCTGCTGAACTATGCCGCGCAAGGCGGCTTTACGATCGCCATCCAGAACCTGTTCCTGTCGGGCAATCCGCTCGTGCAGGATATCTCCACGCACTGGGGCGAGTGGCGTGACGGCGTGCCGAGGCGCTAGGTCTCTGCCCATGTGACAGTGCCCGCGGACCAGATCCGCGGGCACTCGCTGCTACTTTCGACATTTAGTGTTGCGGCGCGCGGTACGGCGTCCACACAGGGGCGTCGGTATCCCAATGGTCGAGTTCCGAGGGTGTCATGATGAGCTCCTTTTTGAAGAGTGCATGAATGGCGCCGCAATGAATATTTCTTTTGGAAACCGAATCATTGCGGCAAGCTGGTTTTACTGTCCGTTGGCCACGCGCGTAACGTCGCCGCTCGTGCCTTCCTGCAGCGCGATGCGTTGGGCCTGGGTTTGACCGATCAGGCCTTTGTTCGGGTACGTCGTGCGATTCAGCGCAGGCAGCGAGCCGTCGCGATATGCTGCGACCAGTTCGGCCTTCACTTCTTCACGCGACTTCGCGGTCGTGGTCGGCGCGGGTTGCGTATCGTACGAGCCGGCGCGGCCAATGCCGCCGCTGCTGCTTTGTGCAAACACCGGGGCGCTCACGAGCAGCGAAAGAGCCAGACCTGCTAAGAAATTGCGTTTCATGATTCACTCCTGTCGATTCGTTTGCAGCGCGAGCGGCGCTGCGACAGGGTGAAATGTAGGCTTCGAGGCGGTGCGGATAAATCGCACTTTCGCGAAATGAATTGTCGCGATTCCAGAACAATCGTTTCAACGCTGAGTGAAACGCCTTGCCGGCGTTGCCGCAAAAGAAAACCGCGGCATTAGAGCCGCGGTTGAAATTCACTGTTCCAGATTCTGTACTTCAATTCACGCGTGTTATGCGACCCATTCAGTTATCACGGGCGTGTCGAGCATTGGAGCAGACTCGCGTTCTTCCAAAGTGCGCTTCGTGCACGTTGCGTCCAGGCTGCCACGTCCGCTCAATAACGGACAACGGTCGAACAGCTCCGCGATCCAGTCTACGAAAACGCGGACTTTAGGCGACAGATGCCGACTGTGCGGATAGACTGCCGAAATTGGCATCGGCAAAGGCTTCAGTTCTGGCAGCACTTCGACCAGTTGGCCCGACCGCAGATGCGGCAGCACCATGAAGAGCGCAGGCTGAATCAGGCCGAAGCCTTCCAACCCGCAGGTCACGTAGGCGTCCGCGTCGTTCACCGAGACGATGCTCTTCATTTTCACTTCGATTTCTTTGCCATCAACCAGGAAGGCCCAATCGAGCGTGCGACCCGTGCGGCTCGAAAAGTAATTGACTGCTTTGTGATTCTCCAGGTCTTCGAGCGACGTCGGCATGCCCGCGCGCTCGATGTAGTCGGGGGCCGCGCAGGTCACGCCCTCGAACAAACCGATCCGGCGTGCCACCAGCGAGGAATCCTGTAGCGCGCCGACCCGCACCACGCAATCCACGCCTTCCTGCAACAGGTCGACCGGCCGGTCCGTCAGGCCGAGTTGCAGGTCGATGTCCGGATAGCGCGTGTGGAATTCACACAGCGAAGGAATCACCAGCAAGCGGCCGATCGACCCCGGCATGTCGATGCGCAGCTTGCCGTGCGGCTTTTTATTGCCGCTTTGAAAACTGGCTTCGGTCTCTTCGACGTCCGCGAGGATGCGTACGCAGCGTTCGTAGTACGCCGCGCCGTCCGGCGTGAGCGACAAACGGCGCGTGGTCCGGTGCATCAGACGCGTACCGAGGAACGCTTCGAGGTTCTGAATAATCGTGGTAACCGATGCGCGGGGCAGGTCGAGCGTTTCCGCCGCGCGAGTAAAGCTGTTGGTGTCGACGACACGAGTGAACACTTGCATGGCCTGAAGCCGGTCCATTGCAGACCTCCAATAGGGGCTGGCGCACTGAGCAGGAATGGACTCCACCGCGAATCCGCAGGCAATCGGATTCGATTGTTCAGGGGCGCCGAATTGTGTTGCCGGATTATAGGCATTTATTTACGAGTCTGCCGAACCCACAATTCGCACCATTGAAGTTCTATGCGCATTGCGCGGCTCGACATGGAAGCATTTAAACCGCCGTACTCCTTTGTGCCCACCGGCAGCAGCCCGGCAGAGGCCGACAGCACGGCACTCGAAGTCTCTGACGTGCAGATCGAAGGGCACGCGCAGGACATCACGTTGCGGCTGTACAGACAGGAAAAGAAAACCTCACTGCCGGTACTGCTTTATTTCCACGGTGGTGGATTTACGAAGGGCTCGATCGACCAGGCCGACTACGCGTCGCGTTATTTCGCAGAACACTTACCGGCTCTGGTCGTGTCGGTCGGGTACTCGCTGGCGCCGCAGTTTCCGTTTCCGGCCGCGCCTGAAGACGCGCACCGCGCGGCGCTGTGGGTGCAGACACGGGCGCGTGCGTTTGGCGGGAACAGCAAGAAAGTTGGCGTAGCCGGCCACGACGCGGGTGGGCAATTGGCCAATTGCCTCGCGTTCATCGCGCGGGATCGCGGCGACGTGCGAATTTCCGCGCAGGCGCTATTCGGGCCGATGCTCGATCCGAGTCTTACGCGCCTTGGCGACGAAAAGCGCCTCGGCTCGGACATCACGGCAAAAGAGTGCGCGGCGTGTTATCGCGCGTATCTGCCGCAAGCGTCGCAGCGTATGCATCCGTACGCCGCGCCGCTCGAATCGTCGCGCCTCGCGGGCCTGCCGGCCACGCTGATTGCGACGGCGCAAAACGACGTCCTGCATGTGGAAGCGGAGAAATACGCCAGCAGCCTGATCGACGCCGGTGTGCTGACCCAGGTGGTCCGCTATCCGAGCGTGTCGCATGCCGCGCTGGCCGATCATCCGCCCGCCTTGCAGGAAGCGGTGCGATTTTTTCAGTGGCGCTTCGATGCACGCGCCCATCGCTGAAACAGAAATAAGCAGAACTTTAATCAACGATCTCGGGAGCTTCACATGACTATCCTTCCTCTTTCCCGTCGCCGCGTGGCGATTGCCGCACTTGCCGTCATTGTCGTGGCCGGGCTGGGCACGTTCGGCGCGATTCGCGTGGACGCGAGCTCACCCGCCGCGCCGACCATCGTGCCGGAAGTCGATGTGGCCACGGTGGTGCAGAAAACGATCACCGATTGGCAGAGCTACTCGGGCCGTCTCGAAGCCGTCGAGAAAGTGGACGTGCGTTCGCAGGTGCCGGGCACCATCGTGTCCGTCAACTTCAAGGACGGCGCGCTCGTGAAGAAAGGCGACACGCTGTTCGTGATCGACCCGCGTCCGTATGCGGCCGAAGTGGATCGCGCCGAAGCGCAACTGGCCGCAGCACAGGCGCGCACGGGCTACACGCAAAGCGATTGGGAGCGCGCGCAACGCCTGATCGCCGACAACGCGATCGCCAAACGCGACTACGACGAGAAGCAGAACGCCGCGCGTGAGGCGAGCGCCAACCTGAAGGCCGCGCAAGCCGCGCTCGAAACCGCCCGCATCAATCTCGGCTACACGAAGATTGTCGCGCCGGTTTCGGGCCGCGTGTCGCGCGCCGAAATCACGGTGGGCAACGTGATCTCGGCGGGGGCAACTGCAACGCCGCTGACCACGCTGGTGTCGGTGTCGCCGATCTACGCATCGTTCGACGCGGACGAACAAACGTATCTGCAATATCTGAGCCGCGCGAAAGACGGCAGCAAGGTGCCGGTGGAACTCGGTCTCGCGGACGAAAGCGGCTACTCGCGCAGCGGCGTGATCGAGTCGGTGGACAACCGTCTCGACACGTCGTCGGGCACGATCCGCGTGCGTGCGCGTTTCGATAACCAGGACGGCGCATTGATTCCAGGTCTGTACGCGCGCGTGAAAGTGGGCGGCAGCGAGCCGCATCCGGCGCTGTTGATCGACGACGCCGCAGTGGGCACCGATCAGGACAAGAAGTTCGTGCTGGTGGTCGATCAGAACAATCACGTTGTGTATCGCTCGATCGACGTGGGCGGCATGCAAGGCAATCTGCGGGTGGTGAAGGGCGGCCTCAAAGCCACCGACCGGATCGTCGTGAACGGCATACAGCGAGTGCGTCCGGGTGACGCGGTGCGCGCGCACATGGTGCCGATGACAACGGATGGCGATCCGAACAGCGCACCGCTCGCACAAAAGCAGACGCCCGCACAACCGCAATCGCAGGCACAAACGCAGACGCGCACCAAAGCGGACAAGAATTCGTGAGCCTCGCGCGCCGCGGCCTGACTGCGCGGCGCTTGCTTCAACGTTAAGAGCTTCCCATGAACATATCCAAATTCTTCATCGATCGACCGATCTTTGCCGGCGTGCTGTCGGTACTGATCCTGCTGGCGGGCATTATTTCGCTCTTCAAGCTGCCGATCTCGGAGTATCCGGAAGTCGTGCCGCCTTCGGTGGTGGTGCACGCGCAGTATCCGGGTGCGAATCCGAAGGTGATCGCCGAAGCGGTCGCCTCGCCGCTCGAAGAGCAGATCAACGGCGTCGAGAACATGCTGTACATGCAGTCGCAAGCGAATAGCGACGGCAATCTCACGCTCACGGTGACCTTCAAGCTCGGCACCAATCCGGACCTCGCGACGCAGCTCGTGCAGAACCGCGTGAACCAGGCGCTGCCGCGTCTGCCGGAAGACGTGCAACGCCTCGGCGTCACGACGATCAAAAGCTCGCCCACGCTGACCATGGTGGTGCATTTGATCTCGCCGAACAATCGCTACGACATGACGTATCTGCGCAATTACGCGCTGTTGAACGTCAAGGATCGGCTCGCGCGGATTCAGGGCGTCGGCGAAGTGCAGTTGTGGGGTTCGGGCGACTACGCGATGCGCGTCTGGCTCGATCCGCAGAAAGTGTCGCAACGCGGCCTGACGGCGACCGAGGTGGTCAACGCGATCCGCGAGCAGAACATCCAGGTGGCGGCCGGTGTGATCGGCGCATCGCCTTCGGTGCCGGGCACGCAATTGCAGTTGTCGGTGAATGCGCGTGGCCGTCTGAAGACCGAGGGCGAATTCGGCGACATCATCGTCAAGACCACGCCGGACGGTGGCGTGACCTACCTGAAAGATATTGCGCGGATCGAACTCGCGGCGTCGGAATACGGACTGCGTTCGCTGCTCGACAACAAGCCGGCGGTGGCGCTCGCCATCAACCAGGCGCCGGGCGCGAACTCGCTCGCGATTTCCGATCAGGTGCGTGCCGCGATGAAGGAACTCGCGGAAGACATGCCCGCCGGCGTGGAATACAAGATTGTCTACGACCCGACGCAGTTCGTGCGGTCGAGTATCGAGGCGGTCGTGCATACGCTGCTCGAAGCAATCGCGCTGGTGGTGATCGTCGTGATCGTGTTCCTGCAGACGTGGCGCGCTTCGATCATTCCGTTGATCGCGGTGCCGGTGTCGATCGTCGGGACGTTCTCGTTGCTGCTCGCGTTCGGTTTCTCGATCAACGCTTTGTCATTGTTCGGCATGGTGCTCGCCATCGGGATCGTGGTGGACGATGCGATCGTGGTGGTGGAGAACGTCGAGCGGAACATCGAAAACGGGCTGAGTGCGCGCGACGCGACCTATAAGGCCATGCAGGAAGTGAGCGGGCCGATTATCGCTATCGCGCTGACGCTCGTCGCCGTGTTCGTGCCGCTCGCGTTCATGACTGGTTTGACGGGCCAGTTCTACAAGCAGTTTGCGATGACCATCGCGATCTCGACGGTGATCTCGGCGTTCAACTCGCTGACCCTGTCGCCGGCGTTGTCCGCGATGCTCTTGCGCAGCCATGGCGCGAAGGAAGACTTCCTGACGCGTGTGATGAATCGCGTGCTGGGCGGTTTTTTCAAGCGTTTCAACAAGGTCTTTCATCGCGGTTCGACGGAATATGGCCGCGGCGTGACCGGCGTGCTGCGCCGTAAGGGCGCAATGCTGGCGGTCTACGCGATTCTGCTGGGCGCGACCGTGCTGATCTCGCGCGTGGTGCCGGGCGGCTTCGTGCCGGCGCAGGACAAGGAGTACCTGATTGCGTTCGCGCAATTGCCGAACGGCGCGTCGCTGGATCGCACGGAGAAGGTGATTCGCGACATGAGCTCGATTGCGCTGAAGCAGCCGGGCGTGGAGAGCGCGGTGGCGTTCCCGGGTCTGTCGGTGAACGGTTTTACGAATAGCTCCAGCGCGGGCATCGTGTTCGTCACGCTTAAGCCCTTCAAGGATCGCGGTAACAAGAAGCTTTCGGCCGGTGCGATTGCCGGTGCGCTGAATCAGCAATACGGTGCGATCAAGGATTCGTTCGTCGCGGTGTTTCCGCCGCCACCCGTGCTCGGTCTCGGCACGCTCGGCGGCTTCAAGATGCAGTTGGAGGATCACGGCGCGCTCGGTTACGCGGAGTTGAACAAGGCTGCGGAGGCGTTCGTGAAGAAGGCCGCGCAGACGCCTGAACTCGGCCCGACCTTCTCGAGCTATCAGATCAACGTGCCGCAGTTGAACGTGGATCTCGATCGTGTGAAGGCCAAGCAGCTCGGCGTGCCGGTCACGGACGTGTTCAACACGATGCAGATTTATCTCGGCTCGCTGTATGTGAACGACTTCAACCGCTTTGGCCGCGTGTATCAGGTGCGGGTGCAGGCGGACGCACCGTTCCGTCAGCGCGCCGACGACATCCTGCAACTGAAGACGCGCAATGCCGCGGGCGACATGGTGCCGTTGTCGTCGCTAGTGACGGTGACGCCGACCTTCGGTCCGGAAATGGTGGTGCGTTACAACGGCTATACGGCTGCCGACATCAACGGCGGACCCGCGCCGGGCTTCTCGTCGGGCCAGGCGCAAGCCGCGGCCGAGCGCGTGGCGGCGGAAGTTTTGCCGCACGGTGTGAAGCTGGAGTGGACCGACCTGACGTATCAGCAGATTCTGGCGGGCAACGCAGGCTTGTGGGTGTTCCCGATCAGCGTGCTGCTCGTGTTCCTTGTGCTCGCCGCACTGTATGAAAGCCTGACGCTGCCGCTCGCGGTGATCCTGATCGTGCCGATGAGCGTGCTGTCCGCGCTGACCGGCGTGTGGCTCACTGGCGGCGACAACAACATCTTCACGCAGATCGGTTTGATGGTGCTGGTGGGCTTGTCGGCGAAGAACGCGATTTTGATCGTCGAGTTCGCTCGCGAACTGGAGCATGACGGGCATACGCCGCTGTCGGCGGCGATCGAGGCGAGCCGCCTGCGTCTGCGGCCGATTCTGATGACGTCGATCGCGTTCATCATGGGCGTGGTGCCGCTGGTGTTGTCGAGCGGAGCCGGTTCGGAGATGCGTCATGCGATGGGTATCGCGGTGTTCTTCGGCATGCTCGGCGTCACGTTGTTCGGTCTGATGCTGACCCCTGTGTTCTATGTGGTGCTGCGTACGCTGGCGGGCGGAACGATTCACGTCGCGCAGAAAGATTCGCCGCACTATGGCGCGCCGGTGACGGACGCTTGAGGAGAAAACAATAATGAAACGCTTTGAATCTTTGAGCGGGTGGGGCCGGGCGGCTGCCAGCGGTTTGCTGGTCGCGTTGCTCGCCGCCTGCTCGTTGGAGCCCACGTATAAGCGGCCGGAGGTGGATGCGCCGGCTGCGTTCAAGGAAGCGCCTGCGGCATCGGCTACGTCGGTTGCGTCTGCGCCTTCGTCTGCGTCGGGTGTATCGGCGCAGGACAACGGCACGTGGAAACAGGCCCAGCCCGCCGACGACGCACATCGCGGCGAATGGTGGACGATATTCGGCGACCCGCAACTCAATGCACTCGAAGAGCAGGCTTCCGCCGCGAATCAGGACCTGAAGGCCGCCGCGGCGCGCGTGCAGCAGGCGCGTGCGGTGACGCAGGCAGCGAAGTCGGACTGGTTCCCGAAGATCGATGCAGGCTTCGGCCCGACGCGCCAGCGTGCTTCTGCGGCGTCGCAATTTCAGCCGGATAGCGTGGGCGGCACCACCGCCACCATCTGGCGTGCGCAAACCACCGCGTCCTACGAAGCGGATCTGTTCGGGCGGGTCGGCTCGAACGTGAACGCGTCGCGTTCGGACGAACAGCAAAGCGAAGCGCTGTTCCGTTCGGTGCAATTGTCCTTGCAGGCAGACGTCGCGCAGAACTACTTCCAGTTGCGCGAGCTCGATACGGATCAGGACTTGTACCGTCGTACGGTGGCGTTGCGTGAGGACACGCTGAAGCTGGTCGAGCGGCGCTTCAAGGAAGGCGATATCGGCGAACTGGATGTATCGCGGGCCCGCAACGAACTGGCGAGTGCGCGTGCGGACGCCGTGGGCGTGGCGCGTCAACGCGCGGCATCGGAACATAGCCTCGCGATTCTGCTCGGCAAGCCGCCGGCGGATTTCTCGTTCGCGGAAGCGCCGCTGGCTCCGGTGACGGTGCGCGTGCCGGCGGGCTTGCCTTCGGATTTGCTGGAACGCCGGCCGGATATTTCGGCGGCGGAGCGCGCGATGCAGGCGGCGAATGCGCGTATCGGCCTTGCGAAGTCGGCGTTCTTCCCGAAACTCGATATCACCGGCGGGGCCGGCTTCGAATCGGCGACGCTCGGCGATCTGTTCAAGTGGTCGAGCCGTGCGTTCATTCTCGGGCCGTTTGCCGGCACGGCGTTGACGCTGCCGTTGTTCGACGGCGGCCGCCGCAAGGCGAACCTCGCGCAAGCCCGTTCGAAGTATGACGAGGACGTGGCGCAGTATCGTCAGCAGGTGCTGGTGGCGTTCCGTGAGGTGGAGGACAACCTGTCCGATTTGCGTTTGCTCGACGACCAGATGCGCGAGCAGAACGATGCGGTTCAGGCCTCGCAACGGGCGGCGCATCTGTCGCGCACGCAGTACACGGAGGGTGCGGTCAGCTACCTGGACGTGATCGACGGCGAGCGGCAGGTGCTGACTTCGCAACTGCAGGCAAGCCATCTGTCGGGCACGCAGGCGGTGGCGACCGTCAATCTGATTCGCGCGTTGGGCGGTGGCTGGGGTGATGTGAAAGCGGCGGATACGGCGGTGGGTGCGGTTGCGCCGGCATCCGCGCCGGTGGCGGCGGCCGCTGCTGTGCAACAGGTTGCGAAGCAGTAATTCGTCGAATCAGAGACGAGTGGTAGACGCCGGGTCGCGCGGAAGCGCGGCCCGGCGTTTTTCGTTAACCGCATCCACGTGGAGAAAGGGGGAAACGGTGCAATGCGATCGCGTTGCAAATATTTCACATATTGCGTTTATTGCGTTTAGAGGGAGGATTGACTTATACTCGAGGGTAATCTGGAGTCGAACATGACCACCGCCACACCCGATCGCATCATCTTGTCGGACGACGACGCAACTATCCTGTCCGCCGCGAGCCGCCTGATGGGCGCTGCTCTCGACCATTCGCGTGCGAACAGCGTGGCGTTAGTGGAAGAAGGCGTAAACGGCGATATCGCCCGTATCGAGGTTCCACCCGCCACGCTACGGGTGCTCTCGCGTGTGCTGGCCATGATGGCCAGTGAGCAGGTGTTCGTTCTCTATCCTGCCGACACCGAATTGACCACCAAGCAGGCGGCGGATTTGCTCGGCGTGTCGCGGCCATTTTTGATCGCTCGCCTTGAAGCTGGTGAACTGCCTTTTCGCAAGGTTGGGCGGCATCGCCGCATGCTGATGGACGACGTGATGCGCTACAAGGAAACCATGCGTGCAACACGCAAGAGCGCCCTGGACGAGATCGTGGCGGACAGCGAATCGATAGGCGGATACGATCTGTAATGCTGTCGGTTGATCGCTTTACCGTCGTGCTGGATGCGTGTTCGCTATTTCCCATGGTGGTCCGCGACGTATTGCTGACTTTCGCCGATCACGAGTTCTATGCGCCGAAGTGGTCGGCGCGCATTCACGAAGAATGGACCCGCAATCTCGCCGCCCGTTTCGCGGACAAAAGCGCGGCTAACGACGCCGCGCCGAAGATCGCTGCGATTCGCAACGCGATGGACCGAACGTTTCCCGACGCGCTGGTCACACAGGTACTTCCGGATTCCGGCGAAATTATCGACGTCGACGAGAAAGACCGGCATGTCGTCATGACGGCGGTCGCGGCTCGCGCGGATGCGATCGTCACCTTCAACCTGAAGGACTTTGCAGCGGAACAACTGGAGTCCTGCCTGCGTATCGAAGTGAAGCATCCTGATGTTTTCATCCTCGATCTGATCGATCTGAATGAGAAGCGCGCGTTGGCTGCGTTCAGGGATTTGCGAGCCCGTAAGCGTCGACCGCCGTGGTCCGTGGACGAAATGCTGGACCGGCTCATACGCGCTGGTCTGGTTCAAACCAGCGCGTGGTTGTCGAGCGCGGACGTGCTGCCGCTGCTATAACTTCGGATCTGGCCATCGCGCGCGTCATGCCCAAATCATTTTTCCCGCTTTCCTTACAAAAATCCCTTCGTAGACCGCCGCTTTGCCGCCCACTATGATGAGTCGCACCTCATCTGGAGAGAGGCGATGACCTGTCCGACCTTCCGCTGTCCGCGCTGACCGCATTGCGCGTCCTGTCGCTGCCACGCGCGGTTTAAGCCGCACGTAGTGGATTTTCCGTTGCCCGACCTATCCGGCAAGCCTGATTGCGTCTCAAAGCTGATCCCTTCGTAGACGCCTCAAAGCATGCCGCGGGATCGGCTCGCCTTATCAAACCACGCCCGAAACTGACGAGTTCACCATGCGCATTTTTCTGTCCACCGTGCAGCGCTTTTTCCACACGCCGGCTGTCTCGCTCATCAGCGCGTTCGGTCTCGCGCTCGCGTTGCAGGCCGCGCCCGCTTCGGCGGCCGACTCGCCCACGCTGAAGATCGGCACCGCAACCAGTCCGCAAATCGAAGCGCTCAAAATTGCCGCGGGCGAAGCGAAAGAGCAAGGCCTCGACGTGAAGATCATCGAGTTCACGGACTGGAACACGCCGAACGCGGCGCTCGCCAACAAGGACATCGACGTCAACTACTTCCAGCACATTCCGTTTCTCGAGAATGCGAAGAAGCAAGGCGGCTATAACTTCGTCGCAATCGCGCCGGGCACGATCATGAAGATCGGTCTGTACTCGAAGAAGATCAAACGCTTCGACGAATTGAAAGACGGCGCCACGGTCGCGATCGCCAACGACCCGGTCAACGGCGGACGCGGTTTGCTGTTGCTGCAGCGCGCCGGCCTCATCAAGCTGAAGCCGGGCATCGACTATCGCGCGACGACGCTCGACATCATCGACAACCCGAAGCATCTGAAGATCGTGCAGCTGGAAGCATCGCAACTGGCGCGTTCGCTCGACGACGTCGATCTCGCACAGGGTTACCCGAGTTTCATCAAGCTCGCCGGCACCACCGATCCGAATAGCGCGCTGCTGTTCGACGGCCTGGACAACAAGAACTACGCGATTCAATGGGTCGTGCGTCCGGAAAGTGCGAACGATCCGCGTATCCGCAAGTTCATTGCGATCTATCAGCATTCGCCGGCAGTGCGCGCCGCGCTCGACAAAGCCTTCGGCAATCTCTACGCCGTCGCGTGGTAACCCGCGCGCTTAGCCGAAACTGGAAAGCCCAAGGAGCCGCACGATGGCGAAGAAAAAGATCCTGCTGAACGCGTTCAACATGAATGCGGTCGGCCACATCAATCACGGGTTGTGGACGCACCCACGCGACCGTTCGGCGCATTACACCGACCTCGACTATTGGACGAATCTTGCGCAAACGCTGGAACGCGGCAAGTTCGACGGGATCTTTCTCGCGGATATCGTCGGCGTGTACGACGTTTATCAAGGTGGCCCGGAGACGCCGCTGCGCGAATCGGTGCAGATTCCGATCAACGATCCATCGCTGATCGTGCCCGCGATGGCGCACGTGACCAAACACATCGGCTTCGGCGTCACGTCGAATCTGACTTACGAGCCGCCGTATCTGTTCGCGCGTCGCATGTCGACGCTGGATCATTTGACCAAAGGCCGGGTGGGCTGGAACATCGTGACGGGCTATCTGGACAGCGCGGCGCGCGGCATGGGCCTCGCGCAGCAGATCAGCCACGACGACCGCTACGACCGCGCCGACGATTACATGGACGTGGTCTACAAGCTGTGGGAGCAGAGCTGGGAAGACGACGCGGTGGTGCGCGACCGCGCGGCGCGCATCTTCTCGCATCCGGACAAGGTGCATCGCGTGAAGCACGACGGTCCGTACTATTCGATCGACGCGATTCATCTCAGCGAGCCGTCGCCGCAACGCACGCCGGTGTTGTACCAGGCGGGATCGTCCAGCCGCGGCGTCGATTTCGCGGCACGTCACGCGGAATGCGTGTTCGTCGGCGGCCAGAACAAGCAATTGACGCGCTCTATTGTCGACGACATCCGTGCGCGCGCGGTGAGCTTTGGCCGCGCGCCGGACGACATCAAGATCTTCGCGGGCATCACCGTTGTAGTCGGCGAAACCGAACGGGCCGCGCAGGAGAAATTCGAGGAATACCGCCGTTATGCGAGCGCCGAAGGCGGCATCGCGCATTTCTCCAGTTCGACCGGCATCGACTTCTCGCAATACGAACTGGACGAACCGATCTCCTACGTGAAGACCGAGTCGATGCAATCGGCCGTCGAGGCGATTTCGAAAAAGAGCGTAAGCGGTGTGTGGACCAAACGCAAAGTGCTCGAACAGATGACGCTCGGCGGCCGCGCCAAGCCGGTGGTCGGCTCGCCGCAGCAGATCGCGGACGAACTGGTGTCGTGGATCGAGGAAGCGGGCGTCGACGGCTTCAATCTGACGCGCACGGTGATGCCTGAATCGTTCGAAGATTTTGTGAATCTGGTGGTGCCGGAATTGCAGAATCGCGGCGTCTACAAGGAAGATTACGATCCCGCGCCGACGCTGCGCGAGAAACTGTTCGGCGGCGGGCGTGCCCGGCTGCCGGACGTGCATGTGGGCGCGCAGCATCGCCGGCGCGTGCAGGCCGCTGCGCCGGTCGCGGCGGAAGCGTAGAAAAAGAGGAGCAAAACCATGACCAATCTTTTCGACGTGCCGCAATTCATCGAAGACGCGCCGTCTCTCGCCGTCAATCCTGATTCGCATGCAACAGCGACGCAGCCCGCCGTGATATTCGACGACGTCGGCAAAGTGTTCGCCGACGCCCGCGGCGTGTCGACCGAGGCGCTCGCCAACGTCACGTTGAATGTGGCACGTGGTGAAGTGTTCGGCATTATCGGCCGCAGCGGAGCCGGCAAGTCGACGCTGTTGCGGCTCGTCAACGGTCTGGAAAAACCGAGTTCGGGCGCGGTGCGCGTGAATGGCGTGAGTGTCGGCGAACTCGACGAGCGCGGACTCGTGGCATTGCGCCGGCGCATCGGCATGGTGTTTCAGCACTTCAATCTGCTTTCGGCGAAGACAGTGCGCGAGAACATTGCGTTGCCACTGAAAATTGCCGGCGTGCCGAAAGCGGCGATCGACAAGGAAGTCGATGCGCTACTGGAATTAGTGGGTCTGTCCGCCAAACGCGACGCGTATCCGGCGAGCTTGTCCGGCGGCCAGAAACAGCGCGTCGGCATTGCGCGCGCGTTGGTCACCGACCCGGACATTCTGCTGTGCGACGAGGCCACCTCCGCACTGGATCCCGAAACGACGCAAGCCATTCTCGCGCTGCTGCGCGATATCAATCAACGTCTGAATTTGACGATCGTATTGATCACGCACGAAATGCAGGTGATTCGCGAGGTCTGCGATACGGTTGCGGTGATTGAGCGCGGCGAAGTGGTGGAGACCGGTGCCGTGTGGCGCGTGTTTGGCGATCCGCAACATGATGCGACGCGCGCGTTGTTGCGCACGTTGGTGCATGACTTGCCGATTGATCTCGCGCAACGGATCAAGCCGCTGCACGACATCGCGCAAGCGGACGCGCAGATTCTGCTGGACGTGCGTTTCACCGGCGTCGATGGGCGTGAGCCCGATCTCGGTGGTCTTGCGTCGGCGTTGAGTGTCGATGGCGGCCGGGTGAGTTTCGTGCATGGCGGCATCGACCGGATTCAGGGGCATGCGCAAGGGCGCCTCGTGGTGTCGGCGCAAGTGCGCGCGGACGATGGCAACACAGTGCAGAAGCAGATCGCGGCGCTGCTCGACAGCGCGCGTCGCTATGCCAATCATGTCGAGGTATTGGGCTATGTCTGAGTTGTGGCTTTCCGAACTCGCCGACGCGATTCGCGACACCATCGTCATGGTCGGCGTGTCCGCATTCTTCGCGGCGCTAATCGGCATTCCTCTGGCGCTGGTGCTGGTCACGACGACGCGCGGCGGCATCTTTGAAAAGCGCGCGGTGAACAGCGCGCTCGGCGCGCTCGTCAACGCGTTCCGTTCCACGCCCTTCATCATTCTGCTGGTAGCGTTGCTGCCGCTCACGCGTTTGCTGATCGGCACGACGATCGGCGTATGGGCCGCGATCGTGCCGCTGAGTATCGCGGCGATTCCGTTTTTTGCGCGTGTGGCCGAAGTGAGCCTGCGCGAAGTGGACCGCGGTTTGATCGAAGCCGCACAGGCCATGGGCGCGCAGCGCCGCCACATCATCTGGCATGTGCTGTTGCCCGAGGCGCTGCCGGGCATTCTCGGCGGCTTCACGATTACCGTGGTGGCGATGATCGGTTCCTCGGCGATGGCGGGCGCGGTCGGCGCCGGCGGCCTTGGCGATCTGGCGATCCGTTACGGCTACCAGCGTTTCGACACGACGGTGATGGTGACAGTGATCGTGCTGCTGATCGCGATCGTCACGGCGGTGCAGTTCGTCGGCGACCGGTTCGTGCGGCGGCTTGCGCAACGGGTGTGATCGTATTGACCGTGAGGCCGCTATTTGCATGAAGAAATAGCGGCTCACATTTGCCGCGCGCGAATCGCCGCCTATCATGCTAGCTACGGCATCGAGCTCAGCCGTAGGCGCTCCGTCTGGCGCCGCTCGCCGAACAATTCTTCAAGTGGAAACTGCATGAACGATCCTCGTCACGCCGATGCGTTGCAAACGCCTCGGGCATTCGCTGCGTCCGAGGTGCGCGATCTCGCGGGTTTGCTCGACGCGCTGCGCGCCAGTGCCGCACAGCGCGATATCGACGGCGGCCACGCCGCGCAGGAAAAACAATGGATCGCCGACGCGGGGCTGCTCACGCTCGCGGTGCCGCGCGAATTCGGCGGCCTCGGCGCGCGCTGGCCCGACATCTATGAGACGATCCGCAAGATCGCGCAAGTGGACAGCGCGCTCGCGCATTTGCTGGGCTTCACCTGTCTGCAGGTGGTCAGCGTCAATGTATGGGGCAATCCGGAACAACGTGCCCGCTATCTGAGCGGCACCGTCGAAGGACGATGGTGGTGGGGCAACGCCGTCAATCCGCTCGACACCCGGCTCGTTGCAAGCGCAACCGATGACGGCGGCTATCTGCTCGACGGCCAGAAGGGCTTCTGCTCCGGCACACGCGGCTCGCAGATGATGACGGTCTCCGCGCACGATCCGCTCACCGGCAAACCGGTCTTCGGCGTCGTGCCGACGACGCGTGAAGGCATCACCGTTCACGAAGACTGGAACCCGATCGGCCAGCGGCAGACCGACAGCGGCAGTGTGTCCTTCACGCGGGTCAAGGTCGAACCCGATGAAGTGATGGTGCGACCCGACACACCGTATGCAAGTTTGCGCACGCTGATCTCGCAGCAGGTGCTGACCAATCTGTTCGTGGGCATTGCCCAGGGCGCGCTCGACGAAGCGCGCGCCTACGTCACGCGGAACGGCAAGGCGTGGATCTATTCCGGCGTCGACAAGGCCACTGACGATCCCTACCTGATCCAGCGTTTCGGCGAAATGCGGCTGCAGGCGGTGAGCGCCGAAGCGCTGGCGACGCGTGCGGCCTGGCTGCTGGAAGACGCATGGCAACAAGGTTCGTCGCTTTGCGCGGAAACCCGCGCGCAGGTTGCGCTCGCCACGTCGGAGGCGAAAATCGTCGCGCATCGCGCCGCGCTCGACGTCAGCGAAAAACTGTTCGACGTCTGTGGCGCCCGCGCGACGCACGCGCCGCTCGCGCTCGATCGTTTCTGGCGCAATGCCCGCGTGCATACGCTGCATGATCCGCTCGACTATCGCGTGCGCGACGTCGGCCGATACGCGCTGACCGGCGCGTTGCCGGAAGTTTCTTTGTACACTTGAGGCGGTTCGCGGCGGCCCGCACGAGGCGCCGCGTTTTATCCCCTTCGAGAGATTTCCGGATTGCAGTTCAAACTACCGACCACCGCAACGGCGCCGTTTTGCCCATCCGAAGTGCAAGGCTCAGTGGCGGTCTCGCCGGGCGCGCCTTTCTGGAAGAAGATCCTGCAATTCGCGGGCCCCGGCCTGCTGATCTCGATCGGCTATATGGACCCGGGCAACTGGGCCACTGACATCGAAGCCGGATCGCGCTATGGCTACAGTCTGCTGTTCGTCGTCATGCTGTCGAGTCTTGCGGCGATGGCGCTGCAATGCCTGAGCATGCGCCTCGGCATCGCGACCGGACGCGATCTCGCGACGTTGTCGAGAGATCGTTATTCGCCGGCAGTGGCGCGCTTTCAATGGCTGCTCGCGGAGCTGTCGATCGTGGCCTGCGATCTGGCCGAAGTGCTCGGCGGCGCGCTCGCCTTCCATCTGCTATTTAAATGTTCGCTGACCACCGGCGTCCTGCTGACTGCGTTCGATACGCTGATCGTGCTCGGCCTGAAGGGCAAGAATTTCCGCGATCTCGAAGCGATCATGCTCGGCTTGATCGCGACCATCGGCGTGGGATACATCATCGAGCTCGCGCTGGTGCAGCCGCATTGGCCGTCGGTCGCGCAGGGGCTGATTCCGTCGTGGCAGGCTTTGAGCTCGCGCGAACCCATGTATCTGGCGATCGGCATTCTCGGCGCGACGGTCATGCCGCATAACCTCTATCTGCATTCGTCGATCGTGCAGACGCGCGCAGTGAAGCGCGACCCCGCCAGCATCCGCTCGGCGATCGGCATGTCGCGCATCGACACGATCGGCTCGCTGGTGTTCGCGCTATTGATCAACATGGCGATCCTGATTCTTGCCGCCGCGGCGTTCCATGCCACCGGCCACAATCAGGTCACCGATATCGAAGACGCTTACAAGCTGCTCGCGCCGATCGTCGGCACCGGCTTCGCAGCGGTGTTGTTCGCGGTGACCCTGCTCGCCTCGGGACAAAGCTCGACCTTCACCGGCACCGTGGCGGGGCAGGTCATCATGGAAGGCTTCCTGAAGCTGAAGATTCCATGCTGGCAGCGGCGCTTCATCACTCGGGCGCTGGCCTTGATCCCCGCCCTGATCGGCGTGCAGATGATGGGTAACGGTGCGGTCGGCAAGCTGCTGGTCGCAAGCCAGGTCGTGCTGAGCCTGCAATTGCCGTTCGCGCTTTATCCGCTGATCCGCATGACCAGCGACCGTGCATTGATGGGTGAATTCGCCAACACGCTGCTGACGCGGTTCGTTTCGTGGACGCTGTTCGTGGTGATCAGCGCGGCGAACCTGTGGCTGGTGGTGCAGACGGTGGGACTGGCCGGCTGATCTGGCTTTTCGCCGTGCGCCTTATGCAGGCGACGGCGCGAATGGGACGAAAAAAAGTCCGCTCGCAGGCGGACTTTCTAATCAAGGCTTCGGTTCGAATCGGGCTGGACCTGCCCTCATCGAGTCAGCGGCGCTCCACTCAGGCAGCTTGCGCGATCTGTGCTGCTTCGAGCGCTTCCTGTCGGGCGGCCGCGGCTTTCTTGGTCTTGCCGGCACGCGACGGCGGCTGGCAGGCGCCACACACCACGTTGTGCTGCAGATCGTGTTTGTGCGCCACGAACTTGCCGGTGCAACGGCAACATTTGGTCAATTGCAGAATGTCGGCGTCGAAGAAACGCACCAGCGTCCACGCACGCGTCAAGTCCAGCACGGGTTCGGTTTCGCTGTGCTGGCAATGTTCCAGATACAGCCGATACCCTTTGGTCAGCGCGTCCAGATGCGAGCAGCGCGCTTCGTTCTTCAGAAACAGGTACGTGTTGTAGAACAGCGACGCGTGGATGTTCGCGAGCCACGTCATGTACCAGTCCGCCGAAAACGGCAGCATGCCCTTGGGCGGCGACACGCCCTTGACCTCGCGATACAGGCGGATCATGCGGTCGCGCGAGAGCGTCAATTCACTCTCGAGCACTTGCATGCGTGCGCCCAGTTCGATCAGTGCAATGGCGCGGAATACTTCCTGTGCGTCTTCCGTCAGGCTACGCTTGAGCATCGCAGTCACCTCGATTAAGCGAACTGTTCAGCCGGCTGGCCTGCAAGCAGGATCGCCGCGTGAGTCGGTGCCACTGCGGTGTGCTTCGTCGTTTGCGTCAACGCCGACAACATCGAGTGGTCGTTGAAGCGGAAGAAGCACAAAAGCTGATCGGAAGCGGCCAGCTTGACGATCTGCGCGAGCGACAGCCCGGCAAGCAAATCAGCCAGTTCCGACGACAGTCCCAGCCGGAACATGCCGACCGGTTTGTCCTCACGCAACATACGTTGCGCAAGCATGATGTAAGACAAGTTAATCTCGCGGATAGAATCCAGCGTCTCGCTGCTACGGTCCATTTCTGTTTTTTCCGAAGCCCCGAATTACTATGTCGGCATTTTTTGCCGTTATGTCTTTTGTGCCTCGCCGGAAACGTTGTCCTCCGGCTACGGGTCACCACCTGATACAGATAGCGACCTTTTGATACATCGCGTTACATTTCGTAACAGCTTGGGACGAATTGTATGAAGGGTAAAACAAGAAATCAATCCCTTCTCAAAAAATATCTCAAAAAGATACATCAAATTTCGGTAACTCTTTCACAGTCGTGTAATAGACGATGCAAGGCGGATTTTCCGCTATCGGGGACGTTTGTCTGATCCATGGAAACCCTTGTATTACGGGTGTTTTGCTAGTTTGTCTGAGGAAAGCAGATGGGGCGGTTGCGAATCGGTAATTCCCGCCTGGCTCGGAAAGGAAATAGAAAGCGAGTGCGATATAAAGTAATAAATACCGGTATTAGGCACTGCAATGGGGACGCAACAGAGGTGTAACAGCTTGGTGCGGCCCCGGTTACAAACTAGGCCGCATTTGTAACGTCCTACGTAACATCTAGCAGCCGGTGGATCGAACGCATTCGACTTCGAGGCCGAAGGCCGGCCGCAGGCGCGTGCCCAGTACGTTTCCGGCGAAAGCAGCGGCCAGCCACAGCCAGCCGTGCAAGCTGCCTGACACGATGCCGCTGAAGTAGGCGCCGATGTTACAACCGTAGGCTAGGCGGGCTCCGTAGCCCAGCATCAGGCCGCCGACCACTGCCGCGATCAGCGAGCGCGCCGGCACTTTCCACACGGGCGCGTAACGTCCGGCCAGCGCGGCGGCTGACATTGCGCCCAGGATGATGCCGATATCCATCACCGAGGTGACGTCATGTGTAACAGGGGCGGCGAGGGAGTTCGCATTGGCGTGAGCGGCCCAATACGGCCAATCGGCCACATCGATGCCGAGCACGGCAAAGAGCTTGGCGCCCCAGAGCGCGAACGCGGACGTCACGCCCCACGGACGCCCCGAGAGTGCCAGCGTCGCGAAGTTGAGCGGAGCCAGCGCGATCGCACCGACAAACAGCGGCCACGGACCATGCAGCCACGGCGACGTATGCGGCTGGCGCGGCGGTTCGTTGACCAGTTGGCCGTGACGGCGCCGTTCGATCAGAACGGTGAGTGCCGCGATGGCGGCGAACACGACCAGGTTCAGCGCGATGGCCCAGCCCGCGCCGAGTGCGGTCACCATCGAGAGCGGTTTGAGCGACGGCAATGCGGTCCAGAACGGCATGTGCGCGGTTGCCACGACCGAGCCGATAACGAACGCCGCCAGCGTAACGATCATGCGGGTGCTGCCGCCACCCACGGTGTACAACGTGCCGGACGCACAGCCGCCGCCCAGTTGCATGCCGATGCCGAACATGAAGGCCCCGACCAGTACTGACGTGCCCGCCGGCGCGACAAGTCCGACCACCGGATGGCCGAACAGCGTGCCGGCTTGCAGTGCCGGGAAGAAGAGCAACACGCCGAGCGCGAGCATCAGCATCTGGGCGCGCAGGCCGGCGCCGCGGCCGTCGGCGATAAAAACCCGCCATGCCGAAGTGAAGCCGAACGCCGCGTGGTACAGCGACATGCCGAGCAGCGCGCCGACGAGATAGAGCGCCGCCTGGCGGCCGCTGACGGTCTGCGCCAGATAAACCGCGCCGAGCGCGATAAGAACGAGCGCGGCGCTGAGCGGTTTCGGATTGATATCGAAACGGCGCGGCACGCGCGGAAGCGAAGTGGAGAGGTCGGACATGTGTGAGTTGACTGACAAGCGATGGGTCGAGAGCAACCTGAGGGCGGTTGGAGAACCATTTTCGGGGCGGCTGTGGCGACAAGGCAGTCAAAAAAGTAGCACGGATCGCGTGCTGCGGCACGGTGGTTGAATGAGGGTGACGGGGCGCGACGTTCGCCGCGCCAGTATCTATTGGATAAACAGCGCCATTAGATCCGCATCATGGAACACGCCGCCGACATTCAGCGCGCCGACCTCGCAGCCAAATTTGCGAAAGCCAAGCGACTCATACAGTTTCCGCGCCGCTTCGTTACGGCTGCCGACGTGCAACTGGATTTGCCGCAAACCCTCCACGCGCGAGGCCCGCGCCAGCAATTCGTTGAGTAGCGCGCGCCCGACGCCGCGACCCGCCGCTTCCGGCGCGACGTACATGCCGATCAGGGCGGCTTTATGCCGCTGCTTGTCGCTCGGATTGCGGATCAGGCCGACCACGCCGATCAACGGCGTTCCGGCCGATGCGTAAGCGCCGAGCAGAAAATCGCCTTCCGCCGCACGTGAGCCCTTCAGCATCGAGTCGTGTTGTGACGGACCTTTGGCGAGCGCTTCCTCGTAACTCTGGCCGAACGAATCCGGATGCGCCCTCAGTCCACGCAGGCGAAGCCGGAAATAGTCGTCGCGGTCGTCGGGACCGAGTTGGCGTACGAGTACGGCGTTGTCGTTCAAGTGCATTTCTCCGCGTCAATCTGGCGAGTGAAAGGACATGGGTTTAACGCGGCAGTGTGCCTCGTCTTCCACCATCAGGCTAAGGTTCGCGGGCCGCCTCGGCGCGCTGGCTCTCGCCGAATTCGCGCAGTGCGGCCGCAGTTTGCTGATCGGCCGGAAAGAACGCTTCGATGGCGAGCTCGGAGAGCGTCACGTCGATCGGTGTGCCGAAGACCGTGGTCGTGCTGAAAAACGACAGCACGCCGATCGGCGTGCGCAGCCGCAGCGGCACCGCGATCTGATTGACGGCGGCATTGTCGTGGCCGCCCGCTTCCGCGTTCGGCGGCGCCGGGTAGGCGGCCAGTTCGTCGCGCAGCGCGCTCAGTGTGCTGTCGCCACTCACGTCGATTTGCCGCTGCAGCCGAGCCAGAATGTGCTCGCGCCAGGCGTGCCAATTGACGATCGACGCCGCAATGCCCTCCGGATGCAAGCTCAGGCGCAGCGCATTGACCGGCGGCTTCAGCAGTTCCGGACTGGCGCCGGTCAGCAGAGGCGCGAGCGCGTTGTTCGCGGCAATGATGGTCCAGTGCCGGTCGATGGCGAGCGCCGGGTAGGGCTCGTGTCCCTTCAGCACCAACTCGACGGCCTCGCGCGCGGCGGCCAGTTGCGGATCCGATAGCGGACGCTCGCGGAACAGCGGCGCATAACCGGCCGCGACCAGCAGTGCATTGCGTGCGCGCAGCGGTACGTCGAGCCGTTCGGCAAGATGCATGACCATTTCCCGGCTCGGCACCGCGCGACCCGATTCGACGAAGCTCAGATGCCGGGTCGAAATATCGGCTTCGGCTGCGAGCAGCAACTGGCTCATTCTTCGCCGCTGGCGCCATTCACGCAGCAGATCGCCGACCGTGCGGCTGGCCGCCGATGCATGCGACGGGACGGTTTGCGCAAGAGAGAGTGTGTTCATGCCACCGATGATAGTCAAACCGCGCTAGCCATCCATTACCTGAGAGGTAATGGAATACCCCGGAATACGCCCGGCCAGGCCTACGAAACCCCGGAAACAGTCCTGACCGCCCAGCTCATCCAACATGCTGACGGGCCCTGTGAAGTCGCCACAAGCGGCAATGCGACTCAGGCTGCCGCCACGCCTTCCGGCACCACGTTGAGTCTGACGCCGAGCGCGCGCAGCAGCTTGAGCACCGTGTCCATACGCGGCTTGGATCCGGGCGCGAGCGTTTTGTACAGGCTTTCGCGCCCGAGTCCGGCGTCTGCCGCAACCTTGGCGATGCCGCGCGCTTTGGCGATGTCGGCGATGGCGGCAAGCAGCACGTCGGAGTCGCCGTCTTCAAGCGCTGCGTTGAGATACTCAGCAATCGCTTCCTCGCTATCGAGGTAGTCCGACGCGTCGAACCGCGCGGTTTTGATTTTGCTCATGACAGTTCCTTTCTGATTGCTGCCCACATTGTTTTGGCATGCTTGATATCAGCCGGCTGGGCGGCCTTGGCGCCACCACAGAGAAGCAGATACACCATGCGCCCTTCACGCGCGAAATAGACCCGATAGCCCGGGCCGCAGTCGATGCGCATCTCGGATACACCGTCTTCCAGCAATTTCACGTCGCCGAAATGCCCACGTTCCGCACGCCGGATCCGCACGAGTATTTTTGCCCTCGCTCGTAAATCCGCGAGCCGTGCAAGCCATGCGTCGAATTGCTCGGTGCGGTTGACTTCGTACACAGGCGGTGAACTGATCTGCTGAGCAGTGTATCCTTGTGGATACGATCTTGCAAGTGTGAAAACCATATTGAAAAAGGCCCCCCGTGTCCGTGATTGTCGAGTACGTCGTGTGCCGCGCGCGAGCGCCGCGCGGCCCCCATTCGCCACACGAGGTTAGCGGCTGCCAGCGCGGCTGACGACTCGGCCGGATGGCCAATCCGACGAACTACGAAACGCGAGGATGCTTACCTCGCACGTAATCGACGCAGCGCGCCCGAGCCGTCAATCTTCACTCCGAGCCCGCCGCATACAACGAGTCTGCCGAGCGTAGTGCTCAGTCCTGCCAATCAAGGAGTCTGGAGATGAACGCGCATACCGATCTGATCGACCGTTATTTCGACGCATGGAACGAAACCGATGGCGCGCGCCGTCGCGAGTTGATCGCCGCGACTTGGAGCGCCGACGCCGACTATCGCGACCCGCTGCTGGCGGGCGCGGGCCACGCCGGCATCGACGCGATGATTCGCGCGGTGCACGAGCGCTTCCCGCATCACACGTTTCGCCGTACGGGCCAGGTCGACGGCTTCGCCGACCGGCTGCGTTTCTCGTGGGAGCTGACCACGCCCGCGGGCGACGCGATCGTGAAGGGATCCGACTTCGGCGTGATCGATCCGCATGGACGCTTGCAGACCGTCACCGGCTTCCTCGACCAGGTGCCCGGCGGCGTCTGACCACCCCTTTTTTACGGAGACGATCATGCACGAGCCCGCTGCCGCCACGACGCCCCAATCGGCCATCACGTTGGCGCGCCTGTCGGGCGCACTCGACTCGCTGTCCGGCGTGATCGCCGGCTTCGCGCTGCTCGCTGGAGCGCGCGCGTTCATGTTCATCGCGCTGCTGGGCTGGCGCGAGCCGGTGTTGGGCGGCGCGGGCCTCGTGCTGCTGGCGGTGGTCGGCTGGTTGCGCTGCCAGTGCGGTGAGGGCGTGACTGTGCCGGCCACGCAGCGCGTTCTCCCGACCCACCGCTCCAGCAACGCGACGCCCAGCCGCCTCGCGCCACCCTCGACGAATGCCCGCGACGTTGCTTGCTACAATCGTCCGCTGGAATGCGATCCGTCGCGCGGACACGCGCTCGCCGAGCCGGGCGCCCGCCGCGTCGGCCCGACCCGAACGCGAGCATGAGCCACTCGCTTCGCGCGACCCGATAACCCACGTCCAAACCTCGGCGGTCAAAACCGCCAACCGGACCACAAGGAGACACCGTGCTGAAGAATCTGGACCCGCTGCTGAATGCCGACATCCTGCATGCACTGCGCGCGATGGGCCATGGCGACGAACTCGTCATCTGCGACGCCAATTTCCCCGGCGATTCGGTTGCGCGTGAGAGCGTGCTGGGCAAAGTGCTCCGCCTCGACGGCGTGAGCTCGCCGCGCGCGATTCGCGCGGTGCTGTCGGTGATGCCGCTGGACACATTCATCGAGCATCCCGCGTCGCGCATGGAAGTGGTGGGCGAGCCGCACACCATTCCGGCCGTGCAGCGCGAGGCGCAGGCTGAGATCAACGCCGCGGAAGGGCGCGACGTGCCGTTCGCGTCGATCGAACGGTTTGCGTTTTATGAACGGGCGCGCAAAGCGTATTGTGTGATCGCGACCGGTGAAGAGCGCGGCTATGGTTGCTTCGTCTTCACCAAGGGCGTTCTGCTCGCGCCGGACGCGCCTCAGTCGTAACCTTCGCCAACTCCATTGCGGCGCGAAGCCATAAGCGCAACGCGCCGGTCGCCGCACGCGGATCTCGCGCACGTGCTAGTTTTTCGTCTGGCCGCTGACGGCGGATCGAGCCGATCCGTCGCGGCGCATCGCCCTACATCACGGTGACGAAAACCATGAGCTTCTCGATAGACACTCTCGATCATCTCGTTCTGAACGTCGCCGACGTGGAAGTCAGCGCGGCGTGGTACGCACGTATGCTCGGCATGCGGCGCGCCGAGTTCGAGTCGCGCACCGGCACGCGGGTGGCGATGTTCTACGGCAATCAGAAGATCAATCTGCGTCCCGTAACCGCCGACACCGTCGCGTGGTTCACCGGCCGCGAGCCGGTGCCCGGCAGCGCCGATCTGTGCTTCGTCACGACCGCGGGCCCGGCCGAGGTCAAGGCGCATTGGCTTGCGCAAGGCGTTGAAATCGAGGCCGGTCCGGTGGAGCGCGACGGCGCGCGCGGCAAGATGACTTCGGTGTATTGCCGCGATCCGGACGGCAATCTGATCGAAGTCGCAACGTATCCTCACGCATAAGCACGGCGGCAATTCCGCCATCGGCACTCGCCGTGGCCGCTACCGGGCGGCCCGCTCGGACGTTTTTCCATTCCCGGCATGCGGCGCGTCCCGCGCTGCTCATCCTTGTCCGTGCTAGGAAAAGGCGGGCAAAAGCCCTGTTGTCAGGTGCAAAGTGGGGAACTGCGGGCTGCTGGCCGGGTCTGCTGCTTATTCATTTACTGGAGTCCCTCATGTCGCGTCCCGTCGATTCCGGCGTTATCCTCATCGCTCGTATTGCGCTTGCTGTGCTGTTCCTGTGGGGCGGTGTGATGAAGCTGCTGGGCTACGCGGGCTTTGTCGGCTACCTGCATTCGAAGGGCGTGCCGTTCGTGCAGATCGCCGCACCGATCGCAACGGCGGTCGAGGCGCTCGGTGGCCTGTTGCTGATCGTCGGCTTCAAGGTGCGGCCGCTCGCGCTGATCATGGCGGTGTACACGGTGGCGACGGCAGTGCTGGGCCACGATTTCTGGAATGTCACCGACGCCGCCTTGCAACGCGACATGGTGATCCATTTCTGGAAGAACATCGGCATTGCCGGCGGTTTCCTGCTGCTGTTCGTGACGGGCGCGGGCCGTATCAGCATCGACGGAGCGCGAGCGCCGCGCGGCGGACTCGGGCTTTGACGCGGCAGTTGAGGTAGTCTGTGCGAGTCGCTTTCGATTCTGGCCGTAACCAAGGGAGCAAATAATGATTCAGAGTTTTGAGCAAATCATTGGCGGCAAGGCCACGCAGTTGTGCGCGAGTCTTGGTGAGGGGCCCACGCCGCATCGGGTGATCATCAGCCTGGCTGATTCGGCGAAGACGCTGGTGGTTCTGGATGCGTCCGGGTTCATCAGCACGATCAAGGCCGAAATCGAGGAACCGGAGAAACTGATCGCCGACGCCATCGCCAAAGCGCAAAACGAAGGGCTGATCGAGCGCGCCATCGACACCGGCACGATTCAGGAAGCTTCGCTGTAAGCCGGGAGGCGGCGTGGCGAACTAGCCAGTTGCCGTCGAACCACCCGTCACCACCCCCGCCATGCGCAAGCATCGCGGGGGTCGTTTTTTGTGCACACGATCCCGACAGGCGCCACCCTCAGCGCGATTCGCCGACCCGTTCGCGACCTGCATGGCGATGCGCGGCGTCCGACGACTGCGGCTGCGGATGCACGAAACAGCTCAGCACGCCGCCGATCACCAGCAAGCCGACCGAGACGGCGCTCGACGCCCGCATGCCCGTCACGATCTGCACCGCAGCGGCGCCGCTCGCCAACGCGCCGAAAGCGGCAACGCCGACCGCGCCGCCTGCCTGCCGCGCCGTATTCAGCACGGCGGACGCGGTTCCGGCGCGTGGCGCGTCCGTCGAGGCGAGCACGACGGTGGTCATCGCCGGAACAGCCAGGCCCATGCCCGATGGAATCAGCAGGAACGGCAGCAGCAGGTCGATGAGCGGCGTGCCGGCATCGACGCAATGCAACAGGCCATAGCCGAGCCCGGCGGTGATCGCGCCGGCAATCATCGGCACCCGCACGCCGAAGCGGCCGACCACCCAGCCGCTCGCCACATTCGACAGCAAAAAGCCGCCAGTCAGCGGCAGGAATGCAAGGCCCGCCTGCAACGGCGTATAGCCACGCACGCGCTGCAGATACAGGCTCAGCACGAACACCATGCCGTAGTACGTCAGATTCACACAGATACCGAACAGCACCGCCACGCTGAAGGAGCGCTTGCTGAAGAGCGAGAGCGGCAGCATCGGCGCCGCGACGCGCGATTCCACGAGGACAAAGGCGCTCGCCGCGATCAGCGCGAGCACGAAGCCGCCGGCCACGAGCGGGTGGCCGAGACCTAGTGGCCGCCATTCGATCACAGCAGCGACGAACGCGGTCAGCGCGACAATGGCGAGACACTGGCCGCCCAGGTCAATGCCGCGCGGCTTCGTGTCGGAAGCGACGGCCGCAGGCGACGACGGCTTTCGACGCGTCGCGGCTTCGGGCCGTGGCACCCACCGCAGGGTCGCCAGGAAGCCGGCAGCGCAAATCGGCAGATTGACGAGAAAGATGCTGCGCCAGCCGAACGCCGCAATCAGCAGGCCGCCGACCACCGGCCCCGCCGCGATCGCAATCGCGCCCGCCGCAGTCCACAGTCCGACCGCACGCGCCCGCAGTTTGGGATCGTGTCCGTACGATTGATTGAGCAGCGCCAGCGAGTTCGGCAGCATGGCGGCGGCGCCGACGCCTTGCACCGCGCGCGCCGCTACCAGCATGGCCGAGTCGAGCGCGAGACCGCAGGCGAGCGACGCGAGCGCAAATAGCACAATACCGGCCGCGTACAGCCGCCGTGCGCCGAAGCGGTCGCCGAGCGCGCCGGCGGACAGCATCAGCACGGCAAACGCGAGCGTGTAGGCGTCGACGACCCATTGCAGGGCGGCGACATTCGCATGCAGATCCGCGCCGATTTTCGGCAGCGTGATGTTGACGATGGTCACGTCGAGTTGCGTGACGACGAAGCCGACGCTGACCGTCGCGAGGACGCGGCCGAGTGCGGACGAGTGGGAGGAATTTGAGGAGTTCATGCGGTACATCGTAGGCTCGATGCAGCGCACCATGTTTCGGCGCGGCGTGAAGTGTGGATGTCACCCGCAAGCGCGAGCCGTCGAGCCCGATGATGCAAACAAAAACGGCGCACCGTTTGCGGCACGCCGTTGTGACAAAGCGCAAGCTGCCGATCAGTGCTTTTGCGGCGCGTCCTTGATGAACAGCGTGGTCAGTGCCCCGAGAATGCAGATCGCGCCGACGTACATCGGCGCGGCCATCGGGTTCGACTTCATCATCAGCGACACGGCGATCGGCGTGAGGCCGCCGAACACGGCGTATGCCACGTTGTACGAGAACGAGATGCCCGAGAAACGCACCACCGGCGGGAACGCCTTGACCATCACGAACGGAATCGCGCCGATCACGCCGACGAACAGACCCGCCACCGCATACAGCGGCACTAGCGCGGAGGTGTCGACGGCGAGTTGCTGGAACATCACGTAATACGTCACCGCCAGCGCGAGGCCGCCGACGAAAATCGTGCGCCCCGCGCCAATGCGGCCGGCAATCGAGCCCGCCATCACGCAACCGATCGTCAGGCACAGCGTTGCCACGCAGTTCGCCAGCAGCGCCGTGGCCGGCGCGATGTGGAACTGCTTTTGCAGCAGCGTCGGCGTCATCAGGATCACCACGACGATTGCGGCGGAGAGCATCCACGTGAGCAGCATCGACACGATCACGGCGCGGCCGTGGTCGCGCAGCACGGCCTTGAGCGGCACTTCGGCGGCAATCGCCTTGCGCTGCTTGAGCTCGGCGAACACCGGCGTTTCATGTAGCCAGCGGCGCAGATACACCGAAAACATGCCGAACACGCCACCGACCAGGAACGGAATGCGCCACGCGTAAGCGGAGATTTCCGCCGGCGCGAAGTTGCGGTTCACCGCCGATGCGATCAGCGAGCCGAGCAGGATGCCCGCCGTGAGGCCGGCCGTCAGCGTGCCGCACGCATAGCCGATGTGCCGCTGCGGCACGTGCTCCGAGACGAACACCCAGGCGCCCGGGACTTCACCGCCGACCGCCGCGCCTTGCATCACGCGAAACAGCAGCAACAGGACCGGCGCCAGCACGCCGATGCTGGTGTAAGTGGGCAGCAGGCCCATCATCAGCGTAGGCACCGACATAAGCAGCACGCTCAGCGTGAACATGCGCTTGCGGCCGAACAGGTCGCCGAAATGCGCCATGATGATGCCGCCCAGCGGCCGCGCCAGATAGCCCGCGGCGAAGATGCCGAAGGTTTGCACCTGACGCAGCCAGTCCGGCATCGCCGCCGGGAAGAATAGCTGGCCGATCGCCGGCGCGAAAAATACGAAGATAATGAAGTCGTAGAACTCGAGCGCCCCGCCGAGGGCGGCGAGTCCGAGCGTTTTGTAATCGCTGCGCCCAAGAGGGCGTGGGGTGACAGCCTGCGCTCCACCCAGATTTGTCGCTTGCATTGCTTGTGTCATGTCTTGAATTGGGAGCCACACGTAGCGCGTGGAAATACGGCGGTCGTCGAGCGAGAAGTGTGGAAAGCGCTGGGTAGAGCACGGGACACCGGCGCGCTAGCCCGGGTAAGGCAAGCGCGATGACGATTGAGGCCAGGCGGGATTTTACAGGATGAAAGCCGATTGCTTCGGGAAGTGCTTAATTAGATTGGGAAAAGTTCCCGGGAATGTGCTCTTTCGACAGCAATGGCGACGACCGTGTTCTCAGGACTTGTCGGTAGCGAATGTAGGAATGCGGAGCCGCGTTGTCCGGGCCAATCGATTCATATGTAATTAGGATTGCTCCTATGGGATGGAATCGGCGCGCCTCTGAGAATCGCGTCCGAGCTATCTTCCGAGTCATCCCATGCGTATTGCCATTCTTCAGCGTGACCTGGTCATGCGTCAGTCGATCGAAAAGGTCCTGACGAGCGCTGGCCATTCCTGCTCGACCTATGACGACGGCCTGAGCATGTCGAGAGCGCTCGCGCGTTCCACGGTCGATCTGCTGGTGCTCGACTGGCAGGGCCTGCGCCTCTCGGGCGCCGAGGTTTTGCGCGCGGCGCGCGCGGTGGGCGGCGACCGTCTGCCGGTCATGTTCGCATCGGCGGACACGGCGGAGGAAAACATCGTGCGCGCGTTCGTCGCGGGCGCAGACGACTATGTCGGGTTGCCGCTGCGCGCAGCCGAGTTTCGCGAGCGGGTCGCCGCACTGCTGCGGCGGGCGTATCCGGACCGGTTCAGCTCCGCCAGTTTCGATGTCGGTCCATACCATTTCGACACGCACCGCCAACTCGTCATGCTGCGCGGCCAGCCGGTTCAGCTGTCGGGCACGCAGTACCGGCTGGCGTCGCTGTTCTTCTCCAACATCGGCCGCGTGCTGTCGCGCGACCACATCTTCGCGATGGTATGGGGCCGCGAGTTCCGCGAATTCACCCGCACCATCGACAGTCACGTTTCGCGGCTGCGCCTTCTGCTCGAGATCGAGCCGCAAAACGAATTCCGGCTGCAACCGGTTTATAAGAGCGGCTACCGGCTGCTGCATCTGCGTCAGGGTCAAGCCGCCGTTATCGATGCGGAGATCGACGCCGAGAAGCAGGCGGCCTGACGCCAACCAGCCGCGTCGGATCAAATCTGCGGCAGCGCGGGCCGCGTTTCAAGCGCCTTGCGAATCAATGCTTCGACGGCCTTGCGTTCGTCGCCGGCCAGCGGCAGACGGGGCGGGCGAACCGGCTCCGTGCCGAGTCCGACCATCGCTTCGGCAAGTTTGATGTTCTGCACCAGCTTCGCCGATACATCGAGCGCGAGCAGCGGCGCGAACCAGCGGTAGATCGCCCGCGCCTCCTCGATGCGCCCCGCTTTCAGCAGCTTGTAGATCACCACCGTCTCACGCGGAAACGCGCACACGAGACCGGCCACCCAGCCATGCGCGCCCATCAGGATCGCCTCCATCGCGAGATTGTCGACGCCGCAGAGAATCGCGAAACGGTCGCCGACCGCGTTGATCAGGTCGGTCACGCGCCGCACGTCGCCGCATGATTCCTTGATCGCGACGATCTTCTTCTCGTCGGCAATTTCCGTGAACATGTCGGGCGTCATGTCGACGCCGTAGGCGAGCGGATTGTTGTAGATCATTAGCGGCAGCGCGCTCGCGTCGGCGACGCTGCGGAAATGATGCAGCGTCTCGCGGCGGTCCGACAGGTAACGCAGCCCCGGCAGCACCATGTAACCGGCCGCGCCATGACGGCTGCCGGCTTCGGCCTGACGGCAGGCGTCGAGCGTGCTGTTTTCCGCGATCGTCAGCAGGACCGGCACGCGGCCGCGCGAAGCCTCGACGGCGATGTCGAGTACTTGCAGCTTTTCATCCAGCGAGAGCGTCGACGCTTCGCCCAGCGATCCGCACACGATGATGCCGTCCACGCCGGCGTCGATCTGCGCCTCGATATTCTTGCCGGTCGACGCGCGATCTATGCTGAAATCCGCGTTGAATTTAGTGGTGACTGCGGGCAATACGCCTTCCCAGATATGCGCCACGACTGCTCTCCTGAGTGTTGATGTGTTCAGCGCAGTGTAAGCAGGGAAAATCCTGCCGTCTTGCGTGAATCGCGCGTGGCAAATGACGATTTCAGCATAACCGCTTCGCCCGTTGAGTCGTCGGATCAAGATTCGATGGCTTATTTCAGGATGAAGGGCGAGGTCCGTTGAGTGCGCGTCAGCGGCATGACGGCGTGCGCTCCAGGTCACGTCCGTTGTGCGTCTTGCACGCCGGCTCCGACTGCGGTCGGTGCGAGCGGGCAAGGCCGTCGCGTCATCGCATGGCTATGCCGAAATCGTCACAATCCACGCGTAAGCACACCAAGACTCGCCCGCCCGCCGTTTCTACCATGGGCATCATGAAAACCTTGGACATCATCGACTCGCACACCGGCGGTGAACCGACCCGCCTCGTGGTGTCGGGCGGCCCGGATCTCGGCGGCGGCACGCTGGCGCAACGGCTCGACGTGTTCCGCACGCGGTTCGACGACTGGCGCGCGGGCATCGTCACCGAACCGCGCGGCTCGGACGTGGTGGTGGGCGCGCTGCTCTGCGAGCCGGACGACCCGACGTGCGCGGCCGGCGTGATCTTTTTCAACAACGTCGGCTATCTCGGCATGTGCGGGCACGGCACGATCGGTCTCGTCGTGTCGCTGGCGCACCTCGGACGGATCGGGGCGGGACGGCATCGGATCGAGACGCCGGTCGGCATTGTCGAAGCGGCGCTCAACGACGACGGCAGCGTCGCGGTGCGCAACGTGCCCGCGTACCGGTATCGCCAGTCGGTGCAAGTGGACGTGCCGGGTCACGGCGTGCTGACCGGCGACATCGGCTGGGGCGGCAACTGGTTCTTTCTCGTCGCCGACCACGGGCGCGCGTTGGAAGCGTCGCAGATCGGCGAATTGACGGCGTTCAGCGGTGCGATTCGCGACGCGCTGATTGCACAGCGCATCACCGGCGCGGACGGCGCCTTGATCGACCACATCGAACTCTTCGGACCAGGTTCGCGCGATGGCCTCGACAGCCGCAGCTTCGTGCTCTGTCCCGGCAGCGCGTACGACCGCTCGCCGTGCGGCACCGGCACGAGCGCCAAAGTGGCCTGCCTTGCTGCCGACGGCAAACTGGCCGAAGGCGCGGTGTGGCGGCAGGAAAGCATTATCGGCAGCGTGTTCGAGGCGAGCTATCGCCACGCCGGCGATGGCGTCCATGTGATTCCCACTATCACCGGTCACGCGTACATCGCGGCAGAAGCGCGTCTTTGCTTCGACGAGCGCGACCCGTTCGCGTGGGGCATCCCCGCGGCATGACGGCGGACGCGTTGATCGTCGGCGCAGGTATTGTCGGCGCGGCATGCGCGGCGGAACTGGCGGCGCTCGGCATGCGGGTCGAGGTGCTCGACGCGCAGGGCATCGGCGGCGGCGCGACGGCGGCGGGCATGGGGCACATCGTCGTGATGAACGATTCGCCGGCGGAATTCGCGCTAAGCCGCTATTCACGAGACTTGTGGCTGGAGCTAGCGCCGCAACTGCGTCCGCGCGACGCGTTCGCGGGCTGCGGCACGCTCTGGGTCGCCGCCGACGAAGAAGAGTGGCAGGCCGCGCGCGCGATGCATGCCGCGTTCGAGGCTCAGGGAATCGCCGCGCAATTGCTCGACGCGCCCGCGCTGCGGGCTTGCGAGCCGGCGCTGGCGGCATCGATGGCGGGCGGTTTGCGGATCGAGCACGACAGCATCGTGTACGCGCCGACCGTCGCCGAGTGGCTGCTGACACGATCGCCGGGCGCGGCAAATATCCATTTGCGTTTAGGTGCCGCGGTGGCGTCGGTCAGCGCAAGCGGTGTCACGCTGACGAGCGGCGAACACATCGGCGCGGCGCACGTGATCGTGGCGAATGGTCTGGGTGCGCAGCAATTGGTGGCGTCGCTGCCTTTGCAGCCGAAGAAAGGCCACCTGCTGATCACGGACCGTTATCCCGGCTTGATCCGGCATCAGTTGCTCGAACTTGGCTACATCAAGAGCGCGCATCATGCGGCCGGCACCTCGGTGGCGTTCAATGCACAGCCGCGGCCCACGGGACAATTGCTGATCGGCTCGTCGCGCCAGTTCGACACCACCGATCCCGCCGTCGACATGCCCGTACTCGCGCAGATGCTGCAGCGCGCCGCATGCTATCTGCCGGTGCTGCCGACCCTCAGCGGCATTCGCGCGTGGACGGGGTTTCGCGCGGCATCGCCGGACGGCCTGCCGCTAATCGGTCCGGCCGGCGACTTCGCGCCAGGCGTGTGGCTCGCCGTTGGACACGAGGGGCTGGGCGTAACGACCTCGCTTGCGACTGCGAAGCTGCTTACGGCGCAAATCGTGCAGAGTGGCACGGCGATTCCTCTCGATCCTTATTTGCCGGTTCGTTTTGCCCAAAAGGTGATTCATGAATAGCGCGGGCGTGGCGACGCGCGTGAGCGTGACGATCAATGGCCGCCGTATCGACGTCGATGCCGGCACGACCGTGGCCGCGGCGCTCGTGTTAGCGGGCGTTCGCGGCACGCGAATGTCGGTGAGCGGTCAACCTCGCGCCGCGCTATGCGGCATGGGCGTGTGTCAGGAATGCCGCGTGACGATCGACGGCCGGGCGCATGCGCTGGCGTGCCAGACTTTGTGTCGGGAAGGGCAGAGTGTTAGTACTTAGGACGCGCGGGGTGCGCAATGAGGTTGCACTTCGATCTTGTGGTCGTCGAAGGTAGCCGGGTCGGCTTGCACGAAGCGGTGGGCATTTGATGAAACACCACTTAATTATCGTCGCCATGGGAGGCCGCCTGGCCGAGTTGAACCAAGTTACGGGCTCGCGATGAAACAGCACTTCGACATCGTCATCGTCGGCGCCGGTCCCGCTGGTTTGAACGCCGCGTCCGCCGCCGCGCGCGCGGGCGCCACGGTTGCGCTCGTCGACGACAATCCACGCGCGGGCGGCCAGATCTGGCGTCAAGGTCCGAGCCACGCGCCGCAGGCGCAACTGAGCACTCTTCTGACGGCGATCGGCGGGCAAAGCGCCATCGCACACTGGCCGTCGACACGCGTCGTTGCGCCGTTGAGTTCTCGCGGCCTGCTGCTCGAATCGACGGAATTCGGCGGCGCGTGCGTCACCTACGAGCGCCTGATTCTCGCGACCGGCGCACGCGAACGGCTTCTGCCATTCGCCGGCTGGACCTTGCCCGGCGTAACCGGCGCGGGCGCGCTGCAGGCGCTCATCAAGGGCGGCATGCCGGTGCGTGGCGAGCGGATCGTGATTGCCGGCAGCGGTCCTTTGTTGATTGCGGCGCTCGCTACCGCGCGCGCTGCTGGAGCACGGGTGGTGACGGTGGTGGAGCAGGCTTCGGCGTTCGACGTCGCGCGCTTCGGCGTTTCCCTGTTGGCGGCGCCTGCCAAGTTGCGGCAAGCCGTCGGCATGACGCGCGGTTTCGCGGGCTTGCACTATTGGACCGGCAGCATGATCGAAGAGGCGCAGGGCGAGGGCCGCGTCGAGCGCGTCACCGTCAGGCGTGGCCGCGACGGCAGGCGAGTGACGTTGGATTGCGATCGTGTCGGTTGCGGCTATGGACTCGTGCCGAACATCACGCTGGCCCAGGCGCTCGGCTGCGCGATCGGCGAAGCGGGCGAGATCGTCGTCGACGGCGAGCAGCGTACGTCGGTCGAAAGCGTGTTCGCGGCGGGCGAATGCACCGGTGTCGGCGGCGCGGAGTTGGCCGGTGTGGAAGGCGAGATCGCGGGTCTCGCCGCAAGCGGCGCCGGCGCGGACCATGCCGCCCTCGACGCGCAGCGCGCGCGCTGGCGCCGGTTCGGGCGCCGCGTCGACACGGCATTCGCATTGCGGGACGCCGCGCGCACGCCGCCCGCGGATAGCACGCTGCTGTGCCGCTGCGAGGACGTGAGCATCGGCGAGGTGCGCGCCTTCGCCGACTGGCGCGCGGCCAAGCTGCATACGCGTTGCGGCATGGGCGCCTGCCAGGGAAGAATCTGCGGCGCGGCGGCCAGCGTGTACTTTGGGTGGCAGGCCGCCGCGCCGCGTCCGCCTTTCAGTCCGGCGCGAATCGGTACGTTGATGGCGGTGGGTGCGGAGCCGCCGCCGGTTGAATGAGCCGCGGTGCGTCCACGCGTCCGGCGGATATTGTCGGTGGCGGCGCGGCCCTATAATCGACCGCACGTGTCGGGCGCACGGGCCGAGCGCCGAGTTTCTTGCACTGAGCGTCGGTCGGCAACCGAGCAACCGAGCAACCGAGCAACCGAGCGACCGAGCGACCGAGCAACCGAGCAACCGAGCAACCGAGCAACCGAGCAACCGAGCAACCGAGCAACCGAGCAACCGGCAACCGAGCAACCGGCAATCGGCAACCGAGCAGCGGAGCAACCGAGCAATCGGCAGGTGAGCGACCGGCAGCAACCAGCCGCCCGCAACCCGCAACCCGCAACCCGCAACCCGCAACCCGCAACCCGCAACCCGCAACCCGAAGCCCGCAACCCGAAGCCCGCAACCCGAAGCCCGCAACCCGAAGCCCGCAACCCGAAGCCCGAAGCCCTAGACCACAAAACCAAACGCTGCCCCAGCTGCCCCAACCGCCCCAACTAACGCCCCGACCAACGGAACCCGCAAGATGAACACGCTGGCTCATCCGCTCGAACCGGACGACGCAACCCTCTCCGGCATGCTGTCGCACTTCAGGCTGCTCGAGCCTGTCTTCGACGCGATGCCGGACGTCGTGTTCTTCGTCAAGGACGCCGAGGCGCGTTACGCGCTGGTCAACCGCACGCTCGCGTCGCGCTGCGGCTTCAAGGAAAAGTCCGCGCTGCTCGGCCGGACCGCCGAGGACGTGTTCCCGCGCCGCTTTGGCCGCATCTACACGGCGCAGGACAAGGCGATCATCAACGTCGGCAACCAGATGATCGACCAACTGGAACTGCATCTGTATCCCGGCCGCCAGCCGGGCTGGTGTCTGACCTGCAAACAGCCGCTGCGCGATCCTGCCGGCAAAGTGGTCGGCCTCGCCGGTATTTCCCGCGATCTGAAAGCTGACGAAAGCAGCCATCCCGCCTACAGTCGCCTCGCCGCGGTCGTGCAGTCCATCCAGGAAAATTACGTCCAGCCTTTGAGTCTGAAGCAACTTGCGGCCATGGCGAATATGTCGGTCGCGCAATTGGAGCGCTATTTCCACAAGGTGTTTCATCTGACGCCGCGCCAGGTGCTGTTGAAAACCCGCCTGGACGCCGCCACGGCGCTGCTGGTGTCGCACGACAAGGTCACCGACGTCGCCGCGCTGTGCGGCTACACCGATCACAGCGCGTTCACGCGGCAATTCAAGGCGACCGTCGGCATCACGCCGACCGAATACCGCATGCTGCTACACGGCACTTCGCGGAGTTGAACCGCAGCACATGGCTCGTCGCAAGCACCATTACTACGTCTACGTCGTTGCGCTGGACGACAAGGTCTGGAACGAGGCGCGTTTTCGCCGCGCGAATCCGGACTACCGGTTCGACAAGCCTTGTGTGTACGTGGGAATGACGGGACTGGACCCGGATCTGCGCTTCGATCGGCACAAGGCCGGCATTCAGGCCAATCGCTATGTGCGCGATTACGGCTTGCGCCTTGTGCCCGAACTGTACGAGGTGTTCAATCCCATGCCTTACCGCGGCGCACAGGATATGGAAGTGGAATTGGCGATTGGACTGCGCGAAGCGGGGTACGGCGTGTGGCAAGCGTGATGCTCGAGAGCCGGTCGCGGCGCTTGTCAGCGTGAGTCTGGCCGGTGCTCTGTCAGGTTAAGCGGCCTGAGACTTATACGCGCGCTTTGCGCGCTTTCGCGCGCGAATCCGGCGACGTGCGTTACTTTATGCCGAGGCCGCGCAGTACGGCGTTGCCCTCGGGCGTCAGACGGATACGCGAACCGCCTGCGTCGCTTGACACGGTTTCAATCAATCCGGCTTCGTGAAGCTGCGGAATCTCGGGTTTGGCAAACGCGTCGATCGGCGCGTGCAGCAACAGCAGCAGCGTTGCCAGCTCGTGGTGGCTCAGCAGGCGGCGCAAAATAGTAGGTCGCTTGGCCGGCGCCGGGGTGTCGTTCGTGTTGTGATCGGGCTGGTTCATGGTTCGCACCTTGTGCGGTTTCGTGTCGGATGGATGATGCGGACGAAGTCTTAAACGATTCTTAAGAGTCTATTGTCCTGTAACACCATGACACGAAGATTGCATCGAACCATGTTACCGATTGTCACACTTACACCTTCTTTCCCTCCCGCAACCTTTACGGGGCGCAGGTTTTGCCCGCGGACTCGATCCACAGATTGCTCACGTGGCGCTTGCCCGCATAGAAACGGTAAGTCGTCGCGCCGTTATCGCTGCGCACCTTGACGATATTCGAATCGCCGAAGTCGAGCATCTGGCCTTGTGGGATCGCCGTGGACTTGAACGCTGCGTCGTGGCTGGTGGCCAGTTGCGTTAGGCACGAGACCACGTCGTTGACGGAGCGTTGCGTGGTGGTGTCCGTAACGGGCTCGCCGGCATCCGGATTCTTCTGGAAGTACGCGCAAGCGCTGAAGAGCAGGGGAATTGTCAGAACTACGGCAAACTTCTTCATATCTCTCCTGACGTTAGATTCGGCCGACAAAGGCACGCGCGGCGCCTGCTTCTGACGCAACAGCGCGGCGTCGGCCGCGAAATCAGGCGCCATTATATCGATGTGGCGCGGCTACCCCTGCCGATGCCGCACACGCCGTGCCCGCCTGGCCGAAGTCGCCGACTAGAATTTGCCCGCCAAACCACCAAACCACCAAACCACCAAACCACCAAACCACCAAACCACCAAACCACCAAACCACCAAACCACCAAACCACCAAACCACCAAACCGCCAAACCGCCAAACCGCCAAACCGCCAAACCGCCAAACCGCCAAACCGCCAAATCGCCAAATCGCCAAATCGCCAAATCGCCAAATCGCCAAATCGCCAAATCGCCAAAGGCCTATTTGCGCCGCTGCGCCTGCGCGGCGAGCCGCACTGCGGCATTGGCCGCGCCGTAGCCGTCGTAACCGCCGCGCCGCTCGACGATCTCCATGAAGAAGCGCTGGTCGAGCTGCTCCGTGTAAGCGTGGAAAAACTCGCCGCCGCGCTCGTCGCGGTCATACAGGATGTTATTGGCGCGCAGCGCGTCCAGCGTCTCGTCCGGCAACGCGTAGCGGGCGGCCAGATCCTCGTAGTAATTGCGCGGGATGCGCAGCACGGGCAAGCCGTCGGCGACGAACTCGGGAATCGCGCTAAAAATGTCGCTGGTGCTGAAGGCGACGTGGTTCAGGCCCGAGCCGTGATACGTATGCAACGCCTCGGCCACCGCCGTGTGATGGTCCACGGAGGCATTCAGCACGATCCGCACCGAGCCGTCGTGGCTGCGCAGCGCGCGGCTGCGCACGAGGCCGTACGGATCGGGTACCAGCACGCCAGGCTCGGCCTGGAAGCCCAAAGCAGTGCGCAGAAATAGCACCCACGTATCCAGCGAATTCGCCGGCACCGACAGGCACACATGGTCGATGCGGCTGAGCGGCCCCACCTCGCTCGGGCCGTTGATGTCGGTGAGGACGAAATCGGCCTCGAACAAGGTGGGTTGATCCGGCGTTTCGTCGACGAAATAGTTCAGGCTGCTGTCCGGCGCCTGCACGGCGGGCAGCACGCGCTCGTTCGGGCCGATCTGCCCGGAAAACGGCGCGTAACCGAAGCCGGCGGCGCGTTCGAACGCCTGATTGGCGTCGTCCACGCGAAATGCCGACGCGCAGAGCGACAAGCCGTGCTGCTGGAAGAACGCGTTGGCAAACGAATCCGGCTCGGCGTTCAGCACGATCGAGGCCGCGCCGTGCTGATAAAGCGTGACTTCCTTCGAGCGATGCCGGCCCGCCTCGCGAAAACGCAGTTTGCCGAGCCAGTCGACGAGTTGCGCTCGCGTGCTGTGGTCGACCGCGAACTCCAGAAACTGGTAGCCGACGTGCGCGGGCGCCGCAGGCGAGCGATACAGGTCGCCGACCGGCTGCTGCGTGCTTTCGAGCAGCGCGCGGGTCTGTTCCTCGAGAAACAGAAGCGAGCGATGACCATCGGCGGCCGTGATGGTGGTCGGCGCGGCGCGAAAACCGTCGTTGAAAATTTCCAGCGAAAGCGGCCCGCTGTAGCCCGTTTTCACGACCTGCGCCGTGAAATTGGCCAGATCGAAATCGCCTTGGCCGGGGAAGCAGCGGTAATGGCGGCTCCATTCGAGCACGTCCATGGCGAGTTTCGGCGCGTCGGCGATCTGCACGAAGGTAATGCGGTCGCCAGGAATGTCGGCGATCGCGTCCGGCGTGTCGTTCAACGACAGCGTGTGGAAGCTGTCGAGCACGAGCCCGAGATTCGGATGATTCACGGCATTCACGAGCTTCCACGCGTGCCGGTAGGTCTTGACGTGCTTGCCCCACGCGAGCGCTTCATAGCCCGCGATCACGCCGGCCGCCTCCGCCGCGCGGGCCAGCGCGCCAAGCTGGTCGGTCATCAATGCGTCGTCGCCGATGGTGTCGGGCGAAACGTTGCTGCACACCAGGATGCGGTCGGTGCCGAGTTCATGCATGACGTCGAACTTGCGCTTCGCACGGTCCAGATTGCGCTCGAGGCGCTCCGGGCTGACACCGTCGAAATCGCGGAAAGGCTGAAACAGCATGATTTTCAGCCCGAGATCTTCAGCGATGCGTCGCACGTCGGCGGGCGAGCCGTCGAAATACAGCAAATCGTTTTCGAAAATCTCGACGCCTTCGAAGCCCGCCGCCTGGATCGCGGTCAGCTTTTCGACGAGGGTTCCGCTGATCGACACGGTGGCAATCGAACGTTGCATGAACGACTCCTGCAAAAATACTCAAACGGCTGTTGACTAAGGCGCGCAGCGGCCGGCGCGCGACGCTCGCAGGTCCGGCGACGGGCATGCTGCAATGCGGAAAATGGACCAGTTCGTTACACGCGTCAGCAAGACGCAAGCCGAACTCTCCCACACTAACCGAAATTCCCGACAGTTTATACAAACTAACTAGATGGTACAAATTCGTAGAAACCCCGAATGACGGCAACGCCCAATGCGCGCACACTTCGCTCACGTTGCAATACCACGGCGATTGCCGTGGCTGGCTTCTTGCCTCATCTAGCAGGAGTGGTTGTCATGAGTTTTGCGTCAGTGCTGGTCCTCAACGGACCGAATCTCAATCTGCTCGGCACGCGCGAGCCGACCATCTACGGCTCGGAAACGCTCGACGACGTCGCGAAACTTTGCCGCGATGCGGCAGAGCGCCTGAATCTGTCGATCGACTTCTGTCAGTCGAACGCCGAGCATCAACTGATCGACTGGCTGCACGCGGCGCGCACCAAGGTCGACGGCATCGTGATCAATCCGGCGGCTTACACGCATACGTCGGTGGCCATCGCCGATGCGCTTACCGCGATCGAAAAGCCGGTCATCGAGGTGCATATTTCAAACGTGCATCGCCGCGAAGCGTTCCGTCATCACTCGTACGTGTCGGCGGTGGCGGACGCGATCATCATCGGTTGCGGCACGCAAGGCTATGTACTGGCTTTGGAGCGGATGGCGACCATTCTTAAGAATAGGGCGGCGAAATGAACGTACAAGCGAACACACAAACGAACGCACAAGCGAACTCACAGGCAACACCTCATTCCTATCTGGTCGGCCTGATCGGCGCGGGTATCGGCGGATCGCTGACGCCGGCCATGCACGAGGAAGAGGGCAGCAAGCTCGGTTTGCACTATGTGTACCGCCGTATCGACCTGGAAGCACTGAAACTCGACGTCGCCGCGCTGCCCGATCTGCTGATGGCCGCCGAACGCATGGGCTTCAACGGTCTGAACATCACGTACCCGTGCAAGCAGGCCGTGATTCCGCTGCTCGACGAGCTTTCCGACGACGCGCGCGCGCTCGGCGCGGTCAATACGGTGCTGTTCAAGGACGGCAAACGCATCGGCCACAACACGGACTGGTCCGGTTTCGCGCGTGCGTTCCAGCGCGGCTTGCCGGACGTGTCGCTAGAGCGTGTCGTGCAACTCGGCGCGGGCGGCGCCGGCGCGGCAGTCGCGCACGCCGCGCTGAACATGGGCGCGAAGTCGCTGACGCTTTTCGACGTGGATGCCACGCGCGCTGCGTCGCTCGCCGACGAATTGCAGAAGCGTTTTCCTGCCGCCACCGTCTGCGCCGGCAGTTCGCTCGCCGAATCGCTCGCGGCCGCCAATGGCCTGATTCACGCTACGCCCACCGGTATGGCGAAATTGCCCGGCTTGCCGTTACCGGTCGAATTGCTGCACCGCGATCTGTGGGTCGCGGACATCGTCTATTTCCCGATCCGCACCGCGCTGTTGCAGGCGGCCGAAGCGCTCGGCTGCCGTACGCTGAGCGGTGGCGGCATGGCGGTGTATCAGGCAGTCGACGCCATGCGCATTTTCACCGGTCTCGAACCGGACGCCGAGCGCGTCTACACCCACTTTCAGTCGTTGTTGCAACGCTAACCGGCAGCGTGCCGACCGGTAACGAGCAGATCGAGGAGACAAGAAACCCATGCAGCAACCGATTCAATCCAGTCCCGCCGACGTCGCCACGCCGCAAGGTGTGACGGCAAGCACCGCGCGCCGCTCCAAAGCGCGTTATCAGATTCTGGCGCTGCTCGCGGTCGGGACGATGATCAATTACTTAGACCGCACGGTGCTCGGCATCGCGGCGCCGCAGTTGACCAAGGAACTCGGCATCAACGCTGCGTTGATGGGGCTGCTGTTCTCCGTGTTTTCGTGGAGCTATGTGGTTTCGCAAATTCCGGGCGGCCTGTTTCTCGACCGCTTCGGCAGCAAGCTCACGTATTTCCTGTCGATGACCTTGTGGTCGCTGTGCACGCTTGCGCAAGGGCTGGTGCATGGCATCGGCGCGCTGTTCGCGTTCCGCCTTGGCCTGGGCGTTTCCGAAGCGCCGTGCTTTCCGACCAATAGCCGCGTGGTCGCCACGTGGTTCCCGCAGAGCGAACGCGCGATGGCGACCGGCACATACACCGTCGGCGAATATATCGGCCTCGCTTTTTTCAGCCCGTTCCTGTTCATGCTGATGGGCGCGTTCGGTTGGCGCTCGCTATTCTACGTGGTGGGCGGCGTGGGCATCGTGTTCGGCGGGATCTGGTGGATGTTCTATCGCGAACCGCGCGACCATCCGTCGGCGAATCAGGCGGAGCTCGACTATATCGAAGCAGGCGGCGGTCTCACGCATCGGAAGAAGGATGCCGATGCGGCGGGCGGCACGGACGCCGCATCGGCGGCATCGGCAAAAAGCGGCGGCTTCGAATGGCGCACCATCGGACGCCTGCTCAAGCATCGTCAACTGACGGGCATTTGCCTCGGCCAGTTCGCCGGCAACTCGACGCTGGTGTTCTTCCTCACCTGGTTCCCAACGTATCTCGCCACCGAACGCCATATGGCCTGGCTGAAGATCGGCTTCTTCGCGATCATGCCGTTCATTGCCGCGTCGATCGGCGTGATGTTCGGCGGCATCTTTTCCGATTGGCTGCTGCGCCGCGGCAAGTCGCCGAACGTGGCGCGCAAGCTGCCGATCATTGCGGGCCTGCTGCTCGCGTCGACCATCATCCTCGCGAACTATGTGGACAGCAACGTGGCGGTGATCGCGATCCTGTCGGTGGCGTTTTTCGCGCAAGGCATGGCCGCGCTGGGCTGGACGCTGGTGTCCGACATCGCGCCGGACGGCCTGCTCGGCGTGACCGGCGGCATCTTCAACTTCGCGGCGAACCTGGCCGGCATCGTGACGCCGCTGGTGGTGGGCTTCATCGTCGCGGCAACCGGTTCGTTCGTCGGCGCGCTGGTCTTCATCGGTGCGATCGCGCTGGTCGGGGCGCTGTCGTACATCTTCATCGTCGGCGATATCAAGCGGATCGTGCTGGCGGATTAAGCTGCTGCCTGAGGCCGGACGAAAAAAACGGGACGCTGCGCGTCCCGTTTTTTACTTGAGGCTCGATTCCCTCAATCGTCCTTGCGCACGAACCGCAGCACGGCATCGACGATCATGGCGCGATGCCGCGCGCGCAAACGCGGATGCGACGGATCGCGGCCGAACGCCGTGCCGAACGTATGGCGATTACCCACGCGATGAAAGCACAGTGAACTGATCAGCAGATGCAGATCGATCGGATCGATATCGCTGCGGAATTGTCCGGCCGCGATGCCGCGCGAGAGCAGATCCTCAATCGTATGAATCACGGTGACGTTGCGGCCTTTGAACGTCTTGACCTGCTCGACATATTTGGCGCCGTGAATATTTTCGATGGTGACGAGCCGTACGAAATCGCGCTGACGGTCGTGATAGTCGAACGTAAACTCGACGAGCGCACGCATGCCCTCGATCGGATCGAGTTCGCTGACGTGCAGATCCTGTTCGAGTGCGCGAATGTCTCCATACACCTTTTCCAGCACCGCCTGGTACAACCCTTCCTTGCTGCCGAAGTAGTAGTACAGCATGCGCTTGGTGGTGTTCGTGCGCTCCGCGATCGCGTCGACGCGTGCGCCCGTCAGTCCCATCGCGGAGAACTCCTGGGTCGCGACGTCGAGGATGTTGCGCTTCGTCTGTTCGGGATCGTACTTGCGCCGGGCGTCGGTACGCGGAGTGTCGGACGGGATGCCGTTGGTATCAGGCTCGGCGGCCTTGCTTCCCTTTTTCATTGTGTATTCGAGCGGCAGTGACGGCGCATTCTAGCATGGCGAAATTGGCCTTTTAACCGGCGCGCGGGCATGAGCGGCGACGTGTCGGCCGAGGTCAAACGGCAGGCCGGCGACGCGCGGCGAGCGCATCGCGCGTCTGCATGGCGGTGTAGGTCAGTTGCGCGGCCGCGAGGCCGAGCGCGCCGTAAGCGGGCGTCAGGCCGAACGACGCAAACGCCTCGGGCACCGGACGCTCACCGGCAATCGCCGCGGCCAGCAGTTCGCCGGACACGGTGGTCGGCGCCATGCCGTGTCCACCGAAACCGACCGCGTACCAGACGCCATCCGCGCTGCGGCCGATCTGCGGCATCTTGTGCCGCGCGTAGCTCATCAGGCCGCCCCACGCGTACTCGATCCGCACGTCGTGCAACTGCGGATAGACCTTCAGCAGATCGCGTCGCAACAGGCGCGCGATCACCTCGGGTTCGCGGTCGCGTACCGAGATGCGGCCGCCCCACAGAATGCGCGTGTCGGGCAGCGGGCGGTAATAGTCGAAGGCGAAGCGGGTGTCGTAGATGGCGGCGCGTGTGTCGATTGCGTCTTGCAGACGCGCGCCGAGCGGTTCGGTCGCCATCACGTAGGTGGCGATCGGCAGCACCGCGCGTTCGACCAACGGATAGACGCGGCGCGCATAACCGCCGCCCGCCATCACGACGTGTTGGGCGTCGAGCGCACCGTGCTGCGTGTGCACCACGAAGCCGGCGCCGTCGCGCTCGAGACGCACGACCGGCGAATCCTCGTGGATCTGCACGCCGGCATGCGTCGCGGCGTCGGCCACGCCGAGAACATACTTCAACGGGTGAAAGTGGAACGCGTTGCGCTCGAACAGACCGCCGTGATAGCGGCGAGTTTTCAGCTGCGAAGCGAGTTGCTGCGCCGCCACCGGTTCCCACTCGACGCCGAACGAATCGCGCATCAGGCGCCGCTGCGATTCCAGTCGAGCCGGTTCGTCGAACCAGTTGGCGAGGATTACGCCGGCGTCGGTCGCGTCGCAATCGATGTGATAGCGCGCGATGCGTTCGCGCATCAGATCGACGGCGTCGGTGGTCAGCGTATAGAGTTCGCGAGCGCGCACGGCGCCGAGGGTTTTGAGCAGATCGGCGCAATCGAGGCTATAGCCGCCGAACACGAACCCGCCGTTGCGGCCGGACGCGCCGAAACCCACTTGCCGGGCTTCGAGCACGGTGACGTCCGCGACGCCCCGCTCGGCGAGTCCCAGCGCCGTGGACAATCCCGCCAGGCCGCCGCCGATGACGCAGACATTGACGGCGCGCCGGCCAGCTAGCGGCGCATAGGCGGAAGAACGGGTGACAGTGGCTTCGTAAAAGCTTTGCATACGGCTAGGGTAGCGGCAATCGCGCGCTCGCGTCCAGCCGTCGCATGATCGCGGTGTCGAAGCGCGTATAAAACAAAGGCCGGCATTCGCGTCGAGCGAATGCCGGCCTTTCTCCGGCTGACCATGAAACGCCTAGGACACCGGCAACAGCTTGCCGGTGAACACCACCGGACCGCTCGGCGCGTTGTGATCGGGCGAGCCGCCCGGCGCTTCGATCGACACCGCCAGCGCCTCATAGTTCTCCGGCTTCTGCTGGCCGGCCGTGACCTTGCCGTTCGCGCTGTCTGGCAGCATGCCGAGCGAGACCGGATGGCCGCTCGCCGGGATGCCCCATAGTTCCATCGCCCGGCCGGCGGGCAGCTCGACCTTGCCGAGCGGATGCACGGTCATGGTCGAATGCGCCTCGTCCCAGGCGACCAGCATGACCGGATGCGCGTCCTTGTTGTTCAGCACGGCGACATGCGACACGGCCGTTTCGGGTTGCTGAGCAACGGTCGGCGCCGTGACAGGCGGCGTGGCGGACGGCGTGGCGGACGGCAACAGCGAGCGCACGGCGACCACCACGGCAACCGCTGCGAGGCCCGTGACACCGAGCGCCCAGCCGCGCCAGAACGCCAGGTTTTCGAAGATGCTGCGCGACGGCCGCGCGGGTGTTTCCACCACGGTGCGAGGACGCGCCACCTCGCGCGTGGCCGTGAGGCCGAGTCGCCGTTCGATGGCGTCCCACACGGCGGCCGGCGGCATGCGAGGTTCGGCGAGTTCGGCCATTGGAGAGATGCGCCGCTGCCATTCGTCGACGGCTTTGCGGATCGTCGCGTCGTGGTCCGCGTAGCGTTCGAAGCGGCGGCGCGCACTGCCGCGCAATGTGCCGAGCACATATTCGGCGGCCAGCAGATCGACGAGCTGAGGATAGCGATGGAGATTCATTACTCGCCTCCCAGGCAGGTCTTCAGCTTGGCGAGGCCGCGCCGGATCCACGACTTGATAGTGCCGAGCGGCACGCTCAGCACCTCGGCGATCTCGCTATGGCTCTGATCGCGCAGATACGCGAGGGCAACCGCCTGGCGTTGCGCGGGTTCGAGCTGCTGCATGCAGCCGGCCAGCAAACGCGCCTGCAGGCTGACCGCGGTCAGCGCTTCGGGGTCCGGGTCGCCGGTCGCCACGAGATCGTCCAACGCATCGCTCCATTCCGTTTCCTGCATGTTGACCCGCCGCAGGTGATCGAGAGCACGGTTGCGGACGATCGCCGACATCCACGTCATCGGAGCGGACAAGGCGCGGCGATAGTCGCCGGCAAAGCGCCAGATATTGACGAAGCTGTCCTGCAAAACTTCTTCGGCCCACTCGTGCCTGCTCAATATACGGAGCGCGAGACCGAACAGTTTCGGGGCGGCGAGATCATAAAGCTCGCGCAACGCCGCGCCATCTTGTTTGGCGACACGTTCGAGCAGCTCGGCGAGCGTTTCCGGCGTCAGTTCTCGAGGATTGGCGGTCATGGAGGGAGTTAGGGTGAGCTTGCGCGCCTATGTTACTCAACTTCGCCGCCAGCTTGTACGTGGTTTTTTTTCGTCGGCCTGCATCCATCAGGAAGCGGTTTGCGTATGTGGCTGCAGAGCCCGGCGTTGCGTGTCCTTGCGCCTTGACGATAGGGCGCGCCGCGCTTGCAGGCCGGTCCGGACACGGGGTGCGTGTGAGTGAGAGCAGGGCCGTTGCGCTTGCCTGACGAAACCAGAGGCCGGCAATGGAGCTAGGCGACGCAGGAGCGATGAGGCGTCGCGGGCGGCATGGCGATGTGCGGGGGGGCGCGGCTCATTCCTGAGACCAGGTCCGGGCGGTTGACGATTCGTCGGCAATCGCCCGGACCGGAATGGGCTTATTTGTTCGTGCGGGTTTGTCAGTTTCGTTTGCGTCTGGTTGCTTCGAGGCGCGCTTTAACGACCCCAGCGCAGTACCAGGGGATCGAGCCGCCGCGCAACCTTCAACAGTCCTTCGCGCGTGGCCGGATGCATTTGCGGCAACGGATGGCGCACCGCATCCGAGCGGATCACGCCGCCTTCCTTCATCAGCGCCTTGCACGAAGCGAGGCCGCCCTGGCGATTTTCGTAATTGATCAGCGGCAGCCATTGTTGATAGTGCGCGGCGGCTGCCTCGGTGTCGCCGGCCGCGTAGGCGTCGATGATCAGGCGGATACCGTCGGCGTAGCCGCCGCCTGTCATCGAACCGGTTGCACCCGCATCCAGATCGGCCATCAGCGTGATTGCCTCTTCGCCGTCCCACGGACCCACGATTGCATCGCCGCCCACTTCGATGAGCTCGCGCAGTTTGTTCGCTGCTTGCGGCACTTCAATCTTGAAGTACGACACGTTGTCGATCTCGCGCGCCATGCGGGCGAGAAACGGCGCGGACAACGGCGTGCCGCTGACCGGCGCGTCCTGAATCATGATCGGGATGCCGATCGCGTCGGACACGGTGCGGTAGAACTCGTAGATGCCACGTTCGCCGATGCGGATCGTCGCGCCGTGATACGGCGGCATGACCATCACCATGGCGGCGCCCGCGGCCTGCGCGCTGCGGCTGCGCTCGGCACACTGGTACGAGCTGAAATGCGTGGTCGTGACGATCACCGGCACTCGGCCCGCGACGTGTTCGAGAACGACCTGCATGAGCGTGTTGCGCTCGTCGTCGGAGAGCGCGAACTGCTCGGAGAAGTTCGCCAGAATGCACAGCCCGTTCGAACCCGCGTCGATCATGAAGTCGATGCAGCGTTTCTGGCCTTCGAGGTCGAGCCGGCCGGCGTCGTCGAAGATGGTCGGCGCGACGGGGAACACGCCGCGCATTGCGGCAGGATGAGATGACTGCGTCATGGTGATGGGTGTCTCGTTGGCGTTGGAATATCGGCGTGCCGGCATGTCGATCAGAGTTGGCGCATCAGCGCTTACTCTGGTCCCATGCAACTCAGCCGACTATACGGCGCGGAACACGGCAGGTATATTGAATTGTTTCCATCTTGTGATCGCTTTTGCGATTCACCTACGCTGCAATTCGATCCGCCATGAAAGACACCCTCAACGTCCTGCTGTCGAAGCTGCGCATGAAGCAACTCCAATTGCTGATCGCGCTGGACGACCTGAAGTCCCTGCACAAAGCCGCCGGCGCGATGTCCATGACGCAGTCGGCCGCCAGCAAGGCCTTGCAGGAACTGGAGTCGATGCTTGAGGCGCCGCTCTTCGAACGCTCGAAAAGCGGCATGATCCCGAACCAGCTCGGCCATTGCGTGATCCGCTACGCGCGCCTCATGACGACCGATCTCACCGCGCTCTGCCAGGACGTCGCCGAGATACGTTCCGGGCGCGGCGGGCGGCTCGCAATCGGCGCGATCATGGGCGCGATTCCGGAGTGCGTCGTGCCGGCGCTGAATCAACTGCATGCCACGCAACCGGGTCTTTCCGTCGAAGTGGTGGAAGACACGAGCGCGCGCATGCTGCAGCAACTCGACGACGGCCGGCTCGATCTGGTGATCGGCCGCGCGGCGGTGGCGGCCGATCCGTCGAAATATCACTATCGTCCGCTCGGTGATGAACCGCTCTCGGTGGTGGTCGGCTACGGCCATCCGCCGTTGCCGAAGAAAGAGGCGAAACTGCGCGATCTGGCGGGCCACCGTTGGGTGATGTATCCGTCGCATATGCCGCTGCACGCGCTGCTCGAACGTGAGATGGATCTGGCCGGTCTGCAGATGCCGGATAACCCGGTTTCCACGGCCTCGACGTTCGTGACGGTGGCGCTCCTGCAAAGCAGTCACGATCTGGTTTCGCTGTTGCCCACGGCGATCGCCGCCTTGTTCGTTCGGCAGAAAATGCTGCGCCTCGTGCCGGTGAAGCTGAAGTCGCCTTCGCAGACTTTTGGCGTCGTCACGCGCAAGGGCGGTGTGCTGTCGCCGCCGGCGGAACAGTTCATCGAATTGCTGTGCGCGCAGCCGGGTGAACAGGCGCGAGCACGGTTGCCGCAACGCCCTGCGAGAAAGCAAAAAACCGCCTGAAGCGGCGGTTTTTCATCACAGGAAAGACGCTGAATATCGCATGGCAATTCACGCCGCGCCATGCTTCGCAAACGGGTGTTGTAGCCGCGACACTCTCGGGTAAATCCGAACGGATCGTAGGTTCACGTTCCGCGCTACACTGCTTCGAAGGTGCGCTGGGCCAGAAGAAACCGGCGTCCGCTCGGGGAGAGCAGCATGAATCGGCCGCTGGTTCGGTTACCGTTTCGCACGACAGGCACGGCGTCTGTCCGCAAATGGTTCAAATGGGTGCTGGTCGCGGCATTTTTGCTCGCGCTGGCATTGGCGGCACGCTTTTGCCAGAACGAGATCGAAACCTCGCGATTGCAGGCGCACTATCTTTCCGAATTGACTCGCGACGTAGGTTTTTCCGTCGCCGACGGTGCCAGTCATTCCATCCGTTTCCCCGAAGCCGACAAAGGCCCTTACGACAGCCGTCTGGGCTACGCGTTGCTGCCGTCGATCCAGCAGCGTCTGCTGCAACGCGGCTTTGAAATCACCACCCAGGCGCGCGATTCCGAGCGGATGCTGTCGCTGGCGGATAACGGCCTTTTTCTGCCGTACGAAGAAAAAGATCGAGCGGGCCTGCAACTCTTCGACGGCACCGGCGCGCCGCTCTTCGCCGCGCAGTTTCCCGGCCGCGTGTACGACGACTTCGATGCGATTCCTCCGCTGGTCGTGAATTCGCTGCTGTTTATCGAAGACCGCTATCTGCTCGATCCGAACCAGCCGAACCGCAATCCGGCCATCGACTGGGGGCGCTTTAGCCGCGCGCTGGCCGATCAGGGCGTGCGCGTGTTCAATCACCATCAGTCGCAGCCCGGCGGCAGCACGCTCGCCACGCAGATCGAAAAATTCCGCCACTCGGCGGGCGGCCGCACGGCGACGCCGCCGGAGAAATTGCGGCAGATCGCGTCGGCTTCGGTGCGCGCTTATCTAAACGGCCCGCAAACCATGCCGGCGCGCCAGCAGATCGTGGTCCACTATCTCAACTCGGTGCCGCTGGCCGCGCAGCCGGGCATCGGCGAAATCAACGGTATTGGCGACGGTCTCGCCGCCTGGTATGGCCGCGATTTCAACGACGTCAACCGCATCCTGATCGCGCCGTCGACCGAACAGAATCTGCCGGAGCAGGGCATCGCATTCCGGCAGGTGCTTTCGTTGATGATCGCGCAACGTGCGCCGTCGTATTTCCTGCATCACGGCTACAAGGAACTTGAACGGCTGACCGACAGTTATCTGCGGCTGCTGGCGAACGGCGGCATCGTGTCGGTCCCGTTGCGCGACGCCGCGCTCTCCGCGGTGGTCGATTTGCATCGTGCGCCCGTCAAAACCGCCAGTGCGGATTCCTTCGTGTCGCGCAAGGCGGTGACGTCCATGCGTTCGCATCTGCTGGCGGCGCTCGGCATTCCCAGTTTTTACGAACTCGACCGCCTCGATCTGCAGGCGAAGGGCACGCTCAATAACGCGGTTCAGCAAGCCGTGAGCGACCGGCTCGCCGCTGCCGCCACGCGCGACGGCGCGAAAGCCGCGGGTCTGGTCGGCTTCGAAATGCTGCGCGCGTCGGACGATCCTTCGAGGATCGCCTATAGCTTCACGCTGTTCGAGCGGCGCGACGGTGCCAACCTCGTGCGGGTGCAAACCGACAGCGTCAACCAGCCGTTCGACATCAACTCCGGCGCGCGCCTGAATCTCGGTTCGACCGCGAAACTGCGTACCGTGGTGACGTATTTGCAGATCGTCTCCGACCTGCACAAGCGTTATGCACCGCTGAGCACAGCGGAACTGAAAGCCGTGAAGTACGATCCGAACGATCAGCTCACGCGCTGGTCGCTCGATTATTTCGCGCACACCTCGAATCGCTCACTGCAAGCCATGCTCGACGCGGCCGTGGAGCGCAAATACTCGGCCAGTCCCGGTGAAACGTTCTACACGGGCGGCGGCGCGCAGACCTTCAACAATTTCGAATCCGACGACAACAGCCGCATTCTGACCGTGCACCGCGCGTTCCAGCATTCGGTGAATCTGGTGTTCGTGCGGTTGATGCGCGACATCGTCCACTACGAAATGGTGCAGACCACCGGGCCGTCGGCGCAATGGCTGGGCGATCCTGCGATGCGCAAGATGTATCTGACGCGCTTCGCCGATCAGGAAAGCCGCGTGTACATGAACCGTTTCTACACGAAGTATCACGGCAAGACACCCGATCAGGCCTTGTCACTGCTGCTGCTCGGTGTGCGCAAATCGCCGCCCAAGGTGGCGACGGTGTTGCGCAGCGTTGCGCCGGACGAGTCGAATGCGTGGTTCAACGTCAAAATGCGCGCGGCGCTGAAAAACACGCCGGCCGCCTCAGTGCTCGACGACGAAGACCTGGCGAACCTGTACGCCAAATACGCAATCGACCGCTTCAATCTGAACGATCGCGGCTATATCTCGAGCGTGCATCCGCTGGAACTGTGGACGCTCAACTATCTGCGGGAGCATCCCGACGCCACGCTCGAACAGATCCAGAGCGCGAGCCGCGATGTACGTCTGTCGACTTATTCGTGGCTCTTCAAGACGCGCTATCACGCGACGCAAGACCGCCGCATCAAACGCATGGTCGAACTGCGTGCCTACGATGCCATCGGCAAATCATGGCAGGCGCTCGGCTATCCGTTCGCGACGCTCACGCCTTCGTATGCCGCGGCAATCGGCGCGTCGGGCGACCGGCCAGCCGCGCTCGCGCAACTGATCGGCGTGATCGCCAACAACGGCAACAAGGTGCCGACGGAAAGTCTCACGCAACTCGACTTCGCGAAAGACACGCCTTACGAAACGCATTTCAAGCGTGCGGCGGTGGCGCCCGAGCAGCAGTTGTCGCCGGAAATCGCGAGCACGGTGAAAGCGTTGTTGCACGACGTCGTGACCGGCGGCACGGCGAAGCGTCTCGCGCAAGGCATGACGTTCCCCGATGGCCAGACGCTCGAGGTGTACGGCAAGACCGGAACCGGCGATCAGCGCTTCAATGTGTTCGCCAAAGGCGCGCGGCTGATCGAGTCGCGCAAGGTGAACCGCAGCGCGACCTTTGTGTTCGCGATGGGCGACCGGTTCTACGGCACCTTGACCGCGTGGGTGCATGAACCGTATGCCGCGCATTACGAATTCACGAGCGCGCTGTCGGTGCAATTGCTGAAATCCATGGCGCCGGTCTTGCAGCCGTTGCTGAATGAGACGCCTGTGAAGACGGCTTCGGTTACGAAGGTTGCCGCGCAATGAGCATCGGGCGAAGCGTGCCGGTGTTGCAGCCGTTGTTGAACGATCCGCTTGTGACGACGGCTTCGGTTACGAAAGGTCGCGGCGCAATGACCATCGAGCGCAGCCTGCTGATGTTCATTTCGATTAGCCACACCGGCAGCGCCTAATAAACCGTCTCCGCCGCCGGCTTCAGGAACAGCTCATGTACCGGCGCGAAATGCGCATAAAGCGGCAGAATCGCGCCGCCCATCGCACGCGCGTCGGCGCCGATCGCGCCTTCCAGTAATTGCGGACGCACCATGCCTTCCCATTCGAAGCGATCGAGCACGCGCTCGGTGCGGCGAATGATTTCGCGCAACAGTTGCCGGTCGAGTTCGCCGTCGATCACGATCGCGTCGAGATCGAGCAGGGCGGCTGCATTGGTCAACGCAGTGGCGATCGCGGGACATGCGCCGTCGAGCCATTGCTCGGTGTGCCGCCACAGTTCCGGCGACAACGCGCGATGATCGTGCGCGGCCGCAGCAGGCGCGCCCGCATCGGTCAAGAGCTTCTCGAGCACGAAGCCCGACGCAGCGTGCAACAGCTGGCGCGCCGGTTTGCGCGCGCCGCCTTCGCGCAACGGAATCGAGCCGACCGCACCCGCGTTGTCGTGCGGGCCGCCATGCAGACGGCCGTCGATCACGAGCCCGCCGCCGATAAACGTGCCGACGAAAAGATACAGAAAATTGTGGATGCCGCGCCCCTGGCCCATCACGAGTTCGGCGGCGCAGGCGGCCGTGGTGTCTTTTGCGAACTCGACGGGCAGGCCCGTCATGGTGCCGATGCGCGAGCGCAGATCGATCTCGTTCCATGCTTCCAGCGCGTCGGGCGGCGCGCCGAGGAAATCACGCCAGCCGCCGAGCCATAAAGGCGCCGCGACGCCTACACCGACCACCTGGCTGGCCTTCGCGCCGAGTGTCTGGTTCACGCGCGCGAGTTTATTTTCGAGCGCGGGAAACAGCGTGCGTGGATCGGGATACGCGTAGTCGAAGACATCGCGGTGCACCACGTGGCCGGCAAAATCCATCGCCAGTACGTCGAGACTGCGGCGTCCCACCTTGATGCCGATGGTGTACGCGCCTTGCGCGCGTAGCGCGATCGGCACCGACGGCTGGCCGATCCTGCCGCGCACGCGAGCCTGCTTTTCGAGCAGGCCGTCTTCGATGAGGCGCTCGACGATCATCGACACGGTCTGCATCGAAAGACGCGTGAGGCGGCCCACGTCGGCTTTCGGCAGCGGCCCATGCAAGCGGATCGCCTGCAACACGATGCGCTCGTTGAACTGCCGCATGCCGACCTGATTCGAGCCGACCGTGCGTTTGAGGGGCGAGCGGGTGCCGGTGGTTTCCATGGCGGGCGCCCGCTCAGCAGGATGCGCGCATCATGCAATCGCCTTGACGTCTGCTTCCTTTGCGCCGGTCATGATTGCCACCGCCTCCGACATGTGGATGTCCGCCCGGTTCACCAGCGCCGCGCGCCGGCCGAGCCGCTGGATATGAATGCGGTCCGCGATCTCGAACACGTGCGGCATGTTGTGGCTGATGAGGATCACCGGCAGGCCGCGATCGCGCACGCGCCGGATCAGTTCCAGCACCATGTTGCCTTCCTTCACGCCGAGCGCGGCGGTCGGCTCGTCGAGAATCACCACGTGCCGCGCGAACGCCGCGCTGCGCGCCACGGCCACGCCCTGACGCTGGCCGCCCGAGAGTGTTTCGACGGCCTGGCGCATCGAGCGGATGCCGATTTGCAAGTCCTTCATATGCGCGGTCGCTTCCTCCAGCATGCGGCGCTTGTCGATCATCTTGAAGATCGAGCCGCGCCAGCCGGGTTTCAGCAGTTCGCGCGCAAGGAACAGGTTTTCGGCGATGCTCATGGCCGGCGCGACGGCGAGCTCCTGATACACCGTCTCGATGCCTTGCGCGCGGGCGTCGAGCGGGCTACGGAATTTGACCGGTTTGCCGTCGAGCAGAATCTCGCCTTCGTCCGGCACCGTGGCGCCGGAAAGGGCCTTGATCAGCGACGACTTTCCCGCGCCGTTATCGCCGATCACGGCCATGATCTCGCCGGGCATCACTTCGAAGTCGCAACCGTCGAGCGCGGTCACATTGCCGTAGCGTTTGATGAGTCCACGCGCCTGCAGAACGGGCATCGCGGAAGAAGCGGAAATGGGGGTAGACATGACGGATTCCTCTGGCTGTTCAACCGCGACGATGGGAAAGTTTGTCCGCGGCGACCGCGAGAATCACCAGCATGCCGGTGATCAACACCTGGTAGACCGAGGACACGCCGATCAACGTCAACCCATTGCGAAACACGCCGACGATCAACGCGCCGAGCAGCGTGCCGACAATCGAGCCGCGTCCGCCGAACAGACTCGTGCCGCCGAGCACGACCGCGGTAATACTGTCGAGATTCTCCGTTTGCCCCGCCTGCGGATCGCCTACGCCGGTACGCGACACGGACAACAGCGCGGCGATGCCGTAGATCGCGCCGGCCAGCGAGTACACGGTCAGCAGGATCTTCTGCGACGACAGGCCCATCAGGCGCGCGGCCTCGGGGTTATTGCCGAGCGCGTACAGATGCCGGCCCGGCACGGTGTCGCGCAAGACGAACCAGGTGGCCAGATACATCAGCAAGGTGAGCACGGTGCCGTACGTGACATCCGCGGGGCCGAGCTTGAATGTGTTGCCGAAGAACATGATCGCGTCCGGCAGGTTCGACACGCTCTCGGCGTTCGAATAGATCTGCGTGAGCGCGAACGCGATATTCAACGTACCCAACGTAACGATGAAGGCCGGCAGTTTGATGCGCGTGATCAGCACACCGTTGAGCGCACCGAACAGCGTACTCGCGCCGACCCCGCACAGAATCGCGAGCACCGGCGGTACGCCGAGCGTGACCGCGAATTTGGTCATGATGATCGAGCCGAACGCCATCACCATGCCGCACGACAGGTCGATGCCGCCGGTCAGCACGATCAGCGTCTGGCCGATGGCGATGACCGCGACCACCATGGTTTGCTGCAGGATCAGCGAGAGGTTCTGGAACGACAGGAAGCGGCTGCTCTGCGAAATGAAGAAGCCGCACGCCAGTACCAGCGCGATGAGTGGCCCGACCTCGGCAAGCGATGGCATGCGTTCGGCGAACGAACGCGAGTGGCTGGCGGGTGCGGAAGGAGTCGACATGATGGATGACCTCGATGCAGAAGCGTGGCGCTTTGGCCACGCGGCAAGTCCGATGGCGGCCCGGCGAAGCAGGCCGCTGTTCAGTGCGCGTTACTTGTTGCCCCAACAGTTATCAAGGCCGAACTTGGTGTCCTTGCTGTCGATGCCGGACATCGCTTTGTCGGTGATCAGCGTCACGCCGGTGTCCTGATAGCCGGAGACTTTCTTGCCGGTCTTCGCGTATTCGACGCCGGCCGTCACGCCGAGCGAGGCCATCTTCAGCGGATACTGTTGCGAGGTCGCGGCGATGGCGCCGGCTTTGACGTTGCGCACGCCTTCACAGCCGCCGTCGATCGAGACGATCATCACGCTCTTGTCCTTGCCCGCAGCTTTCAGCGCGCGGTAAGCGCCCGCGGCCGCCGGTTCGTTGATGGTGTAGACCACGTTGATGTCGGGCGACTTCTGCAGGCAGTTTTCCATCGCCGTCTGGCCCTTGGCCTGATCGCCGCGGGTGTCCTGGCTGCACACCACCGAGGGGTCGCCTTCCTTCACGCCGAAGCCTTCCAGGAAGCCGTTATGACGCAGCACGCCGACCGAGACGCCGGGCGCGAGATCGAGCGTGGCGATCTTCGCGGGCTTGCCGTTGAGCGCGGCTTTCGCGTACTTGCCGATCAGCACGCCGGCCTTGAAGTTGTCGGTGGCAAAGAGGGCGTCGGTGGCGTCTTGCGGATCGGTGGGGGTGTCGAGCGCGACGACCATCACACCGGCGGCGCGCGCTTTCTTGATGCTCGGCACGATCGCCTTGGTGTCGCTCGGCGTGATCAGTATCGCCTTCGCGCCGGCCGTCATCATGTTTTCGATGGCGGTGACCTGGCTCGCGTTGTCGCCGTCGAACTTGCCTGCAGCAGTGATCAGCTTCGCGCCGTCTTTCGAGGCGGCCGCTTCGGCGCCCTGTTTCATCTTCACGAAGAACGGGTTGGTGTCGGTCTTGGTGATGAGGCCGACGACAGGCTGGTCAGCCGCCTGGCTCGCGCTCGCACACCAGACCGCCGATGCCGCGACGCACATCGACACGATTTTCCTGGCGACAGGAAGCCTGCGGGAATTCAGATTCATGGGACGCTCCTCCGGTTTTTGGCAACGACGTTGTGGTACTGGTGGTTGCCTGCGCGAACGCTGCGTGCTGGCAACCTGGTTTGCGATCTGCTGCGAGATGAAGGCGCTTCGAAACGATTTGCAGCTGGGTCGATTCGCGCCGCCTAAATCACTTTGGTTGATTTAGTACAGCAGGCGCGTCGATTCGCGTCAAGTAAATCATCGGCATGGAAGTTTGCGCGCGGACCGTGGCCTTCGGGCTGAGCGCCTTATGTGACAAGGCTTCGGCGGAGTAGTGCGGCGCGAGACCGAGCGTTCGGGCTTGGGGAAAGTCCTGGCTCGAATGAAGGCATATTGAAAGCTTATTAAGGCTTTCTCGACGCTAGATCGTTTGCGTCGCGAGGGTATTCAGCGGACCCTGAAGTGTGCGGACATGGCGGTTATCGCGATGTCCGTGACGAATCGGCTCAACGGCGCGGCGCGAGCGCTTGCCGCCTCGTTTCGAGTTGCGTGACGACGCGTTGCAAGGTCCGCTCGGCAGGGCCCGGCGTCGCGACGAACTTGCAACCGATCACAAAGCGTCGGTCGCCCTTCACCGTGCTCACCTGCCGTGGCGCGACGATTTCCAGATCCAGTTGCAGCATGCCGAAGCTGCCGAGTTGCAATGCGACGTCGCGCAGCACCGTGCCGCGTTCGAGCGAGCCGAAGCGTTCGTCGGCGGTCTTCAACGCAATGCCGCCCAGCGACAGGTCCAGCAGCTCCAGACGGAACGAACCGCCGTCCGCATACGGGCCGCTGGCGATGTACGGGTCGAGCACGGGCGTTTGCACGCGGAAGAATTCGCGGCGTTGAACGTAGTGGAGCAACGTAGGTAAGGGCGCTTCGAAAGCCGGCAGTCCATCGAACTGAGTCAGCGTGGCAGCGAACGTCGTGAACTCGGTGCGAATGCCGCCGGGCAGGCTGCGGAACGTCAGTTGCCGGGCAGCGGGTAAGGCATCGTTGTCATTGGCCACGCTGCCGGCATCGAAGACGAAGCGGGCATTGCGCGAGTCGACATCGAGTATCTGCGTGACGATTTGCCGGCCACCGAATTCGACCGTGACGAAGTCCTGTCCGGACACCAGTTGACGCAGACACACGGCAATTTGCAAGGGATGGCGCTGCGCGAAGTTCGAATCGGCGTCGAGGGTTTGTTCGGCGACGTCGGCATCCAGCGAGAGATCGGCAATCATTCGAATATCCATGCGTGTTACGGCCTTGGCCCGGCCGGTTGGAGAGCGCGGCGGCCTGTGGTCGTCGCGGCGCTCGGCCTTTCCCTGAGTTATTGCAGGGACCGTGCCAACTGCATGGATCGCTGGATGAATGCCGCGCGCAGTCTGCGGGACCGCTTGCGGCGGGCGTTTGCGGGCTGCATGTGAGGAAAGCGGCACGCGCGTAGCGAGGGTTCGCTACGTAACGTCCGCGATGCTGTTACGGCCACATCAGCGCGAACGCGGCACGCTCGTGGATGCGCGCACAACCAGTTCGGGCGGCGAGGCGATGCGCATCGGCACGCTGGCCGTTGGGCGACCCCCCTGTCCATACGACGACTCGATCAGCTCACGCAACAGCGATACCGCAAGTTCGGCGACTTCGACCGTCGGCACGGCGACCGTCGTCAACGCGGGGCGCGATTCGCGCGCGAGTTGAATGTCGGTGATGCCGATCACGGACAGGTCCGTTGGCACGTTCAGGCCGAGGTCGGCGGCGGCGTGCATCGCGCCGAGCGCGGGCAGGTCGTTGGTGACGAAGATCGCGGTGAGCTTCGGATCGCTTTCGAGCAACGCGCGTGCCGCTTCGTAGCCACCCTGGATCGTATCGGCCGCATGTTTGACACGGCCTTTCGGCGCGCCGCCGGCGCGCAGTGCATCGACGAAACCTTCGTAACGGGCCGCATGGATGCCCGACGCTTTGCTGCCCACAATCGCGCCGATCCGCCGATGGCCGAGCTCCAGCAAATGCGCGCCGGCCAGTTCGCCGGCACGCCGGAAATCGACCGCGACGCACGGCAACCCCGGCGGCTCGTTAGGCCGTTCCCACATGCACAGCACGACCGGCGTGCCGCGCGATTCGGTCGTATGAAGATCGGCGAAATCGAGGTTCGCGTTCGTCACGAGTACGCCTTCGGAGAGCGTGCCGGCGATCTGGTCGAGATACGCGCGGCCGGTGTGCGGATCTTCGTTCGTATTGCAGATGATCACGAAGTGGCCGCTCGTGCGCGCGGCGCGTTCGACGGCGAGCGCGAACTCCGGATAGAACGGATTGGCGATGCTCGACACCATCAGCGCGAGCGTCGGCGCGCGACCTTCGGCGAGGGCGCGAGCGGCGAGATGCGGACGGTAGCCGAGCGCTTCGACGGCCTCGAGCACGCGCTGCCGGGTGGTCGCGCCGACCCGGCCGCGATTGCGCAGCACGTTGGATACCGTGGCCGGGGTGACGCCGGCATGACGCGCGACTTCGCTGAGTGTGGGCATGATGTTTTCATTATTTGGGATGACTGCCCGACATTTGCATCACGCGCCAAGGCGCGGCACCATCTGTCGCACAGACAAAACGATCTCGGAGACAGGCAAGGCCCAAACGATCCCAAGCGATCGATTTTTTTCGGCCAAGCTGATTAAGCGCTTAATCTCCGACTTCGAGCCGATTAAATCACGGAGTCGATGCAATGGCGAGCATTTCGTTAAGAGGCGTGCAGAAGGCGTATGGCGACGGCGCCCCGGTGATCCGCGACGTGGATCTCGAGATCGGCGAAAACGAGTTCTGCGTATTTCTCGGTCCGTCCGGTTGCGGCAAGTCGACCTTGCTGCGCATGATTGCCGGACTCGAAGACCTGACCGACGGCGACCTCTCGATCGGCAACAAACTCATGAACGACGTGCCGGCCGCGCAACGCGGCGTGGCGATGGTGTTCCAGAGTTACGCGCTGTTTCCGCACATGAGCGTGTTCGAGAACATGGCGTTCGGGCTGAAGCTCGCAAAAACCCCCAAGGATGAAATAGACCGCAAGGTGCGCGAGGCCGCGCGCATTCTGCAACTGGAAGCACTGCTCGAACGCAAGCCCAAGGCGCTGTCGGGCGGCCAGCGGCAGCGGGTGGCGATCGGCCGCGCCATCGTGCGTGAGCCGGGTGTATTTCTGTTCGACGAGCCGCTCTCCAATCTCGACGCCACGCTGCGTGGCCAGACTCGCATCGAGATCGCGCGGCTGCACAAGCAGTTCGCCAAAGCCAGCGTGGTCTACGTGACGCACGACCAGATCGAGGCGATGACGCTCGCCGACAAGATCGTGCTGCTGCATGCCGGCAAGGACACCGAGCGCCACGGCAGCATCGCGCAGATTGGCGCGCCGCTCGAGTTGTACCACCGTCCGAAGAGCCGCTTTGTCGCAGGGTTCATTGGTTCGCCGCGCATGAACTTTCTGCCGGGAAGAGTGGCCTCGGTCGATGCGCAAGGCGTCACCGTCACGCTCGATCACACGCAAGAGACTGTGCGCGTGCCGGTGAACGGCGCGGGGCTGGAAACCTCGCAAGAGGTCACGCTCGGCGTGCGTCCTGAACACCTGGAATTTGTCGGTCCGTCTTCCGTCGCACCTAGCGACGCCGTGCTGACACGCACCGTGTCGCTCGTCGAACAACTCGGCGAACACAGCTATGTCCACCTCGATCAGCCCGGCGGCGCCGCGCTGATCGCCAAAGCGCCGGGCAATACGCGCCTCGCGCCCGGCGAGCGCGCGAGCTTGCGCGTGCCCCGTTCCGCCTGCCATTTATTTGCCGAAGACGGCTTTGCCGCCGCTTCGCTGGAATCCGTCGAACACTACGCATAGAGGATATTCGGATGCGCCTTGGAGTCTGTTATTACCCGGAACACTGGCCGGAGTCGATGTGGGAAGACGACGCTCGCCGGATGAAAGCCCTCGGCATCGAGCAGGTGCGGATCGCCGAATTTGCCTGGAGCCGCATTGAGCCCTCGCCGGGCGAATACGATTGGGGCTGGCTCGACCGTTCGATCGATGTGCTCGGCGCGGCGGGCCTGCAAGTGGTGATGTGCACGCCGACCGCGACGCCGCCCAAGTGGCTGATCGACCGCCATCCCGACATTCTGCCGGTCGGCGCCGATGGCCGTCCGCGTGCGTTCGGCTCACGGCGTCATTACGACTTTTCGTCGCCGTCCTATTTCGCCGCATCGCAGAAGATTTGCACGGCGGTGGCCGAGCGCTATGGCAAGCATCCGGCTGTCGCTTACTGGCAAACCGATAACGAGTTCGGCTGCCACCACACTGTGGTCAGTTATTCGCCGGCGGCTGTCGGGCGCTTTCGCGAGTGGCTGAAAGCGCGCTATCAAACCATTGACGCGTTGAACCGCGCCTGGGGCACCGTGTTCTGGAGCATGGAGTACCGCAGCTTCGACGAGATCGACGCGCCTGTAGCGACCGTGACGGAAGCGCATCCTTCGCATCGCCTCGACTACCGGCGTTTCGCCTCCGACGAAGTGGCGCGCTATAACCGCATGCAGGTCGAGATTATCCGCGCGCATTCGCCGGGGCGGCCGGTCGCGCACAACTTCATGCAACTCTTCACCGAGTTCGATCACTACAAGGTCGCCGCCGATCTCGACGTGGCTACGTGGGACAGTTATCCGCTCGGCGCGCTAGAAGAGCAATGGTTCGCGCCGGAGGTGAAGGCGCGTTGGCTGCGCAGCGGGCATCCGGACTTCGCGTCTTTCAATCACGACGTTTATCGTGGCATGTCGAAGCTGCCGTTCTGGGTGATGGAGCAGCAGCCGGGTCCGGTGAACTGGGCACTGTGGAATCCGGCGCCGCTGCCGGGCATGGTGCGGCTGTGGAGTTGGGAGGCGTTCGCGCATGGCGCGGGCTGCGTGTCGTATTTCCGCTGGCGTCAGGCGCCGTTTGCGCAGGAGCAGATGCATGCAGGCTTGAACACGCCGGACAACCGCCTGGACGTGGGCGGCAACGAAGCATCGCAAGTTGCCGCCGAGATTCGCGCGGTGCTCGCCGCGCATGCCGACGCCGACGCCGCGGTCCGTTCGAAGGTCGCGCTCGTCTACGACTACGAGGCGAAGTGGCTGTTCGAGATTCATCCGCAGGGAGCGGACTTTCACTATCCGCGCTTCGCCTTCGAATATTACTCGGCGTTGCGCGCGCTTGGGCTCGACGTGGACGTCGTGCCGGTCGACGCGCCGCTGGACGGCTATAGCCTGATCGTGGTGCCGCCGCTGCCGGTCGTGCCCGACGCGTTTGCGGAGCGTCTGGCGAGTTCGGGTGCGCAGGTCGTGCTTGGTCCGCGCACGGGTTCGAAGACCAAAGATTTGCAGATTCCGGCGAACCTGCCGCCCGGCGCGCTGGCTTCGGTATTGCCGTTGCGCGTGTGGCGCGTCGAATCGATGCGGCCGAACGTGACAGAAGCAGTGCGGCTCGCCGACGGCGAAGGTGCTAGCGGAGAAGACGGTTTCGCCCGTCACTGGCGTGATTTCATCGACACCGACGCGGCGGATTCGCTCGAGGTTCGGGCCCGATTCGGGGACGGCCATCCCGCGTATGTACACGGCGGCGCGTTCCACTACCTGGCGAGTCTGTTCGACGACGCGCTCACGGTGCGTCTGTTCGCGCGGATCGCACACGAAGCGGGACTCGAAACGATGCCGCTCGGCGACGGCGTGCGAGTGAGCCGCCGCGGTGCGCTGACCTACGTTTTCAACTACGGCGACGAAACGCATACGCTCACCGGCGTAGCCGACGACGCCTTCGTGTTCGGTTCGCACGCGATCGAACCGCAGGGCGTGGCCGTCTATCGATCATGATGACGACCTGATGCGCCGACGCAGTGTCCAACGAAATTCCATGCAGTAACGACAACGACGCAAAATCAAGGAATCAAGGAGACAGGCAACATGAAAATCAAACCACGCAAGATTCTGCTGGCACTCGCGCTGGCCGCCGCGGCGGTGGGGACGTCTGCCGTCAGCACGGCACAGGCGGGCACGCTCACGGCCAATATCGCGTTCAAGGGCGCGAGCCAGCGCGCGGTCTGGCAGTCGGTCATCGACGACTTCAAGAAGGCGCATCCCGGGATCGACGTGAAAGTGTCGTTCGTCGACGAAGAAGCGTACAAGGTGCAATTGCCCGGCTGGCTGACGACCGTCGCGCCCGACATCGTCAACTGGCATGACGGCGAACGCATGGCCTATTACGCGCAGCGCGGTCTTTTCGAAGACCTGAGCGGAGACTGGGCGAAGAACGGCTGGAACGAGATGTATGCATCGACCAAAGAGGCGTCGTCGTATAAGGGCAAGCAGTATGCCGCGCCGACCGTGTACTACTCGTGGGGCATGTTCTATCGCAAGGATCTGTTTCAAAAGGCAGGTATTAGCGGCGAGCCGAAAACGTGGGATCAGTTTCTCGAAGACTGCAAGAAGCTGAAGGCCGCCGGCATCACGCCGATCGCCGTGGCAGGCCGCGATTCGTGGACACTCGCAGGGTGGTTCGACTATCTCGACTTGCGTTTGAATGGCAACGCGTTCCATCAGAAGCTGATGGCGGGTGAGATTCCGTACACCGATCCGCGCGTGAAGAAGGTCTACACGACGTGGAAGCAATTGATCGATGCGGGCTATTTCATCGACAACTCGCTCTCCTACGATCTCGATTCGGTGCAGCCGTTCCTGTTCCAGGGCAAGGCCGCGATGATGCTGATGGGCACGTTCATTACCGCCGGTTTTCCGCCGAACGTGAAGCCGGAAATGAGCTACTTCCAGTTCCCGATCATCGACGCGAAGGTGCCGACCGCTGAAGACGGCCCGGTGGAGTCGCTGCACATTCCGTCGAAGGCGAAGAACAAGGCGGATGCGCACACGTTCCTGGCGTTCGTCGAGACGCCGGAAATCGGCGCGAAGCTGGCGACCGGTCTGGGCTCTCTGTCGGCCAACAGCAAGTCGCCGGAACCGGAAGATCCGATCTCCAGGATCGGCTTCCAGATTCTTGCGAACACCAAGGGCGGCATTGCGCAGTTCTATGATCGCGACATGACCAAGGAAATGGCCGACGAGGGCATGAAGGGGATGCAGCAGTTCATCTCCGACCCCACGAAGCTCGACGACGTGCTCGCGCAACTCGAGCAGACGCGCAAGCGGATCTACAAGAAGTGAGCGACGGCGGCCGCGGGGCCGTCTTTCGTTGCATTGAGTTGTATATGGACCGGAGGTAGCGCTATAGCGCTACCTCCATCGATAGCTTTGCATGGGACCAGAGTAAGTGCTCTGCATGGGACTGGAGTAACGCGCTAAAGCGCGAACTCCAGTCGACAGCTAAAGCGCCAACTCTGGTCGACAGCTTTGCATGGGACCAGAGTAAGCGCTAAAGCGCCAACTCTGGTCGACAGGAGAACGATCGTGTCGCATTCCGTCACCCGCCACACTGTGAGCGGTCCTGCTGAAGCCGGCGGCCCGGGCTTGCCCACGCCGGGCGGCGCCGTGCGCGGCGGCAAGCCGGCCAGTTCGCGGCGGCGCGGTCCGTCGCCCACCGCGCGCCGGCAGCGGCGCGCCGCTTTTCTGTTCCTCGCGCCGGCCTGCGTGATGGTGGCCGTCTACGTGGTGTGGCCGATCCTCTCCACGATCCGCCTGAGCTTTTTCAACTGGGACGGAATGAGCGAGCCGTCGTTCGTCGGACTCGCGAACTACGTCGAGTTATTTCATGCGCAGACGTTCTACACCGCGCTGAAGAACAACGTCATCTGGCTGCTGCTGTTCCTGCTCGCCCCGCCGCTGGGACTCGCCGTCGCGTTGTATCTGAATCAGGCAGTGGCCGGCATCCGTATCGTCAAATCGCTATTCTTTGCGCCGTTCGTGTTGTCGGGCGTGGTGGTCGGCTTGATCTTCTCGTGGTTTTACGACCCGACCTTCGGCCTGCTCGCGATGATTCTCGGTCACGGCGTTCCAGTACTCGGCGATCCGCGCTATGCGACGTTCGGGATCGTGTTCGCGGCACTGTGGCCGCAAACCGCTTATTGCATGATTCTCTATCTGACCGGGCTAACCTCGCTGAACGCCGAGCAGATCGAGGCCGCGCGCATGGAAGGCGCGCGCGGCTGGTCGATGTTGTGGCATGTGATCCTGCCGCAACTGCGGCCCACCACGTTCATGGCGATTGTCGTGACGATTATCGGCGCGCTGCGCAGTTTCGATCTCATCTCGGTGATGACGAGCGGCGGGCCGTTCGAAAGCTCGACCGTGCTCGCGTATTACATGTACGACCAGGCGATCAAGTACTACCGCATCGGCTATTCGGCGGCGGTGGCGGTCGTGCTGTTCGCCATCATGCTGGTGTACATCGTTTATCACTTGCGGCGGATGCTGCGCGCCGAGCAATAAGGAGCCGACCATGTTTCCGATTCCCATCGACAAATGGAAGCCGGCCACTCGCCGCATGTACAAATTGACGCTGCCGGTCGCGCTGCTGATCTGGCTGCTGCCGATGATCGCCGTGCTCGTCACGTCCGTGCGTTCAACGGAAGAATTGAGCGAGGGCAACTACTGGGGATGGCCGAAGCACTTCGCGATGTTCGATAACTATCGCGAGGCGCTGACCACGTCGCCCATGCTGCATTACTTCTGGAACAGCGTGTTGATCACGGTGCCTGCCGTGGTGGGTTCGATTGCATTGGCGGCGATGGCCGGCTTCGCTCTGGCGATCTACCGGTTCCGTGGTAATTCGACTTTGTTCGCGACCTTCGTGGCGGGCAATTTCGTGCCGGTGCAGGTGTTGATGATTCCGGTGCGAGATCTGTCGTTGCAACTCGGTCTGTTCAATACCGTCAGCGCGCTGATTCTGTTTCATGTGTCGTTCCAGACCGGGTTTTGCGCGCTGTTTCTGCGCAACTTCATCAAGCAGTTGCCATTCGAACTGGTCGAGGCGGCGCGCATCGAGGGCGCGAATGAATGGACGGTGTTCTTCAAGATCGTGCTGCCGTTGATCCGGCCCGCGCTCGCGGCATTGGCGATTCTCGTGTTCACGTTCGTCTGGAACGACTACTTCTGGGCGCTGTGTCTGACTCAAGGTGACGATGCCGCGCCGATTACCGTGGGCGTAGCCGCGTTGAAAGGGCAGTGGACCACGGCGTGGAATCTCGTGTCGGCGGGATCGATTCTCGCGGCATTGCCCTCGGTGGCGATGTTCTTTGCGATGCAGAAGCATTTTGTCGCCGGTTTGACGTTTGGGGCGACGAAGGGTTGAAGTGGTTGCGTGTCGTGTTGAGAAGGTTCGCCCGCGATAGCGGGCTTTTTTTTGATCGGCATGCCGAGCAGCGCAATGAGCGCGGCGCGCATTAGCGCGACAATCGATTTGCAGCTGACGGTCCGTTGAAGAAGCCAGGCCCGTACTGCCGGCAGCCAGCCTCGTGTTGCACATCGACCTCGGCGCGCGGGTTCAATATAGGCGGGCGTGGAAATATCGTGTAAGCACTTTTGAATCACGGCGTGTTCTCCCACCATCGCGGCATTTCGCGGCCGCTAATCTACCGCCATAGCTAGCGCAATCCCTGATTGCCTGGCAGCAGGTCGCGACATAGTCTCGTCGCGCCTGAGCCTGGTTATTTCCATGAACAGAGGCCCGGTATGTCTACCTTGAACATCGTTTTGTCCCGCGCTCTTCAACGTCTCGCAACGCCGTCCACATTGCTGTCGATCGGCATGCTGCTCGCAGGCGCCACGCTCGCTGTGGACGCGTCCGCGGCAAGCTTCAAGTGCACGAGCAAGTCGTCCGCATCGGAAAAGATCGTCTGTAAGGAGCCGGCGCTGTCGGCGCTCGACGATCGTCTTGCCGCCGCGTGGCAACGCGCGAAAGAGGCAACGCTCGATACGGCGGCGCTCGAAGCGGCACGTACGCATCAATGGCTCTGGCGTCAGTACAACTGCACCGATGAGGCTTGCGTGAAGAGCTGGTACGACCGCCGCATCGCCGAACTGGACGCCGACTACGTGCAGGCGAAGCAGGCGCGCCACGAAGCGTTCGACGCGTCGCTGGCCGGACAGAACCTCGCGCCTTCGGCCGCCGACGCGGTTCGGAAGATGAAAGGCGAGTCTGTTGCGAATGCGACGACCGGCAGTGCGCAGTAGTTGCCGGTGGTTAAGGCGCGGCGGCGGACACGATGCCTCGACGCGCTAGCTCACATTGAAATGCACGCGGACGTCCTGCTTGCTCTCGATCGGACGGCCGCCCTGCAATGCCGGAAAGAAGCGCCATTTGCGTAGGGCTTCGAGGAGAAGTTGGTTGAGACGTGGATTTTGAGTCGGCTTGAGCAGTTCGACATCGACCGAGCCGTCGACATGAATCGCGAAGCGCGCGGTCGCGACGGTTTGATACGCTTGCTCGCGTAGATCGTCGGGTAATTCGGGTAACGGTTGCGCGATAGAGCGCGCGGCTGTGTCGCCGGGAGAGAGCGTGGGTTGTGATGTGCTTTGTCGTTCCTCTTGGGAGTTAGGTGAACGCGCGGGGGACTCGGTGGACGCGGTGGGTTCATTGGGCGCGAGGATTCGAGTTGGCTGAACGTCCGGTGTCGGCTGCCGCGGTGCGCGTGCTTGAATGGGTTTCGGTGCAGCATGCTGACGTGGCTCGACCGGTCGCTGTGGCTTGACCGTGGGCACCGGTTCGGGATGCACTGGCGGCTGCGGATCGAGTTCCACCACGCGCATCTCTAGCGGCTTGTCTGGTGCCCGCTGCGGTGTCGTTGCGTCGAGCCAATGTCCAAGCGCGAGCAGAAACACGATCCAGACTACGAGGGCGACGACGATCGCCAGTACGATCCGAAGCGTCGGCGAATCATCGATTGAAGTGGTCGGACGCATCGCGCTATTCACGACGCACGGCGATCAGAAACCGCACCGCGCCGGCACGGCGTGCGGCGAGCATGGCCTGCACGACTGCGCCGTGGCCCGCTGCGTCGTCGGCGGCAATGACGACATTGGCGTCGGACCGCAGCAGTCGTTTCACCGTCGACTCGATCTGATCGGGGCGCACCGGCAGATGATTCACGAAGATTTCGTTGCGACTGTCGACTGAGATGGTTAGCGGCTCATGCTCGGCCATCTGTTGCGCGCGGCCCGCAGGCAGCGTCAGCTTGACGGCATCGAGCCGCTGCATAGCGAGCGATGCGAGCATGAACGTCGCCAGCAGAAAGAACATGACGTCGATCATCGGAATGATTTCGATGCGGCCACGTCTGGCCGCGCGCGAACGCTTGAACTTCACGACTGCGCTCCCGCGACGCTCGTGGCAAGACGTATTTCACCGAGCCGCGCAGTCGCGAACGATTCGAGTTCATCCATCAGGCGTTCAAGCCGGCGGGAAAAATAGTTGAACGCGAAGAGTGCGAACAGCGCGACGACGAGACCGATCGCCGTCGCCACCAACGATTGCGCGACGCCGCCGGTGACGCCGGCCGGATCGACGAGCCCCGTGCCGCCGAACAGTTGAAACGAATGCATCATACCGACGATGGTGCCGAGCAAGCCCAACAGCGGCGCCGCCGTGACGATCGTCTCCAGCACCCAGAAACCCCTGCTCATGTCGCGCTCGATCTGCGAAGCGATCGATTGCGCATTGGCTTCGCGCAGCCACAGCGGAACGGACACATCGGGCCGCCACGATGTACTCATACGTTTGAATGCGTTCTGACGCGGTGCATGACTTAATCCGTTGGCCATGTCGGTGGAAGATGCGGGCATGTGAATTTCATGCACGTCGTCGGTGCCCGGCGGCAGACGGCCGAAACGCAAAAACACGTAGGCGCGATCGAGGACGATCGCAACCGCCACAACAGCAAGTACCGTGAGCGGATAGATCACCCATCCACCCACGCGTACCGCCGCCAGAATATTCGTCCAATCTTGCATGAGCGACCCCGTTGCTGCGTGACAAATTTAGAAATGCTTGGTGATACCGGCGTAGACGGCGAAATGCGGGCCGTATTGCGGAGCGCCCACTCCGATGCCCGAACCGTCGCGCAACTCATAAACGCGGTTGAATGCATTGACGACCAGCAAGCGCGCGTCGAACTTGCCCACCAGGGGCTGGTTGAAATGCTGGATTACGCCGAGATTGATCTGCGCATAGACGGGCAGGTGATCGGTGTTGGCAAAGCCGCTTCGCAGGCCGCTACCCACCAGGCCGTCGAAGGTGAATGTCGTTCTGCCGAGGTCATACGTGCCGCCGAATGACGCGGTGATGCGTTGGTCGTGATCCAGATACACCCAATGGTCGTTGATGTAGGCAAGTTCGTCCGCTTCGAAATTGAACTGAGCCGAGTCGATCTGTTTGCCTTGCGCGCGGCTGTAGGCGAAGTTCAGATAGGCGGACGCGTTGTCCTGCTTGTAGTTCGCGGTGAACTCGAGTCCGTACACGCGTCCGTACTGATAGTTGAACGGCGTGAAGATGAGGGCGGAGCCGAACTGACCTTCGTCGAGCAGGTTAGTGGATTTTTTGTAGTAGGCGTCGATGCCGATCGTCACGTTCGAACCGAGACGCTGCGTGACGCCGAGGTCGAAATAGTGACTGCGTTCCGGTTGCACCTGATCGTTCTGACTCGACGGACTCTGGTTGGTGGTGCCGTTGAAGCGGCTGATGGTGGACCCTGACACCAGTTCGAATGCGGGCGGTGTGAAGTAGCGCGCGTAGCCGGCGTGAAAGGTGGTGGTCGGTGTCAGCGCATAGACTAGCCCGATGCGAGGACTCAACTGGCTCGCGCTGACGTACTCATCCATCCTGTCGTAACGCAGCCCGTAGTTGAGCGTGAGCTTGTCGGTGATTTTCCATTCGTCTTGCAAGTATGCGCTGTACAGGTAGCCGGTTTTGCTGCTCGAGTCGTGGATGTTGAAGGGCTGATCCGATAGCTGATTGCCGTCGGCATCGGCTGCGAAGACGTCGACGCTGTCGTCGAATACAGCGTGTTCCTGCTGGAAAAACAGGCCGGCGCGAATCGTATGCTTTTCGTTGAGTCGCCACGTGGTGTCGACTTGCGCACCGTTAGCCGAGTTGCTGTGAAAGTCCTGGGACGCAACGCCGTTGAAAAGCAGGTCGCCCACCGGATCGGGATTGAATTGCGTTCGCGTGTAACGGGTGAATAGCGCGACCTGATAGTCCAGGGCGCCGCCGTTGGTGCCTTGAAGCGCCAGCACCGCAAAATTGTTCAACTCCGATTGCGTTTCGTTCAACTGACTCGAATCGAACGTGTTGTTGCCGTTGAGCGTGAAATTGGTCTGCAGGCCGGGCGTGTTGGGAATTTCGAACTGGTTGCTCGTGGTGCCGAACATCAGGCTCACTCGCGTGATCGGATTGATGATGTATGACATATAACCGAACGCATCGCCCTGACGGGTGTGGTCATGCAGCGCGTTCGCGCTTGCAGTCGGATTCTCGATGCCGAGGTTGTTGACACCGAGCGAGCCGCTGAAGAAGTAGCTGAACGGACCTTGCGTGCCGAACACGTCGGCGCTGGTCTTGAGGGTCTGGTGGCTGCCGCCGAACACGTCGACGGTGCCGCCGTTGCCCGCGTCACCCGTCTTCGTGCGGATGTCCACGACACCGGCCGTGCGGTAACCGTACTGTGCCGGCAACGCGCCGGTCAGCAGATTGACCTGGTCGATGATGCGCGTGTCGAGCGCTTGCCCAAAACCACTGATCGGTTCAGGAATGATGATGCCGTTGATGCGGTACTGCAGGTTGGCGTGGTCTCCGCGCACGTGCAGTTGTCCGTATGAATCGCTGGCCACGCCGGGCGCCTGAAGCAGCACCTGATTCAGTGGCGTGTCCTGGCCCGCGGGTAGCGCTTCGATATCGGCCTGGCTGAAGCGGTACACGCTGCTGCCGGTTTCGGGCAACAACCCATTACGCGCTCTGTCCAGTCGCTTCGCGTTCACCTGAACGTCGAGTGTGCCGCTCTTCGCAAGACTAACGCTGACAGTGCTTTCCGCGCCGGGGCTCGTGGTGGCGATGCTGTTGCCACTTGCAAATCCCGGTGCGGTGACGGCGATCGCATAGGTGCCCGGGGTCAGGTGCGCGATGGAGAAGCGGCCTTCGGCGTTCGTTTTCGCCTCACTGACAGCGGCGCCGCTCGCGTTCTGCACCATTACCGTGGCGTTGTTGACGGGTTGGCCGGCTGCGTCTGTGACTGCGCCGGTTACTGAACTTTCGTCAGTCGCAGCATGGACACGGGCGGCCATGGCGAACAGCAGCAAAGCTGCAAAAGAGACGCGCGTGCGGATTTTCATCGTTATGTGTTCGAGTGTGTTGGCGACTGGGTGGGTGCGTTGCTCTGTCTTGGTCGACGGTTTTGCTGAGGCTGACGTGTGCTGCTGCGACTCGCGGGGTGGATCTCCTTTCAGCCGCGATAATCTTTTGCTTCGCCGCCGGAATGTTATATCATTACATTCGCGGAAAACAATGACAAATTGATGGCGCGTTGGTTTTGAGGCGTGGGATGAGATGGCGGGGGCAATTCACGGCTACGTGGTTAGCCGGTTTTGGGCAGCCGGCGTAGTTCAATGCGTCTTATTGGCCGTGGGTCTCGCGTGCCGGCTAATGCGGCGGGGGAGGCGGTTTTGATCGCGTACCGGACGCTTTTGTCGATTTGAGCAGGCAGCCGTTGCTCTCGCTGACGACGCGGTTCATTTCAGATGCGACGCAGTTCCAGCCGTGGGCGCTAAAGTTCAGGGTGTGGCTTGTTGACGAGCCACGAGCATCGCCACGCTGAGGGCAGCGTGGCGGGCAGAGAGCGATTGCCTTGTGAAATGACGCTCTTCGAATGGCTCGGGATTGTCGACACGGCAGTTCAGGACCGCGCGTGCTTCGCCGCGTCTTCAATGACGGCTGCCACTTCTTTCGGTCGCGATTCATAGACCGAGTGGCTTGCGCCCGGGATCACCGTCGTATGGCTGTGCGCGCGTGCGTAGTACCAGCGTTCGAGATCGGGGTTGATGATCTTGTCGTCGGCTGCCACGATGCCCCAACTCGGCTTGCTCGTCCAGGCCGCGACCGTTATCGGCGCCGAAAAGACTTTCGCGGCCGTCAGAATTTGCGCGTGCGATTCGAACTGCGCTTCCTTGAGTGGCAGATCGGCAGCGAAATCCTTCGGGAAATCCGCAGGATTCAGATAAGTGTATCCGTCGCCGGTCTTCATGATGGCGCCCGGTTGCTTCGATGTGTAGCTCGGCATGCCTTTGCCAAGGTCGCTTTCATCTTCGCCGACGGCCGGTGCGTGCGCGGCCACATACACCAGGCCCACCACTTTCGGGTGCACGCCGGCTTCGGTAATGACGGAGCCGCCGTAGCTGTGAGCCACGAGAATCGTCGGGCCGTCCTGCTGATCGAGCACGCGTTTCGTTGCGGCGACGTCGTCGTCGAGCGATGTCAGAGGTTCCTGCACGATGGTGACGTGATAACCGTCTTTGGTCAGCCTGTCATAGACCGGCTTCCAGCCCGAGCCGTCTACCCACGCGCCGTGTACGAGAACAATGTTGTGGACGGGCGCGGTTTGCGGTTGAGCGTCTTGCGCCATCGCGGCAGTAGAGGCGAAAAGGGCCGCTGACAACGACAAGGCCGTGGCGACGAGAGGCAAAACTTTCATGACATACTCCGGTTTATAAGTAAGAAATTATTTGTGGAAAGATGTTTTCAAATCGCTTTATAAAAGTAGGAATCCTGTTGAAATGAAGGGCGAAACAGGATTCCCGATACGTGTCATTCAGCTGCCGAAGTAGACATTGCAGAAACTGACGGGGCCGACGCAGCTGGAATCTGTCGACGCGTGCTTGCCCATGCCGGACGAAGAGTTGCCGTTCTGCGCCACGCCACCGTACGACGACTGTGTCGTTTGCGGAGCGGTCTGCGCGGCGACCTTTGCTTCGGCTGCCTGAATGGCAGCCGGATAATTAGCGTCGTCGCCAAGCGAAGGGTTGTAGCCAGCCTGTTCGAGGCGCACCAGATCGGCACGAACTTCAGCACGTGTGACGGGGCCATTCGATTGTGCGAAGCTCAAAACAGGGGCGGCCAACGTGCCGACGGCGAGAGCGAAACAAACAAGAGCTTTTTTCATGATAAAAATTCCTTGATAAATGCGATGAGTAGAGAGGCAACGATTGCCTGAAGAGTGCTGATTTAGCTGCCGAAGTACGGCGTGCAGAAGCCTGCGGGGCCGACACACTGCTGCGTGTTCGTGTGCATATGTTCTTTCGCTGAAGCTTGGGTGGCGAAACCTGCCGAAGCAAGAACGATCAGCGAGAGAATGACGGAAAGTTTGCTTTTCATTTGGATGCCTAACTAGTGAGAGATTGAAGATGCCTTGCGAATTAAGTGAAGCCACGTCTTTGCTTATCCACCAACATGACTCGCTTGCAATGAGAGCCGCGCGTACATGCCTGTTTCGTCACTACCGTGCAGCGTTTGTCGCTGTCTTGTAGGGGCGAACACATCGGGTCTCCTCTTATTCCAAATTTTTTTCGCTGTCGTATAGAAAAATTTGAGTCTTACATTTTCCTGAACGTTCGACGCGCGGACGACGGGTGTTCCTGCTGTCGAAGAAAAAACCGGTATCGCGGAAAGCCTTATCCAGTCGGGCTCCCAAACGTTTGCGCCGTTAAGTCTGACGATTACATTTATTAAAGCTTTGCGTTTTGCATGTCGTTATCCAGTCAAATAATCTGGACCATCGGACATGCGCGAGCTTCTACACGGCAAGCGCGGACGAGGAAATCGCTCTTCGGGGGGAATCATCTTGAATCACCAACGATCGCCATGGTCGCGTACAGCGGCTCCGGGCGAAGTCATCTATTCCGAGGGCTTTGCGGGCGACGCCGTCGTCTACGTCATTGCGGATGGCAAAGTCGAAATCTCCACCCAGTGCGACGAGAAGAAGGTGATTCTCGCCACGCTGGGTAAAGGTGAGTTTTTTGGCGAGGCGGCTTTGCTGCCGCCCGAACCACGAGCGCACACCGCGAAGGCACTGAGCTTCTGCCAGTTGACCGTCATCGCGGCGAACGTCGTGGAGGAGGAACTCGAACGCGTCTCGCCGTTGCTTCGCCATATCGTACGCACGCTGATCCGGCGGGTGAAAAAGAAGGACGATGTCCTCGCCACCAATACGCACGCGGACTTTCTGCCGGGTGTCGTGTCCTACGCGCATGTCCTTTCGCTGATGGCGGGCGGCGAGAATGCCGACAGGCAGGACGGCCGCATGCGTCGCGCGCAAGCGGAGGAATTCTCGGTGCCTCTGCCTGACGTAATCAGAAAGTGCCATGCCATCGCCGGCCATTCGCGTCCGCATGTGATGGCCATGCTCAAACGAATGGAGAAACTGAATCTCGTCTCGCTTGAACCCGGCCGGACCGATCGCCCGAGCACCGCCTCGGCGCGCTATTCCGCGCAGGACGGCGCAACGAGCCGGCAACTGGTCACCTTCGATCCCGTGCGAATCACCGAGCGTGCGCAACAGGTAGCGGACCACGATCTCGATCTCTCCATCAGCAGCGAACTGGAATTGATCGAACTGGACGACCTGGAAGCTTTGATTGGCGTCGAGAAGAAGGTGATTCTCAACAAGCTGTCCCACGCGGAAATCGCGGAAGACCTTTTTGCGTTTCGCAAGAGCAAGGTGTTGAATTACGTCGAGGAAAAAGGCATCAGCTATTTCTCGCGCCGCAATACCCGCGGTTTGACCGACCTGAAGTCGCTCGACGATCTGGAGTTTGTCGACCAGCGAACCTTGTTCGAAGCGGTGAGCGCGTTCGACACATACGACCTCGCGAAACTGCTTTCCGCCGTGACGGGCCAGCCGATCGCCGAGCGGTTGCTCTCGGTGATGACCGAGGCGAGAAAGAAAGAAGTGTCGTGGGTCATGCGTCGGGAGATCAAGATCGATCCACTCGAAATCGCCGAGATCGAAGAACGCTTTCTAGAGATCGTGCGAGCAATCAAAGCTCCGGCAGCCACGGCTGCGCCGCTTTCCAATCTGGACGCCTGACGCGCAACACGCAAACGGCAGGCCGCGTCGGCTTCGGGGTTCGAAGCCGCGGCCGGCCATTCGAGAGGACATATGGATCTGTTGACGCTATTTGGCGCAGTGTTCGGCGTGACGGCGATCGTCGCGGGTTTCTCGCTCGAAGGCGGGCACTTTACTTCGCTGTTTCAGTTGGAGGCATTCGTCATCGTTCTGGGCGGCACTTTCGGCGCGGTGATGATTCAGAACACCTGGGCAAGGTTTTTCGACGGCATCAAGCAACTGCGCCTTGCTTTTGTGAAGGCGCGGCAGGTCGATCGCGAGAGCCTGTCCGTCCTGCTCGAATGGGGCGATCAGGCCAAACTGAACGGCATGCTGGTGTTCGAGTCGATCGAGGCGGGCGGCATTAATCCGTTTGCCAAACGAGGTTTGGAGTTGCTGGCAAACGGTGTGTCCACGGCCGTGCTGGAAGACGCCTTGCAGCGAGAACTGGATGCGTATGAGCGCAATCACATGTTGGCCGCGCGCATCTGGCAACAGGCTGGCGGTTACGCACCGACGTTCGGCATTCTCGGCGCGGTGCTCGGTCTGATTCAGGTGACCGGTCATATGCTCGAGCCGGCGCAACTCGGACAAGGTATCGCGGTGGCTTTCGTCGCGACGCTATACGGTCTTGCATTGGCTAATCTGGTCTTTTTGCCGTTGTATGGAAAGATCAGGGCGCAGGTGGACAGCGAATTGCGCTTCAGGCGCTTATATCTTGACGGTCTGCTCGCGATCTCGCGCAAGGAGTCGCCTCACACTATCGAGACGCGGCTCGCGGGTGACGTGCGGGAAAGATCGGCCGAGTTGCTGGGCTAGTGTGCTTGACGGCAATCATACGTAATTTCGGGCGCAAACTTTTCGGATATGAACACCTCCTCGGGTAACAAGCGCCTCACGGCGGACAAGACCGGCTATGACGCCGCCGACGACGGCGAGGCAGAGTCCGGGCGCTGGCTGATCTCTTACTCCGACCTCATCACCACGCTGATGGTGTTGTTCCTTGCGCTCTATGTGCTGCAGTTGGCCAAAACCAGAGAACTCGAAATCAAGGCGCTGGAGCGTCATGTGGTGAAAGAGGCGGCGCCCGCTACGCCGGATGCGTCGAAGAAGCAGCTCCTTTCTCTGCTGGAGCCGCTTCGAGACAATCGCCAGATTACGATTTCAAACGCGGCGCAAGGCGTGGAAATCGCCATCAACGCTAAAATTCTATTCACCTCGGGCGACGCGCGTTTGTTGCCGGAATCATTCGACGTGCTGACTCAGATTGCCGGCGTGCTGCGCGAGCGGTCGAAGAACAACATTCTCGTCGAAGGTCACACAGACAATGTGCCTATTTCGACAGCGAAATACGAATCCAATTGGGAGCTGTCTTCCGCAAGGGCCGGCGCTGTGGTTCGCTTTTTCGCGGACAAAGGCATCGAGGCGCACCGAATGGCAGCGATCGGACGGGCCGACAATTTCCCTTTGATCATCGGCGACGACGCGGTGGCGCGCGCCGCGAATCGTCGCGTGACGATTCTCGTCGAGTACTGAGTTTGCGCGGGTGGAGTAAGGCGCTAATGCGCGCCTCGCGGGATCCGGGCACCCATTTCGCGCTAGAGTATCGACAGTAGCGTCGCCGCAACGACACGGATTCCGACGCACGAAAAAATTGTCGAGATCCTTTATGCCCGTCAACACTCCGCCTGATCCGCTCGGTGCTGCATGCACTTCACTGGGCAGTTTCCTGCGCGATCGTCGCTCGCGTTTACAGCCGGGGCCGGACGCGCCGAGCCGGCGTCGTACGCCGGGTTTGCGGCGCGAAGAAGTGGCGGCGCGGGCCAACGTCAGCGTCGCGTGGTACACGTGGCTCGAGCAGGGGCGTGGCGGCTTACCTTCGAACGAGGTGCTGGAGCGGCTCGTCCGTGCACTCGAACTCGACGCCGCTGGCCGCGAGATGGTGTTCCTGCTGGCCCAGCAGCGGCCGCCGCCGCTCGGCCCGTTCGCGCCGCAGCAGGTCACGCCGGCTTTGCAGAGAGTACTGGACGGCATGCCCAGCAGTCCCGCCATCGTGAAGACGCCGACGTGGGACGTCGTGGCCTGGAACGCGGCCGCGGTGGCGGTGCTCGGCGACTACGCAGCTGTGCCGGCGCGCGAGCGCAACGTGCTCAGACGTCTGTTCGGCGACCCGGCAGTGCGTGAAAGCCAGCCGGACTGGGAGGAAAGCGCGCGTGCCGCGCTCGCCGTGTTTCGCATCGATATCGCGCGCATCGGCGGGTCTGCGGAAGCCGCGGCGCTCGTCGCCGAACTGCAGGCGAGCAGCGCGGACTTCCGGCGCCTTTGGGCGGAGAACGACGTGCGCAGCCATTGGATTGGAATCAAGCGGCTGCGCCACTCGCAGGCGGGACCGATCACGCTCGAGTATTCGGCCTTCGCCGTGGATGGCGGCGACGGTCTGAGTTTGGTCGTCTTTGCGCCGGCCTCAGCCGCGGACCTTCGTGCCGTGGAAGCGCTCATCGCGCGAACCACTCAAGCTGCGTGACGAACGCGGGTCAGTTCAAAACTGCTGCAAGACGTCTTCGCGGGCATGAATTCAAACGGGCATCGGCCCGGCAGATCACCGGGCACCCACGTCACGCGGAGCGCCCGAAGCGCTCCGCGTGACGCCGATGTCAACGCCAAACGGTCACTCAGCTACCCATATAAAGCGAACGATTCAGATTGGCGAGCTGACCATCCTTCTCGGCTTGCACGAGTTCCTGGCGAACCTGTGCACGCGTTTTCCGTGCGGCGCTGTCCGTGCTCGCGGACCATTGCGGCTGAGCCGCCTGTGCGATCTGCGAAGAATCGACGCTAGCGGTCGAGGGCGCCGGAACCGCGGCGTGAGCAACACTTCCGATCACGCAGGCAGCAAAGGTCAAAGCAATCATGGAAACTTTCATATCGTTCTCCTTGAACGGTTGGATAAGAGACGTCCGCGGATCTGAACGCAAGAGCAGAGGTCGACCAGGACTTGCTGCGATGCGACTCTCGTCAGAGAAGCGGCGGTGATGTATTGAACCGCGCGGGTGTATCTCGCATGTGTCGGAAAAACGGCGAATTGCAATGTCGTGTATCGCCGCCATTCTCGGATACATTCCGATACGAACCCGCGGCTATCCTTGTTGCGCGAGCAGGGCTTGAATCTTCGCTTCCGTCTTCGCATAGTCGCCCTCGCCGAAATGCGTGTAGACAATGCGCCCTTGCTTGTCGAGCAGATAGAAAGCCGGCCAGTACTGATTGTTGTACGCGTTCCAGGTCGCATAGCGATTGTCCTGCGCCACTGGATAAGTGATGCCGAAGCGCTTGATGGCGGTCTTCACGTTGTCGGTGTCGCGCTCGAACGGATACTCGGGCGTATGCACACCAATCACCGTCAGCCCCTGGTCCTTGTATTTCTGATTCCAGCTTTTCACGTAAGGCAGCGTGTTGATGCAGTTGCCGCAGGTGTAAGTCCAGAAATCGACCAGCACCACCTTGCCGCGCAGTTGCTGCAAGGTGAGCGGATCGCTGTTGAGCCATTGTGAAATGCCGGTGAAGTCGGGAGCCGCCGCGTTGGTCCCGAGCGCGGGCACGCTCGCGCCCGGTTCGGGCGAACCAGCGAAGGCGGCAATACCGCTCGCGGCTGCGGCGGCAATCACGGTTGCGACGGCAAGCGTTTTGATCTTGGATGCGGAGAGCATGTCAGGGTCCTTTCAGGAAGAGGCTAAAAGCGGCAATTCGCGTATCGGCCGCGAATGACTGTATTGAAGCGTCCGCAGGTATCTGGCATGTGTCGCCCAAACCGCGTGGTGCAATGTTGTGTATCTGTACGAGGTCCAGATACACTGCGACACAATTCCCCGTGCGAGCCAGGCTATAAAGCAGGCATTGCCAAATCACGGAGAGCACCATGAGCGCCGACTTGCTGCACGGATCCTGCCATTGCGGGGCCGTTAAATTCGAAGTACGTAGCCCGATCACCCCGGCCGGCCGCTGCAACTGCAGCCTGTGCCGCCGCAAGGGCGCATTGATGACGCCGCTGTTCCCGGCAAGCCAGTTGAAGATCCTGAGCGGCGAAGATTCGTTGACGCTCTACCAGTTCAACACGCGGGTGGCCCGGCACTATTTCTGCAAACATTGCGGCATCTATCCGTTTCATCAGACGCGTAAAGACCCGCAGTCGTGGCGAGTCAACATCGGTTGCCTGGAAGGCGTCGATCCGTATAGTCTGGAAGCAGGGGTCGCGGACGGCGCGAGCCTCTCCGTGCTGGAGGACGCATGAAACGCCTGCTGGCTATCGTCGTCTTCCTGACCGGCGGCCTTGCCGCCGAACTGGCGCATCCGGTGCAGTGTTCATTGATGGCTGCGAGCCGGGTGCAGTTGAAACGCCAAAAGAGATGATGCATTGATGGAAACCATCGATCACGTACTGATTGTCGACGACGACCGCGGCATCCGCGAATTGCTGGCCGGTTATCTCGAGAAGAACGGCATGCGCGTGTCGCTCGCGGCGAACGGGCGGCAGATGCGCGCGGCGCTGGAGCAGGGCGCGCCCGATCTGATCGTGCTGGATCTGATGATGCCCGGCGAGGACGGTCTCGTGCTGTGCCGCGAACTGCGCGCCGGCAAGTTCCGCGCAGTGCCGGTATTGATGCTGACGGCCCGTAACGAAGAGGCGGACCGTATCGTCGGACTGGAAATGGGCGCGGACGACTACCTGCCCAAGCCCTTCGCCGTGCGCGAGTTGCTCGCGCGCATTCGCGCCGTGCTGCGGCGCGCGCGCATGCTGCCGCCCGGCATGCAGGTGACGGAATCGGCGCCGATGCTGGCCTTCGGCGACTGGCGCCTCGACACCACCGTGCGTCATCTGCTGGATGCCGAAGGCACCATGGTCGCGCTGAGCGGCGCCGAGTACCGCTTGCTGCGCGTGTTTCTCGATCATCCGCAGCGGGTGCTGACGCGCGATCAACTGCTCAACCTCACACAGGGCCGCCAGGCCGATCAGTTCGACCGTTCGATCGATCTCATGGTGAGCCGTCTGCGTCAACGCTTGCGCGATGTCGCGCGCGAGCCGCGTTACATCAAGACGCTGCGCAGCGAGGGTTATGTGTTTTCCTCAGCGGTGACGGCCATCGAGGATCCGCAATGAACCGCTGGTCCTGGCTGCACTGGCCACGCACGCTGTTCGCGCGGCTCGCGCTGATTCTGTTCGTCGGCCTCGCGCTGGCGCAGACCTTGTCGTTCTGGATCACGCTGACCGAGCGGGACCAGACCATGACCAACGTGATGATGGGTTACATCGAGCGGGAAGTGAGCAGCTCGGTGGCGCTGCTCGATCATCTGCCGCCGAACGAACGCGCGCAGTGGTTGCCGCGGCTCGCGCGACGCAGCTATGAGTTCATCCTGGGTCCGGGCATTGCCGGCAGCCCGATCGACGCGCATCTGTCCGAACGTGTGGCGCAATCCATCGCGGACGGCATCGGCAGGCGCTATCCGCTGACGGTGAATGGCGTTCCCGGCGACAGGGAGCGCTTGCAGGTGCATCTGCAATTGAGCGACGGCACGCCGCTGACCATCGATATGCGGCCCATGTCGGGCGCGCCGTTGTCGCGCTGGCTGCCGCTCGTGCTGGTGTTGCAACTGGCGGTGCTCGCCGCGTGTTGCTGGCTGGCGGTGCGGGTCGCTACGCGACCGTTGCATCAGCTGGCGCTTGCTGCAGATACGCTCGGCCCGGACCTGAAGGCGGCGCGCTTGCCGGAGGACGGGCCGTCGGAAGTGTCGCGCGCCGCGCGCGCCTTCAACGCGATGCAGGATCGCATCGCCACCTATATGACCGAACGCATGCAGATTCTGGCGGCAATTTCACACGACCTGCAAACGCCGATCACGCGCATGCGCCTGCGCGTCGACGTGATGGACGACGACACCCAAGGCGCGAAACTGCGCCAGGATCTGCAGGAAATGGAAAGCCTGGTGAAGGAGGGCGTGACGTACGCGCGCACGCTGCACGGCGCGACTGAAGTCCCTTGCCGTGTCGATCCCGACGCACTGCTCGACAGCCTCGTCTGCGATTATGTAGACGCCGGCCAGGCGGTCAGCCTGGAAGGGCGGCTCGGCAATTCGCTGGTGACGCGTCCGCAGGCCTTGCGCCGCATACTCGGCAACCTGGTGGACAACGCGCTGAAGTTCAGCGGCGCCGCCGAGATTACGGCGGCTACTTTACCCAGCGGAGAGACAGCGATCGCAGTGCTCGACCGTGGCCCCGGCATACCGGCCGAGTCGCTGGAAGCAGTGTTCGAGCCGTTCTACCGGCTCGAAGCGTCACGCAATCGCGATACGGGCGGCACGGGGCTTGGCCTCGCCATCGCGCGGCAACTGGCCATGGCGATGGACGCGACCCTCACGCTGCACAACCGTTCCGGCGGCGGTCTGGAAGCCCGCTTGACGTTGAGGAATCTGCGCAAGGCGTAACGGCCGTCGCGAACCATCAGGCGCCCGGCCTCAGCGGTTGAGCGCCAGATATTGATGCAGCGATTGAATCGCGGCCGCTCCTTCGCCGACAGCGGCGGCGACCCGCTTGACCGAGCCGCTGCGCACGTCGCCCACCGCGAAGATGCCGGGCCGGCTCGTCTCCAGATAATGCGGCGGGCGGTCCGACGACCACTGCGGCATTGCATCGGGACCCGTGAGCACGAAGCCGTGTTTGTCGAGCGCGACGCAATCGCCGAGCCAGCCCGTACTTGGTTGCGCGCCAAGGAACAGGAACACATGGCGGATCGGTTTCTCCTCGATGTGGCCTTCACTGTCCCACTTGATCGATTCGAGTTGTGTCTCGCCGCTCAGTTCGACGATTTGCGTGCGCACATGAACGCTGATGTTCGCCGCCGCCTCGATGCGCCGGATCAGATAGTTCGACATGCTCGCGCTGAGTCCGTCGCCGCGAATCACGATATGCACGTGACGCGCGAATCCCGACAGGAACACCGCGGCCTGCCCAGCCGAATTTCCCCCGCCGACGATGATCAATTCCTGGTTGTTGCAGAACGCGGCTTCCATATAGGTCGCGCTGTAATAGATGCCGCGTCCTTCGAACTCTTCGAGGCGGGGCAACTGCGGTTTCCGATAGCGCGCGCCGGTCGCGATGACGACAGCGTTGGCATAGACATGCTCGCCGTAATTGAGGCGCAAGTGAAAGGGTGGCGCGTTCTCACATTCGATGCCAAGCACTTCGATGGGTACGCCGACTTCCGCGCCGAACTTGCGGCATTGAGACAACCCACGTCCGGCAAGCGCTTGCCCTGAAATACCGGTCGGGAATCCGAAGTAATTTTCGATCTTCGAGCTGGTGCCGGCCTGCCCGCCCGGAGCCTTGGTGTCGACCACCGCGACTCGTAGCCCTTCAGACGCCGCGTACACCGCGGCCGCGAGGCCTCCCGGTCCCGCGCCGACCACGACCACGTCGAACCGTTCGCCGTTCAGCCGGTCGGGGCTCAGGCCGATCGCATCGGCCACCGCGCGGTTGGTCGGCTGCTTCAGCACATTGCCTTGCAGGGTGACGATCACCGGTATGTCGGCTTCGGTCGCGTCGTAACGTTCAAGTAAGCCCTTGGCTTCCTCGTGCTCGACGATATCGAAGTACGCGAAAGGCTGCGCGTTGCGGCTCAGGAAATGCCGCAGTACGAGCGTGCTCCACGAAGCCGAACTGCCGATCACCAGAGTGCCGCCGTGCTGATCCTGAATGAACGCGACGCGCCGCAGGATGTAGGCGCGCATGATCGTTTCGCTCAGTTCGGCTTCCGCGACGACGAGCGCCCGCAGCGATTCCTCGTCGATCACGATCACTTCGCAATCGCTGGTGGCGCGTGCCGTCGCGACCGCGCCGCGGCCCGCGAGCGTTCCCACTTCGCCGGTGAAGCTGCCGGGGCCATGCGTGCCGAGAACGTGGTGCTTGTCTCCGGCGCCTCGCGATGCCTCGATCGTGCCGGAGACGACAGTGAACATGGGAATGTGCCGGTCCCCTTCAGTGAACAGAACGTCGCCCGCTTTCAGCCGCCTGCGTTCACCATATCGTTCGAGCACGGCAAACTGTTTTTCATTGAGCCTTGGGAAAATCTGATGATGACGGCTGCCGCCCGCCACCAGGTCTTCGGGTCTGCTTGACGATTTATTGCCCATGGAGCGTTCCGAATGGAGGGCGCGTATTGCGCCCTGGTTGAACTCGCGGCCGGATGCGGCATCGGCGCGAACGATCTGATTGATCGGAAAAGACGGCGGACCGTCCTGTCCGCAGAGATTGTGCGCCTGAGATTGGCGGTCGGTAAAGTGCGAAAAACAGGGGTGTTCCGCTTGCTGGCGGGCGGCTCATTTTCCTTTTACATGCACGCTGCATGGTTTAATCACTGTACCCGAACATATCTTCATACCAATCACCGACATTTCATATCTGGCGAGGTACATTGACGAGGAACGACTGTTCGGGGAGCATCATTCATGGTCCAGCACCGCCTGCGTGCCGCGCTGCTATGCGCGGCGATCACGATGTTCGCGCAGACCTGTTACGCGCAATACACCACCGACTGGCTGGGCAATACGTTCGGCACGCTCGCCGCGCACGTGGGCAACACCGCGCGCTCGCTGTGGGTCGCGCCCGAAGGCGTGATCTACACGGCTTCGTTGTGGGACGAGAACGAGGGCGGCGTCGCGATCTATCAGAATGGCCGGAGCCTCGGCTCGATCGGCACGCACGCCGACTTCCAGGGCAGCGCCATTACCGGCAATGCCACGTCGATTTTCGCAGCGTTGCAATACAACAGGTCATTCGGCAGCGGGTCAGTGGGACGCTACAACCGGGTCAAGCAAACGCGCGACCTGATCATCCCCGTCAGCGTATGGACGTCGATACCGCATGCCGATGTCATCACCGGACTCGCGACCGCGGGCTCATTGCTGTATGCAAGCGACTTCTTCGGCAATCGCGTGCGTGTGTTTACGACCGACGGCGTCTGGCAGCAGGACATCAAGGTATCGAGCCCCGGCGCGCTCACGCTGGATAGCGCCGGCAACCTGTGGGTCGCGCAGCAGAGCGCGGGCACGATCGTCGAGTTCAGTCCGGCCGGCGCGCTGCTGAATACGATTCAGATGCCGGCGGCGTCGCGGCCTTCCGCATTGTATTTCGACGCCGCGTCCGGCCAACTCATGGTCGGCGACCAGGGGCCGGACATGAACATCAAGCGCTACACGATCGCGGGCACGCCGACGCTCGCCGGCACGTTCGGAATTCAGGGCGGTTATCTCGACACCACCAGCGGCATCAAGGGGCAGGTGGGCGACAAGCGCTTCACACGCGTGGTCGGCGTCGGCAAGGACGCTGCCGGCAATCTGTACGTGCTCAACAATCCGTGGGGCGGCGGCTGGGATCTCGGCCGCAATGGCGCTACCGACCTTCACGCGTACGACAGCGCCGGCAACCTCGAATGGAAGCTACAGTCGCTCAACTTCGAGGCGATCGCCGCGCCGGACCCATCGACGGACGCCGCCTACTTCTACAGCGGCATGCAAATCTACACCGGCACGGCAGGCGGCACCTTCGTCGCGAACACGGTCGATCCCTTTACGTATCCGTCCGATCCGCGCCTGAACATGAACGACACGCAGCGCGGCCAACACTTCGGCCAGCTCGTCACGGTCGGCGGCAACCGGATTCTGGTGGCATCCGGGCAGAACCCGGGCATCTTCTACTTCTTTCATTTCAACCCGGCGAGCGGTTACATTGCGATACCGGACGCGTCGATTCCGGGGGCGGCGTTCAATACGAACGTGCAGGTCACGGGCGGCTTCTGCATCGATAGCAGAGGCGACGTGTGGGCCGGTCTGGACCGGACCAATCACATTTATCACTATCCGCTCAGCGGCTTCGACGGCAACGGCAAACCGTCATGGGGCCCGGCGGTCACGATCTCCATACCGCAGAGCATACGGCCGCTCACGCGCATCCTCTACCTCGCGGAGAGCGACACCATGATCCTCGCGCAAGGCATCGCCGGAAGCTGGGACTGGACCGCCATGCAGTCGCGCATCGAGGTCTATCACGGCTGGAGCGCGGGCAACACCACGCGGCCCGATCCGGTGATCGCGCTCACCAGCGCCAATCCCAAGTCGATCACGGCGGCGGGCAATTATCTGTTCGTCGGCTACGTGCACACAGTGCCCAATATCGACGCCTTCAATCTCACTACCGGCCAGCTCGTTACTACGCTGATCAATTCGAGTCCGGGCACCGTGGATGTCGGCAACGACGTCGATTCGATGTACGGCCTGCGTGCGTATCTGAGGGCGGCGGGCGAGTACGTGATCACGAAAGACAACTACAACGGGTCGAGCATCGTGGTGTATCGCTGGACGCCGTGACGGCCGTGCGCATCGGTATGGCATGCCACCCTATCGGATAAGATACGCCCGCGCCGCAAATTTTTCGAACACAAGGAGTGGTTTCAATGATTCAACCGGGCAACGTATTCAAGGACAACGTCGCGCAGATGCCAGGTATCGGCGCAATCGCGCGTATCGATCTGGTGGATGGCAAGGGCGCCGTGGTGGCCAGCATCGAGAACAAGCCGGGCAAGCAGGGTTCGCTGGCGGTGTACAACTACCTGCAGCAGACCTTCGGCACACTCGACGCCAAAGCGGCCGAGCACGGCCTCGTCGTGTTTGCCGAGCACACGGCCGATGCGCGCAATCGCCCGGGCGCGCATCCTAACGTCGACATCCTGCTCGCGATTGCCGCGGGCGCGGAAGCTTTGCGGATCGACGTGGTCGCCGCCGGCTGAAGTGAGTTGTTTATCATCGGCGTAGCGCTGCGGACGAGTCGGTCCGCTCGGTCGCGCCGTACCGATGAAGCGACGCCGCAGCATGCCGGCGTCGTCCATCAAGACACGACACGCTCAGTTCAACCAGCCCTTGATCGCCTCGGACATCGTGGCGGTCGAAATGCCGTAGCGGTCGTGCAGTGTCGGCAGCGCGCCGGCATCGAGGAACGCATCGGGCAATCCGACTTGCCGGAAGTGGCACGCTACGCCCGCGCGCATCAATTCCGCGGCGACCGCCTCGCCCAAACCGCCGATCACCGTGTGGTTCTCGGCCACCACCACGAGACGTCCTGAGCGCTTCGCTTCGCGCACGATCGTTTCCGTGTCGAGCGGTTTGATGGTCGGCACATGCAGCACGGCTACACCGATCCGGTCGCTTTCCAGTGCCTTCGCCACTTCGAGTGCGCGCATCGTCATGATGCCCGACGAGATGACCAGCACTTCGGTGCCGTCGCGCAGCAGCTTCGCTTTACCAAGCTCGAACGTGTAGTCGTATTCGTCGAGTACGGCGGGCACGTTGCCGCGCAGCAGCCGGGCATAGACGGGACCCTTATGCGCGGCGATCGCGGGCACCATCTGCTCGATGTCGAGTGCGTCGCAGGGATCGATCACGGTCATGTTCGGCATCGCGCGCATCAGCGCGAGATCTTCCGCGGCCTGGTGGCTGGGACCGTAGCCGGTCGTCAGACCCGGTAGCGCGCAGACGATCTTCACGTCGAGGTTGTCTTCGGCGATCGCCTGATGCATGAAGTCATACGCGCGGCGCGTGGCGAACACCGCATAGGTGGTGACGAAAGGTTGCGCGCCTTCATGCGCGAATCCCGATGCCGCGCCCATCAGCAATTGCTCGGCCATGCCCATCTGGTAGAAACGCTCCGGAAATTCCTTGGCGAAGATGTGCAAGTCGGTGTATTTGCCGAGGTCGGCCGTCATGCCGATCACGTTCTGCTTCTGCCGCGCCAGTTCGACCAGCGCGTGGCCGAAGGGTGCGGAACGTGTGACCTGTCCTTCGCTCGCGATCGACGCGATCATAGCGGAGGTCTTCAGGCGCGGTTTGCTCGCGGTTGCGTTGCTCATGCTTGTCTCCCTTCTTTGAGTGCTTCCAGCGCCAATTGCCATTCATCGGCATCGACGCGAATAAAGTGGTTCTTCTCGCGCTGTTCGAGGAACGGCACGCCGCGACCCATGCGCGTGTCCGCGATGATGATGCGCGGCTGCGCTTCAGGATGCGTGCGGGCCGCATCGAACGCGGCGGCCACGGCGGCGATATCGTTGCCGTCCACGCGCTGCGTGAACCAGCCGAACGCCTCCAGTTTTTCGACGAGCGGCTCGAACGCCATGATCTGCGTCGACGGACCATCGGCCTGCTGGTTGTTCACGTCGACCACTGCGATCAGGTTGTCGAGCTTCCAGTGACTCGCCGACATCAAGCCTTCCCAGATCGCGCCTTCATCCAGTTCGCCGTCGGAGAACAGCGTGTACACGAACGACTTCGAACCTTTGCGCTTCAATCCGAGGCACCGGCCCACCGCGATCGTCAAGCCCTGGCCGAGCGAGCCGCCGGACATCTCCATGCCGGGCGTGTAGCTCGCCATGCCCGACATCGGCAAACGGCTGTCGTCGCTGCCGTAGGTTTCGAGTTCCTCGGCGGGCAAAATGCCGGCTTCGAATAGCGCCGCATACAGTGCGATCGCGTAATGCCCGTTCGACAGGAGAAAGCGGTCGCGCTCTTCCCAATCGGGATCGTCCGGCCGGTAGCGCATCGCGCCGAAGTAGGCGACAGCGAGCACGTCGGCGATGTCGAGCGCCTGGCCGATATAACCCTGGCCCTGCACTTCACCCATCAACAGCGCGTTTCTACGGATACGGTAAGCGTGCTCGGCAAGGGTTGCCGTCGGTACGCGGTCTGGACTGTTCATGTTGTCTCCTGTGATCAGTCGTGAATAGAAAGGGTTTAACGGTTCACCGACCTGGCGGGCACGAGGAACACGAGGCAGGCGCCGAACGTGACGGCCACCGAGATGAAGATCAGCCCGGCGGTCGACTTGCCTGTCAGATCGTTCAGCCAGCCGACGATCGCCGGAGAAAAGAAGCCCGCAAGATTGGCGACGCAGTTCACCGCCGCGATTCCCGCCGCGGCCGACATGCCGCCGAGCAACGCGGTCGGCAGCGACCAGAACTGCGAAGACGACGCGAGAATGCCGGCGGCGGCGATGCTCAAACAAACGATGGAGGCCGGCACACTGCCGATGGCCGGCAGCAGAATGAAGCCCGCTGCGGCGATCAGCATCGGAATCGCCAGGTGCAGACGGCGCTCGCGATGACGGTCCGCACTCATGCCGACGAGAGGCAGCGCGATGATGGCGCATAGATAAGGAATCGCGGTGAACACGCCGATCCACAGCGGATCGGCTACACCGGATTTGCGGATGATGGTCGGCAGCCAGAAGGTCAGGCCGTACTGGCCGAGCACCACGCAGAAGTAAATCGCCGCCATCAGCCACAAGCGGCGGTCGCCGATGAACGACTTGACCGAGACGTGGGCGATCTTATGCGCGTTGTCGCCGGCCACATTGCGTGCGAGCAGCGTCTTTTCGGAGTCCGTCAGCCACTTCGCTTTCGTGATGCCGTCGTCGAGATAGAGCAGGATCGCGACGCCGAGCACGAGCGAAGGCAGCGCTTCCAGCAGGAACAGCCACTTCCAGCCGGCCATGTCCATCGCGCCTTGCAGCGAGTGCATGATCCAGCCCGACAGCGGGCCGCCGATAATGCCGGCCAGCGGAATCGCCATGAAGAACAGCGACAGCGCTTTGGCGCGGCGCGCCGCGGGAAACCAGTAAGTCAGGTAGAGAATCACACCGGGTGCGAAGCCCGCTTCCGCGACGCCGAGCAGAAAGCGCAGCACGTAGAAGGTTGTAGGCGACTTCACGAAGATGAACGAAGCGGAGATCACCGCCCACGTCAGCATGATCCGCGCGAGCCACTTGCGCGCGCCGACACGATGCAGCACCAGATTGCTCGGTACCTCGAAGAGAAAGTAGCCGAGAAAGAAAATCCCCGCGCCCATCCCATACACGGTTTCGCTGAAGCGCAGGTCGTTGAGCATCTGCAGTTTCGCGAAGCCGACGTTGACGCGGTCGAGATAAGCGCCGAGATAACACAGCATCAGGAATGGGATGAGGCGACGGCTGACTTTCGCGTAGGTTTTCGACTCGAAGCTCGTCGAGTCGGTTTGCGGCAGCGTGTCGGCGGCAATGGATGCCGCGGGGTACTTTGGTTTCATGTGTGTCTCCTTCCATGGCTCCGGGTTGGCCCGGATGCCAGTCACGCGGCCGCTCCCAGCGAGCGGCCTCGCGTCGCGATCAATCAATGTCAATCAATGAATGAGCATGCCGCCGTTCACGTCGAGCGTGATGCCCGTGAGATAGGTCGACAGGTCGCTGACGAGGAACAGGCACGCGTTCGCCACGTCGCTCGCATCGCCGAGCCGGCCGAGCGGAATGCCCTTGATGATGTCGGCGCGCATTTCGCTTGTGAGCTTGTCGCCGGTGATGTCGGTCTGGATCAGACCTGGCGTGATCGAGTTCACGCGAATGCTGTCGCCGCCGAACTCGCGCGCCATCGCACGCGCGAGACCGAGCACGCCGGCTTTCGCCGCGCTGTAGTGCGGACCGCCGAAAATGCCGCCGCCGCGCTGCGCCGAAACCGACGACATGCAAACGATGCTGCCGCTTTTCTGTTCTTTCATGGCCGGCAGCACGGCTTGCGACATGTAGAGCGTGCCGCGCAGATTGACGTCGACGATCGCGTTGAAGTTTTCGGACGTGATGTCCAGCGTGCGCACCGGCTGCGTGATGCCGGCGTTATTGATGAGGCCGTCGATGCGCCCGTAGCGCTCGAGCGTCGCTTTGGCGGCCGAGACGCACGCGTCCTTGTCGGTGACGTCGCAGGCGAGACCGAGGTGATCGTCGCCGAGATCGGCGGCGGCGCGCTGCGCGTCTTCTGCGCGCAGATCGAGAATGACGATGCGGGCGCCTTGGGCGGCCATTGCTTTAGCGGTTGCCTTGCCGATTCCGCGCGGTGACGCGGCGCCGGTCACGATGACGACTTTGTTCTCGAGCAGCATGGTTGTCTCCTGAGTGTTGATGTGATGGCCGAAGTGTCTACCGCGCGGCCGGTCGCATCAACGACGTACTGCTCAACTATGTTTGAGAAATTTTCAGGTGACGTGCTGCTTAGAAGCAGGGATTGCATGGTGCGACGCCGCATTCGCAATCTCGCGCGCATGGGGTGCCGGAAAACCCTGACACAGATCGACGTGGACTCAGGCCTTGCGCTCCATGCGCCCGACCTCACGCTCGATCCACGCGATAAAGCGCGCGACGCGCGGCAGTTCGGCGTTTTGCGGCGGATAGACCAGATGATGCGCGCCGACCTCCACGGCGTGCGTATCGTCGAAGACCGGCACGAGCGCGCCTTCCTTGATGCGGACCGAGGCGAGCATCACGCTTTCGAGCGCGATGCCGAGGCCGAGCGCCGCCGTTTCCAGCGACATGTACGAGCGGTCGAAGGAAAAGTCGAAGGTCTTGTGGGCAGCCGACACGCCGGTACGCCCGAACCACTGCTTCCACTGCACGAGCGGCGTCTCCGAGTAGATCAGCCGATGTTGCAGCAGATCTTCGGGCGTTTTGACCGGATTGTTCTCCAGATATTTTGGCGACGCGAGCGGCGCGATGAATTCGCCGCGCAGCGTTCTGACTTCGAGGTCGCGCCAATTCGCGTAGCCGTGGCGCAGGTCGATGTCGTAATAACCGCTGGTAAACGAGACGTCCTCGTACGAGCAGGCGAGATTCAACTGGATATCGTCATTGGCCTCCTGAAACGACGCAAGCCGCGGCAACAGCCACATGAGCCCGAAGCTCGGACTCGAATGCACCCGCAGGATATCGACGTCGGTGCGGCTCGACGCGCGCTCGGTGGCGCGGCTCAGATCCGCCAGCGAGCCCGTCACATCGGACAGATACCGCTCGCCGGTCGGCGTGAGAACGAGCCCACGGCCCGAGCGATAGAAGAGCGGCTGGCCGATTACAGACTCCAGATTGCTGATCTGATGACTGACTGCCGATGCGGTCAGCCCGAGTTCTTCCGAGGCCCGGTTGACGCTTTTCGTTCTGGCCACGCTCTCGAACGCGACGATGGCCTTGACCGGTGGAATGCGCATAGTCAAATTTTTTTCAGATGCAGTTGAATGAAACCGCCTTGTTCGCACTGCCATTCTGTCGACAAGCCGCGCAGCCAGGGATGCATGAAGTCCTCTCGGTACTAACCCGGCAGCTTCACTGCCGCCAGGTGGCTAATCATAAACATAGGTTGCGCCGTGCAACAACTGCGCACGAGACAGTAATGGATTATCCGACTTTCCCGCTGAGCGCGCGATCGGCAACCGCTCACACGCAGCGCTCTCGTCCTGTTCGCTTCCATATCGTGTAAAGGCATTTCACCGGCTAGCGCCTATGCGGCGTACTAGTGAACGTCGTACTGCGCACTCGCAAAACATGCGCCGTGCGCGGAAAACGCGAAAGGAGAAAGGACATGGCTGAGCGGCGTTACTTGTTGACGGCGCGCGCAATCGTCAAGAGCTTTGGACCGACCACGGCTATCCGCATGGCATTGTGGGCTTTGCCGATCTGTCTTCGCCGAACGCACAAGCTGTGATCGAAGAGCACTGTCAGTACAGGAACGGGCGGGGCATTCGCCAATGTCTGAATTTCCACCGCGATCCGGTGAAGACGTTTATCGACAGTCCGCATTTGATGAGCGATCCGCAATGGCGGCGCGGCTACGCACTGCTCAAGGAACACGACTTGTCATTCGATCTACATCTCTATTACACGCAGATGGAAGAAGCGCTCGCGCTAGCGCGCGACTTTCCCGATACGCCGATGGTGCTCAACCACACCGGCATGCCGGTCGACCGCAAGCCCGAAGAGATCGAAGCATGGAAAAAGAGCATGAGCTTGCTCGCTTCGGCGGACAACGTCTTCTGCAAGATCTCCGGTCTGGGTATGGGCGACTGGAAGTGGACGGTGGACAGCATCCGTCCGTTCGTCCTGCACGCAATCGAAGCATTCGGCGTGAAGCGCTGCATGTTCGCGAGCAACTTTCCGGTCGACAAACTGTTCAGCAGCTATGACGATGTGTTCAACGCGTTCAAGGAGATTACGCGGGAGTTTTCGGCGGGCGAGCGGGCGGCGCTGTTTCATGACAACGCGGAACGGGTGTACATGCTGTGATGGCTGCGGCCGCTCTCGCAGGGGACCAGAGGCGCGCAGCGCCTCTTCGCCCCGTTATCACGCGCCTGAACCCGCCGGATATCCTTTCGAGCGGCCGAACGCCGGTTGTTCGCGAGCCGCTCGGTTGAGCAGCATGGGTATCTCGTCCAGACGCAGCAGCGTCAGCGCTCCGCCGTACACGAGTCCCGTGTCGACATTGATGACGTTGCCGCGAATCTTCGGCTCCCGCACCGGCGTGTGCCCGACGATCACCGCGGCCACGCCGTCGACGCGGCTGCCGGGGTCTCGCCATCCTGACGCAAACCGTTGGCACAGTTGCGCGAAGGCCCGCCGCATCGAAACAAAACCTGCGGCTTTGCCTGGGATCCAGCGCGAGCGGTCCCAGATGACCTTGCGGCGCACTGGCCCGTCGCGGTCCTCCTGTTCGAGCGCCTGAACCATCTTCGGCCACGATTGCATCGGCACGTTGGCATGCACGATTCCGACCAGACCTTCGTCCGTTTCGATTTCGATGGCGTAGGGCAGGGCCGCCATATACGTGACGATGTCGTGCAGCGCCGCTTTGTCGTAGGCCATATCGAACAGCCAGTCTCCGCCGTTGGATCGAATCGACGCGTTTTTTCCGCCGTGGCGATGCCAGCGCACGATCGTGTCCTCATGATTGCCGCGCACCGATTGAATGCGATATCGATCCACGAATTCGAGCACGGCCGGCGATTCGATGCCCCGGTCCACCAGGTCGCCGACCGCAAACAGCCGGTCGCGCGATGGGTCGTAGCGGCGCAGTTCCAGTTCTTTTCCAAGCCGGCTGAAACAACCGTGCAGATCGCCTACGACGAAGTCGCGACCGGCCGTGTTCTTTTTGAAGCGTCGCACGGGTATGAAAGTCTGCTGCATGTTTTCACCGCAATGAGGTTGACGTGAAACGACCAAAGACTTCTGAGGGGCTTGCTGCGCGAAGCCTCTACCGTTTCGGCCGCGAACGTGTCCTTGCTGGCCGGGTGTCGCGCGCACTTTCTACGCTTTAGTTAGTGTCGACCGCCAATTGGGCGCTTTCAGTGTCGATTTGTAACGAGGTGTTGGAACCCGCATGGCGTTCCCATCGTCCCGATCGAGCTTCGGAACGAACGCGGCCTTGGAGCGACGGAGCGGCGGCATCGTCGCATCAATGGAGTGGCGTCGGCAGTGTCTTTTACGCTCCGTTACATATGGAGCAGCAAGGCGTTCACCGTTCACGGCGATGCTCTCCACCGCCGTTGTAGGCGCACTCATTTCTTGGGCCGGCTCGCAGGGCTGAACGAAACTGGACGCGTCAGGCTTCTTCGCAGTCCCGGTCGAAACGGCACGCGCGATCAGCCGTCGTTTTATCGTTGCGCTCGCGAAATTGCGACGCCGAATGAAATCCGGATCGCTCTGACAGGCGCTACCACAAAGGCGCGCCGCATCGTCCGAGAGCAACGCATGCATTCCTCGCGGCGACCCCAAAACTTTTTGCCGCGGTATCGATCCCGGCGTTCCATCGCACGCGAGAACGATGGGGCGATCCACCGTCAATTGCGCAATGCGCGTTACCCCACATAGCGAAGCGTGCGGATATCGCTTTCGGCCGCCGCGCCGACGCGCTCGTCTCAGTCTGTCAGTCTCAGGTTTGCAACATTCCGGACCTGCCAAGTAAAACCTACTTTTGTCCGCTCAATGGCAGCAAATTTGACCGGAGCATTTGTCGAACCATTACCGGCCAATGGTCCTACGGGTTTTCCACCCCGCGGAAATAATGGGCGAAGCATGGCAAGCGGACTCCCGCCCGGCGCTTTCCGATGTCTCAAATCCGAACCATCGCGCGTTGCGAACTCCTTCCCGCACCCTTCTCTGGAGCGCCGATCGTTGCCCAGCAAGGCTTGGAGGCCTGTTGGCATAGCCGTTGCAAATAGAGAGTCACAAAGCGAAAAACATGTTGCAGACGGAAGGCAGCAAAAGATCTCCGACAGCAACAACAGTCTTCGTGAATCGCGTCCGGGGAAGTCCACGCGTTTTTACGGGGTGCGGCGGGGCCAACGAAAAACGGCTGTCAATAAACAACGACACGGCGACGGATACGGGGTATCAGCCTCTCGTGATCGTGATGAAGTAGTGCGCTGGCCTCGCCCCTTTTTTCCGTCCTCGTGACGGGCATAAACGCCGCTTCGGCGCACCTGTTTTCAGGCGGCCGCAGAGGGCACAAAACTGAAGTCAACTTTCACTCTACGGGGGTTAGCATGAAGAACACGATCAAGAAGTTTTTGCGCGAAGAAGACGGTGTGGCAGCGATCGAATATGCCCTGCTGGCCGGGCTGATCGCGGTGGCGATCATTGTGACGGTGCAGAACATGACCACCAATCTGAAAACCTTGTTCAATGCGATTGGCACTGCCTTGAGCAGCGCCGCGGCCTGACACACCGCGCAGCACCCGATGCGAATCCGATCGCTCGCCCTGTCTCGACGGTCCTTCGGGACAGGGTAGCGACGGCCTTGCGCAAAACGAAGCGACTCCAGTAAAGAAGGGCAATTCGATCCTCGAAACGGAGCGGGCAATGAACGGGGTTCCTTTTCCAGTTGGTCCATGCGTGATGACGCTAGTACTCGTCGCCGCACTGTGGGATCTGCAAACGCGCCGGATTCCTAACTGGCTGGTGGCGACAGGATTGATCGTGGCGATTCCGGTGCAGTGGTTCACGCACGGTGCGGTCGATGGCATGACGATGTGGATGGGCGGCACGCTGGCCGGCGGCGCGTTTTTCCTGCCGGGCTACGCGATGCGGCTGATGGGCGCCGGCGACGTGAAGCTGATGGCGGCAATCGGCGCCTTCTGCGGCGCTTACGGCGCATTCGAAATCGGTTTGGCGACCTGTGTGATCGGTGCAATCGGGTCGCTCGCAATATGGCTCCGGCGTCGCCAGATGCGCGCCGGACTGAACGGCGCGGCAGCATTGCTGATCAGCTGCGCGACGCCGGGCCACGGCGCGCTGCGCAGGTCGGGCAGTGTGGCCGAAGGCAGTGCGACGGGGACCATGCCTTACGGCATTGCGATAGCAATAGGCAGCGCATGCGTGTTGTTCGCCAGCGTGTGACGCGTGCCGGAGCTGGACAAAAAATCGGGAGTTGAAAATGAAAAACGCGCGCGCTGTAACGATGCTGCTGATCGCGACGCTGGCGGGCCTCACCGCAGTGGTGTTCGCCTCGCGCTGGATGGTCTCGCAGTCGTCGAATGCCACGACCAGGGTCGTGGTGGCGGCAGCCGACATCAATCTGGGTCAACGGATCGGACCGGACTACCTCAAACTCACCGACTGGCCGTCCAATAGCGTGCCGCCCGGCTCGTACACCGACATCCAGAAACTCGACGGCCGCGTGCTAAAGGAAAGCCTGCTGCGCGGTGAACCGATTCTCGATGCGAAGCTCACGCCGGTCGGCACGCTCGGCGGCCTCTCCGCGGTGATCGGCGAAGGCAAGCGCGCCATCACGGTGCGCGTGAACGACGTGATCGGCGTAGCGGGCTTCGCGCTGCCGGGCAACTACGTCGACATCATCGTCAACACGCAGAAGGATGGCCGCGACCCTGGCACCCAGCGCGACCAGAACATCTCGAAGATCGTGCTCGAAAAGATTCTCGTGCTGGCCGTCGCGCAGGAAGTGGGCCGCGATGAAACCAAGCCGAAGGTGGTCGACGCGGTGACGCTCGAAGTGTCGCCGGAACAGGCCGAGAAGATCGACCTTGCGCGCAGCATCGGCACGCTGTCGCTGGTGTTGCGCAACCAGATCGATCCGAAAGCGATCGACACCGCCGGCGCCACCAAGGCCAGCCTGCTGCAAACGCCGGTCGCCGTGGTGCCCGCGCCCGAACCGAAGCCGGTGCATATCCTGCGCAAAGTCGCGGCGCACGCGCCGGCCAACTGTGTGCGGGTACTCGACGGCGCCGACGTAAGACAAGAATGCTTTTGACAGGCTCGAGCCTGCAGGCCGTGACCGATGCGTGACTGACGTTCAGAGCGGCACGCAAAAAAAATGCGGCACATAACGGGGGTAGGACATGAACGCCAGAACCACTCAGCGCGCTAGCGCGCCGCAGCACCCGCTCGGCCCGCGCGAAGCGAATGCGCGCCTGCCACGGGGCCGCACCCGGATCGCCGAAGCCTGCACGTGTGTGCTGCTGGGTATGTATCTGACGATGCTGCCGGTGGCGCAAGCGGCCGGCCAGAACGCCGCAGCGGGTGTGCCGGGACTGCCTGACGTGCCGCTCACGGTGGCGTCGAATGGTTCGGTGCATCTGACCATCGCCGCGAGCGGCATGGGCCCGGGTGCTTCGTCCGGCGGCGCGCAGCAGGGCGCTCGCGGCCCGAACTGCAGCGGCCCGGTCGCCGAACATAGCTCGGTGACGATCCCGGTCGGCAAATCCACGATGGTCGATGTGCGCGAACCGGTGAAGAGCCGCAGCGTCGGCAATCCGGCCATCGTGCAGGCCATGCTCGTTTCGCCGCAAACGCTTTACCTGCTCGGCTCCGATGTCGGCACCACCAACATGATCGTGCAGGGCCGCAGCGGCTCCTGCACGATCATCGACGTGAGCGTCGGCGCGGATCCGGGCGGTCTGCAACAAACCCTCGCCGCGCTGATGCCCGAGGAAACCGGCATCCAGGTGAAAGCCGCCGCCGATACACTGGTGTTGACCGGCACGGTCACCGATGCGGTCAAGGCCGAACGCGTGTTTGAACTGGCGCGCGCCTTCGTGGCCCGTCCGACCACCGCCTTGCAAGGTGCCGTGCCTATGGGCAGCGGCCCGCTTCCAGTCGGCGCCGCGCCGCGCGCGATAGGTATGCCGGCGCCGACGCTCGGCGGCGCGGGCGGCGAACGCATCATCAACATGATGCATGTGGCCGCGCCGCAGCAGGTCATGCTCGAAGTGAAGGTTGCCGAAGTCTCGAAGACGCTGATCGACCAACTCGGCGTGGCGGCCAATATCAACGGCGGCATCGGCAGCTGGAGTTTCGGCTTGCTGGCCGATTATCTGTCGGGCGGGTTGAGCGCGCTGATCGCTTCGAAGGCGAACAATTCGCCGCTCAGGGCCGCTATCGACGCGCAAAAGACCGACCAGCTCGTGAAGATTCTGGCCGAGCCGAACCTGATGGCGATCAGCGGCCAGGAAGCGAGTTTCCTCGCGGGCGGCAAGGTCTATATTCCGGTGCCGCAAAGCAACGGCGCGAACGGCACGACCATCGTGCTGCAGGAAGAACAGTACGGTGTCGGCCTGACCTTCACGCCGACCGTGCTCGAAGGTGGCCGCATCAACCTGAAGGTGTCGCCTGAGGTGTCCGAGCTGTCGTCTACCGGCGTGGTCGTCAGCGCCGGCAACTCGAACAACCAGACGATCCTGCCGCTGATCACGACGCGCCGCGCCTCCACCACGCTGCAGGTGTTCGACGGTCAAAGTTTCGCGATCGGCGGCCTGCTGAAGAGCAACATCACGGGGTCGATCAAGGGCTTGCCCGGCGCCGCCGAATTGCCGGTGCTCGGCGCGCTGTTTCGCAGCACCAGCTACGAACAGGACAAGACCGAACTGGTGTTCGTCGTGACGCCACGCCTCGCCAAACCGCTGCCGCAGCATTACCCGTTACCGACCGACGGCTTCGGCGACGCCAGCGAAGCGAACGTGTACCTGACCGGCCACATGGAAGGCACGAAGCGCGCCGTACCGGCTGCGGGAGCCTCGGCACCGGTCGGGGCACCGGCAACCGCGCCAGCACCCGCACCGGTTCCCGCACCCGCTCCGAGCGCGGCTGCGTCCGTGGCTGTGATCCCGGCCGCGCCGGAAACCAGCGCCTCAAATGCCGCGCAGTAATGCGCGGCCTACCGGAGATCGACATGACAAACACCAAGACACTGATCCGCACGGCGCTGTGCGCCGGCTTGAGCGCCGCGCTTGCCGGCTGCCTGAGTTCGACGCCGCACTGGGACGCGACTTTCGGCGACTCGGTCAACCGGCTCAAGGAAATGCAGACGCTCAATCCGAACGCCTCGGCGAACACCGATCCGGTCGCGGGTATCGACGGGACGGCGGCCGCCGCCGCACAGAAGAGCTACACCAAATCCTTCACGGCGCCGCCCCCGCCCACCAATTCCTTGACGATCGGCGTCGGCTCATCGATTTCGTACTGAAGCGGCACAACCAGGCGGCTCGCTGTAGAGCCAGCGGAGACTTACCATGATCGACACCCTTCTCGTTTCGTCCAGCGCCGAGCGTGCGCCGCACATCGCGGCGCGTCTCGAGGCAAGCGGCATTGCGTTTCGTCTGCGCACGCTGCACGGTACGGCGAAGCAATTGCGCGTGCACGATGCGGCGATCAGGAGCGCCGATCTGCTGATCGTCGACGACGCCGACCTGGCGCCGCGCGATCTGGGCGGCATCGAGGAGGTGTTGTCGCATCTGCCGAACCTGCATTGCATGCTGGTCACCCCGGCGCCGTCCACTGCGCTGCTGATGGCGGCGATGCGGGTCGGCGTGCGGCATGTGCTCTCCTGGCCGCTGAACGACGCCGAGATCGCCGACGCGCTCGCTCACGTCTCGGCAAAGAAACACGCCGGCACGCGCCGCGACGGTCGTGTGGTGTCGTTCACCTCCTGCAAGGGCGGCAGCGGCACGACACTGATCGCCGTGAATCTCGCTTACGCACTGGCCGCCTTGCGCGACAAGCGCGTGCTGTTGATCGATCTGAACCAGCAATTCGCCGATGCGAGCCTGCTGGTCGCCGACAAGGCGCCGCCCGCCACGCTCGCGGACCTGTGCTCGCAGATCGACCGGCTCGATGCCGCTTTCTTCGAATCTTGCGTGATGCACGTACACGCGAATCTCGACGTACTGGCCGGCGCGGGCGATCCCGTCAAGTCGGGCGAACTGCGCGCCGCGCATCTGGAACGGATTCTCACGCTGGTGCGCGAACAATACGACGCGGTGCTGATCGACGTCGGTCAGAACATCAATCCGCTCGCGATCCACGCGCTCGATCACAGCGACTCGATCTGCATGGTGGTGCGGCAGAACATTCTGTACCTGCACGCGGGCCGCCGCATGCTCGACATTTTCAAGGAGCTTGGCTATCCGGCGAGCAAGGTGAAAGTGATCGTCAACCAGTACGACAAGAACGCGCGCATCAACCTGGCGACGCTCGAAGAAACGTTCGGCGCAAAGGTCGCGCATCACTTGCCGCGCGACGAAAAGCAGGCCACGGAGGCGCTGAATCATGGCGTGCCGCTCGTGACCGGCGCAAAGGGCGGCGCGCTCGCTCAGGGAATCTCGCAACTGGCCGCGCTGCTGTGGCCATTGCCGGTTGCGGAGCGCAAGAGCGTGCTCGGGCGCCTGTTCCAGAGCCGGCCGAATGCGCCGCCGCAATTGAAGCCCGGACACTGAACCGCCTGAATTCGTTCAGGGCAGCTTGCCATCGAAAAGAATGCGGAGAGCACCATGTCATTGCGCGAACAGTTGATGATCCAGAGCGGGGCGATGTCGTTCGACGGCGCCAGTCCCGCAGCTGCCGTGGCCAGCGCGGCCACTGAAAGCCTGGCGGCGCGGCGCGCCTATCAGCAGCTCAAGATGAACATTCATCAGGCGATCATCGACCGGGTGGAGCTCGACAAGCTGCAACGCCTGTCGCCCGAGCAGATCAAGCGCGAACTGGCACAACTGGTGGAGCGGATCGTCGACGAAGACAAGATTCCGATGAACGAACTCGAGCGCCGCCGTCTCGCTCAGGACGTGCACGACGAAATGGTCGGCCTCGGTCCGCTCGAACCGCTGCTCAACGACCCGACCATCTCCGACATTCTGGTGAACACGTCTCAGCACGTATATGTGGAGCGACGCGGGCGTCTCGAACACACCGACGTGACTTTCTACGACGACGCGCACCTGATGAAGATCATCGAGCGCATCGTCTCGCGCGTGGGCCGCCGGATCGACGAATCCACGCCGATGGTCGACGCGCGCCTGCCGGACGGCTCGCGGGTCAACGCGATCATTCCGCCGTCGGCGATCGACGGACCGCTGGTGTCGATTCGCCGCTTCGCGGTGAATCCGCTCACCGTCACCGACATGGTGAACAACCAGAGCTTCACGCCCGCGATGGCGCAACTGCTCGAAGCGCTGATCAAGTCGAAGCTGAACGTACTGATTTCGGGCGGCACGGGCAGCGGCAAGACCACGCTGCTCAATCTTCTTTCCGGCTTCATTCCCGAGGACGAGCGGGTCGTGACGATCGAAGACGCAGCCGAGTTGCAGATGCGCCAGCAACACGTGCTGCGGCTCGAAACGCGGCCGCCGAATATCGAAGGCAAGGGCGAAATCTCGCAGCGCTCGCTGGTGAAGAACGCGCTGCGGATGCGCCCCGACCGTATCGTGCTTGGCGAAGTGCGCGGCGCCGAAGCGCTCGACATGCTGCACGCCATGAACACCGGCCACGAAGGTTCGATGGCGACGCTGCACGCGAACACGCCGCGCGACGCGCTCACGCGGCTCGAGAACATGGTCGGCATGGCGGGTCTCACGATGCCGATCAAGGCGATCCGCCAGCAGATCGCGTCAGCCATCACGGTAGTGGTGCAGGCTTCGCGCCTCACCGACGGACGCCGCAAGCTGATGAGCATCTCCGAAATCACCGGCATGGAAGGCGACATCATCAACATGCAGGAGATCTTCACGTTCAAGCGTACCGGTGTCGACGAAAACGGCATGATCAAAGGCTATTTCTGTGCGAGCGGGGTACGGCCGAAATTCTGCGAACGGCTGGCGGGCTTCGGCATCGTGCTGCCGGACCAGATGTTCGATCCGGCACGGCGTTTCGAAGTATGAGCGCGCCACGGCTTTGAGGAGAAGGACATGAACACGTCGTTTATCGGCTTTGCGGTGCTCGCGTTTCTCGCGGTGGTGCTGGCCATCGAGGCTGTCTATCTGTTCTGGAGCAGCCACCACGGCAAGGAAGTCAAGCGCATGGACGAGCGCATTCGCGCGCTCTCCGCCGGCGGCAACGTGAGCAGCCAACAGCTCTCGATTCTCAAGCAGCGCATGCTGAGCGAGTCGCCGTTCGTCACGCAGCTACTGCTGTGCATACCGCGCGTGCATACGCTCGACCGGCAGTTGCAACAGTCCGGGCTGAAGTGGTCGGTGGCGCGCTTCGTTACCTACACGTTGCTGTGCGCGGTGCTGGGCGCCTTGGGCGGGTTTGTGCTGCAAGTGCCCGCGCCGGTCATGGGCGTGTTCGCCGTGGTGGCGAGCCTGCTGCCTGCCCTGATTCTTCGCCGCAAGCGCACCAAACGCGTGCTGCAGCTCGAGCGCCAGTTACCCGACGCGGCCGATCTGATCGCCCGCGCACTGCGTGCGGGGCATTCATTTCCCGCCGCGCTCGGCATGGTTGGCGAAGAGTTGCCCAATCCGCTCGGCGGCGAATTCGCGCTGGTGTTCGACGAGATCAACTACGGCGTGTCGATGAACGACGCGCTTCTGAACATGGTGAATCGCGTGCCGGTCGAAGATCTGCGCTACTTCGTGATCGCCGTGCTGATCCAGCGCGAAGCGGGCGGCAATCTGGCCGAGATTCTCGGATCCATCGCCGGCATCGTTCGCGAGCGGCTCAAGCTGCTCGGCAAGGTGCGCGTGCTATCGGCGGAAGGGCGCCTGTCGGCCTGGGTGCTGGGCATATTGCCGTTCGCGATTCTTGGACTGCTGTCGGTGCTGAATCCGGGTTACATCAGCGTATTCTGGAAGGACCCGGCGGGCCCGCAGATCGCAGGCGTGGCCATCACGATGATGCTGTTCGGCATCATGTGGATGCGCAAAGTCGTGCGCATCCGCGTCTAGATCACGGTTTCGACACGAGGAGAGCGGGTTCGGCCCGCAGACCATGAAAATAGAACAGATCGTGCTGCTGGGGGTGATGTTTCTGATCGTGTTCGGCGCGGCGCTGAAGGCGATGACGCTGCTGCGCCCGGACCCTGTGCAACGGCGCATTGAAGAGATCGGGCAGCCGGGTGTCGCCGCGGAGGCTGACGCCGGCGCACAAAAGAACTGGGTCGAAACCGTCACGAAGATGTCCGAGCGGGTCGCCAGACTTTCGCTGCCGAAAGAGGACTGGGACAGGTCGGTGCTGCGTCTGCGCTTCGCGAACGCGGGTATCCGCACGCCGTCCGCGGCAGCCATCTATTTCGCTGCCAAGACGGTGCTGGCGCTTGCGCTGCCGGCCATTGCGCTGATCGTTTTCGGCAACGCCTTCCAGGCCGGCGAGCGCATCTATTTGCTGCTGACCGTGCTGGCTGCCTCGGCGCTCGGCTTCTATCTGCCGAACGTCGTCATGAGGCGCCTCGTTGAAAGCCGTCAGCGCAAGCTGTTCGAAGATCTGCCCGACGCGCTCGATCTGATGACCGTCTGCGTGGAAGCGGGCCTCGGCCTCGACGCGGCGATGATGCGCGTCACCCAGGAAATCGGCGTGAAAAGCCACGCGCTCAAAGACGAACTCGACATGGTGCTGCTGGAACTGCGCGCCGGCTCGGGGCGCGAGAAGGCCCTGCGCAACCTGTCGCTGCGCACCGGTGTCGAAGATATTGACACGCTCGCCGCGATGCTGATCCAGGCAGACCGCTTCGGCACCAGCGTGGGTGACTCGCTCCGTGTTTATACCGACAACCTGCGCACCAAACGACGCTTGCGCGCGGAAGAACAGGCTGCGAAGATCGCTTTGAAGCTGCTGTTTCCGCTGATGTTTTTCATTTTTCCGACACTGCTGGCCGTGCTCGTCGGTCCGTCGGCGATCCAGATCGTGCGTCAGTTGTCACCGGCCGTCCAAGGTATGGCGGGCGGTTGAACGCCAGGCATACACCGGGGAATCCCATGCTCGCATCCAGCCCGTTTCCTGACCTCCTGCAACACGCAAGCCTGTGGCTGCGCATGTACGCGCTCGGACTGGTGATGATGGCCGCAGGGGCGGCGCTCGAACGGCGCTGGCCCGCCGCGATGCTGCAATCGCGCGCCGGCCAGCGTTTCAACGTGACCTATGCGGGCGTGTATCTGGCGCTTGCGGAAGCGATGAAACCGTTGACGGCGGCGGCGAGCGTCGCGATCGTGAACGCTCTTGGTGGCGGCCTGGTCGTTCTGAACTCGCACGGGGTGGGCGCGGTGGCTTCGTTCGTGGTCGTGCTGCTCACCATCGACGTGCTCGAGTACGCGTTTCACCGGCTGCAGCATACGTGGCCCGTGCTGTGGAAGCTGCATTCGCTGCACCATAGCGCGGTCGAGTTCAATGTCACGGTCACGTGGCGGCACCACTGGGTCGAATCGCTCATCAAGGGTTGTCTGCTCTATCCGCTGATCGGCGTGCTGTTCAAGGTCGAACCGTGGATCGTCGGGTCGACGTCGATCATTTTCATGCTCGGCAACTATTTCGCGCATCTGAACCTGCGCGTGGACCTCGGCCGCTACATCACGTGGGTCAACAATCCGCAGTATCACCGGCTGCATCATTCGAACCGCGCCGAGCATTTCAACCATAACTTCACGCAACTGCTGCCGCTGTGGGATCACCTGTTCGACACGCAGTGGGTGCCCGCCAAAGAAGAGTGGCCGGCCACCGGTCTCGACGACGGTGCGCAGCCGCGCTCGTTGCTGGAAGCATTGTGCTGGCCGCTGCGTCTGCACGCCGGACGCAGCGCGGGGCTTGCCCGCAAGCCGGTGCCGGTGCTGGACAAGGAGACGAAATGAAATCCGCTCGCCACAAGTCCATCTTTAGCGGGGAGGCGCGCGCAGGCAAGCGCGGGCTCACGCGCAAGCAACGCGGCGTGGCCACGATCGAGTTCGCGTTGATCGCGCCGCTGCTGCTTCTGTTGGTGTGCTTTGCGATGGATCTGGGCATTGCGCTGTGGGTCAACCTGACCATGCAATACGCGGTGCGGGAAGGCGCGCGCTATTCGGTGACGGGGCAGACCAACCTCGATCCGAACGCGACCAATCAGCAGCGCTATCTGGCTGTCGTGCAGGAGATCAAAAACAGCTCGATGGGTCTCTATTCGCTCGTCTCACCGAGTTACGTGATCACCATCAACGGGGCGACCCAAAGCTACAACACGCAGACAAGTTACAGCACCGGCATGTTCGGCAATCCGGGCGACATCGTCGTGCTGCAGATCAACTGCATCTGGCCGCTTCTGACGCCGCTGGTTAGGCCGTTCTTCGCCAATGGCAAGTTCAGCTTCAGCGTCGCGGCGACGATGCGCAACGAGGGCTTCTGACATGCGCACACGTTCCTCGCGAAGCCGCCGCGCGTCCAAAGGCATCGTCACGGTGGAGATGGCGCTGTTGCTGCCGATCATGGTGGCGCTCGCGCTGCCGGTGTACGACATCGCGCGCAACATCCAGGCGCAGATGATTCTGATCAACGTGAGCCGCGAAGGCGCCAACCTGTCCTCGCGCGCATCGCTTACGTTTCCGATGCAGACCATCATGTCCTCGCTCAGCGCAACCACGCCGCCGCTCAACATGAGCGCACACGGCATGATCTACATCACTGAGATCATGGGCAACAACAACTGCGACAGCAACGGTAACAATTGCACGGGCGTGGTGGTCGCGCAATATCGCTGGAACGGCGGCAACTACGCTCCGGCGAGCAAGTTGTGGAGCTGCGGCAGCAGCGGCACCAACTGGGCGACGGACGGCAGCGGCAGCTGCAGCGGCATTCCCGCGGCCGGGACGACGTCGCCGGTGGTCAATCTGCTGCAAGGCAAGCTTTCGGACGGCCAGATCGCGTACGCGGTCGAGGCGTTCTATTTGCAGACGCCGCTGATCGGTTCGCTGAATCTGGGCCGCGGCTTCACGACGCCCGCGCTTTCGCCGAATCTCTATGCAATGACGGTGTTCTGACGCGGCGAAGAAATGCCTGATTAGATAAGAAGAACGCAGGACCGGGGGTAGCAATGAAAACAAAAGCGAAAACAACGGCGGCATTCAGAAGACCGCAGCGAGGATCGGTCAGCATTTTCGTGGCGGTGTCGCTGATCGCCTTGTTGGGCATCCTCGGCCTCGCGGTGGATTCCGGTTTCGGCTATATGATCAAGGCGCGTCTGGACGCCGCCACCGACGGCGCGGTGATCGCGGCCGGCGAAGCAGTCACGCGCGGTAATAACCAGACGGAGCAGACCAATAACGCACAGCAGGCCGCAACGGCGTTTTTCGCGGCGAACTATCCAGCGGGTTTTCTCGGCTCGAGCGCGACGGCGGGCACGCCGTCGATCGTGTTCAACGCCGGCACGGTGACGATCGGCATGACCGCGCAGGCGAGCGTGCCGGTTACGTTCTCGAAAGTACTCGGATTCAACGTGCTGAACGTGAGTTCGTCTTCGCAGGCGATTCGCAAGACGCTGGATATGGCGTTCGTGATCGACACCACAGGCTCGCTGAATACTTCCGGCGTGCCGGCCGCGGTACGCTCGAATGCGGTGGCCTTCCTCAATAACTTCGATGTCACCAACGACCGTGTGGCGCTGATGCACTTCGCCTATGGCACCGTGGTCGATGTGCCGTTCAAAGGCAACACGCGCGGATTCGATCGCGCGACGATGACTGCCGACATCAATAAATACTCGTTCAACGGCAGCACCAATTCTGCCGAAGCGATCTGGAACGCGCGCAACCAGTTGAATACGGTGATCACGCAGCCGTCGAGCTTGCGAGTGATCGTATTCTTCTCGGACGGCGCACCAAACAGTTTCTCTTCGTTCTTCACGACCAATCAGAGCGGCTGCAATAACACCGCCGGCACCATCTCGAGCCCGGACAGCGCGGGCACGATGTCTGGGCTGTACAACATGAATTCGCTGAACCAGACGCTCGGTTCGCCGTGCTACCAGAGCAACGTGACCAAGCTCGTGACGGCCATGCCGCACTGGTACAACGCGCACGACAAGAACGAACAGGTCTTCCCGATCTGGCCTGTGAGCGCGCCGCGCGCCGTGCCGAACGGCAACATTACGTATGTGAACGTCAACCGCGCGTCGCGCAATCTGCTCGAAGCGATGGCTGCGGCGGCGCGCGCCGAAGGAACCTACGTGTTCACGCTCGGGTACGGACCCGAACTGGCGCAGCCCGCCGGTCCGGACAACGAGCTCGGCCAGGACGTGCTCAAGTGCATGGCCAACACAGCGGATTCGCTATCGCGATGCTACAACCCAAAACAGCCGGTCGGCGTGTATTGCTACGCCGCGACACCAGCCGATCTGAAGCCGTGCTTTTCGCAACTGGCTTCGCAAATCCTGCGTATTTCCAAGTGAGCGCGCCATGACCCCGACGACACCTTTGCAAGACCTGCCACTCGCCGTCAGTACCGAATGCGACACCCTAACCAGTGCCATGCCGGCGGAAACGGGCAATGCCGGCGGCTGGCGCGAGGCGCTAGTGGAAGTGGCCGCGCGCGCGGGCGCGGCAACCATGCTGAGCCTGTTCGCCTATGCCGCGATCACGCAATGGCGCGCGGCACCCTCGCGGATCACGCTGTTATTTCTGGTGGTTTCCGCATGTTTCACGGTCGGCTTGTCGCTCGTATCGCGGGTGCCCATGAAACGCGATTGGCGGCCGTTCGCTTTCTTGTGTGCAATGGGCGGCACGTACTATTTCCTCGCCGTGCGTCTCGCTCCCGGCGTGCAGCTCGTGCCGGAGGCTGTGGGCGCCGCGCTGCAACTGCTGGGGATATGCTGGCAACTGTTCGCCAAGGCGTCGCTGCGCCGCTCGTTCGGCATCCTGCCCGCCAATCGCGGCGTCGTATCGCGCGGTGCCTATCGTTTCATTCGGCATCCGATGTACCTTGGTTACTTCATCACCGACATCGGCTTCCTGCTGGTGAACTTCGGCCTGCAAAACCTGCTGGTGTACGGATGCCAGTTCGCGTTGCAGGTGGGGCGCATCGTGCGCGAGGAGCGGCTTCTCTCCGCAGATGAAGGCTATCGGACCTACAAGGGCCGCGTGCGTTATCGCGTGATTCCGGGCATTTTCTAGGGCTGCAATGCTTGCGCTCGGCCCTCCGGTGGCCAGCGCAAGCCCGTTCTCCGCGTGAGTGGCCCGCTAAGCAAACCGCGCCCCCCGCACCGCCTTCCCCCCAACCAGACAAACGACCAGCGTCGCCATGACAAGCACGCACAAGGCAAGGCGCAAACCAAGCAGGCCCGCGCCGAAACCGATTAACGGCGGCCCGACCAGAAAGCCCGCATAACCGAAGGTGGCGGCCATCGAAACGCCGGTCGCCGGCGTGAGCGTCGAGCGGCCCGCCGCGCTGAAAATCACCGGGACGATATTGGCGAGGCCGACACCGACCATCGCGAAGCCCACGCAAGCAGTGAAGACCGTCGGCCAGCTCAGCACGAGCGCAAGGCCGGCCACCGCGATCAAGCCGCCGAGCGCAACGACCTTGCTCGAGCCGAAACGGCGCACGGACACATCGCCGACGATGCGGCACGCGGCCATTGAGAACGCAAACGCGGAGTAGCCGATCGCGGCGACGCTAGCCTCGCGGTTCAGCGCCGAGCGCAGATACACGGCGCTCCAGTCGGCGACCGCGCCTTCCACCAGCATGCAAAGGAACGCGAGCAACGCGAGCTTCATCACGGCGGACGAGGGCCACGCCAGGCCGCTCGACGCGCCAGCCGCCCGCGGACCGAGGTCACGCAATGCAAGCAGTGCGGCGCCGACGATCAGGGCCGCGATGAACGCGTCCGGTATCAACAGGCCGCCGATCACCCCAACGCCGCTCTTTTGCAACATCGCGCCCGTGGCGGCGCCGAGCAGGCCGCCCGCGCTCCAGGCCGCATGAAACGACGACATGATGGGCGCATGCCACTGCGTTTCGATCGTGCTGGCGTGGCCGTTCATGGAGACGTCGAGCGCGCCGTTCGCCGCGCCGAGCAGAAACAGCACGACGCATAGCGCGGCCATATTGGGTGCGACGGCCGGCAGCGGCAGCGCGATGACGAACGCCGCGCCGAGCAGGGCGGTGGCGCGGCCGCTGCCGAAGCGCGGCGCCAGTTGCCCCGCCAGCGGCATTGTCACGATCGCGCCGAGCGCGAAGGCGAACAGCGCGATGCCGAGCGAGGCGTCGCCAAGCGCGAGGCTTTCCTTGATGCGCGGGACTTCGACAGCCCATGCGCCGATGCCGAAGCCGTTGGCGAGAAACACGCCCAAGGTCGCGGCGCGTTCCTTGACCGGTTTGATCCGGGAGATAGCGGACGATGTCATGAGCGCGCCACCATTACGTTGTCGCAGACCGCTTCGAGACTGGCGAGGCGAGCAGCGGGCAGGTCGGCTTCGACGAACAGGTAGTCGACGGCGGAGGCGGGCGCCACCGAGAACGGCGCCGCCGTCATCAGCTTTTCCGAGGTCATGGCAATGGCGATCTGGCCGCTTGCCTTGATCATCGCCCGTTTGAGTTCGGCATCTTCGGCGTCGAAGGCGGCGACGCCTTCGTCCGGGTCGAGCGCGCACGCGCCGAGGAAACAGAGGTCGGCGCGGATCTGCTGGATCTGCAGCAAGGCGGTCGCGCCGAGCGAGCCCGCCGCGCCGCGCGCAATCCGTCCGCCGACCAGAATCACCTCGAATCCGGGCCGGTTCAGCAGGCGCGCAGCGGCCTCGGGTGAATTCGTCACGACGGTCAAGTCCGCGTTGCCGGGCAGCGCCTCGGCAATTGCGACGTTCGTCGTCCCCGCGTCCAGAAGAACGATCTGCCGTGAGCGCACGATCGACACCGCTGCGGCAGCGAGGCAGGCCTTGCGGTCCACGGCCTCGCCCATGCGTACCGACGCGGGTTTGTCGGCCGGCGAGATCAGCAGGGCGCCGCCGTAGACGCGTTTGCAATGGCCCTGCTCGGCGAGATCGCGCAAATGGCGGCGCACCGTGTGTTCCGAGGTTTGCAACTCAGCGGCGAGTGCCGACGCCAGCACGCGCCCGTGCGTTCGCAGCCGTTCGAGAATCAGCTGTTCGCGCTGCTCGGGCAACAACCCGTCGATGGCTTCCTGTCGCGTTCGTTGCATGTCTTCACCTTGCTCGGTTTATTAAACGATCATAATCGAGCAAAATGTATCGTAAACGAGCGAGGCTGGCAATCGGTTCTCTCGGACCGTGCTCCGCGCCGGTTTCGCGCGACATGCGGCGTCGAGCGCAGAGACGCCGCGCCGCATCTGACTCCGAGCGCAGCACCACGGCCACGCGACCGCCGTCACGGCGTCGCCACACGCCGCGCGGCACGCCCGAAGATCGCGCGATCCGCGAGCCACACCGCGAGCAGCGTGGCGCCCATCATCGGGAACACGATGCCGAGCAGGACGAGGCCGATTTTCCAGCCGCGCATAGGCGGCGCGGCCCGTTCGCGCGACGGTGCCCCGAGCGAGCGTTGCGGCCGCCGCTTCCACCACATCACGCAGCCGGTGACGGCCATCGCCGCCAGCCCCAAAGAAATCACGGCGCAGAGAATCTGATTGGCGACGCCGAAATAACGGCCCATATGCAGCGACGTGCCGTACGACACGGCCTTCGACACCGCGCCGTAATCGCCATAGCGGATGTCCTTCAGAATCGCACCGCTGTATTGGTCGATGTATAGCGTGCGTTGGTCTTTCGGATCGTCCGGAAAGTACGAGACCGTGTAGACGCCGGTCGCGGAAGCAGGCAGCACGATGTTGTAGCCGTCCGTCACACCGAGCGAGGCAACCAGTGCGACGACGCGTCCGAGCGGCAGCGGATGCGCGGCGCTTGCCTCATCGGCGGAGGAGGGTGAGCGGGAGTCAGGCACGCGTGTGTTGCCGACGGCCCAGGGCGTGAGCGGCAGCGGCAGGTCGTCCATCACCATGCCGGGCATCGAGTCCATGTTGGCGGCATGGGCGCCGTGGCCGTTGTGTTCGGCGTGCTCATCGTTCGCCGTGTTTTCCCCGTGCGTATCCGTGGCGGAGTGCTGCGTGCCATTCTTTGCTGGCATGGCGGAACGCAACGGCAAACCGCCCCACGAACCCGGCGGCGCACCGAGATTCGCGGCGGTCGCGAGCGCCTTGAACTGCTTGCCCCACGAACCCGTCCACGGCAGTCCCGTCAACACGAACGCGAGCGCGCCGAGCGCGAGCCAGACGCCCATCACGGCATGGACGTTCTTCCACAGCGCGCGTCCCTTCAGTGCGAAGCGCGGCAACAGCGCCGTACGTGCCGTGGTTTTCTCGCGCGGCCACCACAACGCGACGCCGGTGCCGATCATCACGAGCGTCCAGCATGCGGCCAGTTCCATCAGCAGCTCGCCGGGTTTGCCAAGCAGCAGCTTGCGATGAAGCATCCGGTCCACTTGCATGAAGCGGCGTTCGACACTTAGCGTGCCCAGCACCGCGCCGGTATAGGGGTTCACATAGACGCTCTGCTTATCGCCGTCCGCGAGACGGAAGACGAATTCGGCGCTGCGCTCCGGTGCGTTCGTAACAACCGCGGTCAGCGCCAACGCGGTTGGTGGCATGGCCGCACGCGCTCTCGCCAGCAGCGCTTCTTCGGGCAGTCTCGGCGCCGCTTGCGGCGCGACCAGCAGGCGCCCCGGATAGAGCAGCGGCTCGATTTGCGGCTGGAAGCAATACAGCGTGCCGGTGATCGCCAGCACGACCAGAAACGGCATCACGAAGAGGCCCGCATAGAAATGCCAGCGCCAGAGCGTGCGATAGCCTGGATGGACAGCGATGGTTGCCGGCGTGACGCGCCGGGCGTCGGCGCCAGTGGTGGTGGACATGAAATCCTCCTGAAGCAAAGATGAATCGATCAGTTCGAACGACGTGGATGCGTAAGCGGTTCGTTTCAGCGCGCTCACATGCGCAGCTTCGCTTCCACGTAGAACGTACGGCCGGGATACGGGTGATAGACGAAGTAGCGGGCATCGAACAGGTTGTCGACACCGATGCCGACTTCACTCAGCCTGGTCGGCTTGTAGCTGAATTTCGCGTCGGCCACCGTGTACGAACTGGTGCCGCCGAACACATCCGGATTCGTGTCGGTGTTGGTGAGCGTGTTGTACTGGCGGCCCGAGTAGCGCGCGGCCAGTGTGAGCGCGGCGCGTTCGTCGAAGTGGTACGTCGCGGCGAGATTCGCGCGCCACAGCGGGATCCGGTAGAAGTACTTGCCGACCGAGGCCGGGTTCTGCGCGTTGGCGATGATCTTCGACTGCGTGTAGGCCACGCTTGCCAGCAGGTCCAGGCCGCGCACCAGCACGTCCTGTCCCGAGTAGCTCGTTTCCACGCCGCGCGAGCGGACCTTGCCGATGTTCTGGAAGTTCGTCACGTTCGGAATCACGGTCGTATCGGTCTGGCTGAAGATCGTGTTCTTCACGTCGTCCTGAAACAGCGAGAAGCGGAATATGCCGTTCCAGTGCGCCCATTCGGCGGTCAGTTCCTTTGACAGATCGTCTTCGGGCTTCAGGTTCGGATTGTTGTTGACGATCGCGGAGCCGTTGATCTGCCCTTGAAACAGCTCGCCGACGGTAGGAAAGCGATAGGCGCGGCCGATCGAGGCGCGCAAGATCAGATCGTCGGTGACGTCGAACGACAAGGAGGCTTTCGGCGAGAAATGCTGCTGGCTCACGTCGCTATACGGCAGCGTCGTGCCGCGCAGCGACTGCGAGCCGCCGTAAGCCTGCCAGTCTTCATAGCGCGCGCCGTAGACGAGCTTCCAGCGCGGCAGAAAGCGCCAGGCGTCCTGCGCGTACAGCGCCTGGGTTTGCGTCTTGCCCGCAAACGCGTTGGCGAACGACGTGGCCGCGCCGTCGCGCCAGTTCAGCGTGTTGTAGCTTTCGTTGTCGACGAAGTAGTTGTCGTAGTGATAGCCGAAGCTCAGCGCGTGATTCGCGAGCCCGGCGTGATTCGTCGCGGGCGTGTAGGTGCTGCGCAGATCGAGTGTTTTCCAGCCGGCGCCGTCGCCGAAGAGCACGGTGCCCGGACCGTTGCCCGGCGCGCCGGAATTCGCGGTGCGCGCCACGCTGTTGCTGACGTCGTAGTACGAAGCGATCGCTTCGCCGTTCCAGCCGGTGGCATTGCGCGTTTTCAGCGACACGCCATACAGCCAGTTCTCGCTATGGCCGAGACTCGGGGCGAGCGCGGCGGCGGGAATCGTGTACTCGTAGCCGTCGATCGCGACTTTGCCGCTGTAGACCGGATTGCCGTTCGCATCGCGCAGAAAGCTCGAGGTCTGGCTGTTGTAGGTCTGATGCCAATAGCCGAGCGTGAAGCCGGCCTGCAGTGTCGGCGTGAAGTCATACTGCATCTTCAGCTTGAACTGGTCCTGCACCGTGTGTTCGATGCCTTCGCCGTTCACGCCGAGCACCGCTGTCGGCGTGTTGGTCTGGTTGTTGTAGAAGTAGGCGCCGGTGACCGGCGTGTCGCCCGCTTTGGCGGGCGTGCCGGACTTGGCGAGCGTGGCGAATTGCAGCGGCTGGCTGGTGTTTTCCAGGTGATTTACACCGAGCAGAAACGAGAACTTGCCGATGCGGTTGCCGAGTGTCGCGCTCGCTTCACTGCCGTCGAAATTCTGGTTCACGCCGAACAGGCTGAGGTGCTGCGTGAAGGCCTTGACGTCGGCGCTCGCTTCGAACTGTTTCGGCATGCGCGTGCTGATGAGCACGGTCGCGCCGAGCGAATTGCCCGGATAGAGCGCAGAAAACGGTCCGTAGATCACATCGACCTGCCGGATCTCGTCCGGAAACACCATCGACCAGCGCGGCGGAAACGAGTAGCTGTTGCCGAGCAGATTGCTGAGCAGCAGACCGTCCGCGTAGACCAGACCGCGCGCGCTTTGCGTGTTGCTGGTGCCGCGCACGGCGATGATCGAATTCAGATCGCCGATAAAGCGCTTGCGCACGGCGAGGTTCGGCATGTACTTCAGGACGTCTTCGGTGTTGACGACGTTCCAGTTGTCGAACTGCTCGCGGGTGACGGTTTCGACCGAGGCCGGCAGGTTGGGATCGACGGCGCGCGGCGCGGCGGCGGCATTCGCGCTGACGTTGATGGCGGGCAGCGCGGCGTCGGCGCTCGCGCTCTGCGCATGAGCGGACGAGGCGATGAAGGCCGGAACAAATGCTGGAACAAACGCGGGAACGAACGCCGGAATGATGGCAGGCAGAGAGCCGCACACGAACGGCCGGGGCAGCGGTTGAAGCGAGACGCCGCGCGCGCCACGGCGGGCGCAAAAGGGCAGCCTTCGCAGGGCGAAGTTGAACATGAACGTTTCCTCGATGCATGGAACAGACGATCGCGCGCCCCCTCGACGGGTGCGACGAATGCGCGATCAGGACCGATGGCGATCAGGAAACGACGGGCGGAGCTCTAGGACGGCCGGACGGAAAGGCGCCGAGCGGCGTGAAGCGGGTGGAGAGCGTGAGCGGCGCGGTGCCGGCAAGCGCTACGGCGGCCGGCGGCTCCGCGGCGGCGACCGTCGGCATGGCGACGTGGTGTTGCAGCAGATGACAGTAGCCGCACGCGCCGAACGCGTCGTCATGGCTGAGATTGACCGGTGCCGGGGCGGCCTGCGTGGTCGCGCTCGCCGTGCCGACCACGCTGAAATTACGCGGCTGCAATACCGAACAGAGCGCGGCGATGGGCTCATGCGCGCGGTTCGCCATCAACATCTGACTCACGACCGGCGCGAACACGACGAGCCACATGGCGAACAGGCCAAGCCATGCGGTCAAGTGGTTGCGAGAGCGTGGATTCATGATGTCGGGCGTAAAAGACGCGGGCGATTCTAACATTGCCGCGCCGTCTTTTTGTTCGTAATGCTCGTTATAGCATGGGATTAGAAGGCCGAAAGCCGCTCATTTCGCCGCGTTACAGGCGCGCCGATTCACGTAAGCTGCGTGGTACATGTTCCGCTTTCGCGCCCGCACGGAGACTCTGGCACGCCAGATCCGGCAGCCGAAGACCGGTGAGGGCGCGGCGCATGCGACCTCACCGGCGGATCATCGCCGACTCCAGTTACCACGACTCATGAACCACACGCAGCTCGCATCCGCGATTGACGATATCAACCAGCGTGCCGTCTCGTCGTTCTCGGCCGGCCAATTCGCCGAGGCTTTGTCGATCGTGACGCCGCTCGTCGAAGGCGATGCGATGCCGGACAGCGCCCTCGCCGACGCGTTGAATATCGCCGGGGCCTGTTCGTTCGCTTTGCAGCGTCCCGCGGAGGCGGAACGCTATTGGCGTCGCTGTCTGCAACTCAAACCGGGCTATGCCGAGGTGTACGGCAGTCTCGGCATGCTGCTCAAGTCGCTCGGACGCCTGTCGGCGGCCAAGGCGATGTACCGGCAACTTGTCGCGCTGCGGCCCGGCGACGCGGACGCCCGCAATCATCTCGGCGCCGTACTGTACGGGCTCGGCTACAAGGAGGAAGCGGAGGCGTCGTATCGCGAGGCGCTGGCCATTCGCCCCGACTACGCCGAAGCCCACTATAATCGCGGCATCGTGCTGCACGAATTGCGCCGCCTGCAGGAAGCGGAAGCGGCGTTCCGGGACGCGCTGCCGGGACTGCCGGCTCATGCCGAAGTCCATAACAATCTGGGCAACGTGCTGATGGAATTGGGCCGTCTCGCCGAAGCGGACGCTGCCTATCGCGAGGCGCTGACAATTCGGCCGCAGTATCCGGAGGCGCTCAACAACCTCGGTGGCGTGCTGAAGGCGACGCTTCGTCACACCGAAGCCGAACTGGCTTTTCGCCTCGCCCTCGCCATTCGTCCGGATTACGCGGAAGCCCTCCTGAATCTCGGCACCGAGCTGGCCGATCTCGAACGTTTGCCCGAAGCGGAAGCGGCTTATCGCGGCGCCATCGCACAACGTCCCGACTACGCCGAAGCGCACTACAACCTCGGCGTGACGCTGTGCAAGATGGAGCATCTGTTCGAGGCCGAAGCGGCTTACCGGGAAGCGATTCGCCTGCGGCCCGATCTCGTTCACGCGCACAACAACCTGGGGTGCGTGCTGCGCCGGCTGGATCGTTTGCCGGCGGCGGTCGACGCTTTCGAGCAAGCGCTCAGTGTGTGCCCCGACATGGCCGAGGCGCACTACAACCTCGGCGCGGCGCGGGCGCAACTCATGCAATTGCCCGAGGCCGAAAACGCGTATCGGCGAGCGCTCGCTTTACGTGCCGATTACGGCGATGCGAAATTCGGCCTCAGCGTGTTGCTGCTCGGCATGGGCCGCTTCGAAGAGGGTTGGCGTCTTTACGAATGCCGCTACGAGCAGCCCGGTTTCGTCCATCACAAGACTGCGGCGATGCTGGGTTGCCTGCGGTGGCAAGGCGACACGCTTGCCGACAAGTCGCTGCTGGTGTGGCAGGAGGACGGTCTCGGCGACATGATCCAGTTCAGCCGCTATTTCGCCTTGCTGAAAGCGCAGGGCGCCTCGCATATCGCCTTCGCGTGCGCTCCGTCGCTGCACAGGCTGATGGCATGCGTCGACGGCGTCGATACCGTGCTCGATCACGACACCGCGCGAGCACAAGCGTCCGCTTACGACTGCTGGACGAGTCTGCTGAGTGCGCCGCTGCATTTGCGTACGAGCGTGGACACGATTCCGCGCGCCGTGCGTCTCGCGGCCGAGCCGGCGCTGGTCGAACGGTGGCGTCCCATGCTGGACGCGCTGCCTTCCGGCCGCAAGATCGGCCTGGTATGGAAAGGCAACGCGAACCATCATAACGATGCGAACCGTTCGATACCCTCGCTCGCCATACTGGCGCCGCTCTGGAGCGTGCCCGGCGTGAGCTTCGTGAGTCTGCAAAAAGGGCGCGGCGAGGACGAGGCGCGCCAGCCACCCGCCGCTCAACCGCTGCTCGACCTCGGCTCGCGCGTGACGGATTTCGCGGACAGCGCCGCGATCATCGCGCAACTCGATCTGGTGATTTGCGTGGACACGTCTACCGCGCATCTGGCCGCATCGCTCGGCAAACCGTGCTGGGTGATGCTGCCGGAAAGAGATATCGACTGGCGCTGGCTGCACGATCGCAGCGATTCGCCGTGGTATCCGCACACGCTGCGTCTGTTCCGACGCGCGCCGGGCGAGGTTTGGTCGATGCCGGTCGAACGGGTGCGTCAGGCGTGCGTCGAACGATTCGGCGCGGCGGCCCGTACGTCTACCTGACGCGCGTGCCACGCTTGCGGGCGGATTGCGTCGACGTGTGAAAGCGGTCCTCGATCGTTTCGATCGCCTGACCGAGGAACTGCAGAAACATGCTCATCGCGACGGTACTCGTCAGATCCGAGCGCTGATACAGACAGCTGAACGACTGGGCGCCCGCATCGGCGAGCGGCGTCCATGCCAGCTTGCGCTCGGTGACGTCTTCGGCGACGTTCTCCGCAATCAGAAATCCGATGCCGACGCCGTCCGCCACGAGCCGTCGCACCATCGAAACAGAACTGGTTTCCACCAGAGGACGCGCCTTGCGTCTTTCGCGGTGATCGATCTGGTCCACCATGGCGCGTAGTTCGGTATCCGGCGTCATCAGGATGAGCGGGTAGTCGAGACATTCGCGCAGGCGTGGACGTTTCTGCAGCTTCGTGAGCGGATGCCCCGGCGGCGTGACCAGCCCGAGATACTGCGCGAACGCCCGCACTTCCACCACGCCTGGCGGCGGCTTGCGGCGCAGACCATAGCCGATGTCGGCCTCGCCCGTCTCCACCCACTTCAGGATGCTCTCGCCGTTGCCCGAGCGCACGCTGTAGGTCACGCCCGGATAACGTTCCATCGCGGCCTGGATCGCATCGGGCACCAATTGCTCAGCGGACGACGGCGACACCGCCAGATTGACATGCCCGCGTCGCAGCGAACGCAGATCTTCCACCTGCGTCATGGCGTTGTCGAAATCGCGCTGGCCGCGCCGCACGGCCGCAATGATGATTTCGCCGGCGGTGGTGAGCTGCATGCCGCGCGGCAAGCGGTCGAACAGCGGCGAGCCGACCTGCTCCTCCAGATTGAGGATTTGCTGGTGCACTGCGGCAGCGGTCAGATGCAGCGCCTCCGCTGCTTTCCGGATCGACCCGCGTCTGACTACCTCGTCGAAACAGCGGAATGTCTGTGATATTGGACGCATGACTGGACTGTATAGTTTTCTCGAACGGCCTGTATAGAACAATCAGATTTTCCTGACGCATCGAATGGCCTAGATTTGTTCCACCATCTTAACGGAGCGAATCGTGACCACCACAGTCGACCAAATTACCCAGCGCCGCCGCGGCGTCGGCCTCATCGCTCACGACCCGAAACTGTCCGCCGGCGGCTACACGCTGATCGCGCCACAGACAGCAGGCGGGCGCGTGTATCTCGTGGATATCGGCGGCGAGGTCGTGCACGAATGGCAGATGCCGGTGCGTCCTGGCCGTCACGCGGTGATTCTGCCGAACGGCAATCTCGGCTACAACGGCAATCATGCGGACTCGGAAGATCGCTACGCACCGTGGTCGATGTGGCATGGCGGCGATTTCTACGAGGTCACGCCGCAAGGCGAAGTGGTCTGGCGTTACGAAGACCCGGCGCATCACCATGACGCGCAGTGGCTGCCGAACGGCAATCTGCTCTATGCCGCGTGCGCGCCGGTGCCGGCAGGTTTCGCGGATCGCGTGCCGGGTGGCACCGCGCATGGTCCCGAAGAAGCGATGTACGGCGACGTGATTCGCGAAGTGAATCGAGCGGGCGAGCTTGTATGGGAATGGAAGGCCTGGGAGCATCTGAATCCCAAGGACTTTCCTATCGCGCCCGGCTTCGGCCGCTATCACTGGCCGCTCGTGAACGGGCTCGGTGTGAACGCGCAGGGCGAGGTGCTGATGAGTTTGCGCACCACGTCGGGCATCATCGCGGTCGATCGTCAAACGGGCGCCGTAAAAATGCATATTCCACCGAGCGTGGTTTCGCATCAGCATGCGCCGGTGGCGCTCGCCAACGGCAACATTCTCACCTTCGACAACGGCAATTTCCGCGCTGGCGCGCACGTGGTGTTTTCGCGAGTGCTGGAGATCGATCCTGTTAGCCGCGAAGTGGTGTGGTCATACGCGGACGACATGGTGAACATGTTCTACAGCGCGTTCATGGGGAACGCGCAGCGCCTCGCGAACGGCAATACGCACATTACCGAGTCGGCCACGGGGCGTTTATTCGAAGTGACTCCGGCAGGGGACGTGGTGTGGGAATACGTGATTCCGTGGTTCGGCGAATACCCGGATGAAGCGGCGCGTAAAACCGGTCCGGGCCAGTTGAACAGCGTGTTTCAGACCTTCCGCTACAGCCGCGAGCAATTGCCGTGGCTGCGCGCGTAACTGCCGCGCTTCATTGCGCTTCAAACTGCGAGGGTAACGTGAATCCAGAACCCGCCATTCATAGCGTCGACGCGCGCTTGCCCGCGTGGCAGCTCGCGCTGTTCGGCCTGCAACATGTGCTCTCGATGGCCGCTTCGCCCGTCACCGCGGTGTTTCTGGTGTCGCGCATGTTGTCGCTGCCATCGGAGATGACCGTGCATCTGATCGGCGCGACTTTCTTCGTGTGCGGGGCGGGCACGCTGCTGCAATCGCTCGGAGCAGGATCGATCGGCGCGCGTCTGCCCTTCGTGATGGTGCCGGGCGGCGCGCCCGCGATGCTGTTCGCGGTCATCGCGACGCAAACGGATTTGCGCACGGCGGCCGGCGCAGCGATTCTCACCAGTCTGTTCTACTGGATCGTGCTGCCGGTATTCGCGCGCTGCTTGCGGTTCTTTCCCCGCGTGGTGGTGGGCACGATGCTGGTCCTCGTGTCGGTGAGCCTGATTAAGATCTATGCCGGTATCGTGGTTGGACAGCCGGGCACGCCGGGTTTCGCGCGGCCCCAATCGCTTGGACTTGCGCTGCTCACGATCGTGGCCACGCTTGCCGTAGCGCGTCTGTTCAAGGGCACGGTGGGCCGGCTTGCGGTGCTGCTAGGTCTTGCCGCCGGCACGTTCGCCGGTTGGGCGATTGGGTTGATGCCCGCCAATGGGCTGTGGAGCGGGCCGCTCTTCACGCTGCCGACGCTGCTGCCGTTCGGCATGCCGCGTTTCGACGTGCTGGCCGCGCTGCCCATGCTGATCTTCAGCGTGATCTCGATGGCCGAAGCAACGGGCCAGACGGTGGCCGTCGGCGAGATCACGGGCAGGAAGATCGACATGCGCCGCGACGTGCCGCGCACGATTCGCGGCGATGCGCTGGCGTCATCAATCGGCGCGCTGCTGGGCACTTCGCTCATCATCACCAGCGCGGAGAATATCGGCGTCGTGCAAACCACGGGCGTGCGTTCGCGCTACGTCACCGCGACCGCGGGCGCCATGCTGATGCTCATCGCGCTGTTCGCGCCGCTCGCACGCTTTGCTTACGCGATTCCGGCGCCGGTGGTCGGCGGCACCGCGTTGATCGTCTTCGCGATGATCGGCGTGATGGGCATCAATCTGCTCGGCAAGGTCGACCTGCATGTGCGCGGCAATCAGTACACGCTGGCCGCGGCGCTCGTCGTGGGACTGATACCGGTGCTGGTGCCGAATGTTTATGCGGCGTTTCCGGGCTCGTTGCAGATCGTGCTGGGCAACGGCATGGCCGCGGGCACGCTCACGGCGATCGTCGTCAATCTGGTGTTCGGCGCATGGCGCCTAGCACCGGCGGAGAAAGTGCAAACCATCTGATTCCGGCTTTCCACGCCCACGCAGTTTTCCTTCCAACGTTTCACCACACGCCATGAAAATCAAAATCGCTTTCCTCGCGACGCTCGTCGCGGGCTCGGCTGCGCTCGTCGTTTCCTCGACGGCCTTTGCACAGAGCAGTGCCACGCTGTATGGCAGTCTCGACGCAGGTCTCGGTTACGTGAGCAATCTGCACGGCTCATCGGCTTATATCGCGGAGCAGGGCACCCTGCAGGCCGATCGGTTCGGCCTACAGGGTGTGGAGGATATCGGCGCGGGCCGTTCGGTCGTGTTCAGACTCGAGAGCGGTTTCGTCACGACGACTGGCGCCTCCGCGAGCAGCACGACGTTCTTCAATCGCCAGGCGTACGTGGGGCTATCCGATCCGCTGTTCGGTAAGGTGACGCTCGGCCGTCAGACCGACTGGAATTTCGACTGGCTCGGTTCGGTCTCGACGGGACAGCTACTCGGCGACTTCTCCGCGTTTCACCCCGGCAATCTGGATGGTCTCGGCAGCACCTTGCCCGTGCAGTTGTCGAGCACGGTGAAATGGAAAAGCGCCAGCTATAGCGGCCTGACGCTCGGCGCGCTGTATGGATTTCCCGGCGCGGCGGCCAGCAATACCAACGGGCGGACCATCAGCTTCGGCGCCAACTATACGAATGGTCCGCTCAAACTGGTGGCGACGTATTCCGAGTATCGCGACCGTTTGCTGCCGCTGTCGAACGGACTCGGGTTGACTTCGTTCGAAGGGCAGACGCTCGCACCCGGCGCGACCTTCAACGCAAAACAGGTGCGCGAGATGGGCATCGGCGGATCGTACCGGTTCGAGCGGGTGACGCTGCATGCGCTCGCCACCGATGTGCGAATCGCCTCGAACGGCGGCAGCGAGCACTTTCGCAGCTTCGACGGCGGCGCCAATCTGCGGCTGACGCCGGCCGAGGAAGTCGCGGCCGGAGCCTGGACCGCGACGCTCGATGGGCATCGCTGGACGCAATTCACGGTGGCGAACGTGTATTCGTTGTCGAAGACGACGCAGCTTTACGCTGACCTGATGTTCGAGACCGCGGGCGGCGGCGCGGTGGCGAATACGCTTGGGATTGGGGCTGCGTCAGGTGGACGGCAGACGGTGGTTCTTGCCGGGATTCATCATTTGTTCTGAGGCCGCGCGCGTGAGCCGGGTTCGCCGTCGTAGGTGAGCACTCAGTCGCGCCCGGCGGCGCAGCTTAGCCCTTAAGCCTCGGTTACCTGCAGATGATACAAGCCCCAGGGCGACAGTTCGAAGCGGTCCTTGAGCGGCTTGCCCGACAACTCAGGGATGTTGTCCGCGTCGTAGGTAGCCCACAGCGGACCGACTCCGCCAAGCGGCAGCGGTTTGCCGTCCATCCGCGTCGCCACGATGAATCGATAGGCGCGCACCTTGTCGAGCGTCGTCGCGACTGCGTAGCCGTCCACCGCGTGCATGACGATCTGCGTGCTGCCCGCGCTGGGCGCGCCGACGTGTTCGAGCACATTCGTGAGCAGCGGGCCGCTCAAGGTGTGCTGACGGGAATCGTATTCGGTGGTGGGCTTGATCGTCACCGCCGGCATGCCGGCGAGCGAAGCGAAATCGACGGCGTACGCTTCCGAGAACTTCACCTGATGCTTGGCGAGCAACTGGTCGAATGCCGGATCGAGCGCGCCGCGATTGTGGCGCTTGATCGCGCCGGTGATCGTCAGAACGACGGGCAATGCCGCACAGGCTTCTTTCCGGACGCGCTGAGCGCCGAAAGCAGGCGCAGCTGTCACGCCCAGCAGTGCAGCGCTGGTCAGGAAATTGCGTTTATTCATTGCTGGTCTCCGGACGATGAGCAGGGCGACGAGGTTCGGCCAGATCGTCGCGGCCTCTATTGTCGGGTAATTGCCGCTCACTGTCGTTCACGAAGATGCGTGCCGACGCCGACGTGCCCGGCTATCTGATCAGCCGCGTCGCGGAACATGGCCGGCGGCGCGCGGCGGAAATGCGCGAAGTCTCGCAGACGCTGGAAGAAGCCGGCATCACGCCGTTCATGAGCGACGCGTGCGCGCGCCTGCAGGACAATATCGTGGATGCGATGCAGGAAGCTGGTATCGACTACGGCTCGTTAGGCTCGTTAGGGTCGTTAGCCACGCCATTCGACTGGCGCGCTTTCTTCGACGGTCTGCCGGATTAAGCATTCAGACGATCGCACGCGTCCACCGCGACTAACTCGCCGCGATGCTGATCGTGCGCGTCACATCGACCACCGACAGGCGAATCGCATCGATCAATGCGCGCGCGGCAGGCGAGGGCGTGCCCGTCGCGCGCACGGTCAGGCCGATCTCGCGCCGGGTGTTGTGCAACTGCACGTCGAGCACCACCAGTTGCCCGGATTGCACCTCATGATGCAATTGCTGCGCCGATAGCGCGGCCGCCATGTCGGTGCCCAACAGCAGACCGCGAATCACCGCGAGGTCCGCGGTTTCGACCTTGGGCATGGGCGGCTTCACTTTCATGCGCTTGAACTGCGCTTCGAACAGCGCGCGCGCCGGCGCGTGGCTGCGCGGCACGATCCACTGCGCGTCGCGCAGATCCATGATGGTCAGGTTGCGCGCCTGCGCAAGCGGATGATCGCGGCGCACCAGCACCACCATATCTTCCGACATCAGGCGCTCGTTCTTCAGGCCGCTGCTGGCGTCGTTGTCGCGCAGCGCGCCGAGAATGAAATCGATGTCCCCCGCGCGCAGACCCGCGACGAGAGCTTCGTAATTGCTTTCGTCGGTGACGACCCGCACGCCTGGATTTTCCGAGGTCATGCGTGCGATCGCTTTGGGCAGGATCAGCGTGCGGCCGAGCGGCAGCGCGCCCACCGTCACCGAGCCCTGAATCTTGCCGTGCAATGCGGCGATATCGTCGGGCACGTGACGTAGTTCGTTTAGCGCGCGGCGCACGTGCAGCAAAAACGTTTCGCCTTCGGTGGTGAGCAGAATGCCGCGCGGGCTTCGGTGAAAAAGACTCAGGCCGGAGCCGCTTTCCAGCACGCGAATCGCGGTGCTCACGGCGGGCTGGCTGATGCCGAAGGTCTTCGCAGCGCTCGGCATGTGCCGGTGCCGCGCCAGCGCCACGAACAGTTGCAGCCGCCGCGTGTTGAGTAGGTAGGCCGGCAATGCGCCTTCCGCGGCGGGTCGGCGGCGTGCCTGCCGCGCGCCGCACCAGTGCGCGAGCTCTTCCAGCTCCGCAAAAATCCGTTCGCAGCGCTGCAGCACGGCGCGACCCACGGGTGTCGGCAGCATGCCCGACGGGCCGCGGTCGAAGAGCGGCTCGCCGAGCGCGGACTCCAGCTCCTGCACGGAACGCGTGATCGCCGACTGCGCGCGAAACAACGCGGCGGCGGCGCGTGTCGCGCTGCCCATATCGGCGACGAGTCGAAACGCGCGCAACTGCGCGAGGTTGAGCAACTCCTTGCTGCCCGAGGGCGACGGCGTTCTGGTCGACGCCGGGTTGTCGACGGAGGACGTCGTGGCGCCCGTCATGCCGCGCCCGCGATCAGATGCAGCGTGGGCAGCGACAGGTTCAGGCTTTCCTTCGAGATGTGCGTGTGTTCCTTCATCAAGGCTTCCACGCGCGCACCTTCGCCTTTCTTCAGCGCGTCCGCAATCGCGTGATGCTGGCGATGCGCGTACATCAGCATCATGAACTGGCGCTCCCGGGCGGATTCGTCGAAGGCGATCGTGGCGGGCGAGACGAACGGGATCTTGTCGTTCAGGCTCAAGGCCGCGCTCACGGCCGTGTTTTGCGCGGCCTCGATGATGAGCGCATGAAAGCGCCCGTTCATGGCGGCGTAGCGCGCGTCGTCGCCCTGGTTCAGATGCCCCTTGGCAAAGATCTCGTCGCCTTCGCGCAGGCACTCATCGAGCGAGGCAGCCAGCGCCGGGCCCACGCCGCTCTCCGCGACTGAACGCGCGGCGAGTCCTTCGAGCACGCCGCGCACGTCGATGCCGTTCAGCACGTCCTTGACGCTGAAGCGGCGCACGACATAGCCGCGCCCGCCGGAACGGTCCAGCAACCCCTCCGATGACAGCACGCTCAGCGCATAGCGCAGCGGCGTGCGCGATACGCCGAGCCATTGCGCGAGTTGCGCTTCGACGAGCCGTTGGCCGGGCGACAGTTCGCCCGCCAGAATCTTCTCGCGCAGGGTCTGGACAATCGCCTGTTGGGTGGTCTCGTTCATTGCTGTCAACTGGTTGGACGCCGTCAAGTATAGCCATGCAAACGGCGCTTCACCACGCTTCCCGGGAGGCTTGCGACTTTGTTTGAGGATCATCTGTTTTGTTTATTGCGAGCGGCGGGGTGGAAACTCGGCCCAAGACCGCCTGTACACACTTGGGATACCGACGAGGCCATTCGCCGCGCGGGTTGTAGCGTCGCCTTGAACGCGCGAAACCCGCGATTCAGGCCGTTATGGACGAAATTACCCGGCTCGTCTCAGGTTTACCCGCACTTTCTACAACCCCGCGCGATTCTTATCTTCGGATCCCAAGACGGTTGTCACGGACTCCTCGCTGCTGACGGCGGCTTATCCGATCGACGAGCGGTTCCTGCGCGGCACAAAGCGTCTTGCGAGACTTCGCGCGCTGTTATCCGTACGGCATCCCTGATGTGAGACGCGTTTCAAGGAGAGAGACATGAGTGGCAATTTCAGTGTGGGCGGAGCGGAACACGCCGGCAGGCCGGCCGCGTCGCAATCGGCATGGCCGAGTCGCGCCGCGATGATTCGCGCCGGCGTGACCGGCGGGTTGATCGGCGCGGTGGTCATCTGGATTTATGAGGCGCTCGTGTGGGTGGGCGCGCAACACATGATGCCGCTCGCGGGCATTCCTCGCAACGCGACTGGCCTCGTATTCGGCAAAGAGGTGCAGGCATCGCTCGGGATCTGGGCATACGTGGTGGGCACCGCGATTCACTTTGTCTTCGCGAGTGCGTGGGGCGTGCTGTTCGCGGCCATCTGGCCGTACTTCTGCCGACGCGGCTATGAAGCGACTTTGGTGGCGTTGTTCTACGCGGTGCTGGCGTGGATCGCCATGCATGTGGCGATCATGATCGCTTCCGACAACCATCCGAACTATTACGACCCGGCGGTGATCATCGGCGGGTTCATGTCGCACATCTTCTTCACCGTGCCGCTGGCCTTGACGGTCAAACGGCGGCTGCAACAGGCCACGCAATAGTCAGGGCGCCGGCAGAAAAGTATTTCAACAAAAGACGTAGCAATTGGAGATCTGTAGCATGAAAAAAAGTATCAGACGTGTCGACGCCGTGCTGTTCGGCGCGGCGATTGCAGCCGCCGTGCCGGCTTTTGCTCAAAGCAGCGTGACCTTGTACGGTATTGTCGACAACGGCCTGTCGTACGCCAACAATCAGTCGACGCTCGGCTCGACCAAGGGCGGCAAATCGGATGTCAAGATGACCCCTGGCGTATGGGCCGGCAGCCGCTTCGGCCTGAAGGGCGGCGAGGACCTGGGCGGCGGCACGAAGGCGATCTTCCAGCTCGAGTCCGGTTTCAATTCGGCGACGGGCGGCCAGCAATACACCAACGCGATGTTCGGCCGCCAGGCGTGGGTCGGTGTGACGAATCCGGCGTACGGTACCTTCACGGCGGGCCGGCAGTACGCGTCGTATTACCAGTTGCTCTCGCCGTACAGCCCGACCACCTGGATCACCGGCTACTACGGCGCTCACCCGGGCGATATCGACGGCCTCGACACGATCTACCGCGCGAACAACACGTTGGAATACACGTCGCCGAAGTTCTATGGTTTGACGGCGAGCGCCTCGTATTCGCTGGGCGGTGTGGCGGGCAGCACGAACCGTGGTTCGACGTGGTCGACGGCGGTGCAGTATGCAATGGGTCCGGTGGGCCTCGCGGTCGGCTTCTCGCGGATCAACAACTCGACGTTGGGCGGCGGAGCGTGGGGCGCGGATTCGACCACCACCAACGGCGGCTCGCAGATCGGCGTCTCCGCGCTGACGAACGGCTATCAGACCGCGCAGGCACAGCAACGGTTTGCGGTTGGCGGCGGCTACACGTTCAATAGCGCCTGGGATGTCACGGCCACATACTCGAACGTGCAGTACATTCCGGGCACGGGTTCGAAGTTCCATGATACGGAGATATGGAACACCGGTGGTCTGGTGTTGCACTGGAAGCCGGCGATTCCCTGGGACTTCGGCGCGGGATACAGCTACACGCGTGCGACGCGCGCGAACGGCATCGACGACAACGCGCAATATCACCAGTTCAATCTGTCCCAGTACTACTCGTTGTCCAAGCGCACGGGTCTGTACGCGCTGGAGGCGTATCAGAAGGCGAAGGGCAAGACGCTGGGCACCAATGGCGCGGGGCAGATCATCGACGCCACGGCGACGCTCGGCGATGGTTATAACTCGACGCCGTCTTCGTCAGGCAGCCAGGTGGCGGTGGGGGTGGGGATTATTCATAGGTTCTGATTTAAAGTTTTCGTGATGACATGGGCCGGGTTGCGACTGACACACCCGGCCATTTTATTGGCGCGTGCGTTTCCTCGCCGCGCCGTTTCTATTACATCCCAGGTAATTGCCGACCCTCACCCCCGCGCCTAATCTTCGGTTGTCGCGCGGTTCACCCCGAACGCGCTCACTATCGAGGACACATCATGTCGACGTTTCAGGTTCACACCATCGACTCCGCACCGGAACAATCCAAACCGGTATTGCACCAACTCCAGCAGACCTTTGGCTTCATCCCAAACATCGCGGGCGCCATGGCCGAATCGCCCGTGCTGATCGGTGCGTTCATCAATCTGTTTCAGAAAGTCCATTCGGGCACGTTCACGGAAGCGCAGATCCAGACGCTGTTGCTGACGAACGCCGTCACCAATGCATGCACGTGGGCGGTAGCATTTCACACAGCATTGGCGTTGAACGAGGGACTCGCGCCCGCCGATGTCGAAGCGCTTCGAGCCGGCCGGGCGCCTGCGGACCACCAGCATGCCGCGCTTTCCACGTTGACGAAAACCGCGATCCTGAAGCGCGGCCATCTCGACGAGCGCGACGTGAGCGCATTTCTGGGAGCCGGTTTCCGTCGCGATCAGGTACTCGAAGTGCTCGCGGTGGCGGCGGCCTCGACGATCACGAACTACGTGGGAAGCATCACGCAACCACCGCTGGAAGCGCAGTTCCAGGTCCACGCCTGGACGGCTTGATTTTCGTAAGGCAAGGCGCGCTCGGCGCTAGCGAGTATGCTGACCGACGAGGTTCGGCCGAGTTGCGCTCGCCGAACCCGTTATCTGTATCGTTTTGCGGACAGGAACACACGATGAATCCTGCGAACCCACTCAAAAAAACGCCACCGAACGATCTCGGCGTCTTGATGCGCCACTGGCGGGATGTACGCGGCATCAGCCAACTGGACCTGTCGTTTAACGCGGGCGTGTCACAGCGTCATATCAGCTTCATCGAAAGCGGACGCAGCGCGCCCAGCCGCCAGATGCTGATGGACATCGCGCAGGCACTCGACATCCCTCTGCGCGAACGTAACACGCTGCTGCTGGCCGCAGGCTACGCGCCGATGTATGCCGACGCCGCCTGGAATGCACGAGAAATGCAAAGCGTCACGAATGCGCTCGGACGCATGCTGCGTCAGCATGAACCGTTTCCGGCACTGGTCATGGACCGCTACTGGAATGTGCTGATGACCAACGAGGCGGCGCCGCGCTTCTTCAATTGCTTCATCGACATGGCGGCGCGCAAGGGGCCGCGCAACATGCTGCATCTGGTGTTCGATCCGGACGGTATGCGCCCATTCGTGAGCGACTGGCAGACCGTGGCGGCCAGTCTGATTCAGCGGGTCTACCGCGAGTCGGTAGGGCGCGTGATCGATGATCGGACGCGCGAATTGCTCGACGCGTTGCGCGCCTACCCGGATGTGGCAAAGAACAGGGAGCCGGGGCATCCCGAATCGGCCGCCGGGGCCGCGTCGGCGGCGGCCATGCCGGTGATCCCGATCGGCTTCGTCAAAAACGGCTACGTCATGAAGTATTTCTCGATGGTCGCGACCGTAGGCACGCCGCAGACGATCGCAGCGCAGGAGTTGCGTCTCGAATGCATGTTCCCCGCCGACGACGAAACCGAAGCCCGTCATCTGGAGATGCTCGACGCGGCGTCGCAGTCGCAGCGCTAGGTTAATTGGCAAGCGCCGCCGCAGCCGCCGCCGTTGAACCGCGGCGCCGCGTTGAAGCTTTAAAACTTATGCCGCACACCGATGCTGACAATCGCCTGCGACTGCGCCGCCGACGAGTGGCCATTACCCTTGTCGCTAACCGATGCGGTAGCCGTGACCGGATTGCCGAGCGCATCCAGCGTGCCGCCCGACGCGTGCTGGTAACCACCCATCAGATAGACAGTCGAACGCTTGGACAGCGCATATTGCCCGCCGAGCGTCACGTTGTGATACTGCGCGCGCTCATCCACGCCATCCACTTCGCCGCCACGCGTGTAGCTGTAGCCCGCGAACAGTTGCACGGCGGGACGGATCGTCCATTGTCCGAACACGCCCGCGATATTGAACGTGGCGTGCCCCTTGAACAGCGAGTCCGCGCCGGAGCGATACTGCACGTTGCTGTAATTCACGCCGACGATCGCCGGCCCGAAGTCGTACGTCGCGCCCGTCGCGATGATCTGTTGCGATTGCGCGCTCGCGTAGCCTTCGTTGATCGATGAATTGAACAGGCCGTCGTCCGTGCCGTTCCACTTGCCGTAAGTCGTATCCTGCGTACCGGTCTTGCTGTTGTCTGAGCGTTCGTAGCCGACGCCCACATGCAACGGGCCGTTGCCGTAGGCGGCACCCACGCTCCAGGTGTTCTGCTGCTTCAGGCTGCCGGGCTGGCCGCCGAAACCGTACAGTGCGCCGAACGTGAAACCCGCATAGTTCGCGCTCGTGTACTTGATAGAGTTGTTGACGCGCGCGGTCTGATCCAGATCGTCGATATCGCCCGGATGCGCGCCGTAACCGCCGACCATCGCCACCGGCGCGACAGGCGAAACGAAGTCGTTCAGCGAGGTGTACTGACGGCCCAGCGTGATCGTGCCGTACTGCTTGCTGCCGACGCCCACGTACGCCTGACGGCCGAACAGGCCGCCGTTCTGGCCGGTCTTGCCGTTCGTGATATCGAAGCCGTCCTCGAGCTGGAACAATGCATTCCAGCCGCCACCCAGGTCCTCCCGACCCTTGATGCCCCAGCGGCTTCCGGAGAGGTTGCCGCTCGTCACGGCGACGTTCGAGTGGCCGCTATAGTTTCGGGTGGTGCCGGTGCGCTCGTTGCTGCGGTACGAAACGCCCGCATCCACGATGCCGTACAGCACGACGGAACTCTGCGCGGACGCAATGCCGGCGAACGACATCAACAGGGGGGCGGCAATCCATTGCTTTTTCATCGTATTCATAGCCTTGTTGGAACTTCTATCTCAAGTCGCCTGAATGGCGATCTCTCTTTTTCTCCGCGCGCACTGATGCCCGCTCCTAAGCAACGGTGCGGACTATGTGAAGCAGGGGAAGGTGGGCGCAGCGGCGCTTGCCATGCGCGTGACGCGTCCCTTGAGTGGGACGCGTCACACGAGGCCGCGTGCGATCAGTTACTCAGCGCTGCGCCTGGCGGCATGTCGGGCGCGTGCACCGTAACGGTCTTGCGGACTTTTGCGACATCCGTCGCGCTGACCGTTGAACCGGTGTTGCCCCAACTGGTGCGCACGAAGTTGGTCACATCCGCGACTTCCTGATCGTTCAGGCGCCAGCCGAAGGCCGGCATCGTGAACGAGGAGGGCGCGGTCTTCGTGCCTTCGAGCGTGCTGCCGGTGAGCAGCACGTGAATCAGCGAGGCGGCGTCCTTGCCCTGCACAACCGGATTGCCGCCTAATGCCGGAAACACGCGGTTGTAGCCGCGACCGTCGCTGCGGTGGCAGGCCGTGCAGTTGTCGCGATAGACGGCCGCGCCCGGTGCGGTGGCGTCGCCCATGCGCAGGGCGCGCGCGGCCGTGTCGTCGTACGCGTACGGCGTCTCCTGCGGATCGGTCGACGGCAGCGTCTTCAGATAACGCGCGATCGCGGCGAGATCGGCGTCGTTCATGTGCTGCATGCTGTGCTGCACGACGTCCGTCATGCCGCCGAACGCCGCACTGTGCTGCGTGCGTCCGGTCTTCAGGAACTGCACGAGATCGGCTTCGCTCCACGCGCCGACGCCGGTGCGCGGATTGCCGCGCAAGCTCGAGGGGACCCAGCCGTCGATCGCCGCGCCGCCCGCGAGAAACGCCGGGCCGTCGAGGTCGCTCAGCGCGCGCTCCTGCATCGTCGCCGCGCGCGGTGTGTGGCACGCGCCGCAGTGACCGAGCCCTTGCACGAGGTAGGCGCCGCGCGCAATCACGGGATCGGCGTAACGCTTCGCGTCGAACGAAACCGGCTCGGGCGCGAACAGGTGACGCCAGATGCCGAGCGGCCAGCGCATCGACAGCGGCCAGACGATGTCGACCGGTTTGTTCTTCTGGTTCACCGGCGCGACGCCGTGTGCGAAGTACGCATACAGCGCGTGCATGTCGTCCTGGCTCAGGCGTGCATACGATGGGAACGGCATGGCCGGATACAGCGTGTCGCCGTTCGGCTTCACGCCGGCGCGCACTGCGCGATCGAACTGCGCGAAGGTCCACGAGCCGATGCCGGTGTTGCGGTCCGGCGTGATATTGGTCGAGTAGATCGCGCCGATTGGCGTGTCGAATTTCAGCCCGCCGGCGAAAGGCTTGCCTGAGGGCGCCGAATGACACGCGATGCAATCGCCGGCCCGCGCGAGATACTCGCCGTGCGCGATCAGCGTTGCGTCGTTCGGGCTTTGTGGCGCTGCCGCGTGGGCGGCAAGTGTGGTCATGCCAAGCACGGCCGCCGCGCCCACGCGTTTGAACGCCTGCGCGAGGCGTTGGATATCGATCTTCTTCGTCATACGCTCACCAGCGGCCCGGGGTTCTTCAGATACTGCGTGCGGATCGCCCGCGCCGACCAGTAAGCCAGCGCCGCGACGAGGCCGGTCGGGTTATAGCCGATGCCCTGCGGAAATGCCGAGGCGCCCATCACGAATACGTTGTGCACGTCCCAGCTTTGCAGGTAGCGGTTCAGCACGCTCGTCTTCGGATCGGTGCCCATCACCGCGCCGCCCACCAGGTGAGTGGTCTGATAGCGGCGTGAGTCGAAGTGCGCGCCGAATTCGCGCGTGTAGACGTTGATCGACTTCGGGCCCATCTGCTGCGCGATCTTCTGCATCTGGCCGGTCACGTAGCGGGCCATCTTGATGTCGTTGTCCTTCCAGTCGAAGGTCATGCGCAGCAGCGGCTGGCCGTATGAATCGCGGTAGGTCGGATCGAGGTCGAGGAACACGTCGCGGTACGACATGTTGCTGCCGTGCGCATCCATCGAAATGGTGTGCGCGTAGTGGTCTTTCACCGACTTCTTCCAGTCGGCGCCCCAGTTCGGCGTGCCGGCCGGCGTGGCGATGCCGCTGATCGGCTTGGCGCCCGCCTGGTTTACCCACAACGGCGATCCGCCGACGAAACCCAGCGGGCCGTGATCGAAGTTGTCGGCATTGAAGTCGTCGACCGCGACGCCGTTGCCGCCCGCGCCGATGAACGGATTGGTGAACGTGTCCTTGTCGAAGAACGCGGTGATGGTCGAGAGGTTCTGGTACGCGAAATTGCGGCCGACCACGCCTTCGCCGGAGATAGGGTCATACGGCTTGCCGATACCCGAGAGCAGAAGCAGATGGACGTTGTGATACTGGAACGCCGCGACGATCACGAGATCGGCCGGCTGAAACACCTCGTTGCCCGCCGGATCGACATACGTCACGCCCTTGGCGCGCTTTTTCGTGTCGTCGAGTTCGACGCGCAGCACGTGGCAGCGCGAGCGCAACTCGAAGTTCGGCGACTGTTTCAGCGCGGGCAGAATGTTCAAATTCGGCGACGCCTTCGAATACATGTAGCACGCGTAGCCGCTGCAGAATCCGCAGAAATTGCACGGGCCCATCTGCACGCCGTACGGGTTGGTGTACGGCCCCGACGTATTCGCCGATGGCAGCCGGTACGGATTCAGCCCGAGTTCGCGCGCGGCCTTGCCGAAGCGCTCCGCCGAATACGTGTTCAGTTGCGCGGCGAGCGGAAAATTGTCGCTGCGCGGCGCTTCGTAAATGTTGCCGTCGCCGACTACCTTGCCGTTGACTTTGTACGCCTGGCCCGAGGTGCCGAACACTTTCTCGGCAAAGTCGAAATGTGGTTCGAGTTCGTCGTAGCTGACGCCGTAATCCTGAATCGTCATGCCTTCGGGAATGAAGCGCTTGCCGTAGCGTTCCTCGTAGTGGCTCTTCAGACGGAGCTCTTCCGGCGTGATGCGGAAGTGCACGCCCGACCAGTGCAGGCCCGCGCCGCCGACGCCTTCGCCCGGCAGAAATGCAGCCAACTGGCGATACGGCAGAGCGGTATCGGTTGGTGCATGACGGATCGACACGGTGGTCTTCGAGAGATCGAGGAAGAGTTTCTTGCGGACGTTGTAAGTCAGCTCGTCGATCGTGTTCGGATACGCGCCGTCCGGATAGGTGTCGCGATACTCGCCGCGTTCGAGCGCGACCACTTTGAGGCCGGCTTCGGTGAGTTCCTTCGCGAGAATCGCCCCGGTCCAGCCGAAGCCGACGATCACCGCGTCGACGTGCGGTTTGGTTTGAGTAGACATCAGCTGCGCTTTCCTTCGATCGACACGGGGCCATACGGATAAGCCGCGCCGTTCTGATTGACGAAGTCCATGAAATCGGCGCGCGCGCCGGGGAAGCCGATCATCTTCCAGCCGCCCATATCGCGGTTGCCGCCGTGGATCGGATCGCAGAAGTAGCCTTCGCGCGTGTTTTGCAGCAGTTGTCCGAAGAACACTCCGGCCGGCACGTTGTCCAGATCGACCTTGCCTTTCTCGAGCGCGCCGAGCACGGTGTCGCGTGTGGCGGGATCGAGGGCATCGAAGGGATGCGCGTAAGTCTTCGTGCAGTACGCGTTGACTGCCGCGATGCCGAGGCGGTACAGATCGCGTGGCACGAGTTTCAACTGGTAGCCGAGTTCAGGCGCGCCCTGCGTGAACGGGCCCTGCATGTACCAGAGCGCGCCGTGCGCGTACGGCGTCTCCATCTGCCGGTCGATGAATTCGGGCACGCCGGCTTCGACGGCGCCGGGGCCTTCGCTGTCCGACGGAATCAGACGGTCGACCGCGGCGTGGATGAACGCCCATTCCTTCGCGTCGAAGAAATGCGGCTTGTAGTCCACGCCGGACGCGCGGCCCGCGTTCGCGCTTTCGCTCGAACCCGGCGCGGAGGCCGTCGTGGATTGCTTGACCTCGCAGCCGGCGAGCGTGCCGGCCGGAACCAGAGCGATGGCCGTACGTAAAAAGCCGCGGCGAGAGCTAATAGGAGATGAAGGCATGTTGTTCTAGTCACCATATTGGAGCGCGCAATTGCGTTCCGGCAGTCATCGGATTGCCGGCGGGATGATAGATGGAACCGGTTCCAAAGTCTTGCGACTTTTTTACAATAACTTGTTTCGTGGAGTGATGAAATGTCGCATGTCGGCAAAAAACCCTTTTAAATCAAGGGGAGTGCCAAACCAGAATAGGGCGGCGACGGCTTTTCTTCAAACGCTAGTGACGGGAGGCGCCTGTTGTGAGAACGAAACAGGAACGTGTCGAGGTCTTTGAGGGGGCGAAGGCGTGTGTGACAGCGCGCTGCGTTATTCGCGGCATTGATCTGTCGGTGTACGTCGAGCCGGTTAGGACGGTGGATGCTGGCGTGTTTGACGCGACTCACGCCGCACATGTTTCTGATGTCGCTAACGGTGGTCTTGTAACGATCGCGGGCGGCACGCCGTCAGCGCGGAAAGTAAATCGCCACGAAACCCGGATTCTGATTCGTCGCACCACTCGCCGGAATGCCTTGTTCGACCAGCACGGTCTGCTGCGCGGCGTTGTGGTAAATCCTCAACCTGATGGTCTGCGGATTCGCGGGTTGTCTGCTGTCGAGATAGCCGGCATCCGACAACATCGAGGCAGCCTGTGCCGCCGTGAAGCTCTGATTGACTGTCGTGACGGTGGTGGACGGATTGCCGTCGAACACGTTATCGGAGAAACTGCCGTCCGCGTTGACCGTCAAGGTGGACGACGGTGAAGGCGCGCCTTCTGCCTTCGCGCCGCAGTTTTCCCAGCCGTCGAACACAGCGCCGCTTGCGCCGAGCGTCGTCCAGTTTGCGGACGGCGTGGCCGACGCACTCCAGGTATTGTCCAGCAGCGCGGCCACGCTCTTGATATTGACGCCCGCGTTGACGCCGCTCACCGTGCCGATACTGTTCGTGGGCGCCGACACACATGCCGTGCCGGCGCCCGCGACGTTGGTGGCCAGATGCGTCGACACGAGCGCGTTGTTGCCCGCTACGAGCAGCGGGGCAGCGACGGGACTCACCAGCATGGCGTTGACGGTCGTCGTCGCCGCGATGACCGACAGCGAAACGGCACCGACGCCGCCGAGCGTCGTGCTGTTCTGATACGCCGACGCATTCGAAGACGGAGCGGGCGGCGCACCGGCACTGTCACCACCACTGCCACCACTGCCACCGCCGCCTCCGCATGCGGCAACCAGCGCAGCGACGGCGAACGCGGCGGCGGTGCATCCTGCTCTGTGCATCATGTCGTTCGCTCCCGGCGCGCGGCCTCTCAAGGTTGCGGCAGCAAAGTCGCGGACACGGCCCTCGCGTTCGCAATGAAGACGTTGGTGGCGTCGTCCTGCAGCAGATAGCCCTGGCTGACCAGCGCGTTCGCCGCGGCCGCGACCGCGGCCTGATACTTCGAGCGGCTGCCGCCATACAGCGTGGCGAGCGTGGTGCGCGTATCGGTGCCGCCGGCCTGCGCGGCGGCGTTCACCGCGAACGGAATCGCGGCGCCGTTCGAAATGCAGCCGTCGCCGATCGCATGTCCTGCGCCACGATAGTTCCAGCCGGTGTAAGTGGCGAGCGGGGCGGCGACGTCGGGCACCAGCACGCCTGACGTTTCGTTGCCGTTGGCATCCACTTTCGGCACGAGAATCGTGTACGCCTGCGCGGTGTTCACCACGGGAACCGCGTTGCTATAGTCGGTCACGAACAACTGGTTGTACTCGCCATTGAAGGTCAATTGCAGCGAGGTGGGCGTCGCGGCGGCACCGCTTGGCACCATGACGTTGGTCAGCGATGGGAAACCCACCGCGGCTTGGGTCGGCGCGACCAGCGTGCCGGCCGCTACGGTCGGATATTGCGAAGCGGGCGGCGGCGTGCCCTTGCCGACCCAGGCAACGAGTGCCGGGATCAGCGCGCGTTCGACGGGTGTTTCTTCGACCGGCGAGCCCGGCAACCGGCATAGACTGCCCGCGGCCGGAACGGTCATGTTGCCGGTCGTGACGCCACTGCCGCCGCCGTGCTGCGTGCCTGCCACCAGGTAGTAGCGCACATTCGCGGGCAGCTGGATGTCGTTGCCTCGTCCGTCGGTCACGACCAGCGACGCCGCGCCGCCCCACCACTCGAACGCGCCGTCGAGCTGCATGATCTTCGGACAGGTGTTGGTGGCCGTGCATGCTTTCAGAATGCCGTCGGTGGCGCCACTGACGGGGTCGGTCGTGGTCGCGTAAGTGAACGGGAACTGGAAGCCCGGCATGAAGTGATCTTCGTGCTGCTTCGACCAGCGGCCGGGCTGCGCGAACGCCGCGTTGGTCCACGTGCGGCGCGCAGCCGAGATGATCGGGAACATGCCGTCGAACACGATCTTGCCGTGCTTGTCGACGTTGAAGCCTTGATACAGGAAGTCCTTCATGAAGCGGCCCGATTGCGAAATCCCTTCGCCGATCGCGATATCGAAGTTCGTGCTGGTCGAGCAGGTCGTGGCCGCGCATCCCGCGTTCTTCAGATCGTTGAGCGGATTGGCGACGCCTTGCGCGTCGGCCGCATCGTATCGAAGGAACGACACCAGGTCGCGCAAGGCGGCGAAACCGATGCCGTCGACGGTCGGCGCGGCGGCCTGATAGACGAAGCTGTAAATGGTCCCCGCGTCAGGCGCAACCTGCGTGCCGTTCGGGCCCGGCACGCTGGCGGGCGGCGTGAAGGTGACGGAATAATTGCCTTCGTAGACATTGTTCGGCGTACTGACGTAGCTCCAGGTCGTCACCGGCTGCGACGGCGCGGTATAGGTTTCGAGGCCGCCTGGAATGCTGCCGTACGTGCTGAGCCACGACTGGCGCGCGGTGAACGTGACCGAACTCTTGTCGGACAGATTGGCCGGCGGATACGTCAACGGAATAGTGGTGGGCGGGCCGCCCGCATAGTCTGGGATGAATTCCTCGCGGCTCAGGCCGGTCATCGGCGTGCCGTCCTTGTTGGTCGCCACCGGGAAGCTGGCGCCGAGCAGGCCGGCGCCGGACGTGGTGCTGTTGCCGGCGAGCGGCACGTCGCCTTGCCAGCCGCTCCACAGGATCGTATAGCCGTTGCGCAGCAGCGATGGGAAGCTGGACGAGGGCGCCGCGCCGGTATCGAGCGCGCCGCCGCCCACGAACGACGCCGCGCCGATCTTGCTGCCGCGATTCACGACGTCGTAGAACAGCACGCGTTTGGCGGCCGACGCGTTCTGCGGGCGCAGGATCACCACGTCGGTCGTATAGGCGACGTAGCCGTCGCTGCCGACCGGCGCGTTCTTGAGGTTCACGATGCCCGCATTGAGCGGGTCGTTCGGATCGAGTTCGCCGTGTACGACCGCGCTGATCACCTGGTAGGGCCCCGCCGCGCCGGCCGGCGTCGCGCCGCCGAACGCCGGTGCGCTCGACACGATCTGGAAGCTCTGGATGAAGCCGGCGCCCTTCGCCGTGGCGGGCGAGGACGACGACACGTTGTCGTGCCCGCAGCCAGCGAGCAACGCGATTCCGACACCGACTCCTACGGATACAGCTACCGACTGCACCTTCATGGTCAGGCCTCCGAACACGGTCAGGGAAAAGGAATGCGCGCGTGTGGATGCGACGGACCGTGATCGGGCGAACAACGCCGATATGCCCAAATTGGCCTGTCAATATTTTGTAAGGCGTTTATCTTTATATTTATAAGCCTCATCCGTATTTATAATTCGACCGACACTGTTCTCAACTATCGTTTACGCGTACGGTGGCAGGATGCTCGTTGTGGTCAACTCGATTCCGTGTGGAGTCCAAACATGACAAACAAGCTCACGCTCGCAGACCGGCTGCGCGAATCCATCGAGGAAGCCATTGCGACCGGCGACCTGCCGCCGGGCGCGCGGCTCGACGAGGCCGAATTGATCGCGCGCTTCGAGGTGTCCAGAACGCCCGTGCGCGAAGCGCTTCTCCAATTGGCGGCTGCAGGTATGGTGGAGATGCGGCCGCGGCATGGCGCCGTGGTCGCGAAGATCAGCCTGCACAGGTTGATCGAGATGTTCGAGGTGATGGCCGAACTCGAGGCGATGTGCAGCCGCCTTGCCGCGCGGCGCATGAACGCGCAGGAGTTGCAGACGCTGCGCGAGGCGCATGTCGCCTGTCAGAAAGCGCGCGACGCCGGCAGCCCGGACGAGTATTTCCATCTGAACGAGCGCTTTCACTGCCTGATCTATCAGGGCAGCCACAACAGTTTTCTGCATGACCAGGCGAAGGCGCTCCATAAACTGCTGCGCCCGTACCGGCGTTTGCAGTTGCGCGTCAAAGGGCGCGTGGCCGCCTCGTTCGATGAACACCAGGCGGTCGTGGATGCGCTCGAAGCCGGCGATGGCGAAGCTGCCGCCGCCGCGTTGAGAGGGCACATTCTGGTTCAGGGCGAACGCTTCGGCGACCTGATTGCCGCGCTTGCGCAAGTCAGCGCGCAATAGCGGCGTGGCGCTTGCCTCGTGTGCGACGCGGCGAGTTCTTTTACCTCACGCCGCGCCGAGAAAGCGCCGGTGTCCTTGCACTGAGGTCATGTCGTGTCTGCGGATGACTTTTTCTGGCTTATAGGGAACCAGGCATGGCCGGGTTCCGCCGGCGTCGACGCGTCTTACGGTGTTCGTTGCGTAGTGTAGGCAGCAAAGAGGCTAATCGAAAGCCGGTTGTGGGAATGACCGGCCGGCCCGGAGAAGGGCGTTACACTTGCCCATCTTTTTTGCCAGGCTCCCTTCATGCCGACGCCGGGTTCTTCGGGCTCACCGCGTATGAAGCAGCAACAATGGAAAACCTTCTCAAGAAACTCGACCTCACCTCGCTGCGCCTGTTCGTCGCCGTCTGCCAGGAGCGCAATATCGCGCGCGCGGCGGAGCGCGAGTTCATCGCATCGTCCGCGGTAAGCCGGCGCATCGCCGAGATCGAGGCGGTGATCGGCTTGCCGGTGATCCAGCGCCAGCCGCGCGGCATCACCGTGACGCCGGTCGGCGAGACCGTGCTGCGCTACGCGCTGGCGATCATCGGCAATATCGAGCAGATGAGCGCGGAGCTGTCGCGCTTTTCGTCGGGCGCGAAAGGGCGCGTGCGGGTGGTGGCGAATCTGTCCTCGATCGTGCAGTTTCTACCGGAAGACGTGGCCGCGTTCGGGCGCGCGTTTCCGGAGGTGTCGATCGAACTGGAAGAGGAAAATAGCGCCGACGTGCTGCGGATTGTCGGTGAACACGCGGCGGACTTCGGCATCTGCAACCCGGTGGCGGGCAGCGAGACGTTCGAGCAGGTGCCGTACCGGCAGGATCGGCTGGCGGTGCTGGTGCCGGGCGGCCATCGGCTCGCCGGCGCGTTGCGGGTGAGCTTCGACGACCTGCTCGATGACAGCTTCGTCGGGCTGCGCAGCGAGAGCGCGCTGACGCAACTGCTCACGCAGCAGGCAGCCGGGGTGGGGCGGCAACTCGACGTGAAGATTCGCGTCAGCAGTCTCGACGCACTCTGCCGGATGGTGCATGCCGGGCTCGGCATCGCGATCGTGCCCGAACAGGTCGGGCTGCTCTATTTAAATGCGCTCGACGTGAGCCTGCTGTCTCTGAGCGATGCGTGGGCGGTGCGCCGCCTCATCATGATCTTCAAGGCGCGCGATCAGTTGAGCGCGAGCGCGGCGGCGCTGGTCGGGTTTCTCGGCAAGGGCGGTTGACGCGAGCCACGGCGCGCGAATTGGCGCAGGCGTGTCTGCGCCGGTGGCCGGCTGTCGTATGCCGGCGGTGACGCGCCAACGCCCGGACCACCGTGTCCAGCACGATGCGCCAATCATCGCCAAACGAGAGGTCTGCGTTGCCGCACCGGCACTTCGGCATTGCCCGCGCGCGCCGTATAGTGATCGCAAGGAGAAGGCATATGAGCGACACGATTCGTCTGGACGGCCGCGTACTGTACCTGTCCCAGGACCCCGCGGTGATCGAGGCGCAACTCGCCGGCGAGAACTTCACGCGCGCCGCGGCCGGTCCGCTTCGCGACGACGTCTCCACCGATGAGATCACGCCGGTCACCGTCATGCTCACCTATGACGAGCGCCTCGGCCAGTTTCCGTATGTGGGCTTCAAGGCCGGCGAGAGCATGCCGATCGGCCGCGATGCGGTGAAGAACGGCGGCTTCCAGGTGACGGTGGCGGGCAAGCGCTACGGCAAGGGATCGTCGCGCGAATCGAGTCCGTTGGCGGAACTCTCGGCCGGCATCCGGCTGATCGTTGCGGAAAGCTTCGAGCGGATCTATCAACAGAATTGCGACAACATCGGCATTCTCACCACCACAGACTTTTCCGTGCTCGATCGATTGAGCGCGGGAGAAGCGGTGCCGATCGACGAATTTCTCAAAGGACGCGACGCGCTCACGCAGCAGATCATTCGCAGCGGCGGCCTGCTCGCGTACAGCAAGTTCGCCGACTGGCCCGCGCCGCGCGTGGGCGATAGCGCTAACGCTGACGCTGACATGGCGCAAGCCGCGCAGCCGAAGACGCTGGTCGAGAAGATCATCGAGCGGCATCTGCATCCGGCCAGCGTGGGCGCGCAGCGCGGCGACGGCGTGTTCATCGCCGCGGACTGGCGTTTCAGCCACGATTACTTCACCGGCATGTGCGCGCATCTGATGCATCGGGCGTTCGGCAAGCCCGCGCCGCTGCACGAGCCGGATCACATCATCGCGTTCCAGGATCATCTGGTGCTCGCATCGCAAAGCATTCCGCACGTGCGCGACGGCCTGCTGCCAGGCGTCGCCAATCTGATGGAAGGGCACACGTCGTTCTCGCGCGACTATCCGGTGCGCTCGCACGGCGCGCTCGACGGCATGCCGGGCTCCGAAGGCATCTGTCATGCGTTGATGGCCGAGCAATACGCGTTGCCGGGACAGGTGGCGTGCGGCACCGATTCGCATACGCCGCATTCGGGCGCGCTCGGCTGCCTCGCATTCGGTGCCGGCGCAACGGAAATCGCCAATAGCTGGGTGACGGGCTATGTGCGCTGCAAAGTGCCGGAGACGCTGCGCATCGAAATCAGCGGTCATTTGCGCGACGGCGTGACCGCGAAGGACGTGGTGCTGTATCTGCTGCAAATGGACGCGATCCGCTCGGGCGGCGCGATCGGCCTCGTGTTCGAATACGGCGGTTCGGTGGTGCGGGCGATGTCGATCGACGAGCGCGCGACCTTGACCAACATGGTCGCGGAACTGGGCGGCTTCACCGGCATCGTGGAACCGGACGAGCGCACGGCGGCGTTTCTCAAAGAGCGGCGCGGTGTCGATTTCGCCCTTGAAAACTGGATGAAAAGCGATGCGGGCGCCACCTATCGCGACACGATCCGTATCGACGCAAGCGCGATCCAACCGATGCTCGCGCGTCCCGGCGACCCCGGCAACGGCGTGCCGGCACCGCAACTGGAACGGGATGTCGCCATCGATATCGCTTACGGCGGCTCGTGCACGGCAGGCAAACGCGAAGACTTCGATTTCTATCACGAGGTGCTGCATTGGGGCGTCGAGCAAGGTCTTAGCGTGCCGAAGGGGACGCGTCTCTACTTGCAGTTCGGCACCATGGCGGTGCGCGCGTATTGCGAGGAGCGCGGCTATTTGCCGGTCTTCGAGCGCGCGGGCGTGACGCTCGTCATGCCGGGCTGCGGGTCGTGCGCGAACTGCGGGCCGGGCCAATCGGCCGAGGCGAACGAAGTGACGATCAGCGCGATCAACCGCAATTTCCCGGGCCGTTCGGGACCGGGCAATGTGTGGCTCGCGAGTCCGTACACGGTGGCGGCGAGCGCGCTGGCCGGAAAAATCACGACCTTCGAACAGTTGAAGCGCGCACGCGGCTAGAATGCTGGCCGGACCTTGGGGCCCGGCATCGTGGTGCGTGTGACGCGCGAAAGTACAAGAGGCCGGCAAGACCGGTCCAGCGAGCCCTATCGTTTCGCGAGTATCACCAGGAGACAAACAACATGGCATCCCCCGATCACGCCGGGTCCGTCGCGAAGCAAAGCGGCGGCGCGGCGCATTCCGATAGTACGGTCAATCGCACCGCCGCGGCCGCGCCGCTCGACGCCGGCAGCATTTCCGCGCGTCTCGACCGGTTGCCCGCCACGCGCTCCGTCTGGAAGCTCGTGGTGTTGCTGAGCCTCGGCTTCTTCTTCGAACTCTACGATCTGCTGTACTCCGGGTATGTCGCGCCAGGCCTCGTCAAAAGCGGTCTGCTGAGCGCGACCACGCACGGCCTGTTCGGCTCGACCGGTGTCGCGAGTTTCATCGCGGCGCTGTTCAGCGGCCTCTTTATCGGCACGATCGCGTGCGGCTTTCTCGCGGATCGCTTCGGACGCCGCGCTGTGTTCACGTATTCGCTGCTTTGGTATACGGCGGCCAATGTCGTGATGGCATTTCAGGAAACGGCGACCGGCTTGAACTTCTGGCGCTTCGTGGCAGGGATCGGCATCGGCGTCGAACTGGTGACGATCGGCACATACATCTCCGAGCTGGTGCCCAAGCAGATCCGGGGCCGCGCGTTCGCGTGCGAGCAGGCGGTCGGCTTTACCGCTGTGCCGGTGGTGGCGTTCCTGTCGTATCTGCTGGTGCCGCGTACATTGCTTGGTCTCGACGGTTGGCGCTGGGTCGTGCTGATCGGCGCGCATGGCGCGCTGTTCGTGTGGTGGATTCGTCGCGCGTTGCCGGAAAGCCCACGCTGGCTCGCACAGCAAGGACGTCTTGCCGAAGCCGACCGCGTGATGACGGCGCTCGAAGCTAAAGTGCGCCGCGAATACGGACGCGAGTTGCCGCCGCCCGCGCCACCGGTACCGGTCGCACCGCGCGGCAGCTTCCGCGATATGTGGGTGCCGCCGTACCGCAGCCGCACGCTGATGATGACGATCTTCAATATCTTCCAGACCGTCGGCTTCTACGGCTTTGCGAACTGGGTGCCCACGCTGCTGATCAAGCAGGGCATTACGATCACCACGAGCCTGATGTATTCGAGCGTGATCGCTTTGGCTGCGCCAGTAGGTCCGCTGATCGGACTTTTCATCGGTGACCGATTCGAGCGCAAGACAGTGATCGTGGTGATGGCGGGTGTAAATATTGTCTGCGGCTTGTGCTTCAGCCAGGCGTCTGGCGCGGTGTTGCTGGTGAGTCTCGGTGTGTGTCTGACGCTCGCGGGCAACATCATTTCGTACAGCTACCATGCGTATCAGACCGAGCTTTTTCCGACCAGCATTCGGGCGCGCGCGGTGGGGTTCGTCTATTCGTGGAGCCGTTTTTCGGCGATCTTCACGGCGTTTCTGATTGCCGCCGTGTTAAAGCAGTTTGGCACCACTGGGGTGTTCGTCTTTATTGCTGGCGCGATGCTGATCGTCATGCTGGCAATCGGTTTGATGGGGCCGCGTACGAAGGGTATCGCGCTGGAAAAAATCTCGCGGTAGCAACTTCACGGTCGTAAAGACTGACGTCTTTACACCCGGTCACGGCGTCCAGCGAAAGACAGTAATGCTGGAGCCTTTGACGTTGTTCTTCGTGACCACGTACTCGCCGGTCGATCGAAGGTAGGCTTTGACGCTGTACATCGCATCGATGGCGCTGCTGGCGTCCACGGTACGGCTGCTGGTGTTGACCAGCGTTGCGTCGAGGTTGCCTGTGGAGAGATTGAACGCGTCGATGTCCGGCAAAGCTTGCCCGCTGCCGAACCAGTAGCCGACAAAAAGATAGCGGCCGGCCGCGTCGATCGACTTGGCGCCGGCGTGGGGCAGGTTGATCACCGGATTGGGTTTCGTGGTATTGCCCGCGCTCCAGCCGTGATACACCTCGATCCGCGTGCCTATCCCAGTCCAGTCCGTACTCCCGACGACGCCTTGTCCGAGAATCATCGTGTCACTGTCCGCGAGGTAGAGGATGCGCGTCAGCGGCTGGATGCTCGCGGGAATGCGGATGGGAATGCCGGGTCCCCAAGTCGGCTTGCCGCTGGCGTCGAAGCCGGTCAGCGGGTAGTGATAGATGTTGCCGGTCCTGTCCAGACCGGCCCACACGCCGCCCTTGCTGTCGATGCAGAATCCGTCCCTGACCAGGGCGATGGTTTTGAACGCCGCGCCAGGAAGCGTGGCGTCCGGTATTGCGATGTAGCCATTCGCGGCATTGAAGTGGAAGAAGTAGTAGACATCGGGATTCTGGCCGGACGCCACGAGGATCCGGTTGGCGCCGACCGTGGCCAGGTGAGCGAAGTGCTCGTCCCGTGAAGTATCGTTGATGTCGATGCGCGGGTCCGACGGATAGGCGAACGGATCGACGGTGTTCGCGACGAAGGCGCCGCCGGCGCTGCCGCTGTAGATGTTGGTGCCGCCATAGAACATTGTGCCGTCCGTGAGCGGGTCCGGTACGGCGTCGCCCTCGAGGTTGAGGGACCGCAGCGTCCACTGCAGATTGCCGGCGCTGCTATACGCATGAATGTCGGTGCCGCCGTTGCGGCCGAGGTCCCAGCTTCCGCCCCACGGGTTGTTGAGCACATAGAGGTTGCCGGCGGTGTCCTTGCCGATGCCGGCGACGCGGGTGAAGCGCTTTGCGCCTACCTGGCCCTTGATGCCCGTGGTGGTGTCGAGATAACCGCCCTGAATGCCGAACGTACCCGCTAGCGTCGGCGTACCCGAGAGCGTGTAGCGCTTGATGTTCATGTCGGGGCCTTCATCTCCCACCATGAGCTGTCCCGACGACGCATCGAAATAGAGCGCCGACGGCTGCGACCCGCCGGGCATCTGAATGGTATTCAGCAGCGCCCCGTTTGGACTGAACTCGACGATCGTGCCCGCACTTTTCTGCGCGACCCAGACGTTGCCGGCGCCGTCCACGGCAAGCGCCCCTGGGCTCTGGACGTTGATGTCTTTCTGCCAGATACCGTCGGTGGTGAAGATCCGCACGCGATTGCCGTCGATGTCGCTCGCATATAGCAGCGAGCCCGCCGTGGCAAGTCCGGTGACGACGTCGACGCGCGGCTGGTTCTTCGACGCAGTGACCTGAATGAAAAGATCGCGAGCGCCGGTGGTGCGGTTGTATCGTCCCACCGCGCCGCTTCCGTACGACGCGCTGTACTGCAGCGCCACGAAAATCGACTTGGCATTACCCGTGATGGCGCTGCCCTGAAATTCGCCATGGGCACCGATAGAGCCGGCGCTGCGGTGGTTCTGATAGATCGCGACGCCGCCCTCGTACTCGTCCCACATGGAGGCCGTATAGATCACGCCTTCAGGCGCGACCCACATGGAACGCGCGGCGTTGCCGACATGGGTGGTAAGGGTGCCATAAGTGTTCGCGAGCCAATCAGTGGTGTTTTGCGCCTGACCGGCCGGCGCAATCGTGGCGATCATCGCGGCGAGGAGCGCAGCATGAATTCGTTTTCTTGCGACCATGACTGATGCTCTCCTGAGCGTAGCGATGATTGATGTGACTCGTCGGCTAACGTTGTTTCCTGGAATGCGTGATGGGTAAAAGCTTTCTCAAGACTGTCTCGCGCAGCCTTAATTGCATGCAGCGTACTATCGGCAAGTGGCAGGAGAATGACTCGTTTAACTCAATACGAATAACGGGCACATTTGCGCCTCCTCATTTCTAGCTCAAATTGCGGATGGACTCAAGAATGAAAAGGAACTCGCGCGGTTGAAGTTATGACTGCCCGGTCTTCACGAAACTCAGCTCGCCTTACCCGATGCCCGCCCTTGAACGCTCAGCAGATGCTCACGCATGCAGCGGGCCGCTGTTTCTCCATCACGCGCTTTCATCGCATTGACGACAGCCTGATGCTGCTGGGCGAAATACTGCCGGGTCTCCTGAGCCACCGTCTTTTCACGTACGTCCGGTTTGACGCGCATGCTGTTGATGACTTCCATCAGCGCAATGAGTGCGGGATTGCGAGTGGCCTGCCCAATCAGTAAGTGAAAGCGATGATCCCATTGCTGCCACTCTTCGTCGTTCTTCGCGGCAGCGTTTTTGCGCGCGCACTTTTCCAGTTCCAGCAGATCGTCCCGACTGGCTTTGGTCGCGGCGAGTTCCGCAAGGGCGGGCTCGAACAGCAGCCGCATTTCGGCGATGTCCGCCGGGCTGGTTCCCGCGCGCAGTCCACGCAGCGTGGGACCGAATTTCAGCGGCCGCGCGCCCAGATAGGTGCCGCGCCCGACACCGCGCCACACCCGGCCCGACGCCTCCAGTGAAGCCAGCACCGAGCGCAGTTCCCTTCGACTGACGCCAAGGTCTTCGGCCAGCTTTCTTTCAGGCGGCAGCGCGTCGCCGTCCTTGAGTTGATGGCGGGCGATATAGCCGAGCAATCCTTCCAATGCCGTCTGTTCCATTTTACCCAGTCGAACCAATGTTTATTGGTACCAAAGATAGCAGAATTGACGCAAGGTGGCGCGCAGTTTCCCGAAAATATTTTGACCCGGTATATTGCAAGCAGATTTCGGGTTAGCATCACGTGAATTCGTTGGTTTGGGCAGTATCGTCGTCGTTCGTTCAACTGGTACCTATCGTGATTGGTTCAGCCGCCAGTCGTCCGCGATCGCAAAGGAGCAGCGCATGTCGTTCACCACCCGCCCGGAACTGATCGGCACATTCGGCATGGTGGCTTCCACGCACTGGCTGGCCAGCGCGTCGGCCATGGCCGTGCTCGAGAAAGGCGGTAACGCATTCGATGCCGCCGCCGCCGCCGGTTTTGTTCTGCAGATCGTCGAGCCGCATCTGAACGGTCCGGGCGGCGAACTGCCGGTCGTCTTCTACAGCGCGCGCGAAGACCGCGTGCGCGTGCTGTGCGGGCAGGGCGTAACGCCCGCGAGCATGACCATCGAGCGCATGCGCAAGTTAGGGCTGGAAGTCGTGCCGGGCACGGGACTGCTGCCTGCCGTCGTGCCTGGTGCGTTCGGCGGGTGGATGGCCATGCTGCGCGATTACGGCCAGTTGCCGCTCGAAGACGTGCTGAGCTACGCAATCGGTTATGCGGAAAACGGTTACCCGGTGCTGCCGCGCATGACCTCATCGATCCTCGCCATCAAGGATTTCTTCCGGACCGAGTGGACGACTTCGGCCGAGCAATGGCTGCGCGACGGCGACGCACCGATGCCGAACCAGCTCTTCGCCAATCCGGCCATTGCGAACACGTATAAGCGCATTCTGCGAGAAGCGAATACCCGGCGCGACCGCAGCGAACAGTGCGAACGCGCCCGCGAGGTTTTTTATCGCGGCTTCGTGGCTGATGCCATCGACCAGTATTTTGGTGCGACGGCCGTTCTCGACACGTCGGGTCAGCGCAACCGCGGCCTGCTCGACGCCGGCGACCTCGCGCGCTGGGAACCGTCCTACGAAGATCCCGTTTCGTACGACTATGGCGACCTCCGTATCCACAAGACCGGCCCGTGGGGCCAGGGGCCGATGTTCCTGCAGCAGCTCGCGCTGCTCAAGGGCTTCGATCTCGCGGCCATGGACCCGATGGGACCGGATTTCGTGCATACGATCATCGAATGCTCGAAGCTCGCATTCGCCGACCGCGAGGTGTTCTACGGCGACCCAGCGTTCGCGCATGTACCCATGGATATGCTGCTGAGCAACGCCTATAACGACGAACGTCGTCGGCTGATCGACCCGCGGCGGGCGTCGCTCGAATTCCGTCCCGGCACGTTCGGCGACAGCGAGCGCCGCGCCGCGCGCATCATGGCGATGGCCGGCAAGGAACAGTCCGGCGGCTTTGGCCAGGGCGAACCGACCTTCGCGCCGTTGCCCGAACTGCGCGGCGATACGGTTCATCTCGATGTCGTCGACCGCTGGGGCAACATGGTGTCGGCCACGCCTTCGGGCGGCTGGCTGCAGGCGTCGCCGGCGGTGCCCGGCCTCGGCTTCAACGTGACCACGCGCGCGCAGATGTTCTGGATGGAGGAGGGCTTGCCGTCGTCGCTCGGGCCGGGTCGCCGTCCGCGCACGACGCTTTCGCCGACGCTGGTCACTCGCGCGGGCAAGCCCTATGCGGCGTTCGGCACGCCCGGCGGCGATCAGCAGGATCAATGGTCGATCCAGTTCTTCCTCAAACACGTGCACGCCGGCATGAATTTTCAGGCAGCCGCGGATTCGCCGTCGTTTCAGACCGCGCATTTTCCGGGGTCGTTCTACCCGCGCGCGATGCACCTCGGCAAGATGTCCGCCGAGTCCCGTTTTCCGGAAAGCACCCTGGCCGAATTGCGCGCGCGCGGCCACGACCTGACGGTGGCCGAACCCTGGTCGCTCGGGCGCGTCTGCGCGGTCGGAATCAGAAACGGTCTGATGCGTGGCGCGGCGACGCCTCGCCAGATGCAAGCCTACGCGGTCGGGCGATAGCCTCGGCATGGCGGAAATCGTGTCCATTCCTTCAGGGAGAAAGTTACCGTGTCTGCCGTAGCCGCTCGTCTTGAAAGACTTCCGTTATCGGGCTTTCACCGCAAACTCCTGCTCATCGGAGGCTTGGGGTATCTGTTCGATGGACTCGATTCATCGTCGCTCGCGTTTTTGCTGCCGGTCGTGAGCAAGCTATGGCACCTGAGCAGCGCCGAAACGGGGCTCGTCGCGAGCAGCACCTATATCGGCTACTTCTTCGGCGCGTTCCTGTCGGGCGTATTCGCCGATCTGATCGGCCGTCGGCGCATCATGATGACGGCGCTGGCCATCTACTGTGTCGCGTCGCTCGCGAGTGCGGCCGCGACAGACTGGCACACGTTCTTCGCGCTGCGCATCGTCGCGGGATTTGGTTCCGGCGCGGAGACGGTGGTGATCGCGCCATTCCTCGCGGAATTCGTGCCGCGTCGCTACAGAGGGATGTTTTGCGGGGCGCTGGTCGGCTTCATGTCGTTCGGCTATCTGAGTTCGTCCATCCTCGGCTTCGTCGTGGTGCGAAACTATGCCGACGGCTGGCGCTACCTGGCCGTGGTGACGTCGTTGCCGGTCGTCATGCTGCTCTGGTGGCGCAGAACGCTGCCTGAGTCGCCGCGCTGGCTCGAAAGCCAGGGCCGGACGGATGAAGCGAACCGGATCGTCAATACGATCGAGTCATGGTTTGCCGGCCGAGGCATTCATCTTCCGCCGGTCGGCTCCGTCGGCGTGCTTCCCGCATCGGCGCGCGCCAGCGGCAGCGCGTTGCAGAACGTGCTTACGTTATGGTCGCCGCGACTCGCGCGTACCACGGCAGTCAGCTGGCTCATGTGGTTCTCGGTCGCGTTCGCGTATTACTCGTTCTTCTCCTGGATTCCGAGCCTGCTCCTCAAAGAAGGGCTCACCATGACGAAGAGCTTCGGCTATTCGATCGCGATCTATGGCGCGCAGATTCCGGGGTATTTTTCGGCCGCATGGCTCAACGAACGGATCGGGCGCAAGGCGGTGGTCGCGTCGTACATGTTGTTGGGCGGCATAGCGGCGATCGCGCTCGCGTTCTCTCATACTGGAATCGGGATCATGATCGCGGGCATCTGCCTGTCGTTCTTCATGAACGGTGCGTTCGCAGGCGTGTATGCGTACACCCCGGAAGTATTCCCGACCGCAGTGCGCACGACCGGCACCGGCTCGTCGTCATCGTTCGGCCGCATCGGCTCGGTGAGCGCGCCCATTCTGGTCGGCCTCGTCTATCCCGTGCTCGGCTTCCTGGGCGTGTTCGCGATGACCACGACGGTTCTGCTGATCGGGGCCTGCGTGGTGTTCTTCCTGGGTATCGAGACTCGCAACCGCTCGCTCGAAGACATCGAGGCCGAAGAATCCGGTCGCACGCAAGATGTTCGAGGCCCGCTCAGTTCCACGGAAATACACGGCTGAATGCCGTGATTCGCTAACTTTCCCACACAGACCATGCAAGGCATCCGGATCGAAACTGCGCCGCCCGCCCCGCAAGCGCTGGACATGTCGAACCTTGAACAGCTCGCGAGGGCCATGCGGGTCAAGGGTCAGCCAATGGCGATTTTCCGTGCGGTTCATGACGTGGCGGCAAGCGCAATCGGTTTCAGCCTTTTCACGATCATGTCCTACGATGCGCAAAACCAGGAGGTGGAGCGCGTCTATACGAACATGCCCGACGTCTATCCGGTTGGCGGGCGCAAGAAAAAGCACGGCACGCCGTGGGCCAAACAGATCCTGCTCGACCTCAAGCCCTTTCGCGCGGAAACCCCGCAGGGCATCCGCGAAGCGTTCGACGATCACACCGTGATGACCGGCATGGGCCTCGGATCGATACTGAACATTCCGATCGCGTACGACGGCGTGTGCATCGGCACGATGAACCTGACGCATCAGGAGAGGTGGTACACGAGGCGGCACGAAGAGTTGGGATTGCTGATCGGTTCCTTCCTGGCTCCCGCTCTCGTTTCGCGCCATACGGTAACCGCCAGCAGTTTGACTCCGCTCTGACATGACCACTACCCAACGTGTTGCGACAGCGTCGCCGGCGAGCCAGACTTCCGTGTCGCAAGGACGCTGGCTGCTTGTTTTCATCCTCGGTTATCTTGCGCTCATGGCCGATGGCGCGGACGTAATGATGTACGGCCTCACGCTGACGCGCATCAAGGACGACTTCGGACTGAGCAATGTCCAGGCCGGCGCATTGGGCAGCCTGACGTTGCTCGGCATGGCAGTCGGCGGCATTCTCGGCGGCTGGGCGAGCGATCGCATAGGGCGCGTGAGGGTGGTGGTCTGGGCGTTGGCGCTCTTTTCGCTCGGCGCGGGGCTGCTTGGACTCACGCACAGTTTTGTGGAGTTCGCGATTGTCCGCTTCATCGGTTCGTTGGGCATCGGCTCCATGGTGCTGGTCACGACACTCGTTGCCGAATACGTGCCCACGGAGCGGCGCTCGCTGATTCTGGGCGCCTTGCAGACCGGCATTTCGGCCGGCTATATCGTGGTCATTGCGCTGAGCAGCTGGATTTTGCCGCACTACGGCTGGCGCACGCTGTACTACGTGTCGGCGATACCCGTGGTGTTTGCTCTGGCGATCAAGTTCGCGGTGCCCGAGCCGGCTAGCTGGCGGGCGAGCCAGGCGATCGAGCGCACGAGCCAGCGCCGCTGGCGCGACAGCCGCTACCACCTGATTTTCAGCAGTCGACAGACGCGAACTCTGTTTATCCTGTGGACGCTGGCCTCGGTTTTCATTCTTTCCGGCTTCTACGGCTTGAACAACTGGCTGCCGACCTACCTCGAAAAAGAGCTGCATATCAAGTTCAGCTCACTGACCGGGTACATGATCGGGACTTACGTCGTCGCGTTCATCGGCAAAATCTTCGCCGGCTGGCTGGGCGACCGCTGGAGCCGGCGCGGCGTGTATGTCCTCGGCTGCGTGGGCGCCGCGCTCTTTCTGCCGGTGATCATCTTCTGGCACACACGGGAGAACATTGCCGTTCTCATGCTTTTCTTCGGGTTCCTGTACGGCGTACCACTGGGCACGATCGGCACGTTCATGTCCGAGAGTTTCGCCACTTCCATTCGCGGCACTGCGGTGGGCGGGTCCTATAACCTCGGGCGCTTCTGCTCGGGGGCGGCGCCTATCGTGATCGGTTTTCTGGCCACGCAGTTTTCCATCGGTCTGGGCTTTCTCGTGGTCGGCGCGGTGTTCTTCCTGAGTGGCGTGACCGCGCTGTTCATCCCGGACCGCCTGTACGACACGGACCGGCCATCCACGCCCTGAGTCGAAGGAGGTGCCCAACGCGCTTTCTACGTCTCCTGGTGAAACTGCGGCAACACCTCATCGGCGAGTTCGTTGATGATCTCGGCGACGGGACGCTCCGACGACAGATTGAACGTCACATGGTGTGTCCCGTCCGCGCGCAGCGCTTTGAGTATGTCGATCAAGGCAAGCCTGCCGGTCCGGTAGCCGAGCGTCACGGCCTGAGCCGGCTCATGCGGATCGCTGCTGAGTTCGAGCCGCATCGCGACGCCGAACGCACGAAACGCTTCGGGCGCCACGCGTTCGACGGCGGCGCGCCACATGCTGTAACGGGCGCGCTGAGCGTCGGGCTCGCGGTGGTAGGTCATCCACCCCAGCGAATGGCGCGCGATCCAGTCGACGCTTTGACCGCCCGAACCCACTGCCAGCAGCGGCACCGCGTGCGAGTGCGCGGGCAACAGCTCAAAGGTTGGCGCACCTTCAGGCGTGCGATCGGGAATCACGCGTGACGGCTCGCCGAGCGCGGCGGCAACCGTCTCCCAGTGACTGCGATACAGCTCGCGCCGCTCTTCGGAATCGCGCCCGAATGCGGCATATTCCGGCGGACGGTCGCCTGAACCCAGACCCAGAATGAAGCGTCCGTGGCTGAGCGTATCGACGGACAGCGCCGCCTTGGCGATATGCAGCGGATGCCGCAGCGTCAGCACGATGGCGCCGCTCACGAGCGCGATACGCCGCGTGTTTGCAGCGAGCGCACCGAGCAACACCCATGGGTCGAGGTGGCCGACAGGGTCCGGGTAGTCCGCGCTGTTCAGCGGGACGTCGCGGATCCAGAGTGCGCGAAAGCCGCGTTCGTCGGCGAGACGCGCGAGCGCCAGCTGCTCGTCGAAATCGGCCACGATCGTGCCGGCACGCAGCATCGGCAGAGTGAGTCCGAGACTGAGCGCACCGTCTGAAAACACGCGGTTCGCGGCGCTTTGCGGCTGGGCTTTCAACTCGTCTGCCGCGATCGGATGCGACTCGTTCATGCGTGACCTTTTCCTGTGCGTCGTCGATACGCCCGATGCTAGCACTGCCTCAGAACAACTGCTTCTGCCCTGACATCAAGGTCGTGAAATCGTCGCGCAGGAGCGGCAGGATAGCGTCGGCGACGGGCTGCAATTGACGCGTCAGATAATGTTCGTAATCGATTGCCGAGCGCAGCGTTTCCAGCGGCTCGGGTCCGGCAACGGTCATCACATAGCTGATCCAGCCGCCGTTCTGGTATTGCAGCGGGCGCCCTTGCCGCCGGTTGAACTCGTCCGCCACGCGCGCAGCGCGGACATGCGGCGGCACGTTGCGCTCGTATTCTTCGAGCGGGCGGCGCAGCCGCTTGCGATACACGAGCTGATCGTCGAGCTTGCCGTCGAGCGTGTCGCGCACATAGTCGCGCACGTAATCCTGATACGGTTGCTGCGTGAAAATGCGCCGATACAGTTCCTGCTGAAACTGCTGCGCGAGCGGCGTCCAGTCGGTGCGTACCGTTTCGAGTCCCTTATAGACGATGTCTTCGCTGCCGTCCGGCAAAATAGTGAGGCCCGCGTAGCGTTTCTTGCTGCCTTCCTCGGCACCGCGAATCGTCGGCATGAAGAAGCGCCGATAGTGCCGCTCGAATTGCAGTTCGAGCGCGCTGTCGAGCCCGAATCTTTCCTGCAGATTCTGCCGCCACCATGCGTTGATATGCTCGACCAGCGCGCGGCCGATGCGGCTCGCGTCTTCCTCGCTGTGCGCGTGTTTCAGCCACACGAAGGTCGAATCCGTGTCGCCGTAAATGACTTCATAGCCTTCGCCTTGAATCAGTTCGCGCGTGGCATGCATGATTTCGTGGCCGCGCATGGTGATCGACGAGGCGAGACGCGGATCGAAGAAGCGGCAGCCGGTCGATCCCAATACGCCGTAAAAGGCGTTCATGATGATCTTCAACGCCTGCGAAAGCGGCTTGTTGTTCTCGCGTTTGGCCGTTTCGCGACCTTGCCACACTTGCCCGACGATCGACGGCAAACAATGGCGCGTGCGTGAAAAGCGCGCGCCGAGAAAGCCCGGGACTGACTGATCGTCGGCGGGATTCAGCATGCCTTCGACAAGGCCGACAGGGTCGATCAGAAACGTGCGGATGATGGACGGATACAGGCTCTTGTAGTCCAGCACCAGCACGGAATCATAGAGACCGGGGCGCGAATCCATGACGAAACCGCCGGGGCTCGCAGCGCCGGCCACATCGCCGAGATTGGGCGCGACGTAGCCTTGCCGATGCATGCGCGGCATATACAGATGCGTGAACGCCGCCACCGATCCGCCGCTGCGATCCGCCGGCAAACCGGTCACGCTCGCGCGTTCCAGCAGGAATGGCAGCAACTCCGTTTTAGCGAAGATGCGCGTGACCAGTTCGCAGTCTTTGAGGTTGTAGCGCGCGAGCGCGGGCTTGTCCTCGTCGAAGCGGCGCTGGATTTCGTCCATGCGCTGATACGGATTGTCGATCGCCTTGCCTTCGCCCAGCACTGTGCGCGAGACATGTTCGAGACTGAACGAAGGGAAACTCCAGGTCGCCGAGCGCAGCGCCTCGATGCCGTCGATAATCAGCCGTCCCGCGGCGCCGGCAAAGAAGTGGTTCTGCTTGAGCCCATGCTCGCGCCATTCCATTACGGCGCCGCCACGGCCGAGCCGCAGCGGTACGCGATATTGTTCGGCATGCTGCTGCAGCACACGCAGATCGAACTGCACCAGATTCCAGCCGATGATCGCATCGGGATCGTGCCGTTCGAGCCACGCGTTCAGTTTTTCCAGCAACTGTGCGCGGGTTTCGCAGTATTCGAGGTCGAAGTCGAGCGTGCCCGCCTCGCCATTCGGCGGCCCCAGCATGTACACCTGACGCTGTCCGCAACCTTCCAGCGCGATCGAATACAACTCGGCGTGAGCGCTGGTTTCGATATCGAGCGACACCAGCTTCAAGGGCGGACGATAGCCGGCGGCCGGCTTGAGTTCGCTGTTCACGAGCGGGCCGCTCTTTCCGCCGCTCTGCGTGTCGCCGCTAAACCAGACCGGCGCCGTGATAAAGCGCTCCATCATGTAGCGTTCGGGCGGAAAGATATCGACTTCGTAGATGTCGACGCCGCCTTGCTTCAGGCGTTTCTCGAAGCCCGTCAATTGCCGGTACTGCGGGCAGTAAAGTCCCATGACCGGCCGATGCTGAAAGTCGCACAGATCGAGCGTTCGCAGATCGAGCGGCGCTTCGCGGCGCAGAATCGTCTCGGCGCGCTCGCGATGTTCCGCGGGAATGAACGCCACCGAAGGCTGAGGGCGCAAGCGCACATGCCGGGGCCCGCCGTCCGTGGCCAGCCAGAAATCGACTTCGGTGCCGGCGGGCGTGTCCCGCCAATGCCGGGTCAAGATGAAACCCTGTTCAAGCTCAGTCAAACTGCCACCTCTAAAACCGGCGTGATCGCCTTGCGCGATTTTACCGCCATGCGCTGCGGGCCGTGACGTCATCACCGGGCGTCGCGGCGTGGGCTCGTGAGGTGCGCGTGCGACCTTCCGGCACGCTGGATGCAACCGCGCCGCGCAGTCTGTATGATCGTGGTGCAGCGATTCCATTCGGCGCGGGCCACGCGCCGGTCAAGTCTACTAAGAACGGAGTAAGCGATATGACTTTGGGCAAACTTGTTGTTGTCGTCGCGGTAGCTGCAACCAGCCTTGGTGCACAGGCGCAAGTCGCCGGCACACAACCGCTGAGCGTCACAGTCGAGCAGTCGAATGCGCTCTTGAGCGGCTGGAGTGTGAAGAAGAGCATTCTCGGCAAATCGGTCTACAACGACCAGAACGCAAAAATCGGCACGGTCCGCGATCTGGTGATCGCGCCGGACGGCTCGCTGTCCGCGGCCATCGTCTCCGCAGGTGGCTTCCTGGGCGTGGCATCGCACGACGTGGCGGTGCCTATCGCGGCGCTGGACATCCGCGAGGGGAATTTCTATCTGGCGGGCGCTACCAAAGACGCCTTGAAGGCAACGCCCGAGTTCCAGTACAACAAGGTTCAGACGCCGCCGAAGCCTAAAAAGCTGACGGGGCAGTAAATGCGGGAGGCCGGCGCAGCGTCGCCGGTTGAGCCGCAAGAAGCGGTTCTGCATTGAAGCAACAGTGGAAAAGCGGCGCTCGCAGCGTGAATCGGTTGGTGTGAGAAACCGTTTCGCGCGTGCGGCGCCGCTTTCGTATTTTTCAGTTGACCATGCCGCCCGTCGAGTTCGGTTCGAAGTCTCGAATCAGGCCTTTATTCAAGCTTCCAACGCAAGCGTGGCGAATGTGCCGAGCCAGTGCTCGCCCATATAGTCGCCGGCCACGTGCGGCAGTGCGGTTTGCAGATGCCGCTCGGCTGCGTCGAACAGAACGGTTCGGCGAATATCGCCTGCGGGCAGGGCACGCGCCAGCGAACGTTGGCACCATGCGCGGCTGAGATTCAGGCCGTCCAGATGCGCGATCTTGCCGTCGGTGCGATCCGTCACGCTGACGGGTTCGAACAGCGTAGCGGGCTTTTTCGCGCCGAGATCCGGCAGAAAGCGGCCGAACCAGTCGACGAACTGGGCCGGTGGCAATATGCGGCGCATGAGCTCGGCTTCCATGAGCGAAGGCGAGAGGAATTCGTCGCCGGCGGGCTCCCATGCCTGACACGCGACGTCGTTCACAAACCAGCGTTCCGCGGTATTCACGACCAGCGCTTCCAGTGAATCACGCGATGTTTGCCGCGCGAAATCCAGCGTCAACGCCAATGCGAAGGCCATGTTGAAGTGCGTGCCCACGCGCAGCGGGTAGGTGGCTTTCGGCAGAAAGTCCTCGAAGCGCTCGACAAACAGTTTGGTAAGCGGCGCAAAGGTTTTCGACCAGCGCGCGGCTTCCGAGAGCTTCAGCGAACTGATTTGTGCGCTCAGCGCGAGCAGCCAGGCCCAGCCATACGGGCGCTCGAAACCACGGTTGTGCGGCAGTTCGAGATACGCAACTTCACCGGCCACGTTAGCCGCGGTGAAATGCTCGTCGACCACCGCGACGATGCGCGCCGCTTCAGGCAGATCGGGAAAACGATCGAGTAGATGCAAAATCAACCAGTAGCCGTGGACGCACGAATGCCAGTCGTAGCTGCCGTAAAAAATCGGATGCAGCGCACGCGGGCCTTGCACGTCTTGCGGCCCGGCGAGCGAATGCGTCAGCTTGTTCGGGTATTCGCGCGTGAGATGGGCAAGCGCCAGGTTGGCGAATTTCGACGCGAATTCGCGAGTGAGTTGAGTGGTCATCGGCGCCTCCTCAAAAGCGGCATACGAATAAGTATGACAGTATGCTGTTGAGGGCCACCAATAGTAAAGCAGTGGGCATTTGCGGCCGGATTGCGCCGTGCCCCGTTACGACGCTACAGCGGCGCTGCCGGCGTGATATGGAGGATGGGTGCCGTCCCGGTTGCCGGGGCGGCGTAAAAGCCGCACCGCTTGCCGGCGACGCCTAAAACATCTCCAGAATCCGGTGATACATCATCCCCAATTCCAGCGCCGGCCCCCGCAACGCCGGGCCGCCTGGAAAGCGCGCGTGCCGCAACTGCGCGAACAGATCGAAGGCTTTCGTCTCACCGGCCATTGCTTGAGCCACCACGCGCCCGGCAATACCGGTCAACGCGACGCCGTGCCCGGAAAACCCCTGCACATAGAAGTAATTCGGATCGATCGATCCAAAATCGGGCGCGCGATTGCGCGTCACGTCGACAAAACCGCCCCACGCATAGTCGATTTTCACGTCGCCGAGTTGCGGGAACACGCCAATCATGCGCTGGCGAATCTCTTCACCGAGCTGCACCGGTGAAGCACCGGTCGAACTCGCGCGGCCGCCGAACAGCACGCGATGGTCCGCCGACAACCGGAAATAATCGAGGAAGAAGTTGTTGTCGCAAATGGCCTCGCGCCCCTTGATCAGCGCATCCGCGCGTTCCTTGCCGAGCGGTTCCGTAGCAACGATATACGACGCGATCGGCGCGATTCGCGCGGCCACCGGCGCGGGCAGCACATCGCCGATCGTGGCGTTGCCGCATGCCGCGACGAAACGGCAGCGCACTTCGCCACGGGCGGTACGCACGACAGGCCGCGCGCCACGCACGACCTCGATCACCGGCGAATGCGCGAACAATTGCGCGCCTTCGCGGCGCGCCGCGTCGGCGAGACCGAGACAGTACTTGAGCGGATGCAGGTGGCCGGAAAACGGATCGTAGACGCCGGCCAGATAGCGCTTCGAAGCGACGCGCGAACGGACCTCGTCGGTATCGAGCCAGGAGAGTTTCGTATAGCCCCAGCGTTGCGAAGCCGACTCCATCCACGAACGCAAATCGGGCACGCGTTTTGGTTTGGTGGCGACGGTCAGATAGCCGGACGTGAAATCACAATCGATGCCGTAACGTTCGATGCGCTCGCGAACCAGCCCAACACCTTCCACCGACATCGCCCATGCCGCACGCGCGCCGTCGAGACCGAGCTGGCGTTCCATGATCTCGTCTTTGGCGAAACCCACCAGCGTCTGCCCGCCGTTGCGGCCCGACGCACCCCAGCCGGGCCGATGCGCATCGAGCACGACCACCGACAAGCCGCGCGCCCGGCACTCCAGCGCCACCGACAAACCGGAGAAGCCCGCGCCGATCACGCATACATCGGCTTCGAGCGTACCGTCGAGCGCGGGGTCGTCGGCGAGCGGACGGGCCGCGCTCGCTTCATAGTAGGAGTTGGCGATCAGCGCATCGGCGCGGCGGTCGAGCGTGTTAAGCGTGTTGCGCGCGTTGAGGCCGGGAGTCGGAGCATTCATCAAAGCAGGTCCTTCATTCGATACCAGGCCATCGCGAGTACGAGGGCAGGGGTGCGCAGTGTAGCGCCGCCCGGGAAGTCGCGGTGACGAATCTTGCCGAACAGATCGAAGCGCGACGCCTGACCGTCGATCGCTTCGGCGATCAGTTTGCCCGCGAGACCGGTGGTATTCACACCGTGTCCCGAGAACCCTTGCGCGAAATAAACGGTCGGCGAGAGCCGGCCGAAATGCGGCGCGCGGTTCATGGTGATGTCGACGAAACCGCCCCACGCATAGTCGATTTTGACGTCGTCCAGTTGCGGGAAAGTCTTCAGCATATCGCGGCGCATCGCTTCGCCGAGGTTACGCGGCGCGAGCTTCGAATAACTCACTTTGCCGCCCCACAGCAGGCGGTGATCGGGCGCCGGGCGGAAATAATCCAGCACGAAGCGGCTGTCGCACACGGCGGCTTTGGCGGGCATCAGTGCTTCGGCGCGATCGGGGTCGAGCGGTTCGGTGGCGATCACGTAGGTGCCGACCGGCATGATCTTGTTCGCCACGTCCGGCGCGAGCTGGCCGAGATAAGTATTGCAGGCGAGCACGACGAAGCGTGCCTGCACCCGGCCGCGTGCAGTTTCAGCCACATGCCGGCCGTTTTCTTCACGCAAGGCCGTGACGCAACTGTCCTCGAAAATTTGCACGCCCGCTTCGCGCGCCGCGCGCGCCAGGCCCAGCGTGTAATTCAACGGATGCAGGTGGCCGCTGTCGGCATCGAACAGGCCGCCCAGGTAGCGCTGCGATTGAACATAGTTGCCGACGCCGTCCGCATCGACATAACTGAAGCGGTCGTAGCCGAAGCGCCGTTGCGCTTCGTCACGCCATTTTTGCAGCGCGTCGGTATCGCGCGGTTTATTCGCCGCGGTCAGATAGCCGATGGTCAGATCGCAATCGATCTGATGCTTCGCGACGCGTTCCTTGACGATGTCGAGGGTTTCGATCCCCATGTCCCAAACACGCTTCACGTCGTCCGCGGGCAAGTATTTCGCGAACGTATCGATATCGCACGCGAAGCCGCCGATCAACTGGCCGCCGTTGCGGCCGCTCGCCGCCCAGCCGACTTTCGATGCTTCGAGCACCGCGACCGAATGGCCGCGTTCAGCAAGATTGAGCGCCGTGGAAATGCCGGTCAGTCCCGCACCGATCACGCAAACGTCGACGCTGATCGTTTCATCGAGCGCGGGATGGCGGGTGCAGTCGTTGGCAGTGGCGGCGTAGTACGAGGCGACGTGAGGCTGGTTCGAGAATCGGAGCATAGGCAGAGCATGCAGAAAGAGCCTGTACGCGTGGCCTTTTCGACAGCAAGGCCACGCGCCGGCAAAACAGATTAGAACGAGTAGATGAACTGGGTCGCGAGCAGGTCGTTCGACTTGCCATACGAACCGTCGTTCTTCAGGAACACCTGCTTGTTGGCCCAGTCGTGGCGGTATTCCACCTTGACCGTGATCTGCTGGGTCGGATAGAACAGCAGGTCGAGCGAAACGTCCTGGCGGGTCGCGCCCTTGCATTCGAAACCGAGGCCACCGTTCGCCTGCGAATTGGCGAGACAGTCCGCGCCGATACCGAAGCCGTTTGCCGTGTCCATGCCGTTGCCGTTCAACGCAATGCCACCGCCGCCGCCGCCGTTCTTGCTGTCGACCAGCAGGTCATAACGCACCGTCGCGCCCATGCGGCCCACCACCGGCAGATTGAACTTGCGGTGCGCGAGCAGCGACAGGCCGTACCATTGGGCTTGGCCGCCGTTATACGCGGCGTTCTGCTGCTGGCCGTAGTCGAGTTCGGCGTTGTACTGCACGTCGGCGAGCGTGTAGGTCAGGTCGGCTTCGGTGAAGAAGAACGTACCGCCCGAGCTCGGCGCCTGGCCGCCTACGCCGTAGCTGACCGCGCCGTTTGCGTCGATCGAGCTAGGCAGGGTCTGACGGCCGATGTTGATCGACGCGCCGAGATCCAGTGCGCTCGACCACGTGTAATCGGTGCGAGCCGTGAACGTCGGAATCTTGTTGCTGGTTGTGATCGGATCGCCCAGCGCGTTCGTGCCCGTCTGCGTGACTGCGCCGAATGTGCGGTACTGCTCGTTGCCGAGGAAGAACTTCCACGCCCAGTTGCCGGCCGTGTAGTTCGCGCCGATGCCGATGTAGCTGCCCGGATCCGAGAAGTCATACAGCAGGTTGTGCGTGAGCGTGAGCATCTGATTCGACTGCTGCACTTCATAGCCGCCGAAGCTCGGAATCAAACCGGCCACGAGCGTCGTGCTCGCCGTCAACGGCACATTCACCACGGCCGTGTTCAGGATGTTGTTGCCGATATCCCCGTGCGAGTTCTGCAGCAGCGTAATGCCGTTGCCGCGGTTCGGCATCAACGTGATTTCAGCCGACGGCGCCATCGGGCCGACACCGAAGGTCTTCTTGATGTCGAGGTACAGATCGCCGAACGTGCTGTTGAAGTAGTTATAGCTGCTTTCGTGGTTCGCGAACAGGAACGACGAGCTGCTCTGTGCACGGTTATACAGATAGGTCGGGTCGATATAACCCGTCACCGACAAACCGGCGATCGGCCCCGTCTGCGCCGCGTCTTCGAGCGAATCGACCTTCAACTGCTGATTGGCGATCTGCTGCTTCATCGCCGTCACGTCGTCGTTGGTCAGCGTCGCCTGAGCCTTGCCGTAATCAGGCGACGAGACGTCCACCGGCGCGGCCACTATCGCCGGGGCGGGGGCCGCTGTCGCCGCCGTCGCCGTGGCTGCCTTCGGCTTGGTGGCGACTTCTGCCCGCAACTGCTTGACCTCCTTTTGCAGTGCATTGAGCTGGGCCTGGAGCGCCTTGATCTGGTCGCTGGTGGCATCCGCCATGGCCATGCCAGGCAGACTCCCCGCCACCAACAGACAGATGAGCTTCTTTCTCATTCAAATTCTCCTTATTGGTCGTATTGCGAATGGACTTCTTATGCGCGTGCCGTATCGAGCGATTTTCGTGCGGCGGCTTGTTGTGGTGCGGCGGGCAAGGGGTCGGCGGCTTCGGCGAGGGCGAAAGCCATCTGCATGTCGCGATTGCGTTTGCGTTCGCGCAATTGCATCCAGCGGTTCACGGCGATCACGCCGATCGTCACCGTGGTGATGAAGATCGTGGCGAGCGCGTTCATTTCCGGATTCAGGCCGAGACGCACCCGCGAGAACACGACGAGCGGCAGCGTGGTCGAACCGGGGCCGGAGAGGAACGCGGAGAGCACGAGGTCGTCGAAAGACAGCGTGAACGACAGCAGCCAGCCCGACATCAGCGCCTGCGAAATCAGCGGCAGAGTGATCAGGAAGAACACCTTGAAGGGCGTTGCGCCGAGATCGAGCGCGGCTTCTTCGAGCGACTTGTTGAGCTCTTTCACACGCGACTGCACGATGATTGCCACGTACGAGACGCACAGCATCACGTGGCCGATCCAGATCGTGAAGAGGCCGCGGCCCTTGGGCCAGCCGAGCATCTGTTCGAGTGCGACGAACAACAGCAGCAGCGAGATGCCCTGAATCACTTCAGGAATCACGAGCGGCGCGTTGATCATGCCGGCGAACAGCGTAAAACCGCGAAAGCGTCCGAAGCGCGCGAGCACGAAACCGGCCCATGTGCCGATCACAACCGAGGCGCACGCGGTCAACAGACCGATCTTCAGCGAAAGCCACGCGGCGTTCAGCAACTCGCCGTCTTGCAACAGCGCGCCATACCATTTGAGCGAGAAGCCGGACCAGACCGTGACGAGTTTCGACTCGTTGAACGAATACACGATCAGGCTGATGATCGGAATGTAAAGAAACAGAAATCCGAACGTCAGCACGCTATTGGAAAGCGTCTTATTAGGCTTGATCATTTCGCGCCCTCCAGTTCCTTGACCTGGTAGTACTGGAACACGGCCATCGGCACGAGCAGCAGTAGCACCATTGCGACGGTGACGGCGGATGCCATCGGCCAGTCCATGTCGTTGAAGAATTCATCCCACATCACGCGGCCGATCATTAGCGTGTCGGCGCCGCCGAGCAGTTCCGGAATCACGTATTCGCCGACCGCCGGAATGAACACCAGCAGACTGCCGGCGATAATGCCGTTCTTCGACAGCGGCAACGTAATGCGCGTGAACGCGGTCCACGGTTTGCAGCCGAGGTCGTAGGCGGCTTCGAGCAGCGTCAGATCCATCTTCACGAGATGCGCATACAGCGGCATCACCATGAAGGGCAGGTACGAATAGACCATGCCGATATAGACGCCAATATCCGTGTGGTAGAGGCGCAACGGCGAATGAATCATGCCGATCGCCATCAGCGTGTGATTGAGCAGGCCGTCGTCTTTCAGAATGCCGATCCATGCGTAGACGCGAATCAGGAAAGACGTCCAGAACGGCAGCATGACGCCCATCATCAGCAGGTTGCGTTTCGTCGGTTCCGAGCGGGCGATGTAGTACGCAATCGGATAGCCGATCAACAGGCAGAAGAAGGTCGAGACCGCGGCCATCTTCAGCGAGCTGATATACGTGGCGACGTACAGATCGTCCTGCAGCAGGAACGCGTAGTGGCTGAGTTGCATGGCGAAATGCACCATGCCGTCCTTGACCGTGACGATATCCGTGTAAGGCGGAATGCCCAGACGCAGATCGGCGAAACTGATCTTTAGCACCAGCACGAACGGCAACGCGAAGAACACCGTAAGCCAGAGGAACGGCACGCCGATCACGGTCGAGCGGCCCGACGGCACGAACGTCGACAGGCGTTTTCTCAGCGAACCGAGCAGGCGGCTGCCGGACGGCGCGCCGAGCGCCGCGGTGGACGAGGTAGTGGGATTGCTCATTGCGTCAGCACCACGCCGCTAGCCGGCGACCAGTAGACGAACACGTCGTCGTTATAGGAGGGCGCACCTTCGGCCATCAGATGCGAGCTGGAGAGATTCGACACCACGGTCTTACCGCTCGGCAGACGCACGTGATAGAGCGAATAACTGCCCATGTACGCCACATCCGAGACCACACCGCGCGCCCAGTTGTGCGGCGTGGTCGGTTTGTCGAGCGAGACCTTGATGCGCTCCGGACGCACCGAGATCCCTACCGGCATACCAAGCGGTCCGGTAATGCCATGGCTCACGTAAATGCGCGATTCGAGCTCTTCGCTTTCCACGAAAATATGGTCCGGTTCATCCGCGACCACCGTGCCTTCGAACAGATTGGTCGAGCCGATGAACTCGGCGGAGAAGCGGCTATTCGGAAACTCGTAGACCTGGCTCGGCGAACCGATCTGCACGATGCGTCCCTCGCTCATCACGGCGAGGCGGCCGGCCATGGTCATTGCTTCTTCCTGATCGTGCGTGACCATCACGCAGGTCACGTCGACCTTCTCGATGATGTTCACGAGTTCGAGCTGGGTCTTCTGGCGGATCTTTTTATCGAGCGCCGACATCGGCTCGTCGAGCAGCAGCAGCTTGGGGCGCTTCACGAGCGAACGCGCGAGCGCCACACGCTGCTGCTGGCCGCCTGACAGTTGATGCGGCTTACGCTGCGCGTATTTGCTCATCTGCACGAGATTGAGCGCATCGGCGACGCGTTCCTTGATCTCGTTCTTCGGCGTGCCTTCCTGCTTCAGACCGAAGGCGATGTTCGCCTCCACGCTCATGTGCGGGAACAACGCATACGACTGGAACATCATGTTGACCGGCCGCTTGTACGGCGGCATCGCGGCGAGATCTTCGCCGTCGACGAAAATACGCCCGGAGGTCACCGTCTCGAGCCCCGCGAGCATGCGCAGGAGCGTGGACTTGCCGCAGCCGGAGCTGCCGAGCAGCGCGAACAACTCGTTCTTGGCGATGCTCAGGTTGACGTTGTCGACAGCGGTGCTGTCGCCGAATTTCTTCACGACATTTTCGATCCGAACGAATTCGTCCGATTTCGATTTTGTCGTCACTGCGGGGCGGGCCATCTGGGTGGCGCCGGCTGCGCTTTTTGAGGTCGTCGAGTTCATGATGTAACCATTCCTTGCGGATCGCGGGCGCAAGTGTCTCCATACGAGGCGCGGGAAGCGTCTCGCAACGTGCGCTGCGATCGGAAAACATGGGACTGCGCGCGGGTGGGACTGCTAAAACAAACGCGCAGGCTGACTACCGTTACGGCTATTCATGCGCTCAGGGTTCAAGCGATCCCTGAGCGCGGGATCGATTAATTAATGTGGCCAGGTTAATGACCGGTTTTAAGCTGCGCCCAAAGACGGTTTTCAAGGCGGAGAATGTCGGTCGGCATCGGCTTCATGAGCGTCATTTTGCTCAACACTTCATCGCCGGGATAAACGGTCTTGTCCTGTGCAACGGCAGGCGTCACGAACTGGCGCGCGGCCTTGTTCGCGGTGGGGTAGAACACTTCGTTGGTGATCGCGGCGTTGACCTTCGGGTCCGAAATGTAGTTGATCCATTTCAACGCGGCTTCGGGATGCGGTGCGTCTTTCGGGATCACCATCACGTCGAACCACAACAAGCCGCCTTCCTTCACGTTCGAGAACTTGATCTGGTAGGAGCGCTTGGCTTCTTCGGTGCGGCGGCTGGCAATGCCGACGTCGCCCGACCAGCCGAATGCGACGCACACGTCGTTATTGGCGAGGTCGTTGATATAGCCGGACGAATTGAATTGGGTGATATACGGGCGGATCTTTTTCAGCACTTCGTAAGCGGCCTGATAGTCGGCGGGGTTCGTGCTGTTCGGATCCTTGTGCATGTATTGCAGCGTGGCGGCGAAGACGTCGACGGCCTGATCGAGTATCGACACGCCGCAGCCTTTCAGTTTGGAGAGATTGGCCGGATCGAATATGAGTGCCCAGCTATCCACCGGCGCATTGGCGCCGAGCGCTTTCTGCACGGCCTGCACGTTGTAACCGATGCCGTCCGTACCGTATGCCCAAGGCACACCGTACTGGTTGCCCGGGTCCGCGTCGGCGATCATCTTCATCAGTACGGGGTCGAGATTTGCGAGGTTCGGCAGCTTCGATTTGTCGAGCTTCTGGTACACGCCGGCCTGAATCTGTTTGGCCATGTAGTTGGAAGTCGGCACTACGATGTCGTAACCCGAACTGCCGGCGAGCAGCTTGGCTTGCAGGGTGTCGTCGCTATCGTAGTTGTCGTATTTGACCTTGATGCCGTCTTGCTTCTCGAAGTTCGGAATCGTATCCTTCGCGATGTAGTCCGACCAGTTATACACATTCAGTTCCGTGTCGGCCGCAAGGGCCGGCGTAACCGACAGCGCCGCAAAACCCGTGAAGGCGAGAAGCGCGGCCCCCGCGACCGCATGACGAAAATGACTAACGCTCATGGTTTTTTCCCTTGATGTGAAGAACCGGCATGAGCGTGTTTTGTGGGTGTGCTCATGCCGGAACGGACTGCCGTTACGAAATGCCGAGTTGTTGTGCGGTCGCGTCGATGGCTTTTTTGGCCTTCGAAACGATTTCATCGATTTCCAGCTTATTGATCACGAGCGGCGGCGACAGCAGCATGCGGTCGCCGGTGGCGCGCATGATGAGGTTGCCATTGAAGCAGAAGTCGCGGCAGATCGTGCCGACGTCGCCGCCATTGGCGAAACGCTTGCGTGCTTTCGGGTCTTGGGCGAGTTGCAGGCCGGCCACCAGACCCGTACCGGAGATTTCGCCGATGATCGGGTGATTGGCGAAGGTTTCGCGCAACTGTTTCTGGAAGTACGGACCTGTGTCGTTCTTCACGCGATCGACGATCTTCTCGTCGCGCAGCAGCTTCAGGTTGGCGACTGCAACGGCGGCGGCGACCGGGTGCCCCGAATAGGTGAGACCGTGATTGAAGTCACCGTTTTCGATGATCGCCTTGGCCACGCGGTCATGCAGGCCGACCGCGCCCATCGGCACGTAGCCGCTCGTCAGGCCCTTCGCCAGCGTGATCAGATCCGGCTCGAAACCGAAGTGCTGATGCGCGAACCATTCGCCGGTGCGGCCGAAACCGCCGATCACTTCATCGGCGACCAGCAGAATGTCGTACTTGCGGCAGATGCGCTGAATTTCCGGCCAATACGTCGACGCCGGGAAGATCACACCGCCCGCTCCCTGGAAAGGCTCACCAATGAACGCGGCAACGTTGTCCGCGCCGATTTCGAGAATCTTCGCTTCCAGTTGCTGTGCACGGGCCAGTGCGAATTCTTCCGGCGTCAGGTTGCCCTGTGCTTCGCCGAAGAAATACGGCTGGTCGATGTGGACGATGTTCTCGACTTTCGAGGGCATCTGTTCATGCATGTAGCCCATGCCGCCGAGCGTGCCGCCCGCGATGGTCGAACCGTGATAGCCGTTCTTGCGCGAGATCACGAACTTCTTCGAGTGCTTACCCTGCGTCGCCCAATATTGGTGGACGATGCGCAGCACCGTGTCGTTGCCTTCGGAACCGCTGTTGCAGTAGAAGAAGTGATTGAACGCTTCCGGCGCCAATTCCGCAAGCAAGGCCGACAGCTCGATCACCGGCGGGTGCGTCGTCTTGAAGAAAGTGTTGTAGTACGGCAGTTCCTGCATCTGTTTGTACGCGGCATCGGCCAGTTCCTTGCGGCCATAACCGACGTTCACGCACCACAGGCCGGCCATGCCGTCGATCACCTTGTTGCCTTCCGAGTCCCACAAATACACGCCTTGCGCCTTCACGATCACGCGGCTGCCGCTGCGGTTGAGCGAGCCCATATCCGAAAACGGATGGATGTGGTGCGCGGCGTCCAGTGCGCGATATTCGGCGGTGCTGCGTTGTTGCTGCGCGGCTTGTGCTGCCGGTGCGCTCGCGGCCGGCTGGGCCGGTTGCACGTAAGCGACTTCTTCCGTTCTGTAGCTCATTACTGCCTCCAATTTTTTTGCGTTTGCCTTACACGTGCAGCAGCAAATGCCGGCGTTCCCACGAACTGATCACGCGGAAGAACGCCTCATATTCGGTTTCCTTCAGAGCGAGGTAGGCTTTGACGAATTTCTCACCGAGTACTTCGGCGATCGGCTCGCATGCGCCCATCAACGTCAAACCCTCTTCGAGATTGCGCGGCAACTGGTAGGGCAATTCGTAACCGTCGCTGAGCAGCGGCTCGGTGGCTTCGAGCTTCTGCGTCATGCCGAGATAGCCGGCGGCGAGCGTCGCGGCAATCGCCAGATACGGATTGCAGTCCACGCCCGGAATACGGTTTTCGATGCGGCGCGCAGCCGGTCCCGAATGCGGAATGCGGAAACCCACCGTGCGGTTGTCGTAGCCCCACGCCACGTTGATCGGCGCGGCCATGAAACGCGACAGGCGGCGATACGAGTTGATATACGGCGCGAAGATCGGCATCAGTGCAGGCGTGTATTTCTGCAGGCCGGCGATATAACTCGTAAATAACGAGGTGGGTTTGCCGTCGGGGCCGGTGAACAGGTTGTGACCGGTTTCTTCGTCCACGAGGCTCTGGTGCATGTGCATCGCCGAGCCCGGTTCGCCTTCCATCGGCTTGGCCATGAAAGTCGCGTACATCTTGTGGCGCAGTGCGGCTTCGCGCACCGTGCGCTTGAAGAGGAACACGCTGTCGGCGAGCTTGAGCGGATCGCCGTGCATGAAGTTGATTTCCATCTGCGCTGCGCCGACTTCGTGAATCAGCGTGTCGACTTCGAGTTCCTGCACCTCGCAGTACTCGTAGATGTCTTCGAACAGCGGATCGAATTCGTTGACCGCTTCAATCGAATAAGCCTGACGGCCGGTCTCCGGACGACCTGTACGGCCGATCGGCGGTTGCAGCGGCAGATCCGGGTCCTTGTTCATATCGACCAGATAGAACTCGAGTTCGGGAGCGATAACCGGCTTCCAGCCTTTGGCCTTGTAGAGTTCGAGCACGCGGCGCAGCACACGGCGCGGCGAGATCGCGACGGGCGTGCCGTCGAAGTGGACGCAATCGTGGATCACCTGAGCGGTCGGATCGACGGCCCACGGAATCATGCGGATGGTGCTGGCGTCGGGAACGCACACCATGTCCGGATCGGTCACGCCGGTGAGTGTGCCGTCTTCCGGATAGTCTCCTGTGACGGTCTGGATCATCACCGCCTGCGGCAAGCGCATGGACTCGCCCGATTCGAATTTGCTGCGCGGAATGATCTTGCCGCGCGCGATTCCGGCCATATCCGGAATGATCGCTTCGATTTCGGTGACACGGTTCTTCTTCAGAAAATCGTCGATGTCATGCATGTTTATTCTCTCTGTTTTGGTGCGCGACCGGCTCAGGCATGCGTGGCAGCGGCGGATGCCGCGCCATAGCCGGCCTTGGTGCGCATTCGATCGCGGCAGGCGTCGCCGAAGGCCCGAAAGATCGCGGTGGATAGTGCGTCGTTGGCATGCTTCCACTCTGGGTGCCACTGCACACCCAGCGCGAAGGCGCGCGCATCATTCACGCTCACCGCTTCGATCAAGCCGTCCGGCGCGCTGGCTTCGGCCGTGAGGCCCACGCCCAGCCGCTCGACGCCCTGGCCGTGCAATGAATTCACACGCGCCTCATTCGCGCCGCCCGCGAGGCGCTGCAACAAGCCGCCCTGCGTCAGCGTGATCGAATGCGACGGTGCGTATTGCACGTCGAGGTCGTCTTCCTTGTTCTCGCGATGGTCGTTCAGACCGTCCACCGCGTGAACGCTTTGATGCAGCGTCCCACCGAAAACCACGTTCATTTCCTGGAAGCCCCGGCAGACGGCCAGCACCGGCACCCCGGCGGCGATCGCCGCGCGCATCAGCGGCAGCGTCGTCGCATCGCGTGCGGCGTCGTGCAGCGTGCCCGGCGTGCTGGGGTGGCCGCCGTAGCGGTGCGGCTCGACGTTCGAATAGCTGCCTGTAAACAACAGGCCGTCGACCGTCGCCAGCACGTCTTTGGCGGACTGACGCTCGCCGAGCGCCGGCAGCAGCATGGCCAGCGCCTGTGAACCGTCCACGATCGCGGCGATATATTTCTCGCCGACCACATGCGACGGGTGGACTCCCATCATCGTTCTGTCAGCGCTGATGCCGACCAAGGGTTTCTTTCGCATAACGAATAGACGTGTGTGTTCCCCGCGGGACGCGGCATGAACAACGTTAAACACAGCGCGGCACGATTCCGCAGCCGTGCGCTGTGCGCAAAGCCACCGGTGTAGTGCAGGCGGTCGTCGTCAACTGAAACGCGCCGCGCGTGATAGACAGATGGGCTGTTCGATTCGATCCGCTACGGTGCGCAACCGGTCCGATGGGCATGGATTGCACAGGCGGCAAACAGCACCGCACAGGCAGGAACGCACGGCTCGAAAGAGCGCGCTCACGCAGACGGATGAATCGAACGGCGAAAAGGGGGAGGCGCTACGGCAGCAGCGAGGCGACTTCGTCCGTACGCACGGCAATGAAGGCGCGCGCGGAGATAGAGTTGTGACGTCGAACTGAACGGCGGGACAGGATCGTGAAGACGGACAGAAAGCGGCGGAACGCAAGGCTGCCGCTGCTGCCGTCGGCGATGGCGCCGTCAGCGCGAGGACAACTCGCCTGACTACGATTCCATCTCACCAAAGGGCCTCGGACTCTCACGATTACACTCGACTAGCGACGTTGAAAGTATTGAACGACCTGCTCGAAATTCGCACGGGGCGTTTAAAGAAACAGGACGCTGGGATGATCGCCTTGAACCGATGCGAACTGAATTCGCTGCGCCGCGAAACACCTTTGGGTGCCTCATGACGCCGGCATGACGATCGCCTGGGAACCAGCATATACGAGCCAATAAAGCCGTCAAACCCTTTTTGATAAAACATTTATCAGGGCTTTCCCGAGGGTCCGGCTAGAATCCCGCGCTGCGGGAACGTTCGTTGCGCCATTCATATTTCGGAATCCTTTCAGGGTTTTCCCCAGCGGCGCAAAGATGAAAGTGATTAGAATATTCAACACTCGCGAGCAGCGCGTTGCCCGAGTCTTGTGTTTCATTTCATCTGCTCACCCAGCGCCCGATCGTCTTCAATGTCAGAGAACCTAGCGATGTCCATAGAAGTAGCGACCCGTCTGCAATACATCCGCAAGAAGAACGGCTTGTCCCAGCGTGAACTGGCGAAACGGGCGGGAGTGACGAACGGCACGATCTCGCTGATCGAACAGAATCGTGTGAGTCCCTCGGTGGGCTCGCTGAAGAAACTGCTTGAATGCATACCCATGAGTCTTGCCGAATTCTTCACCTTCGAAGTGGAAGTGGACCGTTCGGTGGTGTCGCGCCGTGCCGACATGCCGAACCTCGGCAATGAGTCGATCGAGTTCTATCTCGCGGGTTCGAGCGTGAAAGATCGCAACATGGGCATTCTGCGCGAGGTCTATCAGCCGTTGTCGGACACGGGGCCGGAAATGCTGGAGCACGAAGGGCACGAGGGTGGGGTGGTAGTCAGCGGTCAGATCGAACTGACGGTGGACGGCACCACGTGGCTGCTCGACCCCGGTGACAGCTACTACTTCGAAAGCCGTCTTCCGCACCGTTTTCGCAATCCCAGCGCGGAGCATCTCTGCGAGATCGTGTCGGCCAATTCGCCGCCCACTTTCTAAAGACTCCGCGCCAACGCGCCTCGACTCGATTCACTGCCGCAACTCATTGCCGCAGTTCAGTGCCGCATGAAGTCGATGCGGGTTTGCGTCGAGCGCATAACATTGAGGCATCCTGATGGACAAGAAATCTCTCGCATTCTGGCAAGACAAGGCCGCTACGCTATCGATCGAAGGCCGCGCGTTTATCGACGGCCAATACCGTGATGCTGAAGGCGGCCGCACGTTCGACTGCCTGAGCCCGATCGACGGCAGGCTGCTCGCCAAAGTCGCCGACAGCGGCGCGGCCGACGTCGATGCCGCCGTTGCGGCCGCACGCCGCGCGTTCGACTCCGGCGTGTGGTCGGGCCTCAACCCGCGCCAGCGTAAAGCCGTGCTGCTGCGCTGGGCCGCGTCGATTCGCGAGCACATGGACGAACTCGCGCTGCTCGAAACGCTCGACGCCGGCAAGCCGATCGCCGACACCACCAGCGTCGACGTACCAGGCGCGGCGTATTGCGTCGAATGGTTCGCTGAAGCCATCGATAAAATCGGCGGCGAAGTCGCGCCGGCCGATCATCATCTGGTCGGACTCGTCACGCGCGAGCCGATCGGCGTGGTGGCCGCCGTCGTGCCGTGGAATTTCCCGATCCTGATGGCGTCGTGGAAATTCGGCCCGGCGTTAGCGGCGGGCAATAGCGTGGTGCTCAAGCCATCGGAGAAGTCGCCGCTCACCGCCATCCGCCTCGCGCAACTCGCACTCGAGGCAGGCATTCCCGCCGGCGTGTTCAACGTCGTGCCGGGCGCGGGCGAACCGGGCAAGCTGCTGGCGCTGCATCAGGACGTAGACTGCCTCGCCTTCACCGGCTCGACCAACGTCGGCAAGCTGATCATGCAGTACGCCGGGCAGTCGAACCTTAAACGAGTGTGGCTCGAACTCGGCGGCAAGTCGCCGAACATCGTGATGCCGGATTGCCCGGATATGGACCGCGCGGCGAATGCGGCAGCGGGTGCGATCTTCTACAACATGGGCGAAATGTGTACGGCGGGGTCGCGCCTGCTCGTGCATCGCGACATCAAGGACGTATTCGTCGACAAGCTGATCGCCGCGGCGTGCACCTATACGCCGGGCAATCCGCTCGATCCGAACACGTCGATGGGCGCGATTGTCGACAAGGTTCAGCTCGAACGCGTGCTCGGCTATATCGAGGCAGGCCGTGCCGAAGCCAAACTGCTGCTCGGTGGCGCGCGCGTGAAAGAGGAAACCGGTGGCTTCTATATCGAGCCGACCATCTTCGAGATTCCGGCTTCCGGCGCGAAGGTCGCGCGTGAGGAAATCTTCGGGCCGGTGTTGTCGGTGATCACGTTCGACACGGTGGAGGAGGCGATCAGGATCGCTAACGACAGCGAATATGGTCTCGCCGCTGCCGTCTGGACCTCGAACCTGACCACCGCGCACGAGGTGTCGCGCAAACTCCGCGCCGGCACGGTCTGGGTCAATTGCTACGACGAAGGCGGGGACATGAACTTCCCGTTCGGCGGCTACAAGCAATCGGGCAATGGCCGCGACAAGTCGCTGCATGCTTTGGAAAAATACACCGAGCTGAAGTCCACGCTCGTGCGGCTGCGCTAAAGGATTCGCGAAGCCAGCGCGGCGGCGCGTGTGATGCGCGCCGTCGCGTTCCCAATGAATCCGAAGCCGGTGTTGCGTGTGCCGCGCCGGACTGCCTAAAGGTATCAGCTCATCCATGACTGAACTCGTCTATGGCGACGGCGCGATGCGTCGCCCGTCGCTCTATGGCTCGTCGATTGAAAACACCTATGCGGGCGTGCTGTCGTTCATGCGCCGCAAGTACACACGCGAACTCGACGGCGTCGACGTCGTGGTCTCCGGCGTGCCGCTCGATCTGGCCACCACGTTTCGCCCCGGCGCGCGTCTCGGGCCCGCCGCGGTGCGCGCGGCCAGCGTGCAGTTGTCGGAGTTGCATCCGTATCCGTGGGGTTTCAATCCGTTCGACGACCTCGCCGTGACCGACTATGGCGATTGCTGGTTCGACGCGCACAATCCGCTCACGATCAAGGAGTCCATCGTCGAGCATGCGCGCACGATTCTGCGTTCGGACGCGAAGATGCTGACGCTCGGCGGCGATCACTACATCACCTATCCGCTGTTGATCGCGCACGCGGAGAAGTACGGCAGACCGCTCTCGCTGATTCATTTCGACGCCCACTGCGATACCTGGGCCGACGACAGTCCCGACAGCCTGAACCACGGCTCGATGTTCTACAAGGCGGTGAAGGATGGTCTGATCGACCCGAAGACCTCGGTGCAGATCGGCATTCGCACATGGAACGATGATTTCATGGGCATCAATATTCTCGACGCCGCATGGGTGCACGAGCATGGCGCGCGAGTGGCGGTGGAGCGGATCACGTCGATTGTGGGCGCACGTCCCGCGTATTTGACATTCGATATCGACTGTCTCGATCCGGCCTTCGCTCCCGGTACGGGGACGCCGGTGGCGGGCGGTTTGTCGTCGGCGCAGGGACTCGCGATCGTGCGCGCGCTTGGTGCGTTGAATCTGGTGGGTGCGGACGTCGTGGAAGTGGCGCCGGCTTACGACCAGAGCGAGATCACGGCGATTGCCGCGGCGCATATCGCGTGTGATCTGCTGTGTCTGTGGCGACAGCGCAAGGTTGCAAAACGCGAGGCTTAGGCGGCACCAATCGAGGCGAACCGGCTCAGCCCATTGACGACGAATGTTCGGGCCGGCGCCGGCCTTCGCGCAACCCGAGCGTATACATCACCAGCGCGCCGCTCGTCAGCGCGAGTTGCCACATCAGCATATCGCTGCCGCGCGCATTCATCGCGAAGCCCGCGACGAGCGGCCCCACGATCGAACTTGCGGTGAAAGTGAGCGACAACAGCCGCATGTTGCGTGTGAGCGCGGCCTTGTCGCTGCAAGCAGCCGCATACATGCCGAGTGTGATGAACGAACTGTTCATGCCGCCGAGCAAGAGCGCGCTCGCCGCCGCGAGCCAGGATGCGGGCGCGGCCAGCGCGAAGCCGCAGATGGCCAGTGTGCTGAGCGCGGCGCACACGATCACCGTGGCCGCGAGCCCCGCGCGATCGGCCAGCCAGCCGACCGGAAATTGCAGCGCCATGCCGCCGACCCCGAACAGCGTCAGCAACGTGGCGGTTTGCGTCGCGTTGAGGCCGTGCGAGTCGGCGACTAGCGGGAAGAGGCCGTAAAGCGCGCCGTCGCCGATACCGCCTGCCGCGATGACCACCAGGCCGAGGCTCACTAGCGGGCCGACGGCCAGGCGTCGTTGAGCGCTCTTTCTTCGCGCGGTCGGCGTTTCTTGCAAAGCTGGCGGTTTTTCATCCGATGCAGTCAGCCACAGCGGCAGCGCCGCTGCGAAAGTGAAGGCCGCGCCGGCCGCGAACGTGATGCGTCCATCGACATCGCACCACACTGCGAGCGCCGGCCCGATGACGCCCGCGGTGGCAATGAGCGCTTCGTGCACGCCTACCACGCGTCCACTCGATTCAGCGGGGACCAGACTGTAGAGCCAGGTTTCGTTGGCGATCCAGCGCAAACCGATGCCGAACCCCGTCAGCAGACCGGGCACGAGCCACAGCGGCCACGACAACGTACCCATGATGGCGAACGCCACCAGCGTGGCCAGCAAACCCAGCGACACCGTGCGTTTCGCGCCGATGCGCGCCGTCAGCCACGGCGCGATCAGCAAGCCGGTCAGCATGCCGGTCCATTGCGCGGCGGAAAAGAGGCCGGCGCGTGGCGCGTCCAGACCGCGATGGGCAAGCCACACCGGCAGCACCATGAAGCCGATGCCGAACTGGCCGACCTGCGAGAGCGCCGACACCGCGGTCAGCGCCGCGATTGCGGGCCAGCGCACCGGCGCGGCGGATTTCATGCGCTGCTCCGCGCGGGCATGGGCAGGCCCTGTTCGCGGCATTCGACCGGACAGCCGGCTTTCAGGCATGGACCGTCGTCACACAGGCGGCACAGTTGCATGGCGTGCGCGGGGTCGCGAGTCTCGTTCCACAAGATCTTGATCAGCAGGCTTTCCAGCACGTCGCGCTCGCTGTCTTCGAGCCGGCCGACTATGCGTTGCAGCATTTTGTCGCGCGCCGTTTGCAGACGCTTGGCCTCACGTTTTCCGGCCGTGGTCAAGGCAAGTGCGACAGCCCGCTTGTCAGCGCCCGCTTTTTTCTCGATGAGACCCGCCTCGACCAATCCCGCCACAGCGCGCACGGCGGCCGGATGCGACAGGTCGACCGCCTCGCGCAGCACTTCAATCGATGAATCGGGATATTGGCCAATCGCGTTGAGCATGGCGCGGGCGGTGGGGCCGGCGAGCGCGTCAACGGTGGGTTGCGCGTTCATTTCGTCCGTGACCAGCAAGGCGAGCACGCCGAGCAGATTTTCTGTGCGCTGCGTCATGGGAGAACCTCAATGTGTGCAACGTGCATATATGCATGTTGCACACATTGAAGGTGAAGCGCAAGCTGTTTTTTTAACCGCAACGCGGCGCTATTCGCAAGGCACGCGCGAAAGCGTTACTTCGCCAGCCGCGCCCGAACCGTGTATTCGCCTTCTCCGCCTTCGTCCTCGATCATGTGGGCCTTCGCGGTGTGGAAGTCGGCCGGCAACGGTTCGACCGGATAACCGCGCTTCTGCCACGCATCGAGGCCGCCCTTGAGCGCGCGGATATGATGGATATTCTTGCGATGCAACTGCTCGACGATCCGCTTAGCCGTCGCTTCGTTCGGACACACGCAGTAGACGACGATCGGCCGCTTCAGCAGCTCGGGGTCGATCGGCTCGGGCGAATCGAGATCCAGCGGCCGTGCGCCGGCGATCCGGTGCGATTCTTTTGCGCGGACGCTGCGTGGCCGCGCGTCGAAGATCAGCGGCGGCTCGTTCGACTTCATCATCTCGTCGAGCTGGTCGGGCGAAATGCGCGTATGCGCGAGCCAGCGGCGAAATTGCCAGCGGCGCACCCAGCGATACAGCAGCACGGCCACGAAGATCGCCGCGAACGCATCGAAAATCGTGCCGCCGTTGTGGCGCACGAGCAGCATCAGTTGCACAATCTCGTCGTGCAGCGCGGCGCCGCCGATCACCCATACACTCGCCCACAGCGTCGCGCCGACAAAATCCCACAGCAAAAACACGCCGACATTGATGGCCGTCGTGCCGAGCAGCGGCGCGGAGACCAGGCCGAGGCCGGGCAGGAACTTCGCAACGGTGAGGATCGGCGCGCCGTACCGTTCATAGGCATTGCGCGCGAGCCGGACCGTAGTGTCGAGCGAGAGAGAGAAGCGCACCAGGTAGTTCAGCATGCGGCGGCCGTAGGCCCGTCCGGTGAAAAACCATAGCGAGTCGGCGATCAGCGTGGCGGCGACCGCGGCGCACACCACGCTCGCATACGAGGTTTGCCCCATGGCGGCCATGGTTCCACCGAGAATCAGCATCGGCGCGGCCGGCATCGGCACGCCGAGTTGCGTGATGAGCACGCTCACGAACACGGCCCACACGCCCAGCGAGGGTGGAATAGCAACCGGAAAATGCCACACAACCGCGCTCCTGAGAATGCACTGAAGGGATTTGAAACGTCCACGCCCGGGCGGCGCATGGCAAACAGGCCGCGGATGCTCCGTTCCCGCACGACGGCGAGCGCCACGCCGCGTCGGCAGGCGGCCGCCATGGTACAAAAAAGATATGAAAAGCGGATTTAAGCACAGGTGGCAAAACGGCGCTGCGGGGAAGGCGGCATGCCGGGGCGATTGTGGCGGGATGGCGCGGAGGAGAATGCGTGGGGTCGTAGTCGGCGGCGAGACCGATGTAGCAGGCCGTTAGCCGCTGCGGGTCCCGCCGCCTTCATTTAAAGCCTCCTGCGTCTGACGCAGGATCACGAGTCGGAGGCCGGGTCGTACGGCACAACCCGTTCGTGCTCGTCCGCATGGTTGCGCGCCACGATCGCGCGCGCCGCGGTGGTCGCGTCCAGATTGAACGGCTGATGCGGCACGCCCGGCGGAATGAACAGGAAATCGCCCGGTTCGGTAATCACGGACTCCCGCAAGCCGGGTCCGTAGCGGGTTTCGATCTTGCCTTCGAGTTGGTAGATCGCAGTTTCGTAGGTGGCGTGAAAATGCGGCTCGGCATGGCCGCCCGGCGGCACCACGACCATATACATCGACAAACTCGTGCTGCCCGCGGTGCCGGCGGATATGCCGACAAAGTAAGGCAGCCGCTGCGCCGTCGCCATTTCCCGCTCGGGTCGAACCTTGACGACGGGCGCTCGCGCGTCGTGCAAAACGTCTGACATGGTCAGCTCCTGCTGAAATCCGGCCGGCGCCGGTCGTCGCGGCGCGGCTCATGCTCCCCTGAGTGCAAAGTCTAGACGATATGGGCGTCGATATCGGACCTTGTCGAGCGCGGGCATGCTGCGGCTGCGCGGCTTGCTAGAATCGTCGTCATACCCACACAGATACGACGGAGACACAGCATGGCAAAGCCTCAGCCGATCAGCCGCTACCCCGTGCCCAAACCGGATGCATGGCCGGACGACATTCGCGCGCGCATTCTCGAAGTTCAGGAGAAAGCTGGCTTCGTGCCGAACGTGTTTTTGACGCTGGCGCACCGCCCGGACGAGTTCCGCGCGTTCTTCGCCTATCACGACGCGTTGATGTTGAAAGAGGGTGGCCTCAGCAAGGGCGAGCGCGAGATGATCGTGGTCGCGACCAGCGCGATCAACCAGTGCCTGTATTGCGTGGTCGCGCACGGCGCCATTCTGCGCATCTACGAAAAGGCGCCGTTGGTGGCCGATCAGGTCGCCGTCAATCATCGCAAGGCGGATATCACGCCGCGTCAGAAGGCGATGCTCGACTTCGCGGTCAAGGTTTGCAGCGCGTCCGGCACGGTCGGCGACGCCGACTTTCAAGCGCTGCGCGACCATCGCTTTTCCGACGAAGACATCTGGGATATCGCGGCGATCACCGCGTTTTTCGGGTTATCGAACCGCATGGCCAACGTCATTTCCATGCGTCCGAACGACGAGTTCTATCTGATGGGACGTGTGCCGAAAGCCGCGGTGGAGGCGCAAAAAAAATAGCCACGCAAAGGGCGTTTCTGCTGTTGTTTGACTTAATGCCGGTGGCTGCGTCTGCGAACACCGCCGGCACACACGCTCACGCCGCCGCCGGTTCGGCTCGAAGCGCGGGCGTGCTGACGGTAGTGTCGTCGATCGGAAAGTGCAGCATGGCGGCGACGAGGCCCGCGACGACCGTCGCTTCCCACAGCAGCGAATACGAGCCCGTCAGATCGAACACCAGACCGCCGAGCCACGCGCCGAGAAAGGAGCCGATCTGATGGCTCAGAAAGCAAACCCCAAACAGGCTGCCGAGATGGCGCGTGCCGAACACTTTCGCGACCAGTCCACTCGTGAGCGGCACGGTGCCGAGCCAGGTCAGACCCATCACGGCCGCGAAGACCACTACCGACGCGGGGCTTTTCGGCAGTAGAAAGAACGCGCCGATCGTCACGCTGCGAATCACGTAAAGCCAGCCGAGCACATAGTGCTGCCGGAAGCGGCCGCCCAGCCAGCCGCACGCCCAACTGCCCGCCATGTTGAACAGGCCGATCAGCGCGAGCGCGGTGGCGCCGAGTCCGACCGGCATATGGCAAAGCGACAGATATTCGGGCAGATGCGTGGCGATGAAGGCAAGCTGGAACCCGCAAGTGAAGAAACCGAGCGACAGCAGCCGGTACCCGCGATGCCCGGCCGCTTGACCCAGCACCTTGCGAAGCGGCGCGGCGGGCGTTTCCTGAACGGGCGTGCCGACCCGTGCGCGCCGGTCGAGCACCATGCCGAGCGGGGCGATCAGCAGCATCAGGAAAGCCAGGACGAAGAGCGACGTCGCGATGCCCGAACTGAGCCGGATACCTTGTACGAGCGGCACCATCAGCACCTGGCCCGCGGAGCCGCCGGCGCTCACGAGCCCCATCGCCATGCTGCGTTTTTCCGGCGAAGCGATGCGGCCGACCGCCGGCAGCACCACGCCGAAGGTCGTGCAACTCACGCCGATGCCCACCAGCAGTCCCATGCCGACGATCAGCATGGCGCCGCTGGGCGCCACGGCCGCGAGGCCGAGCCCCGCCGCGAACGTGGTCGCGCCGAATGCGACCACCGGCGCCGAGCCGTAGCGATCCGCGGCGGCGCCGGCGAACGGCTGCGCGAAACCCCACACGAGATTGTGCAGCGCGATCGCGAACGCGATCAGCGTGACCGGTAAGCCGCGGTCGAACGAGAACGGTCCGATGAAGAGGCCGAAGGTCTGCCGGATGCCCATCGCGGCGCTCAGAATGAGCGCGCCGGCGAGGATCACTAGCGTCGTCTGATTGAAGGCTGGGGCGAAGCGTTTGCTGTCGGCGGTGGACATGGTTCTGATCTCCTTCGACATATGGTCGCAGCGAGCGTCAGAAGCGGCAAAAGATAAGTTTTCGACGACAGGTGAGCGTGACTCACCTGTGTGAACGGACATGCGGTTTAGTTGGCGGCGCTTTGCAGTGGTTGGTCGGCAGCGTTAGTGTGAGTGTCGAAGTGCTCGGCCTCGCTCACCAGCCAGCGTTTGAAATCGAAAAGCTCCGGCCGGCGATCCGCGTTTTCCGCGCTCACCAACCAGTAGGCCGTGGTGGACGCGATCGTCGCCGCGCAAGTTTGCACCAGCGTGCCGTTGTCGATGTCGCGATCCACCAGCGGCCGTCTGCCGAGCGCGACGCCGAGGCCCATTGCCGCGGCTTCGAAGGCAAGCTGGATCGTGTCGACACGCAGGCCCGCGGTGGTATCGATGCCTTCGGTGCCGGTCGCATCGAGCCATGCCTGCCAGTCCTCGCTGGCGGCGTTGACCTGAATGAGCGTCGCGCGACGCAGGTCCGCGTTGCCCTGCTCGTCGCGCAAATTCGCCAGATACGCGGGGCTGCATACAGGCACGAAGCGCTCGCCGAACAGCCGCGTCCACGCGGTGCCCGCGACCGGCGCCCGGCTCATGCGGACCGCGAAATCGAACCCGTCGACGGGAAAGCCGACTTGCCGATGTGAGGTGTCGACGCTCACGTTCACATTCGGCCAGCGCGCGCGGAAGCCGGCGAGGCGCGGCAGCAACCAGCGCGACGCGAACGTCGGCGCGCAACTCAGTGCGATCGGGCGATCCGCGCGGTGATTCGGCAGACGCTGCGTGCCGATGGCGATCAGCGAAAATGCTTCGGAGACGTACGACAGATAATCCGCGCCGCTCGCCGTGAGCGAGATGCCGCGCGGCTCGCGCACGAACAGTTCAACGCCGAGCGCCTGTTCCAGGCCGACAATGCCGTGGCTGATCGCGCTCGGCGTGACATTCAGTTCCGCGGCGGCGAGTTTGAAACTCTGATGCCTGCCGGCCGCTTCGAAGAAACGAAGCGCCGGCAGCGGTGGCAGACGAAGCGGCATGTTGCATCTCCATGGACGGCGCGCCCGGAGCGCGTACTGTTGCGCTAAAGGATACCTTGCCGGGCGCTTTGGGTTGCCGTTGCGGCAGGTGGGAGCGTTGCAGCAAAAAGTTTCGATCGATGCTGTCGATTTGCCGCCGTGTGATTCGTCGTGACTACATGGAGGACGAGAATGCGCTCGCGGTCGCGGCGCGCTGCTTGCGTCCTTTATCCTTTTTCCGTAACAGGAGATGGCTGATGACTGACGTATCCGCATCCGCACAAACGTTGAAGCCGGCCCGGCAACTGGCGGCCGGCACACCGAGCCGCTTTCCCGGTGAAAGCGCCGACTATCGCCGCGCGCGCAACGAATTGCTCGCCGAGGAAATCGAGTTGCGCCGCCATATCGAACGGGTCGCCGAACAGCGCCGCGCGCTGCCGCCCGGCGGCGTCGTGCCGGAAGATTACCTTTTCATGAGTGAAGCAGGCCCGGTGAAGCTATCGGACATGTTCGGCGAACACGACACGCTCGTCATCTACAACTGGATGTTCGGCCCGCAGCGCGCCCGGCCGTGTCCGATGTGCACCTCGCTGCTGAGCGCATACGACGGCGAAATGCCCGACATGCTGCAGCGCGTGGCATTTGCCATCATCGCGCGCTCGCCGATCGAGAAGCTGGTTGCGTTCAAGCAGGAGCGCGGCTGGCGGCATCTGCGGCTGTATTCGTCGGGCGGCAACACCTTCAATCGCGACTATGCGGCGGAAGATCCGGCCGGCGACGACAACCCCGCGTTCAACGTGTTCACGCGCTCGGGCGGCACGGTGCGGCACTTCTGGGCAGAGGAGATGGGACCGTCGACTGCGGACCCCGGGCAGGATCCACGCGGCGCGCCGGACGTGATGCCCATCTGGACCGTGCTCGATATGACGCCGGGCGGGCGCGGCACGGATTGGTATCCGAAGCTCGAATACGAGAACGCGGCGCGTTAAGCACCGTGGTGGAGGCGGCGAGGTGCCGCGCCGCCCGCACATCGCGGAAGAAGTGCCGGCGTTATTCGATCCCGATGGCCGCTATGGCCGCTGGAATATGACGGTCATTGCGGTCTATGCGTTCGGCGTGCTGATCCAGATGCCGTTCATCGCGACGAGCTTCTAAACGGGCGCATTGGTGGAATCGTTGGGCGGCGTCGATATTTCGTGGATTGTCGGGCTGGCCGCGCCCGCGTTGCTGTACTACTTCGCCGCGCGCGTCAAAGGCACTGACATTCCCGAGCAGATGATCTTGCCGCGTGAATTCGGCGGCGCGGACAGCGTGGGGCAATAGAGAGCAGGCGGACAAGACGGGGCGATCGACTACGGCAGCATTTGCACAGCGTAGTCGTGCCCCTGCGCCGTTTGCAGATACGCGGCAATTGCGCTCGCCCGCATCGGCCGGCTGAACAGATAACCCTGCACCGCGCGTGCGCCAAGCACCTTGACGACCTCGACCTGCGATGCCGTCTCGAGTCCTTCCACCACGCATTCGAGTCCAAGGTTGCGGCACAGGTCGAGTACCGACTTGACGATCTTCTTCGACGCGCTGTTGGTATCCACGTCCGTCATGAAGCTGCGGTCGATCTTGATCGTATCGAAGGGCAGGCGGTGCACGTAGCTGAGGCTCGAATAACCGGTACCGAAGTCGTCGAGCGATACGCGGCAGCCGGCTTTCTTGATCATGGTGAGCGAACTGCGGGCCTGTTCGAAATCGCGCGTGACGGCGGTCTCGGTAATTTCGAACGACACGCGATGCGGCGGCACACCGCTAGCCAACACGATATCGATCAGCCGGCGGGCGCGCGCGGAAGTGCAGATATCGATCGCCGACAGATTGAACGAGAGATAAAGCTCGCACGGCCAGCGCGCGGCTTCGTCGAGCGCTTTATGCAGCAGCACCTCCGTGATGCGCAGAATCAGTTCGGTGCGCTCGGCAATCCGAATGAATTCTTCCGGCCTCACGGCGCCCAGCCTGGCGTTATGCCAGCGGCCGAGCGCTTCCATGCCGAGGGTGCGTTGCGTCACCACGTCGTAAATGGGCTGAAATTCCAGAAACAGTTCCGACTCGAGGTCCGCGTGACGGAGTTCCTGGGTCACGAGACTCGAACGCCGGATGCGGGTTTCATGTTCAGTCGAGAAGATGACCGGCGTGCCGCGCCGGCTTTCCTTGCCGACGTACAGCGCCGCGTCGGCGCGTTCGAACACCTGCGCCACCGTCGTGCCGGCCTCGGGAAACGCGGCCCAGCCGATCGTGCCCGACAACTCGGCGACATTGCCGGCGACCCGGTACGGCTGACCGAGCGCCTCACAGATGCGCTCGCCCAACTCGACGAGCGTCTCGTCCGTCAGCTTGTGCTGCGCCAGCACGCCGAATTCGTCGCCGCCGAGCCGTGCGAAGAAAATGCCGGGCTCGGCAAGCGCCAGCAACCGCGAGCCGACTTCCTGGAGGACGAGGTCGCCGCTGGCGTGGCCGTAGATATCGTTGACCTGTTTGAAACCGTCCAGATCGATCAGTCCGACATTGAAGCCGCTACTTGTGCCGATCGCCTGTTCGGACAACGCGCGCAACGAGGCGAAGAAACTGCGCCGGTTAGGCAGGTCCGTCAAACTGTCGATGCTTGCGAGCCGGAAGTTGTCGTCGCTCAGGCGCTGCGTCTTCTGCTGACTCGCCTGCAATTCGCGCTGGGCATGCACCACATCGGCAAAGGTCCGGCAATACAGCTGAATGATGAAGGCGAGCGCAACGCCGACGAGGGTCATGTCGACAGCCATCGCAATGAATACCGGATAGCCTGTGAACACCAGAAACATCGAAAAGCTTAGGATGACGATCGACAGCAGCAGCATGGCCGCCGCGCGCAGGTGCATCAGGCAGAACACGCAGCCGACCAGCGTGGTCGCCATATAAAACGCCACCTGGGTCTGTTCATACGCGGTGCCGTAGGGAAAAAGGAACAACGACCAGGCGCTGAATGCGACCGCGAAGAGGCCCGCAAGCCAGGTCAGTTTGCGCAGTTCGGGCACCGCTTTGTCGAGAGTCAGGACGCGGTGCCGAAGACGCCACCAGCGTATGCACCGGATGATGCACAGGGTGCACAGCGCCCCGGGAAAGTAGATCGACAGCCAGGCCGGCGCGCAGTTCACGTGCGTGATGGCGACGGCCGCCGTATTGACGAGCAGGATGAAATAGAGAAGCGGGACCTGGTGGCCGAATGCTTCGAGCTGCGAACGTACGAGCTCGGGGTCGCGATCCGCGACCGACAGCGCCTCCCTCAATTTAGCTAACAGAATCATCCCCGTCCCTTAAACGTTTGCGCAGCACACGCAGCTTTGTATATCGGCAGGACCGATGGGACCTTGAGGGCGGGTCACATAGAAATCGATTGCTGTGCGAATGAACGGTAAGGACGACCGGGCTGGAGTGCTTCGTACGTCATTTGTGCCGTGTCCAGACGACTAAAGTGACAGGTTCGCCGAGTCAAAGGGCCGGGCACGAGAGCACGCGTTGCGGCGCGAGCGTCGTGCCGGGTTGGCCATTCTGCGCCGGCGTGCCTTGCGGCGGTGTGGAGACGAGCCGCACGCTGTTTGCACCGGCATCCGCCAGCACATATTTTTCCGCGCTGTTCTCGGGCTGCCAATAGGCCCGGAAAACGCCGCCGTCGGCGAAAACCAGCAGCTTGCCGTGCACCGTTGCGGCGCCGCTGACGAGGTCGACCGGCTCGCCGTCACGTATCTGAAAGCTCTGCGGTGCGGGTGAATTTGCCGTGCCGACGAGCGTGGCGCAGCTTTTCTCGTCCGCTGCGAGGGCCGCGCAGGACGTCACGGCGAGCAGTGCACATGTTGCAATATGGCGAAATTTCATTTTTTTATTCCCTCCCGGATTCTTTATTTAGCGCCGCCCCGCCTGACAAATACCGAGCCTCCCGATCCACCATAACATAGTAAAAAAGCCCGCCGGTAGTGGCTTGCGACGCGCTAAAGCATTGAAATTGCAACGGATTGTGATAACGCGAAAACCCGTATCTAGCCGAAGAAGCGGCCAAGGGCGTGATTCTTATGGCACTTTGCCGGAAAAAATCGTCAAATTGCCTGTGGGCGGGTGATACAAGGCTTACACCCAAGGTTTGCGCGAACCCGCGCCTATGCGTTAGTGTGTCGGTCCCGGCGCAACAGATGTGGCGCCGGTTCCATGATTACCATACGGGAAGTGCTATGAACAAACAGGAACTGATTGATGCAGTCGCCGCAGCGACGGGCGAAAGCAAAGCGGCCACCGGCCAAACCATCGACGCGATCGTCGAAGCGGTGACCAAAGCCGTGGTGGGTGGCGATACGGTGCAACTGGTCGGTTTCGGTTCTTTCTCGACTGGCGCGCGCGCAGCACGCGTGGGCCGCAATCCGTCGACGGGTGCCGAGATCCAGATCGCGGCTGCCAAGACGGTGAAGTTCACCGCTGGCAAGGCGTTCAAGGAAGCTGTCAACGCGTCGTAATGCAACGCGCTTCGCGCCGGAGCATCCACGCGCGCTGCCATGGCGCACGGCGAGCGATGTATCGGGCGTGAGGAATCACGCGCTGCCCAACCCCGGTAAGGTGGACCGATCGGCGGATGGTGCGGCGCGTGTGTTTTGTACTCTCCCCCAAGGGGCTTCCTCGGGGGCGTGCTCGACGCGGCGTTTGCGGCCCGCCGCGCGCTCAGCCCGCGCGACGTTTGCGGGTGGCCTCGGCGAGTGTTTCGAGCGCCGGCTCGGTCTGCGCCCAACTCACGCAGGCATCCGTGATCGACACGCCGTGACGCAACGGCACACCTGGCTTCAGATCCTGACGGCCTTCTTCCAGATGACTTTCCAGCATGACGCCGATAATGCGGCGCTCGCGCTGCGACAGTTGCTGCGCCAGATCCTGCACCACCTCCAGCTGACGCAAATGCGACTTGCCGGAGTTCGCATGCGAACAGTCGACCATGACCTGCTCGCGCAAACCCGCTGATTTGAGCGCCGCGCAGGTGGCTTCCACCGACGCGCTGTCGTAGTTCGGCCCTTTCTTGCCGCCGCGCAGGATCACGTGCGCGTCGTCATTGCCGCGCGTTTCGAAGATCGCGGCCATGCCCATTTTCGTCATGCCCATGAACGCGTGGCTCGCGCGTGCGGCGACGATCGCGTCCGCGGCGATCTGCACGCCGCCGTCCGTGCCGTTCTTGAAACCGATCGGGCAGCTCAGTCCCGAAGCCAGCTGACGATGGCTCTGGCTCTCCGTCGTGCGCGCGCCGATGGCGCCCCACGCGATCAGATCGGCGATGTACTGCGGGCTCAGCAGATCGAGAAACTCGGTGGCCGTGGACAAGCCAAGACCGTTGATGTCGAGCAGCAGTTGCCGCGCAAGACGCAGACCTTCGTTGATGCGGAAACTGCCGTCCAGACGCGGATCGTTGATATAGCCTTTCCAGCCGACCGTGGTGCGCGGCTTCTCGAAGTAGACCCGCATGACGATCAGCAAGTCGTCTTTGTAGGTGTCGGCGGCGACTTTCAGTTTGTGCGCGTATTCGATTGCCTGGTCGTGGTCGTGAATCGAACACGGTCCGACGATCATCACGAGCCGGTCGTCGCGGCCATGCAGAATGTCGGCGATTTCCGCGCGGGTCTTTTCGACCAGCGTCTGCACCGAAGGCGGTACGGGCAACTCGTCCTGCAGCAGGGCAGGGGAAATCAGTGGACGGACCGCGCCGATCCGAACGTCGTCGATGCGCGTGGTGTCCTGGGTGGCGTCGGCCGAGCCGACTTCCTGATCGTGCAAAGGATTGTCGATGGCGCTCAAAATATTCTCCCGGACCTTGGTGATGAAGCGGCCTCGCGGCCTGACTGCGTGTGTGTGGGTGCGTCGATTGTGCTTGTCTTCGCTGCCGGGATTATGACACTCGCGCCATGCGGCCGGGAGCCGCGTGTCAGAGCCGTTTGATCAGCGCCATGGCGGCCGCCGGATTACGTTCCTTGAAGCCGCTGATCACGTAGAGATAGACATCGCGCGCGGCGGCTTTCGCGGGTGCCTCCGCGGAGGTTTCCAGGTCGTCCGGTGTGATGCCTGCCGCCAGTTGCCGCGCGCGTTCGGCCCACGCGTCGAGCGCTTTGGTCGAATAGCCTTTGGCCTGTTTGTCCGTGGTGCCCATGATGCGGGCGTACACGAAGGGCGCAGTGATGTCGGCGATCTGTGGGTATTCACTGTCGCCGGCGAGGACGATGGCAACTTTGTATTTGCGGGCCAGCGCGATGAAGTCCGGCGTCTTGAAGGTGTCGTTGCGGACTTCGATCGCATGCCTGAGCTTCTGGCCTTCGATACTGGCCGGCAGTAACTTCAGAAACGCTTCGAAGTCTTCCTTGTCGAATTTCTTGGTGGGCGCGAATTGCCAGTTGACTGGACCGAGCTTCTGTTTGAGCAGCAGCACTCCGCTGCCGAAGAAGCGTTCAATCGTTTCGCCCGCGTCGGCGAGCACTTTTCTATTGGTCGCGTAACGCGGCGCCTTCAGCGAAAAGACGAAATCGTCCGGGGTTTCCTGGTACCACTTTTCATAGCTCGCCGGTTTTTGCAAACCGTAAAACGTGCCGTTGATTTCAATCGATGTGAGGTTCCTGCTCGCGTATTCGAGTTCGCGACTTTGCGTGAGGTCGGACGGGTAGAAGGTTCCGCGCCAGGGCGCGTAGGTCCAGCCGCCTATGCCGATGCGGATGTTCGAGGTTTTTGCGGTCTTTGAGGTCTTTGTCGTCTTTTCGGCTGGTTCTTTCGGCACTTGGCTTCTCCATCTGACTTCGCGCGGGGAAGCAGTAGATTAGCCGTTTTTTCGTCGTAGAACCGAAGTGCACAGCTACGAAATTGCGGCCGCTATTCGCCGCCGTCAACAGGTGTATCCGTTGCTTCGCGTGTAGCCTTCTCGAACCGACGGTTTGCCTCCGCCACCTCCACCCTGAACTGCTGCAACGCGCTCACCGCGAGATCCGGCGGTGTCAGCGCGGCCCACAGTACGTCGATCAACTGATCCGCCGTGGCATCGATATCGATGTGCCGGTTTGCGAGCGTGGCATCCCACAGCACATGCTCCATCGGCCCGAACACCATCGAGCGCAACAGGCGCAACGGCATGTCGGCACGAATCTGCCCGCTCTCCTGGCCTTGCGCCAGCACGCGCATCAACGGCGCGGTATAGCGGCGCTGCAACTCGGTGAGCGCCTCGCTCAGCTCATGGTGCCGCGCCCTGCCTTCGGACAACACCAGCGCGCAGAGATCCGTGCCGTTCACCAGCATCAACCGCAAGTGCGTGCGAACGATGAATGCAAACTGCTGGCGCACATTGCCGTCGCGCGGCAAGCCGGATTCGATCGCTTCGATGATCTCGTCGTACCAGTCGCCGATCACCCGCGCGCACAGCTCGCGCTTGCCGCGGAAATAGCTGAACACGGTCGCCTCGGAAATGCCGAGGCGCTGCGCGATTTCGGCGGTGGTTGCGCGCTCGTAGCCCTTTTCGGAGAACACGTCGCGCCCCGCCTGAAGAATCTCCTTCACGCGTTGCTGCGACTTGCGCCCGGCCGGCTGGCGGCGCGACGCGGGTAACTCGGCCTTCGTGGCAACCGTCATATGAGTCCAGTTCAGATTTGTGAGGCTTATTGCGTCCACGTAGGCGCGGATCGAGCCTGATGAGTGCGATGCTATCACGCCATAGTGATGTTGTAGGCGGTCGCTTCAGTTTCTGAGTAACACTCAAAAATACCTATTGACGCTTACGTAAATCTAGCGTGAAATGCGCCTTGAACGTTTCGCGCCTCGCGCGTGACGACAGCGTCGGCCCACAAGGCCGCCGCCGTCCGCCGAGCCGCAACCGGACCGGCCGGCGCCCACCCAAGGCCGGCCGCCAACGAACTCTGGAGACACAGCAATGAGCAACCTGCCCGGTTTGCAATTCCCGCTCGGCGAAGAAATCGAAATGCTGCGCGACAGCATTGCGGGATTCGCTGCCAAAGAGATCGCCCCGCGTGCCGCGGAAATCGATCGCACGGATCAGTTTCCCATGGACCTGTGGCGCAAGTTCGGCGATCTGGGCGTGCTCGGCATGACGGTCTCGGAAGAATACGGCGGCGCGAACATGGGCTACACGGCGCACATGATCGCCATGGAGGAGATCTCGCGCGCGTCGGCCTCGGTCGGTCTCTCTTACGGCGCGCATTCGAATCTGTGCGTCAACCAGATTCATCGCAACGGCACGGAAGCGCAAAAACAGAAGTATCTGCCCAAGCTCGTTTCGGGCGAGCACGTCGGCGCGCTCGCCATGAGCGAGCCGAACGCCGGCTCGGACGTGGTCAGCATGAAGCTGCGCGCCGAGAAGAAGGGCGATCACTACGTGCTCAACGGCACCAAGATGTGGATCACCAACGGCCCGGATTGCGACACGCTGGTGGTCTACGCAAAAACCGATCCCGAAGCGAATTCGCGCGGCATTACCGCGTTTATCGTCGAGAAGGGCATGAAGGGTTTCTCCGTTGCGCAGAAGCTCGACAAGCTCGGCATGCGCGGCTCGCATACCGGCGAACTCGTGTTCCAGGACGTGGAAGTGCCGGAAGAAAACATTCTCGGCCAGTTGAACGGCGGCGCGAAGGTGCTGATGAGCGGTCTCGACTACGAACGCGCCGTGCTCGCGGGCGGCCCGACCGGCATCATGGTCGCCGTCATGGACGCGGTCGTGCCGTATATCCACGACCGCAAGCAGTTCGGCCAGTCGATCGGCGAATTCCAGCTCATTCAGGGCAAGGTGGCCGATCTCTACACCACGTTGCAGGCGTGCCGCGCGTATCTCTACGCGGTGGGCCGCCAACTCGACACGCTCGGCAAGGAACACGTGCGCCAGGTCCGTAAAGACTGCGCGGGCGTGATTCTCTACACGGCCGAAAAGGCCACGTGGATGGCGGGCGAGGCGATCCAGATTCTCGGCGGCAATGGCTACATCAACGAGTATCCGGTCGGCCGCTTGTGGCGCGATGCGAAGCTCTATGAAATCGGCGCCGGTACGAGCGAAATCCGCCGCATGCTGATCGGCCGCGAGTTGTTCGCCGAAACGGCATGAGCGCCATGGCCCGAAGCGAATAAGAAGCGGTGAACAGGAGAGCCACGTAATGCCGATCATCGAATCAAAGCTGAATCCGCGCTCGGACGACTTCCGCGCCAACGCGGCGGCGCTCGAAGCGCTGGTCGCCGACCTTCGCGCGAAAGTCGAGAAGCTCGCACTGGGCGGCGGTCAGGCCGCGCGCGACAAACACACGGGCCGCGGCAAACTGCTGCCGCGCGAGCGGATCGAGAAGCTGCTCGATCCGGGCACGCCGTTTCTGGAGTTCTCGCAACTCGCGGCCTACGGCATGTATCACAACGATGCGCCGGGCGCGGGCGTGATCACGGGTATCGGCCGGATCGCCGGGCAGGAGTGCGTGATCGTCTGTAACGATGCAACGGTCAAGGGCGGCACTTACTACCCCATCACCGTGAAAAAGCACGTGCGGGCGCAGGAAATCGCCGCGGAAAATCACTTGCCGTGCGTGTATCTGGTCGACTCGGGCGGCGCGAATCTGCCGAATCAGGACGACGTGTTTCCGGACCGCGATCACTTCGGCCGCATCTTCTTTAACCAGGCGAATCTGTCGGCGGCAGGCATTCCGCAAATCGCCGTGGTGATGGGTTCGTGCACCGCGGGCGGCGCGTATGTGCCGGCAATGAGCGACGAGTCGATCATCGTCAAGAATCAGGGGACGATTTTTCTCGGCGGCCCGCCTTTGGTGAAAGCCGCCACCGGTGAAGTGGTGAGCGCGGAAGACCTCGGCGGCGGCGACGTGCACACGCGTCTGTCCGGCGTGGTCGATCATCTCGCGCAGAACGACGCGCATGCGCTGGGGATTGCGCGCAGCATCGTCGGCAATCTGAATCGCAGCAAGCAGGTGCCGGTTGCGTTGCAGGAGCCGAAGCCGCCGCGCTACGACGTGAAGAGCATGTACGGCGTGATTCCCGTGGATACCCGCAAGCCGTTCGATATCCGCGAGGTGATCGCGCGGATCGTCGACGACTCCGCCTTCGACGAATTCAAGGCGCGCTACGGCACCACGCTCGTCACCGGTTTCGCGCATATCTGGGGACACCCGGTCGGCATCATCGCGAACAACGGCATTCTGTTTTCGGAGTCCGCGCTCAAGGGCGCGCACTTCATCGAGCTGTGCTGCCAGCGCAAGATTCCGCTCGTGTTCCTGCAGAACATCACCGGTTTCATGGTGGGCCGCAAATACGAAAACGAAGGCATCGCACGTAACGGCGCGAAGATGGTGACAGCCGTGGCCACGGCCAAGGTGCCGAAGTTCACGGTGATCATCGGCGGTTCGTTCGGCGCGGGCAATTACGGCATGTGCGGCCGCGCGTATTCGCCGCGCTTCCTGTGGATGTGGCCGAACGCGCGCATCTCGGTGATGGGCGGCGAACAGGCGGCGTCGGTGCTGGCCACGGTCAAGCGCGACGGCATCGAAGGCAAGGGCGGTTCGTGGAGCGCCGAAGAAGAAGAGGCGTTCAAGCAGCCCATCCGCGACCAATACGAACATCAGGGCCACCCGTACTACGCGAGCGCGCGTCTGTGGGACGACGGCGTGATCGACCCGGCGCAAACGCGCGACGTGCTCGGTCTCGGCTTGTCGGCCACGATGAATGCGCCGATCGAAGACACGCGGTTCGGCGTGTTCAGAATGTGACGATGCGCCAGGCAACGCAACCACGCGCAGGAGCAGCGACGATGCAATACGAAACACTGAATGTCGAATTCGCCGGAGCGATCGCGACGGTCACGCTGAATCGTCCGGACGTGCGCAACGCGTTCAACGAAACGATGATCGCCGAAGTGACCTCGGCCTTCACGGCGCTCGACGAGCGCGACGACGTGCGCGCGGTGGTGCTCGCCGCGAACGGCAAGGCGTTCTGCGCGGGCGCGGATCTGAACTGGATGAAGAAGATGGCCGGTTACTCGGACGACGAGAACCGCGCCGACGCCATGCTGCTGGCGAACATGCTGTCGTCTATCTATCGCTGCAACAAACCGGTGATCGCGCGCGTGAACGGCGACGCGTACGCAGGCGGCATGGGCTTGATCTCGGCATGCGACATCGTGGTGGCGGTCGAAAGCGCGCGCTTCTGCCTCTCGGAAGCTCGGCTCGGTCTGATACCGGCCACCATCGCGCCGTACGTGATTCGCGCGTTGGGCGAGCAGGCATCGCGCCGCTATTTCACGACCGCCGAGCAGTTCGATTGCGCGACGGCGTTGCGTCTCGGGCTCGTCAGCGAAGCGGTGAGCACGGAACAACTCGACGCCACCGTGCGGCAGATTGCCGATACGCTTTGCGCCAACGGTCCGCAAGCAGTGCGCGCGTGCAAGCAACTCGTGCAGGACATCGCGGGCCGCGAGTTGAACGACGCGATGATCGAGGACACGGCGGCGCGTATCGCACGTACGCGTGCCGGCGCGGAAGGCCGCGAAGGCGTCGCGTCGTTCCTCGAAAAACGCACGCCGGCCTGGCGCAACTGAAGCACCTATTCCAGGGCGCCGCCGCGCCTTGATCAGAACAACAGCCCCGAAAAAAACGGCTCACTTCATCGAGACACTTCATGTTCAACAAGATCCTGATTGCCAACCGGGGCGAGATTGCGTGCCGCGTCGCCGCGACCTGCAAGCGGCTCGGCATCGCGAGCGTGGCCGTCTATTCCGATGCGGACGCCAACGCGAAACACGTGGCCGCGTGCGATGAGGCGGTGCACATCGGCGGCTCGACGGCGGCGGAAAGCTATCTGCGCGTCGAACGGATTATCGAAGCCGCGCGCGCCACCGGCGCGCAGGCGGTGCATCCGGGCTACGGCTTTCTGTCGGAGAACGAGGACTTCGCGCATGCGTGCGAGGCGGCCGGCATCGTCTTCATCGGACCGCCGGTCGAAGCCATCGCGGCGATGGGTTCGAAGGCTGCCGCGAAGGCGCTGATGCATGCAGCCGCCGTGCCGCTCGTGCCGGGCTACCACGGCGACGATCAGGACGCGCAACTATTGCACCGCGAGGCGGACGCGATCGGTTATCCGGTGCTCCTGAAGGCGAGCGCGGGCGGCGGCGGCAAGGGCATGCGCGTGGTGGAACGCAGCGAGGATTTCGACGCGGCGCTGGCGTCGTGCAAGCGAGAAGCGGCAAGCAGCTTCGGCAATGATCGCGTGCTGATCGAAAAGTATCTGACGCGTCCGCGTCACGTGGAAGTGCAGGTGTTCGCGGATCGTCACGGCGGCGCAGTCTATCTGTTCGATCGCGATTGCTCCGTGCAGCGGCGTCACCAGAAGGTGCTGGAAGAAGCGCCGGCACCCGGATTGGCCGCTGAAATCAAGCGCGAAATGGGCGAGGCGGCGGTAGCGGCGGCGCGCGCGGTGAATTACGTCGGCGCGGGCACGGTCGAGTTCATCATGACCGGCACGGGCGACTTCTACTTCATGGAAATGAACACGCGCCTGCAGGTCGAACACCCGGTCACGGAGATGGTGACCGGCCAGGATCTGGTGGAATGGCAACTGCGCGTGGCCGCCGGCGAACCGCTGCCGCTCACGCAGGAACAGTTGAAGATCGACGGCCACGCGATCGAGGCGCGTATCTATGCCGAACATCCGGCGCGCGGCTTCCTGCCGTCGACCGGCACGCTCAAGCATCTGCGCATGCCGGAAGGCGTGGAGTTCACCCTCGACGCGGCCGGCTCGGGCGCGGCGGGCCTCGGCGAATCTGGACGCAAGGCGCCGGTACGTATCGACAGCGGCGTGCGTGAAGGCGACACCATCACACCGTTCTACGATCCGATGATCGCCAAGCTGATCGTGCACGGCGCGACGCGTGAAGAGGCGCTTGCGCGTATGAGCCGCGCGTTGCATGCCTGCGAGGTGGTCGGCCCGCATACCAACGTCGAGTTCCTGCAAAGCATCGTGGCGAGCGAGCCGTTTGCAACGGGCGATCTCGACACCGGTTTGATCGAACGTCATCACGACGCCCTGTTCGCGCCGCGCAAGAAACCGTTCAAGGAAGCGCTCGCGCTGGCTTGCGCGGCCTTGCTCAAGCGCGAAGGCGGCACGGCGCATGGCGCGTCGCCGTGGGATGCGCTGTCGCATTGGCGCCTGAATGGCGGCTACACGCAGACGCTCGGCTGGCGAGATATTGACAGTGGCAGCGCGGGTAACGACAACGAAAGCACCTTCACCGTCACGTTCGCGCGCGACGGCGGCACGCAAACGCTCGAACACGACGGCGTGCGCGAGGACTTCAGCTGGTCCGACGGCAGCGGCCTGCATGAATACCGCGCGACGATCGGCGATGCGCGCGCAACGGGCCGCGTGTTCGTCGATGGCGATACGTTCCATGTGTTCTGCCTCGGCGAAGCGCTGTCGTTCGAATGGCAGAACCTGCTTGCGCACGCCGCGGATGCCGAAGGCGGCGAAGGCCGCCTGACCGCGCCGATGCCGGGCAAGGTGATCGCGGTGCTGGTCGAGCCTGGCGCCGTGGTGGAGAAGGGCACGCCGCTGATCGTGATGGAAGCGATGAAGATGGAGCACACCATCGGTGCGCCGGCGGCCGGTACGGTGTCGGAGGTGCTGTATGCGGTCGGTGATCAGGTTGCCGATGGCGCGCAGCTTCTGGTGCTGGACGTGCAGCAGCAGTAATTCCGCGGCTCAGGCTTCAGGCCTCAGGCGAGGCGCGTATAGCCAACGGCGCGCGCCTCGTTTTCGAGTTGCTCGATGCGCTCGTAGTCCGAGGGCGGCAACACGGAAAAGCCCTGCAAACGCAGGCGTTTTGCGCGTTCGGGCTGGATCGCGAGCGCCTCGTTCAGCGCTTCGCGCAGTGCCTCGATCGTCGCCGAGGGCACCGTGTCCGAGGCGATCAAAGGCAGGCCCGGCGAGGGTGCTGTCATGCCGATCCGGCGAACCTGGCGGGCCAGTTCCGGCATTTCGTCGCACACGAAAGCGAAGGTCACGCAATCGATCGCGGCGACGTCCGCGCGATTTTCCGCCACCGCGCGCAACGAGCCGAGATGCGAGCCGGTTCGCAACACCGAGCTGAAGAACATGCCGGCGCGCGAGAACGGCGCCACCGCGTGGCGAAACACGTTCATGCCGCTATTCGAATCGTCCTGGTTGTAGGCGGCGCGCGCGCCGTGGCAGGCCGCGAGCGTATCGAACCGCGCGTCGGCACGCGTGACCAGCACGCTCGAGTAATGCGCGCCTTCGCAGCCGGGTGCGTCGAAGCGCGGCGTCGCGACCAGTTGAACCTGTTCCTGCAGACCATGCATGAACGGATAACCGCAGGTCTGCGAGATCAGCAGATTGGGACGCCGCCAGAAGCCGTGCAATTCCTCGTCCGGTTCGACGATGCGGCACGCGGGCTTCACCATGCGCAGCACGTCGGCGAGCCACTCGCGCCACTCGAGGTCGAGCGAGGCCGTGACGTTATACATTGGCAAGGCGGCGATCCAGGTCATGATGCGATTCTGGCATATCTGCTGTTTAATGTCTGACCATACGGAATTCGTCGAGGCCGAGACGCACCGGCTCCGTCGGTCTGAATGCCCATTTCTGCGCCGCGACCGAGAGGATCTCGAACTGCGCATCCTCGAATGCGACAAGCAGATCCTCCTTGCGCTTGCTCGCCGCGCCGCAAAAGGTTACGAGTGCGTCGGCGCTGACCTCGAAAATCTGCGCGCGATCGTCACAGCACACCCGGAACGCGACCGTCGCGCATTCCGTCACACAGGGCCTGAACCCTTCATCGACATAGACCGACATAGCCATCTCCCGCCAAAACACACGCCTGAGCCATCAGGATGACAAGCCGTAAGCTGTCGGTATGTGGGAAAACCGGCATTCGGTGTGAAATGGCCGCGACTTTACGGGCTGTGCGGAGCAGAAACCGAATACGTCCGCGGAAGCTTTTGTAATCGGCTCCCTCTTTGTCCCCGGTATTCGACCGTTTCGCGATGAAGCCGGCTGGCTACACTCGCTGCGGCGTTTCGCGTTGGCACAGGCCAATCAACACGGGAGGGGAACGATGATCCACAGCACTCGCTATAGCGGGCTTGCGCGCAGCCGCATCCGGCAACTTCTCATGGTGGCCGCGCTGGCGGGCGCCTGCGGTCTGCAAGGTTGCGCCACGTCGCTCGAAACGTTCGGGCTTGGCGCGGGCGTCGGGATTGTCGGCGCGTTCAGTCTGCTCGGCTGCGCGATCGGTTGCCGCTGACGGATAAACCAGACTTGGCCTGTCGATCAGCCCAGACTTTCACGCGTCGGGCGTCGCCAATGCCGCCGCGACTCGCTCGCGCAATGTCGGCAAAACGCTCGCATCGAACCACGGATTGCGTTTGAACCAGGCAATGTTGCGCGGCGACGGATGCGGCAGCGGCACAACTTGTGGGCCGAATTCGCGCCACCGCACGAGCGTGTCCGTCAAGGTCGGCCCGAATGCGTTGCCCAGTCCGAATCGCTGCGCGTATTGTCCGACCAGCAGCGTGAGCCGGACCGACGACATGTGCGCGAGCAACTCCTCGTGCCAGCGGGCGGCGCACTCGGGCCGCGGCGGCAAATCTCCGCTCGCGCCGCGGCCTGGAAAACAGAAGCCGATCGGCACGACGGCGAATTTCGACGTGTCATAGAAGGTGGAGTCGTCGACGTCGAGCCATGCGCGCAGCCGCGCACCGCTCGCGTCGCTCCACGGAACGCCGGACGCATGGACGCGCGCCCCCGGCGCCTGGCCGATGATCAGAATGCGCGCCTGCGCGGATGCCGCCAGCACCGGCCGCGGGGCGTGCGGCAGCACCGGCGAGCAGAGTGTGCAGGCGCGAATCTCGCGAAGAAGGATATCGAGCGACGTGGCTTGTGTGGTGACAGTCATGCAATCGTGCAATACAGCGGACGGGCAGTCGCTTCGCGTGCCGGCTCAGGCCGTGGTTGGAGCCGGATAGATTAGCGTGCCGTCGGGTTGAGGTTGCGCGCCCGGTGTCATCGTTGCAACGGTTGTGTGACGCGCGTCCATGATGTGCAGTACGGTTTCGCCGTGCAGCAGCAGGTAATCCGTGATGATACGCCTGTGACAGCGCCACCAGACCGCCTCCGCGCACATGATCGCGCAGCGGCGCCGGCGGCCGAGCGCGAGAAGCTGCGCGAGACCATCGCGGAAAGCGTCGCGCAGCGCATAGTCCGCGTAATTGCGGAACGCCGGATGAGTCCAGTACACATTGGGCGACGCTGCATCGTCTTTGCACCTGCTGCGGCGCCCACCCAGTTCTGCAAGATGCACGTAGTCGATATGTTCCGGCGCGAGCGCATCCGGCAGCGTGTCCTGATTGAACTGCGGATTGGTTCGTGAGCGAGGAATACTGCGCACATCGATCAGCGTCGCGATCTCCGCCTCCTTCAACAGACTCACGAATTCGGGCAACGGCCGGTTGGAATGACCAATCGTGAAAAAGGGGCGGCTCATCGGTGCCTTCCTGAAGCGCTTGCGTCCATTCCACGTTGTGTACAACGTGGGTTGCGAAAGGTCAACGTGCCGGCGCTAACGATCGCCATGTTCTCCACGGAGCAATCCGCAACTTGGAACTATACTGGGGCACCTGGAGGTTTCAATGGCCGAACAAGACAGACCGCATCCACTGCGTCCACTCCTGAAAAATTGGATTTGGGAGCATGGTCGAGTCGGTACTCGCTATCTGGATTGCGTCGATGGCGTGATCAAATTCGATGAAGGCAAGAAGTCGCATTTCGCCGCCGAAAAATATACCTACGTGCCCCTCGGCAAGGACGCTCAAGACGATGTGTCCGAGGAGGGTCCCGCGATCCAGGACGCGGGACTTGCCCGGTTTTTGCGGGCTGCGCAGTTAGGCAAGCCGGAGGAAGCCGGTTCTGTCGCGGAGGTTCAACGCGCAGTGCAGGATTGCGTTGAACTCGGCGTGTTCAGCGCCTATCAATGGGAGGCGCGAGAGGCATTTGCCCGCTATGCGCAGGAACCCATGTTCGACGACGAGATCCGCGCGGCGGTTGTCGACGACGTCCGGCGCAGGTACGCCCGCATGCCGGAACAGCTGGCGCTGTACGACTACAGCGTGCTTTACGGCTTGCCCGCACCGCTGCTTATCAGCGAGACGCCTTTTATCGACTGGCGCGTGAGCGCGAGTCCGGCACTTCCGTTCGTGTCGCTTCCGCTGGGACCTTACTGCCTGCTTGTCGGCGCGCCGTCGGGCAGACAAAGCCGGGTCGGCCCGGTGGTCTGGAAGGCTGCTGCCGCGATGGGCCCGTTGAAGGACCACAATCGCCGGCTCGCGGAGCGCGCACGTCTGTGGCTGGTGGCGACTACGGATGACCAGCTCGTTGCCGCACAGAGCCGGATTGTCGCGGCGATTGGGGCGAGAGAGGAGGATGGGAAGGGCTGATATCGTTCGAATGGCCGCTTCCGCGCCAACTTACCAAACCTATTCCGTCGGCCTCGACCCAAGCAAAAGTATATCGACCAGCCTCTTCGCGCTTTGCTGCCAGTCCGGCGCCGACGCGACATTCGAAACGCCGACGAGCGCGCGAAGCAGATCCAGTGGCTCGATGTCCGAGCGGACATCGCCGCTTGCGATGGCGTTCGTGACGAGCGAGTGAATCGCCTCCGTGATCTGCGCACCGGACGATTCGAATAGCTTCGTCGGTCCTCCGACGATTGAATTCAATGCCGGCGCGATGATCTTCTTCGTTGCAATGTAATCCACGAAGAGCAACATCCACGATCGCAGCGCATCGGCGGGAGGCAGCGAGTCGGACAGTCTGCGCTGCTCCTCGGCTAGCTTCGCCACCTCGGCGCGATAGACGCTCTCCAGCAACGCATCGCGCGTAGGGAAGTGGCGGTATAGCGTGCCTGCACCGACCCCCGCCTGGCGCGCGACGTCCTCCATGCTGATTTCGCCACCGGCGCGAGTGAACGCCGTTTTTGCCTCTTCAAGGATGCGCTCGCGATTGCGCTGCGCGTCGGCTCTGGGTTTTCGTTCTTTTGGCGTTGAATCGGTCATTTACACGTTGGGTCCTTGCAAACGGAGGGTGCCTCCGTTTAATATCGAAAAAAACGGAGGGAAGCTCCGTTTTATCCCGGACGGGGAATGACGTCAACCTTCATTGTGTTGGAGCAGCGGAAATGATTGAGAAATTTGGGGCAACTTCGACGACTGACAACGTGCTCGCAGGCGTCGATCTTCATGGCAAGCGAATTCTGGTGACTGGCGTGTCGGCGGGATTGGGCGTAGAGACGGCGCGGGCGCTGGCGGCGCGCGGTGCCGACGTGATCGGCGCGGCTAGAGATCTGGAAAAAGCAACCCAGGCAATCGCCGATGCGCGGCGGGAGGCCGCCGCGGCTGGCGGCAGCATCGAGCTGATTGCGCTCGACCTCGCGAGTCTCGAGAGCGTCAGGCATTGCGCGAACAGGTTGCGGGAGGAGGGGAAACCCATCGACGTCATCATCGCGAACGCGGGCGTGATGGCAACGCCCTTCGGCAAAACCGCGGACGGCTTCGAGACGCAGTTCGGCACGAACCATCTGGGGCATTTCGTGCTGGTGAACCGGTTGGCGTCGCTGATCCCATCGGGTGGTCGAGTCGTGATGCTCGCGTCGTCGGGTCATCGTTTCGCTGACGTGGATCTCGACGACCCGGGCTTCGAGCGAACACCTTACGATCCGTTCGTTGCGTACGGGCGCGCCAAGACGGCGAATATCCTCTTTGCGGTGGCCTTCGATCAGCGGCATCGAGCGCGCGGTGTTCGCGCCACCGCGGTTCATCCGGGTGGAATCCACACGGAACTCGCTCGTCACATGGACGAAGGCCAGATGACTGCGTTGCTCGAAGGTATCAACAAGCAGCTCGAGTCGGAGGGGAAGGCGCCGTTTCAGTTCAAGACCGTGCCACAAGGGGCGGCGACTTCCGTGTGGGCGGCGGTGGTGGCGGCAGCTGATGCCGTTGGCGGCAGATACTGCGAGAACTGCCATGTCAGCGAAACCGTTGCCGACGATGTTGTCATCACACCCGTCAGCGAAGGCGTCCGACAATATGCGCTTGACGCTGCGCACGCTGACGCGCTCTGGCGCAAGAGTGAAGAAATGGTGGGTGAATCGTTCTGACGCCAGGCCGTAGAGGCTTGTCGGCGTGTCTTTTTCATAACGTCTGCGGCAGTCTGAGAATCGAAGGCGCGCGGCCGCTTTGGCGCGCCGCGAACAGCGACTTGCAGATGCAGTGCGGAATTAGTTTGTTGAACCACGCTCGTGCTGGGGCGATGGTTCGCGCGACGCTGCGCTGCGACGGGCGGCCGCTTATCGCAAGGGCCGAATTGCGATCCCGGTTGAAACGGCGGCTGTCCAATCGCGGTGTAGTATCCCCACATGTCCACGCTATTGCGCGGCCTCGACGGTGCTGATCTGGCTTATCCATAACGAGGACGGCAGGCTGGTCAAAAGGTCTGCAAAGCCGTCCAACGGCAGCCAGGCTCGCGTTGGCCGTAACAGCGGCATTGGTGGGAAAAACCTCATGTCAATCGAGTGGAAGCGCCGCTTCAAGTTGTTCGTCCAGCGTTTCTGGCAGCCGACCAGCGCGTGCATGACCTGCATGCCGGGGAGCTGGGGCAACATCATGAGCCTTGCCCACTGGACGATTGCATTCCATACCGGTCTGCTCACCGGACTCTTTGCCGTGCTTCTGACCTTCACGCCCGCTGCGAAACTCTACGGCAATCGATACGGCAACGCGCTGATCGTCGGCTTGCTGACAGCATTGGGCGACACCTATGCACACGTGAGTCACTACCGCATCCCTTATGTCGAGCACATCGTCACGGGTGTTATTTCAGGTCTCTTGACGCTGGCTGCGTCATATCTCTTTGAAGACCGCGCGCGACGTCTTCGGGCGGCGTGGGCCAGGGTTTTCGGATGACCTATCGGTCGACTCTCTGGCCACCGGTCGAAGGTCCTTGAGCAAACTGCAAACCGGGCGTTTCCACGGCGATTATGTAGCAATGCTTGACGAAGAAAATTCCGATCGTTTCAGCGTGGACCTGCTGACGTATCGGAACGCGACGACAGCCCTTCGGCGCATCGCGGTCAGACCGCTCCCGCAAGGAGCCGCCGATCGACAACAACGCCCGGATCGCTGACAATCAAGACGGAAAAAACGACGACCTGAGAGACCATGGACCGCCCATGCTAACGACATCTCATAGATGCCTGCAGAGAGTGAAACTTTGGCTACTGGAGTTGCCGACGGCAAAGCTGATAGTGCTGGCGTTGGCGGGTACGTATCTGGCCATAATTCCGCTGCTAATTTGCGCTCCTTTTTTAACGCCTGGGCAGACGCTGGGCGGGCCCGACTTAGGAAAAGGCAACGTCTTCAAATTGATTGCGATAGGGTGCGTTGCGGCACCGCTCATCGAGACCACAATTCATCAGTGGGGATGTCTTCGGGTCCTGGGCAAACTCCGTTGCAAGACTGGCATCGCAATCTGTATTTCGGCTCTGATATTCGGCTTGAGTCATAGCTACAGTGCACCGTACGTTGTACTCGGCACGCTTGTGGGTGGCATTTTAGCGACGGTCTTCGCGATTGAGGATTCGCGCAAAGGTCATCCCTTTATCGCGACGCTTGCTGTGCATGCGTTGCGCAACGGAATAACGGCAGCAATCACGCTATTCGTTCTGTAAAGGCGGCGTTACTCTGCAATGCGCTTGAAACTGACGTAGTAATCGTCGGTGTAATAGCAGTCGGCTGTCTGCTTGCGTGGTCCACCACATATGATCCGGCGCTGCCCGCGATCCGTCGACCCAGGCGTGCGAACCGTGTATGTGTGGTAATAGCCGCGTGGATGCTGCGGCAGCAATGCCGCGCTGTTACGGAACACGACGCCGTCTTCCGAGAAAGGGAAGGGGCCGCCCGCCTTAATCAGCCGCAATGTTTCGGTTGCCTCCGCCGGCAACTGTGTCCTGGTGATGGTGCCGACTGCGCCGGACGCGACGGCTGTGCCGCTCGCGCTTGCCGCCGGCGGAGCCGACGCCTCGCTCGCGGATGCGCCCGACGCCTCGGTGGGGTTTTGCGATCCCCCCTTGCCGCATCCGCCGAGGATCGCGCTCAAGGCGACGATGCCGGAGAAAGCCCACGCTCTTTTCACGAAACGGGTCTCCTCTCGTTGACCGCAGTTCGACGACCAGAATAGAAGGTATCGCTAATGGCGGACCAAATCAATGTTCGGCGGCAGATAGCCGCTTTTTACACCGCAACCAGGGTGATGCACCAGTTATGAAACTGGTTGACGCAACGGATTTTGCCCCGGTGTTCGACGTCGCTTTTGAAGCACTGCTCGCGCCGTCTGGATGGCGATCGAAGGGCGCGAGCCGTCCACGGTCAATCTCGACGGCTGGCAGCGGGTTGTGCAACTAGCCGAAGACGAAGCGGGCCGCGGCGCCTCTGCCTTACGTGAAAACACGGATCTGTCTGGTCGGACATTTTGTGGTTTTCCCTTATTTCAAAGAATCCGTTTCGCGCTTCCCGAGGCGCTTTGCAAGTCGTTTATAGCGAATAAAGTCCGGGATTTTTTGTGTGCACTACCGCGCATACTTGGTGCAGCCTTATGCGTACTGTTGCGTCAGGGAAAGGACCAATACCGTTAATCGCACATTTCCCTCGTTCGAATCCGCTTACCTGAGCGGTCAAATAAAACCAGTGACGAGACGTGCCCATGAAACTCAAATATCAAGCGTCAGAGGGATTATCCGAACGTAACGACGAATTCGATCCCGGATCGATCATCGATACGTTGATTAATCACCGAAAAATGATCGCCGTTATAACAATGGCATTCATTCTGGTGGGCGCGCTGTACGCGTTTTGTGCGACGCCTATCTATCGAGCCAGTATTTCGATCAGGGTCGAGGACAATTCGCCGACCGCGCTGCCGGATTCGAAGGATCTGGTGCGCAATGCGTCGTCGTTGTTCCAGGAGAAGTCCTCGGCCGAAAGCGAAATGCAGATCCTGAGGTCGAAAGCCATCGCGATGCAGACGGTGGATTACCTCAAGCTCTACATCGAAGCCGAGCCGAAGCGCCTGCCTGTGCTCGGCGGCCTGATCGCGCGCCACACCGACACACGCATGACGCCCGGAATCTTCGGCTGGGGCGGCTTCGTCTGGGGTGACGAGTCGATCAGCGTGTCGACCTTCGAAGTGCCGAGGAAGCAGGAGGGCAACGCGTACACCGTCACCGCATTGACCGGCGGCCAGTACCAGTTGCGCGGGCCGGGACTGGAACAGCCGGTCACCGGACGCGTCGGCGTCGACGAGCAATTCGAAACCAGCCACGGGCCGGTCAATCTGCTCGTGAGCAAGATCGACGGCGAGAGCGGGGCGGAGTTCAAGCTCACGCGCCACTCGCGGCAGCAGGCCCTCGAGCAGCTGCAAAAGGGCCTTCAGATCGACGAGCAAGGCAACAAGTCGAATGTGCTGGGCGTCATGCTGGAAGGCCGCGATCCGGTTCTCGTCACCAACATCCTCAACGATATCGGTGCGGTGTATGTGCGCCAGAACGTGAACCAGAAGGGTGCCAACGCCGAGAAGTCGCTGAACTACCTGGAGCAGCAGTTGCCGGGCGCGAAGCGCCAGATGGAGCAGGCCGAAGAAGCCTACAACACCTATCGCAACAGTCACGGTCTTCTGGATGCGGACGAGGAAAGCCGGCTCATCCTGCGCCAGGCTACTGAAGCGGACTCGCGCCTCTATGACCTCAAGCGTCAGCGCCAGGACCTCACTGCTCACCTGACCGCCGAGCACCCGAGCGTGGTGGCGATCGATCAGCAGATCGCCAGCACCAACAAGTACGTCGAGAGTCTCGCGGCACGCGTCAAGTCCATGCCGACGGCGGAGCAAGGTGCGCTGCGTCTGATGCGGGACATGCGCATGAGCTCCGACATGTACGCGGCGTTGCGCAGCAACATCGACACGCTGCGGCTGGTCAAGGCCGGCCAGTCCGCTTCGGTGCAGTTGCTCGATACCGCGGACGTCCCCGAGCGCCCGGTCAAGCCGGCAAAAACGCTCGTGCTGCTGATTTCGGCAGTGCTGGGGCTGTTCGTCGCGATCGGGCTGGCCTTCCTGCGCGACTATCTGTTCAAGGGCGAGGCCGATCCTGAAGAGCTGGAATCGCGCACCGGCCTGACCGTGTACGCGACGATTCCGGTCAGCGATCAGCAGGAGCAACTGACGCAGAAAATGGCGATCCGCGGCCCGGAGAAACTGGCTCTGGCTTTCCGCTATCCGATGGACCCGGCTGTCGAAGCGCTGCGCACGATGCGGGCAGCACTGCAATTCGCGCTGAACGGCGAGCGCAACAACGTGGTGATGCTCGCGGGGCCGCTGCCGGGCATCGGCAAGTCGTTCCTGTCGGCGAATCTCGGCACCTTGCTCGCCTCGGGCGGCAAGCGTGTGCTGCTGGTGGACGGCGACTTGCGCCGCGGCCATCTGAACCAGTACTTCGGCTTGGAACGCGGCGCGGGGCTGGCCGATCTGATCACGGGTGAACGTTCGCTCGAAGATACCGTGCACAAAGAAGTTCTGCCGAATCTCGACGTCCTGCAGTGCGGAGAGTATCCGCACGACCCGGCCGAACTGCTGTTGAGCGCCAATTTCAGAGCAACCATTCGCGCCGCTTCGGAGCAGTACGACATCGTGCTGCTCGACGCGCCCGCCATTCTTGCCGTGTCGGACACGGTGACCATGGCGCCCGTCGCCGATTCGATCTTCATGGTCGCGCGTTTCGCCGATACGCGTGCCGGCGAGATCTCGGAATCGGTCAAACGTCTGGCGCAAACGGGTGCGAAAGTCGAAGGCATTCTGCTGAACGGATTCAAGGTGAGCCGCGCCAATTACGCTCAGTCGCGCCGGTACGGCGGCTACGCGTACGACGCTTACTACTCCGATTCGGTCACGAAATAACGCGCGTGGCCCTGGGCAAAGATTCGGTTCTGCTGAATCGCGCCCGGGGATTGGACGAAGACGCGAATCCATAATAAAGGGGAGCAACAATCATGCATTCGTTAAACGAGCTGAAACTCGCCGTGATCGGTCTGGGCTATGTGGGATTGCCGCTCGCGGTGGAGTTCAGCAAGCATCGCCCGGTAGTGGGTTTCGATATCAACGGTGCCCGCATCTCGGCGTTGCGTGAAGGACGGGACGTCACACTCGAAGTCTGCAACGAAGAGCTGGCCGCCGCCACGGGCATGACGTTCACGTCGGACGCGCAAGAGCTGAAAGCCTGCAACGTGTACATCGCAACCGTTCCCACGCCGATCGACGACTACAAGCGTCCCGATCTCAGGCCCTTGATCGGCGCCAGCGAGACCATCGGCAGCGTGCTGAAAAAGAACGACGTGGTCATTTATGAATCGACCGTCTATCCGGGGGCGACGGAAGAGGAGTGCGTGCCGGTTCTCGAGCGCGTTTCCGGGTTGAAATTCAACGTGGATTTCTTTGTCGGCTACAGTCCGGAGCGCATCAATCCTGGCGACAAGGCGCACCGCGTGACGGATATCCGCAAAGTCACGTCGGGATCGACACCGGAAACCGCCGAACTCGTCGATCAGCTGTATCGCGAGATCATCGTCGCGGGCACGCACAAGGCGAGCAGCATTCGCGTGGCGGAGGCGGCCAAGGTCATCGAGAACACGCAGCGCGACGTCAACATCGCGCTGATCAACGAACTGTCGATCATCTTCAACAAGATGGGAATCGACACGGAGTCGGTCTTGCAGGCAGCCGGAACCAAATGGAACTTCCTGCCGTTCAGACCGGGTCTGGTGGGCGGGCATTGCATCGGCGTCGATCCGTATTATCTGACGCACAAGGCGCAGGCGATCGGCTATCACCCGGAGATCATCCTCGCCGGGCGGCGCCTGAACGACAGCATGGGCGGGTATGTCGCGTCGCAGCTCGTGAAGGCGTTGACCAAGCGGCAGATCGGCGTCGCCGGTGCCCGCGTGCTGATCATGGGTCTGACCTTCAAGGAGAATTGTCCCGACCTGCGCAACACCAAGGTCGTCGACATCGTTGCCGAGTTGCGGGAGTATGGCGTCGAAGTCGATGTCTACGACCCGTGGGTCTCGAAAGAAGACGCCCGTCGCGAACACAACCTGGACCCGATCGAGCATCCTGCCAAAGGTGTTTACGACGCGACGATCGTGGCCGTCGCGCACCGCCGGTTCCTTGAACTGGGCGCGGAAGCCATTCGCGTCTTCGGCAAGCCCGAGCATGTGTTGTACGACCTGAAATACCTGCTGCCTCCCGAGGCCAGCGATCTGCGTCTCTAACCAATGCCAGATGCCACGCACATCGCACGCAACGCCATCACGACGTGATGGCTTCCTCATCTGATCCGGAGGCATGATGCCCGATCGTTACGACACAATACGGCAACAACTCGCCGGGCGCCCACAGCAGTGGCTGATTACCGGCGTGGCCGGTTTCATCGGCTCGAATCTGCTGGAGGCGCTGCTCAAGCTCGATCAGACCGTGGTCGGACTCGACAATTTTTCCACCGGCTACCAGCGCAATCTCGACGAAGTACGTTCCGTTGTTTCGCCGGAGCAATGGAAGCGCTTCAGATTCATCGAAGGCGATATCCGCCGTCTGGAAGATTGCGTGAGCGCGGTTCATGGCGTCGATCACGTGCTGCATGAGGCGGCGCTGGGTTCGGTTCCGCGTTCGGTGGTCGATCCGATCGCGACCCACGAAGTGAACATCAGCGGCTTCCTCAACATGCTGGTGGCCGCGCGCGACGCGCAAGTGTCGAGCTTCACGTATGCCGCGTCGAGTTCGACGTATGGCGACCATCCCGGCTTGCCGAAAGTCGAAGACCAGATCGGCCAGCCGCTTTCGCCGTACGCCGTCACCAAGTACGCCAATGAACTGTACGCGTCGGTGTTTGCTCGTGCGTACGGCTTCAAGACGATCGGCCTGCGTTACTTCAACGCATTCGGAAAGCGCCAGGATCCGGACGGCGCGTATGCCGCGGTCATTCCCAAATGGACAGCGGCGCTGATTGCCGGCGACGACGTCCTGATCAATGGCGACGGCGAAACCAGCCGGGACTTCTGCTTTGTCGACAACGTGGTGCAGGCGAACATCCTCGCGGCGATGTCGGACGAGGCGGCGAGGAACGAGGTGTACAACGTCGCCGTCGGCGATCGCACAACCTTGATCCAGCTCTACGACGGCTTGCGGTCCGTGCTCACCGACAACGGCGTGCGTTGCGACAAGCGCCCGGTGTTCGGCCCGTTTCGCGCCGGCGATGTCAGGCATTCACAGGCCAATGTCGACAAGGCGGAGCGGCTTTTGGGCTATGAAAACAGGATCCCCTTCGTCGAAGGCTTGTCCAGAGCGATGCCCTGGTACATCGAATTCGTATCGAAACGGTAATGCCTTCAGTCGCCCAAGCTCACCGCCGCACTCGGCATGACAGGTTCATGCTGAACGCGTCGATTCTTTTAAGGCGGTAACGTCAATGTCTCAGATCGCAGGTTGGCGAAACCGTCTCGCGCAGATTCATCCCGACCATAGCCGGATTGCGCGCAGTGCGATCTGGGTTTCCATGTTCGCGCTCATCGGCAAGTCGGCGGGCGCGCTCAAGGAAATGTCGATCGCGTATCGCTATGGCATCAGCAACGTCGTCGATGCCTATCAGCTCACGCTCACGCTGATCACCTGGTTGCCGGCTACGTTTGTCGCTGTGCTGAGCGTCGTGCTCGTGCCGGCGCTGGTCGAACTGCGCTCGAGGCCCAAACAGGAGCAAGCGAAGTTTCTCGGCGAACTCGACGTGATGGCGATTGTCGTCGGCATGGCGTTCGCGGTCCTTCTCTATTTCTCCTGGCCGTATGCGCTCGACCTGATGGCGCGCAACCTCTCGGAAGAGACCCGCGTGATGTCGCGCCGGATGATGCTCGGCATGGCGCCGGTCGGCATCGTCATGCTGACGATCTGCGTCTATGCCGCACGCCTCCAGGCACGCGAAAAGCACGTCAACACGCTGCTGGAGTGTGTGCCGGCGCTCGTGTTGCTGGGCTTCGTGCTGGCCTGGCACGACGCAAGCTCGCCGGCGCCGCTGATCTGGGGCAGCACGCTCGGGTTCATTCTCCAGGCGGTGCTATTGGGCGTCCTCTCCGGGCGTGCCGACCAGATCCGCGCGCGGCTCAGCTTCTCTCTCAGCTCGCCGCAGTGGCCGCACATGTACCGCGCGGTCGGTGTGTTCATGATCGGCCAGCTCGTCATGAGTCTGGCCACGCCGCTGGATCAGTATTTCGTGGCCGGTCTCGGCGACGGCAACATCGCGACGCTCGGCTATGCAAGCCGCGTGCTCGGCCTGCTGGTCAGCATGGGCGCGGTGGCGATCAGCAGGGCGACCTTGCCGGTTTTATCGGAGCTGTTGAGTGCAGGAGATAACGTTCGGGCCCGAAGCATCGCGCTAAAGTGGTCGCTGTTCATGCTGGCGATGAGCGGCGTGGTGGTGGTGGTGGCGTGGCTTCTCGCGCCGTTCGTCGTGAAGTTGCTGTTTCAGCGCGGCGCCTTTAGCGCGGCGGATACGGTAGCGGTGTCCAGCCTGTTCCGCTGGGGATTGATTCAGATTCCTTTCTATTTTTCGGTGCTGGTGCTGGTGCAGCTTTTCGCAAGCCAGGGTCGCTTTAAAGCCATGGCCGCCATAGCGGCCGTGAACTTCGCTGTAAAGGCAGTTGCAAATTTCTTCCTGATTCGATGGTTTGGTATCACGGGGGTCGTTCTTGCAACCGGCGTCATGGGCGCCAGTTCGTTCGTGTGCTATCTGTCTCTCACGCTGTCACACGGATCATTAGAGAATAAAAAGGCAGGTCCGCTATGAAGATTCTGCTGTTCATCCATTCACTGCATTACGGCGGCGCGGAACGCGTGGCCATGAACCTGTCGAGCGAATGGGCGGCACAAGGTCACGAAGTCTGTGTCGTGACGCTGACTTCCACCGCGAGCGACTTTTATTCGCTGCACGACTCGGTCAAGCGTGTGACGCTCGATCTCGCGGGCGCCACTAGCGGCCTCGCGGGCGCGGTCTTCGCGAATGCGAGCCGGATGCTGGCATTGCGGCGTGTGCTCAAACAGGTGCGCCCGGACGTGGTGCTCGGTATCGAGACGAGGCCCTCGATTCTTGCGATCCTGGCTGGCTTCGGCTTGCCATGCAAGGTGATCGCGACCGAGCACATTCATCCGCCGATGCTGTTCGAAGGCAGATTCTGGGAATGCCTGCGCCGCTGGACTTACCCGTTCGCGGACAAGGTGGTCGCGTTGACGGAGAAAAGCAAGGTATGGCTGCAGGAACACTGCCATTGCAAAAGCGTCACCGTCATTCCGAATTCGATCTCGCTGCCGATTCCTGTCGTGGAACCTCTCGTGTCGCCGCAGACGGTGGTAGGCGCGCAGCGTCGCGTATTGCTCGCGGCGGGACGGATGGCCGAACAGAAGGGCTTCGATATCCTGATCGATTCCTTCGGCCGGATCGCGAGCGATTTTCCGGCGTGGGATCTCGTCATTCTCGGCGACGGCGATGACCGGCGCGCACTCACTGCACAAGTAGCAGCGGCGGGATTGGCGAACCGCGTGCTGCTGCCGGGTCAGGTCGGCAATATGCCTGACTGGTACGAGCGTGCCGACCTTTACGTTCTGAGTTCGCGCTTCGAAGGCTTCTCGATGACGATCGTCGAGGCGATGGCGAGCGGCTGCGCGGTGGTCAGCTTCGACTGCGACGCCGGCCCTGGCGACATCATCACGCACGGCCACGACGGCCTGCTGGTTCGCGAGGTCGGCGACCCGCAGGCACTCGCCAATGCCTTGTCGATCTTGATGAAGGATGACGAGACCCGGGCACTGATGGCATCGCGAGCGCGTGCTGTCGTCGAGCGGTTCTCGGTGGCGAGAGTCTTCTCCCTGTGGCGCGACGTGTTCACGCAAACCGGCGCGAGACCTTCAGGGCTCGTCGATCGTCCTTCCGTGCGGGTGACGGAATGAGTACCGGGCGCGCTGCATTCCATCAACCCTGTGGACCGAATCCGGACCGTTCATGAATATCGTCCTGTTCATTAGCGCGATGCAGGATGGCGGTGCCGAGAGCGTCGCCGCAACGCTTGTCAACGCCTGGGTCGAGCGCGGCGATTCGGTCACGCTCGTCGCCACGTATTCCGGGCGCAGCGCCTGCAATTACCCCGTTTCGCCCGGCGTTAAGTTCGTCTATCTGGCTGACCTGGTGACGCGGCGCGGCCGGGGACCGCTCGCCTATATCGAACGCATGAGGGCGTTGCGCGCGCTCATGCGCGAGAGCAAGGCGGATGTGATCGTATCGTTTCTGACCAACGTGAATGTCACGACGATTCTCGCATCGCGAGGGCTCGGCATTCCCATCATCGTGAGCGAGCACACGAATCCACTTGCCGATAACCGTTCGTTGCTATGGCGGCTGCTGTGCCGGTTCGTCTATCCGAAGGCCGATCTGCTGACGCTGTTGACCGACGACGTGGTCGCGCCGTTCAGAAAAGTCGTGCCGGGCATGAAGGACATCGCGGTAATGCCCAACCCATTGCCCGATGGACTGTTCCTGCAGCAACGGCAACCGGCCACCGCGCGCAAGCGCGTCATTTCGCTGGGACGGCTGAACAGGACAAAGCAGTTCGATTTGCTGATCCGCGCCTTTGCACTGCTCGCGGACGAGTGGCCTGACTGGGACTTGTGGATCTGGGGAGAAGGACCGGAGCGCGCGGCGCTGGAGGCGCAGATCGCGCAACTGCGCATGGGCGAGCGGATCTTCCTGCCGGGACGGACGCTGACGCCGTGGAGCGAACTGGCCAAGGGCCAGGTCTTTGCGATGTCGTCGAGTCATGAAGGCTTGCCCATGGCGCTGATGGAAGGCATGGCGATCGGACTGCCGGTTGTGTCTTTCGACTGTCCTAGCGGACCGAGGCAATTGACACGCAACGGCGAGGACGGCCTGCTCATTCCGCCAGGCGACGCGAACTCCATGGCTGCCGCGCTGCGCCGGCTGATTTCGGACGACCCGCTGCGCGCCGAGCTGGGCAGAAAGGCCGCCATGTCGGTACGGGAGCGCTATTCGTTGAAGGCGGTATTGCATATCTGGGACCAGTTGTTCGAACGGGTTGGGGCACGTGCGAAGGCTGCCGAGTCGACGCACTGAATAAACCCGGCGGCCTGGTTGCGGTCGTGACCTGCCGTATTTACATACAGCTCAGAGATTCAGGAGCGGACATGAACGGACGTAAAGTAGTTCTCTTTGCCAATACCGACTGGTATCTCTACAACTTCCGCCTCTCGCTGGCGCAGAGACTGCGGCAAGACGGATATGACGTGGTCCTGCTGTCGCCGCCGGGAGAATTCGGACCGAAGCTGCAGGCACTCGGGTTTAGCTGGCACGCGGTGCCGATGAATCGCCGCAGCCTCAATCCGTTGCGGGAAGTGGGCGTGCTCGCATGGCTCGTCCGGTTTCTGCGCCGTGAAAAGCCCGACCTGGTCCACGGCTTCACGATCAAGAGCGCGGTGTACGGCTCGCTCGCGAGCAAGCTGGCCGGCGTGCCCGCGCGAATCAACGCTGTGGCGGGCATGGGCTACGTCTTCACGAGCCGGGATTTGAAAGCTCGCATGCTGCGGCCTATCGTGCGCCAACTGATGCGGTCCGCTCTTAACGGCCGGCGCAATGCGCTGATTCTGCAAAATCCCGACGACGTCGCGATTTTCAAACGCGCGAAAATTGTCGACGACCGGTCGATACAGCTCATTAAAGGCTCCGGCGTGAACTGTTCGCGGTTCTCGGCCCGGCCGGAGACCTATGAGGACGCCCAGGCTCCATTGCGGGTCGTACTGGCTGCTCGCCTGTTGTGGGACAAGGGAATTGCCGAGTACGTCGAGGCGGCTCGCGCACTGCGAGATGAAAACCGCACGGTGCGCTTTCTTCTTGCCGGCTCCCCCGACGACGGCAATCCCGCCTCCGTCCCCCGCGAGCTAGTAGAAGGCTGGGCTAACGACGGGCTTCTCACGTGGCTGGGACACGTCAGCGATATGCCGAAGCTGCTGTCCGAAGTGGACGTCGTTGTGCTGCCGAGTTATCGGGAAGGCTTGCCCAAGACGCTGATCGAGGCGGCCGCGTGCGCGTTGCCGCTGATCACCACCGATGTCCCGGGCTGCCGTGAAGTCGTCAGCGGTACGGGAGACGATGGCTTGCTCATTCCGGTGCGCGATGCCGCGGCGCTGGCCAATGCGATTCGCCTGCTCGACGACGATCGCAAGCTTTGCCGGAAACTCGGGCTTGCGGCTCAAGCCAAAGCGTTGAGTGAATTCGACGAATCGATCGTAATCAGCAAGACGCTGCGGGTTTATAGCGAATTGCTGGACCCGGCGCCTCGCGACGTCGTCGTGGCGAGTCAGCGCGAGCGGCAGATTTAACGGTGTCAGCGAAACATCCTGAAGGAGATTGAGTGGCCATGGTCGTTCCGAAATTCATATTGCGCTTCGATGACATCACTCCGGAAATGGCCTGGTCGCGCTTCGATCCGTTCGATGAGCTTTCCATGGATCAGGACCTGCCGTTGCTCGTCGGCGTCGTGCCGAACTGTCTCGATCAGACGCTCGTCGTCGAGCCGGCGAGAGACGCGTTCTGGGATACGGTGCGCGGTTGGGTCGATCGCGGCTGGAGCATCGCGCAGCACGGCTACACCCACCAGTACGTTACCGAGCATCCCGGGCTGTTGCGTCTGGGCAGCAAATCGGAGCTGGCCGGTCTCTCCTACGAGGAGCAGTTCGCCAAGCTGCAGGCGGGAAAGACGATTCTTCAGCGAGAGGGCGTCTGGCAGCCGGTATTCATGGCGCCCTCCCACTCGTTCGATGAAGCGACGCTCCGCGCGCTGGCCGATCTCGACTTCAAATATTTGACGGACGGCAGCGGCGTCTATCCGTACAAATTCGGCGCTCTCACGGCGGTGCCGCAGTTGTTCGCAACGCCGCTGCATTTTGGTTTCGGCGTGTATTCCATCTGCCTGCATGTCAATACGCTCGGCGAGGCCGAGATCGACAGGATTGTCGGCTTCGTGAAGAAGAACCGCTCGCGGTTCATCTCCTTTGAAGAAGCCGCGAGCGTCAGAACTCCTGTCCCGGGCGTCGCGATGGCGATGCGCTTTTTAACCTCTACCCCGTTGCGCGCAATGCGCCGCTTGAGGGGCTGAATTCTTTACGGGGTGCACGGTGCGCAACAGCCGGAGAGCGGTAAATGCATTTCTCCTCAGCAGCCTGGTGGGTGCGATCACGCGACCTCTCGCCGCGGTGGCCGACGTCGTGACCAAAAAGCATGCCGCGCCCGACGAGGTCATCGATCGATCGTTCGGTGTCGCGGCGGACGGCAAGACGAATGACCGCGCCGCGCTTCAGAAGGCGGTCGATAATTCGATCGGCAAGACGCTGGTGATTACGGGCCCTTGCCGGATCGACGCGGAAGGGCTGCACATGCGCAACAACAGCCGCGTGCGCTTCGCTCCCGGCGCCTCGATCAAACTCCTTCCGCATGACACCCAAAACTACGAGGTCATCCGTGTCTGGGACGTGCGCCACGTGGTGCTGGAAAATCCTCGCGTCGACGGCAGTAAAGAGCTGAACACCGTGAAGGGCGGAGAGTGGGGCATGGGCATATCCATTGCGGGAAGCACCGATATAACGATATTGTCGCCCAGCACGATCAACTGTTGGGGAGACGGCATCTATATCGCCAACAGCTTCGGCAACGGTCTGCCCTATTCGAGCGACATCCGGGTAATGAATCACTATGCGTCCGGCTGTCGTCGGCAAGGTGTTTCGATTATCAGCGGCAAGAATATTCTGTTCGACAGTCCGGTGTGGGAAAACATAGCCGGCACGCTTCCTTCCGCCGGACTGGATATCGAGCCGAACGCGAACACGGACGTCGTGGAAAACATCCGCATTGTGAATCCGACCACACGGCACTGCCAGTTCGGCATTCTGGTCTATCTTGAAGCACTGCCGGGAAGCCGGGAAAAGAACGTCAGCGTCGTGATCAGCGGACACAAGGACGAAGACAGCAGGGAAGCGGCCTTCAGCGTATCCGGATTGAAGATGAAAGGCAGCGTGGTCACCGGCTATATCACGAGCAATTCGCCAACGTGGATTCGTCCGAGGCGAGATGCTTTTGTCAGCGCCGACTATGACCGTGCGGGACCCAGGATCGATATCACGAATCCCACCATCGTCCGGTAGCCGCTCGCAAGGGTCGTGGCGCTTAACGCGTCACGCCTTTTGCGCGTAGCAATGTCGCGTACATGTCCCGATACTGTTGCCAGCACACCGTAATCGAAAAAGATTCGACGATCCGCTCGCGTGCCAGCCTTCCCAGTGTCTTGCGCTGCTCCAGACTCAACGTCGCCATCTGCTCGAGCGCGTCCGACAAACTGACGGGATCGCGCGGTGGAACAACCAGACCGGTGTCGCCGACCAGCTGGCCGGTATCGCCCACGTCCGTGACCACGCACGGAACGCTGCAAGCCATCGCTTCGCCCACGACCGTGGGCAAACCTTCTGTTCGGGACGAGAGGCACAGCATGTCGAACGCCGGCATGATTCGATGCAGGTCGTTGCGGGCGCCCAGCAAGTGGCAGACGCCTGTCAGGCCAAGCTCGTTCATCGTGCGTGCGAGCGCTTTGTTGTTGGCATCGACGTCTTTACCGACCATGACGAAATGGCATTCCGGCACGCGCTGGTGAAGCATCGCGGCCGCACGCAGAAAGTTATCGTAGTCTTTGGCGGGATTGGAGCGTCCTACGATTCCGATCAGTATGGAACCCGGCGGCAGGCCGAGCTCATTCAGCAGTGCGGTCCTTGCGGTGGCGTCCGGCACGAACTTGCGAACATCGAAGCCGTTATGGATCACGCGCATCTTCGTGCGCTCGTAGCCGTACTCAACGTGAGTTCGGAACGACGCGTTGGCACAGCAAATGACCGAATCCGGCAAACGGTTGGAGGTCGCCGCGCCCATCCGGGCAAGCGTATTCAGAACGCGCCCGACTTTGGCCGTGGGCACTTCGGTTCGATGGATGCCCCAGACGAGCACGAAGCGGTGGCGCTGCCTGCTGAGCCGAAACATGAGCCGCGCCAGCAACACTGCCACGCCGCCGAAAATGTCCGCGTGATACATCCACGTCTGGACGACATCGGGGCGCGCTTCGACGATCCACCTGGCCAGTCGAATCAGGAGCAGTGGATTCGGAACACCGGGCCGCATTCCCAGAAACCTGACCTCCGCGCCGGCTGCGCGCAGACGGTCCGCCATCTTGTCGATGGCGGACAGGGAAATGATGACATGCGTACCGCCGGCGGTGCGGGACTCCGAAACCAGGTTCAGAAGCAAGGTTTCGGCGCCGCCCACTCCGAGTCCCGAAATAATATGGACAATTTTCATTTTGTTTGCACGGTACGGCATTCGGTGACGTAGAACCGCTGCTATTCAATCAGATCAATCTGAGCCGCTTGTTTTTAACGGACTCGATATCCGTAATCACGAAAGGACAATGGAAGGCTAAGTGATCGAGCCGCCGCCATACCGTTCGGCATCGAACACAGGCCAGGACAATTGCCCCTGCTTATGCCCGAATGCGATTTATTGTTTATACGAGTCTACGGACCCGAGCTTCGGCATCGATGCAAATCTTATGTGCCGTTCCGCTCGTAAGGTCCAATCAAAAGCTGATAGCGTGCAGGGGCGTAAGGAAAAGTTAGTTTCAAGGCCGTTCAACGGGCAGATGGCAATACCGATCACCGGGCACGGTCCGCTGAACGGCGAGTGCCGAAAGCACGTCTGAGAGGCAAGAAAATCAACGCACCTCCTCCGGTTTGCGCGGCACCGGCAAGCTGACGGGCAAGAGAGGGATGAAAGTGGCACAACAACTCAACTCGAAGTTCCAGATCCATTCAATCGGCTACCGGTGGCTGCGGCCTTCCATGCTTGGATTCCTGGCGCTGTCGGCGTTCATTCTCCTGAAGATCGCCCTCGGCGATCGGAGCATGCTGCTCGATCAGGACAATTACGTTGCGTACTTCAGGGACGCCGATCCGCTCTGGATCGTCCATCTCTGGTCCAGCAGCCAGTCGGTCGTGCTTTTCATCGTGAAGACCATCACGGATGAGCTCGGCTGGCGGCTGTGGGTGCTAGGCCTCGATTCACTTGGCCTCTCACCGGACGTCGCGGTCCGCGTGACGGTTGTCGTGCTGAACGTGCTCATGGCGCTTGCTCTTAGCCGGACGCGCCGGCCCCTTCTCGGCCTGCTGTTGTGGGCGCTGATTCCCACCGGCCTCGCGACGGTCGGGTTATTCCAGATCCGCCAGGGCTTCGCCCTCTCGATCGCCATGTACTTCGCGATGTGCCGGCAGCAACCCGTTCGAGGCGCGCTGCTCGCGAGTATCGTTCACACCACCTTTGCGTATCCGGCCTTGTTCCTGATTCTCGCGCACTTTCTCATGAGGCGAAGCAAGGCGCTGGCGATCGTGGGCGTGGTCGGCGCGGCGCTCGCGATGTCGCTGGCGTCGGCTTGGCTGTTCGCCAGGTTCGGCGGCCGCCGGCTCGAGGAATACACGCAGCAGGAAGAATTCACCGTGAACTTCCTGATCTCGCTCGCTCTGTATCTGATCGTACCGGTGCTCGTGATCGTGCTGCGTCGAAAGCATATCGAGCACGTCGTGCGCGAAATGGTCGTCCATGAGATCGCGATCATGCATATCGGGCTGATCATGTTCCTGATCATCTCCTTCTTCGTCTATCCATTCGGGACTCAGCGCATTGTCTACTATGGACCGCTGCTGTTGGCCTTCATGCTGCCGGAGATCCGTATCAAGAATTCGCTGATCCTGTGGATCGTCGCTTTTATCCTGGCTATTTTGACTTACGACATTCACAAGAATTATCTGCTGGACACTTATAAGTACTTTCTCTGAGCGGTTCTCCGCTAGCCGCCAGGTAATGCTTGCCGGTGCAAAGCGCGCTCCTGTGGGCAGCGCGAGTAAAAGCGGGCAATGGTCATTTCATACACATATTCCGATGCGCCGGTAAGCTGAACCGGCGTATGCCATGGCACATCGTATTAACGCTGATTTGTCGGCTCATAAAATGATCGTGTCCGGGTTGTGTTGGGAATGCCACAGAGGAAAGATTCAAAGTGAGAGACGGTGTGCATCACTAACCTTGTCCTAAGCATGCGTTTTTAAAGCGACAAGAAAATAAAAATTCCTCCGTTTATGTTGGAGACCGAGATGTTAAATCTTGCGTTTGGCTTTGTTGTCTCATTCCTTGTTATCTTTTTTATCGTGCGAAGTTCGGGGCTGCACGGGTCGCTGACGATGGACCACGACTTGCGCGGCATTCAGAAGAACCACGCCTATGCGGTGCCAAGAATCGGTGGAGTTGGAATTGCCTGCGCCGCCACTGTCATTCCGCTCATCCAGCCGCTGTGGGCGACCGCCCCTGGCACGGGCCAACTGGTGCTCCTGTTGTGCGCCGTACCGGTGTTCGCAGGCGGCGTGATCGAGGACATGACCAAGCGCGTGAGCCCGCGAGTGCGGCTGCTGTGCGCGCTCGCTTCGGCGCTCGCGGCCTGCCTGCTGATGCACGCGACGCTCACGCGGGTGGATTTGCCGCTCGTCGATCAGTGGCTGCGCATTGTGCCGATCGGGATCGGCTTCACGATGCTCGGCGTGGCCGGGCTGACGAACGCGGTCAATATCATCGATGGCTTCAACGGACTCGCCTCGGTGGTGACCATGCTGATCTTCGCCTCGATCGGCTACGTGGCCCACAGCGTCAACGACTGGCTTGTCATGAGCATGGCACTGACCATGATCGGAGCGATCGGCGGCTTTGTGCTCTGGAATTTTCCGGTGCCTTCCGTCTTCCTTGGCGACGGCGGAGCTTATTTCATCGGGTTCATCATGGCGGAGCTGCTGGTGCTGCTGATCGTGCGCAACCCGAGCGTGTCGGCGTGGTACGCAATGGCCGTCGCAATCTATCCGACCTTCGAGACGCTCTTTTCCATCTATCGCCGCAGGATCGTGCGCGGAAGGCCGGCGGGCGCTCCGGACGGACTTCATCTGCATACGCTCGTGTATCGGCGTGTGGTGCGCAAGGGTATCGATGGTGGCAATCTGCGCCGGCGCGCGATGCGCAATTCCTGCACCTCGGTTTATCTGTGGGTGCTGAGCCTCGTCAGCATCGTGCCGGCTACGTTCTTCTGGGACACGCCTATCGCGCTCGCCGGGGCAACCATCGCCTTCGTTACGATCTACGTTCACATCTATGTGGCGATCGTACGCATCAGGACGCCGCGCTGGCTGGTGATCACGGGGCACGCACCGGTCGTCGCGCCGCGTGGCGCGGAGGAGCCTCGCCACTGACCTGGCGCTGCGATTTCCAATCATTTACGCAGGTAGTGTGTGAGGACGTACGTTGCGGGAACGGAACCCGATGCACCATATGAACATACAAAGGCACGGGGACAAGCCTTGAAAACCGCGGCGAGGATCCGGGAAAAGACGGACCTTGCAGGTAACGCCTCATAGGACCACGAGAAAACAAAATGAACCACGGATACGAAACATCGCTAGTCAAGCGAGTGGTCAACCAGGTGGTGACCGGCATCATCAACGGGGATTTCGATGGCGACATGCTTCCTCCGCAGGTCATCCTCTCGAAGAAGCTCGGCGTGAGCCGCTCGATCATGCGCGAAGCGATCAGCATCCTGATTTCGCGCCGGATTCTCGATGTCAGGCCCAAGACGGGCACGCGCGTCAAGCCGGCTAAAGACTGGCTCATCATCGATCATGAGGTTGCCGAGTGGCGGCTTCGCGCCACGCCCGATCCCGAGTATCTGCACGGGCTGATCGAATTCCGCAAGCTCGTCGACCCTCGCGCGGCTGCGTTCGCGGCCACCCGGGCGAGCCGGCACCAGCGCATCGCCATCGCCGCCATGTATCAGAATCTGCAGCAGGCGAGCGGGGATCCCGTCGCGCGCAAGGCCGCCGAAGACGCGTTGCAGGTGGCGATCATCGACGCAAGCGGCGACGCGTTGCTCTGCCAGATGGGCCACATCGTCAGGATGGGGCTGACGGCCATGCAGCCGGTCTTCCGCATGCAAGCACTCGCATACGAGGCGCGGGTCGCCGACTACGGCAAGGTCGTGCGTGCGATCGAAGTCGGAGATGCGGACGGCGCCAAGGCGGCGATGATGCAACTCATCACCCATAGCGCGGACCAGTTGCTTGCGGAAACGGTTTGAGGTGAGTGCCGGCCGCCGTCGGTGTCGGGAGGGGACGATTTAATTCGGATGCCTATAAAGAAGAAGGATGCGCGAAGCAACGGACTGCTTTAGCGCAACAGAAGAAACTTTATGAAGTCCACGCGATATCCCAACACGGTTGAGTCGCGCAACGGACTAAACCATCGGAGGGGAATATGTGTGGAATCGTGGCTGGGATTGCGGAACGCAACGTCGTTCCGGTATTGCTCGAAGGCTTGCGGCGGCTGGAATACCGCGGCTACGACTCCTGCGGCGTGGCCGTGCTGCGGGACGGCGCGCCACACCGCGTGCGCAGTCTGACGCGCGTCCGCTCTCTGGATCGCGAGGTCCGCGAGATGGGGCTCGAAGGCTGGACGGGCATCGCGCACACGCGCTGGGCGACGCACGGCGCGCCGGCGACCCAGAACGCGCATCCCATCTTCTCGCAGAACGAGATCGCAATCGTTCACAACGGTATCATTGAAAACTTCGAGGCGCTGAAAGTCACGCTGAGCGGCGCGGGCTATGAATTCGCCAGCCAGACTGACACGGAAGTGATCGCTCATCTGATTCACAGTTACTACCAGGGCGATCTGGCGGAAGCCGTGCGTCGCGCCGTGAGCGAGCTGCGTGGCGCCTATGCCATCGCGGTCTTCTGCAAATCCGAGCCGGAGCGCGTGGTGGGGGCGCGGTATGGTTCGCCGCTCGTGATCGGGATAAACGGCAAGGAATCGTTTCTTGCGTCAGACCCGCTCGCGCTTTCCGACGTCACCGACCGGTTCATCTTTTTGCAGGACGGCGACATCGCCGATCTGTCGCACAACGGTACCCGGGTCATGAACCGCGACGGCCAGCCGGTCGTGCGCGAGGCGCGCACTTTGCTCCATCCGCCCACCGAGGCGGCGCTCGGACCGTACCGTCATTTCATGCAGAAGGAAATTTTCGAGCAGCCGCTGGCTGTGTCCAAAACATTCCCCCGCAACAGCGCGTTCGACGCCACGCTCTTCGGCGCCACTGACCCGCAGGCGTTCGCGCAGATCGACCGCATCCTGCTGCTCGGCTGCGGCACGAGCCACTATTCCGCGTTGACCGCCAAGGCGTGGTTCGAGTCGATCGCGAAGATTCCCACGCAGGTCGAGATTTCCAGCGAATACCGCTACCGCGAAACGATCCCGGGCAAGAACACGCTCGTAGTGCCGATTTCGCAATCGGGCGAGACCGCCGACACGCTCGGCGCCCTGATGCATGCGCAATCGCTCGGTCAGGACCACACGCTTGCGATCTGCAACGTGGCGACGAGCGCGATCGTGCGGCAGTCGCGCTGGTCGTTCATTACGCAAGCCGGTCCCGAGATCGGTGTCGCGTCGACCAAGGCGTTTACCACGCAACTCGTGGCGCTGTTTGTTCTCGCGGTGACGCTCGGCCGCGCACGCGGGTACGTCGATGCACAGCAGGAAGCGAGCTACCGCTCGCAGCTCTCGGGCCTCTCCACGGCACTGCAGGGCGTGCTGGCGCGCGAACCGCAAATCATCGCGTGGGCACACGAGATCGCGCGCACGGATAGCGCGATCTTCCTCGGCCGCGGATCGCACTTCCCGATCGCGCTGGAAGGCGCGTTAAAGCTCAAGGAGATTTCGTACATTCACGCCGAGGGCTATCCCGCCGGCGAACTGAAGCACGGACCGCTTGCGCTCGTGACCGATGCGATGCCGGTCGTCGTGACCGCGCCGAACGACGGCTTGCTGGAGAAGCTGAAGTCGAACATTCAGGAGGTTCGCGCCCGCAGGGGCCAGGTGTACGTCTTCGCCGATGCCGATGCGAATCTGTCGAACGAGGAAGGGTTGCGCGTCATTCAGATGCCCGAGTACTACGGGGCGTTGTCGCCGATCCTGCACGTGCTGCCTTTGCAACTGCTCGCGTATCACACGGCGTGCACGCGCGGGACCGACGTCGACAAGCCGCGCAACCTCGCGAAATCGGTGACGGTGGAATGAAGCGCGGGGCACGTTGCATATCGATCCATCAAGACAATCAGTGATGAACACGATAAAGGTTGGGGTTCTCGTCGACGACGTCGCGTTGCCGGCCTGGGTGAATCACATGCTCGGACTGATTGCCGCCGAGCAGGGAATGGAGATCGCCCTGGTCGTCAAATATGCGTACCAACGGCGGCCGGCGAGGAAAACCGCTTCGCAGGCCGGTCCGTGGCCCTTGTCGCTGTGGATGGCGCTAGACAAGCGGCTCGTTAAGGTTGGGCACGACGCATTCAGGACCGAGTCGTTGACTCCGGCGCTGGCGGAAGTGCCGACCTTGAATGTCGAGGTGGAGAGCAAGGAATGCGGGGATCATTTCGATCCTCGCGACCTCGCGAAAATCGCCGCGCACGGCATCACCGTATTCCTGCGGCTGGGCCCGTTGCGGCCGTGCGGCGAGATCTTCGATACGGCCTCTTGCGGCATCTGGTCGTATCGGCATGGCGATGAAGTAGTCGAACGTGATGGACCCGTCGGCGTGTGGGACATTCTTCTGGACCGCACAACGACGGCATCCGCCTTGCAGTTTCAGACCCGGGCAGGCGAACGCCCGCACACGCTGCAAAGATCATGGTCGATGACCTATCCTGTGTCGATTCACAGGAATCGCAGCCACTGCTACTGGAAGACGCTTTCTTTCGCGCCGCGAAAGTTGCGCGAGCTGAGGGAGATCGGCGAAGACAAATTCAGGCTGAAATACACGCAGGCTGATGCGCCACCGGCGTTCTATTCCGGAGAGAAAATCGCCGAACCGACCAGCGGCGCTTACGGCAAGTTCATTGGCCAGTTGATGGCGAGAACCGTCGCAAAGAAGGCAAGCGGGTTGCGCAAGTTCGAACAGTGGATGCTGCTGTACCACTTCGGCGAGAACGATCACCTCCCTGAGCGTCTTTTCGAATTCAAGCAACTGCTGCCGCCCAAGGACCGCTTCTGGGCAGACCCCTTCGTGGTCGAAAGAAATGGCGAGTATGCGGTCTTTATCGAAGAACTCGAATATTCGAAGAACAGGGGGCATCTCTCGGTTATCCGTTTCGATGCAAACGACCAGCCGATCCTGCCTCCCGTGAAAATTCTGGAGCGGCCTTATCACCTGTCTTATCCATTCATGCTGGAGGAAGACGGCGAACTCTACATGATTCCTGAGACCAACGAGAGCAAGGCCATCGAGCTTTATCGGTGCACGCGGTTCCCGGATCAATGGGAACACGTCATGAACCTGATGGATGACGTTATGGCCGTGGACACGACGATCTGGCGTCACGACGGAAAATATTGGCTGTTCGCCTGCATGCGGGAAAACGAGCACGCACCGCTGTCCGACGAGTTGTTTCTGTTCTGGTCGGACACGCTGTTGAGCAAGGACTGGCATCCTCATCCCTGCAACCCGATCGTGTCGGATATCAGAACTGCTCGCCCCGCGGGGACCATCTTCGAACATCACGGGCAATGGTATCGGCCCGCGCAAGATTGCAGTGGTAAGTACGGGCGCGCGTTGTCGTTTCAGCGTATCGACGCGATCGACGAGACTACCTATAAGGAAACGCCGGCGAGCCGGATTGAAGCAAACTGGGACGCAAGCATAGATCGCGTGCACACGTTCAACCGGGTGGGGCGGTTGACCCTCATCGACGGGATGAAAAAGCGCGGTAAATAACGAATCACTTCCGTATCCGGCGCGCGGCGTCGGATCTTCCGGCGATCGTCTATCCGGGCAGATCCAGGATACGAGAGCACTAAAGCGACAGCCCCGCGTTACGCCGGGGCTGTCTCTGTTCGCGTCCGTTTATCTCACGGTGTTCTCTTTCTTCCGGACGGCCCGTGAATATCGGGCGAGTCTGCGTGACCGTTATCGGCATCTCCATAACGCCGTTCGTTCGCGGCACGCCGCTTCTGCTTGCTGGCGAGCGGATTTTCATATTCCTCGCGCTCTCGTAGTGCGCCGTTGCGAACCAGTAGCCAAAGCAGGACTACGACGGTGATCCATACGGAAACGACGACAACGATTGTGGTTGATGTGCACATGGCGAGCCTGCATATTGGAATTGATTTATGGGCGTGAACAGCGGTAAAGCGTTCAATCCAGGCGACTCAACCTGGTGCCTCAAATTTACTGATTGCCACTTTGTCTCCCCCGTTTTGATGTATTTGGTGCCGATGTTGAAGCTAAAGGCGAGCCCGTTCTGCGGCACGGCGCACACAGAAATTAAACTGCTCAGGAATGCGCGGACAATAAACACCCGGCTGGTGGCGGTGCTCCGGGAGTGGTGAATGCCGCTGTGGGTTTACTCTTAAGATGTAATTCATGCTGCGGCATGGCGTATGTCCGCATCCGAGACACAGCGCAGGACGCCAGGTCGGACGTGCATGTCTTGCTAACAACTTAATGGAGCGTTATAGGAGAGTGCAGGGTTGAGCCGGCTGATCAGGTGTGGCGGAGCGGGCAGCGTTCAAATCGCGGCCGCGCCCGTGGGAATGATAAAGTGCGCATCGATCCCCGCTTCCCTTAACTCACGGAGGACATATGACACTTTTGAGCATCGTCGGGACGTTTGTTTTCGTCGCGATTGTCTTGCTCTCGCTGTTGGCGGTGATGGATGTCCTGCTATTCACGTCCGATAAAAAGAAAATGTTGAAGACCGGTGCTGGAGCGCGAAAACTGGGCGGACGTCGACGATGCTTGCGTAAATGAGTCGTTTCGCCTGCGCAGCCGTTATCAGGGTGCCTGGACGGGCGGCCCGGCTGTGAGCGCATCCAGATCCATCGCGTCGGCGATGGCTTGCAAGCCCGCCTCGTTCGGATGGAGGTTATCGCCGCTGTTATAAGCGGGCAGCAAAACAGCGGGATTGGCGGGGTCGCTGACGGCCTTCGCCTGATCGAGTACCGCGTCGCAGCCGCTTGTCGGACTCAGGATGAAGGCGTTAATGTCTTGCCGCGCTGCTTCGACGGGTCCCGTTGCGGCAAACGGCGTCAGCGTAGAGCAGATCACCTTGATGTTGGCGCGATGCGCGCGCTCGATGAGGTGTCGCAGTGCACCGATCAAGCGGGGAGCCGTGGGCGGTTTGTCGGCGTTCAGATCGTTGATTGCATCGTCCGAGATGACCACCCAATTCGCGCCCGCTTGCTGGAGCACGTCGCGACCGAAGCGTTTGAGACCGGCCTGTCCAAAGTTATCGGTAAAGAAGTTATTTCCGCTAATGCCCTGGTTGAGCACGCCCACAGTCATGCCGGCCTGTTGCAGCCGTATGGCGAGGCGATTGGGCCAGCGGCGGTTTTCATTCACACTCGACACGAGGCCATCGGTTATGGAAGCGCCAAACGTGACCACCGCCCCGGTTGCGGCCGGGTTCAACACGTCGACGTTCGTCAGGAAGTAGTAGGACTGGCCGCCCGGGGAGACTATGCTCCCGCCGGTGAAGGCCGGGTCGGCGGCAACGTCTCCAGCGGCGATATAGATATCTTGCAGGCCGTCGACGTGGCCGGTCGAGCGCGGCGCCGTCCGCACGGGTAGATAGAGACTGATGGCGACATCGGATAGCGGAGGAAATTCGAACGCGACCGGGTCGCTCACGACCGAAGCACCCACGGGAATCGTCACGTTCGGCTGACCGCCGAACGTGACGGCGCGGTCGCTGCCGGGCACCGTTTCCTGACCTTGCGCGCCCCGCGCGATTCGCGCTTCGCCGATTACCAGCGGCTCGGAGCCGAAAAGGTTGGACAAATGGATTCGCGCCGATGTCCCGCCGATGCTGGTGTGCACTATCTGCCGCAACGTCTGGTTATTGAAGCCGGCATCGTCGGTGATGGAGGGCGAAGCCGACCACGTGCCTATCCAGGGCGCGGACGTCTCGACGCCTTGCACGCTATTGCTGGCGGTACCAGGCAGCACGATAGAGATGACCAGGGCCGCTTTGAAAAGCGCCCGAATCCATCGGTTCACGTCTTTTTCCTCGTGGAACGCGAGCTTCAGTGAGTGCAATGACGGTTGCAGACGCATCGCACAATGTTCTTGTCGTGCAGCGCGCGAGCCTGATCCTCTTTGGTAGGCCTACTCGCTGTCTGTCGATTTAAACGTTCTTTGCATATGCGTTCAGTACGGTAGACAACACTGTGGCGGACGGCGAGCGAATTCAGATACTTGCCCGCAAAGAGCCGGCGGTCGAACATCGTGCGCGGGACGTCGCGCGGCGACGCATGTAATTTTGTGTGAGGTCGCACATAGCATCGTTGTCTCGCGCAGTAATCTGTTTGTGAGGGAAGAGTGCCCAAGGCCAAATAAGAGGCATTGTCGGAATGCGACTGTTCGCCGGCGCCCGCCGGCCGGCAGGCAGATAACTACATATAACGCTTTATTCCACAACTGGTGGCGGGATGAATCACGAGAATTTCGTCGGGGCCAGCATGCGTATGTATGCGCGCGAACCCGTATTTCAGAACTTGCCGGAGCACGTCGCCGGATCACGCATGTCACGCTTTACCGCGGCGCTGGAAAACTTCACTGGTGAGCGTTTCGCGGACTATCCAGAACTGCATGCTTATTCGACGCGCGAATTTCGCCGGTTCTGGCAGTGCTTTCTGCAGTGGACCGAGGGAATGGAATGGGGCGGTAAGGTGGAGCCGGCTTGCGTCGGCGACGATTGCGAGACCGCTTCCTTCTTTCCGAACGTCGAGTTGAATTACGCCCAAAGCGTTCTTGGGTCGAAGATCGCGCCGGACGAGTCGCCGGCACTCACCGCGCGTTATGCCGATGGCCGTCGCGAAACGATGACGCGCGGCGAGCTGCGCGAGCGCGTCGCGCGCCTTGCCTGTTCGCTCAACGAGCTCGGTCTGCGTCCGGGCGACCGCGTGGTCGCGATGATGCGCAACGACGCGCACGCAATCATTACCGCGCTCGCGGTGACGGCGCTGGGCGCGACGCTCTCCACCGCGGCGCCTGAAACGGGCGTGCAGGCGATCCTCGACCGCTTCGAGCCGCTCGCGCCGCGCATGCTGTTCGCGCACACGACGCAGCGCTCATTCGACACGGCCGGCTCGATCGCTTCGCACGCCGCCGCAGTGGCCGCGGCGCTGCCGACGCTCACGCACGTCATCTGCCTGGATGAAACGCCGCTGCCGAGCACGGTGAGCCAGCCTCAGCATTCGCTGCGCGATCTCATCGTTCAGGGCGACGCCGCGCGCTTCGAATGGCGTCGCTTTCCGTTCAATCATCCGCTTTTCATCATGTTCTCGTCGGGCACGACGGGAAAACCCAAGTGCATCGTGCACGGTGCCGGCGGCACCTTGCTCGAACATCTGAAAGAGCATCAGTTGCACAGTGACCTGGGTCCTGGCGACAAGCTGTACTTTCACACGAGCTGCTCATGGATGATGTGGAACTGGCAGTTGTCAGTGTTGGCTTCGGGCGTCGAGATCGTCACGTACGACGGACCGGTTTCGGAAGTCGACACGCTTTGGCGGCTGGTCGCCGATGAGCGCGTGACCGTGTTCGGCACGAGTCCCGCCTATCTGAAGATGTGCGAGGACGCGGGCCTGAAACCCGGCGAGCAGTTCGGGCTGGATTCGCTGCGCGCGATGATGTCGACGGGCGCCGTGCTGTACGACTCGCAGTTCGAATGGGTGCGCGCCTACGTCAAGCCGCTGCAGCTTCAGTCCATTTCCGGCGGCACCGATATCATCGGCTGCTTCGTGCTGGGCAATCCGAATCTGCCGGTCTATGCCGGCGAAGCACAGTGCAGGAGTCTGGGCCTCGATGTTCAGGCGTGGAACGAGGGCGCGCCCACCTCCATGACCGGCGAGCTGGTTTGCGTCAATCCGTTTCCGTCGCGCCCGCTTGGCTTCTTCGGCGACGCGGACGGCTCGCGCTTTCACGCCGCCTATTTCAAGGCGAACCCGGGCGTGTGGACGCACGGCGACATCATCGAGTTTTCGGCGCAGGGATCGGCGCGTCTGCACGGACGCAGCGACGGCGTGCTGAATGTGCGCGGCATCAACGTAAGCCCCGGCGAGATCTACCGCATTGTCAGCACTATTGGCGAGATCAATCAGTCGATGGTCGTCGCGCAGACTGCCCATGACGCGAGCGGATCAGGCCAGCGCGTCATACTGCTGCTCGTGTTGCGGCGGGGCGCGAAGATGAGCGCCGCACTCGCTTCGCGCGTGCGGCGTGAACTGATGCTGCAGGGTTCGGCGGCGCTCGTGCCGGACGTGATCGCCGAAGTCGAAGCGCTGCCCGTCACGCACAATGGCAAGGCATCGGAGGCGGCCGCGCGTGATGCGGTGAACGGCTTGCCGGTGCGCAACCTGTCTTCGCTGGCGAACCCCGGATGCGTCGAGAAGATCAGCGCGCATCCCGCGCTCGCCCGCACACGTCGCGAGTTGCCGGAACCGCGTGAGTCGGCCGAGCAGGTCGAAGTCTATTTATGCGCGCTCTGGGAGCAGCTTTTCAGCTTCTCGCCGGTCAGTCGCGACGACAACTTCTTCGAACTCGGCGGCCATTCGCTGCTCGCCGCGCAGATGCTCGCCGAAATACGGCTGGCAACCGGCCGAACGCTGCCGCTTGCCACGCTCATCATCGCGCCGACCATTGCGCGGCTCGCGACCGTCATCACGGGCGAGCGAACGCAGGACGCGCATCCGAACGTCGTGCCGATGCGCGCGGGCCGCGGAAGGCCTGTGTTCATGCTTCATAGCATCACGGGTTCGGTGATGGAGTGCCTGACGCTGGCCGGCGCGCTGGAAAGCGAGCGGCCTGTGTACGGTCTGCAGGCGCGCGGGCTCGATGGCGACGAGGAGCCGCAGCGATGCGTCGAGGAGATGGCGAGGGTCTATGTCCGGCAGATGCGCGCGGTGCAGCCGCGCGGTCCGTATGCGCTGGTGGGCTATTCGTTTGGCGGCCTGGTCGCGTTCGAGATGGCGCAGCAACTTGTTGCGGCGGGCGAGAAGATCGAGTTGCTGTGTCTGCTCGATACTTACGTGGACGAACGCTATTTGCCGTTGCACGAGTGGTTGTCGTTCCAGTACGAAGTCATGGCGGAGCGCGTGCGAGCGTTCCGCGCACTGTCTGCGCGCGGTCGCATGGCCTACATGAAGGACAGAGTGTTCGGAGCCGCGGACCGGATTCGCATGCGGCTCGGCCGGATGGCCGCCAGGCCGGCAGCCGACACGCAGGGGCTGCCGCCGGTACTGCGGCAGGTTCGCGAGTCGATGCGCGTCGCGATGGCGACGTATCGTCCGCGCCGCTATCTTGGCAGCCCGATCGTCTACGTGCGCGCGTCCGGCAGGGAGGGCGGGCAGGGCGATCCGCTGCCGGCCTGGCAGCGCGTGGCGAGGAGCGGGCTGCTGGTGAAGACCATCAACGGCGCCCATACCGATCTCGTTGTTGAGCCGAACCTGGCAACGGTGGCCGACACGCTCGCGCGCAGGCTGGCCGGCGCGTAGGCAGTCGAAGGGCAGCCGGCGTGCCGCTCATGGCAACTGGTTGCGGACCAGCGTACCGCGCCGCCGGGAGCCTGAGCGCGCATTGCCGCCTGGACCTGCCGCCGCACAGCGGCACTTCATTGCAACGCGGCAATGGCGCCCCGTGCGCCATTTTCAAGAAGCAACCGCAATGCGCGCAGAAGCGCTTCTCTGAACTCGGGAAGTGCGGCCAGATCCGCCGGAAACACTTCGCGCACCGATAGTAATGCGTCCATCAGCGCTTGCGGTTCGTCATGCGCGGATATGGCGAGCGCGTGCAGTCTGCTCGCCAGCGGGTCGCTGATTTCATAACGCGTGCCGTCGTCTGCATGACCCCGCAAAAACATCATCCAGGCCGCTACTGCCAGCGCGAGACGCGTGAACGATTGACCCGCGTCGATCCGCGCCGCAATCGTGTCGAGCAGACGCGGCGGAATCTTCTGGCTGCCGTCCATTGCAATCTGCGAGCAGCGATGTTTCAGCGCCGGATTCGCGTAACGCTCGAGCAATGCGTCCCGATAGGCGGACAGGTCGAATGATACCGGCATGTTCAGCGTCGGCGCGATTTCTTCCGCCATCATTGCGTGGATGAGATCGCGCATGGCGGGGTAAGAGATCGCTGCGTCGATCGTCTCGAAGCCGCCGAGCATCGACAGATAGGCTAGCGTCGAATGCGTGCCGTTCAGCATGCGAAGCTTCGCCAGTTCGAACGGCGTCACGTCGTCGACGAGTTGCGCGCCGACCGCCTCCCATGCGGGGCGCCCTGCGGGGAAACGGTCTTCGATGACCCATTGCCGGAACGGCTCGCACGGCACCGGCGCGGCATCCTGATAGACGATCGCGCGGGCCACGGTGACGCGTTCGGCGTGGGTGGTGGCCGGCACGATACGGTCGACCATCGTCGATGGAAACGCAACGTGGGCGGCGATCCAGTCAGCCAGCGCGGCATCGAGTTGCCGTGCGAACGAACAGACCACCTGGCGCAACGCGGCGCCGTTATGGGAAAGGTTGTCGCACGAGAGCACCGTGAACGGCTGGCCGTGCGCATCGTCGCGCCGCTGGCGCAATGCAGCGACGAGGATGCCCGGCACCGTGCGCGGTTCGAACGGGTAAGCCAGATCGTGTGCAACGGCGGGATTGTCCAGCGCGACCTCGCCGGTTCTCGGGTCGCGGCAGTAGCCTTTTTCAGTCACGGTCAACGAGACGATCCGTACCGCCGGGTCCGCGAGGCGCGCGAACAGGGCGGCCTGATCGTGCGGCATGGCCAGCACCTCACGCAGCGCACGCACGACCGTCACCTTGGCGCCATGTGGCCCGCGTTCAACCACGCTATAGAGGCCTTGCTGCTCCATCAACGCATCGCGCTTGCCGACATCGCCTTGCAGCGTGACGCCGCAAATGCCCCAGTCGCCGCCGGCGGCAAGCATGGCCTCCTCCGTGTAGAGGGCCTGATGCGCACGATGGAAGTTGCCGATCCCCAGATGAACGATGCCGATGCGCGGCTCCTGCCATTGCGGTGACAGCAGAGGCGTTTGCAGCGTGGGCAGTGCTTGGCGGACGAGGCGAGGCAAGGTGGCAACAGAGATCATGTCATGAATCCAGATGGCGGAAAAAGGCTCCGGGACGGCGCCGTTCAACGGGAAAACCCTGATTTGACGTTTCACTATACTTGTATGGTAGCATCGTTCAAACGGTTTTAGACCAGTTGACGCGTGTGATTTTCCACCTCAACCGGCGCCCGAAACCAGCATCGAAAAACAGCCAGTCGCGTGCCGCCGTTCCGCGCGGTTCGTGACTTGCCTTTGCAAGGAAGATGTCATGAAGATCGTTCGCGCCGACGTGATCGTCACGTGCCCGGGTCGCAATTTCGTCACATTGAAAATCGTCACGGACGAAGGCGTACACGGCATTGGAGATGCAACGCTGAACGGCCGCGAACTCGCGGTCGCTTCGTACCTGAAAGATCACGTGTGCCCGTTGCTGATCGGGCGCGATCCCGGCCGTATCGAAGACACCTGGCAATACCTGTACAAAGGCGCGTACTGGCGCCGCGGTCCTGTCACGATGACGGCGATCGCCGCGGTCGATATGGCGCTGTGGGACATTCTCGGCAAAGTGACGGGCATGCCGCTGTACAAGCTGCTCGGCGGCGCCTCGCGAGAAAGCGTGATGGTGTACGGCCACGCCACCGGCCGCGATATTCCCGAAGCGCTCGACCGTTACGCGGAACACATCGAAGCCGGCTATCAGGCGATTCGCATTCAATGCGGCGTGCCGAATATGCGCTCGGTGTACGGCGTGTCGAAGGGCAGCGGCATGTACGAGCCGGCTACGAAGGGCGCGGTCGAGGAGCAGAGCTGGTCGTCGGAAAAGTATCTCGACTTCGTTCCGAAGCTCTTTGACGCGGTGCGCGACAAGTTCGGCTTCGATACGCATTTGCTGCATGACGTCCACCACCGTTTGACGCCGATCGAAGCCGCGCGTCTCGGTAAATCGATCGAACCGTATCGCCTGTTCTGGATGGAAGACCCAACGCCCGCGGAAAATCAGGCCGGCTTCCGGCTGATTCGCGAGCACACCGTCACCCCAATCGCGGTGGGCGAAGTTTTCAACAGCATCTGGGATTGCAAACAGTTGATCGAGGAGCAGTTGATCGACTATATCCGCGCCACCTTGACGCACGCGGGCGGCATTACGCATCTGCGGCGCATTGCGGATTTTGCTTCGCTCTACCAGGTTCGGACCGGTTGCCACGGACCGTCGGATCTGTCGCCGGTGTGCATGGGCGCGGCGCTGCACTTCGATCTGTGGGTGCCGAATTTCGGCGTGCAGGAATACATGGGCTTTCCGCAGGAAGCGCTCGACGTATTCCCGCATGCATGGCGCTTCGAGCGCGGCATGATGCATCCGGGCGAAGCGCCGGGCCATGGCGTCGATATCGACGAGGCAGCGGCCGCGCGGTATCCCTACGACCCGGCGTACCTGCCGGTCGCGCGTCTCGAAGACGGGACGCTGTGGAACTGGTGAGCTGATCTCGCTCGACTGTTCTGACTACAAAATCATGGAGACACGCGTGAACCCAGCACGTCCGCAAGCCGCCGCGCCGGCCAGTACCGCTATGCTGCGTCGGGTGGCCTTCGCCTCGACCATCGGCACCGCGGCCGAGTACTACGATTTCTTCGTCTACGGCACGGCTGCCGTGCTGGTGTTCGGCCAGAAATTCTTCCCTTCCGCTGACCCGCTGATCGGCACGCTCGCCGCCTTCGCCACGTACGCTGTCGGTTTTCTGGCGCGGCCGCTAGGCGGCATCGTGTTCGGTCACTTCGGCGATCGCGTCGGCCGCAAGAAGGCGCTGATCGTGACGATCCTGATCGTCGGTTTGGGCACGTTCGCTATCGGCCTGCTGCCGGACTATCAGTCGATCGGCATCTGGGCGCCGATCGCGCTGATCTTGATACGCGTCTTGCAAGGCTTCGGCGTGGGCGGCGAGCAGGCGGGCGCCGTCCTGCTCACGGCGGAATACGCACCGCCGGCGCGGCGCGGCTTCTTCGCGAGCCTCGTGCAACTCGGCGCACCGGCGGGCTTCCTGATTCCGTCGGGGCTGTTCGCGCTGCTCGGTGCGACGTTGACGCAGGCGCAGTTGCTCGACTGGGGCTGGCGCATTCCGTTTCTCGCGAGCGCGCTGCTGGTCGCCGTGGGTCTGTATATCCGCTTGCGCACCGAGGAGTCGCCGATCTTCGCGACGATCCAGCGCACCAAGGCAGTGGCTTCGCGCCCGGTGGTGGAAGTGGTGCGGCAGTTCGGCCCGACCGTCGTCAAGGGTGTCGGCGCCAAATTGATCGAGGCTTGCGCCTTTGCGATGTACACGATGATCGTGCTCGCCTACGGCAAAGCACACGGCATCGCGCAAGGCATGCTGCTCGAAACGGTGATCGTCGCGGTCGCGCTCGAACTCGTGACGATTCCGCTTGCCGGTGCCCTGTCCGATCGCATCGGACGGCGACCGACCTTTATCGCGGGTGCGTTGTTGCACGTGGCGCTCGTCGTGCCGTTTTTCATGGCGATCGATAGCGGCAACCGCGCGGCGATCCAGCTCCTGATGATTCTCGCCATCAGCGTGGGACACAGTCTCTGCTATGCACCGCAAGCGGCACTGTTCCCCGAACTCTTCCCGGCGCGCGTGCGGTGCAGCGGTATCGCGCTGATCTGGCAGATCGGCTCGTTGCTCGGCAGCGGTGTACTCGGACTGCTGGCCGTCAAGCTGATTCAGCTCACGCATGGCAATTCGCTCGCGTTGATCATCTACGTGGCGGTGCTTGGCATCGTGTCGGCGGTATCGCTCTTTGCTTTGCCGGAAACCGCGCCTCTGCGCCGCGGTGGCGATCTCCATGATTGGGGCGGCGGTGAGCCGGTCGAGGCGCGTACTGCAGCGCGAGCGTCCTCATCTTCGTCTTCCCTCGCGCAGCCCTGAGCGCGCGACCTTTGCCATACCGGAGTCCATCATGCTTGCAGCCGTGCTTCACGAACCCAAACTGATCCGCATCGACGAAGTCGATCCGCCCGAACCCGGTCCAGGCCAGGTACGCGTGCGTGTACGCGCCGGCGGCATTTGCGGCTCAGATCTGTCGTACTACTTCAAAGGCAAGAGCGGCGATTTCGCCGTGCGCGAGCCGTTTGTGCTCGGACATGAAGTGGCGGGCGAGATCGATTCGCTCGGCGAGGGCGTGAGCGCGGAGCATCGGCTCACGCCCGGGCAGCGCGTTGCCGTCAATCCGGGGCTGGCCTGCGGGACGTGCCGCTTTTGCGTCGGGGGGATGCCGAATCATTGTCTGAACATGCGCTTCATGGGCAGTGCCTCTACGTTCCCGCATACGCAGGGCATGTTTCGTCAGTACATCGTCGTCGCGGCGCGGCAATGCGTGCCGGTGCCGGATGGCGTAGATTTCGCGCAGGCGTCGATGGCCGAGCCTCTCGCCGTTGCGTTGCATGCGGTGAAGCAGGCCGGGTCGCTGGTCGGCGCGAGTGTGTTGCTGGTGGGTTGCGGGCCGATCGGTTGCATTCTGCTGAGCGTGGCGCGCCGGGCCGGAGCGCATCGCGTGGTCGCGTTGGATCTCTCAGATCGAGCGTTGCAGGTCGCGCGGCAACTCGGCGCGGATCAGACCGTGAACGCCGCGGAGCGCGCCGTGATCGATCCATGGTCCGTGCAACGCGGCACGTTCGACGTGGTCATCGAGGCGTCGGGCAGTCCCGCCGGCCTCGATACGGCGCTGCATGCGGCGCGCGCGGGCGGCACGGTGATTCAGGTGGGCAACCTGCCGGCCGGCCAGTCGCCGGTGGCGGCGAATCTCGTGATGTCGAAAGAACTCCGCTATCAAGGCTCGTTCCGCTTTACCAGCGAATATGCCATTGCCGCCGATGAAATCGCCTCAGGCAAGGTCGATCTGCGGCCGCTGATGACGCATGCGTTCGCGATGAGCGAAGCAAACCGTGCGTTCGAAGTGGCGCTCGACCGCTCGCAGTCGATGAAGGTGCATCTGACCTTCGACTGAACCTCCCCTGTTGCAGGGGCGCTGCGCCGGTGCGCAGCGCCTACCGAAGCCAGGCAAGCTGGAACTATTCAAAAGCCCGCCAAGAGGCGACCCCGATGGAGACACCTGATGATCAAGAGTCAACGCTGGTTTGTCGTCGCGCTACTGTTTCTGGCGGGCGTCATCAACTACCTCGATCGAGCCGCGCTGTCGATCGCCGCACCGTTGATCCAGAAAGACCTGAACTTCTCGCATGCGCAACTGGGCATCGTGTTCAGCAGTTTTTTTATCGGCTATGCGCTGTTCAATTTTGTGGGCGGCGTACTGTCCGACAAGGTCGGCGCGAAGCGTGTGTTCGGCACCGCGATGGGCGTGTGGTCGGTGTTTTGCGGCGCGACCGCGTTGGCAACCGGCATCGGTTCGTTGATCGTGCTGCGCGTGCTGTTCGGCATGGGCGAAGGTCCGTTCAGTTCGTCGAACAGCAAGATGGTGAATAACTGGTTCCCGCGCAAAGAAGTCGCGAGCGCGATTGGCGTGATCAGTTCGGGCACACCGCTCGGCGGCGCACTGGCGGGTCCGGTGGTCGGGTTCATGGCAGTGCAGTTCGGCTGGCGCTGGGCCTTTGTCGCGATCATGCTGCTGGGACTCCTGTGGCTCGTCCTGTGGGTGGCAACGACGACCGAACACCCGCACCAGAATTCGCGCGTCACACCTGACGAAATCGAACTCATCCGCGCCGGTCAGGCGGACGAGCATGCGATCGCGCATTCGGCCAACGGCGAAAGGCTTGGCCTCCGGCACTTCCTGCGCAAGCCGATCATTCTTGCGACCGCGTTCGCTTTCTTCTCATACAACTATGTGCTGTTCTTTTTCCTGTCGTGGTTCCCGACCTATCTGACCGAGGCGCATCACCTGAGCCTGCGCGACATGAGTTTCGCCACGGTGATTCCATGGCTGCTCGGCAGTATCGGGCTCGCGGCGGGTGGCTTCATCTCGGACTTCATCTTGCGCCTGACCGGCAAGCCGCTGCTTTCGCGCAAGCTCGTGCTGGCCAGTTGCCTCGGCGCGGCGGCGGTGTGTGTCGCGTTGGCGGGGCGCGTCGCCAGTACTCAGGGTGCGGTCGCGCTGATGTCGGTGTCGATCTTCTTCCTGTACGTGACGGGCGCGGTGTACTGGGCTGTGATTCAGGACACCGTGCCGCGAGAACACGTCGGCGGCGTAGGTGGTTTTGTGCACTTGCTGGCGAATCTGGCCGGCGTGATCGGGCCTGCCGTGACGGGCTTCATCGTTGAAGCGACGCACGGCAATTACGCTAGTGCGTTCGTGCTGGCCGGGGTGATTGCCGTGCTCGGCGCGGTGTGTTCGCTGGTGTGGATTCGCGAGCCGCGGGCGAGTGCGTTGAACATGGAGCGTGCATGGTAGTATGGTGCGACACGCTTTACTAATAGCCAGGCGGGTATTCATGGTGCGTGCCGCCTCCCTCGCCAGTCATTCGCTGCCATTCGCTGCTTTAGCCGATGCCGACCAAGAAACTCCACGCCAACGCGTCTTCTTTTTCCACCGATGTCGCGCTCGTCGCGCCCCGCGCACGACGCCGCGCGAGCGTGCAGGCCGGTGCGCGCGTCGAACTGCCGGATCTGACCGCCAGCGTCTCGTTCGACTCACACGAGCCGATCGGCAAACAGATTTTCCGTGCGCTGCGTGAGGCGATTTTTGTCGGTCAACTGGTGCCGGGCACGCCGCTCTCTGAAAAGGAAGTGTCCGACATGTTTCAGGTGTCGCGACAACCGGTGCGGGAGGCGTTCATCAAGTTGGTCGAAGCGGGCGTGCTTCAGGTATTGCCGCAGCGTGGCACCTTCGTGAAGCGCATTTCGCCGCGCCAGGTGCGGGAAGGGCGCTTCATTCGCGAAGCGATCGAGACGGCGGTGGTGAAGAAGGCCGCCGTGTCGATTTCCGACGGGCAGTTGCAGGCGCTGGCCGACAATCTTCGCGACCAGAAGATCGCGGCGAAAGCAAACGACACCGCCGCTTTCCTCGCGCTCGATGAGGCGTTTCATTACGCGATTGCCCAAGCGATTGATTGCACGGCGGCGTGGGAAACGATTCAGGACATCAAGGCGCAGATGGATCGGGTGCGCTACCTGAGCTTGCCCGACGTATCGCCGCTCGATCTGCTGATCAAGCAGCACGCGAAAATTCTGGCGGGCCTTCGCGCGCACGACCCGGGCGCCGCCGAAGAGGCGATGCGCAGCCATCTGCGCGAGATTCTGATGTCGCTTGGTCCGATTGCAGCGCGCAATCCGGCGTGGTTCGATGCGGACGAACCGGAGCGCGTGCCCTTGTCGACGTGACGCGAGCCGTGAAGGGTCTCGCTCGTTGCAGTTGTCGCGCAAAAAAGCGCAGACGTACGTGCGTTTCTGACTGCTGTTGCCGATCGCCTTCTGCGAGGTGCGGACCTGGCGTGTACGCACTATCGCAAAGCGCTAGCGGGCAGCGCGACCCGCTGCAGCGCGGCCATCGGCCCAAGCCGCTCGATCGCTTTCATCTGCGCCGCGTCACGCACGAAGAGCGATCCGGCGAATCCCAGTGCGTTGATCGACACGCCCTCGACACGCTCTTGCGATCTCGGCACGAGCAGCATCCATCGACGTGTAACGAGCAGGTTGTACGGCGCCGATTGATGAAGTTCGCCGTCGACCTCGACCGGCTGGACGCCGGCGGCTTCGAGCAGTGCGCGATAACAGGAGAGGAGCGACTGCGCCGCATCCACGGAGATCGCGGCGCCGGGCTCGAGGCGCGCAAACGCGTGCCGGAATGGCAAGCCTGGTACGTTTTGCGCCAGACCATCGAGGAGCGTAGTTGCCAGAATGGGCTCGATGGGAACCGGCGTTTCAGAAACGCCCAGCGGCACTGGCACGATTTGCAGATGCTTGTGCGCCTGACTCGCGCCCGCGGCAGCGCCTGCATTGTAAAAACCGATGCCGTCGAATTCAGCCATGCAGACAATCAGCGACTCGAAGTCGGCCAGGTTGAGGAGCGCGTTTTGCGATTGGAAGTTACGGGTAACGATCAGCAGATGATTGTCGATGACATTGAACTTGTTGAGCAAAGCAAGATGCGTGTCGGAGATATCCGCGACGAAGAGATCCGGCTCGTAGGGCAGGAATGGATTCGCCGATGGGCGCTCCTCATCATGACGCTGTTGCGTTTGCCGGCGCTGCTGCTCCTTGCGGATCAGGCTCGAGACCTGCCGCACGACAAAGCGGATGCCGTCGCTTTCGAGCACTGTCTGGGAGGTCTCGATCCGTTGCAGCGCGCCGCAACGCAGCGCGTGTTCCGCCTGGCGCAGCATGGCGGGCCACAGGGTTCCAGGTTGAAGGCGGCGATTTTGCATGGTTCGTTGCGGAGATTGATTCGTGATTGGGTCAGCCAGTGCACCGCTTTACCGCAACTTCCAGGCGCGTACTAATCGCGCGTCAGCCGATCGGTCAGGGGACAGTTCTGAGCTTCGCGTGCCGTCGGCAATATGTAATCGCGGAACTGCTCGCGCAGCTTCAGCTTATGCAGTTTTCCGGTTGCGGTGTGCGGCAACTCGTCGACGAAAACGACGTCGTCAGGAATCCACCACCTGGCTACCTTGCCTTCGTAGAATCCGCGCAACTCGTCCTGGGTGACGTCGGTATCGGGACGCTTGACGACCACCAGCAGCGGCCGCTCCGCCCACAAGGGATGCGCGCAGGCAATGCACGCCGCTTCCGCCACTGCGGGATGCGCGACCGCTACGTTCTCGATGTCGATGGAACTGATCCACTCGCAGCCGGACTTGATCAGGTCCTTGCTGCGATCGGTGATGCGCATGAAGCCGTCGCGATCGATCGTGGCCACGTCACCGGTCGGAAACCAGCCGTCGACGAGCGGCGATGCATCGTGGCGGAAGTAGCGGTCGATCACCCACGGCCCGCGCACATGCAGATCGCCGAACGCAACGCCGTCCCACGGCAATTCGCGCCCGCCGTCGCCGACGATCTTCATGTCGACGCCATAGACCACATGTCCCTGCTTATCGAGCAGCCTGCGCTGCTCGTCGGGCGAGCGCTGCGTCTGCTCCCAGTTGAGTCTTGCAAGCGTCCCAAGCGGCGACATCTCGGTCATGCCCCAGCCGTGGATGGCCTCCACGCCATAGTCGTCCTTGAACATTCTGAGCATCGCGGGCGGGCACGCCGAGCCGCCGATTATGGTGCGCTCCAGCGACGAGAACCGCACGCCCGCTTCGCGCACGTAGTTGAGCAGCCCGAGCCACACGGTCGGCACACCCGCCGAACACGTGACGCGTTCGGCTTCCATCAACTCGTAGAGCGACTTGCCGTCGAGGTCCTTGCCGGGGAACACCAGCTTCGCGCCGGTCAACGGCGCTGAATGCGGAATGCCCCACGCGTTCACATGGAACATCGGCACGACGGGCAGCACGGAATCGCGCGCGGACAGGCCCATCGCATCGGGTAGCGATGCGCCTAACGCATGCAGTACGGTGGAGCGATGGGAATACAGCGCGCCTTTCGGATTGCCCGTCGTGCCCGACGTGTAGCAAAGATTCGCCGCGCTTCGCTCGTCGATGAGCGGCCAGTCGAAGTCACCGTCCTTCGCCATCAGCAACGCTTCGTAGCACGATACTTCCGTCGACATGCGCGGCATATGCGCCGCGTCTGTCATCGCAATCCAGCCAGACACGTTCGGACATTGCGGCGCGAGTATATCGACGAGCGGCGCGAACGTGATGTCGAACAGTACGTAGCTATCGTCGGCGTGATTGACGATATAGGCGATCTGGTCGGGAAAAAGCCGCGGATTGATCGTGTGGCACACGGCGCCGAAGCCCGTCGTGCCGTAGTACGTTTCCAGATGCCGGTAGCCGTTCCATGCGAGCGTGCCGATCCGGTCGCCCGCTTCGACGCCAAGCGCGATCAGCGCCTGCGCGAGCTGCTTCGCGCGCCGCTCGCAGTCGCGATACGTGTAGCGATGCACGTCGCCCTCGACGCGCTTCGACACGATCTGCGTCGTGCGGAAGTGGCGCGACGCATGCGCCAGCAACGAAGAAACCATCAGCGGCACGTCCATCATCTGACCATGCAGCGGTGTCGTCATGGCCGCGTCTCCCTGCTGTCGTCGACGCTTCGCTTTGGCATGCGAAGGCTGGCTATCCGTGCTCGAATTGACCGGCTGATGCTTCGATTGGCCTTTGACCGAAACCACGTGGCCAATCTCGTTCAGTGATTCAAGATAGGCTAGCCCCAGACCTGTTGCAAATGGCTAATGGAATGCTAACGGGAATATTAGCCGGCTTCGATGACGCCTGCCGCGAAGAGGTCCCTCAGTTGGCTAATTAACGATACCGATAATACGGTCTGGCAGATTTCAGCCGCCGGCGACCGCTTCCCGCCGAGCGCTCCTGCGCAGGAAATCGGCGGGCACGCCGAACGTTCGGACGAACGCGCGGCGCATGCGTTCGCGGTCCGCAAAGCCCGTTTCCTGCGCCACCACGTTAATGGTGTGCCGGCCCTGCTCGATCATGAATCGGGCTGCTTCCAGCCGAAGCTGTTCCACCGCCTTGGCCGGCGACTGACCGGTCTCGGCCACAAAGGCGCGGCTGAACTGACGGGGGCTGAGGTTGGCCACATCCGCAAGCTCCTCGACGGTCAGCGAATTGCGCAGATTTCGGCGAATATGTGCCAGCACCGCTTCGATCCGATCGGACTTCGGCGTCATGTCGAGCAGCGCGGAATGCTGCTTCTGCCCGCCTAGTCGACGCTGATTCATGACGAGAAGTCTGGCGACCATTTTCGCGGTATCGGGACCAAGGTCGTTATCGAGCAGCGCCAGCGCAAGGTCGATGCCGGCCGTCATTCCCGCTGAAGTCCAGATTGGACCGTCGTTGACGAAGATCCGATCTTCTTCCGTTATGACGTTCGGAAAGCGCGCCCTGAATTCAGCTGCATGTACCCAATGCATTGTCGCGCGCCGGCCATCCAGAAGCCCGGCCTCGGCAAGAACGAATGCGCCGCTGCAGATGGAGGTTATCCGTCGCGAGACTTTGGCTGCTTCTTTCACGAACGCAATCATCGTTGCACTGGACGACGGCATTTTCATTTCGGTGATCGAGCCCACGATAACCGTGTCGAATCCTGGATCGCCGAATGCCTCGGTTTGCAATGTCATGCCACCCGATGATTCGACGGGACCGCCATGTTCGGACAGCAAGTGGACGTCGTAGCAGCGGCCTGTTGGGGGCATGTTCGCAAGCTCGAACACCGTCAGGGCCGCGAGGCTCATTAGCTGAAATCTTGGCGGCACGATAAAGCCGATCCGATGCATATCTGTTCCTGCCGTCTGCAATAGAAAAGTGAATACGTGCTGTTCGAGTCGCATTCCCGGATGTCGGGCCAATGAGCTCGAGTAGTGGGTTTGCCGTGCTCGAATCACAGATGTCATGAAAGGTGGCAACAACGACATCCATCGTAATGGCCCGAGGCGTTAAGGTACAAGCACTTCTCTCAGCCGCCTCACAGTCAACGAAAGGATCACCGTCATGTCGAAAATCATCCGTGCCGCAGCCGTCCAGATCGCGCCCGTCCTCTACAGTCGGGAAGGCACGGTCGACAAGGTCGTCAGGAAAATTCTGGAGCTCGGCAAGCAGGGCGTTCAGTTCGCGACCTTCCCTGAAACTGTCGTGCCCTATTACCCGTACTTCTCGTTCATCGAATCGCCGTTCGCCATGGGAGCCGAGCATTACAAGCTGCTCGATCAGGCAGTCACTGTGCCGTCGGAGACCACCCGTGCGATTGGCGAGGCGGCGCGCCAGGCCGGCATGGTGGTGTCGATCGGCGTCAACGAACGCGACGGCGGCACGATCTACAACACCCAGCTTCTGTTCGATGCCGACGGCACGCTGGTGCAGCGTCGCCGCAAGCTCTCGCCGACTTATCACGAGCGAATGGTCTGGGGAATGGGCGACGGCTCAGGCTTGCGCGCAATCGATACCGCCGTGGGCCGGGTCGGTCAGCTGGCCTGCTGGGAGCACTACAACCCGCTTGCGCGCTATGCGCTGATGGCGGACGGCGAGGAAATCCATTCGGCGATGTACCCGGGCTCGTTCGCGGGCGACCTGTTCTCGGAGCAGATCTCCGTCAATATCCGGCAGCACGCGCTGGAGGCTGGAGCCTTCGTTGTCAACGCGACTGCGTGGCTGACCCCCGAGCAGCAACAGCAGATTCTGCACGATACAAATACCAGCCAGGTTGGCCCGATTTCCAGCGGCTGTTTCACTGCGATTGTTTCGCCCGAGGGTGAGTACATGGGCGGCCAGCCGCTGCGCGAAGGAGAGGGCGAGATCATTGCGGACCTGGATTTCTGGCAGATCGACAAGCGCAAACGCATGATGGACTCGCGCGGTCATTACAGCCGTCCGGACGTCCTTGGGCTGGTGATCGACCGCACGCCGAAAACACACGTGCTGGAGCGAACGCTACGCGCGCCAGGTGAAGAGGCAGTGAGGGATCTCGAAGTACTCGCCTGAAGGCGTGTCGTATCGGGCAATACGGTCGTCGTCATCTCGCCTATGGAATTCACCGGGCAATTTTGCCCATCGATACACTGGAGCAAAAATGGACTTCAATGATGTCATGCTGGAGCGCAATGCCGACTTCGCCAATACGGGGTTCGCACCGGATCTCAAGATGATGCCGTCGACGGGAACGATTGTCGTCGGCTGCGTTGATCCCCGGGTCGATCCCGCGAGCGTGCTGGGGTTGAAACAAGGTGAAGCGGCGGTAATCCGTAACGTCGGTGGCCGCGTCAACCGATCGTTGCTCGAGACGCTGGCGGTCCTCGCCGTCGTCGCGAAAGCGGCGGGCCGCCCGGATGGTGCGCGCAATCTCGTCCTGCTACAGCATACGGATTGCGGGATCATCGGCTGCCATAAGCACGCACCTGGATTGCTCGCGAGGCATCTGGGTGTCGAGACGGCCGAGCTCGACAAGCTCGCTATTACGGAGCCCTACGAGGCGGTGGCCCTCGATGTCGCGGCACTTAAGGCAAACAGGGAACTCCCGGACGGATTGATCGTGTCGGGTCTGGTCTATGACGTCAAGACCGGCCGGATCGAGAGCGTCGTCCCGCCGGCGCCTTGCGGGAGTCTGCCGCCCGGTGACGGCGAGTAGCGCGGCTCGCCGCTGGGCGATGCGCGTCGACGCGACTGACTCTTCACTCAGCGCGAAGGGGCAAGCATGAGTCCGATAGATGAAACGAGCCTTGGCCGACCGATACTTCTGCTGCGTGCCATTGGCCCGGTCGCTGCCCGGAGCCGGCTTGCGGTCCGCGTCCCTGCCATGCTGGCGCCTATGAGCGCACAATGAACAACCACGGGCGCCTGCATCGCAGGTGTGAAGGTGCGCGTCACTCGCCAGCGTATGGTCGGAAAATCGCCCGACACAGTGATGCGGACATAGCAGCCGGAGTAACGCCCGGCAGCCCGTGGCCAGTTCGGGCGTTTAGAAGATTGCCCTTACTGCGCCGCACTATCAATGATCGTGGCCATACTCGCCGCCAGTAGGCCCGACCTGATATTCCGCGTCAATCACCTTCTCCATCCAGACGACGCTTACACCGTCCAGCGCTTCCTGAACGCCAATATGGGTCATCGAGGTCGTGGCGGATGCGCCGTGCCAATGCTCGTGACCCGGCGGGCTGCGCCCCATGCAATGGCAGCCGCTTTGTACGAAGGCATGGGCATCGGCTTACTGCCTTCATTGAGGAGGGAAAGCGGGTAGTACGATCGAGCCGAGTTCATCGAGTATTTCGACATACGGACGCGGCGTGACCCGAGGGTTGAGCGCGACGTGATTGACGCCGGCGTCTCGCGCCTGCTCGAGGAAGTCCCTCAACGCGCGGCTGCCTATGGCGAACCCGCCGCGAATCCGTGTAAATGGATGATCGGGCTTGGGATGCAAATAAAGGAATCCACCAAAGGCCAGTGGTTTGAATGCGGCCGTGTCGGCGGCGGATTGTGTGAGGCTTCGCCATTCTTCTGCGAAGCTGCGCAACCCGGATGGATCCGGAACGAACCCGAGATAACCATCCATGTTCTCGGCGATCCACTGCAAGGTCTGCTGTGAACGGCCGACGGCAATTGCGGGCGTTCGGCCATACGGTGGCTTGGGAAGCATATCCAGCCCACCGGGCGACTGTCCGAAGCGCGCCGAGGCGAACTGCGGGAACGCGCGTTCGCTGACATTCCGGTAAACCCCGTAGGCGTCTCTGAACCGTTCGCCGCGTGTTTCGAAGTCAATGCCGAAGACGGGGTATTCCGACGGCCGGTCGCCGCTCGACATGCCGATCACTACGCGTCCGTCCGTCAGTTGATCGAGCGAATTGACCTGTTTCGCCAACAGCAGCGGTTCGCGCATCGGCAGCACGATGCCCGTCGTGCCGAGTGTGATGCTGCGCGTTGCGGCAGCGAGTTGCGCGATATAGATCAGCGGCTCGAAAATCTGCCCGGCGTCGCCATAAGCGGGATCGAAGAATGGAATGTCGCGTGCCCATAATGCTGCCACGCCCAGGCTCTCGGCGCGCTGCGCCATCGATATGTGGTCGCGCATTGTGGGGTACGGCATGCCGGGGTGCGTTTCCAACGGCAGAATCAGCCCCACAGTGAGTTCGCGCGACCGGAATACGCGGTTGTACCCCGGATGCGATTCGAGTCGAATCGTGCTCGCGGTTGCGTGGGTGGGGGCAAGCGTGACGGACATATCCATGGCGTTTCCTCAGAGCGTGGCACGAGGTTACGCACTTTCTGGTCTGGGAAGAACGCAGTCGTACAAACAACACTTGATACACGGAGTCAAGAAAGTCCGCCGATATTGGCAACGCGTGGCGTACGAAAACCAACCGATACATTCCCGAAAGCATTTATTCCGTCGGGGAAAAACTGTTGTTCAACGACAGGCCGTGCCAAATAGCCGCCGCGACTCCTATAGTTCGCTTGGACCGCAAGCCGGTCTTAACAGTCGACATGGGCCGAGACTTTATGTGCGCACTACTGCCCTTTAACGATCTGTTCAAACGGCGCCATGGCGGCGCCGCACGGTGTAATCATGAAACGTTTTAGTCTGACCGCGTCGCTGTGCATTGCGTCGCTCATGTCGCCGGCGAGTCAGGCGCAAGAACCGCAGCCGTCCGGCTACCACTACACCTTGCCGCTCGACGTCGCGCTCGACGCGGCGAAAGAAGCGATTCGCGTGTGCGAAACGAAGCATTACTGGGTGACCGCTACGGTGCTCGATATGGATGGCGTGCCGCAGGTGATATTGCGCGGAGACAGGAGCACGGTCCACACCGCCGAATCGAGCATGCGTAAAGCCTTTACGGTTGTGACACTGGGGCCGGAATTCGGCTTCGACCGGTCGAGCGGATTTTTCGAATTGATGAAGACGAGTCCATACGCACCGCAACTCGCCACCGTGCACAACGTCATGGCGTTGCCGGGCGCGGTTGCGTTCAAGGTGAATGGAGAGATGGTGGGCGCGCTCGGTATCGGTGGCGCACCCGGCGGCGACAAGGACGAAGTGTGCGCGGCGGCGGGCGTAGCGAAAATTGCGGACCGCCTGCCGCACTGAGTGCGCTTCCGGTAACGGCGCGCGCTCAGGCAGCCGCGACTCGCGGATCGAAGTCGAACTCGAGCCGGATGCCGCCCGGTTCGAAAATCATCGTGTGCCGCTTCGGGCCGGCACCCAAGGTTTCTGGTGCAAATTGAACCTCGACGCCGGGCCATTTGGACACTTTCGAGAACACGTCGTCGAGCGCGGCTTCACTGCCGACGCGCAGCGCGAGGTGGTGCAGGCCCACGTTCGTTTTGCGGTCGAATTCCACGCGGCCCGCTTGATTCTGGACTTCCCACAGCGTCAGCACTACCTGTCCGTCGGATACGAACGCAGCTGGATAGTCTGGCTTCTCGCCAACTTGCGTCCATCCCAAACAATTGATGAAAAAGTCGCGAGTGAGATGCAGATCGCGAACGGTCAAGCCGATGTGATCGATGCCAAGTGTCAGCGGTTTCGCAGTCATTTCGAGCCTCCGGGTTGTGGTGGTGATGCTACCGCAGAAAAGCAATGTGGATGACAACGTTGAAGAATAGACTTCATTCACAGCTTCAGACAAGTGAGTTTGTTGCAGGCAGGTCCAACCTTTATCGAGGTGTTTGCCATGAAATCAATTATCCGTGGAGTCCTTATTGCCAGCGCGCTTGTGATTCCCGTTGCGTCGTTCGCTCAGTCGACCGAACACACAACACGTGCGCAGGTCCGTGCAGAACTCGTGCAACTGGAGAGCGTGGGTTATCACGTCGGTGACGGCGATACGACGCGCTATCCTGATGCAATCCAGGCCGCCGAAGCGAAGGTGGCGGCGCGCGCTGCATCGACGAGCAACTACGGCGGCGCATCGGGCACGTCACAATCAGGCGGCGGCGTGTCGGCTGCGGACTGGAATGCAATGTATAGCCGCTGAGCGTCCAATAGTCTTTCTTAACCAGGCCGCGGGCGTAGCGGCCCGCCGTCCTTGTTTACGCCGGCGCGCATCGGTAAAGTCCGGCGCGGACCCAAAGAACGAATAGAGGAAATCTTGGTTGGCGGCTATAACTCGATTACTCTTTTCATTGCAGTCGCGTAGGCCGTCGGCCACGCGACGGCGCTGCCAACGACGCGTTGAAGGAGGGGCCGCGATGAGCAACGAGTCAGGGCCGCAAGGCGATACGCCTGCTCCACTGCCGCCCGCGGATGAAAGCCGTATCGACGACGGCGCGCTCGCCGATGACCCTGCGGTGCGCGATCATCCGCGTTACCAGCAGATGTTTCCGGTTCTCACCGATGCCGAAGTCGACCGGGTGCGCCGCTTCGGCAGCTTGTCCCGCTACGTCAAAGGCGAATTGCTCTACCGCGCGGGAAGTCTCTGCCCCGGCATGTTCGTTCTGCTGTCAGGCAAAGTCCGGATAGTCGGCCGTGACGGCCTCGGCCACGAACGGACCATTCACACCTATACGCAGCGCGGCGAGTTCACCTCGGATGTCACCCAGCTCTCGAGCAAGCCCGCGGTTGTCGACGCGCATGTGGTCGAAGATGTCGAAGCGGTGTTGGTGCGGCCCGACGAACTCAGCGCCATGATGATCAGTGAAGCCGATCTCGGCGAAAAGATCATGCGCGCACTGATTCTGCGGCGTGTCCTCGTGATCGAGCGCGGCCAGGGGGTCATTCTTGTGGGCTCGTCCAATCACCCACAACTCCTCGCTTTGCAGAATTTCCTGCGCCGTAATGCCTTTCCGAACATGACGCTCGATGCGGAGCAGGACGCCGAAGCCATTGCGCTGCTCGAACGCCTGACGCCGCAGCCCAATGACTTCCCGCTTGTCGTTTGTCCGAACGGTACTGTGTTGAGAAATCCCGACGAGGGGCATCTCGCATCGTGCCTCGGGCTGATTCCCGAGTTCGATCCGACGCATGTCTACGATGTGGCGATCGTCGGCGCAGGTCCCGCAGGACTTGCCGCGGCAGTCTACGCCGCATCCGAGGGACTGTCGGTGGCGGCGCTCGACTGTCGCGCACCTGGCGGCCAGGCCGGTACGAGCGCGCGCATCGAAAACTATCTGGGCTTTCCCACCGGCATCACCGGGCAAGCGCTTGCGGGCCGCGCGTTCGTCCAGGCGCAGAAGTTCGGCGCGCATATCGGCATTCCGTGTGAGGTCAAGGCGTTGTATTGCCACAAGCAGCCGCCAGTCCTGGAGCTTGCCGATGGCAGCCGCATCACGACGCGCACTGTGGTCATTGCCAGCGGTGCGGAGTATCGGCGGCCTGTCGTCGAGGACCTGCCGCGCTTCGAACGCTGTGGCGTCTATTACTGGGCTACACCGATCGAGGCGAGACTGTGCCGCAAGGAGCCGGTGTTGCTGCTCGGTGGCGGCAATTCCGCGGGGCAGGCGGCGGTGTTTCTGGCTTCACACGCGGAGCATGTGCATATGTTCATTCGCGGCGCGAGCCTCGCGCACAGCATGTCGCACTATCTGACCGAGCGTGTCGCATCGCTGCCGAACGTGACGCTTCATACGCATATCGAATTAACCGCGCTTGAAGGAGCGTCACGCCTCGATCGCGTGTATTACCGCGGTGCCGGCGGCATTGAAGGAAGCATGACGGCACATCATCTGTTCGTATTCATCGGTGCGGAACCGAATACGGAATGGCTCAAGACATGCAGTGTGTCGCTCGACAGCAAAGGGTTCGTCTTGACGGGCACCGATCTTGGGGAAGCGGGCGTCCATTCGATGCCACTGCAGACGAGCGTCAAGGGTATCTTTGCGATCGGCGACGTGCGTTCAGGATCGACCAAGCGTGTCGCGTCGGCGGTGGGGGAGGGCGCGGCCGTGGTGGGGCAGATTCATGGTTTTCTGGCGGGCGTGGGGTGACTCTATTCCCGGCGCAGTCTTTATTTGCGGCACGACCATCTATTACGGTGTCGCTTATGACTCGCTGATTCACCACCAGGTAAATGACCGCAGTCGAAAAGAACCGCAGTGACAGCACGAAGTGCTTACCTGTCGTCATGACTGCCGCGAGCGTGCGGCAGGCAATACCCCTATGCAGCAGGCGAACTCGGGAGATCGGGTGGTTTAACTCGCACGGACCGATGCTATGGGTTCCTCAGGACATCGGTCGAGTTTCTCAAGGAAGCGTTGCCGCAACGTTTTGCCAATGATCATGCCGCATTCCCATGGCTTGCGACGACGTTGCCCGGCGATGGCACGACACCGGGCAGACGTCACGCAAAACCAGGCTTTCCAGCAGTACTCCAGACCTGCAAGATCCCATGACGCGCGGAGCAACACAGCAATACCCGCACTCCGACAGCGTCCTTGCTTCAGCTATACAACAAGCTCTGATTAGAACTTGTGACGAATGCCGAGGCTGACGATTTCCTGCGTGCGCGAGTCTCCCGTGAAGCCGTAGTCAGCCACCGACGCAACCGCAGGTTGTAGCTGCTGCGGCGGCGAACTGCGCGGATTGCGCTGCGTGCCGCTCGCGCGCTGCCAGGCACCGACCAGGTAAAGGTCCGTGCGCTTCGACAGGTTGTAGTCTCCGCCCAGCGAAACCTGGTTATACGATGCGGACGTGTCGCCCGAGCCGTGCGTGTAGGTATAGCCGAGACCTAGCAATGCGGCCGGTGTCACCTGGTAGCCCAAATAGCCGCCGGCTACGTTGTAGCGCTCGGTGGAGACGAACGTCGACGCGCCGTCAGGTTTGTATTGCGCATTGCTATAACGCACGCTCGCCGTGAACGGGCCGGTGACGAATTGCACGGCAACCGAAGCGATGCCGATCGACTTTGCCGTCGCGTATGCGCCGTTGACGATCGAATCGATCGTGCCGTCAGAGGTACTCGTGAAGGAGTTGTTCGGCCGTATTACGCTCGAGTTGGCGTTGTTCATGCGGATGTAGCCTGCCGCTACGCTGAACGGACCCGTTGCGTAAGTTGCCGCACCGGACCACGTTTGCTGCGAACCCGTCTGGCCCGCTACGCCGCCGAATGCATACATGCCTTCGAACTGGAAGCCCGACCACGTCGGCGAGGTGTACTTGACCGCGCTATTCGTGCGCGAACTGTTGTCGTTGTTGTCGACGTCGCCCGGAGTCGTGAATGTGCTGCCGAAGTAGTTGTCAGCCGTTAGCGGCTGAACCAGGTCGACGAGCGGGTCATATTGACGGCCAAGCGTCACGGTACCGTAAGCTTGATGCGCCAGGCCGACGTACGCCTGACGGCCGAACATGCGGCCGCCCTGATTCAGTTGGCCGTTGTTGATGTCAAAGCCGTTTTCCAACTGGAAGATCGCCTTCAGACCGCCACCGAGATCTTCCGTACCCTTTAAGCCCCAGCGGTTGCCCTGCAGGTTGCCGCCGGCCAGTTGGTACAGGTTCTTGCCCTCCGGATTGGCGTTGTGCACGAACTGGAACGCTTCATCGATGACGCCGTAGAGGGTAACGCTGCTTTGTGCATGTACTGCGCCGGTTGCACCGAGCAGTGCAAGCGAGACGGTAGATAGAGCGATTCGTTTCATCGATTTCTCCACGCAGACGATTAGTGTGCTGTTGCGAAGCTGAGCGTAACTCCACACCTTGGGATACCGAAGCAAAAACGAAAGTCTGTCGCGAAATTCTGACACTTTTCATGTGCGGATTTCACACTGAGATCAAATCGAAGGCGTCTGCCTGTACACAAAAACATCCGGTAGAAATTCTGCGGCTGTTTCATAGCCAATGCGGATTGTGCGCGCTGCTCGACGACACATTCTGTCTTGTTGGATTACCGCATACAAAGCCCCGAAAAAGCGTTCGATACAGTCAGACATCGTCGCTCACGCTTTCACCGAACATCTTTGTGGTTGAAATCAAAGCCTTTTTATTTTCAGGTGGTTAGGGGCGGTGAGAGCGTAAGCGCATCCGGCTTGGCATAACCCATGCATCAGTAGCGGCGGGCGCAACAACGACCGGTTTCATGCTTTCGCCGCGGCGTCGGAAAGATTGCTCACATTCAATTGGAAGTGCGTTGTTCGTTTGAGCCTTCCTGTCAGCGCGCGACAGGCCGTTTATTTCTTCCGTCAACGTTGAATAGCGCGCCGAAAATGGACCCCGAGCGGGTGCATTCGGGTATTCAACAAAGTTATTGGAGTGCTTATGAAGTCGAAGTTTATCGTCGCTTTGTTAGTTGCAAGCTCTGCCTGGTTGGCTGCTCCCGCTTTCGCGAGCGGTTACGGACCCGCACCCTTCTATCGCCCCGACGTCGGCAAGTCGGCAGCGCAACGTAGTCTAAGCGCCCAGACGTTGGCCGCGGAAAGTAGCCCAGGAAGCACGGTTGGTGAAAACGGTAGCGGCGTCGGCGGTAACGAATCGGTCAGATCGCAGTCTGGCACGCGTGCCCCGGTGGACAGTGACGGCGTGATGTATCGAGGCAATTGATAACCCGGTCGCGGGGCGCGTTCATGCAGCGCTCTGCGACCGAACTCTCGCCGCGAGGCTAATAGAGCAGCAGGCCTCGACGTCAGGAGAAACAAACACTCGATAAACGCGCGCGGAGCGGCGACGCATCATCATGCGAGCTACCGCGGGCTATTTCAGTTTGCGCTCGCCTTTTAGTAAAACGGTCCCGTGTATGCCCCGAAAGCGTCTGTTGCCATGCACTGCTGTTCCGTGCGGCCTCGTTATCGTCAAACAAAGGTTCAGCAACGCCAGCAGATCTTTCAAATTCGACATGTTCGTTGGCGTGGTGACATCCGACAGCAACACACCTCTCACATATTCGGATTGCCGTACCGACTGATTGGACGACTGGTCCAGCGTCGCGTGAAGCATTGTCGAACTGCGCGAGATAACTTGTGATGGCCCGGTCGCGTTGGGCGCCCGAACCCCAGACTGCGCTCGGCCATCGCCCGTCACATCGAACTGCATATTGACCGACGACAATACGGACGTGTCGTACTGTGGCAGACCGCTCAGACCGAGCGTCGGCCGAATATTGTTGAGGCCGTCGATTGCGTCGATCGTGCCGATTTCGAACCACGAGTCGGCGCGAGTAAAATAATCCGACCGCCACGCCAACCCGTTAGAAAACATGAACCTCGGCCGGATCGACCTTAATCTCCTGCGAGTATTCGACGCAGTGTTCGAGGACCGCAATCTGGTCCTTGCCGGAAAGCGGTTGAATCTCAGCCAGTCCGCCGTGAGTCACGCGCTGGGGCGGTTGCGGGACGCACTGGAAGATGACCTGTTCGTCCGGACCTCGAAAGGAATGGAGCCAACGGCGCGGGCAGTCGCAATGGCAGCCCCGTTGCGCAACGCACTCCACCAGATTCAGGTGGCGCTGGGCGACGAGCCGTTCCGCCCCGACGTTGCCGAGCGCGAGTTTGTCGTCGCGGCGAACGACTACATCACGATGCTTCTTCTCGGCCGTCTCAGTCAGAGACTCGCCGCGGAAGCGCCGATGGTGAACCTCGTCATACGGCCTTCCACGCGACTGGATCTCGCCGGGCAGATCGACATCGGCCGGATCGACATCGCCATTGGGATCTTTGCGGAAGTGCCCCCGCGCTTTCAGTCGATGATGGTGTGGCAGCAGAGAGATGTGCTGGTGATGCGTCAGGATCATCCCATCGGCGACCGGGCCGTTACTCATGATGATCTGTTGAACTATCCACTCGTGGCCATCTCACTAGGTGGCGCGGAAGAGGGGGCGGTGGGCGGTTTTATCGTTGAACGGGGCTTGGCGCGGCAGTCGGAAATGTTCGATCGGCAGGCGTTGGAGGATGCTTTTCCAGAGGGACTCGCGCGTCCGCGGCTGCGGGTCGCGGTCGCTCATTCGCTGGCTATCCCTGCGTTGCTGCGTAACAGCGAGATGTTCGCCGTCGTACCTTCCCCGTTGGGGCGCGAGTTCGAGCGTTACGGCGAACTGAAAACGCGGGCAACGCCGTACCCGCCGCCGGAGTCCGCGGTCAGAGCGGTGTGGCATGCGCGAAACGCCCACGACCCGGCGTTACAGTGGCTGCGGGCGCAGATAATCGACATCGGCAGGCAGGTTCGAAGCTAGCCGATCCCGTTTTCTTCAAGATCATCTTGCAGGTTTTTCACCGCGCTCGATGTTCTGGCTGTGCCATCATGGGGACACTATGCAGATAGATATCCCCAAGGCCGTGGAGACCGGCCATCAAATGCATTCGGACGCTCAAGTCGTCGATTCGGTTATCCGGTCACGGAAAGCCGTTCGCGTTTTTCGTCCCGATGCGGTCTCACAGAAAGACATCGTTGAGATTCTCGATGTCGCTCGCGCAGCGCCAAGCAACTCGAACATGCAGCCGTGGCGGGTACACGTGCTGCGCGGACGAAGCAAGGAGTCGCTGAGTGAGGCCCTTGTGCGCGCCCATGTCGCGGATTTGCATCCGCCGCTACAGCATGTTCCAGATCCGATGCCGGAAGCTTATCGCCCGATGCAGGAGGAGTTCGGCGCGCGATATTACGGTGCCCTTGGTATCGACAAGGCGGACGTCGCTGGCCGAGCCCGCGCGACAGGCCGGAACTTCGGGTTTTTTGGAGCACCTGTCGGCCTGATCTTCACGATCGACGCGAGACTAAAGAAGCACAGTTGGCTCGATTATGGTCTCTTTCTGCAGACGGTCATGCTCGCGGCCCGTGCACGCGGCCTCGATACGTGCCCGCAAGTATCGTTCGCGCGGTATCAGACGATCATCGCGGAACATCTCTTACTCGAGCCGGGCTTTGACGTGGTGTGCGGTATGTCGCTCGGTTACGCAGACCAGGATTCGGCGGTCAACAGACTCGCTATTCCACGCGAGGCGGTCGAAAAATTTGCCACGTTTGTCGGCTTCGACGAAGAGGCATAGCGCCGACGGCGGTTGTTCCCCGATCGCCTAATTGGCCGTTCTCAATTCAGAACCCGCGCACACCGCAATTGCGGTGCGCGCATCTACCTTTCCAAATATGACAGTAAAGATCCTTGCCTTCTGCGGGAGTCCCCGCCGTGAGTCCCTTAATCAAAAGCTGCTGGAAATCGCTGCTTCTGCGGCGCAATCAGATGGCGCAGAAGTCACGTTTATCTCACTCGCCGACTTTCCCCTGCCGATCTATGACGTTGATGTTGAAAGTGCGCATGGTGTTCCTGAGCGAGTGCGAGCACTGCAGGAATTGTTTGCCGGACATGATGCGCTGTTGGTCGCTTCGCCCGAGCATAACGGTGGTTACACCGCTGCGCTCAAGAACATGCTGGACTGGGTCAGCAGGCCGACCGCATCGGGAAGCTCTGGCCTCTCGCTATTCGCGGGTAAGGTGGCCGCGGTTGTTTCAGCATCGCCGGGGCCGATGGGCGGTATTCGAGCGATGCTCGGATTGCGCGGTGTTCTTGAGAAGCTGGGCGCGATCCTGATTCCTCAAGGGTTCTCGCTGGGTTCTGCCCATCAGGCATTCGGCGAAAATGGCCGGCTGATCGATGAGAAGGCGGATGCCGAAGTGCGACGTGTCGGTCTTGGTCTCGTCGGCGTGACGAAGCAACTGGCCGGCAACTGATTGTCGGCGCGCGGGCGCGACTCAGCGCGCCCGCAGTGACGTCGGTCTGGCGCTCCGGCTCCCGGACTGAAGAGGAACCGGTGTCGACACAACGCAAGCAAATGCAGGACACGCCGTTACCGACGGGTCCTGCATTCGATCAATCTGCGTCAGGCGCCTTGACGTTGTACGCAATGCGGCCAGCAGGCAGAAAAAACAACGCGATAATTGCACCGCCCTTTGCTTCCGGATAGTGATGACTGCCCGGCGCCGGCGCGGTCCAACCGCCATAGCACCAACCGTTTGGACCGGCGAGGGCCGCACCTTCGTTTAGCGACACCACCATGTTGAATTCGCCGTACGGATGCGCATGGTAATCACCCCGGAAGCTTCCCTCCGGATTGTTCTGGTCATTGCCGGCACTGTCCATATAGACGGCCGTAATGCTGAATCCAAAAGTCTCTTCTGACGGGTCGACAAGACGTGCGCGCCGATACTTGCGTCCGGCTATTTCAATGTTGGCCGCCCAGCCTTCTTCCACTACGCCAATTGTGATCAGGCGTTTGAGATCCTTGTAAAACTCGCTCGACGTGCCGTATTTTTCGTTGAGCCACTGTTCGACCTCGTTACCCGTAGTCATGTCCTTGACCTCTTCGAGAAACGGCAGGCATTTCGCTATCAGTTCATCTCTATTGCTTGGGTTGGCTTGTGACAAGTTGGTCCTCACTGATGTGAAGGGCTGCTCGTGCAGTCCGGATCGACGACGCCGCGTCGAAGATGGTGGGCGTTGCCCGTCGACGTTTATCGCTCAGGCGCTCACCGCTGCAGTCACGATGCCACATCGCTGCTCGAGGACGAAGGGGCGAGTTTTCAATACCACATTGAATGATGTTCAAGTGCCGCACGCCGCAATAGGAACCGGTCGAGGCGCCGTGTGGAGGCTGCGAGTTGCTACGTTCAATAGGCATATGAACACAATTCATTTCGATAAGCTAGTGGCCCGGCGGTTCTCTCTTAAAGACGTGAGCGTATGAAAGTCACCTCTGTCCGCGCCGCGCAAAAGAAAAGTACACGCATCTGCGTGCCGGCAGGAGAATTTAAATTTTTCATACGTTCCGCAGATGCAGGGCGGATTTCCGTCGCCCCGCGTTTCACCGTGTTGTTGCTTTTTATTTGCAAACATAAGCTCCGGACCAATGATCCGTATCACATAAAGTAGTTTGGATGACGAAGAGACTAGTCAATCATTGGGAGGAGTATGAAGCGTGGAGGGTTTGCAGCAATCGGTCTTGGGATGTTGAGTGCATCGGCTTTCGCACAGAGCAGCGTCACACTGTATGGCTTGATCGATACCGGTATCGAGTACGTGTCTCATGCAAATGCCGCGGGCGATCACGTCATTCGGATGCCGGGTATCAGCGGGGAATTGCCGTCGCGATGGGGGATGCGCGGAGCCGAGGACCTCGGGGGCGGTTGGAAGGCCGTCTTTACCCTCGAGAACGGCTTCAATACGAGAGCCGGAGACATTGGACAAGGAGGGCGTCTTTTCGGTCGGCAGGCATGGGTTGGCCTTGATGGACCGTGGGGGGCGCTAAACTTTGGACGCCAATACAACATGGTCTATTGGGCTTTGTCCGATGCGGACATGCTGGGTCCCGATGTCCACGGGATTGGCGCGCTGGACAACTATCTGCCTAATGCGCGTAGCGATAACAGCATCGTCTACAAAGGCACCTTCAAAGGAGTGACTGTCGGCGCCTCGTATTCGTTCGGACGCGACTCGGCTGGCACCGGCAATTCGCCGGGACAGGGCACCTGTGCTGGTCAGGTTGCAGGTCAGTTCAACCCATGTCACGAGTGGAGTGCAACGCTCAAGTACGACGGGGCAAGCTTTGGCGTTGCGACTGCGTACGACGAACAGCGAGGCGGTACAAATGCCGCAGCGAATTTCTTTGACGGCCTCGGGACATTTCCCATTACGTCGGGCGTGGACAAGGACACGCGCATCGCGGCGAACGGGTACGTGAAATTCGCCGGCTTGAAGCTCGGCGCGGGGTGGCTGGGAAGACACGTCGAGACGAACGCCATAACCGCGCCCGATGTGCGATCGAATCTCTTCTTCGTAGGCGCCGAGTATTTCGTGACACCGAGCTTTGTGATCGACGGCGAAGGCTTTCGGATCGTGGTTCGGGAGCAGGATGCGCGGGCAACGATGACAACGCTTCGCGCCACTTACTTCCTGTCGAAAGCTACCGCTGTTTATATCGGCGGTACTTATTTGTGGAACAGCGCGAAGGCGCGCTTTTCTGCGAGCGCGGGCGGTGGGGGCACGACACCGGCGGCGGGTATGGGCCAGTTCGGCGCGATGGCAGGCATTCGGCATCTGTTCTGAGCGGGCACGTGACGAAGCACGAGTTGCCCGATCGAAGCGACGGGCCACTCGTGCTGCGTGAATCCGCAGGGCAAACATTAATCAAGACAGGCGGACGGTGTTCTGGCGAACGCTCCGCCCGCCTGATAACGGAGTTGGTATGAGCACACAGAGTATCGGCGAGCAGAATGTACTCGACGTCGAGCGTTTCATCGACGATCGGAGATTTTCACCTTATCAGTGGCTGATTTTGTTTTTCTGCTTTCTGATCGTCGCGCTGGACGGATTCGATACCAGCGCAATCGGCTTCGTTGCGCCGGCGATCGCGAAAGAGTGGGGCGTGACAAAAATCGCGCTGGGCCCCGTATTGAGTGCCGCGCTCGTGGGCCTCGCAATTGGGGCACTGCTTGCCGGACCGATTGCCGACAGGATCGGGCGTCGCAAGGTTCTGATCGGATCAGTCTGCTTTTTCGGTGTGTGGACGATTGCCTGCGTGTTCGCCTCGGGTGTTTGGCAACTATCGGTCTTTCGATTTCTGACCGGCATCGGGCTTGGCGCCGCACTTCCCAACGCGACGACGTTGCTGTCGGAATATGTGCCGGCGAGATCTCGCTCCTTGCTGTTGAACGTCATGTTCTGCGGATTCACGTTAGGCGCTTCAGCCGGTGGCGTGGTCTCGGCTGCATTGATACCTGAGTTCGGATGGCGCGCGATCTTCGTCGCAGGCGGCATTGCCCCGGTCCTGCTTGCATGTGCCCTTGTCGCGCTGCCGGAGTCGGTGCGATTCATGGTGATCAAGGGTTGGCCAGCTGAGCAGATTCGCCGAGTACTTCAAAGAATTGCCAATGGAGAACCGGTGACTGTTTCCAAGTTCTCTGTATCCGAGCGGGTGAGCGAGAAGGAAAAAGCGCCGCTTGCGCTTATCCTTTCCGCACGTTACAGATTCGGCACGTTGATGCTGTGGGTAGCGTACTTCATGGGCCTGCTTGTCTATTACATGCTGACGAGCTGGATGCCGACGATGATCCATGACGCGGGGTTCACATTGCGTCAGGCGTCGCTGGTGTCGGCACTGTTTCCGGCGGGAGGCGTAATCGGCGCTTTGGGCTGCGGCTGGTTGATGGACCGCTTTAATCCCTGGCGAGTGGTCGCGCTCGCATTTCTGCTGCTAGGTGGCGCTGTCTGCGCAATGGGGCAAGGCACGGCCAATGTTCAGTCGCTTGGGATCGCGACTTTCGTGGCGGGTGTCTGCATGACGGGCGCGCAAATGTCGATGCTGGCCCTTGCGGCGCTGTTCTATCCGACGCACGGGCGCGCATCCGGCGTTGCGTGGATGCTGGGCATCGGGCGCCTGGGCGGTATTCTCGGTGCGCTCGGTGGGGGCGCGCTCTCAGCTGCCGGCTATAGCATGATCGCCATTTTGACTTCGATGGCGGCGCCCGCCTGTGTCGCGGCGATGGCATTGCTTGTGGCGGTGTCGGTCAATAGTAAGCAGGGGAGCTTGCAAGCCGCAATTGTCGATCCGAGTCCATAAGAAAAGCGGCACGTCGCCGAATTCGAGTTAGCATCTCGGTACAGAGGAGATGACGGCGACAGGAGACAGCATTGGATCTATTCACATCGATGGAAGCGTTCGTCCGCGCCGCGGAAGCGCAGAGCTTCGCCGGCGCGGCGCGCCAGCTGGGTGTCGCCAAGTCGGTGGTGACCTCGCGCGTCAAGCAGCTCGAAGACCATTTCGGCGTGCCGCTCTTTCATCGTTCGACCCGGGCGGTGCGCCTGTCGGAACTCGGCGAGACGTATTACCGCGAGTGCGCCGAACTGGTCACCAAGGTCCACGATCTGTCCGGCCGCTCGCGCGGCGATCCGCAGGCGCTCGCGGGCACGCTCAATATCCACGTTCTGCCGGGCTTCGCGCTCGGCCATTTTTCGCAGACGCTGATCGAATTCCGCGCCGCATACCCGCGCGTGGAATTCGTCGTGACCGTCAACGACCGCGTTATCGATCCGGTTCAGGAAGGCTTCGATCTGGCGTTGCAAATCTATCCGCCGGCGTCGAACCTGCTGGTCGAACGCCGTCTCTTTCCGGTGCGCGGGGTGCTCTGTGCCGCGCCCGGCTATCTGAAGGAGGAACCGCTGATCGAGACACCGCTCGATTTGCTGCGCCACGATTTCGCCCGCTATTCGTATTACCCGTGGGGCGACAAGTGGCCGCTGATGCGCGGCAACGAGTGCTTTGAAATCGCGCTGAATCCGGTGCTCAAAACCAATAGCGTGCACCTGCTGCTGGAATTCGCGAGAGCCGGCGCGGGCGTCGTCTATCTGCCGACCATGGTTGCCGCCGCCGACCTGCTCGAGCGCCGGCTCGAGCGCGTGCTGCCCGAGTACGCGGCGCCGCCGCTGTGGCTCTCGGCGGTGTATCCTGCATCGCACCGCTCGACCACCAAGGTCAAGACCTTCGTCGACTTCCTGCGCGCGCGCTATCTGCGTGAGCCGCAGTGGGACAGGGCGCTCGGCATCGCACCGCCGGACGACGAAACGAAAAGCGTCGGCGAGGAACTATCCGACAGTTGAGGGCCGTTCGAGGCCGCCCAGGGTTCGCCACCAGGTAGTTTCCCTGGCGCGATTCTGGAGCACCTAAGGTTCGTGTTTCCCGACCCTCAGAGCATTGCTGTAGCGCCTGCCGCCGCTTAATCTTCGATGCAAGCAACGCATTCGTGGATCAACTGGAGGCAGACATGCAACAAACCTGGTTCGGCAGCCTGGACAACTTTCGGAAAGGCTCCATCGAAATCATCAAGGGCAAACCGGAACATTACGCGATGTCGAATGTGTTCGACGTGGCGAGCCGCGCTGAGCCCTACGAGAAAGTCGTCGTCGGCAAGAATCTCAAGTACGTGATCGAGACGCTGCGCGCGGAAGGTTCGTCGCCGTGGTTTGCTGCGTCGCACGATGAGTTCGCGGTCGTGCTCGACGGCGAGATCGACATCTATTTCATCAAGCCCTCGGATGGCCCGCTGGTCGACGCGCAGACCGAAGGCAGCGTGCGCCTCGAAGGCCAGCCATCGGGCCAGTCGATGGGACACGTGCGGCTGCGTCGCGGCCATCAGGCACTCCTGCCCGCCGGCGCCGCCTATCGCTTCGAAGCGAAGACCAAAGGCGTGCTGCTCGTGCAGACGATCCTCGGACGCTATTCGGTCGAGAAGTGGGCCGACATCTGCATCCACTGAATCCCTCTACACGATCGATCCATCCGGAGCCCATCATGAACAAACCGAGCACCCTGCAAAACGTCACCGCGAGCGAGGCCGACGCGGTCACCGGCTATCGCACCTTCTGCCTCGGCGATTTCGAATTCAGCCGCGACGCTTATTTCGCCACCGTCAGATGGCCGGCCAAAGGCCAGACCCGCTCGCACCAGATGCACGCCGACGACTTCCTGCGCGCGATGATGCGCGACGTCGCATGGGGTTTCTTCTACGGCTGGGTCAACTTCGACGAGGTGATCGGCACGCGCAATCACTACGGCAAGGTCGACATGTACGCCGGCGCGTATAACGCGAGCTTCAAGGAGGCGGGCGTCGATCATATGCAGCAATTCGACACCCCGCTCATCATGGCGACCTTCAAGGCGATCCTGAAGGACTGGGTCAACGAAGGCTTCGACCCGTTCGCCGCGCCGGAAGAAACCGGCTCCGCATTCGGCACGAAACACGGCGACAACATTGCCGCAATCGAGCGCACGCGGATTGCCACCAAGCGCATGCCGGGCCTCGAAGGCGACTCGCCGTTGCGCGACGATCTGCCCGTCAATCGCCAGTTTGCCGACGTCGGCCAGGACGAACCCGAGATTCACGCGGAGCCGGGTTTTGAAGGCGCGCTGCATGCGTTCAGTCTTTTCAAATACCTGTCGCGCTCGGACGTGACGTGGAATCCGTCGGTCACGTCGGTGTGCCAGCAGAGCCTGTTCTGCCCGACCACCGAGGAATTCGTGCTGCCGGTGTTTCACGGCAACGACCGCGTCGAGTGGTTCCTGCAACTGTCCGACCAGATCATCTGGGATGTCGCCGACAAGGACAGCGGCGAGCCGCGCGCACGCATCACGATGAACGCAGGCGATATTGCCGCGATGCCGGCCGATATCCGCCACAAGGGCTACTCGCAGAAGCGTTCGATGCTGCTGGTGTGGGAGAACGCCACGCCCGATCTGCCCAAGCGCTACGAAAGCGGTGAACTGCCGCCGTATCCGATCCAGATGTAACTCTCCGGCATTCCCCCTGATCGTCGATCGAACGGCGCCAGACCGCTGGCGCCGCGGGGAAAGTCGCGTCCAGGTTTTACTTGCACAGGACTGACATGCAAACGCAACTCTTCATCGGCGGCCGCTTCGTGCCGGCTGCAAACGGCGAAACGCTCGCCTCCCTCAATCCGCACGACAACTCGGTGATCGCCGAAGTCGCGATGGCGGGCCCGGCCGATGTCGATCGCGCCGTCGCGGCAGCGAAGGCGGCGTTTCCGAAGTGGAGCAATCTCGCCGCGATGGAGCGCGGGCGCCTGCTTCTCAAACTGGCTGACGCGATCGAAGCGAATGCCGATCAACTCGCGCGCCTCGAATCGCTCGATACGGGCCACCCGATCCGCGATACGCGCAATCTCGATGTGCCGCGCACAGCAGTCACGTTCCGCTATTTCGGCGGCATGGCCGACAAGTTCGAAGGTTCGGTGATTCCGGTCGAGCAGGGCTTTCTGAACTATATGACGCGCGAGCCGGTCGGCATCGTTGGGCAAGTGGTGCCGTGGAATTTCCCGTTGATGTTCACGAGCTGGAAGATGGCGCCGGCGCTCGCCGCAGGCAACTGCGTGATCATGAAGCCCGCCGAACTCACGCCGCTCTCGAGTCTCGCGATTGCCGAGCTGATGGCCGAAGTGGGTTTTCCGGAAGGCGTCGTCAATATTCTGCCAGGCCTAGGGCACGTGACGGGGCAGTATATTGCCGAACATCCGGAGATCAGCAAGGTCGCCTTCACTGGATCGACCGCGGTGGGCCGCAAAATCGTGCAGGCGTCGAGCGGAAATCTGAAGAAGGTGCAGCTCGAACTCGGCGGCAAGGGCGCGAACATCGTATTCGGCGACGCCAATATCGACGCCGTGGTGCAAGGCTCCGCGTTCGCCATCTTTCACAACCAGGGGCAGGCCTGCATCGCCGGTTCGCGGATGATCGTGCATGAATCGATCGCCGACGAGGTGCTCGAAAAGTTCGCCGCATTGAGCCGCACGATCAAGATCGGCGATCCGCTCGATCCATCCACCGAAATGGGGCCGCTCACGTCGCGTCAGCATCGCGACCGCGTGCTGTCGTTTGTCGATGTCGCCCGCGAACAGGGCGGCCGCGTGCTGGCAGGAGGCAAAGCGCCGGACAATGCCGCGCTCGCCAACGGTTGCTATGTCGAGCCGACCATCGTCGAAGCGAAGCCGGAGCATCGGGTCTCGCAGGAAGAAGTGTTCGGGCCGTTCATGACGGTCACGACATTCCGCACCGACGAAGAAGCGCTAGCGATTGCGAACGGCACCGAATACGGTCTCGGCGCGGGTCTGTGGACCCGCGATCTGCAACGCGCGCATCTGGTGGCTCGCGAGATTCGCGCCGGCATGGTGTGGATCAACTGCTATAAGCGCGTGAGCCCCGCGTCGCCGTTCGGCGGCGTCGGCGCAAGCGGCTACGGCCGTGAAATGGGCTTCGAAGCGATGCGCGAATACACGCAGCCCAAGTCGGTCTGGGTCAACGTGGACGCGCAGATTCCGCCTTACTACCCGCGCTGAGCCACCATGGAACCGTTCATCTATAACGGACTGCCGTCACGCGTGATTTTCGGCGCGGGGAGTCTCGACCAGCTCGATCGCGAGATCGGTTTGCTCGGCGCCACGCGGGCGATCGTGCTGTCCACGCCGCAACAGCGTGCGCAGGCCGAAGCGCTCGCGGCAAGTCTCGGCTCGCGGGCGGCAGGCGTGTACGCCGAAGCCGTGATGCACGTGCCAGTCGAAACCGCTCGCGCGGCACGCGACTTCGCCGCAAGCGTCGGCGCCGATTGCGCGATCGCGATAGGCGGCGGTTCCACCACAGGGCTCGGCAAGGCGATTGCGCTCGAAACCGCGCTACCGATCATTGCGATTCCGACCACGTATGCGGGCTCCGAGATGACACCGATCTACGGCCTCACCGAGGGCGGCGTCAAAAAGACCGGCCGCGATTTGCGTGTGCTGCCGAAGACGGTGATCTACGACCCGGAATTGACGACGTCGCTGCCGCCCGCGTTGTCGCTGACGAGCGGCATCAACGCCATCGCCCACGCGGCGGAAGGGCTCTACGCACAGGACGCGAATCCGATCGTCAGCCTGATGGCGGAAGAGGGCATTCGCGCGCTCGGTCAGGGACTGCCTCGCGTGATGCAACAACCGGAAAACCTTAGCGCACGTGGCGATTGCCTGTACGGCGCCTGGCTATGCGGCGCGGTGCTCGGCAGTGTCGGCATGGCCTTGCATCACAAGCTGTGCCATACGCTTGGCGGCACCTTCAATCTGCCGCACGCGGAGACGCACACCATCGTCTTGCCGCACGTGCTCGCCTACAACCGCGCGGCCGCTCCCGAGGCGATGAAGCGTATCGCCCATGCATTGCACGCCGACGACGCGGCGCAAGCCGTGTTCGATCTCGCACACGATCACGGTGCACCGACGGCGTTAAAAGACATCGGCCTAACCGCAACCGATCTCGATGTCGCACTCGATCTCGCATTGAAGAACCCGTACTGGAATCCGCGGCCGGTCGAACGAATACCACTGCGTGCCTTGCTCGAAGCCGCCTTCGACGGACGGCGACCCGACTAGCGCGCCCACTTCACTCATACAAAAAAATTCAGGAGACAACCATGGACTCACATACTTTCGATGCGAGGCGCCGCCGCTTTGTCAGCCTCGCGGCAGGCGGCGCGCTCGCCGCCACGACCTCGGCGTTTTCGCCGCTTGTTTTCGCGGCCGGTCCGCGCACGCTGAAAATCGGCTACGTATCGCCGCAAACCGGACCGCTCGCGCCATTCGGGGAAGCAGATCGCTTCACGATCCAGCAGATGCAGACCGCGCTGAAGAACGGCATCGTGATCGGCGGCAAATCGTATCCGGTGTCGATCGTGGTCAAGGACAGCCAGTCGAACCCGAACCGCGCCGCGAAGTCGCCAACGACCTGATCCTCAAGGACAAGGTCGACATCATGCTGGTGTCCGGCACGCCGGAGACCGCCAATCCCGTGAGCGACGCGTGCGAGCTGAACGAGATGCCGTGCGTGTCGACGGTGGTGCCGTGGCAGCCGTGGTTCTTCGGCAGAAAGGGCGATCCGAAGAAAGGCTTCCGCTTCACCTATCACTTCTTCTGGGGACTGGAAGATGTGATCACCGTCTATACCGGCATGTGGCAATCGGTGCAGACCAATCACAGCGTGGGCGGTCTGTTCCCCAACGACGGCGACGGCAATGCATGGGGCGACGCAAAGCTCGGCTTTCCGCCGGTGCTCGCGCAGAAGGGCTTCACGCTCAAGGACCCGGGCCGCTTCCAGAGCATGACGCAGGACTTCTCCGCGCAGATTTCTTCATTCAAGCAGTCGAATGCGCAGATCGTCACGGGTGTCGTGATTCCGCCCGACGCCAAGAACTTTCTCGTTCAGGCGCGTCAGCAGGGTTTGAAACCCAAGGTCATTTCGATCGGCAAGGCGCTGCTGTTTCCGACCTCGATCGAAGCGCTCGGCGATCTCGGCGACGGACTTTCCACTGAGGTGTGGTGGTCGCCTTCGCATCCGTTCAAATCGTCGCTGACGGGGCAAAGCGCGCGGCAAGTCGCCGACGACTACGAACGCGTTACCTCGAAGCAATGGACCCAGCCAATCGGCTTCGCTCACGCGCTGTTCGAAATCGCGGTCGATTCATTGAAGCGCGCAAAAGACGTCGACTCGAACGAAGCGATCCGCGACGCCGTGGCCTCGACGAAGCTCGATACGCTGGTCGGCCATGTCGCGTGGGGCAACGGTCCGGTGAAGAACGTCGCGAAGACGCCGCTCGTCGGCGGCCAATGGGTGAAAGGGCAGAAGCATCCCTTCGATCTCGCCATCGTCAACAACCAGCTCGCGCCGAGCGTGCCGCTATCCGGCCCACTCAAGTTGATTGCCTGAATTCAAAGCGGAGAGCAGCGATGAACCCAGTGCTCAGACTCACCAGCGTGTCGAAGCGTTACGGCGCGCTGCAGGTGACCGACGACATCAGCTTCGCGGTCGAACGCGGCGAAACGTACGGCATTCTTGGTCCGAACGGCGCCGGCAAGACCACGCTATTCAACCTCGTCAGCGGCGACGTGCGGCCCGATCAGGGCAGCGTCGAGTTCGACGGCGCGGATGTGAATCACTTGCCGCCGCATCGACGTTGCGCGGCGGGGATCGGCCGCTCGTATCAGGTGCCGCGGCCGTTCGGCGGAATGACGGTGTTCGAGAACCTGCTGGTCGGTGCGACCTTCGGCGGCCAATTGAGCGGCCACGCCGCGTACGACGTCTGCGTCGATGTGCTCGAACGCACTGGCCTCAAAGCTCGGGCCAACCAGTTGGCCGGAACGTTGGGATTGCTCGACCGCAAGCGGCTAGAACTGGCTCGCGCGCTCGCCACGCAGCCGCAACTGCTGCTGCTCGACGAGATCGCGGGCGGCCTTACCGAACCTGAAACGCACGCCCTCGTCGACGAGATTCGCCGCGTCAAGGAGCGTGGCGTGACGATCGTGTGGATCGAACATGTCGTGCATGCGCTGCTCGCGGTGGCCGACCGTCTGCTGGTCATCAACTTCGGCAAGCGCCTCGCGGAGGGCCTGCCCGCCGCCGTGATGGACGACCCCGAAGTGCGGCGCGTGTATCTCGGACTGGAGGCTTGACCATGGCGGCACTATTGGAGACTCATGCGCTGAGCGCGTTTTACGGCGACTTCCAGGCGCTGTTCGGCATCGACGTGAAGGTTGCGCCGGGCGAAGTAGTCGCGCTGATCGGATCGAACGGCGCGGGTAAATCGACCTTTCTGAAATCGGTGGCTGGCCTGCTGCGCCCGCGCACTGCCGAGCAGATTCTCTATCGCGGCGAGCCGATCGGCGCTGCTGCGGCAGCGAGCATCGTTGGTAAGGGCATTGCGCTGGTGCCGGAAGGGCGGCGCCTGTTCGCGAGTTTGACCGTCGAAGAAAACCTGTTGCTGGGCGCGTTCAGCAAGCGGCCGGGACGCTGGAATCTGCAAAGCGTCTATGCGCTGTTCCCGGCGTTGCGGGAGCGCCGCCATCACGCTGCCACCGCGTTGTCGGGCGGTCAGCAACAGATGGTGGCGATCGGCCGCGCCTTGATGAGCAACCCCGATCTGCTGATGTGCGACGAACTTTCGCTCGGCCTCGCGCCGGTGATCGTCCGCGAAATCTATGCGGCGTTGCCTGAGATCGTCGCGCATGGCATGAGCGCGATCGTCGTCGAACAGGACGTGCAGCTCGCACGCCGCGTGTCGTCGCGTTTTTATTGCTTGCAGGAAGGGCGTGTTTCGTTGACGGGCGTATCGGCGGAGGTGTCGGACGAGGCGATCACGCAGGCATATTTTGGAGTGGCCGCATGAACACGTTCATCAATATCGTCGTGCAGGGCGTGCTGTTGGGCGCGCTCTACGGGCTCTTCGCGATGGGCCAGTCACTCGTGTTCGGCGTGATGCGGCTCACCAATACCGCGCATGGCGACTTTATCGTGCTGCTGGTGTTCGTGCTGTTCGCGTTGACGAGCTTCGCCCATCTGCCGCTCGCCGTCGCGCTCGTGCTGTTGCTCGTGATCGCGTTCGGTGCGGGCTATGGCGTGCAGTTCGCGCTGCTCAACCGCGTCAGCAGCCGTGATCCGCTGCCGTCGCTGATCGTCACGTTCGGTCTGTCGATCGTGATTCAGAACGTGCTGCAGCAGATCTTTTCCGCCGATCCACGTTCCATCGCCACCGGCAGTTTCGAGTCGCGCAGCATCACGCTGGCGGGTGGCATCACGCTCGGCTATCTGCCGCTCGTCACGCTGGTGGCAACCGTGGCGCTCGCCTTCGCGATGCAGTGGCTGTTCGGCCGCACGCCGCTCGGCCGCGCGTTTCGCGCCACCTCGGACGACCGCGAGATCGTGCAGCTGATGGGTGTCTCGTATCGCCGCACTTATGCGCTGGCGATGGGCATCGCCTTCGTGCTGACCGCGGTGGCCGCGGCGCTCTATTCGATGCGCACAGCGGTGTCGCCGACCGATGGGCCGGCCCTGCTGCTGTATGCGTTCGAGGCGGTGATCATCGGCGGCATGGGGTCGTTCTGGGGCACCTTCGTCGGCGGTATGGCGCTGGGTATCGCGCAGCAGGTGGGCTTTTACTTCGACCCCGGCTGGGGCATCTGGCTCGGCCACGTGGTGTTTCTCGGCGTGCTGGTGGCGCGGCCGCAGGGCTTGCTGCCCAAAACCGCATAGAGGCTTCGACATGACCATGCAATTGAACCAGCCCGCAGCGGGCTTCGAGGTGCGGCGCGCGACGCGTGCGAGCCGCGTGGCGGTGATCGTGCTGCTGATCGTCGCGCTGGCGGTGGCAAGTGCGCCGTGGTGGGCCGGACGCGATGCGATGCGCGACTTCGTACAGCTGGCGTCCTACCTGGTATTCGCGTTGATGTGGAACCTGCTGGCGGGTTATGGCGGGATGGTGTCGATCGGCCAGCAGGCGTTCTTCGGCATCGGCGGCTACGGGATGCTGATTCTCGCCAACTACTGCGGCATCTCGCCGTTCATCGCGGTGCCGATTGCGGCGATGATTGCGACGGTGGTGGCGATTCCGGTGTCGATGGTGGCGTTCCGGCTCGAAGGCGGCTACTTCGCGATCGGCACCTGGGTGATCGCTGAAGTGTTCCGGCTCACGGTGGCGAACGTCTCGCTGCTCGGCGGCGGCTCGGGCACGAGTCTTACCGCATTGCAGGACGTGCCGCGTGCATTGCGCGAATCGCTGACGCTGTGGCTCGCGCTGGCCATCGTCGCGGCGGCGATCGGCTTGCTGTATCTGTTCCTGCGTTCGAAAGCCGGTCTCGCGCTCACTGCGATGCGCGACAACGCGGTGGCGGCCAGCAGTCAGGGCGTGGACGTGAAGCGCGCGCGCCTGATCGTCTATCTGGTGTCGGCGTGCGGCACCGCGTTGGCGGGCGGCCTGTACTTCATCGGCAACCTGCGCATTTCGCCCGACGCCGCGTTTTCGGTGAACTGGAGCGCGTTCGGTATTTTCATCGTGATGATCGGCGGGCTGGGCACGCTCGAAGGGCCGATCATCGGCGCGCTGATCTTCTTTCTATTGAACCAGTTCCTGTCCGATTTCGGCACCTGGTATCTGATCGGCCTCGGTGCGCTGGCGATCGTCGTGACCCTGTTCTTTCCGCAAGGACTATGGGGCTTCGTCTCGCACCGTTACGGCCTGCAATTGTTCCCCGTGGGCCGGCGCGTCGTGTTTCGCGACGCCGGCCCGGCTCAACAACGCTCGCCCGACGGCGCGTCGGATTCGCTCGACGCGGGCTCGGCGGCACACCGCGCATGAGGCCAACCATGAACGATAAAACCATCCATCCCTTAACTCAGAACGTGCTCGATACGTTCGCCGATTGCACCGATCCACGCCTCAAGCAGATCATGACCGCGCTGGTCACACACCTGCATGCTTTCGCCAGCGAAGTTGAACTGACCGGCGACGAATGGCTTCGCGGCATCGAGTTTTTGACGGCCACCGGCAAGATGTGCAAAGGCATCCGCCAGGAGTTCATCCTGCTGTCGGACACGCTCGGCCTGTCGATCATGGTCGATGCGATCAATCACGAGCGCGGCGGTGTCACCACCGAAAGCAGCCTGCTCGGCCCGTTCTATCGCGAGGGTGCGAAGGAAGAGGAATTCGGCGCCAACATCGCGCGCACGGAAGGCGAGCCGACGCTGATTCATGGCCGTCTCGTCGATGAGCGCGGCGCGCCGGTGGCCGGTGCGTTGATCGAGGTGTGGGAAACCGCGAACAACGGCATGTACGAAGGCCAGGATCCCGATCAGCCCGAGAGCAACCTGCGCGGCAAATTCCGCTCAGGGCCGAACGGCGAATACGCATTCAGGACCATCAAACCGACCAGCTATCCCATTCCGACCGACGGCCCGGTCGGGCAGATGCTCCTGGCGACCGGACGTCATCCGATGCGGCCTGCCCATATCCATTTCCTGATCGTCGCGCCCGGCTACGAGACGCTGACAACCGCGCTTTACTCCGACGGCGATCCCTATGTCAAATCGGACGCGGTGTTCGGCTCGAAGCCGTCGCTCGTGATCGACTACGTGCCGAATCACGACGCAGCCGCCGCAAAAGAGTGGGCGCTGCCGAGTCCGTTCTTCGAAGTACAGCGCGACTTCGTGCTGTCCGCTCATCGCGCATGAGGAGGCGAGGCGATGAACGCGGCGAGTCCCGATCCTCTTCAAGGCTTTCTCTGCACGCTCGATGACATTCCCGACGGCGGCGCGCTTGAAATCCCCGCTGATCGGGCTGGCGCGCCAGGCATCGTGGTTCTGCGCCGCGGCGACGACGCATGGGCATACCGCAACATGTGCCCGCACTTTTCGATTCCGCTGAACTACGAACCGAACACGTTCTGGGCCTACGACGCCGAACTGCTGATGTGCGCGCATCACAGCGCGATGTTCCGCTTCGAAGACGGCGCGTGCGTCGATGGACCGTGTGAGGGCGCATCGCTCACGCCGGTCGAGATCCGCATCGAACAACGACAGATATTCAACAACGACTGGAGGAGACAGCTATGAAACGCAGGAAACCGAAGTGCCTGGCGATCGCAGGCTTCACGTTCGCCTGCATCGCGCCGGGTATCGTGCCGAATATAGCCGGCGCGCAAAGCAGCGTGACGCTGCAAGGCGTGATCGACGCGGGCGTCACCTACGTGAATAACCAGCATGGCGGCGCCGCGACGCTGTTCGATAGCGGCGTGCTGTCGCCGGACTTGCTGACGTTCAAAGGCAGCGAAGATCTGGGCGCCGGCAACAAGGCGATCTTCGAACTCACGTCGCAGTTCGATCTGGGCACCGGCGCGACGATTCCAGGCGCAGGGCAGTTGTTCAACCGCACGGCGCTGGTCGGTCTCACCAACGACCGCTTCGGCTCGCTGACCTTCGGCAACCAGTACGATTTCATGTTCGAGACGCTAACACTCGGCCTGTACGACGGCGCATTCCTGTTCGGCGGCATCTACGATTTTCGCCAGGGGCCGTTCACCGCGCTTGGCGTGCCGAACAATCCAGCCGGTTCATTCGATTTCGACCGCATGGCAGGCGCGACGCGAGTAGGAAACTCGGTCAAGTATCGCAGCCCCGACATCTCGGGTTTCACGTTTGGGGCGCTCTATGGATTCGGCGGCGTGCCCGGCTCTTTCTCGTCGGACTCGACAATGAGCTTCGGCGCCAACTATGCGAACGGCCCGCTGGGTATCGGCGCGGCGTATGTCGAGGTGAAGTACCCGCAACTGGGCGACGGTCACGACGGCATCCGCAATTTTGGCTTTGGCGCGCATTACAACTTCGGCAGCGTGCTGGCGATGCTGCTCTACACCAATACGAAAAATACCGCGAGCGGCGCGAAGATCGACGTCTACAAGGGCGGCGCGTCATGGACGATCTCAGCGCCGTGGACGCTCGGTCTCGACTACGCGTATATGAAGGGCAACGACGTGCTGCTGAACAACAAGGCGCAACAGGTCACCACCGCGTTGCAGTACAGCTTTTCGAAACGCACCACCGCTTACGTCGAGGCGATCTATCAGCGCGCCAGCGGCGACGCGGCTGTGACGCGGGCATGGATCAACGGTTTGCTGCAACCGGATGGCGCGGCGAGCAACCGGTCGCAGACGCTTGCGCGCATTGGTTTGCGTACGAGCTTTTGACAGGGCAGCGGCGCACGGTCTCGTCGCGAAGCTTCGCGACGATCCACCTCGCTGCATGCGGTTTTCACGCCGGCCCAATGCACCGGCGCGCTTCCTCGCTCGACAAGACGCCGCGGTCCTTGCGATTTGCGGCGCTGGCCGCGTAGACGTCCTTGCGGGCGTGCGTGATGCCGAGCGGTTCGAAGCCGTTGGCCGGGTTGAATGCCATCTGGTTGATGCGCGCTTCGTCGTCGGCGGAAGCCATCGACGCAATCTCCAGCACGCCGATCGCAATCGGCGTCCCGGCCCATACCACCGATGCATCGTTGACCGGCGTGCTTTCTTCATCCACGAAGAACTGCGCGCAGAGTTGCCACTTGAGCGGAGCTTTATTCAGGCGGTTCAACAGGTCTTCGCGCAGATAGTCGTCGCCGTGACGGTCGCCGTCGGTCCCCGGCGCAGTCGTGTCTTCAGGTTGCAGCGAATACTTGATTGCTGCGGGACCGAGCTTCACGACCGAGCCCCAGAACCGCTCGGTCGTCAGGCTTTCGACGGAGTGCAGCGTCGTTTCCCTGGCAAGGATCGCGACGATACGTGCCGTCTCGACTGGGCCCAGCGTGCCGCTCAACAGTTCCATCGACGCCTGCTCCAAGGCCCCAAACGCGCCCCTGGCGATCTGGGCGACGAGGATATCGGCGAAATCCATGAACTGCACCGCGTTTCGCGCGTGCGAACGGCCGCCCTCGTTGGTCATGAGGAGGTCGGTTTCAATGCCTTCGGCGGTGAAGAACTTGATGGCGACGCCGCGAACGTCGGCGGCCTGGTCGGAGAAAGGACAGGGCTGGCCGTTCGAAAAACGGCAGGCGACCCGATAGCAAAGCGAGCGCTCCAGCTCGTCCTGTTTCGCGAAAGGACCATGCTTGAGCGCAGTGGGGATCGTTTCGAAGATCCGCAGCGTGCCGAAGGCGCCCAGCGTTTGCTTCTGATGCTGGCCGCGATCGATGCGTCCGTCAAGATGAGTCGCGCTGCTCGCGGCAATCGTCGCCTGCTGTGCCTTGATTTTTTCGACGAGCAGTGCGATCGCCTGAGCATTGTCGGGCTGGTCGATCCAGCCGGTGCCGCGTTCTGCCATGTCGGGGGAGTCGTTGGCCATGCTCGTCCTCCATCAAGGGGCGCTGCGATGGGAATGCGTCCAAGCCTGCGCCGGGATAGCGGCTGTGCTGCTGCTGGAGCACATGGACGTGCACTACATCGTAGACTACGGCGCAATCGAACTCATCATCGCTTGAGCAGTTGGCGCGTGATCGTGGCGCTCACGTCGATCGACGTGGTCGCACGCGCGGCGGTTCACCCAATTAGTGCACGCCCGACGGATTCGGCGGCGGCAATGACGGACCGAGCTTGGCGGACTCTCTGACGAGTTGTTCCGTCATCGCGGCCCCGACCGCGTTCGAGCCGCGATGAGGCTGATCATCGTGCACGAATGGCTCAGGCGGCGGCAGCGTCGGATCGAGCTTGGCGGATTCCCTGACGAGTTCGTCCGTTGCCGAGGACGAGACCGAACTCGAATCGCGGCGGTGCAGGCCGTCACGGCCGCGGCCGGGTTGCACGACGGTGGCTGTTTTTGAATCGTTGCCGGCCAGCACGGTCGCCACTGCGGGCGTTTGCACGGTTTGCGGGTGCGGTTGCGCCGGTTGCTGCGGCAATTGCGCGGTGTGCTCTGTTGACGGTTCGGGCGCGGGCGCAGATGTGATGTGTCCCCGCACAGATTGCGCGGGGATTTGCGCGGGCACGCGTGCGGCGTCATCCGTGCTCGCGCCGGGCGACGGTGCGCCGTTTGCATTGCCGGCGGTCACTTGCAGGGTGCCGGACTGAACCTTATCCGAAGCCAGCGCGGCAGAGCCATCCGTAACGGCTCCCGGATCGCGGGTCGACGGATCATTTTTGGGGGACAGTAGGTAAACGGCGAATGCGACTTCTGCTAGCACCAGGCCGACTACCAATGCTTTTCCGAAATTCCTCATAATTAGCCAACGGATGCTCAGAGCGATGCGATCGCACATCATAACCAACCGGCCGCCGGCGGTTTGTAACGAGAGGTATGCGGAAGTAACCGGAATATTCGGCGCGGAGCGTGCTAGATTGAACTTATTGCGCCATCAACGGAGTTGTTGCCATGGACACGCATTCGATTCTGGGCATGATCCACGCCGAAGAGGCACTGCTGGTCTCCATCGTGCGCTCGTTGCCGCCGGACGTGCGACGCGCGGTCGCTAACGATTTCCACGAGCAGGCGCAACTCGCCGAGACCTCGCAACTGAACCCCACCACCGACCGCGAAGCTAGCGACGCATTCAAGGCTCACATCAGACGGCTGTCGAACATGCTTGCTTCGCTATCCTGAGGAGGCTGGGATGCTCCGGGAGGGCCTGCATGCCCTATAACAAACTTTTAAAGTACGAAGCGACACAGCAGCATGCTTAGACTACTCACATCCATCCTGGTATCCAGCGCGGTCTTGCCCGCATTCGCGCAACCCAACGACGCGAGCGCCGCGCAGGCCGCCACGTCAAAACCCGCCAGCGCATCGATGGCCGCCGTATTCGCTCCGAGCGGCACGCTGCGCGCATCGATCAATCTCGGCAACCCCGTGCTGGCCGCGCTCGATCCGGCGACGGGTCAACCCGTCGGCGTATCCGTCGATCTCGCCACGGAACTCGCCAAGCGGCTCGGCGTGCCGCTGCAACTGATCGCGGTGAAGTCGGCGGGCGCGTCGGTTGAGAATGTCGAGCAGGGCAAGGCCGACATCGGTTTCTTCGCCGCCGATCCGAAGCGTGGACAGGAAATCGCTTTCACGAAACCGTACGTGCTGATAGAAGGCTTTTATCTCGTGCGCGACGGCTCACCGATCACCACGAACGAGCAGGTCGATCAAACCGGCCTGACCGTCGCGGTCGGCAAGGGCAGCGCCTACGATCTGTTTCTGACGCGTGAGCTGCACCATGCGACTCTCGTCCGCATTCCGACTTCGCCCGCAGTCGTACAGGGTTTTCTAGAGCAGCATCTGGACGTGGCCGCTGGCGTCAAGCAGCAACTCGAGAAAGACGCGGCCGGCAAAAATGGGCTGCGAATACTGGATCAGCGCTTCATGGTGATCCGTCAGGCAATGGGCGTACCCAAAGCAAAAGGCGATGACGCCGCCGCGTACCTGTCGAAATTCGTCGAGGACATGAAGGCGTCCGGCTTCGTCACGGCGTCGCTGGCGCGGCATCAGATCGCCGGCGCGGTGGTGGCGAAAGAGAGCGACTAACGTCTCAAGCGAACAGATCGGCGAAACAGAACGGCGAGTCAGGGCTTAGGGCGACGCACTCTGTTGCCCTGGCTTGCGCGGATCTCTCAGTTCGCTATCGGACCAGCCGCCGCCCAGGTCGCCGATCAACGACGCCGCATCGAGCAAGCGTGTTTGCTGCACGTTCAAAGCGGTTTGCTGAAGATTCAGTTGAGTGGCTTGCGCGGTCGCGACCGTCGTAAAGTCCACCGTGCCGGCCTGGTATTCATTGCGCGCGATCTCGGTACCGCGCGTTGCGTCGCGCACGGCGCGCTCCAGCACTTCGGATTGCTGCGCGAGGATGCGCAAGCCGGCCAGGTCGTTCTCCACGCCCTGGAACGCCGTCAAAACGGTGCCGCGATAACTGGCCACGGCCGCTTCGTAAGACGCCTTGGCCGCATCGACCTGCGCGCTGCGCTGGCCGCCGTCGAACAGCGTCTCGCTCGCCTGGCCGCCCAACGACCACACATAGTTGCCGATATGCAGCAGGCCGGCCAACGGCGACTGCGTGAAGCCGTCCAGCGCCGACAGCGAAATCGTCGGGTAATACGCGGCGACGGCCACGCCGATCGCGGCGTTCTGCGCGGCCATCTGGCGCTCGGCGGCGGCAATGTCGGGCCGGCGCTGCAGCAGCGTGGACGGTACGCTGACCGGAATGGACGGCAGCGTCGGCAGCGTGGTGTTCGGGGCTATGTCGAGCTCTTCCGGATTCTTGCCGACCAGCACGGCGATCGCATGAACGTTCTGAGCGCGCGCGACGCCCAGCGCGATCAGACTCGATTGCGCCGACTCCAGTTGTGTCTGCGCGCTCACCAGATCGGACGGCGGCACGGTGCCGGCTCTGTCCTGTTCGGCGACGACGCGCAACGATTGCTGGAACGCATCGACGGTGTGAGTGAGCAAGTCGATATTCGCGTCCGTCACGCGCAGATCGATGATCGCGTTCGCCAGCGCGATCTGTTCGGAGAGCGTGGCGTTCGCGAGCGTCGCCTGGCTCGCCTGGGCGGTGGCGGCGCTCTCCTCGATATTGCGGCGCACGAGGCCCCACAGGTCGGGCGCCCAGCTGGCGTTGGCTTCGAGCGAGCCGGCGTTGTTGATGCGCTGAAAACTGCTCGCGCCCGCAAGGCCGCCAAGTGACCCGCTGCTGAAATTGCCGGTCGACGAACGTGAGCGGGTCGCCGATCCGGTCACGCCGATCGTCGGAAACAGGGCGCTGCGCGCAAGCCGCACTTCAGCCAGCGCCTGCTGGTAGTTCGCATAGCTTTGGCGCACGGTCTGGTTCGAGACCGAGACGAGCGGCTCGAACTCATCCATGAGCGGATCGTTGAAGCCTGTCCACCAGTCGCCTTTGGGAGCCTCGGCGGCGGGCTGCGCTTCGGTCCAGCCGGGCAGTTCTTTCCACGTGGCCGGCGTCGCGACGGGCGGGCGATGATAGTCGGGGCCGACCGTGCAACCGCCTGTCAACACAGCCGATAACACGGTCGATAACACCAGCATCGCGCCGGCCAGTCGGGTGGGGAAGATCGTCTTCATCATGCGCTCGTATCCGGTGCTTCGCCGCGGCGATTCCACGGCAGGCGCGCTGACCATCTTGCTAGTCTTGCGCGCAGCCGGTCGAGATACAGATAAATCACCGGCGTCGTGTACAACGTAAAAACCTGGCTGACCAGCAGGCCGCCCATGACCGTCACGCCGAGCGGCTGGCGCAGCGACGCGCCCTGGCCAATGCCGATCGCGAGCGGCACGGCGCCCAGCACGGCGGCGGCCGTCGTCATCATGATCGGACGCAGCCGCACGACCGCGGCCTCGTGAATCGCATCGCGCGCGTTCATGCCTTCGTGCCGCTGCAACTGAATCGCGACATCGACCATCATGATGCCGTTTTTCTTGACGACGCCGATCAGCAGAATGATGCCGATCATCGCGATCACCGAAAAGGGCGTGCCGAAGATCAGCAGCGCCAATGTCGCGCCAATGCCCGCTGACGGCAGCGTCGACAGGATCGTGAGCGGGTGCACCGTGTTCTCGTACAGCACGCCGAGCACGAGATACACCACCACCAGCGCGGCGAGAATCAGCAGCGGCACGGCGCCCATCGATTGCGCATACGCTTGCGCGGCGCCCGCGAACGCGCCATGGACCGATGCGGGCATGCCGATGTCGCGCTCGGCCTGCTCAATGATCTGGCCGGCCTCGCTCAGCGATCCGCCCGCGGGCAGATTGAACGAGATGGTGCCGGCGACGAGTCCGCTCTGGTGGTTCACCTGCGTCGCGGTGTGGCTGTTCGAGAAGGTCATTAGCGCGGCGAGCGGCACCATGGTTTCAGCCGCGGTACTGTCCGCGCTGCCGCTCGAATTGCCGCCCTTGCTGTTCGAGATGCTGTTGGTCTGCTGGTTCGCTTCGGCATCGGCGTTCAGCGAATTTGTGTTCGCGCTGGTGCTCGACGCGCTTCTGACAGCCGCCGGCTGCTGCACGGCTGTGACGGTAGCGCGCGACATCTGCGTCTGCTGCGTGCCGTTCGCGTTGCCGGCGGCGGTGCTCAGGTAGATCTGATTGAGCGCTTGCGGATACTGCCAATAGGCCGGCGCGACTTCCATCACCACGAAGTACTGGTTCAGCGGGTTGTAAATGGTCGACACGGTGCGCTGGCCGAAAGCGTCGTACAGCACGTTGTCGATCTGGTTCGGCTGAAAACCATAGCGCGCGGCGGTCGCGCGGCTGAAGTTCACGTAGGTCTGCAAGCCGTTCTGTTGCAGGTCCGAGTTCACGTCTTCCATCTTGCCGCGATATTTGCCGAGTTCGGTCACGAGTTTCGGCACCCACGTGAAGAGCGCGTTGGCATCGTCGCTGGAGAGCGTGTACTGGTATTCGGCCGCGGCCTGGCGTCCGCCGATCTGCAGATCCTGCTGCGCCTGCAGGAAGAGCCGTGCTCCGGAAACCGCGTTGATCTTCGGCCGCAAGCGGTTGACCACTTCAGTCGCCGATAGATGGCGTTGCGCGAGCGGTTTGAGTTCGATGAATACGTTCGCGGTATTCAGCGCACGTCCGCCGGTGAAGCCCGCGACCGAGGCCACCGCCGGATCCTGCTTCACGATCGACTGCAATTGCGCGAGCTTCTTTTCCATGGCGCTAAACGAGACGCTTTGATCGGCGATGATCTGCCCGATGAGTATGCCGGTGTCCTGCTCCGGGAAGAACGTTCCGGACAGCAGCCGCACAAGAAACACGTTGGCCACTAGCAGGCCGATCAGCAGCAGGACGACCGCTAGCGCATGGTCGAGCGCCGTCGCGAGCGAGCGGGAATAGGCCTGCTTGAAGCGCTCGAACTGCGCCTCGATCCAGCGGGCCCAGCGCGCCTTCGAATGCGTCGCGCGTTCGTGGCTGAGCAGGTAGGCGCACATGACCGGTGTAACGGTCAGCGAGATGATCAGCGACAAAATGATCGCAATCGATAGCGTGACCGCGAACTCGTGAAACAGCAGCCCGACAATGCCGGGCATCAACAGGATCGGCAAGAACACCGCGATCAGCGAGAGGCTCATCGAGATCACGGTGAAGCCGACCTCGGCGCTGCCGCGCAGCGCGGCTTCTTTCGGCTCGACACCGGCTTCGAGATGACGCACGATGTTTTCCAGCACCACCACGGCGTCGTCGACCACGAACCCGGTGCCGATGGTGAGCGCCATCAGCGAGAGGTTGTCGATGCTATAGCCGAGCAGATACATCGGTCCGAACGCGCCGACGATCGACAGCGGCAGCGCGACCGCCGGAATCAGCGTGGCGCGCGGCGACAGCAGGAACACGAACACCACGCCCACCACCAGCAGCACCGCGATGAACAGCGTGCGCTCGGTATCGGCCACAGAGGAGTTCACGGACTCCGAGCGGTCGATGGCGACGTTCACATGAATCGCGCTCGGCAACGCCGCCTCGATGATCGGCAGACGTGCGCGAATTTGCCCGACTGTCTGCACGACATTGCTGCCCGGCGTCGGATAAACGATCACGAGCACCGCCGACTTGCCGTTGTAGAGGCCGGCATTGCGGATGTTTTCATTCGAATCGCGCACCTGGGCGACGTCGCGCAGCAGCACGGGTGCGCCGTCGCGATAGGCGATCACCACGTCGCGATACGGCGCGGCCTTGCTGATCTGATCGTTCGACGTGACGACATAGCGCTGTTCGCCCTGATCGACATGCCCTTTCGCGCTGTTCGCATTGGCCGCGCCGATCGCCGCGCGCACGTCTTCGAGGCCGATGCCGTAACTGTTGAGCTTGCCCGGCTCCAACTCGACGCGCACCGAGGGCAACGCGCCGCCGCCGAGCGTGATTTGCCCGACGCCGGTGATCTGCGACAACTGCTGCTGGATCACGGAATCGGCAGAGTCGTAGAGCTGGGCTTTGGTCAGCGTGTCGGAGGTCAGCGCGAGCACCATGATCGGCGCGCCGGCCGGGTTGTACTGGCGATACGTCGGATTGCTGCGCAGCGTGGTCGGCAGATCGGCGCGCGCGGCTTGAATGGCGGCCTGCACGTCGCGCGCCGCGCCGTTGATGTCGCGGTTCAGGCCGAACACCACGATGATCAGCGACGAGCCCACGTAACTGATCGAGGTGAGCTGGTTCACGTCGGCGATGGTGGCGAGGCGCCGCTCCAATGGTGCGGCAACCGTGGCCGCCATGATTTCCGGACTCGCGCCGGCCATATTCGCTTGCAACGCGATCACCGGAAAGGCGATGTTCGGCAGCGGGGCCACCGGCAGGCGGAAATAGGCAAGCGCGCCGAATATCAGGATCGCGAAGGCCAGCAGCACGGTCGCGACCGGGCGCCGGATGAAGAGCGCCGAGATGTTCACGGCGCGTTCTCCGGCGGTGCCGTGGCGCCGTCATTCGCGGCGCGGCGGCGGTTCTTCACGCGCTGCGCGAGGCGGTCGAAGAACAGATAGATCACCGGCGTCGTGAACAGCGTCAGCACCTGGCTGAGCGTGAGCCCGCCGATGATCGCAAGCCCGAGTGGCCGGCGCAGTTCAGAGCCGGTGCCGGTGCCGAGCAGCATGGGCAGCGCGCCGAGCATGGCGGCGAGCGTGGTCATCAGGATCGGCCGGAAGCGCAGCAGCGATGCTTCGAAAATCGCTTCGCGCGGCGGCTTGCCGTGCACGCGCTCCGCTTCGAGCGCGAAGTCGACCATCATGATCGCGTTCTTCTTGACGATGCCGATCAGCAGCACGATGCCGATGATGCCGATCACGTCGAGATCGCTGCCCGCGATCATCAACGCGAGCAGAGCGCCGATGCCCGCCGAGGGCAGCGTCGAGAGAATCGTCACCGGGTGAATGTAGCTTTCGTACAGCACGCCGAGCACGATATACACCGCGACTAGCGCGGCGATCAGCAGATACACCTCGCTGGAAAGCGAATCTTCGAACGCCTGGGCCGCGCCCTGGAACGATGTCGTGATGGAAGGCGGCAGATCCACCGCTTTCTCGGCGTCGCGGATTTGCGCCACGGCGGCGCTGAGCGACGCGTCCTGCGCGAGGTTGAACGAGATCGTGACGGAAGGGAACTGCGCGAGGTGGCTGATCAACAACGGCGATTGCGTGATGCTGATCTTCGCGATGCCCGACAGCGGCACCTGCCCGGTGCTGCTGGTTTGACTCGGCAAATACAGATTGCCGATGGATTGCACCGTGGGAATCGTCTCGGGCTTCGCCACCAGAATCACGCGGTACTGATCGGACTGCTGGAAGATGGTCGAGACGATGCGTTGGCCGAGCGCGTCGTACAGCGCGTTGTCGATCGTGGCTGCCGTAATGCCGTAGCGCGCGGCAAGCTGGCGGTTCACTTCGACGTTCACGCTCAGGCCGTTGGTGTTCAGATCGCTGGTGACGTCGGTGATCGCGGAAATCTGTTTCATGCGCGCGATCAGCGCGGGCACGTATTGATTGAAAGCCTGCTGGTTCGGCCCGCGCAGCACGAAGTTGTACTGGTTGCGCGCGATCGAGGTGTCGAGCGTCAGGTCCTGTTCGGGTTGCACATAGAGGCGAATGCCGGGCACGTCGGCGACTTCCTGCTGGATGCGGCGGCCGATTTCCTCGGCGGTGACCGAGCGGTCGTCGCGCGGGCGCAGATTGATCAGGAAGCGGCCGTTGTTCAGCGTCGGATTGGTCCCGTCGATGCCGACATACGAAGTCAGCGACACCACGTCCGGATCCTTCAGAATGGCGTCGGCGAGGGCGCTTTGACGCCGGACCATGGCCGTGTACGAAACCGAGTTGTCGGCCACGCTAATGCCCTGAATCACGCCGACGTCCTGCACCGGGAACAGTCCCTTCGGAATCACGATGTACAGGATCGCGGTGAGCGCGACGGTAATCAGCGCGACGACCAGCGTCAGCAACTGGTGATCGAGCACCCAGACGAGGCCGCGCTCGTACGCGGCGAGCGTCTTGTCGAACAGGCCTTCGCTGATGCGCTCGAAGCGGCTCGGATGACGTTGCGCCTGCGCGCGCAACAGACGCGCGCATAGCATCGGCACGACGGTCAGCGAGACCACCGCCGAGATCACGATCGTCACCGCGAGCGTGATGGCGAATTCGCTGAAGAGCCGGCCGATCACGCCGCCCATGAACAGCAGCGGAATCAGCACGGCGATCAGCGAGACCGTCAGCGAGAGGATCGTGAAGCCGATCTGGCCGGCACCTTCGAGCGCGGCTTCGAGCGGCGTCTTGCCTTCCTCCAGATAGCGCACGATGTTCTCGATCATCACGATCGAATCGTCCACGACGAAGCCCGTGGCGATGATCAGCGCCATCAGCGAGAGGTTGTCGATCGAATAGTTGAGCTGGTACATCACGGCGAGCGTGCCGATCAGCGAGACCGGCACGGAGATGCTCGGAATGGTGGTGGCGGGCACGTTGCGCAGGAACACGAAAATTACCAGCACGACCAGCACGACGGCGAGCACCAGTTCGAATGCGGCGTCCGACACCGAGGAGCGGATCACACCGGTGGTGTTCGCCACCACCGTGACTTGCAAACCGGCGGGCAGCGTCGATTCGAGCGCCGGCAACTGCTTCATGATCTGGTTGACGGTGGCGATCACGTTCGCGCCGGGCTGACGCTGCACGTTCAGCACGATGGCCGGCGTGCGGTTGTACCACGCGCCGCGTTCCACGTCCTGCGCGGCCTGGCTCACGCGCGCGACGTCACGCAGATACACCGGCGCGCCATTCTGATACGCGACCACCGTGGCCAGATAATCTTGCGGGTCGACGATCTGATCGTTCGCGTTGATCGTGTAGTCGAGCTCCGGTCCATCGAAATTGCCCTTTGGCTGGCTGACGTTGACGTTCGCGAGCAGCGTGCGCAGATCGTCGAGATTCAGGCCGTAGGCGGCGAGCTTCTGTGGGTCCGCTTCGACGCGCACAGCCGGCACGTTGCCGCCGGCAGTCGTGACGAGACCGACGCCGGGGACTTCAGAAATCTTGGTGGCGAGGCGATTGTTGGCGGTGTCCTGCAACTGCGTCAGCGACATGGACTTCGACGTGACCGCGAGTGTGAGGATTGGCTGATCGGCTGGATTGACCTTGGCGTAGGTCGGCGGCGCGGGCAGGCCGGCCGGCAGGAAGCTGTTGGCGGCATTGATCGCCTGCTGCACGTTCTGTTCGGCGATGTCCAGATTCAGCGAGAGATCGAATTGCAGCGTGATCACCGACGCGCCTTCCGAACTGTAAGACACCATCTGCTGCAAGCCGGGAATCTCGCCGAGCTGGACTTCGAGCGGCGCGGTGACGGTGGTCGCCATCACGTTCGGACTCGCGCCCGGGTAGAACGTTTGGACCTGGATGGTCGGATAATCGACGGCGGGCAGCGACGAGACCGGCAGGAAGCGCACCGCGACCAGACCCACGAGTACGAGCGCGACCATCAGCAGCGACGTCGCCACGGGTCTCAGGATGAACAGGCGGGAGAACTTCATCGACAGGGCGGCGTGCTAAGAGGCTGTGGATGCCGTGCCGGGCGCGGACGCCGGACGTGTGCGCCGCGCGGTGGACGCGGACCCGGGCGGCGCCGCCGGCGTTGCACCCGAAGCACCCGAAGCCGGCCGCGCCGCCGACGGCTTGATCTTCACACCGTCACTCAAGCGGTCCATGCCGTCGGTGACGACCACGTTGCCCGCGGCGAGCCCCGCCGTAATCACCGTATGCTGGCCGTCGCCCGGTCCCAGCGTGACCTTGCGCACCGACACCGTATTGTCGGCGTTGACCAGATACACGTAGTCGCCAGGCGCGCCGCTCTGCACCGCGGGCGTGGGCACCAGCACAGCGTTTTGCAGCGTATCGACCAGCAGCCTGACGTTGACGAACTCGTTGGGAAAGAGCGCCTCGTCGTCGTTGGGGACGGTTGCGCGCAGCGTGACGGTGCCGGTCGCGGTCGCCATCTGGTTATTGATCGCGTACAGCATGCCGGTCGCGATCTGCCGGGAGTTGTCGCTGCTGAACACGGCGACCGGCAATTGCGCGCCGGCGTTGACGCGCTGCAGCACCTTATCGAGCGCGGTCTGCGGAACCGTGAACTGGACGGTGGTCGGCTTCATCGTCGTGATGACCGCGATGCCAGGTTGACTCGACGCGGTCACGTAGTTGCCCGGGTCGACGAGACGCAACCCGACCCGGCCTGATACCGGCGCGGTGATGCGGCAGTAGATCAGGTCGAGATCGAATTGGGCGATGTTGGCTTCGTCGGCCTTGATGGCCGCCTCATCCTGCTGGACGAGAAACTTCTGGTCCGCATAGGTCTGCTCGGCGATCGACTTATGCTCGTTCAGTTGCGTATAGCGCGCGAGATCGGCACGCGCCTGGGCGAGCGCCGCCTTGTCCTTGGCGAGTTGCGCCTCCGCTTGCCGCTTGCTGATTTCGTACTGGCGCGGGTCGATCTGCGCGAGGAATTGGCCTTTCTGCACGTCCTGGCCTTCGCGATAGCCGACGGCGGTCAGATAACCGCTCAGTTGCGGCAGCACGGTGACGGTGGCGACGGGCGTCACGGTGCCTAGCTCGCTCAAAATTTCCGGCATCGGTCCCGTGGTGGCGGCGGCGACCGTCACGACCTGGGGCGCCACGGCGGGCTTGGCCGGCTTCGAGCGCAGCACATGAAACGCCACCAGCGCGATCAGCGCCAGCACCACGATTGCGAGCACGATGCGGCCACGCCGTGGACGCTTGACCTGGATTGCCGGCGCTTCGCTCATAACGGTCTCCCGCCGGATCCGTGGCATCCGCCGAACGGCGTCGATGGACGGCCCGGCCAATTGCTGTCGAAGAGCGTCATACGAACTCCCAGGATGGGGCATCGCCGTTGCCGGCGACAGGAATCCAGACAATCACGAACAGAGTCTATCCGAGTGTGGAGCTAATTCTCACGACAGTGCCTTGACGGGCGTTTCGATTTGTTACGGCCGGCCGGGCCGTGGCGCCGTGCCGTCTGCCCGGGCGCAAGCGCGGTCATACGGGAAAAGTAGCAACGACGCGGGCCGTGCCGGGGGAACAAGCGGCGCATACGCGCGCTGCCGGCGTGTAACCGCGTAACTTGACGCAACAGAACCGTAGCCTGAATGTCGGACTCGCGAACTAGCATGACGGCCTTGTCCAGTCTCAACCGACGAGGTAACCGATGCTGAGCCATCATGAACTCGCGACACTGCTGCGTCTTGCCGACACCGGTCGGCGTCTGGAGGCCATCGATTCCGATGTGCTCGCGCTGAGCCGATACGAGCTGATCGAAATCGACCGGCGCGAGGAGGGCGTGATGGTGGGCGGCACATCGACGCTGCGGCTGACGAGCCGGGGCCGTGAACTCGTGCGCCGTCTGTTTGGCGAGGGCGGCGGCGTGTGAAGGAAAGAGCTTGCGCCGTCAACGGCGTCTCGGTCACATGAGATCGGGGCGCGGTGCGGGCGTGCGTCTGATCTGCCGCGCCAGCGTGTCGCGATAGATGCCCGGCACGGCGGCCAGCTCGGCCGGCGTGCCTTGCTGAACGACGCGGCCGCGGTTGAGCACCACGATCCGGTCGAACGACTGCAAGGTCGACAGCCGGTGAGCGATCGCGACGACGGTGCGATGCTGCATGAGCCGTTCGAGCGCGGCCTGAATGGCGATCTCCGATGCAGTGTCGAGCGCGGAGGTCGCTTCGTCGAGCAGCAGGATGGGCGAGTCTTTCAGGATGGCCCGGGCGATCGCGATGCGCTGCCGTTGTCCGCCGGAAAGCTTGGTGCCGCGATCGCCCGCAATGGTGTTGAGACCTTCGGGCATCGCGTTGATGAAATCGAGGCAGTAGGCGTCCTCGCACGCGCGGCGCACGTCGGCCTCGGTGGCGTCGGGGCAACCGTAGCGGATGTTGTCCAGCAGCGAGCGGTGAAACAGCGACGCGTCTTGCGGCACGACCGAGATGGCGCCTTGCAAGCTCTGTAGCGTGACATGCGCGATATCCTGGCCTGAAATCCGCACGCAGCCGGAGTCCGGCTCGTAGAAGTGTTGAAGGAGCGCGAGGATGGTCGATTTCCCCGCGCCCGAGGGGCCGATCAGACCGACGCGCTCGCCCGCGCCGATATGCAGGTTCAGACCGGTCAACACCGGGCGGCGGCCCGGATACGCGAACGTCACGTTTTCGAAGTCGACGGTGGCTTGCCGGACTTCGAGCGGCGTCGCTCTGGTCGGCTCCGGCATGGCGTGCGGGATCAGCAGTGTCTGCGAGGCTTCGCCGAGCCGGGCGACATACTGCGTCAGATCGACGAACGCCACGGCGATGTCGCGCGAACCATGCAATATCGAGAAGCCGAGCGAGCCGACCAGAACGACGTCGCCGGTTGTGGCACGCCCGACGCTCCACAGCCACACGGTCCACCCGAGCACGCCAGCCGACAGAACGCAGATAGCGAACGCGTGCAACAGGCGCAGCTTCTCGAGATAAAGCAGGCTGCGCTTGCGGGCGTCGCCTTCGGCGGCGAGCAGCGCGTCGAAGCGGCGCCGCTCGAGCACCAGGGCGCAGAATGCCCGGACCAGCCCCATATTGCCGATCACGTCCACCAGTTCGCCGTCGACCGAGGCAGCCTGCGCAGCGAACGCCTCGTGCCTGGACGTGCCTTTGCGGGCCAGCAGGAACAGGCAGAAAGCCAGTCCGGCCGAAATGCCGACCAGCGTGAGGCTCATGGGAATGCTGACCGCACCGACCATGACGATGGCGCCGATCACGGTCAGACACGGTGGCAAGGCCGTCCACGCCACCGTGTTTTCGATCACGTACACCGCGTTGGCCGTCGCCGAGATCCGGCTCGACAGCACGCCGGGTTGCTTGTCGGAGAAGAAGGTGGGGGCGTGCACCGTGAGATAGTCGAACATCTCGCGCCGGATGTCGCCCGTCACGGCCACGAACGTGTGGGCCGAGACCCAGCCGGCGATGCGCCAGAACAGATTGTCGGCGAGGATCAGCGCGACCAGTACGGTAAACGCGTGAATCACGTGTTGCGGATGCGCGCGGCCGCCCGGCAAGGCGTCGACCAGATTGCGGATCCCGTATTGCGACCCCAGCGCGCAGCCGATGGCAGCCACGACGCTGGCCAGCACGACGGCGTGCGCCAGCTTGCGGCGCGCCACGTAACGCCAGATCAGCCGGATGGGCCGCCCGGCGTATCGCGACAGCACGCGCGACTGCCGCCGTCTGCGCACGCGCCCGGCCCGGCCTGCATCGCCATCGTTGGTCAGTTCCATGACACGGCTTTCCCTGGTGGAAGGTGTCGGCGTCCATGCTGTGCGACCCCGCGGCGCAGGCGACAGTGGATCAGTCCGGCTCTGTCCGCTCGCAAGCACCGTGCCGCTGTACGCAGCGAGCCGGGCTGGTTTGCGCTCATGCATATTGGATAAGGCTGTGCGGTGATTCCCCATTTTTCGAGAGACGCGATACCCTATACTTCCAAACGCCAAAACGATCCACTGCTTGCCGCGCGGCAAGCCATTTTTATCATCCGCAACGCGGGCTTCGTTCAATGTCGAGCCGCCGCCATCCGCCTGGGAATGCGATGAGTGACCCTATGCAGCCGCCGTTTTCCATTCTCTTCGTCGACGACGACGAGATGTCGCGCAATCACTTCGCGCGCGCGATGAGTGCCGATTACAAAGTGTATGTCGCACAAAGCGCCGATGAGGCGATAACGGTGCTAGCCAGGCACGCCTCCGAGATTGCCGTGCTGGTGACGGACTTCCGCATGCCTGGCCGCGACGGCGACGATCTGCTGCGCGAGGTGGCGCGCGAGTATCCGCAGATCGTGCGTATTCTCGTGACCGCTTATGCCGACAAGGACATGCTGCTGCAAACGGTCAATACCGGCGACGTGTTCCGCATTATCGAAAAGCCGCTGCGAACGGACATGGTGCGCGAGGTGCTGCACCTCGCAACCGCGCGTTACACCGAACGGGAAACGCGTCAGCAGCGGCTGCTCGCCATGGACGAGACGCTCGCCTTCCTCGCTCACGAACTGAACACGCCGCTGGCCACGATCTCGCTATTCGCGCGCTCCGTCGAGAACGACGTGGCCGAGCAATACGATCCCGAGCGTCAGCGGGAGATCGGCCTCGCGGCGAAGTCCATGTTGAACAACGCGCAGTATTGCCTGACGCTGATCTCGTCGTTCTGGGCGACCGTGCACAAGAGCGGCGGCCAGAAGTCCGCCTCTGGCGGCGGCACGCGCGCGGTCAGGGCGACGCGCCTGATCGCCACGCTGCTCGACACCTATCCGTTTGTCGCGTCACAGCGCGATTGGGTGAAGGTCGACGTGGAAGGGGATTTCGTCGTGCACGCGATGCCCAATTGCGTGGCGCTCGTGCTGTCTTCGCTGTTGTCCAACGCGCTGCGCGCGCTCGACGGCGGCAGCGCGCCCGTTTTGCGGCTCGAAGTGGTGGCGTTTCCTGAGCCCGAGATCCGCATCCATGACAATGGCCCGGGGATCGCGCCGGAGGTCAAGGCGCGTCTGCTGCAGGATCCGGTCACCACATACGCGGGCGCCGGCGGCCACGGCATGGGCATGATCTTTTGCAACCGCATCATGCAATCGTTCGGCGGATGCCTGCGGGTCGAATCCACGGTCGGCGCGGGGACTACGGTGATCATGGGCTTTCCGGGTTTCAATAGCCGCATGCACAGCGCGGATGACGAGGAGCCGTCCGCTAGTCAGGCGGCTTTGAGATGAGGTTCGCGGAGGTCATTCATCACAGGAGGGCCATTGCTGCGCCATGCGTAACTCCTGGCCCGACTCGGAACCTCACACCCATCCTGCTGTACCTGTCTTGTAGTCCATATAAAACCGATGCGTCGTGAAGAAGCCGATGCCAACGTCGGTGATCCAGCTGGTGGGCAAAATTGTCGTCGCATAGTCGCCGCTCCCGGCGGTGAATTGATAGACGTACGTATCGGCGGTATTGCCGTGGATAGCGATTCCAACCTGGATGGTGACCTGGCTGCCGGCCGCGACCGTCGATGGAAAGGCTCCGGCGTTGGCGGACCCAAGCGTCATGCCCGAACTGGCGGTGTCCAGCAGCGCGGCTGTCCCAGCGCCAAAGTTGTCTACGAACGTGGTGACCTGGAAAACGTAGGAACTGCATCCGTACGATGCCGGCGGTACGTAAGTCAAGGTTAGCGGAGCGCAGGCCGTGCCTGCGGTCCATCCGTTGGCGAACCCTAGCGCCTGAGTGGCAGCGTCGCTCACGCCGACTGTCAGCGACGGTACTGCGGTGCAACTGCCCGGCGTGCCGATCTGACAGTTTTGCAAGCTGAGCGGCGCCAGCAGAAAGCCGGGATCGACGTTCGAAGCGAACGACACCGAACGTAACGGGCTGAGCAGGTCACATGCGTTCGACGAACCCGGCGGCGTGGCGCAGGTGCCCGGATAGACGAAGGCGCCAGTCAGGGTGCCGATGGGCGTATAGGTCCCGCCGACACCGAACACATTCGATGCGACCGTCGACGGGAGCGCCGTGCCGTTGGCGCTGGTCGATACCTGGTACACCAGCAGGATCGGAAGTACCGCCGTGGTCACATCTCCGGCAGAACCGAAAGTCACCTGCGCGTAAGCCAGATTGCCGGTTGCCCTGATCAAAGGGCCGTTCGTGCTGGAGGCGCCGAAGAGTGTTCCCAATCCAAAGTTGATGCCCGCGCCCTGGACATTCAGATATGTCGTCATCACGTTGTTCGTGACCGTGATGCCGTTGTATGTGATCGTGCTTTGACCGGCTGGGAAATCGAAGCCGTTGATGTTCACCATAGACGGCGGAACGACATCGAACGCATTCAGTACGACGCCGGCCGAAACGGTGTCGAGTGTCGCGTTGATCGACACCGGGTTGTTGCCCACCATTGTCACGGGTACATAAGCGCGCGAGTAACCATCCGGCGCCGTGGCGACCGGGTAGATGCCGACCGCGGTGGGACTGGAAATCACCGTGTTGCACGCGACGTCGATGTTGCCGACGTTGGCGCCCGCCACGGTGCCGGCGCCCTGGCTGATCACGCAGTTCTCGCCGCCAGGCTGACTCGCCACTGAAATCCGATAGGCGGCGCCGTTGGTCAGTTGATCCGGGAACGCAAAGTGGGTGGCGCCCGCCGTGACTGCGATGGTCGTGGCGCCATTGGTCAGCGTCAACCCGGGCGACAAGAGGTGATCGACCGTGCCCGAGACCGTATAAGTCGTCAACGAGCCGTTTCCCCCGCCGCAACCGAACAGCGTGAGAATGCACGCCAGCAACGCGATTCTGATGCTCATGTTGTGCCCCGTTCCGGTCTCCGTCGTGACGGCGATCGGGCCGTCCCCGGGTTCGATTAACTATACAGTTTTCCTCGCATGGCGTTAGCGTTTTCGCTCGCGTTGCGGTGCAATCAGTGAAGCCGGCCATCACCTTCTGATTGCTTTCTGGTCGCTTCCGCTTGCATGACCACCGGTTCACTCCTGACTCATTCCGGGGTCCGCTTTCGAGAGCCGTTGGTCGCTCAGAAATCCCGCTGTTCGTGGCTTGCTCTCGCCGTAACGAAATACGTCTGCAACGCATCGGTCGAGCGCTCGCTCAGGATGCCGATGCGCGCAAGCCAATCGGTTTCCACCGGCCATTGGCCTTCCACCACGCGCGGATAGATTTGCCGCGCGAACTGATGCAGCGCCCTCGCGCCGATATTGCCGCTCACGCCAAGCAGGACATGCAACGCGCCGTGCGTCGATGCGAGGTCGCCGGCCGCGACGCTGGTCGCAAGCCGCGTCACCAGCTGGCGAATCTGCTCGATGCCTTTGAGGAACGATTCGTCGAGCAGATCGAGCGACGCAAGCTCTTCAAGGTGTTTTTCGTCGAGCAGTTCGCTTTCCGTCACGATGGGCAGCTTGCCGGCCGGCGTCGACGATAGTTCGGCTTCTATCGGCACGCTCGAGCCGCGTTGCTGTGCAAACTGCCGCGCAAGGCACGCGTAGAGCGACCCGGCTTGCACCGGTTTAATCATGACTTCGTTCATGCCCACGGCGAGACAGGTCTGCACGGCCTTGATATCGGACTGGCTGGTCAGCGCGATGATCGGCACGGTGGCATACGAGTCGGCGCGCGCGCGAATCGACGCGGTCGTTTCCAGGCCGCCCATACCCGGCATATTCATGTCCATGACGATAGCGTCGATCACGCCGTCCGCCTGCAGATGTGCGAGCACGGCCTGCCCGTGCTCGGCCTCGACGACGCTCGCGCCGCATCGCTCCAGATAGGCTTTGGCCACGAGCCGGCTGTAAGTGTCGTCGTCCGCGACGAGGATCGACTTGCCGGAGAACGCATCGGATTTCTGGCTCAGATGGTGGCGGTTGCCGTTTTCGAAGAGCGCCTGCAGCGTCGTGATCAATTCGATCACGCTGCAGGATTTGCTGATGATTCCGTCCATGCCGGCACGCCGGGCGAGCACGCGCACCACGCTTCCGGGCTCGGCGGTATAGGCGGCAATCAGGACATTCCAGCCTGGATGGTCGTGACCGGCGCGAATTCTCTCGGCGGCCGTGTAGCCGTCCAGAACCGGCATGTTGATGTCCATCAACACGAGGTCATACGGGGCCGACTCGCGGAGCACGGTCAATGCAAGCGCGCCATTTTCCGCTTCGCTCACGTGCGCGCCCACTTTCGACAATGCACGACAGGCGCGCGCGCGCTGGGCGCCGTCGTCGTCCACGACGAGAATGCGCCTGTCTTTGAACACCGGCGTGGCGCGTTCAAAAATCCGCCGCTCGTGGTCCACGATTTCGCTCTTCGGGACGACGGGAAATCGCAGCGTGAATTCCGTGAACTTGCCGACTTCCGAGCGGCAGCTGATGCTACCGCCGAAAGCGCGCATCGCGCGCTGGCAGTAAGCGAGTCCGAGTCCCGTGCCGCCCGAAGTGCCCGCGGTACGGAAGGGCTCGAACAGATGCGACACCATCTCGGGCGCGATGCCGGGCCCCGTGTCCCGAACCATGACCGACTGCTGTTCGATTGTCAGTGTGAGCGTGGCCGCCGGGTGCGTGGCGATGTGATGCAGCGCGTTCTTGATCAGATTGAACAGCGTGAACAGATAGACGGTTTCGTCGACCTTGAAGGTAAAGTCTTCCCGCACCACCAGCCTGACCTTGCCGCGTTCCTTTTCGTCGGCGAAGCCGTATTCTTCCAGCGCCTTACGCGTGGTGCCCGTCGCGCTCAGATATGTGAGGTAGTCCGGGCGAATGGGTTTGGCGCTGACCTCGTCCAGCGTCATGGCAATGATGCGCAAGCCGCGCTCGATCGACAACTGCCCCTGGGCGAGATGACGATACAGCCCCGCAGCGCTCTCGTTCCCGCCGTGCCGGTCGCGTTTGTCGTGAGTGAGTGCGAGCGGGCGGTTGGGTCCCATCGTGGCGGGCAGGGCTTCTTCCACGCGATCCAGCACATAGCGCAACTGGCTGAGAGGGTTGCGCATTTCATGCGCGATCGAACCGGCGAGAGCCTGCAACGCGCGGTTCTTTTCGACGAAGATTCTCCCTTTACTGATCGCATGGCTGAACGCCATGCTGCACAGGACGACGACCGGCAGCAAGGCGAGATTCGACTGATCGGCCGCGGTCACGACGATCGGCACCGGCGAACTGATTACCGCGGCAAGCGCTCCGGAAAAAACGCCAATGCCGATGCATCCCATCAGCAAAAGCGGATTGTCGATGCACAGCGCCATGATGAAGATCATCATGACCTCGGTCATCATCCACATGGTGGAGAATGAATTTCTGATCGCGAGGAATGTGCAAACGAATGGCAGGACGTAGATCAGGCAGCAATGCCAATAGATCAGCAGGTAATGATTGAACCGCTTTGGCCAGCGTGCCTGGAAAATCAATGGAATGCAGACGAGCGCCGCGCTGAGCCGAAGGAAGAGATTGTCGTAAGGCTGTGGCAGGACATAGGTCCAGACTACGTAGTAGATGGGGTGGCACAGGAGGCCCAGTGCGCCGCCCCATCGTATTGCAAACCGGCTTCGTTCCAGCACGTCCCGCATGCTCTCGCGCGGCATTAACATCAGGCCTCCAGTGACGTTTTACGAGCCCATCAATTCTTGCTTGCCGCGAAGTTGCGCATCCGCCAGCTCGATCGGCGAACCGTCTTTCCCGTGGAAAGGGCCGACCGCGAAGCCGTACTTCTTCAGCAGGCTGTGCGTGTACGAGACGGACCACACGGGCGGGCTGCCGATGATGAAGTCGGACGCAATGCCTTCCTGCCAGGCGGAGTAGCCTTCGGCGAAACAGGTATAGCAGTCGCGTGTGGTCGGCAGCCGGAACGGGAACGCGGTGTCGAGTCCGGCAAGGCCACGCGCGAAGCACTCAATATATAGCGTATGACCGCGTGACGCGAGTTCAGCCTCGACGCTCGCCGCCCGCGGATGGGAGTCGTCGATCCAGAACTGCGCACGCTTGAGATCGGCCGCGGTGAGGTAGGGCACGCTGGTGCTGCTCGCCAGAATCGCGCCGTCGAAATCCGGCAACGGCGTGTTCGGGCTGAAGGTGTGCACGGAGACCCGCGTTTTACCGAGCAGGTCCGATGCCATCAACTCCCTAGCTTGCTCCGTGAGCAGCTTCACCTTGTCCGGCAGATCGATCAGAACAAGCTCGCGCGGTGCATCTTTATAGAGCGCGTATTTGGCCACCGTCGTGCCGAGCCGGCCGGCCGCGCCGAATAGAGCAAGCTTGGTCTTGCCGAATTCGAGATCGAGCTCATTGCAGCAGTGCATGGCCCAGTCTTTCAGCATCGCGGCGGTGGCGGCGTGGCCCGTGGTGATATGCGGCGGTTTGGTATCGCGCGGCAGTGCTCCGTAGTTGCAGGCGTAAGGCGTGGAGGCGCCCATCGCGACCATGTTCAGGCCGGCCTGTCTTGCCAGCTCCAGGGCCGGGAAGAATTGCGTCTCGCGGAATCGCTTGATGCCGCGCGGGCTGCCGAGCCACATTTCGAGCGGCACCGGACAGGCAATATTGGCGCCGATGATCTGGGAGCCGGAATAGATCGGTGAGGCAATGAAAGGCTTGGTGTTCCAAAGCTCTTCTTCGAATGACGCATTTCGATGCTTCACATTGTGAAATGAAAACGAAAGTGTTTCCCAGTCGGTAGCGTGAAATAAAAACCCGACGCCGCCTTGACCGGCCGGCAGGTTATCCCGGATCTCGTCCGGGGTGATGGTGTGTTTAAGTTTTAAGGCGCCCGTTTGAAGTTGACGAACCCCGAGTTGCTCGTCGGAATAGGTCTTTACTTCGTGGTGAACAGAAGTTCTCATTTGATTTTCCCTTTGATTGAAACTCGCGTTGGACAGTCAGCGCGACAAAGTCGACTGGCGTGTTGGATGGTCGACCCTTCAACTCTAGAGAAAACTGATGCGGTGTGCGCGTCTGTTGCTTCGCATTGCCTAGAATGGACATCTTCGGCGAGCGGGTCCGGTAGATTTTTCCAACGTGAAGACGTGTTGACCAACCGGGCCGGTGAGGGCGAAATCTTTCTGATGGAAAATTTTAGGCGGCCGTACGAACGAGCGTTTGAACGTGAATGGCTACCGGCGAGCCGCTGTGTTTCGGCTATGGCGGACCCAATGGCTTGAGGCTGAGCCAGTCGGTCCGCACCTCGTGGACACGTTTGAGTGAAGCGCGCGTTAAAGCGTGGGCGGCAAGACGTGCTTCACATCCTCCCTTCATGCGGCGTGCTGGCTCCATACCAGCGTGCCGGATCCGCATGCGTTTCGACCACGTCGATGCGGTGTTCAAGATCGACCAGATCGACCGACGACGCCAGATAGGCCTCGCGTTCGTGGTCCTCGGTGGTGATCAGCAAGGCGCTCAGTTTCTTCGCAAGTTCAGTGAACATGATTTTCTCCACTCCGTGTTGCGACGAGCGTTCCGATCCGGCTGCGTGAGCTGGCGTTGCCCGTCGATGGAATGAAGCTTAGGCGCGAAGAATGAGCCGGAAATGAGCGCTCGAAACCGGCGAATCACACCTCGACCGCGCGCGAATTCCGGACTGGTACGCGGCTGCAACGAGCGGGCGATGCCGTGGAGTTCGCGCAATGGCATGCGATGCCGCACGCGTGGCAATGCTTTTCGCCGTTCGTGCCGGAAGCGCGCGCGGCGCTGGCCGAGGCTGGGGGATTTATTCGGCGTTGCCGGGCGGGCGCGACGTCGCGATGAACGTGTTGATCGCGGCGGCCAGCGCGTGCGGATACTGATACATCATCGCGTGGCCCGCCGAACGCACGACGAGCAGTTGCGCGTGCGGAATCTGTCCGGCGAGCGCTTCCGAGTTCTGCTTGGGCAAGACCTGATCGTCGGCGCCCGTCAGGATCAGGGTGGCGAGGCGCACGTTTTTCAGCGCGACTACTGCGGCCTCGTTATTGGCCCAATCGTGCAGCAGCGCGGACTGGCCTTCGGTCACCGTCGCGGAAATGGCGGACGATTGATAGCCAGCCGGCCGGAACATATTCTGACGGAAGCACCGCTGCGCGGCGTCCACTGCGTTGGGCGGAAACAGGACCCGCATGACGTCCATGAAGGTGGTGCCCGCTTTGCCGGACAGGGTGGCTTCGACGTCGGGCGTCACCGGCACGCCGAGCGATCCCGGCGCGGGCGCGCTCATGAGAACGATGCGCCGCACGGCGAGCGGCGCATCGAGCGCGAGTTGCTGGGCAATGGCGCCGCCCATCGACCAGCCGACGAACGTGACGTCGGAGAGCCGCAGTGTGTCGATCAGCGCGGCCGCGTCGAGCGTCATGTCCCGCGCCGTGAAGCTCGACGCCGCCGGCTCCGAGCGGCCGATGCCGCGGTTGTCGAAGACGATCACTTCGTGGCGTCTGGCGAGATCGGTCAGAAAGGCCACATCCCATTCGGCGAGCGTCGCGCGAAAACCGGTTTGCAGCACGATCGGCGTGCCGTGGCCGAAACGGTAGTACGCGATGTCGCCGTTCACCGTATGCGCGATCTGCTCGCGAATCGACTGCTTATGGTCCGGGCGATCGGCAACGACAGGGCAGGCCTTCTCGGTCGCGTAGTGGACAGTTTTCGCTTCGACGGGCGCGGGCTGCGTGGCGCCGGCCAGCGCAACTAGCGCGACCAGTGAACCCGTTCCGATGAGAGCCCGCAGGCGCGTCATGACGCCGGTCCCTTGCCGGCTTCGCCGAGCATGACGGTCCAGCCGAGCCCGCGCACATTGCGAATCACCGAGAGTCCAAATTTCTTGCGCACCGAATGAATCAGCACGTCCACCGCGTTGCTTTCCACCTCTTTGCCCCAGCCGTACAAACGGTCCTCGATCTGTTCGCGCGACAGGATCGTGCCGGGCCGTTCGAGAAACGCGAGCATCAGCGCGAATTCGCGTGCGGACAGCACGGTCGTTGCGCCGTTGCAGGTCAGCGTGCGCTTGTCGAGATCGAGGCTGAACGATTCGTCGCCGAGACGCGACGATGCGTAGCCCGCTTTGCGCCGTAGTACGGCGCGGATGCGCGCGAGCAGTTCGGGGACATCGAAAGGTTTGAGCAGGTAGTCGTCGGCGCCGACATCGAGGCCGTGCACGCGCGAATCGAGATCGTCGCGGGCGGTCAGGATCAGCACCGGGACCGCGTTGCCGGCCGCGCGCGACGACTTCAGCAACTCGATGCCGCTCACGCCGGGCAAGCCCAGATCGAGCAGCACGACGGTGTATTCGGCATTGGCCATCGCGTCGCGCCCGGCGACGCCGTCCCTCACCCAGTCGACGCTATAGTCGGCGTCCTTGAGGGCGCGCAGCAGACTTTGACCAATCTGCAGGTCGTCTTCAACGAGGAGAATTCTCATGATCGTCCTGTCGGCAACAGTCGGGTTGCGCTTGACTCGCGGATCGCGGGCGCGTGGCCGGACTACGCTAAGCGAGCGTTTGAATGATAACCGACGCACGCGCGGCGGCATGATCCGGCGTGCCGATCTGGTCGAACGGATGAGAAGTCTTGTGCGTGCCGACGCAAGCGTGGACGCGGAACGATTCGGGAACTTAGCTGCGCGCGAAGCGCTGGGTGGCCGGAACTTGTGGCGTGCCGCCCACCCGCTGGCACATGGGGCGGATCGAGCCGAGAGCCCGTCGTGTGTGCCCACCTTATCCACAGAAATTGTTCACATCCCTGTGGACAACTCCTGGCCAAGCGACATAACTGATTGAGCGCAGTAGGATTTCTTCGCTGGAGCAGCGAACGCGCTCACTCCGTCGGCGAGGCGAGCAACGACACCGGCACGCCACGGCAACTGACGCGGGCGACGAGCGCCGCGCCCAGGCCCGCGCTCGATTTCTCGTGCGCGTCGAACGACGTCATCTCCCTGTCGACCCGCAGAATATTGATCGGCCACGAAGCACGGGACAGCCGTTCGTGCGCGAAAGCGCCGACCCACAGCGGCGTGACGGACGTGCCGTTGCCCACCGCGTAACCGCTGGGCCAGAACCGCAGCACGTCGCGTTCGTCGCGCGTGTCGCCCGGACGCATGAAGACCACGGAGGACGGCACGCCGTTGTTGAGCTTCGGCAAGACCGGCAGCGACACCGCCGAAACATTGGGCGAGGCCAACGAGAGCAGGCTGTGCGCCGAGACGTCCGTGCCTTCCACCCAGCCTTGGGCGCGCAACTGTCCGCGGATCGAATCGAGGTTCGAGACCCACTGCAGAGTGAGCGGCTCCTTGCGGTCGCCGCCCATGTCCGAGCGATAGCACGGCAGGCGCTTCCACACGGAGAGCGTCCACTGCGATTGCGAGACCAGCACGGGAGGCGGGCGCAATGCGCTGTCCGGCGGCGGCGTGGGCATGTTGAAGCCGACCTGCACGCCCACGCTGACCAGCACGACCACCAGCACCACGACGGGCATGAACGCGCGTTCGGGCGGCGCCTCCGGGTGCCGCCACATCGCTGTCAACGCAACGATCGCCACCCAGATGTACGCGAGCGCGGCGCCGCCGATCGCGTCGGACACCCAGTACCTGCCGAAGTACAGCCCCGCGAGCGCAACCAGGATCACGACGATCGCACTCGCGGCCGCGACCAGCACCCCTTCCAGTCTGCCGACCCGGCGCGCCAGCAGAAATGCCAGGAAACCGTACACGATGACGGTTGCGGCGACGTGATTGCTCGGAAACACATAGGCGCCGATCATCGACGTGTTGGGCGGCGCGCGGCGCATCGCGAACTGCAGCACGTAGATCAGCAATTGGGAAAACACCACCGCCGCGAGCCAGTAGCCGACGGTGCGCCAGCGCCGCTCCAGCAGCATCCACACCGTGACCGTCACGACCAGCGCCGCGAGTGTGAAGCTGCTGCCGAGCGTCGAGAGACCGGCGAGAACGGTATCGCTCCAGGGCGTGCGCACCGATTGCAGGAAGTGATAGACGGAGGCGTCCACCCGCGTCAGCGGATCGCCGCTGGCGACGTCGTCGAGCACGCCGAAAAACAGCGCGCCCGACACGAGTACCACCAGCGACGTCAGCAAGAGGCCGCCGGCGTCCGGTGTATTGGGGTCGAGCATCTTGCGCGCGAAACGGCCGAATGGCCCTGGATGCCGGCAGGCCCAACTTCCCAGTTGCTGACCCGCCGCGCTCGACCACGCATTGGCATGCGAGAGCAGAAAACGCGCGGCGCGAAAACTTAGCCAGATGATGCCCACCAGCAGCGCGATGATCACGACGAGCCGGAACGACACCGCGCCGGCCAGCAGCACCGAGGCGCCGAAGATCATGCCCGGCAGGATATGGGCAGGCGCCCAGATCAGCGCCGACAGCACGTTCATCGCGTAAAAGCGCAGCGGCGACATGCCCAGCATGCCCGCAACCACTGGCACGATCGCCCGCAAGGGGCCGATGAAGCGCGCCAGCACGACGCTCTTCGCGCCATGTTTGCGGAAGAAGCGGTGGCCTGCCTCGAGCACCTCGGGATGTTTGCGGAACGGCCAGAACTGGACGATCCGGTCCTTGTAGCGGCTGCCGATCCAGAAGCTCATGCCGTCGCCGGCGATGGCGCCCGCGATCGCCCACACGAGTGCCCAGCCGAGGCTCAGCGAACCCGTGCCGATCAGCGCGCCGGCGAGGAACATGGCGGTGCTGCCCGGAACGAAAGTGCCGACGACGGCGAGGGACTCCAGAAAGGCCGCCAGGAAGATGACCGTGAGCGTCCAGCCGGGATGGCCGGCTAACTGGTGCAATAGGTGGATGTAGGCGTGCTCCATCGTGCGCGATCAGCCGTTCTGGCGTAACGATTGATCATAACGCGCGAGGGAGCAGTCTTATTCCTTTTTGGACGCCGGCCGCAGGTTCACGAAGCGCTAAGCGAATCGCCGGACACGTGAACGCGTTCGCCGATCTGCACGGCCGGTTGAGTCGGGTAGCTGAAGTTGCGGTAGCTGCCGTCCTGCATGCGGACCTGGACCTGGTAGGTGGTCTGCTTGCGCACCGCGTGCTCGATGCCGTTACCGGCAAGGCCGCCGCCGACGGCGCCCGCAATCGTCGTGAGAATCTTGCCGCGGCCGCCGCCGATCTGATTGCCGACCAGCCCGCCCGCCACCGCTCCGCCCAGCGCGCCGAGCCCCGTGGTCGGCTCAGGAGCCTGCACCGTATTGATGGCGACGACTTCGCCCGCGTACGGGTCGGCGGCGACCGGCCGCGGCGTCGCGGCTTCATAAGGTGCCTGGTAACCCTGATTGTTTGCGTAGTTCGGCGCGGCCGCCGGGGTTGCGTGGTGCGGATGATGAACCGGCGGCCGGGCAGGAGCGGCTTGCTGCGCCGTCTGCTGAACCGGAGCCGGTTGCGGTGCCGCGACCGGCGCCGCCGTTGCCGTAACCGCCGGCGCCGCCGTTGCCGTAACCGGCATCGCGGGTTCGGTGACGGCATGCGAAACCGGCAGCAGACCGGTCATCGCGGCGATGCCGGTTGCGCTCGCCAGGATGACGGCGACAGCCGCGCCGGCGACCAGCGGATGAATACGGTTGCGTTGCGGTTGGCTGGAAGTGAGGTTTGTGTTCATGGCGGACTCCGCGGGTAGATGCATGCAATAACGCCGCGAAAGTCCGCCCGGTGCACACGGGGCGCGTGCTGCTTTGTAAGGATTTGTACGACTTCGCGCGGGCGGTTACACGTTCAGATTTCGTCGCTGAATTCGTCGAGGAAACGTTGCAGACGGTCGTGGCGGATGCTGGCCAGTCGTGCGCCGGTCGTCGTTTGAAAACCCGCGGATAGTTTCAGCAGCTTGGTGCGGAAATGATCGAGCGTGTAGCGCGCGTCATCCAACGGACGCTGGGTTGCGTGCGGATCGGCCGGATCGTACAAGGCGCGGCCCATGCGTCCGGCGACGTAGAAGCAGCGCGCGACGCCCAGCATGCCGAGCGCGTCGAGCCGGTCGGCGTCCTGCAGCGTTTTCGCTTCGGTCGTGATGGGCGTGACGTTGGCAGAAAAACTGTGTGCCTCGATTGCGTGCGCCGTGGCCTCGACCTGCGCTTGCGTCCAGCCGAGCGCGGTCAGCACGAGTGCCGCTTTTTCCGCCGACAGTCGCGACGCCTGTGCGCGCAGCGGCGAATTCTTTTCGACCGCGACGCAATCGTGCAGCAGCGTGGCGGCGAACAGGACCTGCGCGTCGCCGCCTTCCTGCGCCTGAATGGCCGCGGCGTTTTTCCAGACGCGTTGCAGATGCGAGGTGTCGTGCGAACCGTCGCCGTTGTCGTCGTAAGCGTGCGGCAGGAGGGTGCGGGCTAGATCTTGAAAGGGGGCGAAAGCGGCTTGGGTCATCGGTGCGGTCTGTGAAGAAAGCCGTCGATTATCGCGCATCGTTCGTCGAGCTTTGGTTCGGCGGCGGCGAACGAAGCGGGCCGGGGGTCGTCTTACTATTTGAGCGGCCGGCAACTCGGACCTCGCGGTCGCGCAATTCGACGGTGCAACGGAGTGGGCTATGAAGATCGTAAGGGGCAGTATCGTGGCGTCGGCACTGATGATCGGTGCCGTCGCCATAGCGAATGGGCAGTCGGTCACGCAGCGGGGGGCCACCGGTGCGGCTGCCGTCAATGGCGCGCCTTCGGGTATGAGCAACAACGCGGGCGCTACAGCGGGAACGGGCCCTGGAACGGCCGCCGGCATGAGCCCGATGTCGCCGGGCGCGGGAACGGTGGGCGGCCTAAGGGCCGGTCCCGCACTCAACACCATGCGGGCGAACGGCACGAGTCTGAACGCGAACCCAGACCCGCGCGTGCCGAATTTCGCCGGCAAGGGGATGGCGGCGCCGCGGAATTAGTCAGCAAGCCAGACGCGTCCATCGCGTGAACGCCGCGGATAAAATGCACGCCTCGGCAAGCAGATCCGATTCGACAGCAAGGAGATTGGCATGGCGTACGGCGAGCACAAATACAAGGTAACGGTGCAATGGACCGGCAATCGCGGAAGCGGCACTTCCGGTTATCGCGATTACGGGCGCGATCATGTGATAGCGGCGGGCAGCAAGCCCGAGATTCCGGGTTCATCGGACGCGGCCTTTCTCGGCGACGCCAACCGCTGGAATCCCGAAGATCTGCTGGTCGCCTCGGCCAGCGCCTGCCACAAACTCTGGTATCTGCATCTATGCGCGGACGCCGGCATCACGGTGACCACGTATCGCGACGACGCCGAAGGCACCATGCTCGACGATCCGAAGCAAGGCCGTTTTTCACAAATCGTGCTGCGCCCGCGCGTCGTGATTCGGGCGGGTGGCGATGTCGAACTCGCCGCGCACTTGCATCACGTGGCGCATGAGAAGTGCTATATCGCGAACTCGGTCAATTTTCCGATTCTCTGCGAGCCGGTCATCGAAACGGATGCTGATTGAGCGACGCACAGAATGGCCGCCGCCCGCCGAAGGCGCGGGCGGCAGCGCGGCGCTATCGCTTCAATGCAGCAGCGCCATCTGCACGACCTTCACGATCACCAGCGCGACCGCCACGATCAGATAACCGCGCAGCACGCCCATCCAGACTCGCTTGGACATCGTCAGTTGCGGGGGCGGCAGATTGTCCAGAGGCGGCATGCGCCAGGCCGTGCGCGTTTCCTTCGACAACCTGAGCTCACTCTCGTGATTCGCCGCGGTCCCCGATTCCCGCCGCAGCTTGCGGAACACGACGGTCGCCGCATAGCCTGCCACGGCCATCAGCGTGCCGCCTGCGAGCACTTCGAGCATCGCTTCGCCGGTGATATCCGGATACATGACGGAAGCCGTGAGAATGATGGATAGCATGACGAGCACCCAGACCACCGCGCCTGTGAAGACGTTGAGCTTCTTCGAGTTCACCCACGGTCCGAGCACCGCGCGGTCGTTGCACAACAGCAGCAGAAACACGGTCGCGCTCGGCAGCAGCACGCCGGCGAGCGTCTGCACCGCTTCCGTCAGAAGGCCGAGCGGGCTGCCCGGAATCAGCACCAGTGTCGCCGCGGCCGCCACGATGCCGAAGTAGACGAGATAGAAGCCCTTCGCATCCGACACGCCGCGATGCAGCGAGTGGCGAATCTTGAAGACGTCGCCGATCGCGTAGGCGGTCGACAACGACACCGCCGCCGCGCCGATGATGCAAGCGTCGAGCAGCGCCACGGCGAACAGCACGGCGGGCGTGCGGCCGGCATATCTTTCGAGGTCGGCGATCACGCCGCCCGCATCGGTGAAATGGCCGGATTCGGCCTTGCCCGCGTAGAGCGCCGCGCAGAACGAGATCATGGCCACGGCGCCGATCATCACGAAGACGATACCGATCCAGAGGTCGGCCTTTTCATACTTCATGAAGCGCGGCGTGATGCGTTTATCGACGATGTAGCTTTGCTGGAAGAACAACTGCCACGGCGCAACGGTGGTGCCGACAATACCGATCACGAGCAGCATGACGTCGCTGAGTTTCGAGTGGGCGGGCCAGCCCGGAAGCAAAAAATCGCGCGCCATCTGGCTAACCGGCGGGTGAATCGACACCAGCACGGGCACGAGCAACAGGCTCATCAGGCACAGCACCACGGCGAAGCGTTCGAAGCGCCGGAAGTTGCCCGTGCTGACCGCGGCCATGGTCACCGCCGCGGCGATGCAGACGCCGGCCACTTTCGAAATGCCGAAGAACTGCAGCACGAACGTAATGCCGATGAACTCGGTCACGATCGTCAATGCGTTCAGGATGAACAGATCCACGACGCTGAAGGCGCCCCAGAACTTGCCGAAGCGCTCGAAGATCAGCCGCGCATGACCCACGCCGGTCACCGCGCCAAGACGCAGCACCATCTCCTGATTGACGAACAGCACGGGCACGAGCAGCAGCATGGTCCACAGCAAAGTGGTGCCGTAGTTCTGGCCCGCTTGCGTGTAGGTGCCGAAGGCGCCGGCATCGTTATCGCCGACCATCACGATGAGGCCGGGCCCGAGAATCGCGAGCAGCGTGCGCACGCGGGCCCACCAGCTGTTGCGCGCCCCCGTGTCGTGATGGGCGATGGTGCCGAGCGCGCCCTTGATGTCGCCGAGGTGCGCGTCGTCGAGAACGGCGCTGCGGGGTGGTGAGACGTTGATTGGAGTGGACATGCTAGCCGCCTGAGTAGGTTTGATTGGATTGAGCGGGGCGTCTTCAGGATCCGCCGGGGGCGCGGCCGAACGGGGCGGCGCTGCGGGCGGAAACGCGAAGACGCGCTAGGCGTGTGTGCTTACGAAGCGGGCCGCGAGACAGGACGCAAAGCGAGCGCCCTGACGCGGTGCCAGGCAACGGTGAGCCAATGCGGCTTGATGCCGTGCAAGGCGAGTGCGGCGTCGCCGTGGGTGTGGGTTTGCTGCAGTGTCGGTACGAGGATAGCGAGGTACATGTTTTTTTCTCCGGGCGTGTGGCTTGACGCGGATTGCGGAAAGCCAGCAGACACGGAGCGCGGCGCATCAGGCGCGCGGCGAATCAGGTCTACTTGCTTTCCTTGGGCAAATGATTGTTTGCCTGTCCGCTCGGTCGTGACTGAGCGGCAATTGAACGGCAACTAAGCGGCATATGGGATAACTGTCACTGTCCATGGCGGCTCCTTATCGGCGTTCAGTACGCACGTGTTTGTCCACGCGTTCGGGCGCGCCGCGTTTCGAACGAATCGAGACGGCGCGAGCGAACGCTGCCGCGAGCGGAAGCTCGCGACGCGATGCCATTCGGTGAAACGCACGTGCACAAGCACGGCGCGGCCGGATGGCGCTAATCAAGGTGCACGGAGAGAGTTACTGCGGCGCGCACCGTCTGCCTGCTGGCAAGACGGCGGCTAGGAAATGGGAGCGCGGGCGTCGGGCCGGTCAGGCAGCGAAACTGTTCGAAAGTCGACTACTGCTGGTGTCCAAGGCATGGGCCCCGTTTGTGAAGACGGCGAATTTTAGGCACTCCCGCAAGCGGAAGTCAACATGCTTCGTTAAACGAAGCAAATATTCTGCGCTGGGGCGTGGGTTAGGCCACGTTATGGTTGCGCGAGGCGTTTTTTCTTTCGATCGAGACAGGAAAGAAAGGTTAATGAAGGGTGTTTTTTCGCGGCTGGTAGAGAGAGGCTTGGGCAGAATATTGCGGCCGCGAGTCCATGTGCAATTTGGCTCGACGGGGCGCCCGAGCTGACGAAAACGCGAGGCGGTGGCCGCGCCTTGGTGACGCGCGAGTACGCGCGAGCGAGCCTGGGCGATGGCGTCGATTTTCGGGCGCGCTTCGCCGTTGCTACACGGCGAAGCACGCTTCGAGGCGTCTCAACGATTGCCGTCGAGCAGATCGCCGAGCAGTTCGTCGAATGCGGCTTGCGCGTCTTCGAGTTCCTGTAGCGCGGCGTCGAATGTTTGCAGCGCGAACTGCGAAGGCTTGCCGCTGCCGGCCGGCGGGAATTGCGATTGCAGCGACGCGAACGCCGATTGCACGCGCTGCGTCGCGGTCAATACGCGCTGCATTGCCGCGGTTTCTTCGGCTCGCGCCTGTTCGTGATCCATGAGAACTCCGTATTCAACTGTCGGCTCGCGCCGTTTAAAAGGGGTGACTATGCCGCGTCAGCGTTCAGGACAGCGGCAGGCCGCCGTTGGCCTTCACTTCGCGCAACGACAGCGCCGATTCTACCGACGTCACGCCCGGCAGGCTGCGCATCTCGTCGCGCATGAACGTGCCGTAGTCGTCGAGGTCGCGCGCCACCACCTGCAGGATGTAATCGGCGCTGCCCGATACGTTGTGACACGCCAGGATGCGTGGGATGGCCTGCACCTCGCGCTCGAAACGTGTCGCCACCGCCCGGTCGTGCACCGCAAAACGCACATAGACGAAGGCGACCACGCCGAAGCCGAGCGCAGAGCGCGACAGCATCGCGCGGTACTGGTCGATATAGCCGTCGTTTTCGAGGCGCTTGAGGCGACGCGCGCAAGGCGTTTCGCTCAGGCCGACCGTTTCGGCCAGCCGCGCGTTGGACATGCGGCCATCTTTCTGCAGCGCGGCGAGGATCGCGCGGTCTGTTTTATCGAGGTCGGTTGTCATGGCTTGGTGATGCTGATGACGGATTGGAGGAAAGCCTATGCTTGGGCCGCAATATTAGCGCATTCCTCCACGGGTGCGGTCTCCCGCTCAGCAATTCGCCAGCAAACCCTCCGCCGACGATAGCAAGATAGAGCCTTGAAAACAGGAGAATTCGATGATTTCCGCACATCTGCTGGCCGTGTATATCGCAGCGCTTTTCGTCGTCTATGCCGTGCCTGGACCGGACATGGCGCTGGTGCTGCAAACCAGTATCGGACGTGGCGTGCGCAGCGGCTTCGCGGCTGCCGGCGGCCTCGGTCTCGCGCGCGCGACGCACGTCACGCTCTCGGCATGCGGCGTGGCCGCGCTGCTGCGCAGCGCGCCGTGGCTGTACGAAGTGGTGCGCTATGGCGGCGCGGTTTATCTTGCGTGGGTGGGGATCCAGATTTTTCGTTCGCCGGTGTTTGCGCTGCCCGGCGGTGCTGCCGCGGGTGCCAACGCGGATGCTGCGGCAAGCGTCGAGTCGCGCCCGCTGCGGGCCGCTTTTGTCAAAGGCCTGCTGACCAACTTGCTGAACCCGAAAGCGCTGCTGTTCTGCTCGGTGCTGCTGCCGCAGTTCGTGCGCCCGGAGGCGGGGCCGGTGGCGTTGCAGATGGTCGAGCTCGGTCTGGTGCTGCTCGCTATCGGCGCCTGTTTCGACGTGATGTACGCGATCGGCGCCGCGCGGATCGCCGGCTGGATGCGCGCGCATCCGCTTGCGCAGACGCTGCAGCGCTGGACCTTCTCGGCCGCGTTGATCGGCTTTGCGTTGCGGCTCTCGCTGGACTGATTCCGGCTGAAGGCGGCGCGTCAGCTGCGCGTCTTCACACCGCCAGGCCGGGACCGCGCAGAAAAGGCCGCTTACTTGCTCAGCTTGTGCTCGCGCCGCGAGCGGTCCTCGATGATTTTCCGGCGATGCTTGTCTTTCATCTTCTTCCAGCTTTTGCATTCGTCGCGCGTGCGCATGCAGCCGATGCAGAAGCCGGTTTTGCTGTCGAACTTGCAGATGTCGATGCAGGGTGACGCAATGCTCATGACGTTTGGCAATTGGCAATTAAGGTAAGTGCGAAGACTCTCGCATGCGCCATGCCCGCACGCCAAGTGATTGTGTTAATAAAGCCAATAGAGCGCCATACCTTATTCGTGGCAACACATTCACTCGCTTTCCCGCTCAATGAAAACTTTTCTGCTCTATGTCGTGACCGCCATTGCCGAAATTGTCGGCTGCTACTTGCCGTGGCGCTGGCTGAAAGAGGGCGGTTCCATCTGGCTGCTGGTGCCGGGTGCGCTCAGCCTCGCGCTGTTCGCCTGGCTGCTGACCTTGCACGGCACCGCCGCCGGCCGCGTCTATGCGGCTTACGGCGGTGTGTATGTGGCGGTGGCAATTGCCTGGCTATGGTGCGTCGACAAGGTGCGGCCCACGCTGTGGGACGCCGCCGGCGTGGCCTTCACGCTGGCCGGCATGGCGATCATCGCGTTCCAGCCGCGCGTTTGAGCCGGCCGGGGAGCGGATCTTTGACGCGCCCAAAAATATCTCTTTCTGAGCGCTCATTGCCGCTCCGCGCCAACCTCGAGTCCGCGCGGGCTCGCGCTTTACTTGATGCCGCCGAGATAGTCGAGCTTGCCGAGATCGACGCCGTTGTGACGCAGAATGTCATACGCCGTCGTGACGTGAAAATAGAAGTTCGGCAGCACGAAACCGAGCAGATACGACTGGCCGGTGAACTCAACCGGGCCCGAGCGCAGCTTCAGCGTGATCGCGCGTTCTTCCGAGCCGTCGATCTGTTCCGCATTGAATTCCTTCAGATAATCGATCGTCTTTTGAAGGCGGGCAATCAGTTCTTCAAAAGTCTGTTCGACGTCTTCGTACTTCGGCGCTTCGACGCCGGCCAGACGCGCGGCGCAGCCCTTCGCGGTGTCGCTCGCGATATAGACCTGACGCGTCAGCGGCAGCATGTCCGGTGCGAGCCGGCCGGTGGTGAACACCGTGGGCTCGATCTGTTTCGCGGCGGCATGCGCCTCCGCTTTGCCCAGAATAACCTGCAGGTTCGTCAGGCCGCGGATCAACACGGGCAGTGATGCTTGATACATCGAAATTGACATGGGGCTTCCTCTGATTCTTTGATCGTGCGCGCGGACGGCGCGCGAGGCAACGTAACGGCTGGATTGCCGCTGCAGCATCATAGCGCGAGCGGCGAAAGATGCGCATCGAGGCGACGCGGCGTTAGCCATTCGGACAACTGCCGCGCGCGCCGGAACTGTGTTTGAATGGATTGGTCGGACCGATTGACGTCCTTGAAACAGCAAATCCTTGAACAGCGCACTTGCCGCCGCCTTCAGGCGATGAGGTTGTGAGAGGCGCGTGGCGCGTGGATCCAGCTCGTGGAACCCGCGGTCACGCTAACTGGAGAGTCGACACTATGGTCAATAAGCACCCGCTGCCGGGCAGTGAGCGAACAGTGGAACAGGGTTCGAAAGTCGTGGGGCAATGCAATCCGGGGGAGCGGATCGAAGTATTCGTCATGCTGCGCCGTCAGCAGCAGGCGCAGTTCGACGCATTGATGAGCAAGATCGAAGCGGGTGATCCCAGCGTCAAGCCGCTGTCGCGCGAGACGCTCGCCGAGGACTACGGCGCCGCGCCGGACGACATCGCCAAGGTCAAGGCCTTCGCCACCGCACACGGTTTGACGGTGGTCCGCGAAGATCCGGCCGCGCGCACGGTCCTGCTGAGCGGCACGATTGCCCAGTTCCAGGACGCGTTCGCCGTCAAGCTCGAACATTACGAACACCACACGTCCGGCCAGTTCCGCGGCCGCACCGGCACGATCAGCGTGCCCGACGATCTGCACGGCGTGGTGCAAGCCGTGCTCGGCCTCGACAACCGCCCGCAGGCGCGGCCGCACTTTCGCATCCGGCCGCCGTTCCTGCCGGCTCGCGGTCATCAGGTTTCGTTCACGCCGCCGCAACTCGCGTCGCTCTACCATTTTCCGCAAGGCGACGGCGGCGGTCAGTGCGTCGGCATCATCGAGCTGGGCGGCGGGTATAACGCCAGCGACCTCAAGTCCTATTTCGCGAGCCTTGGCGTCGCTTCGCCCAAGGTAAAGTCGGTCGGCGTCGATCTGGGCAGCAACCAGCCCACCGGCGATCCGAACGGACCGGACGGCGAAGTCACGCTCGACATCGAAATTGTCGGCGCGATCGCGCCCGGGGCGGAGATCGCGGTGTATTTCACGCAGAACAGCGACGCCGGCTTTATCGACGCGGTGAGCCGCGCGGTGCACGACACGACCAACAAGCCTTCGGTGATTTCGATCAGTTGGGGCGGGCCGGAGTCGAACTGGACCAGCCAGTCGTTGCAGGCCTTCAACAGCGTGCTGCAGTCGGCGGCAACGCTCGGCGTGACGGTCTGCGCGGCCTCGGGCGACAGTGGTTCGAGCGACGGCACGGGCAGCGGCGATCAGGTCGACTTCCCGGCGTCGAGCCCCTATGTGCTGGCCTGCGGCGGCACGAGCCTCACCGCGTCGGGCACCTCGATCTCGCACGAGGCGGTCTGGAACGACGGCGCGCAAGGCGGCGCGACCGGCGGCGGCGTGAGCCAGGCTTTCCCGGTGCCGGCGTGGCAGAAGGGCTTGTCCGCTACGTCGACGAACGGCGGCAAGAAAGCGCTCGGCGGGCGCGGCGTGCCGGACGTGGCGGGCGACGCATCGCCCGTGACCGGCTACAGTGTCCTGATCGACGGTACGCAGACGGTGGTCGGCGGCACCAGCGCGGTCGCGCCGCTGTGGGCCGCGCTGATCGCGCGCATCAATGCGGCGAAAGGGCAGCCGGCCGGCTTTATCAACCCTAAGCTGTATAAGGCGACGGGCGCGTGCAACGACATCACGCAAGGCAACAACGGCAGTTTCGCGGCATCCGCGGGTTGGGATGCCTGCACGGGGCTCGGCAGTCCCAATGGTCAGAAGGTGGCGGCCGCACTATAGTCTGCAACACGCGCCCCGAAGGAAGTCCTTCGGGGCGGCACAAAAGACGTGAACGAACCCATGGAGCGATCATGACGAATACCGAGTCAGCTTCTGTTAGTCCGCAGCCGTCGCACAATTCGCATGCTTCAGGCGCGTCGGCGCCGGCACCCGCGCCCGCGCCGGCCAGCGCGCCGCACAAGGCCAAAGATCAGCCGTTCTTCGACCCGGTTGCCTACGGCAACGGTCCGGACGATTCCGTGACCGAAACGGATGAAAGCGCGGCGATCACCCACCACTCGGTCACCATCGGCGGACACAAGATCGACTACACGGCGACGGCGGGCCACCTGGTCATCGTCGACCCGAGCAGTTCAAAGGCGGAAGCCCGCATGTTCTACGTGGCGTTCACGCAGGACAATCAGAAGGAAGAAGCGCGGCCGGTCACGTTCTTCTATAACGGCGGGCCTGGGTCGTCGTCGGTGTTCGTGCTGCTGGGCTCGTTCGCGCCGCGCCGCATCAAGACGTCGATGCCGAGCTTCACGCCACCCGCGCCGTATTCGATGGAAGACAATCCGGACAGCCTGCTCGACAAGAGCGACCTCGTCTTCATCAACCCCGTCGGCACCGGCTACTCGGCGGCAATCGCGCCGAAGAAGAACCGCGACTTCTGGGGCGTCGACCAGGACGCGGACTCGATCAAGCAGTTCATCAAGCGCTTTCTGACGAAGAACAACCGCTGGAATTCGCCGAAATACCTGTTCGGCGAGTCGTATGGCACGGCGCGCAGTTGCGTGCTGGCGTACCGTTTGCATGAAGACGGCGTGGATCTGAACGGCATTACGCTGCAATCGTCGATTCTCGATTACACCCAGGCCGGCAACCCGGTCGGCGCGCTGCCCACGGCGGCGGCGGACGCGTGGTATCACAAGAAGCTCGGCATCGCGCCGCGGCCGACCGACCTCGGCACGTTCGCCGAAGAAGTCGCGCAGTTCGCGCGCACGGACTATCTGGCCGCGCTGCGTAAGTTTCCGACCACCGACGCGGCAACGGTCGAAAAGCTCAGCGAATACACGGGCATCGACAAAACGACCTTGCTCGCGTGGAGTCTGGATGTCGCCTCGTACGACAGCCGGGGCAATTCGCTATTCCTCACCACGCTGCTGAAATCCAAGGGTCTTGCGCTCGGCGAGTACGACGGCCGTGTGACGGCGATCGGCACGGGCATTGCCGGCAAGATCGACCCGAATTCCGGCGGCAACGACCCGACCATGACGGCGGTGACCGGCGTCTACACGACGATGTGGAACGTGTATCTGAACGAGCAACTCAAGTACACCTCGAATTCGTCGTTCACGGATCTGAACGACCAGGCCTTCAAGTACTGGGACTTCAGTCACATCGATCCGACCGGCGCGCAGAAGGGCGTCGACTCGAAGGGCAACATCATTCTGTACACCGCCGGCGACCTGGCTGCCGTGATGGCCCTCAATCCCGACCTGAAGGTGCTGTCGGCCAACGGCTTCTTCGATTTCGTCACGCCGTTTTATCAGACCGTGCTCGATCTGCAGCAAATGCCGCTGCTCAGCCAGCAGGTCCGGCAGAACCTGTCGGCGCGTTTTTATCCGTCGGGGCATATGGTTTATCTCGACGGCGGATCGCGCACCGCGCTGAAGGCCGATCTCGCGAAGATGTACGACACGACGGTGTCCAACACGCAGGCGCTGCTTCGCATCCGCGCATTGCAGGCGCGTGTGCCGCAGTAGCGACGGGGTGACGCATCGCGCCGCGTCGCAGACGCGGCGCGTGCGGGATGCCCTGGCATCGCGAGGACGGCTGGCAATCTGGCGCTTGGGACTGGCGACGCGCGACGGTGCCGCCGCCCGTTTCCTCAGCCTGTGAAATCCGCTAAACGCGGCCTATGCGCGCGGCGCGCATAGGCAGGCTTTTTTACTTACCCATATTGAATGTGTTTTAATTAGTCTGCGAATTGAACTACTGCGTGCCGCTCCCGGCGCGCCGACGAATGAACGCAGGCATTGCAGACAGGCGTCGCGCCAGGTATTCCAGCGACGCAACCAGCAGTACATACGACACGGCTTTGCCGGCGCTTGCGCGCCGGTGCGGTGTTGCGCGTCCCCTCGGCAATATGCGGTTTGCGCTCGCGCTTGGCTTCACCGCGCTGGTGATGCTACGCATGGGCGACGCTCGCGCGCAGGCCGCCGGCATGCTCGACGAACGCGTCACGCAGCAATCGGTCGGGGACACGATTTGCCGTCCCGGTTACGCTGACACGGTCGCGCCGCCGTTCGACGAACTGATGGCGCACAAAGACCGCATGCTTGCCGCACGCGGCATCGATGCGGACAACGGCGCCACCTTCGCGCTCGACCGCCGCGTGCCGATCGTGCTCGGCGGCTCGCCGGACGCGCCCGCCAATCTCGATCTTCTGCCGTGGGCAGGCCACCAGGGCGAGCGCCGCAAGGCGCGCGCGGCGGTCATGCTCAAGCGCTGCGTCTGCGAAGGCAAACTGAGCCTCGCCGAAGCGCAAGCCGCGATTATCGGCAACTGGTCGGTGGTTTATTCGGGCTTCAGCCAAACGTCTTGCGACGTGAGCCGGCTCGACGTGGCGACCGGCGGCGACAAGGGTCACGGCGTCGGCCGCGACAACCCGCCATGAAGCCGGCCGGCTTGTGTGCGGCGCCTGCGTCATTTACGCGCATCTAGCATTTATCCAATCGCGCGGCTTGCAACTCGCAAGCCGCGGCCCCATCTAGTTTTCGGAGAATCATCATGATCCATTCACGTCTTGCCGCCATGGCGCTTTCTATCGGCTGCGTGTTCGGCAGCACTGCCGTATTCGCTGCCGAGCCGGTGCATTGCGGCCAGGCCGACACGCTGAAGATTCGCGGCGATGTGCCCGCGGCCATCAGCTTCGACGTGTACCGCCAGTTGCGGCCGTTGAGCGCGCAACGTGTTGCGCTGTTCCAGTCGGCCGGCGAGGTGAAACGCCTGCCTGACGGCTTGGCCGTATGCGAAGTCGCCGACGACGGCGTCGACGATCCGTCCGCAGTGCTGGTTCAGCTGCCGCAGGGCAGGAATGCATGGTGGGTGAGTTCGGCTAACGTGCAAGCGGCGGACTGATCGCGACAACCAGTCCGCCTTTTGCGCAGGTCCCTCGCAGGATGCCGTGGCGATCCATCTCGCGGCCCGGTTTTTGCGCTCAGCGTGCGCGTTCGGCGTGTTTGCCGGGTCTGTAGCGAGAAATGAACAGCTGTTTTGCTATTTTTGACGCCGCTTATTCAGGTACAGTGCATCAACGGCGAGATTTAAGTCCGTTTTTTGACGACACTGTGTTGCATCGCTTTTACTGTCGATTGTCGCTATCCTGAGTACAGGACGAAACTCGCAGGGGAGAATTAAATGATCGCCTTCTATCTGTCATTGGCCGCTTTGGGCGCCGCCGGCGCTGCATTGATCCGCCAACTCGCTGCCGAGCAGGCGAAACAGCGTGCCGCATTGCGCCCCGTGCGCGTGCAGTCGGCGGATCGCGGCGCGGGCCGCAACGCGCGCAGAGGGTAGACCTCATGAACCTGATCGTGCGCAACATCGCGGAATCGTGCAGCGAGCAGGAAGTGCGGGAGTTCCTCAAGCACGAACTTGGGCATTACGCGAAAAACATCGAGGTCGTCGACGCAGGCAAGCCCAGCGCCTACGCCACGGTCGAACTGGACGCCGAAGTGCCTTATGTCGGCGAAGTGATCGCGCGGCAGATTCACGGCAAGCAGTTGGGCGGCCAGACGCTTGAAGCCAGCGCCGATCTGTTCACCGACGAACCACCGGCGCCTCAGTAACCCAGCGCGATCGATTCACCCTGAATGCGTTGCGCGACAAGAGCGCACGTAAGCCGGCGTGCCGGCGCCGCACCCGGCACGGCCCATTCGGCGCGTCGTCCGCACACCCATCCCTTTCTCAATCTCCGCTTGTCTGCACCGGCCAATCGAACGGCGTGTACGGCAACGCGCGCTTGTGACGCGTGACTTCGTAGAAGCGCAAGATAGTCTCGCGTGCCGCATCGCTCACGGGTTTGCGCTCCAGGAAGTCGTCGATTGCGTCGTACGGAATGCCATAGGCGTCCTCATCGGGTCGTTGCGGCCGCAACATTTCGAGGTCGGCGGTCGGCACCTTGTGCGCTAAAGCTTCCGGTGCGCCCAGCGCTTTGGACACGGCGCGCACACGACGCTTGTTGAGCCCGGTGAGCGGCAATACATCGGCGGCACCGTCGCCGAACTTCGTGAAGAAGCCCATCACCGATTCAGCCGCGTGATCCGTGCCGATGACCACCCCGGCTCGCGCACTAGCCACCGCGTATTGCGCGATCATGCGCTGCCTCGCCTTGATATTGCCGTGCACGAAGTCCTGTTGCGATTCGTCCTTGTATAGCAGGCCGCTCTGATCGAGCGCGGCGAGCATGGCATCGGCCGCGGGTTTGATATCGATGGTGAGATTTTCGTCCGCGCGAATGAAACGCAATGCCTGCTGCGCGTCGGCTTCGTCTTTCTGTTCACCGTAAGGCAGACGTATTGCGACGAAGTGCGCGTCGTAATGTTCGGCGCGCAATCGCTCGACCGCGATTTGCGCGAGCCGGCCCGCAGTTGTGGAGTCGACACCGCCGCTGATCCCGAGCACATACGTTTTCAGGCCGCTGCTACGCAGATAATTCGCGAGGAAAGCGACCCGGCGCTCGATTTCATATTCAGCATTGAACTCGGCGCTGATGTGCATTTCTTCAGAGATGCTTGCCTGGCGTGCGACTGGATCGTGTTGCGTCATGATTCCTCTTTGCTCCTTGCGCGCTCGCGCACATGTCGAACCGTAACCGGCCCGGGTTCAATTCACCTTCGCACCGCTTTGAATCTGCCGCACTGACCTGCAAAGATGTCCAGTTATTACAGCGGTATCAATGATTCGACGAATCTTCATCGACAGATCGCAATGTGCTTAGTAACATCCTCGTTCTGAGAGCGCCGCATGAGCCGGCGAGCAGTCAATAATAATCAGGTTTGCTCAAACACGCGATGAACCACATCAACCGGCTTGGCCAGCCTGTAATGGACCGTCTGTTTTTCGCGTCGGCCAATCGTCCGCGCGACGTACCGTGTATGTCGTATCGACCTTCGGCGCGGAGAATCGCGCGCGCATTGCCTTCTTTGCGCCGGTGGGCACGTGCGTTAGGCATCGCGTTTTGCATGGCGTCGTGCGGCGCGGCGAGCGCAGCTTCAGCACCCGTCGCGGTGTCGGCGCCAAAGCCGGTGAATCGTCCGGTGGCCGCCGTCAATGCGTCGGCTGTCGTGGCGCCCGATGCCGCCGGCGTGGTCGATCCGCGTCGCGCGTTCATGCTGCGGGACGTGTTCGCGCAGAACGTCACGCGCACGCTGAAAGTGCCGGCAGCGGATCAGCGAGCCTATGCCAACCGGCTGCAAGCCGTGCTCGGCACTCACATGCTCGGCGATCTGTCGGGCGAGTATGTCGTGCTGGTCGATCGCAATGCCAACGTGCAGGCGCTCTTCATCTATTTTCGCGCCGCGCCGGCCGACACCTGGCAGATGATCGGCGCGTCGCCGGTTTCGACCGGGCTGCCGGGCGAGTACGACCACTTCATCACGCCGCTCGGCGTATTCGAGCATACGCCGGCCAACATGGATTTCCGGTCGGAAGGCACGCAGAACGAAAACCATATTCGCGGCTACGGCAAGCGTGACATGCGGATTTTCGACCTCGGCTGGGCCCAGGGCGAGCGCGGCTGGGGTAAGGGTGGCATGTCGCAGATGCGCTTCCAGATGCACGCCACCGACCCTGACCATCTCGAATCGCTGCTGGGCATGCGTCATTCGAAGGGTTGCGTGCGCATTCCCGCGTCGCTCAATTCGTTTATCGATCACTATGGCATTCTCGACGCCGAGTATGTCGCGCTCGTCGAATCGGGTAAATCGCTGTGGGTGTTGAAAAGCGATCGACAGGTGACGCCGTGGGCTGGGCGTTACATCGCCGTGGTGGATTCGGCGCGCAAGAGCCGCCCGGCGTGGGCGCCGGCGCCGGGCAGCAAGGCGCGCGCCAAAGTGCCGGCTGGGGCGGACACAGCGGATTGATTCGCGGCGGGGGGCGTCGCGACCGCGCCGCGCACTGCGACCGCCTCGCGCACAGCGACTATGCCGTGCATTGCGCCTGCGCCGCGCACCGCGATTACGCCACTCACCGCGACCGCCCCGCGCACAGCGACTATGCCGTGCATCGCACCCGCGCCACGCACCGCGACAACGCCGCACACCACACCCGCCTCGCCCATATTGAGGACGCAACCATCACGAGCGCGCCAGCAACACCCCCACCAACGCAACCGCAAACCCCACGATCTGCAACGGCAGCAGCGTCTCGCCGAAGCCGACATAGCCTTCGAGCGCGGCAAGCGGCGGCGCGAGAAACATCAGCGCGGTCGCGCGCGCCGCGTCGCCGCGTCTGACCATCCACACCAGCAACGTCACGCTAACGCCGGAGAGCATCACGATTCCCCACGCGAGCGATCCCCACAGCGTGGCGGACGCAATCCAGCGATGCTCACCGAGCGCGAGCACAAGCACGCCCGCGACGAGCGCGGCGCCGAAGTTCTGCACCGCGCTCGCGCTGCGAATATCGGCCTTGGCAAGCGAGGTCTTCTGGAACAGCGTGCCCGCCGTGATCGCGCCGATCGCGGCGATCGAGATCAGCACGACCAGCCAGGTGGGCGCGCTGCCGTGCGGCGACGGCGCCGTGGCCGCCGTCAGCTTCGGTTCGAGCACCAGCACGACGCCGGCGAGGCCGAGCGCCATGCCGGTCCAGCCGCGCCGCGATAACCGCTCGCCGAAGAGCGGCGCGGCGACGGCGGCCGTCGCGAGCGGTTGCAGCGCGCCGAGCAAAGCCATCACGCCGGCGCTCAAGCCTTGTGCGACGGCCCAGTAACCCGCGCCGAGATAGACACCTTGCAGCAAAGCACCCGCCACCAGATGCTTACCGAAGTCGCGCCCGCGCGGCCACCTGGCGCGTGCAAACAGCGCGGCCAGCGCGAATATCAGCGCCGTGCCGCCGAAGCGGGCAAGCAGGAACAGATTGGGATCCGCGTACGGCGTGATCGCGCGGGCGACCACGAAACCGGTCGACCACAACACGACGAAAACAGTGGCGATAAAGGAAGCGAGCATCGGCAAGCATTAATAGAAAAGCCGCTATCTTGTCGGGAGACGCAACGCGCGTCTTGCTCGAAACTGCAATCAGCCAAACGCGTTGGCAGAGTCAGAGCGTGGTTTGAACCGCGAACCGCCGCACCTCACCACATCAGCAGCACCGTGCCCGCGCCGAGCACGCCGCCGCACACCGCGCACGCCCACAGCAGCACACGTGTGCGCCGGTATTCGCGGCCGATTTCCACCATCAGTTGCGCACTCTGCTGCGGCGTACGCGCGCGATCGTGCTCGTGTTGCAGATAGCGAACCGCCAGTTGCGGCACGCGCGGGAGCATATGCGCGAGATGCGGCAATTCGCGTCCAATCCGTTTGAGCCAGCCGCGGTGATCGACGTCGCGCCGCGCGATATCCGCCAGCACGCCGCGCGTGATATTCCACGTGTCGACGCCCGGATGCAGCGCGCGCGCCAACATTTCCGCTTGATGAAACGAGCGCTGCGCGGTCGCGAGCCGCCCGGGCACCCCGCCCTCGAACGGCTGCACCGCATGCAGCAGATGATGAAACAGCGAACCCGCTGAACGGTCTTCCGGCTCGGCCGCGAAATGCGCTTCGGCGCGCGTGCGCAACTCGGCTTCGAGCACCTCGGCGCGCGTGTCGTGCGGCACATGTCCGGCATCGCGATGCATTTCGGCAAGACGCCCGTAGTCCTGGTCGAACAGCGCGGTCGCGCCATGCACGAAGAATTCGCGCTCGCCGGTCGAGAGGCTCGACATGATCGAAAATTCCGCCAGCACGAGACGCCCCAGCGTGTCCGGTTCGATGCTCACGCGCACGCGGCGCGCGTCGAGCGTGGCGTGAAAGAAGCCGTGCTCGAAGGCCTGCTCGGTCACCACTTCGACGATATGCGCGGCGAGCGGCGCGAGTTTGATGTGATGCGCGTGCAGGCCGGGCAGATCGCTCGCCGGTAAGGTGCTGACGCGCTCCATGGTCAGCGTGTAAGCGGTGCAGAGATCCCAGATCACGTCCGGCACGACGATGCGCTTGTCGCCGTCGAAATGATGGCCGGTCTGGCTGAGATTGGCGGCTTCCGCGCGCAGATCGAAGCGGCGCAGGATGTCGTCCGTGAAGGTTTGCGCCAGCGTGCGCAATTGCAGACGGCGCGCTGTGCCGGAGAACTTCTCCAGCCAGCGCGCGACCCAGCGCAGCAGCGCGAGTTCGTCGCCGATCTGTTGCAACTGGTCGGCGCGCACCAGCTTGATCGCCACTTCGTGATGGCCGTTCACCGGCGTGAGCAGCCGCGCGAAATGTGTCTGCTCGGCGAAGCCGCCGCGCACCGGCACCAGATCCACCGCGCTGAACAGCGCGGCGAGCGGCCTGCCGAATGCGCGCGCGAGCGCCTGTTCGGACTCCTGCGGCGGCAGCGAGGCCTCCATGTGATCGATCGCGTCGATGGCGTCGTGCAATGTGCCGGTCGCGAGTTCGGGTCGTTCGGCCAGCGTTTGCGCGAACCGGGCCGCCAGTGGTCCGAGTGCCGGCAGCACACCGCTCAGACTTTTGCCGCTACGTTCGGCCGTATGCAAGCGGCCGATCAGCTCGATCATCCAGTGCAGTTTGTGGTCTTGCGGCGCGGCAAGCCAGATCAGGCGCGCGCCGTAACGCAGCGCGTGGAACAGCAACAGTAGACGGCGAAACAGTGGCGGCATCGGCAGTTCGGTTGACGGACCACGCGGCGTCCAGCTCTATCGAGGGGCACTCGCGCACGGCCAGGGCGTTCAGGTTAGCAGGTAAGCGCGGCGAGGGGAGCATCGCCGCGCGACGCGTAATACAATACGCCGGCCTTCTCCAACCGTGGCGAAACCCAAGCGTGCCGGCTTCCGGCCTTTTATAGATGCTCGCAGAACAACGTCACCAATACATCCTGGCGCAAGTCGCTAAAACTGGCGCGCTCTCGGTCGCGGAGCTGGTGCGCGAACTGAACGTGTCGCGCGAGACCATTCGCCGTGACCTGAACGCGCTGGCCGGGCGCGGCCTGCTGGTCACGACTCACGGCGGCGCGCTGTCGAGCGACCGGCGCGAGCCCGACCTCGATACACGCGAAGCCGCCAATGCCGGCGCGAAGCGCGCCATCGGCGAGCGCGCGGCGGAGTTCGTGCCGGACGGCGCCTCCCTGATCATCGATTCGGGCAGCACCACGCAGGCGGTGGCGCGGGCGTTGCTCGACCGGCACCGTTTGTCCGTGTACACGAACGACTGGCGGATCGCGCTGCTGCTCGGCCGCCGCAACGACAACCGCATCACGCTGCTGGGCGGCGAACTGTCCGACATAGAAGACGCCACCTTCGGGCTCGATACTGTCCATCAACTGACGCAGTATCACGCGGACTTCGCCTTCATTGGCGCGGGCGGGATTTCGCCGGACGGCTATCTGACCGACTACAGCCGCATGGCCGCCGAGGTGCGCAGCCGCATGATCGCCGCGGCGGACATGGTGGTGGTGGTCGCCGATCATTCGAAGTTCGGCCGTGTGACGCCGGTGCGCATCAACGGTATCGAGTCGACACGTTATCTGGTGACGGAGCTGGCGCCCGAACGCGCGCTTGGCAAGGCGATCGCGGCGCATGGCCCGGAAATCCTGATCGCCTGAGCGCCGCTCAGTGACTGCCTGTCGGGGCAGGGCGCGCCATTTACCTGCATCGAATGCCGAGCCGTTTGAAGGTGCGGCCGATCCGCGGCTCGCGTTGTGCGGTCGCTCACCTCGATCGCGCCGATGCAGCACACGCGCCGCGTTCTCACTATCCCCATCCGCTGCAATATTCCGCTTGGCCGGGCACAATACGCGCCGTCGATCGGAACCAGCCCACAGGCGCGTCGCTACCGCGAAGCGTTCCGCATACATCGTCATTTTCGCCATGTAGGATCGCGATGACTCGGCACACAGGCTGTGAGGCGTGGCAGGACCGGCGCGGTTCCAGCCATCGCGCGAGCCTTCGTCGCTATCTGAACGAGCGCCGCCCACGCCGGGCGGTCAAAAGCGATTTGGATATTATTGGCGAATTGTGTCATTTTTTGGAAATCGGCAGAATCGTCATTGCGTTGTCATGGAAACCTGTGATCCTTGCCGTGCCCATTCAGGCATGGCCGACGGCGCGAGTGTCGTAGCGGGGCTGTGAGTCAGGCTGGAAAGTGGCGACAAGAGGGCAACAAAGTTGTTGGCAATCTGCAATCTGCAATCCGCATGAATCTGCATGACAGCTTGATGCGGGCAACACGCAAGCGGCGCGGCGCTACCGCCGTTCAATCACAACAGGTATCGGGATCTCCCGACCGTCTGGTTTTTTGCCTTTCGGAGAAAGCGACATGACAAAGACGAATTCCCTTCACGCCACGGCCGGCCTCGCACGCAAACTGCTGCCGGCGCTGGTCGCCGCGGCAGCATTCGGCGCCACGGCCATGCAGGCGCACGCGGCCGACGCCGTGGTGCTGTACACCGCTGACGGCCTCGAGAACCTCTATAAGGACGTGCTGCCGGCCTTCGAAAAGAAGGAAGGCGTGAAGGTCAACATCGTCACGGCGGGTGGCGGCGAAGTGGTGAACCGCGCCACCATCGAAAAGGATCAGCCGAAGGCCGACGTGCTCGTCACGCTGCCGCCGTTCATCCAGCAAGCCGACCAGAGCGGCCTGCTGCAGGCTTATCAGAGCGCCAACTACAAGAATGTGCCGGCGATCGCCAAGGCGCCGAACGGTGCATGGGCGACCTTCGTGAACAACTACTTCTCGTTCGCGATCAACCCGGAAGTCACCAAGACGCAGCCGAAGACCTTCGCCGACCTGCTGCACCCGGACTTCAGCGGCAAGATCGCTTACTCGAACCCGGCTACGGCGGGCGACGGCATGGCGGTGATCATCCTGACCTCGTCGCTGATGGGCGAAGACAAGGCGTTCGAATATCTGAAGAAGCTCGAAAACAGCGCCAAGTTCCACACCAAGGGCACGGGCTACCTCGACGTGCTGCTCTCGCGTAACGAAATCGCGGTCGCCAACGGCGACCTGCAAATGGATCTGGACGACGCGGCCAACGGCGGCCTGTCGCTCAAGCCGATCTTCCTCGCACATGAAGGCGGCCAGCCGACCACGTTCCAGTTGCCGTACGCCATCGGCCTGATCAAGAACGGTCCGAACCAGGCGGAAGGCAAGAAGCTGATCGATTACCTGATGTCGACGGAAGTGCAGGCGAAAGTGCCGGACATCTTCGGCATTCCGGGCCGCACCGATGTGCCGCTCACCGGCAAGAACGGCGAAGCCGTCAAGAAGGCCATCGCGGGCGTGAAGCTGATTCCGGTGGACTGGAATCAGGTGATGACGAAGAAGGCCGACTGGACCGCGCGCTGGAAGAACGACGTGATCGGTTCGTCGGGCAAGCAGATCGAAGTGGTCAAACCGAAGTAAGCCGTCGCTCGTCGCGTTATCGACGTCACCGGGTCATCAGGCCGCGTGACGTCGCAGAATCAGGCGGCGTCCACGGCGAAGCCGGGGCGCCGCGTCAGCATTAATCCAGTTGGAGGATGAACCCGGTGAATACCGCCAGTCTTGCTCAACCAGGCGCGCTCGGCGCCGCACCGGACGCGCTCGATGCCGCGCGTTCGACTGCGCCGGGCGGCGTGCAGATCGATCATCTGACGGTGCGCTTCGGTTCGCGCACGGTGCTCGACGATCTGTCGTTGACCATCCAGCGCGGCGAATTGCTCACCGTGCTCGGCCGCAGCGGTTGCGGCAAGACGACGTTGTTGCGTTTCATCGCCGGGTTTATCGAAGCGGACGGACTGGCCGGCACGCTGACCGTGGCCGGCCACGATCTCACGCACGTGCCGCCGCACAAGCGCAATCTCGGTCTGCTGTTCCAGAGCTATGCGCTGTTTCCCCATCTGTCGGTGTTCGAGAACGTGGCCTTCGGATTGCGCGCGCGCCGCACGCCGTCCAGAGATGTCGCACGGCGCGTCGCCGACGCGCTGAAACTCGTGCAGCTCGGCGACGCCGGCCACGTGATGCCCGCGCAGTTGTCGGGCGGCATGCAGCAGCGCGTGGCGCTCGCGCGTGCGCTCGTGATCGAGCCCGATGTGCTGCTGCTCGACGAGCCGCTTTCCGCACTCGACGCCAATCTGCGCGCGTCGGTGCGTTCCGAACTCAAGGCGCTGCATGAGCGCCTGCCGAATCTGACGATCGTCTGCGTGACGCACGACCAGGACGACGCGCTGGTGTTGTCCGACCGCACGCTGCTGATGCGCGAAGGCCGCATCGCCCAACTCGGCACGCCGCAGCAGCTGTACGACACGCCGGCCGACGGCTTCGTCGCGCGTTATCTGGGCGCGGCCAATCTGCTGCCGCCGCAGGTCGCCTTCAGCATGGACGACGCACGCTACAACGAGCGCGATCGCGTGGCCTGTCTGCGTCCGGAGGCGCTGCGTGTCGTGCCGCTCGGCGAAGGGCAGTTGCACGGCGCGATCACGTCGGTCGAATGGTATGGCGCGGTTCTGTCGGTCTCGGTCGCGCTGGACGCCATGCCGAATGAGGCGGTGCTCGTCACCATGCAGCGCGGCCACGGCATGATGCCGGAGAAGGGCGCGCGTATTTCCCTGCGTTACGAGGCTGACGATGTCGTCCTTATCAACCCCTGATACGCCGAACCCGCTCGGCTCGGCCGCCGCCGATGCCGCAGCCGACGTGCGCCGCAGCGCCAGCGCCGCTTCGCACACGGCCGCGGTAAAGCGGCGCGAACGCGCCGCGCAATGGCATCTGCTGTTCATCCTGGTGGTGGTGCTCGGGCCGCTGGTCGTCTATCCGCTCGTGCGTCTCGTGCTGCTGAGCCTGACCGGTCCTCACGGCTTGAGCCTGCATGCTTATTCGGCGTTCTTCAGTAACCCGGAAACGAGCGGCGTGATCGGCACGACACTGTGGATCCTGTTCGCCAGCGCCGGGCTCGCGTCGCTGCTCGGCGTCGCGCTGGCGTCGATCCTGTTCTTCAAGCCGTTCCCCGGCGCGCGGATGATCACGCGCTTTCTCGAACTGTTCGTGGCGTTCCCGTCGTTTCTGGTCGCTTTCACGCTGATCTTTCTGTACGGCTCGCAAGGCTCCGTCAGCATCGGCTTGCAGCGGCTCTTTCATCTGCAGGCGCCGCCGCTCGATTTCCTGTTCGGCGTCGGCGGCGTGATTCTCGCGGAAGTGGTGTTCTACGCGCCGTTCGTCGTGCGTCCCACGCTCGCTTCGTTCGCCACGCTCGACATGCGTCTGATCGAAGCCGCGCGCAGCCTCGGCGCGAGCGGCTGGATGGTCGCGTTCAAGGTGATCCTGCCGCTCGCGTGGCCGGGCATCGCCGCGGGAACGATCCTGTGTTTTCTGCTGACGCTCAACGAGTTCGGCATTCTGCTCGTGCTCGGCAGCGCTCATCTGATCACGCTGCCGGTGGCGATCTACAGTTCCGCTACCGTCGATCTCGATCTGCCGACCGCCGCCGCCGGCGCGGTCGTGATGCTGATCATGTCTTTGTCGCTGTACGCGTTGTACCGCCAGGTCAACCGTCGCAAGGTGAAGGGAGCGGGCCATGGCCGTTGAACTCGACCCGACCGTTTTGCCGGTCATGCACAAGAAAGCGCGGCCGGTGCGCCGCAGTCTGTTGGTGCGCATGCTCGGCGGCCTGTTTCTCGGCTTTGCCGCGTTGCTCTGCTTCTGGCTGTTCGTGTTGCCGGTGCTGGTCGTCGCACTGTCGAGCGTGGCCGCGCACTGGTCCGGCACGATCCTGCCCGACGGCTTCAGCATGCGCTGGTTCGAGCGCCTCGGTTCGAGCGACTTCGACGCGCTCACCACCAGCCTCGAAATCGGCATGGGCGTCGCGGTGCTCGGTACGATTCTCGGCCTGTGGCTCGCGCTGGCGCTCGAAGGGCGCGACCGCCGTGGCCTCGGCGCGATCGTCGACACCATCGCGATGATGCCCAACGGCGTACCGAGCGTGGTGCTCGGACTCGCGGTGCTGATCGCGTATCACAAGCGGCCGTTCGATCTGTCGAGCTCCGCGGCGATCGTCGTGTTCGTGCAGTTGGCGCTGGTGCTGCCGTTCTGCTACCGCTGCGCGGCCGCCGCGTTGCGCCCGGAGCTGACGATTTTGCGTGAAGCCGCGGCAAGCCTCGGTGCGCCGCCTTCGATGGTGCTGCGCCGCGTCGTGCTGCCGCAACTGGTGCCGGCGATCCGCGCCAGTCTTGCGCTCGGCTTCGCGCTCTCGCTCGGCGAACTCGGCGCCACGCTGACCGTGTATCCGCCTGGATTCGCGACAGTGCCGATCGTGGTCGTCGGCCAGGTGGAGCGCGGCTATTACCTTCCGGCCTCCGCGCTGTCGCTGATTCTTCTGCTGGTCTCGCTCGCTGCGCTGCTGCTGATCGCGGCGCGTGTTCCGCGCCGTCGGGTCGACTGACGCCCGATCTCTGATAGTTGAGTTCGCGTGTCATGACGCCGCGCAAGCCCATACACATATCGATGTGGCGAAATTTGTCAAAATGACCGAATATATGCAAACTGCTTCTGTCGATCCGATTGAGGTTGTGCGCAGGCATTCGCTGACGACGCTGGTTCGCGACGAAATCGAGCGGCACATCATCGAGGGGGCGCTCGCGCCCGGCGACAAGCTCAACGAAGCCGACTGGGCCACGCGTCTGCGGGTGTCGCGCGGTCCCGTGCGCGAGGCGTTTCGCGCGCTCGAGCAGGCCGGACTCGTGCGTACCGAGAAGAATCGCGGCGTGTTCGTGCGGACGGTGTCGCTGGCGGAAGCGGATGAGATTTACGCGGTGCGCGCCGTGCTCGAAGAGGCGGCGTGCCGGATGCTGGCGACGAGCATCGATGCCGGCAAGCTCGCGGTGTTGCGAGACTGGCTCGACGCGATGCGCGCGGCGCTCGACGCCCAGGATCACGATGCTTATGCGCGCGCGAATGTGGCGTTTCACGATGCGTTGGTGGCGGCATCGGGCAATTCGAAACTGTATGAAACGTACCGGCGGCTGGTGTGCGAATTGAGTCTGTTTCGACGTGCCGCGCTGGTGGTGCATGCCGATGCGATGGAGCGCTCGCTCGCCGAGCATCGCGCGATCTTGAAGGCGCTGGCTTCGCGCGACGCCGAGCATGCCGCGGCGCTGATGCATGCGCATGTGAACGGCGGTCTGCAGCGCGCTCACGCGGCATGCGAACCGGCGGGGCCGTTGAACGTGGCGCGCGTGCCGGCGGCATCGAATGATTGAGATGGTTGCAGCGAATTGACTACAACGCGCGTGCCCGGCACGCATGGAAGGTAACGATGGCAAATACGAGCACAAGCACGAGCACAAGCGAACGCACGATCGAAGTCAACGGCCGCAGCTACCGGCTGCCCTCGCAACCGACGGTGGTGGTGTGCGTCGACGGCTGCGAATTCGATTATCTCGAAGCCGCGGTCGCGGCGGGCGTCGCGCCGTTCATCGGCAAGATGCTCAAGGGCGGCGGCGCCTTCAAGGGCGACTGCGTGATCCCGTCGTTCACCAACCCGAACAATCTGTCGATCGTGTGCGGCGTACCGCCTTCGGTGCATGGCATCTGCGGTAACTACTTCTGGGACCCGGACGCGAACGGCGGCGAAGGCGCGGAAGTGATGATGAACGATCCCGCTTATCTGCGCGCCGGCACGCTGTTGGCCGCCGCTGCCGAAGCCGGCGCCGCGGTCGCCGTGGTCACCGCGAAAGACAAATTGCGCCGGCTGCTCGGCTGGCAGTTGAAGGGCATCTGCTTCTCGGCGGAAAAAGCCGACAAGGTGACGTTCGAGGAAAACGGCATCGGCGAAGTGCTCGATCTGGTCGGCATGCCCGTGCCCGATGTGTATAGCGCCGGGTTGTCCGAATTCGTATTTGCAGCCGGTGTTCGGCTCGCGCAAACGCGCAAGCTCGACCTGATGTATCTATCCACCACCGACTACATCCAGCACAAATGGGCGCCGGGTACCGAAGGCGCGAACGCCTTCTACGCGATGATGGACGGCTACCTCGCGAAGCTCGACGCGCTCGGCTGGGTGATCGGCCTGACCGCCGATCACGGCATGAACGCCAAGCACGATCCGCAGACCGGCGAGCCGAACGTGATCTATTTGCAGGACGTGCTCGACGACTGGCTCGGCGCCGGCCGCGCGCGCGTTATTCTGCCGATCACGGATCCGTATGTGGTGCATCACGGCGCGCTCGGCTCTTTTGCGACGATCTATCTGCCGCGCGATGTCAGCGTCGCGCAGGTGATCGAGCGGATCGGCGGCTTGCAGGGAATGGATACGGTGCTCGACAACGCGGCGGCCTGCGAGCGCTTCGAACTGCCGAACGATCGCGTCGGCGATATCGTCGTGGTCAGCACGAAGCATGTCGTGCTCGGCACGCGGCGCGCTGAACATGATCTGTCCGGGCTGACGGTGCCGTTGCGCTCGCATGGCGGGATTTCCGAGCAGGAAGTGCCGCTGCTGTTCAACCGGCGTGTCGAAGCGTTGCCGTCCAGCGGGGGCGATGGCGGCAAGAGGCTGCGCAACTTCGATATCTTCGACATTGCCTTGAATCGCGTGTCGTCATCATGAACGCCGTGCTGCGGGACCATCCGGCTTTTCGGGCGGAAGCGCTGCGGCTCAAAGGCGAGCGCGTGACGCGCTCGCGCACGCTCGACGTGTCCGATCCTTACACGGGAACGCGCGTGGGCACAGTCCCGCTGGCGAGCGTCGACGACGTGCGCGCCGCGTTCGAATACGCGGCGGCCTATGAAGCGAAGCTTACGCGTTACGAACGCTCGCAGATTCTGGAGCGCGCAGCTTCGCTCATGCGAGAGCGGACCGAAGAGGCATCGGATCTGATTTCGCTCGAGTCGGGGTTGTCGAAGCAGGACTCGCGCTATGAGATCGGCCGCGTAGCCGACGTGTTCAAGTTTGCGTCGATCGAAGCATTGCGCGACGACGGCCAGAGCTTTTCCTGCGATCTGACGCCGCATGGCAAGAAGCGTCGCGTGTTTTCGCAGCGCGAACCGCTGGCGGGTGTGATCGTCGCGATTACGCCGTTCAATCATCCAATGAACCAGGTCGCGCACAAGATCGCGCCGGCCATTGCGACGAACAATCGCGTGGTGCTGAAGCCGTCGGAAAAGGTGCCGCTGTCGGCGCTTTATCTCGCCGATGTCCTGTACGAAGCCGGTCTGCCTGCGCCGATGCTGCAGGTGCTGACCGGCGACCCGCGCGAAATCGCCGATGAGCTGATCACGCATCCGTTGGCGGAGCTCGTCACGTTCACGGGCGGCGTGGCGATCGGCAAATACATTGCAAGCAAGGCGGCATACCGGCGCGTGGTGCTGGAACTGGGCGGCAACGATCCGCTGATCGTGCTCGACGACGCCGACCTCGAACGCGCGGCGACGCTCGCCGTGCAAGGCTCGTATAAGAACTCCGGGCAGCGCTGCACCGCGGTCAAGCGGATGCTCGTGCAAAAGAGCGTGGCTGCGGACTTTACCGATCTGGTCGTCGAAAAGACGCGCACCTGGTCTTTCGGCGATCCGTTCGATGCTTCGAATCAGATGGGCACTGTGATCGACGTCGCCGCAGCGCAGCTTTTCGAGGCGCGTGTGAACGAGGCGGTGGCGAGCGGGGCGCGTCTGCGGATTGGCAATCAGCGCAAAGGCGCGTTGTATGCGCCAACGGTGCTGGACGGCGTCGATCCGTCAATGGCATTGGTGCGCGAAGAGACCTTCGGACCGGTGTCGCCGATCATCACCTTCGACACAATCGACGACGCGATTCGCATTAGCAATGGCACGGCGTTCGGGCTGTCGTCGGGCGTGTGCACGAACCGGCAGGATGCGATCACGCGCTTCATCAACGAATTGCGCGTGGGGACAGTCAACGTGTGGGAAGTGCCCGGCTATCGGATCGAGTTGACGCCGTTCGGCGGCATCAAGGACTCCGGGCTCGGCTATAAGGAAGGCGTTCAGGAAGCCATGAAGAGCTTCACCAATCTGAAGACCTTTTCATTACCGTGGGAGTAAGCGCGTGGCATTGGATGTGAAGGATATTCGTTCCCTGTTCGAGCAATACGGCCAGTTGGCTTACAGCGGCGAGCCGGTGACGCAACTCGAGCATGCGTTGCAGAGCGGCTTGTTGGCGGAAGAGGCCGGCGCCGACGAGGAACTGGTTGCCGCGGCGTTTCTGCACGACCTCGGCCACCTGCTCAATCTGCAGGGCGAGACGCCGACGGAACGGGGCATCGACGATCTGCATCAGTATTTCGCGCTGCCGTTCTTGCGGCCGGTGTTGTCGAACGCGGTGTTGGAGCCGATCCGTTTGCACGTCGACGCCAAGCGATGCCTGTGCGCCATCGACGACACGTATTTCGGCCAGCTTTCCGCCGATTCGGTGCGGAGCCTCGAGTTGCAGGGTGGCATTTTCAGCAAGGAGGAGGCTGAGGCGTTTCTGCAGAAGCCGTACGCGGAAGACGCATTGCGTCTGCGCAGATGGGACGATCTTGCCAAGGAAGAGAATCGTGCTACGCCGGATCTCGATCACTATTTAGGTGTTGTCGAACGGGTGATGCTTAAGCACGTGATTGTGTGAGAGTGCTTTTGAAGCCGTTAGTGGAATGTGGGTTTTCGGTTCCTTTTGCCCTTGCTGGGTGTCCGGTTTTGTCGTCGTCCTCGCGCCGTTTCTGGCGCAATCCAGGCCTATCAAAATAACGCTTGCAAGGCGGGGTGCAGGTCGCTAGAATCTCGCTCTTTCGTGCCTCGGAGAACGGGGCGCGGGAGGCGGGAGAGCCAGCAGTGGCAAGGCTTTCAGCGAAGCGGGCAGGTTCAGGAAGTTGGAAAAACCTGTTGACGGCGTAGCGAAAGTTCTTCATAATCTCGTTTCTCTGCTGCTGATGCAGCGACGCAGAACGAAGCGGTGCCGGGTAGTTGGAAAGACAGCGGCGTGCGGTACCGGTTTGGTAGTGAATGCGGAATCGATCTTTAAAAATTAACAGCCGATAAGTGTGGGCGCTTGATGCGCGACGCGCCGGTGGGGTCCTTCGGGGCCTGCCGGAGAAGCGAAAGTATCAAGTCTCACACAGTAATGAAAGGAAGGTTTTTTCATTGAAAGATGGAAAGATCATTCGTCAGTACGTTGAGTGAGCGACCGGTT